>NZ_SUGA01000030.1:0-794 GCF_004963255.1 Mesorhizobium sp. | reverse complement strand
ATCTGGAAATTGACGAAACGCTCGGCGCGCGCCGAGCGTTTCGTCAATTTCCAGATCGAGTCGCTGCTGAAGCCGCTGGTCGATTTGAAGAATGCCGACCAGCTCACCGGCATCGCGCGCGGCATCGCCTTCCAGCTCGTCGAGCATTTCGGCCTGATCAATCGCCGCGACATCGCCGAAGAGATGAAGTCGCTCGATCAGGAAGGCCGCGCGGCGCTCCGCCGGCTCGGCGTGCGCTTCGGCGCCTACCATGTCTTCGTGCCGGCGTTGATCAAGCCGGCTCCAGCCGGGCTGGTGACCTTGCTCTGGGCGCTAAAGAACGACGGCAAGGACAAGCCGGGCTTCGGCGACGTGGTGCATGCGCTGGCCTCCGGCCGCACCTCGGTCGTCATCGACCCGGCCTTCGACAAGACCTTCTACAAGCTCGCCGGCTACCGCAATCTCGGCCGCCGCGCCGTGCGCGTTGATATCCTCGAGCGGCTTGCCGACCTCATCCGCCCGGCGACCAACTGGAAGCCCGGCCTCGGCCAGCGTCCGGACGGCGCCTATGACGGCCACGCCTTCATGGTGACGCCGCCGATGATGTCGATCCTCGGCGCCACTGCCGACGACATGGAAGAGATCCTCAAGGGTCTCGGCTATCGCGCCGAGGCGAAGCCTGCCGCCGAAGTGAAGGCGAAGCTCGAAGCCCAGGACAATGCCGCCCGCGAGGCGGCGGCGGCGAAGCTGGCGGCGGAAGAAGCGGCGCATGCCGCGCAGGCAGCGGCGGCCGAAGTTGCGACGACGGACACGGT
>NZ_SUGA01000002.1:80769-395779 GCF_004963255.1 Mesorhizobium sp. | reverse complement strand
CGCTGCCCCTCATCCGCCCTTCGGGCACCTTCTCCCCGTGAACGGGGAGAAGGAAGGATGAAAGCCGCCAAGAAACCCGACCTCCTGCGCGACAACGAGCTGATCTACGGCCGCCTGCTCGGCGTCGACGAGCCGCATCTCATCCAGCGCTACAACAAGGCGCTTGTCGCCTTCAGCCTCGAGCCGACCAGGTTAAAGAGCTTCCAGATCGACCGCACCGGCTTCTCGCCCGAAATCGCGGAGGAGTGCGGCGATTTCGACTATCTCGATCCCAACGAGGTCAACCGCCGCTTCATCATCCTGACCCCGTCGCAGATCGACCTGCCCGTGGTGCACACCGCCTTCTCCAACACCTCGCAGCTGATGTTCGAGTTCATGTCGAAGAACCAGCGCGCCATCGACGCGCTGACCATCAAGGACGTGATCTACGGCGAGATCGAGGACTCGGTCCCCAAGGTCAACGACATCGAGGACCTTTTGTCGATCAACCAGGTCGAGTTCAAGGTGCTGTCGGCCGAGGATGTGCTGGGCAAGGCGGCCGAGCTCGGCAAGCTGGTCGACCGACTGAAGCAGGAACCCGACGCCTGGCGCGACAATGCCATGCTGCAGCGCATGGTCGATCTGGCCAAGGTCTGCGGCGACATCCGCGAGAACGCGCTGGTCCCCGACCAGGTGATCTTCCGCCACAATGCCTACTGGACCAGCCATTTCGGCGGCCTCTATGTCTTTGTCGATCCCGACATGACGACGGTTATCTGCGATCCGGCCGCTCCCGGCTTCCGCCGCTCACGCCCCTGGCAGGTCAGCTACCTGTCGATCAACGATGCCGACAAGGTGTTCCGCTTCCTTGCCGCCACCGGCCGCCTCGACCTGCCGCGCGCCTCGTGGATCGAGGCCTCCGGCTATCTCGAGCATCGCGCCGAGATGGTTGTGCGCGCGCTGATCCGCGACGCCGAGCCCAACCGCAATCTGACCGATGTCGACAAGGTCTGGCTGCAGACCTGGATCCACGGCCATGCCGACCTGATCGCCAGCGATGGCAATTTCCCTTTCCTCAACGCCGCCAAGCGTGAGATCGCCCAACTCGGCTATCTCAAGATCGAGGATGTGCCGCCGCGCCAGCGCTTCCTGGTCGTGCGCGCCAAGCCCGAACACCCCGATGCCTGGCTGACCAACCAGCTGATCTCGGATTTCGTGCCGCAGGACTTCGTCTCGCGCTACGTCTTCAACAAGCCCGGCTTCTACAAGGACTATGAGAGCTACAGCGACGCCTGGCGAAGCCATGTTGTGGACGTTCTGAAAACCACATATTTGAAGGACAAGGCGGCGTTCCGCGCGCGTCTTTACGGCCTGACTGACTAGAAAAGTCTGGGCGGTTTTCCGCCCGTAATTAAGCCAAAACAAAGGGTTAGGGCAGATCGCCGTTTCCCTTGAAACGGTGAAATGCTCTAAGGGGGTGCCACAGCCATGCTCGACCCAATCGTGAACTTCTTCACCCAGATCTTCCAGTGGATCGGCCGCGGCATCGGCTTCGTCATCGGCGTCATTCTGTGGCCGTTCATGTGGGTCGGCCGCTGGTACGGGCAGCGCGGCTGGATCCTGAAGGCGGTGGTCGGTCTTGCTCTCCTGGTGCTGATCGGCCTTTACGCCAATTTCTTCTACGCCACGCAGTGGTGGAACAATTTCAACCCGAACTATCCCGACACCTACACGTTCGAGAAGCGCAACGTGTCGGCCGGCGAGCAGGTCTCCGCCGGCGCCGGCACCGACACGGCCAAGACCTGCGGCAACTCGGCGATCGCCCAGGTCGCGGCCGATCTGACCGACTTCAACGTCAACCAGAATGCCTGGATCTCGTCGATGATCCTCTACAAGCTCGGCCTGTTCGGCATCGACTGGGACAACACGCCCTGGATGGACAACAAGGCGTCCTTCCAGCGCGGCATCAACCAGGCGGTGCGCCGCACCGCGACCGAGCTTGCCGACAATCTCGGCCGCGTGCGCACAACCTCGCAGATCGATGCCGACCTGCAGGACGCTCGCGGCAATCTGCAGTTCGACGAGTACACCTGGTATTTCGGCCTGAACCCCTTCGGCCCCAAGACGCCGACACCGAGCTACTATCGCGACGCGGTGCGCAAGCTGCGTTCCTTCAATGCGCGTCTCGCCACCTGCCAGGCGACGTTCGACGCGCGCGCCGACAATCTCAAGCAGTATATCGACCGCATCGCTAGCGACATCGGCTCGACCTCGGCGATCCTCAAGGAGCGCGCCGAAAACCACAACAATGGCTGGTTCGATACCCGCGCCGACGACCGCTTCTGGTTCGCCTATGGCCAGCTCTATGCCTATTACGGCCTCATGAAGGGTGCCCAGGCCGACTTCGAGGACGTGCTCAAGGAAAAGCACCTGCAGAGCCTGTGGGACACGATGGATTCGCAGTTCGTCTCGGCGCTGCGCATCCAGCCCTTCATCATCGCCAATGGCCGCGAGGATGGCTGGCTGTTGCCGACGCATCTGACGACGATGGGCTTCTACATTCTGCGCGTGCGCTCCAACATGGTTGAGATCAGCAACGTTCTGACCCAATAGCACCGTCTCGGGGCGACAGGGCGATGGCGGATTTGCGCCGTCGCCCCTGTCGCTTTTCGCGCATTAGGCGGCTGTTTTGAGACGGCGAAACCGCCCCCGCTCTGGCTTCTATACGGCGCAACGACCGGGCCCGAGACGACCGCCTTGGAAGAGGCCCGGCGACAGGAACACTCTTTCTTAACAGGAAACATAGTTGCATGGAAGTTGACGCCGCGCCAGCGACAGGGTTAGAACATGCCCTTGCGTCCGGGCGGCGTTTCGACCATGCACGAATGATCGAACCCCTCCCCTCCACCGCCTACTCCAGAGGAAAGCCGTCATGGCCGAAGTGAAGTCCGACATCGAGATCGCGCGCGCCGCCAAGAAGAAACCGATCCAGGAGATCGGCGCCAAAATCGGCATCCCGACCGAGCATCTCCTGCCCTATGGTCACGACAAGGCCAAAGTCTCGGCCGAGTTCATCAAGTCGGTGAAGGGCAACAAGGACGGCAAGCTGATCCTGGTCACCGCCATCAACCCGACGCCCGCCGGCGAAGGCAAGACGACCACCACGGTCGGCCTCGGCGACGGCCTCAACCGCATCGGCAAGAAGGCGATCATCTGCATCCGCGAAGCCTCGCTCGGCCCGAATTTCGGCGTCAAGGGCGGTGCCGCGGGCGGCGGCCTTGCCCAGGTGGTGCCGATGGAGGACATGAATCTTCACTTCACCGGCGACTTCCACGCCATCACCACCGCGCACAATTTGCTGTCGGCGCTGATCGACAACCACATCTACTGGGGCAACGAACTCGGCATCGACACCCGCCGCGTCGCCTGGCGCCGCGTCATGGACATGAACGACCGCGCGCTGCGCGAAATCATCTGCTCGTTGGGCGGCGTCGCCAACGGCTACCCGCGTGAAGCCGGCTTCGACATCACCGTCGCCTCGGAAGTGATGGCGATCCTGTGCCTTGCCACCGATCTCAAGGATCTGGAAAAGCGCCTCGGCGACATCATCGTCGCCTATCGCCGCGACAAGTCGCCGGTCTATGCCCGCGACCTCAAGGCCGACGGCGCCATGGCGGTTCTGCTCAAGGACGCCATGCAACCTAACCTGGTGCAGACGCTTGAGAACAACCCGGCCTTCGTCCATGGCGGTCCGTTCGCCAACATCGCACATGGCTGCAACTCGGTCGTCGCCACCACGACGGCGCTGAAGCTCGCCGACTATGTCGTCACCGAAGCCGGCTTCGGCGCCGACCTCGGCGCTGAAAAATTCTTCGACATCAAGTGCCGCAAGGCGGGGCTGAAGCCCTCGGCGGCGGTCATCGTCGCGACCGTGCGCGCCATGAAGATGAATGGCGGCATCAAGAAGGAAGACCTCGGCAAGGAAAACATCGAGGCGGTCAAGAAAGGCTGCCTCAATCTCGGCCGCCACATCGAGAACGTGAAGCAGTTCGGCGTGCCGGCCGTGGTGGCGATCAACCACTTCACCACCGACACCGAAGCCGAAATCCAGGCGATGAAGGATTTCGTCAAGGCGCAGGGCGCCGAGGCGATCCTGTGCAAGCACTGGGCGCAGGGCTCGGCCGGCATCGAGGACCTCGCGAAGAAGGTCGTCGAAATTGCCGAATCCGGTGCCTCGCAGTTCTCGCCGCTTTATCCGGACGAGATGCCGCTGTTCGAGAAGGTCAACACCATCGTCAAGCGCATCTACCGCGGCGACGAGGCGATCGCCGACAAGTCGATCCGCGACCAGCTGCATGCCTGGGAACAGGCCGGCTACGGCAACCTGCCGGTCTGCATGGCCAAGACCCAATATTCCTTCTCGACCGACCCCAACCTGCGCGGCGCGCCGACCGGCCACACCCTGCCGGTGCGCGAGGTCAGGCTCTCGGCCGGCGCCGGCTTCGTCGTCATCATCTGCGGCGAGGTCATGACCATGCCCGGCCTGCCCAAGGCGCCGTCCTCGGAAAAGATCTTCCTCAACGAGCAGGGTCAGATCGAAGGCCTGTTCTAAACATTCTTTGAGCTGAAACCGATCAAGGGCGCCGCGCTGCCGCGGCGCCCTTTGCTTGCCCGACTATGCCGCGTTCCGCTTCAGCGCCCGCTGGTTTGATGCATAGATCGTGTCGCGCTCGGGCAGCTTCCCGGTCTTCAGGCAATCGACCCACTCCGCGGTCTTCAGCACCGCGGCGAAACGCGACTGCAGAACGACGCTTACCACCCGGTGGATGTCCTCTGCCGACGCATAGCCCGCGCTGTTGGCATAGGGCACCGAGCCGCTGGCATCCGAGAGGAACTCGACGGCGAAGCCCATATGCACGGCGTGTATGATGGTCGACAGATCGCAATTGTGGGTCATATAGCCGACGACCGCGATCGTACCGATGGCATCGGCGCGCAGCCAGGCCTCCAGATCCGTGCCGGTGAAGGCCGATGGCAGCGTCTTTTCGACATAATGGTCGCGGGCGCGCCCGGCGATCTCGGGATGCAGTTCGCCGCCGTGGCTGCCCTTGGCGAAGATCGGCGAGGTCCCGGGCGCCATCTGCTTGACGACGACGATCTTGATGCCGGCCGCCGCGGCGGCATCCATGGCGCGCGCCACATTGGCGACGGTCTCGGCGAAGGGCGGATGCTGGATGGCCAAATTGCCGCCATTGTAGTCGTTCTGGACATCGACGACGACAAGCGCGCGGCGCGGCTGGGTGGCTGGTGCTGACATGGCAGTTTCCTTTCGAGCGGGTTAATGGCGCAAAGCTAGGCGGATGTCCCGGTGGCCGAAAGTGGCCCGATTGACATCATTCGAAAGAATTGGGACATTCGCCAGTCAACGCAAACGATGTCAGCCATGAAGCAACCGATCATCGCCGCTGTCGCCTTCGACGGCATCAGCCCGTTCCACCTCTCCGTGCCCTGTCTGGTGTTCGGCGCCGATCGAACCAGGCTTGGACTGCCACGCTTCGACTTCCGCGTCTGCGCGATGGAGGAGGGACCTATCCATACCGACGCTGGGCTGAGCATCGTCGTGCCGCACGATCTTACGGCGCTCGACGAGGCCGACATCGTGATCATTCCAAGCTGGAAGGACCTCGATGCCCCTCTGGCTGCGCCATTCAAGGAGGCGCTGCAAGGCGCGCATCGGCGCGGCGCGCTGATCGTGGGTCTGTGCCTCGGCACCTTCGCCATTGCGGGCGCCGGATTGCTGGCCGGGCGCAAGGCAACGACCCACTGGGCCTATACCGATCAACTTCAGGCGCTTCATCCAGACATCGCGATCGATGCCGACGTGCTCTATGTCGACGATGGCGACGTCATCACTTCCGCCGGTGTCGCCGCGGGGCTCGACTGTTGCCTGCACATCGTGCGCGCCCGCTATGGCGCGGAGGCGGCGCTGCGGCTCGCTCGCCACGTCGTGCTCTCGCCGCACCGGCAGGGCGGCCAGGCACAGTTCATCGAGCGCCCGCTTGCGCCGACGCCGAACGCCGATCGGTTCGCCAAGGCCCTCGATGACGTGCGGGCATCGCTCGGCGAAGCGCACAGTCTCGACAGCGTCGCCGACGCGGCGGGCCTTACCCGCCGCACCTTCACGCGCCGTTTCCAGAAAACCACCGGCACCAGTTTCGGCGACTGGCTCGCCGACCAGCGCGTCGCGCTGGCGCAGCGGCTTTTGGAGCAGACGGACAAATCGATGGACATGGTGGCCTTCGAAGCCGGTTTCGGCAGCGCCACCTCGCTGC
The DNA here is from genome assembly GCF_004963255.1 of Mesorhizobium sp. Lineage (GTDB taxonomy): Bacteria > Pseudomonadota > Alphaproteobacteria > Rhizobiales > Rhizobiaceae > Mesorhizobium. The sequence continues at coordinate 389,468 of NZ_SUGA01000002.1, read as the reverse complement.
GCCAGCATTTTGCCGCGCGGCTCAGGACATCGCCGATGCAATATCGGCGGGAGTTTTCCAAGACCGCGGGCGCGCTTAGCGCGGCGTGACCACCCGCGCCGGGTTGCCGACCACGGTCGCGTTGGCCGGCACGTCGCGGGTCACCACCGCGCCGGCGCCGACGATCGCGCCCTCGCCTATGCTGACGCCGCCGAGGATGATGGCGGCGCCACCGATCCAGGCATTGTCGCCGATCGTTACTGGTTTTGCGATCTCCAGCCCGGCCAACCGTCCAGTGGCTTCGCGGTGATGCTCGGCGCAGTAGATCTGCACATTAGGGCCAAGCAGCGTGCCCTTGCCGATGCGCACCGGCGCGGTATCGAGAATGGTGCAGCCGGCATTGAGGAACGTGCCATCGCCGAGAAACAGATTGAAGCCGTAAGCGCAATGGAACGGCGCCTCTATGCGAGCCCCCTCGCCCGCACCGCCAAGCAGCGCCTGCAAGGCAGGCCCTATATTGCCGCGCTGCCGGGGCGGCAGGCCGTTGTGCTCGAACACCGCATCGCGCGCGGCGAAGCGCAGCGCCTCGAGCTCATCGTCTATGCAGGTGTACCATTCGCCCGCCGCCATCTTCATGCGCTCACTTGCCGTCATGGCGGCACCTCCCGATTTCGTCCGCTGCCAAGCACAACCGATTGTCGGACAAAAGCCCGTGGCCAAACGCCCGGCCTATGCTAGCCTGCCTTCATGGAACCGTGCGAGGTTCCGATTTTGAGGGGGTCGATCATGCTTTACCTGCTTGCACTGCTGATAGGTGTCGTTGCCGGCCTGCGCGCCATGACAGCGCCGGCCGCCGTCGCCTGGGGTTCTTATCTCGGTTGGCTGCCGGTCGCCGGCACTTGGGCGAGCTTCATGGGCCACTGGATCGCCGTCGGCATCTTCACCATCCTGGCGATCGTCGAATTGGTCACCGACCAGTTGCCGTCGACACCGAGCCGGAAGGTGCCGCAGCAATTCGGCGCCCGTATCGTCCTAGGCGCCTTTACCGGCGCGGTGATTGGCGCGACCGGCGGCGCCACCATCGGCGGGCTCATCGCCGGAGCCATCGGCGCGGTGATCGGCACGCTGGGCGGAGCCGAGGTGCGTGGCCGGCTGGCCGCCGCCTTCGGCAAGGATCCGCCCGCCGCCTTCATCGAGGATGCGGTGGCCATCATCGGCGGCCTGCTGATCGTGGCGGCGGTCGCATGAGCGCCAAAGCCTTCGACGCCATCGTCATCGGAGCCGGCCAGGCCGGCACGCCGCTCGCCGGCCGGCTCAACGCGGCCGGCATGAGTGTGGCGCTGATCGAGCGCAAGCTCATCGGCGGAACCTGCGTCAACACCGGCTGCATCCCGACCAAGACGATGGTGGCGAGCGCCTATGCCGCCCACCTCGCCCGCCGTGCCGCCGACTACGGCGTGACGGTGTCCGGTCCGGTCGGCGTGGACTACAAGGCGATCAAGGCGCGCAAGGACAAGGTGTCGGGCGCTTCCCGCACGGGGCTTGAGACCTGGATCGCGGGCATGGAGAAGTGCACGCTCTATCGCGGCCATGCGCGCTTTGAATCCGCCAACACCGTGCGTGTCGGCGAGGATCTGCTGACCGCACCAAAGATCTTCCTCAACACCGGCGGCCGCGCCTCCGTGCCCGACCTGCCCGGCGTCCACGACATTACCTATCTCACCAATTCCTCGATGATGGATCTCGATGTGCTGCCCAGCCATCTGATCGTCGTCGGCGGCAGCTATATCTCGCTCGAATTCGCGCAGATGTTCCGCCGCTTCGGCTCCGAAGTCACGGTGATCGAGAAAGCGCCGCGGCTGACCGGCCGCGAGGACGAGGAAACGTCCGCCGCCATCCAGTCCATTCTCGAAAATGAAGGCATCACCGTCCATGTCGGCGCCGGCGACATCGCGTTCGCCAGGAAAGGCAACGAGATCGCCGTCACCTTCTCCGCTGGCAAGCCGCCGGCGGTGGGCTCGCATGTGCTGCTGGCGCTCGGCCGCGTCCCCAACACCGACGATCTCGGCCTAGAAAAGGCCGGCGTCGCCGTCGACCAGCGCGGCTTCATCGTCGTCGACGACCAGTTGCGCACCAGCGTGCCCGGCATCTGGGCGATGGGCGACTGCAACGGCAAGGGCGCCTTCACCCATACCTCCTACAACGACTTCGAGATCGTCGCCGCCAACCTGCTCGACAACGATCCGCGCAAGGTCAGCGACCGCATCGAGGCCTATGCGCTCTATATCGACCCCCCGCTTGGGCGCTGCGGCATGACGGAAGCCGCGGTGAAGAAATCCGGCCGCCGCGCGCTGGTCGGCCAGCGGCCGATGACGCGTGTCGGCCGCGCGGTCGAGAAGGGCGAAACGCAAGGCTTCATGAAGATACTCGCCGATGCTGACACCGGCGAGATCCTCGGCTGCACCGTGCTCGGGCCAGGCGGCGACGAGGCGATCCATTGCGTGCTCGACCTCATGTATGCCAAGGCGCCGATCTCGACGCTGGCGCGCGCCATGCACATCCACCCCAACGTCTCGGAACTGCTGCCGACGATCGCCCAGGAGCTGAAGCCGCTGGCTTAGAGCATTCCAGGAAAAGTGTGACCGGTTAAGGCTTGGCGCCTTCTCCGTAGCCTCTCATCTGAATTCGCGCAAAAAAGAAGATTTCCGCAAAGCCGATCTCGTCTTTCTGCATTGCTGCGTTGCAACAATGGCGGTTGCGCGCTGAGCATATCCAAAGTCAGTCTCGATTTTGAACCGATTCAGTCTGGACATTCCATGCCGCTGCCGATCCTAGCGCTTGCCATTGCCTCCTTCTGCATCGGCACCACCGAATTCGTCATCATGGGCCTGCTGCCGGAGGTCGCGGCCGACCTTGGTGTCTCGATCCCTTCGGCTGGCCTTCTGGTCACCGGCTATGCGCTGGGCGTCGTGTTCGGCGCGCCGATCGTCGCCATGGCGACCGCGCGCCTGCCACGCAAGCCGGTGCTGGTCGGCCTCGCCACGCTGTTCGTCATCGGCAATCTCTTCTGCGCCATCGCCCCGAACTACTGGCTGCTGATGGCAGCACGCGTCTTCACCGCTTTCGGCCACGGCGCCTTCTTCGGCATCGGCTCCGTCGTTGCCGCTAGTCTCGTTCCGCGCAACAAGCGGGCAAGCGCGATCGCGCTGATGTTCGCCGGCCTGACGCTGTCCAACATCCTCGGCGTTCCCGCCGGCACGGCGCTGGGCGAAGCCTTCGGCTGGCGCGCCACCTTCCTCGCCGTCGTCGGCATCGGCCTCGTTTCGGTCGCGGCCATCGCCTGGCTGGTGTCGTCGGATGTCGCCGAGCCCAGCGGCGGCGGCCTGCTCGGCGAATTGCGCGTGCTCGGCAAGCTCCAGGTGTGGCTGGCGATGCTGATCGCCTCGCTCTCCTCCGCCAGCCTGTTCGCCGTCTTCACCTATATCAAGCCGTATCTGACCGACGTCTCCGGCCTGCCGACAGCGACCGTGACCTGGGTGCTGCTGCTCTTCGGTGCCGGCATGACCATCGGCAACATCATCGGCGGCAGGCTGGCCGACTGGAAGCTGATGCCGACCGTGATCGGCACGCTGCTTGCCATGGCCCTGCTGTTCGTCGTCTTCGCCAAGCTCGGCGCCATCGCAAGCGTCGCTGTGGCGATTGTCTTCTTGTGGGGCATGCTGATCTTCATCGTCGTGCCGCCTTTGCAGATCCGCGTCGTCGAGGCGGCTGCCGAAGGACCGAACCTTGCAGCCACGCTGAACCAGGGCGCCTTCAATGTCGGCAATGCCGGCGGCGCCTGGATCGGCGGGCTCGCCATCTCCTGGGGCGTCTCCTACGCGAACCTGCCGCTGGTAGGCGCGGCGCTTGCGCTTCTGGCCGTCGCGGTGGCGGTGCTGTCGCAGTCGCTTGACCGCCGCGCGATCCTGGAGCCGCAGCCCGCTGAATAATGCTCGGCGTCTTCGCCGTAGCAGGCTCGGCGTTTTCGCCGTAGCGGGCTCGGCGCCTCGCCGTAGCTGGCTGTTGCCATACGGCGTAGCGCGGCCTGGACCACTCGACATCCCAATCGCGAACAGGCATTTGGGTGGCCTCTTCATTTGGAGGCCCCATGCAGAAGACGATCGAGCGCATCGCCGGCGACGCCGAAGGCACGATTTACGAATTCCCGGTCTTCCGCTTCGAAGGCAAGGACAAGGCGGCCCCTTCCGCCTATCTGCAGGCCGCTCTTCACGCCGGCGAGCTGCCGGGCGTCGTCGCCATCGACGCGCTGATGCCGATGCTTGCCAGGGCCGACACCGAGGGTCGGATCAGGGGTCCGATCACCATTGTGCCCTGGGCCAACCCGATCGGCCGCGCGCAATATCATTTCGGCGAGCATCAGGGCCGCTTCAATCTCGGCACCCGCACCAACTTCAACCGCTCCTTCCCTTTGCTCGCGGCGCCCGACGCCAGGCTTCTGCCGGATGTCAGCCTTGGCGGCGCCGACCGCCGGCTGAAGAACCGGCTCGTCCAGCTCTCGCTCGGCAGCGATATCGTGCTCGACCTCCACTGCGATGACGAAGGCCTCGCCTATCTCTACATCCACACCAGCCTGTGGCCGCATATGGCCGACTGCGTCGCTGCCATGGGCGCCGAAGCTGTCCTTTTGTGGAGTGAGGACAGCACCGGCACCTTCGAGGGCGCCTCGATCATGCCCTACCAGAATGTGCCCGCGACCGTCGCGCGCTTCGAGCGTCGCGTCGTCACCACGGTCGAATATCGCGGCATGCTCGACGTCGATGGCGCACTGGCCGCTTCCGATGCCGGGGGCCTCTATCGCCTGCTGGTGACACGCGGCGTCGTTCAGGACCCGTCCGTGCCGAAATTCGAGAAATTCTCAGGACCGGTCGTACCGCTCGAGAACATCGACATGATGCCCTCGCCCAGGGCCGGCGCGATCCTCTACGACGTCAAGCCCGGCGACCGCGTCAAGAAGGGCGACAGGCTGGCCACGATCGTGCACGCGCCCGGCGAGGCCGGCGGCCGCACGGAAGTGTTTGCTCCGCAGTCGGGCTTCATCCTGACCCGGCGCGCGCGCCGCATCATCCGCGCCGGCGAGGATCTTCTCAAGCTCGCCGGCGACGGCAGGAGCAGCGACGCGTGCTCGGGCACGCTGGAGGATTGAGGACGGCGGTCTTCACCATCCGGGTGAAATCCAGTTGCACCGACCTCCATTCGCCGCTATGGGAGTCGCCATGAACATGCGTTCGAACAAGACCATTTGGTGGTGGGCTCGCTGACAGCGGCCGGTTCGTGCGTGTGCGCGTGAAAGTAAGGGTGGCCGCAGCGGAATGTCCGGGCGGCCATTTGTTTTTTAGAGCCATTCCCGGGTCCGTTGCCCAAAACGCTGATGGAGACGGCAATGACGACTAAAGTTCTGGACAACGGGGCCGAGCGCTTCGTCACCGCCGGCGGCGTGACGATCACCCGCGAACGGCACGACAGGCCCTATGAAGGCGCGATCGACGCCTATGTCGACGGCCTGAATTCACGCCGCGGCGCGGTGTTTTCCTCGAACTACGAGTATCCGGGCCGCTACACGCGCTGGGATACCGCCATCATCGATCCGCCGCTGGTGATCTCCGCGCGCGGCCGCGCCATGCGCATCGAAGCGCTGAACAAACGCGGCGAAGTGCTCCTGCCCGTGATCGGAAAGGCGCTTGGCGCGCTGAGCGAAGTGACGATCGCGGAGACCTCGAAGACGCTCATCCGCCTCGATGTGGCAAAACCCGGCCGCGTCTTCACCGAGGAGGAGCGCAGCCGCGTTCCGTCCGTCTTCACCGTGCTGCGCGCCATCACCGCTTTGTTCAAGACCGCCGAGGACGCCAATCTCGGTCTTTACGGCGCCTTCGGCTACGACCTCGCCTTCCAGTTCGATCCGGTCGACTACAAGCTCGAGCGCAAGGAGAGCCAGCGCGATCTGGTGCTGTTCCTGCCCGACGAGATCCTCGTCGTCGACCATTATTCGACCAAGGCCTGGACCGACCGCTACGACTATTCCGGCGACGGCTTCTCGACCGAAGGTCTGGCCCGCGATGCCCATGTCGAGCCGTTCAAGACCGCCGACCGCATCCCGCCGCGCGGCGACCACGAACCGGGTGAATACGCCAACCTGGTGCGGCGCGCCATGGAGAGCTTCAAGCGCGGCGACCTGTTCGAGGTCGTGCCTGGACAGATGTTCTACGAGCGCTGCGAGACCCAGCCCTCCGACATCTCGCGCAAGCTGAAATCGATCAACCCCTCGCCCTATTCCTTCTTCATCAATCTCGGCGAGAACGAATATCTGATCGGCGCCTCGCCGGAGATGTTCGTGCGTGTCAACGGCCGCCGCGTCGAGACCTGCCCGATCTCGGGCACCATCAAGCGCGGCGACGACGCCATTTCCGATAGCGAGCAGATCCTGAAGCTGCTCAACTCCAAGAAGGACGAGTCCGAGCTGACCATGTGCTCGGATGTCGACCGCAACGACAAGTCGCGCGTCTGCGAGCCGGGCTCGGTGCGCGTCATCGGCCGCCGCCAGATCGAGATGTATTCGCGCCTGATCCACACCGTCGACCACATCGAGGGGCGGCTGCGCGAAGGCATGGACGCTTTCGACGCGTTTCTCTCGCACGCTTGGGCCGTCACCGTTACCGGTGCGCCGAAACTATGGGCCATGCGCTTCATCGAGCAGAACGAGAAGAGCCCGCGCGCCTGGTATGGCGGGGCGATCGGCATGGTCAACTTCAACGGCGACATGAACACCGGGCTCACATTGCGCACCATCCGCATCAAGGACGGCATCGCCGAGGTGCGCGCCGGCGCCACGCTGCTTTTCGACAGCGTGCCCGAGGAAGAAGAAGCCGAAACCGAACTGAAGGCATCCGCCATGCTCTCCGCCATCCGCGACGCCAAGACCGGCAACGCCACCGGAGCCGAGCGCACCACCGCGCGCGTCGGCGACGGCGTCAACATTCTGCTCGTCGACCACGAGGATTCCTTCGTCCACACGCTCGCCAACTACTTCCGCCAGACCGGCGCCAATGTCTCCACGGTCCGCTCGCCGGTGCCGGAGGAGGTCTTCGAGCGGCTGAAGCCCGATCTGGTCGTGCTGTCGCCCGGCCCGGGCACGCCGAAGGATTTCGACTGCGCCGCCACCATCAAGAAAGCACGCGCCCGTGACCTGCCGATCTTCGGCGTCTGCCTCGGCCTGCAGGCGCTGGCCGAAGCCTATGGCGGCGAGCTCAGGCAATTGCACATTCCCATGCACGGCAAGCCCTCGCGCATCCGCGTCTCGAAGCCCGGCATCATCTTCTCGGGCCTGCCGAAGGAAGTGACCGTCGGCCGCTACCACTCGATCTTCGCCGATCCGGTGCGGCTGCCCGACGGTTTCGTGGTCACCGCCGAGACCGAGGACGGTATCATCATGGCCTTCGAGCACCGCAAGGAGCCGATCGCCGCGGTGCAGTTCCATCCGGAATCGATCATGACGCTCGGCCACAATGCCGGCATGCGCATCATCGAGAACATCGTCGCGCATCTGCCGCGCAAGGCCAAGGAAAAGGCCGCATAGGCAGCACGTCGGGATGAATGCGGCAATGACGATGACGACGGCGGAAGCAAAGACGGCGACCAGGCAGAAGGTCGCCAGGCTCGCCTTCTGGTCGATCGTCGTCGCCTTCGCCGTGCTCGCCCTCAAGGTGGCCGCCTGGTACATCACGGGCTCCGTCGCGCTTTATTCGGACGCGGCGGAATCGATCGTCAACGTCATCGCGTCGGCCGCCGCCTTCTGGGCGATTCAGGTCAGCTACAAGCCCGCCGACCAGGACCATCCCTTTGGCCACCACAAGGCCGAATACTTCTCCGCCGTTCTCGAGGGGGTGCTGATCGTCGTCGCGGCGTTGCTGATCCTCAACGAGGTCTGGCAGTCCTGGCAGCATCCGGCCCCGCTCGAACAGCCCTGGAAGGGGCTCGCCGTCAACAGCTTGGCGACCATCGTCAACGCGATCTGGGCCTGGACTCTTATCCAGGCCGGCCGCAACGCGAAATCGCCAGCGTTGGTCGCCGACGGCCAGCACATCATGACCGACGTGGTGACGTCCGTTGGCGTGCTTGGCGGCCTTGTCGGCGCGGTGCTCACCGGTTGGCAGATCCTCGATCCGGCATTGGCCGTGATCGTCGCGCTCAACATCCTGTGGCAGGGCTGGCATGTCATCGGTTCGTCGATGAACGGCCTGATGGACCGCGCCGTCGATAACCATGAGAACATGCAGATCCGCGACATCATCTCGGCCAATTCGAAGGGCGCGCTGGAGGTGCATGATCTCAAGACGCGCATTGCCGGCCGCGCCACCTTCATCGAGTTCCACCTCGTCGTCGACGCCGACATGACGGTCGGCGCCAGCCATGTCATCTGCGATCGCATCGAGGACGCGCTGAAGGCCGAGATCCCCTCGGTGCGCGTCACCATCCATGTCGAGCCGGACGACGAGGCGAAGCTGCCGAAAGGCACCACGGCGGTGCCTTTCGCCTGACGGTGTTCACCAGGTTTCGATTGCGAGGCCTTTGATCCGGTCGAACTCCCCGACATTGCGGGTGATCAGCGTAAGGTCCCGGGCACGAGCTTGGCCAGCAATCAACGCGTCATAAGGGCCAATCGGGTTTCCAGAGATCGCCAGCGTCGCCCGGATCTCACCTGCGTGCCTGGCATCCTCGCGATCGAATTCGAGCACCGGGAATTGCAGCGCATCAATGCGCGCTGTGTTCTCGTCTCTCCGCCGGCTCTTTTCAGCACCGAAGTAAAGTTCGTGCACAACAATGACCGAAAGCATGAAATCCTGCGGTCTGTGCCGCCTAAGCAATACCAGCAAATCGGCATCGCTTTTCATGATGGCGATGACGGCGTTCGTATCGAGCAGATAGATCACTTGAAGACGTCGTCCAAGTCCGGTCGATTCTGCTCTGCCGGTCGATCTAGCGCCGCCTCGATGAAATCGTCATCAAGCGTTCCGGTCACTTGTTCCAGCCAAGCCCAATCCTGAGCAATCGGTTCGAGGATCACACTCTGGCCATGCCGTCGGATCGAGACCTCTTCGGTGTCGAATCGGAACTCCTTTGGCAGCCGCACCGCCTGAGAACGGCCTGACCAGAAAACCTTCGCCTTCTCCATAGTGCTAACTCCAGATGCTATATTCCAAAAATATATAGCAGCTGACAAGCCAGACAAGAGGGCTCACCGCCGAATCTTACGGAGCACAGGCCGACTGCGGCATCGGCTGCAGCCGATAAACCTTGTCGTCGGACTTGGTCTTGCCGTCCGCCGCCTTCGAGCAGAGATCGACAACAGCCACCGCACTGTTGGGATTGGCCAGCATCATCGTGCCATTGGGGCCGCGCTTGAGAAAAATCTCCTTCTGCGAAATGTCGCAGGAAAAATCGCTCATCTTGGAGCTTGCCGAGCAGCGCCACTGATCGGCCTCGCCCTGGCAGGAATAGGTCTGCGTGACCTTTTTCCCTTTCTGCCTGGTCGTCACCGAAACGGCGATATCAGCGCCGTCGGGCCAGGTCGCGGCATCGCCGCCGGCCGCGAAGGAAGCGAGCTCGACCGGCCCGCGGAAGACGCGGATCGATTGCGTCAGCTGGTTGGGATGTGTTTTCAGATGCGCATCGTCATAGTCGCGCCCGAAGCAGAAGGGCTGATCGGGCTTCAGGCGCACGCGCAGCGGATCACCCAGCGCCGGGTCGATGGGGTCGATGCGTGCGAACTCCGCCTTGCAGGTCTCGGCCGGCACCGGATCCAGCTTGAAATTGTCGTCCTCCCTGCCCAGCGCCTGCCTGTTATACTCGGCTTTGCCGAGGTCCTCCTCCGCGCCAGCGTCGAGATACACATCAGGCTGCACGTTGGAGAGCATCAGCCGGCCCTTGTCGTCGACTTTCAGCGAGGCGAGCGTGCGGTCGCAATCCATGCCGCAGCGGATGCCACTCGCCTGGTCGCTCGGATCCTCCTTGTTGCACCAGCCGGCCGCCCAGTCGGGCTTCTTGGCGCCGCGCACGGTGGTGGTGAGAAAGCCGTTATAGGAAGTATCCTGGTTGGCGGTGGGCTCTTCGTTCGGCCGGCTGACCGGATCGTGGCCATAGAAGAAGAAGATCCGCGCCACTTTCTGATGCGGATGCGCCTTGAGATGGGCGGCATCGTAGATACGGCCGAAGCAGACATCGGCACCGGTCGGGCTGAGCTCGGGAAGTTTGGGCGGCTGTTCGGCGCGCGCCGCGCCGACAAAAGCGGCAAGGGCGGCGCAAAGCGCTACGCCCGCCATGGTCCTCCCCACAACGGCCTTCGATGCCATGCGATCCTCCTCCCACCGACACGACTGCTTTATGGTAGTCTAGGAGACCCGCCTGGACCATGCAAAAATCGCGCGAGCAGGCCGGCAAACGGAGGATAGGATGCTGCGCCGTGACATTTTTCGTGCCGGCCTTGCCGGCGCCGCGGGCCTTTTCGGCCTGAGCCGGGCCAACGCGGCAACGGCTGAGGAGAAGCTGAAGGTCGCTTATCACCTCAGCGACGCCGACAAGGTCAACTTCGTCCTCGGCAACATCAAGAACCACTATGAGGGCACCGGCGGCAATGTCGATATTGTCCTTGTGGTGCATGGTCCGGCACTGGCCGCTTTCAAAGCCAAGGGCGCTTCCGGCGCTGTTTCCAGCCGCTTTGCCGGCCTCGTCCAGCAGGGGCTCGTCCCGCAGGCCTGCGGCAACACCCTGCGCGGCATGGACATCACGCTGACCGACCTGCTGGCGGGCTTCGAGCTTGCCGACAAAGGCGGCGTCGTAAAGCTCGCCGAACTGCAGCATCAGGGCTATGTCTATCTCAGGCCCTGAACGCGGCCACACTTGAACGCCAACGCTTGAACGCAAGGCCGGCAATGGCCTGCGAAATATGCCAACCTGGAGGCCCGCCGACATGACGACACTTGCCATCCCCGATCTTGCCGGCAAGGCGGTGCTGGTCACCGGCGCCTCGACCGGCATCGGTGCCGCCCTTGCTCGCGCTTACGCGGCGCAGAAATGCCGCGTCGCGCTGCATTATAATGCGAGCCGCGCACCCGCCGAAGCCGTGGCCGAAACCATCCGCGACGATGGCGGCGAAGTGTTTCTGGTTCAGGGCGATTTTTCGATACCCGCCGGCGTCGAACGCGTGGTCGAGGAGAGCGCAAACCATTTCGGCCGGCTCGACGGCCTGGTCAACAATGCCGGCGGCATGCTTGGCCGCATCGCCTACGCCGATCAGGACGAAGCGCATTACGACGCCGTGATGGACCTCAACGCCCGCTCGGTGCTGACCGCCTCGCGCAAGGCGATCCCGTGGCTGAAGCGCCAGGGCGGCTTCATCATCAACACCACCTCGATCGCCGCGCGCAATGGCGCCGGCGGCGGCGCCGGCCTCTATGGTTCGTCGAAAGCCTTCGTTTCCAACGTGACGCGCGGCATGGCGAAGGAACTCATCGGCTTCGGCATCCGCGTCAACGCGGTGGCGCCAGGCACGATCCTGACGCCGTTCCACGAACGCTATTCGAGCGCGGAGCAGATCAAGGCGATGGTCGCGACCATTCCGCAGGGACGCGCCGGAACGGCCGAGGATTGCGTCGGCGCCTACCTGTTCCTGTCGTCCGATCTGTTGAGCGGCTACATCATCGGCCAGGTGATAGAGGTGAATGGCGGCCAGTTGATGCCGTGAGCCGGCGATTGCATACTTGATTGAGCGTGCAACCTGAAGGGAGATCAAGGCATGTACGGATTGATCGGCAAGATGCGGGCGGCGCGCGGCCAGCGCGATGCGGTCATGGACGTGCTGCGCGAGAGCACTGCCGCGCTCCCAGGCTGCCTGAGCTACATCATCGCCACCGATCCGGCCGACGCCGACGCCATCTGGGTCACCGAGGTGTGGACCGACCAGGCGAGCCACAAGGCCTCGCTGCAATTGCCGGAAGTCCAGGCCGCGATCGCCAGGGCGCGACCCTTCATCGCCGGCTTCGAATTCCAGATCGAGACGCATCCGGTCGGCGGCTTTGGACTGCCGACCCAAAAGTCCGGCTGACCGCTTCGACACGGATTGTCCGCGAAAAGCGGGTTCGCATTTGTCTGCGTCCGGTTTAAGAGCCGAACATGGACTCCTCGCCAGAGCAACCATCCCAGGACCAGACGCCGATCGAGCGGATGGCGCGGCTGCGCCCGCTGCGGCAATGGCTGGTGCTTTTGGTGTTTTCGCTGCTCTTCGCCGGCGCGCTGGAACTCGCCGCCCTGCCGGCGGCGCTGCTGATCGGCCCTATGCTTGCCGCCATCCTCGCCGGCACGAACGGCGCCACCGTCCGCGTGCCGCGCCTCCTGTTCGGTTCGGCCCAGGCGATCGTCGGCTGCCTGGTGGCGAATTCGATCGCCGCCGACATCTTTCCTGCCTTCTACAAGGAATGGCCGCTCTTCCTCGGCGTGGTGGTCGCGACCGTCGCCGCGTCCAGTCTGCTCGGCTGGCTGATCAGCCGCTGGCGCATCCTGCCCGGCACCACGGCGGTCTGGGGCTCCTCGCCCGGCGCCGCAACCGCCATGGTACTGATGGCCGGCGCCTTTGGCGCCGACCAGCGTCTCGTCGCCTTCATGCAGTATCTGCGCGTCATCTTCGTCTCGATGACGGCCGCGCTCGTCGCCAGGATGTGGGTCGACACATCCGGCGTCGAGGTGCCGCCGATCGTCTGGTTTCCGCCGATCGATGCCTTAGCCTTCGCCGCCACCATCGGCATCGCGATCGTGGGCGGCCTGACCGGAAAGCTGGTCAGGCTGCCCTCGCCGTTCTTTCTCGGCACGTTCATTTTCGGCGCGGTGGTCCATCTCGGCCTCGGCGTGCCGATGCAGTTGCCGCCTTGGCTGCTGGCGATCAGCTACGCCATGGTCGGCTGGTCGATCGGGCTGAATTTCACCCGACCGATCCTGCGCCACGCGGCGCGCGCCCTGCCGCAGATCATCGGCTCGATCGTCGCGCTGATCGCCTTTTGCGGCGGCATGGCCTTCGTCATCAGCCGCCTGCTCGGCATCGATCCGCTGACCGCCTATCTGGCGACCAGCCCCGGCGGCATGGACAGCGTCGCCATCATCGCCGCCGCGGCGCGCAACGTCGATATCTCCTTCGTCATGGCCTTGCAGTCGGCACGCTTCCTGGTCGTGCTGCTCATTGGGCCAAGCGTAGCCAGGCTGGTGGCGCGAAACGTGAGGGCCTGATCCGCGCTATTGCAAGGTGGGAGCGAGGAAAATGCCCATGAACCGCCGTGTGAATGCCGTCGATCTTTCCGGCCGTGTCGCCGTGGTGACCGGCGGCGCGCAAGGCATCGGTCTTGCCGTCGCCAGGCGCCTGCTGTCATCGGGCGCCGGCGTGGCCATCTGGGACATCGACCAGGTCGCAATGGTGAAGGCCGTAGCCGAGCTCGCTTCGCTCGGCCGGCTCGAGGCCATCCTTTGCGACCAGTCGCAGATCGAAGCCGTCGATCGCGCCGCCGCCGAGACCGAGCGGACGCTTGGCCCCGTCGATCTTCTCGTCAACAATGCCGGCATTGCCGGGCCGGCGGCCACCGTGGTCGACTACGATCCCGCCGCCTGGCGCCAGATCGTCGATATCGACCTTAACGGCGTCTTCTATTGCTGCAAGCGCCTGGTGCCCGGCATGGTCGCGCGTAACTATGGCCGCATCGTCAATATCTCCTCGGTGGCCGGCAAGGAGGGCAATCCCAACGCAGCCGCCTATTCGGCCGCCAAGGCCGGCGTGCTGGCGCTGACCAAATCGCTCGGCAAGGAGCTCGCCGGATACGACATAGCCGTCAACGCGCTGACGCCCTCGCCCGCACGCACCCGCATTCTGGAGCAGCTCACCGAGGCCCAGGTCGCCTACATGCTCGGCAAGGTGCCGCGCGGCCGTTTCGTCGAGGTCGAGGAGGCGGCCGCCATGATCGCCTTCATGCTGTCGGACGAGAACTCCTTCACCACCGGCGCCACCTTCGACCTCTCGGGCGGTCGCACCACCTACTGATCATCCCGGACCTATCGCCCGACAGCAAGCCGCTCGGGCAGGAAATCGACAAAGACGCGGACCTTCGGCGAGAGGTGGCGATTGGATGGCCACAGCATGCGGAACTGGCCGCGGCCGTCGACATGTTCGTCGAGCACGGTCCGCAGCCTTCCGTCATGCAGCGCCTCCCGCACGAGGAAGTCGGGCATGCAGGCGATGCCGAGACCGGCAAGCGTCGCGCCCTTCAACGCCTCCATGTTGTTGCAGGTCAGCATCGAGCGTATCTGCGGCGCGGCGCTTCCGGTGATGAACGGCCATTGCAGCAGCCTGCCGCTGTTAAGGAAACGGAAATGGATGCCGAAATGCGCTGCCAGAACCGCCGGCGTGCCAGGCGTGCCATGCCGATCGAGATAGGACGAGGCCGCGCACAGGATCATGCGAAAGGGCGCGACCGGCCTCGACACCAAACGTGAATCGGGCAGCTCGCCGCTGCGGATCGCGACGTCGATGCCCTCTTCGATGACGTCGACGATGCGATCGTTGAAATCGATATCGAGCTCGATTTCCGGGTATCGCGCCATGAATTCCGACAGGACCGGCAACAGCAGGTGATAGGTAACGATCGGGGTGGAGATACGCAGCCGCCCGTGCGGCGTCTCGCGTGTCCGTGACAGCATCGCCTCGGCGTCGTCGATGTCGTCGAGGATGCGGCGCACCCGCTCATTGAACAGCTTGCCCTCCTCGGTCAGGCCGATGCGCCGGGTGCTGCGCTGCAGGAGCCGCACGCCGAGCTCCTGCTCGAGCCGGGCGACGCTCTTGCCGACGGCGGAAGCGGAGATGCCGAGCGCTCGCCCCGCGCTGACGAAACTGCCGAATTCGGCGGTGCGGGCAAAGGCAAGAAGGCCGTTGAGACGATCCATCGCTTGAATCCATTCGAGCGTTTCATTCCGGTATGAATGGAGATTTAATACCATTTTGCCGGGAATGTCCCTGCCCTATCTTTGGTTGCGATCGGCGACGCGAGTCAGCGCAAGCCGGCAATTCCTCCTCGGATAGGAAAATCCATGACTTTGATGACCAGGACCGGCCCCGCCGGCGGATGGCTTGTGCTGCTGTCGGTCTGCCTTGCCGCCATGACGATGCCGTTGAGCTTTACCGGCCCCGCCGTGGCGCTCTCTCGCATTGCCGCCGATCTCGGCGGCAGTCCGCTCGCGCTCAATTGGGTGACCAATGCCTTCATGCTGACCTTCGGCGCCGGCCTGATGGCGGCCGGGGCATTGGCCGACAACCATGGCCGCAAGCGCATCTTCCTCGCCGGCCTCGCTGTCTACCTCCTTGCCGCGCTGGGCTGCATGCTGGCGCCGGACATCGTCTGGTTCGACATGTTCCGCGCCTTGCAAGGCATAGGCGGCGCCGCTGCCTTCGCCAGCGGCGCCTCAGCGCTTGCCCAGGAATTCGAGGGGCGATCGCAGTTGCGTGCCTTCAGTTTCCTCGGCACCAGCTTCGGCATCGGGCTCGCCTTCGGCCCTGTCGCCTCCGGTCTGCTCATCGATACATTCGGCTGGCGCGCGATCTTTGTCCTCGTGGCGGCGCTTGGCGTTGCCGCGGCCGCGCTGGGCCTGCGCACCGTCACCGAATCACGCGATCCTGACGCAACCGGGCTCGATTGGGCTGGCGCCGGCACCTTCACCATCGCGCTTGCCGCGCTGACCTGTGGTGTGCTGCAAGCGCCGCAAAGCGGCTGGGCCAATCCCCTCGTTCTCGCGCTCCTGGGCATGGCTGCCGTCGGTTTTGCCGCCTTCGTCATTGTCGAGCGGCGCGTGCGCCGGCCTATGCTGGATCTGACACTGTTCCGCTTCCCGCGTTTCGTCGGCGTCCAGTTCCTGGCTGCGGCACCCGCCTATGCCTTCGTCGTCCTGCTCGTGCTCTTGCCGATCCGCTTCATCGGCATCGAGGGGATGAGCGAGATCAAGGCGGGGCAGTTGATGATCTGCCTCTCCGGCCCGCTGCTGATCCTGCCGTTGCTCGCCGGCCAGGCGGCGCGCTGGATCGCGCCCGCCACGATCTGCGGCGTCGGCCTCCTCGTCGCAGCGGCCGGCCTTGTCTGGCTCAGCCGCGTGCCCGCGGCGGACAGCGCGCTGGTGGCCCCGCTTGTCCTGATCGGTATCGGCATCGCCCTGCCCTGGGGACTCATGGACGGACTGGCGGTCAGCGTCGTGCCGAAGGAGCGCGCCGGCATGGCGGTCGGCATCTTCAACACCACCCGCGTCGCCAGCGAGGGCGTGGCCCTGGCGATCGTCATGGCGGTCTTGTCCGGCTTCACGGCCACGCAGCTCGGCGCTCAAGGACTGGCCTCGCCTGCCGAAGCGGCCGCGGCCGCACAGTTGCTGGCAACCGGCAACATCGCCGCAACCATCGAACACCTGCCGATGGCTGGCGCCACGGCTCTCATCCAAGCCTATGAGACTGCTTTCGACCGGCTGCTCATCATGCTGGCGACTATTACCGTGCTTACGGCCATCATCGTCTTCCTCGGCCTGCGTCGCGGATCGGCGCCGCAGCAAGACATCGCTCCTCTCCCGGTCTGCCAGGAAGGCTGACGCGGCGTGACGCCATCAAGTTCGAGGAGGCGTCAAAAAATACTTGACTCACATACTCATATTTGAGAGCGCGGAGGCGTGATCAAATATGAGCATTGGAGACAGGTTAATGCCGAAGCGGTCGAGGACGTGGCGCCGGGGATTATCATTGCTGGCGGGCAGCGCCATCCTCGGCCATGTCTGGCCGGCACTTGCCCAGGACGGCGGCGACGCCACCGTTCTCGACAGGATCGAGGTGACCGCCGAGAGCAACGAGATCCTGAAGCAGGACGGCTATGTCGCCAAGAAGGACCGCATCGGCACCAAGACCGACACGCCGATCGCCAGAATCCCGCAGGCGGTCTCGGTCGTGACGCAAAAGCAGATCGAGGACCAGAAGCCGCGAACGCTGAACGACGCGCTGGGCTATACGGCCAGCGCCAACCCAAACAGCTTCGGTTTCGATACGCGCTACGACGCCTTCTTCCTGCGCGGTTTCCAGGCCTTCTACAACGGCATGTTCCGCGACGGGCTGCGCCAGTACAACGGCCCTTCCGCCTGGTTCAAGACAGAACCTTACGGCATCGAGGGCGTCACCATCCTGAAGGGACCGGCCTCCTCGCTTTACGGCGTCAGCGGTCCGGGCGGCATCGTCAACGTCGTCACCAAACGGCCCAAGGACGAGCCATTCCATGAAATCGAGCTGCTGGCCGGCGAACACAAACGCTTCCAGGCCGCGCTCGATGCTTCCGGGCCGGTCAATGACGACGGCAGCATTCTCTACCGCTTCACCAGCCTCGGCCGCCTGAGCGAGACCGGGCTGCCCGACTATCCCGACGACAAGCTCTATCTGGCGCCGGCCGTCACCTTCAAGCCGGACGAGGACACCAGGCTCACCATCCTCGGCGAATATTCGAAGTCCGTCACCGGCGGCACCGCGGCCTTCTACAACTCCGCCTATGGCGCGCTGTCGAACGTCTATGAAGGCGATCCAGCCTGGAACGATTTCACCCAGGACCAGGGGCGCATCGGCTACGAGTTCGAGCACCGCTTCAACGACTGGCTGACCGTGCGCCAGAACCTGCGCTACAACGCCGTCGACTCGGACATCGAATATAGCGGCCATTACGCGATCGGCGCCGACCAACCGCTGCAGCGCTACTGGGGCCATTACACGGAAGCGATGAAGAACTTCGTCGTCGACAACATGGCCCAGCTTGAATTCGACACCGGTCCGGTCAAGCACACCGCGATTGCCGGCATCGACTACGCCTGGTCGGACTATGACGCCGGCAGCGGGCTCTCCTACGTCTCGGTCGAGGACATCAAGGCCGCCCCCGTCCCGCATTCCGGCGGGCAGGAGATGAACCAGCTCGGCGTCTACCTGCACGACCAAATGGAGTGGAACGATTTCACCCTGTTCACCAGCGGCCGCTACGACTGGGTCGACACCACCTCCACCGCGGCGGATTTCAGCCAGTCGAAGCAGAAGGACAGCGCCTTCTCCGGCCGCGTCGGTCTGTCCTACCGGACCGAATGGGGCATCGTTCCCTACGTCAACTATTCGACCTCGTTCTCGCCCAACATCGGCTTCGTCTATGACGACATTACGAGTTCCGTCAGCCGCGTCGCCCGCCCCACCATCGCCACGCAGAAGGAGATCGGCGTCAAATACGAGATCCCCGACCACAACGCGACCGTCAGCGCCGCGCTGTTCGACATCGACCAGAAGGACGGCGTTGTCTTCGACGCCTCGACCGGCATCAACAAGCAGCGCCAGCTCGACCTCAACTCGCGCGGCGTCGAGCTGGAGGCCAATGCCTCGCTTGACAATGGCTTCAGCATCATCGCCTCCTACACCTATCTCCGTGTGAAGATCGAACGCGGCGCCGAAGGTACCGACGGCAAGGAACTGTCGGCGACGCCGAATCACATCCTGTCGCTCTGGGGCCATTATCAATTCGAGAACGGTACGCTGGATGGGCTCGGACTCGGCGCCGGTGTGCGCTTCGCCGGCGCCAGCTACGGCGACGACACCAACACTTTCAAGAACGACGCGCGCGCCTTCGTCGACGCCTCGCTGTCCTACGATTTCGGCTACCGCAATCCGAAGCTCGAAGGGGTGAAGCTGCAGGTCAACGCCAAGAACCTGCTCGACAACCAGCAGACGATCTGCTCGGCCGGCTATTGCTACCGCGACGAGGGCCGCTCGCTGTTCGGCAGCCTGCGCTATCGCTTCTGATGTCAGTCTCCGCCTCGAATCGGGCCGCCTCGTCGCCGGCTGCCATCGTCGCGGCGATCGGCGGCCTCTATGTGGCCCAGAGCGTGATCGGCGGCATCACCTGGACGGGGCTCCCGGCCGTGATGCGCCACCAGGGCCTGCCGCTCGACCGTATCGGCCTGCTCACCCTGATCGCCCTGCCGTGGGCGCTGAAATTCCTGTGGTCGCCGGCAGTGGAGCGCTACCGGCTTCCGCTGTCGGGACGGGACCGAACCGGCGCGATCGTCCTCATCGGTGGCCTGGTCTCCATCGCCGGACTGCTGGCTGTCGCGCAACTCGGCCCGGCCGCTTTCTGGCCCGTGGTCGCCTGCCTGACGGTGGTTGCCTTTGCAGCCGCGACCGTCGACATCGCCTGCGACGGTTTTGCAGTGCAGAAGCTTGCCGACAGGAATCTCGGCTGGGGCAATGCCGCCCAGGTCGGCGGCGCCTATCTCGGCTCGGCGATCGGCGGAGGCCTCTTCCTCTATCTGGTTGAAATCCATGGCTGGCGCCCGGCGGTGTCGGCCATGGCCTCGCTGCTGGGGCTGCTTGGCCTGCCCTTCCTGCTCGGCATCGCCACCAAATCGCGCGAGCAAGTGCGCGACCACGTGCCCGCGCTCGCTGCGGCGTTGCGGCGTCCGCAGATACAACGCGGCCTGATGGCGTCGGCGATCTACGTTCTGGCGCACAAGGCGGCGCTGGCGATGCTCGGCCCGTTTCTCGTCGATGCCGGGCTCAGCCTTTCCACCATCGGCCTGGTCAACGGCGCCGGCAGCATGATCCTCGGCGTCGCGGCCGCCCTTGCCGGCGGCGCGCTCGTCCGACGGTTGGGCACGCGCAGCGTGCTTGTGCTCGCGCTCGTCTTGCAGGCTGGATCGCTGTTCGTCCTCGCCGCCTTCGCGCTCTCGGGCGTTTTCCCGGCAGGCCCGCTGGCATTCGTCGCAATGCTGAGTTCCTCCGGCATCATGGCGCTCGGCTTCGTCGCGCTTTATGCGCAGTTCATGCGCTGGTCGGACCCGAGGCAGGCGGGCGTCGATTTCACGCTTTTCCAGTGCATGGACGCATTGGTCAGCATGGCGGGCGGCATCCTGGCCGGCTATGCGGCGCAGCATCTCGGCTATGGTGCGCTGTTTGCCGGAGCGGGCGTGGTCGCGCTGCTGGCAGCGCCGGCGATCGCCAAGGTCAGCGACCGCGACTGAGACGAGACGGCGCTATTCCTCGCCGGCCTCGTCCTCGCCTTGCGCGCCGCGGCGCCAATAGGCGGTGACCAGATGGCGGTCGCGCGGCAGGCCCCATTCCTTGCGTGCTATCCGGCGGATCTCGCGGAAATCGGCGAATTCGCATCCCGCCCAGACATAGAGATCGTCAGAACATGGCAGCCGGGCGCATTCGCGCAATGCCTCCGGAAGCAGGCCAGCGCGGCCTGCTTCGCGGCCATGCCGGTAGAGCCAACGGACGGCGATGTTCTCGCCCGCCGCCAACGTCACTCGGTCTTGCGGACCATCGACCTCGATGAAGGCCTCGGCGCGGGCGGACGGCGCCAGCTCTTCCAGCATCCGGCCGATCGCCGGAAGCGCGGTATCGTCGCCCAGAAGAAGCAGGTTTGACACCTCGGGCAAACCGCCACCGCCGGGGCCGATCATGCCGATGATGTCGCCGACCCGCGCATTCTGCGCGAAAGTCGCTGCCGGCGTCTCGGTGCCAGGATGCAGCACGAAGTCGATGTCGAGCCAGCCCTCGACCACGTCCAGCGTGCGGATCGTATAGACCCGGATGGTCAGCGCATCCTCGCCCGAAGGCCAGACGATAAGGCCGTCGGCGCCCATGGTCGGCCAGACCGCCTGCCGCCCGGCCGGCGGCAGCAGAAGGCGGACATGAAATCCGCCATGGGCAAAGCGGCCAAGGTCGCGGCCGGAGAAGCGCAGGCGCTGCATATGCGGCGACAGCCGCGTCGAGGACAAGACCGATATCTCGCGGAAGAACACCGGCGTGCCGGCATCGGTGCCGTCGCCTTGCCAGCGCAGGCCTTCGGTTGTGCGGAGATGCGCGGCGATGTGGCCGGCGAAGATCATCTTCATGTAGGAGAGGCAAGTCTCATCCTCCGCCGCGACACGGACCAGCACGCCGTGGTCGTCGAACGATGCGTTCAACGAGCCGTAATGCATACGGAATTCCCATCGGCCGGCATCGCCGGTGTCGATCTCATGGTCGCTATGCTCGGCGCGCAGCCTGTCCATCACCGCGCGAATGTCATCGTTTTGTATACGAGTTTGCGCGCTCAATAGCTTCATCGCCGGGCCTTTCGATGTCGTCATGGGCACCGGCATGCCACAGCGTCGGCGGCTTTGCCACTAAAACATGATAAATAAAGTCATATTTTTGTGTCGACTTGCGGAAAGACCCAGCCTGCTGTCCCGCTTCAGCTGATGACCAGGCTTGCGATCCGGTCGCCGTCCAGCGTGAAGGCCATGTCGCCCTCGCCGTTGAAGCCGTTGCCCGTCACGGCGACACGGGCATGGTAGACGCCGTCGCGCTGCGCGACGCGGACGATGCGAAGATTGGACTGCACGCCGATATTGTCCGATCGGTTCCACCGCGCGACCCCGTCGCGGCCATGGAAATCGCGACCCCAGTCGCTCAGGAAAGCATCGTCAGTGAATGTGCCGAGAAAGGCCTCGCTATCGCCGGCATTGGTGGCTTCGACAAAGCGGCGGATCTGGTCGGGGGCGGTCATCAATCCAGCCTGTGCATGAGATCGTCATCCAGCCAGCGGCCGAAGAAATAGACCAGTTGCTTGTGCCACCACGGCCAGTCATGGCTGACGTCGCCGCCCCAATAGTCGACCCAGGCGGGAATGGATTTGTCGCGCAGCACCTGTTCCAGCTCGCGCGTCTCGACCAGCATGCGCTCTTCCCAGGCGCCCTGCCCGCAGCAGAAGATCAACCGCAGCGCCCTGATCCGCCCGAGCAGCTTCTGGTCGACGATGCCCGGCAGATAGTCGAGCGGCGAGTTGAAATAGATGTTGCCTTCCAGCGCCCGGCCGAAAAAGTCGCGGGCCGAATAGACGCCCGATAGCGAGATCACGCCGCTCGCCAGCTCGGGAAAACGGAATACGAAATTCGACGAGTGGTAGCCGCCCATCGAGCAGCCGCAGAACAATGGCTTCAAGGCACGGCCGCCATTGGACTTGGCGGCGACCGCCTGCAGCTCCGGCAACGCCTCTTCCCGCACATAGCGGAAATAGGCCTCGTGCCGGGCGATGCGATGCGCCGCATCGGCATGCTTGTTGAAGAAGGATTCCGAATCGATGCCGTCCAGCGTGAAGAGCTGGATGCGGCCGGTGTCGATGAACTCGGCAAGCGCGCCAACCCCGCCCGAATCCTCGAACTGGTAGAAGCGTCCTTGCGAGGTCGGGAACACAACCACCGGGCGCCCGGCATGACCGTAGCGCTTGTATTCCATGTCTCGGCCGAGATTGCGGGCTTGGCCCTTGTGATAGGAGACGTCCATCGGCTCAGGCCTTTTCCGCGTGGATATAGTCGACCGCCTGGCGCAGTGCCTTCTGATCCTTCGAACGCATCTGGTAGGCGTAATTGCCCATGGCGCGGCTGAAAACCTCTTCGATGGCCTGGTGATGAACGATCTTGTCGCCATGGGCGGCTAGCACGTCCGCATGGCTGTGCAAATATTCGATGTGGCGTTTGCGGCTGGCATAGGCGGTGAAATACTTGCCCTTGTAGGGACCACCCGCGGCATCCTTGACCACCATGTCGGCCCAGGCGGCATAGACGTCGATATCGAAGGTGTAGTTGATGGCGTCGGTCATCCAGGCGCCGGGCGGGCGCATGTTGACCTCGAGCGCGATGACGCGCTTGTCCTTGGTCTCGAACAGCTCGATGTGGAAGAAGCGCTCGCGCACGTCGAACGCTTTGAGGATCTTGCGCCCCGCCTCCTCAACCGCCGGCGTGATTTCGGGGAAGCAGGTGTAGCTCATGTGGCGGTCCTTGTTGACCGCGTCCATGATGCTCTGGTCGTAGCGGTGGCTGGCCGCCAGCACAACCTCGCCGTCGCGGTTGACCAGCCCGTCGAACGTCACCACCAGCCCCTCGATGAACTGCTCCATGACGAAGGTGACGCCCTCCGGCTTGTCCCTGAAGAACTGGTCGAGCTCCCCGGCATTGGAGATCTTGAAGGTGTTGGAGGCGCCAGAGCCGGAATCCGGCTTGACCACCACCGGATAGCCGACACGGCGGATGAAAGTCATGGCGCCGGCACGGTCGGAGCATTTGCGCTGCGGGATGATCTCGACGCCGCTCTTGCGGAAGAAGGCGCGCATGCGGCTTTTCCGCTTCAGATTCTTCACGAAGTCGAGCTTGGTGCCGTAGATGTTGAAGTCGGTTCGAATATTGGCTTCGAGCTCCAGCCAATGCTCGTTGAGCGACTCGAAGCGGTCGATGCGGCCCCATTTGTGGATGAAGTGCCCCATCGCCCGGAACACCGCGTCGTAATCTTCCATGTCGGCGACGCGGTAATATTCCGAAAGCGCGGCCTTCAGCTTGCCGTTCAGGGTCTCGTAAGGCGCGTCACCAATGCCGAGCACGGTCGCGCCGGCCTTCTTCAGGCGGTCGCAGAAATCGGCGCCGTTGGCCGGGAAATGCGGCGAGAAGAACACGAAATTCATGGGCGACCCCTCCCCGGAGCTTCGCTTGGCAGCCAAGCCTTCGGAACCAAGTCTGGCCCATTTACAAGGCGCGGGGAAGACATCTCCGCCTGCGACGAGGCCAGGCTCGGCGCATTCGCCCTGCGCACGCTTGCCTCCGGCGGGCCGCTCCTGTAAGAGAGCCGCCATGACCACGCGCGTCCGCCCCGTCGCTTCTTCTCGCCCCGGCTTTGCCGGCGAGACCGCGCGCGCGCTCGCTTCCACCCTGCTTCTTCTCGGCCTTATCGGCGATCGCCGGGTTCGCTGAAGGAGCGCCCGGCGGTCGATACCCGCCGCCTCAGGCGCATGCTCCTTGGCAAAGTCATAATCAAGCGAATGAAATTCTGGTAGAGGCGACGCTCGCAATCAATACGCCCAAGGCGAACATGCGAGCCGCCCGGAGACGAGACGATGAACGCACGAGAAGAAATCCGCGCCGGCGAGGCTGAAGCCGGAACGCGCGCGGCCGGCCACATGCCGGATGCAGCCCGCAAGTACCAGTCTTATCCCACCGTCGGCCTGACCGATCGCACCTGGCCGAACAAGGTGATCGACAAGGCGCCGATCTGGTGCTCGGTCGACCTGCGCGACGGCAACCAGGCGCTGATCGACCCGATGGGTCATGAGCGCAAGGCGCGCATGTTCGCGCTGCTGCTCGACATGGGCTTCAAGGAAATCGAGATCGGCTTCCCCTCGGCCTCGCAGACCGATTTCGACTTTGCCCGCTGGTGCATCGAGGAAGGCGGCGTGCCGTGCGATGTATCGCTCCAGGTGCTGGTACAATGCCGGCCAGAACTGATCACGCGGACCTTCGAGGCGCTCAAGGGCGCGCACCGCCCGATCGTGCATTTCTACAATTCGACCAGCGAATTGCAGCGCCGCGTCGTCTTCGAAAAGGATGTCGCCGGCATCAAGCGCATCGCCACCGACGCAGCCAGGATGATCACCGACATGGCGGCCAAGGCCGGCGGCGGCTACCGCTTCGAATATTCGCCGGAAAGCTTCACCGGCACCGAGCTCGACGTCGCGCTGGAGATCTGCAACGCCGTCACCGAGATCGTGAAGCCGACGGCCGACAACAAGCTGATCATCAACCTGCCCTCGACGGTCGAGATGTCGACGCCCAACGTCTATGCCGACCGCATCGAGTGGATGTGCCGCAACCTCGACAACCGCGAGAACCTGATCATCTCGCTGCATCCGCATAACGACCGCGGCACCGGCGTCGCCACAACCGAGCTCGGCCTGATGGCCGGGGCCGACCGCGTCGAAGGCACGCTGTTCGGCAATGGCGAGCGCACCGGCAATGTCGACATCGTGACGCTGGCGCTCAACATGTTCACCCAGGGCGTCGATCCGGAACTCGACTGCTCCGACATCAACCGGATGAAGGATGTCTATGAATATTCGAACCAGCTGAAGATCCCGGAGCGCCATCCTTATGTCGGCGAACTGGTCTACACGGCCTTCTCGGGCTCGCATCAGGACGCCATCAACAAGGGCATGAAGGCGCTGAAGAAGGCCAACACTCCGATCTGGGAAGTGCCTTATCTGCCGATCGATCCGGCCGATGTCGGCCGCACCTATGAGGCGATCATCCGCATCAACTCGCAGTCCGGCAAGGGCGGCATCGCCTATGTGCTGCAGGCGGATTACGGCCTCAATCTGCCGCGCAATCTGCAGATCGAGTTCAGCCAGGCGATCCAGGCGATCACCGATGCGGAAGGCAAGGAAGTGCCGGCCAAGCGCATCCATGAACGCTTCCTCGAAACCTATATCGACCAGCCCGGCGCGCGGCTGAAGTTCCTCGACCACCGCACCTTCCCCGACACCGAGGTGAAGGGCCGGCGTATCGTGGAGGCGGATATAATCGACAATGGCAAGGAAGTGACGATCACCGGCTCGGGCACTGGCCCGATCGACGGCTTCGTCGATGCGCTCTCGCGCCATGTCGGCGTCGACATGTCGGTGCTCGACTATTCCGAGCATTCCTTGCAGCGCGGCTCCAACGCGTCGGCCATCTCCTATGTCGAGATGGAATATCCGGGCGGCAAGCTGTTCGGCGCCGGCATCAACACGAACATCGTCGCCGCCTCGCTGGAGGCCGTCGTTTCGGCCGCCAACCGCATCATCGGTGGGAAGGCCGGCTGACCAGTCAGGCTCCCGAACACGGCGCGTCCGCAAGGCGCGCCGTGTTGCAAGCAGACGCAACTTCCTTGTCGTTCGTTAACCGGCGGGGGAATTTCCGGTGGCTTACGCGATCACATAACAGAAGCATCCTTGTGCGCCGGCGCGAGCGCTATATTATCGCGCCCTAACCTGTGCCGAGTTCGGAAGGATCGACACTTGGAGCATGCCCCGCCTGCCGCCCCCGCAGTGCGCGAGACATTGGAGCGACTGCTTGCCAGCGAGACGTTCGGACGATCCGAGCGTGCCCGCAGGCTTTTACGCTATCTCGTCGAACGCGAGCAGGCTGGCGAGGCGGACAGGCTGAAGGGCGTTTCCATCGCCATGGACGTCTTCGGCAAGGACGGCGATTTCGACGCCTCCACCGACGCCGTGGTCAGGGTTCAGGCCGGTCGCCTACGCGAGCTCCTGGATCAGTACTTCGCCAATGAAGGCATCGCCGAACCGGTGCGTATCGCGATCCCGCGCGGCGGCTATGTCCCCTCCTATGAGCTGAACGCAATCCGCCTGCCCGGCGACGCAAGGGCCGCCACCGGAAACATCGCGCGCCAACCCCAGGCATCGGCCGAAGCCGCTCCGGCGGCCGACTATCTCGACAGCCCGACACCGGACGAACCCGTGCCGCTCATGGCGCCGGCCGCGCCTGCACAATCACTGACGCGGCAACTGCGATTCTTCTGGGCTGCCATGGTTCTGGTCATTGCCATGCTCGGCGTGCTCATCTTTCGCCAGGGCGATGCCTTCCTCGGCGGCGACACGGCGGCAACGACCGAAACAGCGGGCATCGCCGGAACCGCCGCCCAGCCGGTATTCGACTCCTTGCCGCTGATCTACATTGCCATGAACGCCGATGGAGCAGAGGCAACTCGCGTCGCATCGTCGTTGCGCGCCGGTCTTGCCGGTTTCGACACCATCGACTTCATCGGGCGCGCTCCGGATTCGACGCGCGATCAATCGGCCGACCCGATCAGTTTCGTCTTCGATATTGTTCCCGGCCCCGCCGCCGGCGACGTCACGGTCGAGCTGCAGAGCGTCGCGACCGGTCGAGTTCTGCTGTCGCGCAACCTGACATCGGCCGAAACCGCGCCTGGCGTGGTTGAAAGCAACGTCGCCAGCGTGCTCACCTCGGCCGTCCCCGCCTCCGGCGCGATCTACAGCTACATCGACCAGAGCGACATCAGGACCAGCCAGATCGGGTGCCTGGTGCTCGACGACCGCTACTTTCTCGACATGAACGCCCAAGCGCACGAGGTTGCGTATCGCTGCCTGGAGAAGCTTGCCGCCGAAGGCACCAAATCGTCGCTCGTCTATGCCGAACTGGCCGCGCTTCATGGGGAGGCCGTCACCGCCCACTATCCCTATCCGCCCGATGCGACGCTCGAAAAGGCCATGTCGCTTGCGCACCGCGCCGTCCAGATGGGGCCTATGAACCCGCACGCGCATCGCGCCCTCGGCTATCTCAACTCGCGCCTCGGCAACGCGGACGAAGCGATCCGCTTGACGCGCAAGGCCTATGAACTCAACCCATATGATCTCGGTATGGCCGCCGCCTATGGCTACGGGCTGATCTTCGCCGGCAAGTATGATGAGGGAACGCCGATCCTGGGCCACGCGGTCGAGGCCTTCAGCGGCCATCCGACCTGGTGGGATTATGGCCTGTTCGTCGGCGCCTTCATGCAGGGCGATATGAAGAAGGCCGCCATCGCCAGCGAGTCGCTGCGCACGACGGCATCCAAGTCGCATTATCTGGCCGCGCGCCTGATCGGCGCCAAGATTTCGGGCCGCGACAAGCTGGCGGGCGAGCTTGCCAACGAGCTCACCGCCGAATTCCCGAAATTCGCCGCCGACCCGCGCGCGACATTCGTCGACCGCAAATATCCCGCGGATCTCACCGATCGGCTGGTGCAATCCTTGCGTGCCGCCGGGATCGGCAATCCGAGCTAGAGCAATTTCAGGAAAAGTGTGAAGCGGTTTACGTCTGAAAATTGCGTCAAAACAAAGAGATAGGGCATTTCCGCCGTTTCCGTGAAACGGTGAAATGCCCTCGAGAATTTCCGGGAAAAGCGTGGGCGGGTGGGTTCGGCGGCCACGCCGTAGCCTTCGTGTCGGAATCGCATCAAGACTAGGATATAGGCACACCTTCCGCTCGTGTTTGGGCCACCTGACCGCCGCAGGCCGGAAGTATCACGCTGTGATCCGATACCTATTAGGACGCGCTTGCGCGTCGAGCGCCTGGCGGACCGCTTCGGTCGCGAAAATTTTACTGGCCACGGGTCTAGATCGGGAGCAATTCAGCCACAATTTCTGATTGCTGCCTGTCTTGCTCACCGCTCCTTTTTTCATGCTTCCACTCCCTTATGCCGTCGAGGCCGGCGCTGGTCCGAAGACGATCGTCTTTCTGCACGGCTTCGGCGCTTGCCGTGACATCTGGCGTGACGTCATGGCACCGCTGGCGGCGGAGGCGAGAGTGTTGGCCTACGATCTGCCGGGCCATGGTCATTCCTTGCAATGCGAAGGCATGGGCGGGGCCAAGCCGGCCGCGAGAGCCATCCTCGCCGATCTTGCCGCCCGCCAGCTGACCAAGGTCCATCTCGTCGGTCATTCCATGGGCGGCGCGATCGCGACATTGATGGCGCTAGCCGATCCTGGCAGGGTCGCTTCGCTCACGCTGTTGGCGCCCGGCGGCTTCGGCCCGGAGATCAACGCAGCCCTGCTGCGCCGCTATGCGGCGGCTTCCGGCAGGAAGCAGATCCGCGCCAGCCTTGCGGCCATGTCGGCCCCGTGCAGCTTGCCGCCCGACCACGTGGTGGATTCGCTCTGCCTCATGCGTGAAAAGCCCGGCCAGTTGCAGACCTTGATCGATATGGCGGCCGCGATGACCAAGGATGAGCGGCAAGGTGTTATCCCTCGAGCGCAGCTCGATGCGCTCGACATGCCGGTGATGGTTGTTTGGGGAGCGGAGGACCCGCTCCTGCCTGTCGGGCAGGCCGAGGCTCTGCCGTCGCATTTCCATCTGCACCATGTCCTTGACGCGGGTCACATGCTGGTCGAGGAGGCTCCAGACCTGGTTGCCGAGATCGTGCGTCGCAACACGCGACGGCGGGCCAGGCGACAACGACCGGTGTACGGGGC
Organism: Mesorhizobium sp.; assembly: GCF_004963255.1. Classification (GTDB taxonomy): domain Bacteria; phylum Pseudomonadota; class Alphaproteobacteria; order Rhizobiales; family Rhizobiaceae; genus Mesorhizobium. The sequence continues at coordinate 360,525 of NZ_SUGA01000002.1, read as the reverse complement.
GGCGGCAAGCTGACCGCCGCTATCATTCAGTGCATTTTGCCGGCGATTGTGTTAACTCGCTGTTAACCAACAGCGAGACAGCCGCCATGAAGGATGCAGGCGACATAATCACCCCGATCGAGCCATCGCGAAAGCTTTCGGATGCCATACGCGACGTCAAAAACGCCTTCGCCGACCGCGATGACGTGGTTGTCGACATGCGCGAGGCGCACCGGATGCGGCTCGATCTGCTGGCGGCCGAGCTTGCCCCCGTCTTTGCCGATGTCCCAGCCGACATGGACAGCTTCGACTTCGCCGTCTCGTCGGGCCTGCAGCCGCGGCTATGGATCGATGCGGTGAGCCACGTCGCCATGGGACGCGACCGCCGAACCTACCGCTTCCTCAAGGACACGCGCGTCGGCCGCGTGGTGCTGGCTGAATCGACCGAGATGAAAGCCGTCGCCGACGCTGTCACGCGCTACGTGGCCGAACGTGTCGTCGAGCGGCAGCGCATGATGGAGGGCGGCATGGAAAGCGCCGCTCCCGGCCTGCATCGTCACGTGGTCCAGGAAGCGGAGCCGCCCATCCGATCCGGCCGCAACGGCTGGACGACCTTCTTCGCCGGCCTTGGCCTGATCGCCGCCGGCGCCCTTGTCGGCCTGGCGGTTTCGCTGGCCTTATTCTGGGACCGCATCATGCAGATGAAGATCAGCTTCTGACGAGCTGGCGCCCGTCTGCCGGAACGTCGAGGTCCATGGTCTGGAGGTCGGACGGCGGCATGGCCGGTCCGGTCAGCCCGCGCCGGGTCAGGCGCAGGCGCCAGTTGCCCCTTTCACCACCGATTTCGAACATGTTGTACTGCGCTGCCGGATGTTTGCCACCCGGCGCCTGGCCGGCGGCGGCGACGCCTACCACCGGCACCTTGGCGCCGCGTGCGCCGATGGCGAACAAGGACGGCAGGTGCGAGTGGCCGTGCAGGACGAGTTCCGCGCCATGTCGGCGGACGACCTTGTGGAACCGGGCAATGCCGAACAGACGCTTGTGCTGCGGGACCGCGCCGCGCACCGGCGGGTGGTGGATCATGATGATCCGGAAGAGTCCGTGTTTCGCCGTGTCATCAAGGACCTTGCCGAGCCGTTCGGCCTGCCCTTCCATGAAGAAGCCGTTGGCCATGAAGGGTGCGGTGGCGCGCGCCGTGGTGACGCCGATCAGCGCGACATTGCCGCGCACGCGCAGATACGGAAAGGAATTGCGGTCGACCGGACTGTTGACGCCGTCGCCCGTCATCCAGGGGGCCCACGCCCGGCAGACCTTGTCGAAGGCGCCCGGCACATAGGCGTCATGGTTGCCGGGAACCACGGAAACGTCGTGCGGCGATCCGAGCGTCTCCAGCCAGTGCTTGGCCATCTCGATCTCGCCGTCGAGCGCCAGGTTGACGAGATCTCCGGTGACGGCGAGATGGTCCGGCGCGTTCGCCGTGATGTCGGCGACGATTGTGTCGATGACGGCATCATGCATATGGCGGCGTCGGTTGCGCTGCCAGTTGACATAGCCCAGCACGCGCTTGGACGCGAGGTCGCGATAGGTTACATCGGGCAGCGGCCCCAGATGAGCATCGGAAATATGCGCGAGCCTGAACATGACCCCTTCTTAAGCGACGCCGGCGAGGCTTTCCACTCACCCTTTGCTGTTCGCCCAAGCAGGTCTCGCAAAGGCGTCCCACGGTTTTGCGGCCAGGACCTGCGAAAAAACGAAGAAGGCCAAGCAGATGTTCGTGGGGCAACCCACAAAATATCTGCTTGGGGATCGGTGGATGAACGACCGGGCAGACATTGAGGAGGCTTTCCGCCAGACCGGCTGGCCGGGGCTGCGGGCCAGATTCTTCCATTTTTACTTTCTGTTGCGCCGCCCGATGACGCTCGGCGTGCGCGGCTTGGTTTACGAACGTACCACCAACGCCGTCTTCCTGATCCGCCACACCTATGTTCCCGGCTGGCAGTTGCCCGGCGGCGGCGTCGAGTCCGGCGAGACGCTCGAGGAAGCGTTGACGCGGGAGCTGGCCGAGGAAGGCAACATCGCACTGCTCGCGCCGCCGGTGCTGAGGTCGATGCATTTCAACCGCCGCTCCAGCAAGCGCGACCATGTCGGCCTTTATCTGATCGAAGCTTTCAGCCAGACCGCGCCGAAACTGCCCGACCATGAGATCGCCGAGGCCGGCTTCTTCCCGCTCGACCGCTTGCCGGAGGGCACGACCCCGGCGACGCTCCGAAGGATGGCCGAGATATTTGGCGGGGAGCGCATCTCACCCTACTGGTAATCACGCCGCTTTCCTGAACCTGCCCCGGTCATGCGCGGCCGCATAATCGAGCTCCGGTCCCACCGGGACAACTCCCGTCGGATTGATCGACCTGTGGCTGCCGTAATAGTGCGACTTGATGTGGTGAAGGTTGACCGTGCCCGACACGCCGGGCACCTGATAGAGATCGCGCAGATAATTCGACAGGTTCGGGTAGTCGGCGATGCGGCGCAGGTTGCATTTGAAGTGGCCGACATAGACCGGATCGAAACGAACCAGCGTCGTGAACAGCCGCCAATCGGCCTCGGTGATGTGTTCGCCGGCCAGATAGCGCTGCTTCGAAAGCCGCCCCTCGATCGTATCGAGAGCTGAGAACAATTCGCCGAAAGCTTCCTCATAGGCTTCCTGCGTGGTGGCGAAGCCGGCGCGATAAACGCCGTTGTTGATTGCCGGGTAGATTTGCGCATTGATCCTGTCGATCTCCGCGCGCAGCGCCGCAGGATAGAAGTCGAGACCCGCATCGCCCCATTCGTCGAAGGCGGTGTTGAGCATCCGGATGATTTCGGAGGACTCGTTGTTGACGATCGTCTGTTCCTGCTTGTCCCACAGCACCGGCACCGTCACACGGCCTGAATAGGCCGGATCTGCCCTGGTGTAGATCTGGTGCAGGAAATCGAGGCCGTAGAGCGTGTCTCCGGTGGCGCCGTCCTCGGCTTTGAAGGTCCATCCGTTTTCGCCCATGAAGTGGTGCACCACCGATACCGAGATGATGCCGTCGAGCTTCTTCAGGGCACGGAAGATCAAGGTGCGATGTGCCCAAGGGCAGGCGAGCGAGACATAGAGGTGATAACGGCCGGGTTCCGCCTTGAAGCCCCGCCTGCGGCCCTGCGCTGGACTGCCATCACGCGTGATCCAGTCGCGCCATTGCGACTCTCTGCGAATGAACCGTCCGCCGCTGTCGGTCTCGAACGGCCGGTCCTGCCATTTGCCTTCGATCAGCAATCCCATGCGGAAATCTCCCTGCGCTTCGCAACAATCTAGGCCGATAGCCGGGTTGGCGAAGCCCTTCGGCGCTGAACAGTTCGTCAAATGACGAACCAGTTCGTCAAATGACACAAAGAAAGACAAAAAGCGCCGATTGCAGCGGCACAAAATTGGTGCTAGCGGAGGCGCCCATGTTCGACTTTGCCTCGATCCGGTTCGACCGACGACGAAAGGGCGCCCGCGCTTAACAAGCGCTGACTGGCGAACGCTGCCGCTTGCAGCAAACCTTCCTCGCATACCGGAACGCAAAGACCATGAGCCTTGCCGACGTGAAATACCTGCCGGAAACCCCGGCCCATGATGCTGAAATCGAAGCCATCAACGACGAGGCCTTCGGCCCGGGCCGCTTCGTGCTTGCCGCCTACAAGATCCGCGAGTCGGGCGGGCATGACCGCTCGATGTCCTATGTCGCCGTCAAGGACGACGCGGTCATCGCGTCGGTGCGCATGACGCGCGTGGCCGCGGGCGCCAGTCGCGCCATGATGCTCGGCCCGCTTGCGGTGCGCCCCGCCTTCAAGAACCTTGGCATCGGCCGCAAGCTGGTCGCGATCGCGCTGGAAGCAGCCAGGAAGGCCGGCGCGCCTGCCGTCATCCTGGTTGGCGACGAGCCATATTATGGACCGCTCGGCTTCAAGCGCTTCCCGCGCGGGCAGATCACCATGCCGCGCCCGGTCGATCTCGACCGGCTGCTGCATCACGAGATCAAGCCGGGCGCCGTCGCCCGCTTTGCCGGCGAAGTCTGCCACGCCAACACGGCGAGGGTCGCGGAATTTGCCCCAGCCTTGGCGCGGTCGGCCGGCAATGCGCAGCTATCGATCGAGCCGGCCATTGCGGTTGCGCCTCCCCTGCGCGCCTCGTAGCATAATCCGGAATCCTGGGGGGCTTGCATGAACCCGAACGGCCAGATCGCGATCGTCACCGGCGGAGGATCCGGGCTGGGAGAGGCGACGGCGCGCGCGCTTGCCGACAAGGGCGCCCGCGTCGCCATCCTCGATGTCGGCATCGAGCGCGCGGCGAAGGTCGCGGCCGACATCGGCGGCATAGCCGTCCAATGCGATGTCTCTGGCGGCGACAGCGCCACGACCGCGATCGCCGAAGTGGCTGCAAGGCTCGGTGAACCGCGCATCCTGGTCAATTGCGCCGGCATCGCCATCGGTGTGAAGACGATCGGCAAGGACGGACCGCATCCGCTCGACCAGTACCGCAAGGTTATCGAGATCAACCTGATCGGCACGTTCAACATGATCCGCCTCGTTGCCGATCGGGCGGCGAAGCTCGATCCGCTTGCCGGGGGCGAGCGTGGCGTCATCGTCAACACCGCCTCCGTTGCCGCCTATGACGGCCAGATCGGGCAAGCCGCCTATTCCGCTTCCAAGGGCGGCGTCGTCGGCATGACGCTGCCGGTCGCGCGCGATCTGGCGCGCTCCGGCATTCGCGTCTGCACCATCGCGCCCGGCATCTTCAAGACGCCGATGATGGCCGGCATGCCGCAGGACGTGCAGGATTCGCTCGGCGCCGCCGTGCCCTTCCCGCCGCGGCTCGGCGAGCCGGCGGAATATGCCGCCCTTGCCCTCCATATCATCGAGAACCAGATGCTGAACGGCGAGACTATCCGCCTCGACGGCGCAATCCGCATGGCGCCGAAATAGCGGGATGACCGGATCGCCGACAGGTGCCGGTGTTTCCACCGAAAGGACAGGCCCGCTTGCCGGCCTGAAAGTCATCGAGATGGCCGGGCTCGGCCCGGTGCCGCTTGCCGCCCTGATGCTGGCCGAGATGGGCGCCGAGGTGCTGCGCATCGAACGCGCCGACGCCGGCCAGCCGCTTCTGAACCTGCCGGAAGAATACGACCTCGACCGCCACGGCCGTTCCATCCTCAAGCTCGACCTCAAGCGTCCGGCGGGCGCGGAGCTGTTGCTTCGGCTCGCGGCATGGGCCGACTTGCTTGTCGAAGGGTTTCGTCCTGGTGTGATGGAGCGTCTCGGCCTAGGGCCCGATATCCTGCTCCAACACAATCCGGCGCTGATCTATGGCCGCCTGACCGGGTTCGGCCAGGACGGGCCGCTGTCCGGGCGAGCCGGGCACGACATCACCTATCTCGCCTATGCGGGCCTGCTGCACGCGATCGGCAGGAAGGACACGCCGCCGGTGCCGCCGCTCAATCTCGTCGCGGATCAAGGCGGCGGCGCGATGATGCTGATTGCCGGCGCGCTCGCCGCCCTTTTCCAGCGTTCGCTGACCGGAAAGGGTCACGTGGTCGACGCCTCGATGATCGAGGGGGCCTCAATGCTCGCCGCACCCATCCACGCTTACATGGCGGCCGGTCTGTGGAGCGACCGGCGCGGCGAGAACCTGATCGATTCCGGCGCGCCGTTTTACGACACCTATGAGACGGCGGACGCGAGGCACATTGCCGTTGGCTGCCTTGAACCGCGTTTCTTCGGCGAATTCGCCAGGCTGCTGCCGCTCGCCGGGCATTTTGTCGGCAGCCAATACGACAGATCGTCGTGGCCTGCGATGCGCGCCGCCATTGCCGAGCGGGTCAGGGAGAAAACGCGCGACGAGTGGGCCGAGCTTTTCGCCACGTCCGATGCCTGTGTCGCGCCCGTGCTGTCGCTGATCGAAGCCAGGAACCACCCGCACAATCGCGCCAGGCAAAGCTTTGTGACGTCTGGCGGGTTCGAACGCCCGGCGCCGGCGCCGCGTTTCTCGCAGGCCGCGGCAGCACCGGCCGCCGCCGATCGCGAGAGCGCAAGCATATTGGCCCGTCTTGGCTTGAGCCAGGAGGAAATCGCCGCCCTTGCAAAGGCGGGTGTACTCGGCCGATAACCGGAGAATAGAAATCAACTTATCTCGGGTGGGCTTGTGACCGAACGGAAAAAAGATGTCATTCGCGAGACCGACGCCGAAGCGATCAGGCTGGCGAAAACCCTGATCCGGTCGGCGCGTTTCGGCGCGCTCGCGGTTATCGAGCCCGGCACCGGCTCGCCGCTGGCGAGCCGGGTCGGCGTCGCCACCGACATCGACGGCGCGCCGCTGATCCTGGTCTCGATGCTGTCCGCGCACACCGGTGCGCTTGTCGCCGATCCGCGCTGCTCGCTGCTGCTTGGCGAACCCGGCAAGGGCGATCCGCTGGCGCATCCGCGCATCAGCCTGGCCTGCCGGGCCGTGCGGCTGGAGCGGGGATCGGCCGACCAGATCCGAGCCGAACGCCGCTACCTCAATCGCAATCCGAAGGCCAAGCTTTATGCCGGGCTCGGCGATTTCTCGTTCTTCCGGCTCGAGCCTGGCCGCGCCAGCCTGAATGGCGGCTTCGGCAAGGCCTATCTTCTCGAGCGCGATGATTTCATCACCGGCAGCGCCCTTGCGGAAGAACTGGCAGGCAGCGAGCAGGCAGCACTCGATCACATGAATGCCGACCATCGCGACGCGATTGCCCTTTATGCCCGTCACTTCGGCGGCGCCGCGGGCGACGGCTGGATGGCTACCGGCTTCGATGCCGACGGCATGGATCTCGCCGCCCCGGACGCAACCTGCAGGATCTTCTTTCCCCAGCCTTTGCAAGCCGCGCGCGAATTGCGTTCGGTGCTCGTCGAGATGGCGAAGACGGGACGCGCGGCAGAGCAAGAGCGATAGTTGATCGCGCGCCAGCGAAAGCAACGCTTGAGATTTAAACGAAATGATCTACCTTTGTTGTGGCGCTGATTCAGCGCCTATCGACATCTGAACATTGTGGAATCAGGCGCCATTGCCCCCTGGCGCCAGGATGAGCCAGGACCCTTGGGGGATCTATGATCTCAAACAAACTAATGGCCAATGCGGAATCGGCCGCCGCCTTTCTCACTCTCATGGGTAACGAAAAGCGTTTGCTGATCGTGGCCCATCTGATCGACGATGAAATGTCGGTCGGCACCATCGCCGAAAAGGTGCAACTCAGCCAGTCCGCGCTGTCGCAGCATCTCGCCAAGCTGAGGGCGCTCGATCTCGTCGAGACCCGGCGCGACCGCCAGATGATCTACTATTCCTGCAAATCCGAAGCGGTGCGCGAATTGCTACGTATGCTGGAAGGCATTTTCGGCGACGGCGATCTTTCGCAGATGGCCTATCGGTTGCGTCGCGCCGGGGCTTGACCCGCGGCGCCAGTGGCTCATTACCTCGCTGACCATCCTCGGCGAGGCCTGTATGAACATCATCCCTATCGACGATCCTGGAGACCCGCGCGTCGCCGCCTATCTCCACATTCGCGAGCGCGACCTCGTCGGTAGGCAGGGCCGCTTCGTCGCCGAAGGCAAGGTGGTGCTGGACCTATTGCTGTCGACAGGGCGCTTCACTGCCGAGTCGGCTCTTATCCTCGAAAACCGGCTGGCGGGCCTGCAGGCGATCCTGCGCAAGGCGCCTTCGGATTTCCCGGTCTATGTCGCGGCCGGCGAGGTCATGGACCGGATCGCCGGCTTCCACATGCATCGCGGCGTCCTCGCGATCGGCATGCGCGGCGATCCGGCGCCAGCCGAGCTTCTGGTGCAAGACTTGCCTCGGCAAGCCTTGGCCGTCGTCCTGGTCGGCATCTCCAATCACGACAATATGGGGGCGATCTTCCGCAATGCCGCGGCCTTCGGCGCGGACGCGGTGCTGCTCGACCGGACCTGCTGCGATCCACTTTATCGCAAGGCGATCCGCGTTTCCGTCGGCGCAGCGCTGAAGGTTCCCTTCGCGTCCTTCGACGATACCGCAGCCTTCACCGCGACGCTCGACCGGCTTGGCTTCAGCCAGTTCGCGCTCTCGCCGCGCGGATCAACCGACATCCGCGATGCGGAGCGGCCAGCGCGCCTAGCGCTCTATCTCGGCACCGAAGGCGAAGGCCTGCCACAAGAGCTGCTTGCCAGACTGCACACGGTAAGGATCGCCATGGCGGAAGACTTCGACAGCCTGAACGTCGCGGCAGCTTCGGCCGTCGCCTTGCATCACTTTTCAAACCGGTAGCAGTCCGCGGGACGACCCGGGGGCGCCCCGCGATCGTCTCCTCAGCTGGACGAGCCGGCCTTCTGCAAAGCCCTCACGCGGTCGGCAAGGCTGATGCCGTGCCCATTCTGCTGCCCGTCACTCGCCAGGGCCTTGGCGATAGGGGAATCCGGCCCTTCGAGCTTCATCGTCAGATTGACGACCTCGGCCGCCAGCTCGTTCATCTGTTCGCGAAGGCCGGCGCCGGAGCGTGCGTCGCCCGCCAATTCCGGCATTGCCGTCCCCGAGACGGCGAGATCGGTTTTCAGCCGCTTGTTCTCACGCGCCAGCGCCGTCAGCCTTGCCTCCAGCCGTTCCCGGTCGGCCTCGAGCTTGGCGATCGCCTTGTCGACATCGTCGCTTTTCGCATCCGGGCCGGCAGTCAGCCGCGCGACGCCGTTTGCCACGGCGGTCTCCTTCGAACGTTCTCGCATTCGAGCAAGGTCCTTCTCGCGCCGGTCGAGCTTCTCCTCACGGTCGGCGAGCGTGGCGAGCAGCCGCTCCACCTTCTTCTCGAGCTCGGCCGTTTTCTTCTTCTCGACCTTCAACGCTTCGCGCGCAGCCTTGCTTTCCGAGGCGATTTCCTGGCTGTGGCGGTCCGCCTCCTTGCGCTGGCCCTTGAGCAACGCGATGTCGCTGGCGAGCTTTTCCAGCTCAGACTCGCGCGCAACCAGCTCGATCTGGCGGTTCGACGAGGAGAAACTGGCGTCATCATACATCTGCTCCAGCTTCTGCAGCTCCAGCGCGCGCTTCTCCAACGCCCGCTCGGCCTGCGCATGCTTTTCCGAGAGGCGGTGCAAATCCTCCTCGCGTTGCCTGAGCTCCGCATTTTTTGCCTGCAGATCGGAGAGCGCCTGGTTCTTGTCCTTCTTTTCAACCGCGAGCCCCTTCAGGGCCTCGTGCCCGCGAGCGATCTCCACCAGTTGCTCGGCTACCTTCTCCTGCAGGTTCTTGACGGTTATCTCCAGCCGGCGCGTCGTCATTGCATATTCCGCCCGGACCCGGTCCTTATCCGCCTGGATCTCGGCTTGTGTCAGCGGCAGCGACGCCTCAAGGCGTCTGCGCGTCAGCGCGACAGCCCGCCGCCAGACCGCCGGCGCGATCAGCGACACCAGGAAAACGGCGCATAGGAAACCGAGCGCGAAGAAAAGAACCGACTGGACCAAGGCGAGCTATCCACTTAACGGAGCGGCAATCGCTGGATTGTGCCACCTTGGCATGGCGGAAATTCAACGCCGCGGCAAGAGCTTGCCGCGGCGTGATCAGCACGGTCCGAGCGATTGTAACGGGCAGAATCCGATCAGAACGGGTTCCAGGTCGGCCTTTCGGTGAGCTTCAGATAGCCGAGATTGACGCCGAGGCGGGCGCCGACGCCGGTGCGGATCGGCACCAGCAGCACGCGGTTGCTCTGCAGCACGTTGAAGCCGACGCCGGCAATGACATAGGCGGACCCGGCCACGCCTCCGAAGCGGTTGTAGAGGCTGCTGATGTCGTCGAGGTTGTAGACCAGCATCATCACCCGAGAGCCCTCGCCGCCGAAGTCCCAGCCGAGCGACGGCCCTTGCCAGAATACCTTATGGTCGCCGGCGTTCTTGGTGTAGAGCGTCCCCTCGCCATAGGTCAGGCCGCCGATGAGGGCGCCGGACCCCTCCTCGCCCAGCAGGTAGCCGTTCGGCAGGCCGTAGGACGCGAATATCTTCTCGACGACTGTGGCCAAGCCACCGGATGTCTCGCCGAAGAATTTGTGACCGGAATCGATGATTTCCTGAGCTGTGTACTGTTGAGCCCGCGATGCCGCGGTCGAAAGGACCAAAGCCCCCAGGAGTGTGATGGTCATGGTAAGGACACGGACGAATGTCCGGTCGTAGTATCGGGAAAACATGCTTCCAATCTCCGTCAGGGAGCACTTTCGCCGACGCCTCGCACCCTTGCGGCTCTTGGCGGCCGTTCAGGGTGGCTATCACGGGCAAACTATGCCGTAATCCTTTTTCAACCATTAAGCTCCCACACGAAGATGGCGGTTCGAAGGCTGAGCTTTGGCCCCGACCACCGCTTTTCCTCCTGTGAACGCACCATTTTCAGGCTCGGCAATTTGGATTTGTTGCTGCGCGCTCAGGCGCTGTGTATTCAGAAAGCCTTGGAAAGGCGCGTGATTCGTGTAGGCGGGCGCGAAAACGGTCGCTCGGCCATGAACAAGTGACTTGAAGCAGGGATTTCACCGATGGCCGAGCTCTTCACTCTTTCCGCGCCCGATCTCGCGGCGCTGCTTTGCAGCCGCGTCTGCCACGACATCATTTCGCCGGTCGGCGCAATCAACAACGGCCTGGAACTGCTCGACGAAGGCGGCGCCGACGAAGACGCCATGAAGCTCATTCGCCAGAGCGCCAAAAACGCCTCGGCGCGGCTGCAGTTTGCTCGCATCGCCTTCGGCGCCGCGGGTTCCGCCGGCATGATGATCGACACCGGTGATGCCGAGGCCGTGGCCATCGCCTTCTTGAAGAACGAAAAACCGGAACTTGTATGGAACGGCTCGCGCGCGCTGCTGCCCAAGAACAAGGTCAAGCTGCTGCTCAACCTCATTCTTGTCGCCCATGCGGCGATCCCGCGCGGCGGCAAGCTCGTGATCACGCTGGAAAACCTCGAAACCGAACCGCGCTTTTCGCTGTCGGCCAGTGGACCGATGCTGCGCGTGCCGCCGAAATTCCTCGAACTGCATTCCGGGCATAAGCCCGAGGAGCCGATCGACGCCCACTCGGTCCAGCCTTACTACACGCTGCTCCTGGCGCGCGAGGCCAACATGACGATCTCGATCCACGCGACCCCCGAAGAGATCGTGCTGACGGCTGCCTAAAGCATGTCTCCCGAAAGTGGGAACCGGTTTCGGAATAGACATGCGTAAAATTGAAGACCTAACGCGCATGGAGCGAATCCGAAGGATCGCGACGCGCTTTATTGCATGTCGCCCAGAAGTGTGCGCCGTTCTGGGACAACGACATGCATCAAACAAAGACCTGAACCGCGTCGCCTGAATCTGGTTCAGCGCGACGCGCGCTTTAAGAAAACTACAAGTATCTTTTATTGCTAATATTTGTATTGGCCGTGCAGATCGAGCAATGCCGGCCGCGATCCATGTAACAGCGTCGTGGCCAAAAACCGCGCGATGCCCCTGTTTGGAAAAACTTTACCTAACGGCTTCTCAGCTTCTTTACCAGATTGGCCTATGGTGCTCACCGGTTACCCGGAGGCTGCCGGTTCGGCAGATGGCAAAGAGGATCCGGACATGAAGCGCTGCCTTTTCGTCGATGATTCGAGCGTTATCAGGAAGGTCGCAAGACGTATTCTTGGCGGCTCGGACATCATTGTCGTCGAGGCGTCGACCGGGGTCGAGGCTACCGAAATCTGCGCCGACGACATGCCGGACGTCATTGTCATCGACGGCGGGCTGACCGACGTCCAGGCGGTGGACCTTATTCGCCGCATCCGCGCTATGGAAGCTCCCATCAAGCCCCAGATCCTGGTCTCCCTGGTCGAGGTCGATGTGGCCGCGATCATGCGCGCCAAGCGCGCCGGCGCTCAAGGCTATCTCCTGAAGCCCTTCAACCGCGCGCAGTTGCTCGAAAGCTTCCGCTTCCTGAAGATCGCCGCCTGATTCGCAGGGAGCGGTCCAACAAAAAACCCGGCCTCAGCCGGGTTTTTGTTTGAAACCGTTTGGATCGCTTACGCGCTGACGCGGATATCTTCCGGTTCGCGCAGCACATAGCCGCGGCCCCACACCGTCTCGATGTAGTTCTGGCCGCCGGACGCCGCGTCGAGCTTCTTGCGCAGCTTGCAGATGAAGACGTCGATGATCTTCAGCTCCGGCTCGTCCATGCCGCCGTAGAGATGGTTGAGGAACATTTCCTTGGTGAGCGTGGTACCCTTGCGCAGCGAGAGCAGCTCCAGCATCTGATATTCCTTGCCGGTCAGGTGCACGCGCTGACCGCCGACCTCGACCGTCTTGGCGTCGAGATTGACCACCAGGTCGCCCGTGGTGATGACCGACTGGGCGTGGCCCTTGGAGCGGCGCACGATGGCGTGGATGCGCGCCACCAGTTCGTCCTTGTGGAAGGGCTTGGTCATATAATCGTCGGCGCCGAAGCCCAGGCCGCGCACTTTGTCCTCGATACCGGCCATGCCGGACAGGATCAGGATCGGCGTCTTGACCTTGGAGAGGCGCAGCGTGCGCAGGACTTCGTATCCCGACATGTCGGGAAGATTGAGATCCAGAAGGATGATGTCGTAATCGTAGAGCTTGCCGAGGTCGACACCTTCTTCGCCGAGATCGGTCGTATAGACGTTGAAGCTCTCCGATTTCAGCATCAATTCGATGCTCTGTGCGGTTGCACTGTCATCTTCAATCAGCAGAACACGCATTTCATTCCCCTTTTCTGCTGCCGGGCCGTGTCACGACCCGTCCGGGACCCGGAGCAGTGATTGCCTGAACAGAAGGTGCCACCGACTGGTTAACAAATCCTAATTTCGTGTCATCCACGATACCAGATTTTTTAACCCCTTTCTACACCCACTTGAATCTAATAACGAATCACAGACGCAAACCGTTAATGCACCACATCAAAAAGTCAGCCTAAGTGACTCCAGAGACTCGCTGGCCCGGGCTTCCGCCGAGAGCCGGAATTTTTACCCGGCCTTAAGTCCTCGCCCGTATGATTAACAATGCCCGTAAACGAATGGTTACCGCCGGCGAAAATCTTTAGGGCTTTGTTTCCTATAGCCCAGGGAAAGACGGGGGAAACGGGCGGCGCTTGGGTCGTTCCGGGCGGATCGGACGGTATTGCAGGTGTGCGTTTGCGGAGTATCGAATCATGAAGTCACGTGAAAACCTCGTTCGGCTGAAGCAATTTCAGGTGAATGAGAAGCGGCGGCAGCTCTTGCAGCTGGACATGATGATCGCCGAGTTCGAACGCATGGCCGTCGAGCTGGAAGCGCAGATCATCGCCGAGGAGAAAAAAGCCGGCATCACCGACATCAACCATTTCGCCTATCCGACCTTCGCCAAAGCGGCCCGCCTTCGCCGCGACAACCTCAGGAATTCACAAAGCGACCTCGCCCAGCAGCGAAGCACTGCCGAATCATTACTCGGCGAAGCTGAAGCGGAGCTTTCCAAAGCGGAGATGCTGGAATCGCGCGACACCAAGATCCGCGACGCCGAAATCGGCGGCCGCAGCGCCATGATCGGCTGATCGCCGGCATATTGCAGTCATTGCGGCAGACATGTCGAGCCGGAGGCATACCGTCGGCAGCTTCAGCACCGCCAGCCGGTCGAATCGGCCCTCGCCGCCTGCTTCAGGACACGGCCATCTCGTCATGATCAGCCGATGCCCGGGCTCGGGCTTCCTTGATTTCCGGCGCATGCTCTTCGGCCCATGAGCGTATCTGGCTGAGCAGCCCCGCCAGGTTCTGGCCAAGCTCCGTGAGTTCATACTCCACGCGCGGCGGAATGACGGGAAACACCTCGCGCCGCACAAGACCGTCGCGCTCCAGCACGCGCAGCGTCTGGGTCAGCATCTTGGGCGTGATGCCTTCCATCTTGCGTGCCAGCTCGCCATTGCGCAGCCTGCCGCGCCGCAGCGCGCAGACGGTAAGATAGACCCACTTGCTGGCCAGCATCTCGAGCACGGTGTGCGACGGACAGGTGCGCCGGAACGCATCGTAGCCGAGCGGTGAAACGTCATCACTATCCATAGGGTACCTATATATCAAAAAGGTGCATACTCGACAATCGTCTATCACTATCCAAAAGATAGCGGCACATTCACTTGAACAGGAGGCGTTTATGCGTGCCGTTGTCCAGACTTCCGTCGGCGGACCCGAGGTCCTTTTCGTCGCCGAGCAGCCTGACCCCGCGCCCAAGCCCGGCGAGGTGCTCGTGCGCGTCAAGGCGGCGGGCATCAACCCGGTCGACGGCGCCGTGCGCGGCGGTTCCTACCCACTGCTCGGCGAGCCGCCCTTCATTCTCGGCTGGGATATTTCAGGAACCGTCGCCGCGCTCGGCGCCGGCGTGACTGCCTTCAAGGTCGGCGACGCGGTATTCGGCATGCCGCGCTTTCCCAAGCAGGCTGGAGCCTATGCCGAGCTTGCCGCGGCGCCGGCGGACGAGATGGCCGCGAAGCCTGCAGCCATCGACCATGCGCATGCCGCGGCCTTGCCGCTCGCCGGCTTGACGGCCTGGCAGGGTCTCATCCGCCACGGCCACCTACAGGCGGGCCAACGCGCGCTGATCCATGCCGGTGCCGGTGGCGTCGGCCATCTGGCGGTGCAGATCGCCAAGGCGCGCGGCGCCTATGTCATTGCCACGGCCAGCCCGGGCAAAACGGATTTCGTCCGCGCGCTCGGCGCCGACGAGGTGATCGACTACACCAAGGATGATTTCACGGGGAAAGTCGGCAATGTCGATCTGGTACTGGATCCGATCGGCGGCGACCATGCCGACCAATCGCTGGCAGTCCTGCGTGACGGCGGCGTTCTGGTCTCGCTGCTCAACGTTCACGATGCCACCAGGGCGAAGGCCAGCGCGCGGGGTATCCACGTCGAGCGCATGTCCGTGGTGCCCGACCGCGACGGCCTTGTCGAGCTTGCCAAGCTGGTGGATGCAAGCAAGCTCTCGCCCCATGTGGCGAAGACCTTCCCGCTCGACCAGGCGGGAGCAGCACATACTTTTCTGGCCACGCGGCCGATCGGCAAGCTTGTGCTGACGATCTGAGGTTTTACAAAAGCGAAAAGGGCGCGGAACATCGCGCCCTTTTCGTTAATGCCTATCCAGCCTAGTGCCGGTATTGCTGGATCCGCGTGGTGCGCAGCCCGGCAAGGCCGTATTCGTCGATCGATGCCTGCCAGGATAGAAATTCTTCGGTGGTAAGCTTGTAGCGCTGGCAGGCTTCCTCAAGGCTGAGCAGGCCGCCGCGCACCGCTGCGACGACTTCCGCCTTGCGCCGGATAACCCAGCGCCGCGTGTTCGTCGGAGGCAGATCGGCGATGGTAAGAGGGCTGCCGTCGGGCCCAATAACATACTTGACTCTAGGTCTAACCAGATCGGTCATCGTACTCTCTACTAAAAACTCAAAGACCCAATCCCCGCCACAGTACCGCCACAGCTTTAAAAATTGCCTAAGCGAACCCTAATCACTAGGTAAGGATCGTGAACGCCCGGTTAGGATATCGTTTAGAATTTGAAACACCGGCCTCCAGGCCCTGAAATTGCCGGTAATTTCGTCCTGGGCCGCAAGCTGGCGCAGACGAGGCGCTTGACCTATATTCCGGCCATTGGCATTTGAGCGCCGCACAGTGAAAGCACCATGAACAGCCTCGACCTCCCTCGCCGCCCAGAAGAAACCCGCGTCGTCGTCGCGATGTCGGGCGGTGTCGATTCGTCCGTGGTCGCGGGCATCCTGAAGCGCGAAGGCTATGACGTCGTCGGCGTGACGCTGCAGCTTTACGATCATGGCGCGGCCACACATCGCGCCGGTTCGTGCTGCGCCGGCCAGGACATAGACGACGCCCGCCGCGTTTCCGAGACGCTCGGCATTCCGCACTACGTGCTCGACTATGAGGAGCGTTTCCGCAAGGCGGTCATCGATCCCTTTGCCGAAAGTTATGTCGCCGGCGAGACGCCGATCCCTTGCGTATCGTGCAATCAGACGGTGAAGTTCGCCGATCTGCTCGCGACCGCGCAGGATCTCGGCGCCGACGCCTTGGCCACCGGCCACTACATCCGCTCGCGCGCCAATGGCGCGCATCGCGCCCTCTACCGGCCGGTCGACGCCGACCGCGACCAGAGCTATTTCCTGTTCGCTACCACGCAGGCGCAGATCGATTATCTGCGGTTTCCCCTCGGCGGTCTTTCGAAGCCGCAGGTCCGCGCCATTGCCGAGGAGATGGGGCTGACCGTCGCCGCCAAGCAGGACAGCCAGGACATCTGTTTCGTGCCGCAGGGCAAGTATTCCGACATCATCGCCAAGCTGAAGCCCGCGGCCGCCAACCCAGGCGACATCGTCCATATCGATGGCCGTGTGCTCGGCCGCCACGAAGGCATCCTGCGCTACACCATCGGCCAGCGCCGCGGCATCGGCATCGCCTCCGGCGAGCCGCTCTATGTCGTCCATCTCGACGCCGACCGGGCGCGCGTCATCGTCGGCCCGCGCGAGGCGCTGGAGACGCACAAGATCTATCTGCGCGCCATGAACTGGCTTGGCGACGGGCCGCTGTCGGACGTACCGGCAGGCGGCATCGAGCTTTTCGCAAAAGTCCGCTCGACCAGGCCGCCGCGTCCGGCCGTGCTGCATCACCGCAACGGCGTGACGTCGGTCGAGCTGGCCGACGGCGAGTCCGGCATCGCGCCCGGGCAGGCCTGCGTGCTCTATTCCGACGACGGCAACGAGGCGCGGGTGTTCGGCGGCGGCTTCATCGAGCGTTCCGAGCGTGGAGCCGAGGCCGAGGCCATGCTGTCCAGGCTTGCGGCAAGGCCGGCGCAGATTCCCGCCGAGTAATCTTCGTATCCGTCAGCTGCCAAGTCCGTTCAGGCGGGCGAGCCCATATGGATCACCGTGCCAGCGGTCAGGATGCGCAGCACCCGGATCGCTTCCTCGCCGTCGGTGCGCGGCTCGGCGCGCGTCTCGATGCATTGCATGAAATGGGCAAGCTCGCGCGTCAGCGGCATGCCCTCCCCGACCGGCACGTAGGAGGGCTCGTTGGCCGTGAACGCCCACTGGCCGCTGTCCTGCCAGACTGCGTGGCGGTAGACGGCAAGCTTGCGCTCCCAGGGCTCGACGTCGTCGAACACGGCCATCGCCTTGGTGCCGACGACCGTCAGCCGCCGCTCCCGATAGGGATTGAGGCGCGAGGCGAAGAGATGGCTGCGCAGGCCGTTCGGGAAGCGCATATGCAGATGCGCAAAGTCGCTGAGATTGTCGAGCAGCGCCGCGCCCTCGCCCCTCACCTCGATCGGCTCGGTGCCGGTGATGGCGAGGATCATCGACAAATCGTGCGGCGCAAGGTCCCAGAGCGCGTCGTTCTCGGTGTGGAACTTGCCGAGGCCGAGCCGGTGTGAATGGATGTAGCGCACCTCGCCGAGCTCGCCATTGTCGATCAGCCCTTTCAGCGTCTCGAAGGCCGGATGGAAGCGCAACACATGGCCGACCATGAAGACGCGGCCATTGTCCTTGGCCGCCTTCACCGCGCGCTCGGCGTCGGCGACCGTCAGCGCGATCGGCTTCTCCACCAGCACGTCCTTGCCGCTTTCGACGGCCCGCACGGCGGTGTCGGCATGGAATTGCGGCGGCAGCGCCATGACGATAGCATCGATATCGTTGCGCTCCAACAGTCTGTCCGGCTCGATCGCCAGGCAGTCTTGCTCGCTGGCGAAACCTTCGGCGCGGGCGCGGTTGACGTCGGAAACGGCATAGAGCGCGCTAAGCGCCTTGAGGGTGCGGATATGGTTGCTGCCCCAGTATCCGCAACCGAGGACGGCGATGCGCGGCTTCATTCGTTCAACTCTAGAATTTCATTGCCGAGACATAGCGACGTGCCCCGCCGAACTCAACCCCGGCACATGCCCTGAGTGTCTGTCCGGCAAAGCTTTTCTGGGACGAGATTATACGGGCTGGATTATGCCGGCATGTCGGCATCATCCAAGCTTGACAGGCTTACCCTCCCAACCTTATATCCGCGCGACCTTGGCGAACGCCTCGCGACGCCCGTCCATTCAGGACGGTTTTCCGGGCCATTTGCCACCCTGGCGGGGTAGCTCAGTTGGTTAGAGCACGGGAATCATAATCCTGGGGTCGGGGGTTCAAGTCCCTCTCCCGCTACCATCTCCTTCGAAGGGAGACACGTTGCGCAAGATCTTCGTCGACTAGGGTCGACAGGTAGCCGTCGATCCTGATCTGCGGCTGCTCGCCCGGGTTCGGCGGGTACACCGTGACCTTGGAGACGAGATTGCGGACCGCCGCCTTAGGTTCCTCCGAGACGAATTGTTGGCTGATAACCCCGGATCGGTCTCGATTGCCGCCGGCATCGCCGCCCTTCGCAAAGTCGGCGCCGAGGAACCGGCCGACGAGTTGCAGTCCATCGTCGGCACATTCGCGGCCGAGCGATGGCGGCCGATCTACTTCGACCGTCCGATGTCATAGCGGCAGATTCAAGTTCGGCCCAAGACGTAGATTCGAGAAGTCAATGTCGAGGCCACACGCCCAGCCCACCTGCTCTGCGAAAAGCTGCGCCACATCGTCGAATTCGTGATCGCGGCCAAGCTCCAACCGATCCGTCAGAGCCGGTTCCCAAGGCGCCTTGACGCCGTCCGATCCATTGACGGAGAAGTAGACCTCGCGATCCTTCGAGCCGAATATCTCGCCTTCAATGTATAGAGGTGTGTCGACAAAGCCTTGCCGGCGGCGGAAACGCAACGCGTTGTAGAGAAGCCAAAGACCCCCCACGGCATACCAGCCAGGAAATTGGCTAAGATGGCCCACGATGTGGCGCCCCATCAGGCTCCAAGTGCCATCACCCCAAATTCGGACTTGCTTGTAATCCTGGTCAAAATGCTCAAACGCCATGACGCCGCCGGCTGCCGGCCGCCAGTGTGCGTTCCTGAAAGTGAAATCGTCGATCTGAGAAGTTTGAAACGGCACCTCTCTGACCCCAAACTCCCTGCCAAGAAACACGGACGGAAGATGTGGAACTTGGAAGTGCCGGGCAGGCACCACGGTAAAGCGATAGAGCACATGAGTTGGAAATCCTGGGACCAACCTCAGGTCGACGAGATCTCGATTGAAATCTTGTCGCCTAGCCCGGAACGTATCGTTCACCCTATCGATGGCCGTTCTGGCCTCCCAGAAAATCGATTGGAGGTCGCGCATAGTCATAGGCTGGCAAGCGGAGCCGCGCCTGACGTGACCTGCAGCTGGCAGCCCAACTCCATGAGGGGCGGAAAGGGACTGGGACACCTTGAAGACAATATAGCCTGAGCCATCATCGGTCGCCTTGACGGCCTTTACATCCAACAAAGGAAGCGGGGGATCGATTACGGCACGAAGGCTTTGCTCGAGCCGTTCCGCGCATTGAGCTACCGACGGAATGGGAATCCCAAGGCCTGCCGATACCTTGATGCCATCGCTATTGGGCTTCTCCTTTACACCGAGCAGAAGCACTCCGCCGTAGGCATTCGCGAATGCGACGATCTCCTCGGCAATTCTGTCCCTGCTCTTTGCCGAGATCTGATCCTGGTTCTTACGCCACCGCTCTTCAGCGCCCGCTTCGAAGTCTCCCTTGAACTCAAGTGTGAGCGATTCCGGTAGCTTTGCTTGGCCCACAGCTTCAAGATCCGCGATGGTCCAATCGGCCGCTGGGCGGTTGGTGAATGCTGCGATCTCCATGCTCTCACCCCCTGAGTTCCGAACCACAATCTGGTCACAAATTCACGGATTGCCAACGCTACTCAAAGCGTCCGCACCGCTCCGCGCACCGAGCTTGGCAGGTGCAGCCCGCCGCTTGCTATGATCTCAGGTCGAGGTTGCCGCGTTCGGCGCGCCAAAAAGGCGAGAAGAAATCGCTCCGAGATACGACCCAAATATCGTCTCGACGCCACCCAAGCTGACCTTCATGTTATCAGGCCCCATACCTGGCACTTGAATGTACACGAAATAGAATATCGCGAAGATCGCGCTCAGCAGACAGACTGGAAACAAGACGACGATGAACGCAAATCCCGAGCTCACCTTGTATGCGCGGCCCACGCCTTGCTCGTTTGCAAGGACGTAATTCAGCGCCGCAAACGCCGTCGCCCCAAGAACCGGCAGCGTCATAACAATCATCTGCACGACATCCGTTCCAGCCAGTGGCCCAAATATGCCAAGCATCAGACCTGACAAAAACACGGCCAAATGACCGAGCAATATGATCAACGCAACAAGCATTCGTATCTGATTCTGATACACAGAATTCCCCCCCGCTTATCCTCAAAACAAAATCAGGACGACTTTCATTCATCGGACGAACATTTCAGGCGGTCTACGACCTTCTTTGGGACGACATCTTCGAAGCCAATCCTTGCAAAAACGCAATCACCTTCCCCAAGTCCATTCGCTATCGAAGTCGCAGCGATTGCCTCGTCGTAATACTCTTGGTCTTTCTTGAAATATGTTTCATCCGGCGGAGAATCGCTCCCAGCGCTTCGACGAACTGACTTCATGCGCTCCGCCCAAAGAAGTATTGAATACTCACCAAAATTCCTAGTCACATTGTCGAAAGGCTCAAACGACACGCGCAATTGATCCCATTGACCGATGGTTCCCCTGGTGATTTCGGATGCGGCGCGAATTTCATAAGATACATCAACAGGGTAAGGAGGAATTTTTACCTTTGTAATCTGTGGCTTCGACTTCCAATACTTGTATTTTCCGCCACCCGAAAGCAATTTGTCCAAACCGGTATTGATGAATGAAACCATCTTTTGCTCCGAAACGCGACCAGATGAATCGAAAAGCTTCTCTCTACCAACAGTGAAGTAGCTGCGGTCGGCTCCGGCGCACCCACCAATATCAAAATCGACATAGAAAAGGCCCGTCGCACGAAGCTTCGTTGCGTAATATGCCTCGGTGCCAGTCGGCACAAAAATGTACCAGATATCGTGGTCGACCTTCCCCGTAAGATAGTCTACAGGACGCCCGCTTTTAAGCTCTTTACGGTGCTCCTCGGGAAATGACTCTGGCCCCCGCTCCGGCAGATTCTCTAAGCTCTCATATTCAATGACGGACCCGCTAAGTTCTTGGTCTGCCAACAACGCGTCGCGAATTTTCTTGCCGGAAGCAGCATGGCGACGCTCGACATTAAGACTGCCGTACATGTCGCCACAAGGTTGGTACGTTAACGTCTTCGCAGCTTCGGAAAGCTCTCCGTAGCGCGGACGCCAGATGTCCACAACGGCCTCGCGCCAGTGGAGGCGATCGTATTCAATCGCCCTCGAGAAGCTCAGGGTTCGACCTTTGAAACCTATTCCTTTATTCGAGTCAAACTTAAGTGTCATTGCATTGGCACCAGTCTTCTGCCCGCTCACTCTAATGGGAGGACTGTCATCCCCTTTAAGCGCCGTCATGTCGCCCGCGATTGCGTCCCCGTCGAATGTTAGCTTGAGAACCGCACTTCTATAATGAGAATAATCGCTGTTCTCGATGACGTAAGTGTGGGTTTCCGACGCGTTAGCAGGCGCTGAGAGCAACGCCATAGAGATTATTACGATTGCCTTCATCAATTGCATTTTGGACCCTGCTTCTTCCCAGAACAGCACAGCTGCAAGTTGGGCAAGATATCACAATTTCCACGAAGTAGGTCATCACTTGCGACAGCGTTTCGAAGCCGCATCAGCCGCTGGGCAGAGTCCTTCGATCGCGCTGCTTCGCCGAGAACTAGGAATTCAAAGTTTCGCGGTTTGTCCACACCTGCTCGAAAAATGCGTAAAACTCTGAAATCGTTGATTGCAAAGTTCATCCGGTCGGCCTGTCACGCCGGCACCCTAAACCTGCCATTCAACCGATCTTGCGAACGGTGTCTGCGCAGCCGAACGGGACTTGAACCGGGAGGGATTGTACGAAACGGGCTCCCGCTACCAATCTCCTTGTAAACTATTGAAATAATAGCTAAAACGCGGACCTACGGTAGCGCTTCGCCCGAAGCCGTGTCTGCTGGCCAATGTGGCGCCAAGCAGCGTGACGCTGAAGCTTGGTGACGACATGACGAATGTCTTGGCCGGGCCGGCAGCGAATGGCGGCTTCGCGGCACCGATCTCCATATGCGAACCCCCAGCCTCCTCGGAATCGGTCCGACCTGACCTCGAAATGAGCGTCTGGATGATCGCGACGAGCCACGAGCTGCTAGACCCGGTCCTGTCGGCGTCTTATCTCGGCCGCGATCATCGACGCGTCCCGATGCAATGCGAGACGCTGAGCGGCCGCGAGCCCACGTTGCCAGGTTGAGATAGCCAGTTCATTGCGTCCATCCAGCCAGTGCGCCACGCCGACCCACAACGCATACTGCGGGGCGCCTACAGAAAACACACGGCGAAAGCGCTTGAGCTCATGCAGTGCTTGCCTCTCCCAGTGCCGCCATTGGTCGTATTCTCTCGACAAGCCCGCCTCGCGGCCGCGCAGGAGCACTTCGATCACTCCGGTGATGCCGGGTAGTGTGCTGTGCACAGTCGGTCGACCCATCTCGCGCAGGAGGCGTAGCGCATCCACAACCGCCCGGACGCTCTCTGCATGTTGCCCAATTCGTGCAAGTGCAAGCGCGAGCGAACCCTTTGCCGAAACCATGTCGGCGAGATCGGAAGACCCGACCATGGCGGACGTGGTCAGCCTGAGAATGTCGACCGCTTCCCGGGGGCTATCCGCCTGAAGGACGCACAAGGATTTGCATCGCAGCGCCCAGATTTCCTGCTGGAGGTTTCCGCTGTTCTGCGCCCGTGAAAGCAATGCTTGGGCAGTGTGCTCCAGTTCGCCCGAGTGGCCTCGGTAGTACAGAGACCAGAAACGAATGGCCTGGGCGTTGCACCAACTCAGTTGATCTCCGGCCTGGAGACAAAGTTCTTGCGACTGATCGAGACGACGATCCACCATCGTCCAATCGCAATGCCCGATACGCCATAACGCGTCGAGGTTGCAGAGGTGCGAGTGGATCGATGGGTCCGCCAGCGTGATCGCGACCCGTTCCGCCCGTGCCATGAAGTAGTGGCAGGCGCGCCGCCACCCGAGAATCCCCAAACCGCAAGCGAGTTGGGCGGACGCCACCGCCATCTCGGTTGTGACCCCAGTTCGCTCGGCATAGGTGACGGCCGCGACAGTGTGTGAGAATGCCCGCGAGAAGCGAAGTTCGAAATAGTCCACGACGGCAGCCTGGTTCAGGCAGCGAGTCAGTTCCTGCTCCCAAGAGCCTAAGGCGCTGTCCTGGCCTGATCGGGCCGAAGGTGGAAATATCTGTTGAAATGCGAGGCGCAGTCCGCTTCCGAGCAGCCGGGTCAGAAGGGCCACTGGTGAGCGTGGAACTGGCTCGCCTGCCAACACCAGCGCCCGTCTCACTGAAACGCCCTGAGCATGAAGGTCGCCGCGGCTATAGTGAGCCTCGCCGAGCTGCCTGCGCCAGCGCACTGCCTGCAGCCTTTGAACGGCACTCCAAGGCTGCTCGGACTCGTAGTTCAGGCAGATTCCCAAAAATGACTCAACCTCGCGAAATGCACCGATCTGCAGGGCCTTGGTTGCGGCGAGATTTGCGTATCTCACTGCTTTGATTCTGTCCCCGGCAGCTTCAAAGTGCTGGACAAGTGCCGCGGTGTCAGCGCCGGTAGCAGCCGACTGGCTTGACTCCATCCATGCGGCCAATGCTCCATGAAGCCTCTGGCGGACTTCACCGGGGATTGCGCCATAGACGACGTCCCGGATCTGATCATGGCGGAATTCGTAATTGCCTGAACTGACGACTTGACGCACGAGATGCGCGGCCGCAAGCGACTCGACGGCCGCGGCGACGGCGCCGCCATGCAATATGCCCTTGAGCAAGGTCGCAAGCGCCTCGCGGCTGAAGGTGCGGCCGATCACCGCCGCCGCCTTGATCGCTTCTTGTGCGGCGGCTTCGAGCCGATCGACGCGCTCGCGAATGACCCGTTCGACCCCCTCGAAGTATCTAAGACGATCCAACGGCCGAATTGGGCACCAGAAGCCGTCGCGCACAGCGATGAGTCCCTGGCTCTTCAGAGTGAGGGCTATCTCCTCCGCAAAGAACGGGTTGCCGCCCGCCAATGCACAAACCCGGCGCAAAAGTTCGTCATGTGGCGGCGCCTCCCCCAGCGTGCGGGCGACCAGTTCGCAAATCGATACGTCGTTGAGCTCTTCGAGATCCACGATCCGGCAAAACCGCGCCGGATCGTCGGCATCGGTTCCGCCTGTATTCATCCCCGGTGCCTCGGCCCGCCTGCGCAGGTTCTTCAGCTCCTCCGGTACCTCGTCCGAGCGCACGCACAAGATCAAGAGCAGCGACGATAACGAGGAGAGGATCCACTCCACGAGACGCCAGGATGCCGAATCCAGCCACTGGCTGTCCTCCAATACCAATACCAGCGGACGTGGTGACAACCTATCCATCAGGTCGCCCAGAAGTCGCATGGTCGCATCAGCGCGATTGGCTCCTTCCAAGTGCCTTGTCGCGTCGTTCTGCGGGATTTCGACGCCCAGCACATCGCCGAGCAACGGCAGTCGCGCGGCGACCGACGGGTGGCCTTGGACACGCTCGGTGACACGTTGAAGAACCGTAACGCCGTCGCTTCCCGAGGAGAGCCCTAGAACGGCCGCAAGTAGCCGTCGCCAAGGCAAGAGTGATGTACGGCGGTCGTCACGTTCGGCGCCAGCCACGAACACGGCGGTCCCAGCCAAACGCAGTTCGTCCGTGAAAGCCTTGATCAACGCTGTCTTGCCGATCCCTGACTCGCCCAATATCACCGCCAGACGCCTGCTTCCTTCCCGGGCTTCGTGAAATGTGCGTTCCAGGGCTCCCAGCTCGTTCCCCCGACCGATGAGCGAGGCCGTGTTTTGTTCGGGGGCGCGTTGGTCTGCCGGACAAAAGACGGCCGCCATTTCCCCCAGCCCTTCGAGTTGCAGTGTGCCGCGTTCCTCGAAGCGAAATGACCTCCGGCTGGCTCTCTCGGTCGGTGCATCGCATAGAATGCTTGTTGATGCGGTCATAAGCCGAGCCGCACGATTCACCGGAGCTCCGAACACCATGAGCTGCCGCCGGCGGGCGCTGCCGACGACACTGAAATGCGCGTCGCCGGTGGCGACCCCCACGGACGTCGACAGTCCCAGATGTTGACCTGTCAGACTGATCGCGCGGGCAGTATCCAGAGCGCGGATAGGGTCATCGCGATGAAAGCTGCCTCGCGCTCCGAACGCCGCGAAGAAAACCAAACCCTTGTCGTCCAAGAGCAGCTCGCCGGCTGGCCCGCCTCGCGAGCGTAAATCTTCCTGCAGGGCCGTGTATAGCGATTGATAACGAGCAAGGTCCTGAGGTTGGCCGTCGTCGAGCCCGGCTATTCGCGCGAACAGAGCGGTGATCGGTCTTATTTCGGCAAGGGTATCCAGGTGGACGGCTGTCCGGCGATGTCCTGTGGGGCGGACCGGAATCGCGCTGCCTTCGGCCGCCGGGCCTGATTCAACGTCAGTGATCAGATCCCTGAGCTGCAATGGCAGAAACCGCGCCAGCCAATCGGCTGGAGGAGGGTTCGTGGCTCCGGCGTCCAAGTTGGGTCGCGGTCCAGACGGCCCCGCAAGGGCCAGGCTGGCCTTTTCCGAAACCACATACTCCCATCTGCGCGCAACAGTCTGGGAGCGGGCGGCTTGCAGGACCGCGCTTCCTCCCGCAAAGAGCGTCCAGATGCGCTGACTGCCCAGAGCCGCGGCCCAAAGGGGCCCCGCCCCGATACCAACATGCAGTGCTGGTGCGATGTCGCCTTCGCCGTTGTCCGGGCGGTCGTTCTGGTTGCCGCAGATAGCCTCGGCGCAGGCAACCGCCGCCCGGACGGCGCTTGCAAGTCCGCCGCCGTCCGCCGCCCAATAGGCCAGCAACTCGTCGCCGGCGAGGTACAGAACCTCTCCTCCACGCTCGTGAACCTGCTCCACACAGCGTGAATACGAGCGGCTGAGCAGGCTTGGAATTCGTTCGAGTCCTTCCTGTCCTCGGCGTGCCAGTTGCTCGACCAGGGCAGTATACCTGGACACATCGACAAACATCACGGCAGCCGGAAACTCGACGGCTGCAGGGCCGTCTGAGCGAACCGCATGGATTCTCCCAAGTAACCTAAGGGGGAGGAAACTCCCCAGTAGCTCGTGAGTTTCCCTCATGGTCCTCCCCGCAGTCGCGACAACAGCACCCAAGGAGCAGAAGGTCGCAAACGCCTTGAAGAATACCACCACAATCTGCCGGACGCGGCTTCCTGACGTTACATTAAATTTCGCGTATATTTCAGGCTTATTTCAGGGAGGGGCCAGTGTCCATCGATCTCGGGGGGGCCGAAAAGGCACGCGCAACAGTTTGGCTCTCGCGAGGGCTCGAAGCATTGGTCGGCGATCTGCCCCAGATCGCCGATCCACGGAAGAGACGCGCCAAGGACAAGTATGATTTCGACATTGTCATAGTCGGCAGCGGCTATGGCGGCTCTGTGGCTGCCGCGGAACTTGGCAACTGCAAGGATGCTCAAGGAAACCCGTTGAGGATCTGCTTGCTCGAACGCGGCAAGGAGTACCTGGCGGGAATGTTCCCAACCCGCATGGCCGATTTGGCGGGACACGTCCGCTTCACGACGCCCTTCGCGGAGCGCCAGCGTGGTGTGTTCGATGGACTGTACGACATGCGCTGGAGCGATGATGCCGCAGCGCTCGTTGCCTCCGGCCTTGGTGGGGGCTCATTGATCAACGCCGGTGTCATGGAGATGCCCCACCACAAGGTTTTCAAGGAGGCGCGCTGGCCTGCCGAGATTCGTGACGAAACCAAGCTTGACGAGACGGCTGAACAACTGCGCGCTTGGTTGGGGGCCAATGCCATCGGCGTCCCTTCATTGGCCAAGACCGAAGCACTCAGGAAGCTGGGCGACGGCAAGATGCAACCGACCCGGATAACGGTTGCATCCGATTGCCGCACGAATTCCGCGGGGGTAGCCATGGGTTCGTGCCGCCGGTGCGGCGACTGCGCCACAGGCTGCAACCACAACGCCAAAGAATCCCTCGACCTGAATCTGTTGCGCCTTGCCCAACAAAGCGGAGTTCGCATGGTCACCGGCGCCACCGTCCTGCGCGTCTCGCCGTTGACGGACGGATGGCAGGTGGACGTCAACCACACCGACGGGCAGTTGAGAGATCGCCAACGGAAACCGTTTGCGTTGCGGGCAAGGCGGGTGATTCTCGCTGCCGGGACGTTCGGCTCGACGGAAATCTTGATGCGCTCGCAGGATGACCGCACCAGGTTCTCCGACCAGTTGGGCCGCAAGTTCTCCGCTAACGGGGATATGCTCGTGGTTGCCCACGCCTTGACGACGCGGGTCAATGGAGTGGCCGATGAAACGCAGGATCCGGCTGCTGGCTCTGCCCGCGACGGTGGCCGCGCGATCGGTCCGACAATAACCGCGATGATCGATCTGCGCCAAGGCAACGCAGATACCGACCTGGTGATTCAGGATCTGGCGGTGCCGGGACCGTTGCGCCGCCTTTTTGAGGAGAGCACCACCACATTCGATGTGCTCAATCGCGTGGCAGAGGGCGATGGGGGGAAACAGGAGCCAAATCCCTCATGGGCCGACGACGCTGCCGTCGACCCTGACGCCATCGCGAACTCCCTGGTGCTGGCGATGATTGGCCGCGACGACGCCGAGGGCGAACTGGCCCGGGGTGGCGCCATTCAAGATAACAGCGACGGCATGCTCACCGTGCGATGGCCGGGGTTGCGATTGGATCCGCGGTTCGAGAGACATCACAGGCATCTTGCCGACCTGCTTCAAAAATCGGGGTTGGGAGGGCGCGTGGTCAACAATCTGCTATGGCGGCCATTGTCCGACCGCCTGGAAGCCGTATTCGGCCGCCAACGCGGTCCCCTGGTGACGGTGCACCCGCTTGGGGGATGCGCCATGGGTGATGATGTCCGACAGGGCGTTACGGACCATTGCGGACGCGTGTTCAACGCCGCCGAGACTGCCCCCAGCCCTTTCCACGAGGGACTGGTCGTGCTCGATGGCTCGATCGTTCCCACGTCCCTGGGCATCAACCCGGCTCTGACCATCGCCGTTCTTGCGTTGCGAGCGATCAGCGCACTCAAGGAAAAATGGCACCTTAGCGGCGGCCGCTTGATCGACTCCCCTGTGCCCCGGCATTCCGCCGGCACCCCGAGACCGATTTATTCTACGCCGCGAACCAATCCCGCACCCACTCCAACCAGGATCGAACTGACTGAACAGGTGCGAGGTCAAGTTCCCCTGGTGACAGGCAGCATTGGCAAGGCAAGACTGCATACCGTCGAAGTGACCCTCACCACCAAGCCCGTGGTCCTATCCGATCTCTTTTCTTTACAGGCACCAGGCGGCCGCACTCTGCCGATCGCCGACGGCCGGTTGCGCATTCTGCGGGCAGGAAAGCAGTTCGACCCTGTCGCCGACCAAGCCTATGAAAGCGACGTCGCCGTCGAAGCCGAAATTTCGGGCACGCTGCGTCTGTTCGATCGCGAGGAGTCTGGTCCTGTCGGTCGAACAGCGCGTGCTCTGCTGGCTTGGGCGATCAACCGTGGATTTCGCGATCTCGCCTACACCTGCATCCAGCAAGGCCAGAAGTGGCTGCGTCTCAAGCCTCCGGACAGTGGAGGGCCCTCAGGTATCGGGCCGTCCGACATTTTCCGCCTGTGCTCCCGTGCCGGTGGGGTGCGGTTGATTGCATACGATCTGCACATCGAAAAGATCGTCAAGGCAGATGACCTGGTGTCCGAGAAAGCCGCTGCTGACGCGGGGTTCGACAGCTCGATGTTCCAGCATGGCAAGATCAGAGCGGTCAAACGGCTCACATATGGACGCGGCGCCAGTCCCTGGACGCAGCTGATACAGATGTCGGTCGTGGCTTTCCCGCGCATGCGCAAGACTGCTCTCGGCAGGAAGCCACCGGTTCTGGAACTCAACAAGCGCTACCTGGCCCGGCGGCAGGTGCCCCTGCTGCGAATAGTCGATCAGGAAAACAGGGTCGCCGCGCTGGCGGATTTGATGTCCTTCCTGCTTTACGGCTTGCGTGTCGTGCTTCAGATACATGCGCTGAGTTTTCGCCGTCCCGACCCTCCATCGGAACGTGTGCCACAAAGACTGCCCGGGGTAGTAGCGGGTTTGCCGAACCCGCAAATCGAATGGCTGACCTTAGGCACGGCGATGCCGTCGATTCGCATCCGCCTGGCGCGCTATGACGGTACTCCCGACGGACCGATCAACAGCAGCGTCCCGAAACGCCCGGTACTGCTTATCCACGGCTACAGCGCAAGCGGCACCACCTTTGCCCACGCTGCAGTGCCCGGCAATCTTGCCCAGACGCTATGCGACGCTGGCCGCGACGTGTGGGTGCTCGACATGCGCTCGAGTTCGGGCTTGACCACGGCCACTGGCAACTGGCCATTCGAGGCGATGGCGGAGCAGGATATCCCGGTCGCCATCCGTCACGTGCTGGCCGTCACCAAGCAGGAAAAGCTCGACGTCGTTTGCCATTGCATGGGCGCGGCAATGTTCAGCATGGCAATGCTCGGTGAGTCTGATCAGCAAAACATACATCAAAAAATTGGGCGAGTGGTTTTCTCACAGGTCGGGCCTGCAATGCTTTTAAGCTCGTCCAATGTACTCGCCGCCTATATAATGCGATACGTCCAATATTTTCTTCAAGTTCAGGATTATGTATTTAGCCCGCGCAGCGAAATTTCGTTGGCCGGTCAATTGCTCGACCGAGCCCTCGCGGCAACGAGAATGCCGCTTGGGGAGTTTCGGCGCGAGAATCCGCTTTGGCCTCCAGGTAGGGTAACGCCTTGGGTCGGGACGAGGCATCGGATGGACGCGCTCTATTCGCGCACCTTTTCGCTCAGGAACCTCTCGGACGTTGTGCTCGACCAGATCGACGACTTCTTCGGCCCGCTCAGCGTCGAGACGGTCTCGCAGGTTATTCATTTCGCCAGTCTCAATACCGTTACAGATAGGGATGGCATAAATCGCTACGTGCTGCCTGACAGGATCAGGGATCGGCTGCGATTCCCAATGATGTCGATCCATGGAGCGGAGAACGGTCTGGTTGACCCTGCGACCCTGAGGCTGATGCGAAACATGCTCAGCGGGGCCGGCGTGCCGCACTTGAATCCATCCTCGGAAGCCGTCGAAAAACCACAGTCAAAGGAAGCGATCAGGCAGATTATCGATGAAAACCAGGCACGCCTGGGTCTCGGCCAGCCCTCCTATCTGACCTGGTGCGTACCTGGTCACGGTCATCAGGATTGCCTGATCGGCAAAGACGCCGCGTCGATTTGCGGTGTGATAGCGAAATACCTTGGAATTCCAGACACCCAATCAGAGGTCGCACCACGCAAGCGTTGGAGTGTTAAACAATGACGCGTTCTCTTCCCTTCGAGGCCAGGGCGCCGGCGTTCGGCGTACGCATTGGGGTCGAAGCTGGCAAGATTCGAGTTCAGGCGGCAGACAGCGGGGGGCGCGGGTTTCCTCATGCCGCCCTCCTTGTCCCCGTTAGCCGAGCAGGAAATCGGCTTTGCATGGTCGAGACAGCGCCCGCACCTGGTCCCGACCAGATGGAACAAGGCGAGAGTTTGGTTGGTCTTTACAAACCGCAAAGTGCATCCCCGTACGTGTTCGATGTTCCGCTCCACGAATGGCCTGCCGCGGAGCAGGTCCTGGTGCTGCTGCTGTACGTGCAGGCCGAGGGTATCGGCGGCCTTGCGCGGTTGCCGCGGCTGCCCGATTTGTCAGGTCCAACGCCGGATGTCTTCGACACCCTTCCACACGCGCTGAAGGCCACGAACGAGGCCGTCCAGGCAGCTCGTGAGGCGCTGGAGGCTGACACGTTTGACGACTTGCGTGGTGGCCTGATCGTAGGCAATCCTAAGAAATCGCACCGAAGCTACGACCGCCGGACAGGCGCCCGGCCAACGCATATTCGCTTCGCCCTCGCCAGTTGCCAATATCCCAGTGACTTCCTCGACCATATGCCCGACAGCGAGCATGCCACACGCGGGCCTGCCGATGCCTCCCTGCTCGCGCTTGCCGATCTGCTGGGCGAAAGCGGCGCGCCAACCTTGCTGCTTCTGGCCGGTGATCAGGTGTACATCGATGCAACCGCCGGCCTCTTCGACCCCAAGGTAACTGATGATCGCTTCCGGATGGCCTATGAACGGCGCGGTCAGAGTCGCGGTGTCATGGCGGTGATGCAGCGCTTGGATCTGGTGGTCGAAACCATGTTGGACGATCACGAAATCCGGGACAACTGGGCCAACGATCCCGATCCCAAAATGCGCGCCAAAGACAACGATATAGTGTCAGGCAAACAGGCGTACCTTAAATATCAACGTGGCAAGACCGGGCGCCTCCCGGCTCATCTTTGGCGCAATTTCACCCACGATGGCATACCCTTTTTCCTCAGTGATACACGCACGGAGCGGGAGGGGCGGACAGCTTCGAATTGGCACAAGGCGAGGATCATAGGCCCCAAACAGTTCGACAAGCTATGCGAATGGCTGACCAGGCCCGAATATGCCGAGCTGCCCAAGTTTGTTCTTACACCTTCAGCCATCCTGCCACGTCGGCGAGAAGTGGCCGAAGACCCCAGCTGCGCCTTACATTCCGACGCATGGGACGGATACCCGCGCTCCGCGCACGCATTGCTCAAGTTTGTCTGCGACGAGGAAATCACACGAATTGTCTTCCTGTCCGGGGACGAGCACCTCAGCAGCCTTGTTACCGCCCACGTGACAAACTGCATTACCGGCAAGCAGTGCATCCTGCATTCGGTCCATAGTTCCGGTCTGTACTCGCCTTATCCGTTCGCGAATGGCGTTGCCGACGATTTCCAGGCTGATGAGACCTTCTTCTTTCCCGATTTGGCGAGCGGGCCGTATCGCTGCGAAGTCCAGACAAGTTTTGCGCCGGGCGATGGCTTTGCGCTGCTGACGGCTGCCCATCACCCATCGGGTTGGCGCCTGAATGTCGATTTCCATAACGCCGGCGGCCCCAAGGTCGACGGGTCCTTCATACGGGAGTTGGGTTGACAACTGCATCATGATGCCGGGTTGAGACATACCGTCGAACGATCGAGCTTAATTGAATTCGCTCGGGCGGCGGCCTATACGTCGAACCGATGGAAACCATAGCCAGCGCCCAAAAAGAAATCACTCCGCTGTCGGTCCGCGGGTCTCCCGCGGGGCGGGCTGCGCCGTTCCTGCCGATGACCCGCGCCGAGATGGCGGCGCTCGGCTGGGATGAATGCGACATCGTGCTGGTCACGGGCGATGCCTATGTCGATCATCCGAGCTTCGGCATGGCGATCATCGGTCGTCTGCTCGAATCCCAGGGTTTTCGGGTCGGCATCATCTCGCAGCCCGACTGGCAATCGGCCGAGCCGTTCAAGGCGTTGGGCAAGCCGAGACTGTTCTTCGGCGTCACCGGCGGCAACCTCGATTCCATGGTCAACCGCTATACGTCGGACCGCAAGCTGCGCCATGACGACGCCTATACGGCCGGCGGCGAGGGCGGCAAGCGGCCGGACCGCTGCACGATCGTCTATACGCAGCGCTGCCGCGAGGCCTACAAGGACGTGCCTATCGTGCTGGGCGGCATCGAAGCCTCACTGCGCCGCATCGCCCATTACGACTACTGGTCCGACAAGGTGCGCCGCTCGATCCCGGCCGACGCCAAGGCCGATCTCCTGATCTACGGCAATGCCGAGCGTGCTGTGGTCGAGGTGGCGAACGGGCTCGCCGCCGGCGACACGCCGCGCCAGCTCGACGCCATCAGGGGCGTCGCCCTGTTTCGCCGCGTGCCCGAGCATTTTACCGAACTCCATGCCGACGATCTCGATTCCGCCGACGAGGGTGCTAGCCGCAAGCCCGGCGACATCGTGATCCGGCTGCCGTCCTTCGAGCAGGTCGAGGGCGATCGCGATGCCTATGCCCGTGCCTCGCGCGTGCTGCACCGCGAGGCCAATCCCGGCAATGCCCGCCCGGTCGTCCAGCGCCATGGCGATCGGGACCTGTGGCTCAATCCGCCGCCCATCCCGCTGACCTCCGAGGAGATGGACGCCGTCTACGACCTGCCCTACGCGCGCGCGCCGCACCCGTCCTATGGCGATGCCAAAATCCCCGCCTGGGACATGATCAAGTTCTCGGTGACGGTGATGCGCGGCTGCTTTGGCGGCTGCACCTTCTGCTCGATCACCGAGCATGAGGGCCGCATCATCCAGAACCGCTCCGAGGGCTCGATCCTGCGCGAGATCGAGAAGATCCGCGACAAGACCCCGGGCTTCACCGGCGTGATCTCCGATATCGGCGGGCCGACCGCCAATATGTACCGGATGGCCTGCAAGGACCCGAAGATCGAGGCGGCCTGCCGGCTGCCGTCCTGCGTGTTTCCCGATATCTGCCCCAACCTCAACACCTCGCATGACGACTTGATCCGGCTCTATCGCAAGGTGCGCGAGGTCAAGGGCGTCAAGAAGGTCATGGTCGCCTCCGGCGTGCGTTACGACCTCGCCGTCAAGAGCCCCGAATATGTCAAGGAACTGGTGACCCACCACGTCGGCGGCTATCTCAAGATCGCGCCAGAGCACACCGAGCGCGGGCCGCTCGACAAGATGATGAAGCCCGGCATCGGCACCTATGACCGCTTCAAGGAGATGTTCGACGCAGCCGCAAAGGAAGCCGGCAAGAAATACTACCTCATTCCGTATTTCATCGCCGCCCATCCCGGCACCACCGATGAGGACATGCTGCAGCTGGCGCTCTGGCTGAAGAAGAACCGCTACCGCGCCGATCAGGTGCAGACCTTCCTGCCTTCGCCCATGGCGACGGCGACGGCCATGTACCATACCGGCGTCAACACGCTGAAGGGCGTGCGGCGCGGCGCGACCGACAAGGTCGAGACCGTTCGCGGCGGGCGCCAGCGCCGGCTGCACAAGGCATTCCTGCGCTACCACGACCCCGACAATTGGCCACTGCTGCGCGATGCCCTGAAGGAGATGGGCCGCGCCGACCTGATCGGTCCCCGCCCCGACCAGCTCGTGCCCGCCCACCAGCCGCCCGGCACCGGCAAGGCCGCCGCCACCAAGCGCCCCGTGCGCCCGATCGGCAGAGGGCAGAGATTCACCACCAAGGGCGTGCCGTTTCCAAAGAAGTGAGCCGTAACGCCCCGTCAGCATAGCTGACCTGAGGGTGGCGATCCGACCCACAAGCAGATCCGATTTCGCCGGCAGCTTGGCGCCCCAATGCAGTAGTTTGAGAACGACTCGGCGAATGACCGTTATGGGGATTCAAGCTTATAGTCGTAACGGCAGCGACACCAGCCGTCGAGGTTGGACCGACATTAGTTCCAACAATCGCTAACCTCGCCTTCGACAGGAAGGAAGAAACGTCGCCATTCGCTCGGTCGCGGCGAATTCGTAGCCCTACTCGGCGGCCGCCTCCGAGGGCGCCTCGGCCGGCCCCGAGGGCTCCGCGTCGGCACGGGGCTTGCGCCGTGAAAACAGCGACCTGAGCGTAACGTAGAACACCGGCGTCAGGAAAAGGCCGACGAAGGTGACACCGAGCATGCCGGAGAACACCGCGGTGCCGAGCGATTGGCGCATTTCTGCGCCGGGGCCTGTTGCTATCATCAGCGGCACGACGCCGAGGATGAACGCGAAGGCAGTCATCAGGATCGGCCGCAGCCTGAGCCGGCAGGCTTCGACGGCAGCCTCTGTGACCGACAGGCCCCGCTCCTGCGCCTGGCGCGCGAATTCCACGATCAGGATCGCATTCTTGGCGGCAAGCCCGATCAGCACGATGAGGCCGATCTGCACGAGGATGTTGTTGTCCAGCCCTCGCAAAGACACGCCGAGCAACGCCGCGAGCACGCCTAGCGGCACCACCAGCACAATGGCGAACGGCAGCACCCAGCTTTCATATTGCGCCGCCAGCGCTAGG
Organism: Mesorhizobium sp.; assembly: GCF_004963255.1. Lineage (GTDB taxonomy): Bacteria > Pseudomonadota > Alphaproteobacteria > Rhizobiales > Rhizobiaceae > Mesorhizobium. The sequence goes on along the minus strand of NZ_SUGA01000002.1, from coordinate 325,439 downwards.
AACACGAACAGCACCGACAGTCCGAAGATATAGACAGCGGCATTGCCGGTGTTGCGTTCCTGATAGGCGAGCTCGGTCCATTCATAGGAGGTACCGGCCGGCAACGTCTTTGCCGTGATCCCCTCCATCAATGCCAGCGCGTCGCCCGTGGAAACGCCGGGCGCGGCGTTGCCCTGCAGCGGCACCGAGACATACATGTTGTAGCGCTGGACCAGCGCCGGACCGGTGACGTCGCGGATCTCGATCAACGTGCCGAGCGGAACCAGCGCGCCGGTCGCCGAGCGAACCTTCAGTTTCAAGATGTCGGCGCGATCGAGGCGGAACGGCTGGTCGGCCTGCGCCCGCACCTGGTAGACGCGCCCGAAAGCGTTGAAGTCGTTGACATACGCGGTGCCCAGATTGATCGACAGTGTCTCGAAGATGTTGGGGATCGGCACGTTAAGGATGCGCGCCTTGTCGCGATCGATCGCAAGGAAGAATTGCGGGCTCGACGCGGAGAACGTGGTGAACACGCCCGTCAGCCCCGGCGTCTTGTTGGCCATGCCGGCGATTTCGTAGGCAAGCGCCAGGATCTGCCGCATGTCGGCGCTGTTGCGCTCCTGGATCTGCAGCTTGAAGCCGCCGGCATTGCCGACACCGCGAATAGGCGGCGGCGGCAGTGCTATGATAAAGGCTTCCTTGATGCTTTGCAGGCTGCCGAACAGATTGCCGATGACCCTGGTCGCCGACTGGCCGGCTTTCAGCCTCTCATCAAACGGCTTGAACCTGGCGAAGATCACGCCCTGGTTGCTGGCGTTGGTGAAGGTCGCGCCGGAGAAGCCGGCGAACGCGACTGCGTAGTCGACGCCTGGGGTTTTCTGGATGATTTGCGACGCCTGCTGGATGACCGCATCGGTCCTCGACAGCGAGGCGCCGTCGGGCAACTGGACGACGACGATCGCATAGCCCTGGTCGAGCGACGGAATGAAACCGCGCGGCACCGTCTGCGCCATGTAGACCGTGGCGTAGATCAGGGCCGCGAAAACGGCCAGCATGGCGGTGATCGCTATCCGCGAGCCGACCAGCACGCGAATGATGCTGGAATACCAATGGGCGACCCTGTCGAAGCCGCGATTGAAGCCGTCGGCGAGCGCCCGTCCGAACCGCGCCAGGAAAAAGCGCGGCGCCGCCGCCGCGGCATGGTGCGGCTTGAACAGCAGTGCGGCCAGCGCTGGCGAAAGCGTCAGCGAATTGAATGCCGAGATCGCCGTCGAGACCGCGATGGTAATCGCAAACTGCAGGTAGAACTGCCCGGAAATGCCGGGGATGAAGGCTGTCGGCACGAACACGGCTATCAGCACCAGCGAGATCGCGATGATGGCCGTTCCGACTTCGTTCATGGTCAGGTGCGACGCCGGATTGGGCGCCAGCCCACTGGCAATATTGCGCTCGACGTTCTCGACCACGACGATCGCATCATCGACGACGATGCCGATCGCCAGAACGAGGCCGAACAGCGTCAGCATGTTGAGCGAGAAGCCGGCGGCGTAAAGCACCGCCAGCGTGCCGATCAGCGACACGGGGATCGCCACGATCGGCACGATCGCCATGCGCCACGACTGCAGGAAGACGATGATGACGATGATGACGAGCAGCATCGCCTCGAGGATCGTCTTGTAGACCTCCTGGATCGACTCGGCGACGAACTCGGTCGGATTGTAGACGATGTCGTAGTTCAACCCCTTCGGGAAGTCGCGGGAAAGCTCCTTCATCTTGTCCTGGATCTCCGCGGCCGCGGCGAGCGCATTGGTGCCCGGCCGCTGGAAGATGGCGAGCGCGACCGCCGGTTTGCCGTTGAGATAGGAGTTGGTGACGTAATCCTTGGCTCCGAGTTCGATGCGCGCCACGTCCTGCAGCGAGATCAGGCGCCCGTCGTCGGTCGATTTGACGATGACGTATCGGAAGTCGCGGGCGTCGTTGAAACGGCCTTGCGTGGTGACCGTGTACTGGAACGCCGTGCCAGTGCCGGTCGGCGGCGCGCCGATCGAGCCGCCCGACACTTGGACGTTCTGGTCGCGCAGCGCCTGCACCACATCGCCCGAGGTCATCCCTAGGGCGGATAGCTTTTCCGGATCAAGCCAGATGCGCAGCGAATATTCGCGTTCACCGAAGATGATGAGGTCGCCGACGCCGTCTAACCTGAGCAGTATGTCGCGCACCCGCGAGCGGGCGTAGTTCGAGACGTAGAGCTGGTCGTAGGTATTGTCGGGCGACAGCATATGCACGACCATCATCAGGTCGGGCGAGCTCTTGGTGGTGGTGATGCCGAGGCGGCGGACCTCTTCGGGCAGGCGCGGCTCGGCGACCGACACGCGGTTCTGCACAAGCACCTGCGCCTTGTCGAGATCGGTGCCCAGCTTGAAGGTGATGGTCAGCGCCATCGACCCGTCGCCCGACGAATAGGATGACATGTAGAGCATGCCCTCGACGCCGTTGATCTCCTGCTCGATCGGCGTTGCCACCGTCGCTGCGACCGTCTGGGCGTCGGCGCCCGGATACTGCGCGCGAACGACGATGGTCGGCGGCGCGATCTCGGGATATTGCGCGACCGGCAGCTGGGTATAAGCAATCCCGCCGAGGATCAGCAGGACGATCGAAACGACCGATGCGAAGATTGGACGGTCGACGAAGAAATGCGCGAACCTCATTGCTGCAGCCCGGCGGTTTCGACCTTGGGCGGCAACGTCACCATCTCGACCTTCACCTTGGTGCCGGGCCTTGCGTGCATCAGCCCGTTGACGATTATCGTCTCGGCGCCGGTCAGGCCCGAGCGGATCACCCGGTAGCCGTCGAGAAGCGGTCCGGTGCGCACGGGCTTCGCCGACACCATTCCGGCCTCGTCCACCAGCAACACGATACGGCGATCCTGATCGGCGCCGATCGCCTCGTCGGGCACCAGCACGCCGCTATGCGGCAGTGACCCCGGCACGTTGATGCGCCCGAACATGCCTGGCTGGAGAACGCCGTCGGGGTTGGCAAACCTCGCACGCACCCGCATTGTGCCGGTCGCGTTGTCGATCCGGTTCTCGGCAAAATCGAGCTTGCCCTTGAACACCGCCTCCGCGCGGTCGGCGACCTGAACCTGCACATCGAGCCCGCCGGCGCCTTCCTGCATGCTGCCGCCACGCGCCTTCGCGTCGCGGGCGTAGCTGAAATACAGCCGCTCATCGACGTCGAAATAGAAATCGATCGGATCGCGTGTGACGATGGTCGTCAGCAAGGTGGAATCCGGCTGCACGAGGTTGCCGACCGACACCAGCCGGCGGTCGATGCGGCCGGACAACGGCGCCTTGATCTCGGTGAATTCCATGTTCAGGCTGGCGGTCGTCAGCGCAGCCGTCGCGCCCTGCATCTGCGCCTGCGCCGCAAGGTATTCCCGCCGGCGGTCGTCGACCGTGGCGGGCGAGATGTTCCCGGTCTTGGCAAGTTCGTTGGCGCGATCCAGCTGCATCTTGGTGAATTCGAGCAGGCTCTTGGCGACGTCCACTTGCGATTTGGCGGCATCATAAGCGGCCTGGTACGGCCGCTGGTCGATGGTGAAGAGCAGGTCGCCCTTGTTGACCAGTGCGCCGTCCTGAAAGCTGACCTTGTCCAGATAGCCGCTGACTCGCGAACGGATGGCGACCTGGTCGACGGCTTCGAAACGCCCGACGAACTCGTCGTCCTCTATGATGTCACGCACCACCGGCTTGGCCGCCGTCACCACGGGCAGTTGCTGGTCCTGCGCAAACGCAGTGCCGCTGAAAGCCATGGCGAGCAGGAATGCCGCCGGCACGGCGGCGCGGGCCAGCCAGCCGGCCGGTTGACGCGGTCGCCCGCCCACGTCGCAACGCAATTGCCCATTGCCTGTGGTGTCCATTTGCGTCCCCACTCGCTGGACCCGGAGGTCGGTTGATCCGCTTTTACGCTCAGCCTTTTTCGTCGAGACCCGAGCACTGCAATGTTGTGCACGGCACATGATCATTTTCCATATGGGCTGAAATGTCCATCCTGTGGCTGCCTCGCCACCGGGCTAGGCCTAGTCGCAATCTAAAGGAATCAGGATTCCTTTGACACACACCGTCAAGCCAAACTCGCCACGCTCGTCACCCGCCTTCAGCCACACACCCCTGATGACCGATTGGTAGGAGCGTATCACGGCTGAAAGCGTCAAGAGGCAGGTGCTGGCGCAAGGCGGCCGACGCGGCGCCGCGGTTGTTTTCCGGCAACGGCAAGCGACGTCGTTGCGGCCAAGATGGGGGCGCCAGCGGAATGGCACCTTTCTCGCTGGGTCGTCCCAGAACCGGACCGTCCGCTTCCGGCCCCCTTCGGGTCATTCAAGAAATGGATCGCGAATGGATATCGGCGGCCCCGACTGGGAGCGCGACTTCCCGCTGCATGACGGCGGCGAAGAAGCCGTCGGTGTCGTTGCGCGCGGGCGTCAGCGACAGGTAGTCGGAATGGGCCGAATTCGTCAGCCGCGGCGCGGCCTCGTTGAGCGGCACGGCACGAAAGGCGGGATGCCTCGCCAGGAAAGCGGCCACCTGGTCCTCATTCTCCTCGGACAGCATCGAGCATGTCGCGTAGACCAGCCGTCCGCCGGGCTTCAGCAGGCGCGCCGCGCTTGTCAGGATCCGGGCCTGCAGCGACACGAGCTTGTCCAGACCCTGTTCCTCTCGCGCGCGCCAGCGTGCATCGGGATTGCGTCGCCATGTGCCGGTGCCGCTGCATGGCGCGTCCACCAGCACGCGATCGAAACCACCCTTGTGGCGCTTGATCCAGCGATCCGTTTCGCCGGCCAGAAGCCTGGTCTCGATGTTGTGCAATCCTGCCTGCCGGAAGCGCTCGGCGCCGCGCTTCAAACGGCCTTCCATGACGTCGCAGGCGACGACATGGCCCTTGTTGTTCATCTGCGCGGCGATAGCCAGCGTCTTGCCGCCGGCTCCGGCGCAGAAATCGACCACGCGCTCGCCCGGCCGGGCATCGACCAGCATGGCGACAAGCTGCGAGCCCTCGTCCTGGATCTCGACCTCACCGGTCCTGAGCATCGGCAGGCTCGCCAGCGAGGGGCGTTCATGCACACGAATGCCGTAAGGAGCGATGGTCGACGGCTGCGCCCGCAAGCCGAGATCCTTCAGCGCGTTGAGCATGGCCTCGCGCGTCGACTTGATCGGATTGACGCGCAGATCAAGCGGCGGCGGCGTCAGAAGCGCTGCCATCTCCTGGCCGAACGCTTCTTTGAAACGGCGCCGCAGGGGATCGGCCGCCCAGGACGGGCATTCAAGGCGCACCTCTTCCGGCATGCCGGGATGGTCGATCGCCGAGCCCTGCAATTTGACCAGCAGCGCCTGCTCGTGATCCGTCAGCATGGCAGGCGCGAATTTCGCCCCGTTGAACAGGCCCTTGATCTGATCGGGCGTCTCGCCTTCCTTCAGCGTCAGCCACACCAGCAGCCGGTTGCGAGGCCTATCCTCGCGCCCATGCCTTGCCAGCCACCAGCCAAGCCGTGCATGGTGCCGCAGAAGTCCATAAAGCAACTCCAAGATCTGGCCACGGTCCCTGTCGCCGATATAGCGCCGGGCCCGAAACCAGGCCGAGACGACAGCATCCGCGGGACGCGCGACGCTATCGACTTCATGCATAAGTTCGATTGTGGCTTGCAGGCGGGGGGCAGGGTTCACGGAACGGCGATCAGGCTGAAAAAACGCCTATATAGGCGACAGAGCCGCTCCTGGCCATCGTTCGCCGATGGAGGCTCGTCAGCCGGGGCTCTTCGCCAGCATCTTTTCGGCAAAGGCCTCGACCTCGCCTGCGCGAGGTTCCTTGCCCGTATGCGTGAGCAAATAGGCCGGGGTCAGGAACAGACGGTTGCTGACCGGCTCGACGATCTCGAGGGAGTAATAGCCGATCTGCGTGAAATAGAGGACGCGCGCCCGCACGAAGGCCTCCGTGTCCGCATAACCGTGCCGCGAGAACATGGCGCGGATCGCATCGACGCGCTTGTCGTCTTCCTCGTTGACGACCCGGTGCACTTCGGCGGATTGGCGCGACCAGGCGCGCACGGCGAAATCCAGCCGCGGATTGAACAGCTTCTCATCCAGCCAGCACTCGAAGATGTTGAGCACGGCCTGTGTGATCGACGCGGCCGGCATGCCGGCCTGTTCGACGATGAAACGGGTGTTGTTGTTGCGCCAGTGGTCCAGCAGCTGGTCGAGCAGGTCCTGGCGGCTTTTGAAGTACCAGTAGAAGCTGGACCGGGAGACGTTCAGCTTCTGCCCGAGCGCCAGCACGCGCACCGCCTCGACGCCCTCGGAGATCAACGTCTCCAGCGCGAGGTTCATCCAGTCCTCGCGCGTCACCTTGGTGTTGCCGGTCAGACCGGACCGCCGCACGACGTCATCAACATTGGAATCGGAAAGCATAGCGGACGGGCCAAGATTGAACGCCGGCTAGATAGACCCGAAACCATTCCCGCTACAACACTTGCGCCTGTTCCAGCCATTCCCACAGATACGGAGCAAGGCCCCGGTCGACATGGAGACGCGCCCGCTCGGGGTTGCCGAACCAGTAGAACAGAACGCCGACGCCGGCGAAAAGGATCGACGCCGAGCGGCTTGCCGCTCCCGGATCGAGCGCAGTGCCCCTGGCGATCAGGCGATTCAACTCCGGCCCCTCGATCTCGAACACATGCAGTCCCGCATCCATGACCGTGACGGCGAAACCGGCCGCGTGCCAGCCGGCCGCGATGTGGAACGGCTGTTCGCCGACCGCAAGAAGGCGATCGCGCGCGATCCGCACCATGTATGTGTCGCCGCTGGCAACCGCTCCGGCGCCGATGCCTTCGCCGGCAAGCCTTGACGCCTTCGACCAGGCCCCGAGGTCGCCGCTGACCAGAAGCTGGTTCAGCCCGCCAACCGTCCGCAGGGTGACGCCATGCTTGTTCAGCGTCGCTCTGGCGAAATCGGGCGCCGCCGGCCATTTTTCGGCAAGGTTACGCATGGAGCCGCCTCCCCTCCGGATCGAAGGCGCAAGGCGCGACGATCGTCGCCTGCCGCACGACGCCCAGATGTTGAACGTCGATGGTTTCGCCGTGCCGCGCCGCCCCCCGTTCGATGAGCGCCAAGGCAACCGGGCGTCCCAGGGCCGGGCTCTGATAGCTGGAGGTGACGAAGCCAATGCTCCTGAGACGCCCGTCGCGCTTCTCCACGCCATGCGCGCCGGTCGCCAGCGGCGCCTCGCCTTCCCGCAGCGCAAGGCCGACGAGCTGGTTGCGGTCCGTGCTGTTTGCCGCTTCGGTGAAAAGCGAGCGCCGGCCGACGAACTCGCTGGCGCCCTTGGTCCGCGGTCCGGCGACGCCCAGATCGTGCGGCATGGTGGTGCCGTCGGTGTCCTTGCCGATGACGATATAGCCCTTCTCGGCGCGCAGGATCATCAGCGATTCGAGCCCGAGCAGCACGGCGTCGAAGGCGCGGCCCTCGTGCTGCATTCTTGCCCAGAGCGCCTCCGCCCGGTCGGCGCGGATGGAGATCTCGTAGCTGCGGTCGCCGGTGAAGGAGACCCTGGCGATACGCACCTCATCACCGGCAAAGCGGCCGGCGGCGACGGCCATATGCGGCAGGCTGGCATCGTCAAGTGCTGCGCCCAGTTCGAGCGCTTCGACGACCTGACGGGCGTTGGGCCCCGAAACGGTCAAGGTGGCGTATTGCGCGGTGGCATTGTGGATACAGACCGCATCGCGGCCGAAGCGGTCCTGCCGCCATTCTTCGAGGCGCGCGTGAACCGCCGTGACATGCGACGACGAGCAGGAGACGATGAAGCGATGCTCGTCCAGACGAACCAGGACGCCGTCATCGAAGACAACGCCGTTCTCCGACAACATAAAGCCGTAGCGGCAATGGCCCGGCTTCAGGGTCGACATGGTGTTGTAGTAGATGAAGTCGACAAACTCGGCCGCGCGCGGGCCGATCACCTCGATCTTGCCGAGCGTCGAGCCGTCGAACAGCGCCACGGATTGCCGGGCCCGCCGCGCCTCCTCCTGGATCGAGGCGCCGGCTTCGCCGCCGCCATAGTAAGCAGGCCTCAGCCAGCCGCCGTATTCCTGGAACACACCGCCTGAGGCGCGGTGGCTAGCCTCCAGCGGCAGGCGGCGGACCGGAGCGTGCATGCTGCCCCGACGCGGCCCGGCCAGGCTGGCGAAGGGGACAGGCGTGAAGGGCGGCCGGTAGGTCGTGGTGCCCACCTCGGGAATGCCGCGCCCGGTGATGTCGGCCAGCAGCGCGAGGCCGTTGAGGTTCGAGGTCTTGCCCTGGTCGGTCGCCATGCCAAGCGTGATATAGCGCTTCAGGTGTTCGACCGAGACGAAATTCTCCCGCGCCGCGAGCTCGATATCCTTGGCGGTGACGTCGCTCTGGTAGTCGATCCAGACGCGACCGCTGGCCTTGGGTTTTGGCCAGAGGCTGACGACGCCGAGTGTTGCTTCCACTCCCGTGCCGCGAGGTACGGGCGACGACGAGCCGAAGTCGCCGGCGGCCGCGGCGCCGCTGGCCAGAGTATCCGAAAGCGAGACCGTGCCGGCCACAGCGCCCGCGACGCCAATCCCGTCGATGGCTTCGCCGGGAATGAAGGCCGCAAGCTGGTCGCTCCAGGCGAGCTTGCCTTTCGCCTGCGAGAACAGGTGCACGGTGGGTGTCCAGCCGCCGGAGACGAGTACGCAGTCGGCGGCAAGCGTCGTGCCGTCGTCCAGCTGGACGCCCTGGACGGCGTTGCGCCCGCGCGCCGCCGAGATCGTGCGCCCAGCCAGGACGCGAATGTCAGATTTCGCCTGCGCATCACCCTCACGCCGGCAGTCGACCATCGTCACCGAAGCGCCGGCCGCGGCCAACGCCGAGGCCGGCTCATAGGCGCTGTCATTGTTGGTCGCGACCACGATATCACGGCCGACAAGCACGCCATCCCGGCGCAGGTAGCTGAGCGCCGCATCGGCGGAGAGGATTCCGGGCAGGTCGTTGTTGGCGAACGGCACGGGCCGTTCGATCGCGCCCGTCGCCAGCACGATGCGGCGGGGCCGCACGCGCCACAGCGTGTCCGGCCTGCCGTCGGCATGGCGCTGGTTGAGCGCCACCAGATGGTGGTCGTAAAGGCCGAAGGCGGTCGTGTCGCTCAGCACCAGCTGTCCGGCGCCCTTCAGCCTGGCGACAGTCGCCTCGACCCACGCCCTGCCCTCGACGCCGTCGACTTCGCCGGCGCGGTGGCGCAGCGACCCGCCTGGATGCGTCCTGTCGTCGGCCAGGACGACCGAGTGCCCGGCCGCCGCCGCGCTGGCCGCCGCGGCAAGGCCGGCAGGCCCGGCGCCGACCACCAGGACGTCGCAATGATGGTTGATCTGGTCCGAGACCTGGCGTGGCTGCCAGTCCGGATCGACGATACCAAGTCCGGCCATGGCGCGGATGCGCGGTTCGAACAGGTGCCAGTCCGGCCACATGAAGGTCTTGTAGTAGAAGGCGGCCGGCAGGAAGCGGGCGAAGCGGTCCAGAACCGCGTTGCGGTCGGTCTCGGCCGTGGGCGAAGCGTTGACGCTCCTGACCTTGATGCCGTCGGCGGCTTGCACGGTCGTGGCGCGCGCATTCGGCACCCGGCCGGCCGCGCTGTCGACATCGACCAGCGCGTTGGGCTCCTCGACACCGGAGCCCCAGATGCCGCGCGGCCGATGGTATTTGAAGCTGCGGCCGACCACGGCCTGGCCGCTGGCGAGCAGAGCGGAGGCGATCGTGTCGCCGGCAAAACCCTCGACGCGCCTGCCGTCGAAGGTGAAGCTCAGTGGGCGGCCGCGGTCGATGTCGCTGCCGCCGGTGGCGAGACGGGAAGCACTCATCTTCCGTGCTCCGCTTCGCCGAGCACGGAAGAGCCCGACACCTTGTGATTGACGCTGTCGCGGCTCATCGCGAAGAACTCGCCGCAGGTCATATGCACCCAGACCTCGCGGGTCGCGCCCTTCGGATTGTTGCGCATGTGGAGATAACCGGCCCAGCGCTCGGCGGTCACATCGGCGCCGTCGGGACGGAGATTGCCGGCCTCGCCGCCATAGTGGAACTCGCTTTCTTCACGCGGCCCGCAGAACGGGCAGGGAAAGAGCTGCATCTTTTCTACACCTTCAATGCGCAATGCCGGAGCCGGCGGCCTCGTCGATCAGGCGGCCGCGGGCGAAGCGGTCGAGATCGAAGGGCCGGCTGATGTCGTGGTGCTGGCCGGTGGCAAGCAGATGGGCAAGCAGCGTGCCGCCGGCGGGGATCGCCTTGAAGCCACCCGTGCCCCAACCGCAATTGAGGAACAGGCCGGGCAGCGGCGACTCGCCGATGATGGGCGAGGAATCCGGGACAACATCGACGATGCCGGCCCATTGCCGCATCATCTTCAGCTGACCGAAGATCGGGAACATTTCGAGCATGCCGGCGATGACGCCTTCCAGCACCTGCAGGTTGCCGCGCTGGCCGTAGGAGGGGATGCGGTCGAGCGCGCCGCCGATCACCAGTTCGCCCTTGTCCGACTGGCTGACATAGACGCCCGTGTCCGGCGAGATCACCACCGTGTCGATGATCGGCTTGACCGGTTCGGACACGCAGGCCTGCAGCGCATAGGAATTGACCGGCAGCCGGAACCCCGCCTTGGCCGCCAGCACCGAAGAATGGCCGGCCACCGCCATGCCTGTGCGCTCGGCCCGGATCGCGCCGCGCGAGGTGACGACACCGCGGCACCGACCGCCTTCGATGATGAAGTCGGTGATCTCGCAATTCTGGATGATGTCGACACCAAGGCGGCTTGCCGCGCGCGCATAGCCCCAGGCGACGGCGTCGTGGCGGGCGGTGCCGCCGCTTGGCTGCCAGGTGCCGCCATAGACCGGAAAGCGGGCGTCCGGGCTGAAATTGTAGATCGGCACGACGCGACGCACGTCCTCGACCGAGAACAGTTCGCAATCGATGCCGTTGACCTGGATGGCGTTGACGGACCGCGCCGCGGTTTCCATTGCCGCTTCGCTGTGCGCGAGTGTGAGGATGCCGCGCGCGGAAAACATCACGTTGTAGTTCAGATCCTTCGAGAGCGTCTTGTAGAGGCTGTGCGCCAGCCCGTAGATCGCGGCGCTTTCAGGATAGAAGTAGTTGGAGCGCACCACGGTGGTGTTGCGGCCGGTGTTGCCGCCGCCGATCCAGCCCTTCTCCAGCAGGGCCACGTTGGTGACCCCGTGATTCTTTGCGAGATAGTAGGCCGTCGCCAGGCCGTGCCCCCCGCCCCCGATGATGACGGCGTCATAGCGCGGCTTCGGATCGGGTGAGCGCCAGGCCTTCACCCATCCAGTCTGACCAGCGAGGCCTTCCTTGAAGAGCGAAAGCGCCGAATAATGTCTCGTCATGCGTCGAAGCCGCCCTCACGGGTCGGGCATGTCGCTTCATCGTAAAGGCTTGACCGCCCTGTCTGCAGCCCGAGCTTGTGCATCAATCGCCCCCTGGACACTCGCCCCCTGGACACTCGCCTTGCCATTGACCGCCGAACCGCGAACCGGCAGCGCGAAGCTCATATCTAGCGCGAATGTACACCTATGTCCATTCAAAGCGGCAGCGATGCGGCCAAGCGACGCCCGTCGCTCCTCCGCCTTATTATCCCCTGCGTTCCTGCAGGATGTTGCCGCCGTCGACGACGAGAACGGCACCGTTGACATAGCTGGCTCCGTCCGACGCCAAAAACAGCACGGCGGCGGCGACTTCCTCGGGACTGCCCGCGCGCCCGAGCGGCGTGTTGCGGGCAGCGGCGAGTTCCTCCGCCGTCGAGGCTCCAGTCGCGATCCAGCCCGGCGCCACGGCGTTGACGGTGACGCCGCTGCGGCCAACCTCCAGTGCGAGCGCGTGCGTCAGCCCGACCATGCCGGCCTTGGCCGCGGAATAGGCAGCCTCGCCTTCATTGGATACGTAAGGTCCGGTCACCGAGGCCATGTTGACCACGCGCCCATGGCCGCGCTGCACCATGCCGGCCAGGAATCCGCGCGTGCTCAGGAACGCGGTCTTGAGGCTGACGTCGATGCCGCGGTCCCAATCGCTTTCGCTGAGCTCGACAAACCGCCGCTGCAACGCCGGCTGCGCGACCGTACCCATCCCGGCATTGTTGACGAGGACGTCGATTTCGCCGGCCTGCGAGCACAAGCGCTCGACATCGCCCGAAACCGTCAGGTCGGCCATAACGGCGCGGACGTCGAGCCCCTCCGCCCGCAATTCCCCGGCCCGCTGCTCGACGCGCGCGGACGAAGCGGTGATGACGACCGAAAGGCCGGCCTCGCCCAGCGCCCGCGCGACCGCTACGCCGATGCCGTCGGCGGCGCCCGCGCCGGTCACCAGCGCCCTGCGGGATTTGCGGAAGACGATCATTTTCTCTCCACGATTGGAATGCCGGCATGCCGACGCGGGCAATCATACCCGCGACGAAAACCGCCCAGGCTCTTTCAATAGCCGGCGCTGACGCCGAAATCGATCGACAGCGCGGCCCCGGTGATCGGCGCCGCGCCCGGCTGGCAGAGGTAGTGGATGAAGGATGCAATCTCTTCCACCTGAATGAACCTTGCTTTGCCCCCTTGCGGATAGTGCCCGAGAAGCCGGCGCTTGTAGCCGTCAGGATCGTCCCCACCATAAGTCCTGGCCTGATAGTCGATCATCGGCGTCGCCGTGTCGCCGGGGCAAACGGCGTTGACCCTGATGCCTTGCGGGGCGAGTTCCAGCGCGAGAGCCTTGGTCAGCAGAACCAGCCCGCCCTTCGAGGCGCAATAGACGGCCGCCCCGTTGTTGCCGACGAGCCCGGCGTCGGACGCGATGTTGACGATCACCCCTTGCGCCGCCGCCAGATGCGGGACAGCCGCCGAGATCAGGAAGAACGCTCCCTTGAGATTGACGTCCAGCACAAGGTCCCACTGATCTTCCTCGATCCCGCTCGCCGGCCCCTCGAGCCAGACGCCGGCGGCGTTGACCAGGATGTCTATGCCGCCGCCCCAGTCCCTGGCCTTGGCCACCACGTCGCGGCAGGCAGCGACGGAGCGGATGTCGAGCGGCAAACCCACCGCATCCGCCCCGGTCGCGACAATCTTGGCCACGGCTGCGTCGAGCTTGGGACCGGGAAGGTCGGCGAGCGCGATCCGCTCACCGTCGGCCGCGAGGCGCAGTCCGGCCGCAAGCCCCATGCCCCCGGCGCCTCCGGCGATCAGAACCGTCCTGCCAGCCATTCGACAACCTCCACGCCACGCAGCACCCGGCAAGGGCACACCATGTCCCTAGATCACGTCATGTGGCCCTGTCGCATGGACCAGCCAGGCAAAAACAATGACCTCAGTGGCTTCGCCGGCCCCCGATCATCCCAGCTCGAGCGTCGTGATGCCGAAAACTGTCGACGGGGCATTGCCGGGTTTGCCGCCCTTGTACATGCGTGTCGTCGCAAAGCCCGGAATCATGCCGGCGGCCTGAAGCATGGCGGTGAATTGAACCTGGCTGGCCGGCACGTCGATATGCAATGTGTTGTTGCCGATCCTCCCTGCAAGGTCCGCCAGCAACGCCAGGGCAAGGTCCGTCCTGTCGGCAAACAGCGGTCCGACCTTGAAGCCTTCCCGGCATCGGCGGGCCACGCCATAGCCGGCAATGCCGGCCGATCCGCCACAGAGCAGCGCAATCCGGGGCTGCCGCAGCCACTCCCGGAGGAAGGCTTCCCGCGGCGCCGGGAAACGCTGGCGATCATAGGCGAGTATCCCGGCCATGTCGCCGGCCGTCACTGGCCGTATGTCGCCACCCTCCGGCAATCCGGCGGGGCGACCGCTGTAGCGGACGGTTTCATAGACGGGCACGAAGCCCATGCGCTGGTAGTTGGCCCGCTGCTCGGCCACGCCGTCGAGACCGATGATACGGTTGCCCAGGCGTGCCATGCCGGCATCCCAGACCGCCTTGCCATGGCCTTCGCCGCGCCGGTCGGGCCGGCAGATATAGAGGCCGATGAAGCCGAAGCCCGGGCCGTATGCGACGGCCGAAATGCCGGCCACCATCTCTTGGCCGACGAAAGCGCCGATGAACCCGTCGGGATCGGCTGTCCGGAACGCCGCGGCATCGCCGATGCCTGGATTCCAGCCCTCTCCAGCCGCCCAGTCGACGAGCGTTTCCACTTCGCTGGCGGTCAGTGTCCGGATTGTTCTCGGCATCATTATTTCACCCGGGCGGCCTCGGCAAGCGGCGTCGAAGCATCAGGATAGCTAGCCGCTTCCACGCTGCAAAGTCCACACGAGAACTTCAGTTGCCACCGCCGATGCCGCGCATCGGGCGCCAGACCCTGTCCTTGTTTCTTTTTTCCCGGGAAAGCGCTCCCCGCAGCCCCGATGCGCGGAACCTATGTCTGCTTGACGGGGCTCGTCAATTCAACGCACGGCTGCCGGCCGGACAATTATTGGTGACGGGTTTCCCGAACCGATGCAACGAGTTAGCAACAAACGCGTCGCTTGATCGTTCGTTGTTCCAATAGGCAACTGGACACAACCGGTGAACACTGGGAATCTTCATTTGCCGTTCTTCGAAAATCGCCTGGAGTACCGCAGGAAATGCCGCTGGTTGCCGCAGAGATCGCCCATCATCCGGCAGCGCTTCGCTGTATCCAGGAGCAGGCGCGCGCGCTCATCCACATATACGAAACAAGTCCGCGGCTGGCTGCCGTGTTCGCCACCCAGCAGCGCTGGCTGCTCGGTCACGCCGGTCTGGCCTTGCATTTCCGGCGCGATCCCAATGACCGCCGCACCGACATGACGATGGCGCGGTTCATCGAGGTCGTACGCCGCTATTCCCTGGCCAGCCGCAACACGGCCGAGGCCTTCGTCAAGGAGATGCTTCGCTACAACATCGCCGAGTATATTTCGGCCAGCGGTGACGGCCGCGCCCACCCAATGCGGGTCACCGAAGGCACCATCGAAACCTTCACCGGCTGGATCCACGCACATCTGAGGACGCTCGACCGCATAGATGGCGGAAACCGGCTGATAACTTTCCTCGATCGACCCGGGATGCTGTCCAGGTTGCAGCCGCTCATCGCCGACGGATTGCTGGCCAGCGAGGGCGTGCGCGAGCCTGGGCGGACTTTCTCGTTGTTTATCTGGCTAAACAATGGCGGCATCGTCATGGACTGGCTGATGTCCGGTATCGATCCGGAGGACGTTCATCTCGACAGGATACCGACCAGCGTCATCTCGGTCAGCGAGTTCGCGCACTGGCTGAAGCTGTCACGCACCCACCTGGCGCGGAAACTCAATGATGCCGAGGCGCTTGGCAGCATCGGCTGGATCGGCCAGCGCGGTCATTCCGTCATGTGGGTTTCACGCCAGTTCTTCGACGAATACATGGTCATGCAGACGTCCAAGCTCGCCGTCGTCGACCTGGCTTTCGACGACAGTTTGTCCCAGGCGGACGAGAGCTGACCGGCGCAACGGCCGCTTCTCGGATCCAGCCGACAAATACCGCTGGTTGTGCTGGCAGGCGCCCGCCAAAACTGCTATCCGCATCCGCACACTGCGATATTTGGCGGAGTCTGGGGGGATGGCGCTGAACTTCGAAGACATTGCCGGTCATCCGGCGCTGAATGCCGCCGTCCAGGCACAGGCCCGGGCGATGCAGCAGGCCTATGAGGGAAACCCGCGCGCGTCCTCGGTCTTTGCCACCCAGCAGCGCTGGCTGATGGCGCATATCGGTCTTGCCCTCCATTTCCGCAGGGATCCCAGCGACTACCGGAAGGAACTGACGGCGGCGCGTTTTGTCGACGTCACCGTTCAGCATGTCGTGGCAAGCCGAAACACGGCCCATGCCTTCATCAAGGAAATGCAGCACTATAATTTCATCGAAGTCGGTCCAATGGCCGACGACGGCCGCATTCGCCCCTTGCACCTGCCCGCCATAACCCTGGAGCCGTTGATCGGGTGGATTCATATGCATCTGAGCACGCTTGATGCTCTTGACGGCGGGAGCCGGCTGGAAACGTTCCAGGCACGGCCGCAACTGTTGGCGCGGGTGCAGCCGCTGATCGCGGATGGGCTGATCTCCTCGGTGCCGGTGCGGGAGCCGCAACAGACTTTTTCGCTGTTCACGTGGCTCAACAATGGCGGCGTCGTCATGGATTGGCTGATCGCCGGCATCGACCCACAGGATGCCGGCCAGGAACGCATCCCGACCGGCGTGCTGTCGATCGGCGACTTCTCCAGGTGGCTGAAGCTGTCGCGTACCCACCTTGCGCGCAAGCTGCGCGACGCCGAGGCGCTCGGCAGCATCGGTTGGCTTGGCCGGCGCGGCCATTCCGTCATGTGGATCTCGAGTGAATTCTACGGCGAGTACCTCACCGCGCAGGCGGTCAAGCTCGCCATCATCGACGCGGCTTTCGCCGCCAGCGTGACGACCAGCTGAGCCGCCTTCCGCTTTCTATCCGGCCTTCAGGATGGCGGAAAAGCGCGGATCGAAGGCCCGGCTGATCGGTTCGGCCGCGGCGCCCACCGCGATCGCCCAGGGATCGGTGGTGCCCAGTTGCAGCCGTGGCAGGCGGCGGGCGGGCCGATCCGCGATCGACGGCAGAAGCGGATGCATGGCCTGCTGCAGAAGCCGGGCCAGCGCCTCTGGCGCGCTGCTGGTGAGGATGACGGTTTGCGGATCGAAGATCGTTTCGATCAGATGCACGCTCCAGCGCAGGTCGGAGGCGGCTCTTTCGACCCAGCCCATGACCCTTGCGTCCTGCGCGAGCGCCAGCGCGCCGAGCTTTTCGTAAAGCCCCCTCTCGGCGGGGTCGAGGCCGAGATGCTGGTAGAGCGAGGCGAGCGAGGCGCGATGTTCCAATGGCGTCGAGCCTGGACCGCCCGGCGACAGCAGCGCCCTGCCGATCTCGCCGGCATTGCCGTTGCCGCCATTGTAGAGCTCGCCATTGAGGATCAGCCCGGCGGCAATGCCGTAGCCGACATAAAGGCAGACCGCGTGATCGACGCCATGCGCGGCGCCGACAATGCGCTCCGCCGTTGCACAGGCCGCCGCGTCATTCTGCAGCCCGACATCCAGTCCGGTGCCGGCGGCAAGCGTCTCGAGCAGCGGGAATTGCTGCCAGGCAGGCATCATCCATGTGTCGTCGGATTCCTTCAGCCCGAACGGCCCCGGCATGGCAACGCCCAATCCGACCAGCCGCCGCTCGGACTGGGCGAACAAGGAAGCCAGCTCGCGCCTGACGCGGTCGACCAGGCCGAGGATGGTCTTGACGCCGGCTGATGGCTCGTCGAGCGGCAGACCTGCCTCGGCGCGCGCGATGACCTTGCCGACGAGGTCGACCACCACCACGCGCGTCAAATGCCGGTCGATCTGCAGCCCGATGGCGAAGGCGCCCTCGGGCACAAGCCGGTAGGGTGTGAAGGGCTGCCCCCTGCCCTTGCGCACCGCGTCCAGCGCGACAACCAGTCCATCGCGCTCGAGATCCTCGATGATGTTGGAAACCGCCTGCTTGGTAAGCTGCGTCGCCCGCGCCAGGTCGGCACGCGACAGCGCGCCGTTGAGCCGCAGTGCCTCGATCATGACACGGCGGTTGTGCGCGCTGGTGCCTTCCTGGTTGGTGCCGCTCTTGGCGCGGATCGGGCTGATATCGTGCACCGTCTTTTCCCCTCTTGACTCCATTAAAGGATTGATCGACTAATTAAGTCAAGCGAATTGACTTAATAGGTGAAACCCGGGCGGCTCCACAAGAAGACGGCAAAGCCTCAAGCTCCCGCCGCGCGCCGTTCAGGACAGATCCGGTCACACGCGATAATTCGAGAAAGCGGCGGCATAAGCTTCGCCGCCCACTTGCAGCTGTCGAAATGGGAGAAAGACAAATGCTGAAATCGATCGGTAAGACACTTCTGGGCGCGGTGTTCTTCGGCGGGCTGTTCGTCCCCCACGCCTTCGCCGAGACCACCTTGAACGCCCTCTTCATGGCTCAGGCCGCTTATAGCGAGGCCGACGTGCGCTCCATGACGGAGGCCTTCACCAAGGCCAACCCGGACGTCAAGGTGAACCTCGAATTCGTTCCCTATGAAGGCCTGCACGACAAGACCGTGCTCGCCCAAGGCTCGGGCGGTGGCTATGACGTGGTGCTGTTCGACGTGATCTGGCCGGCCGAATACGCGACCAACAAGGTGCTGGTCGACGTATCCTCGAAGATCACCGACGACATGAAGAAGGGCGTGCTGCCCGGTGCCTGGACCACCGTGCAATATGACGGCAAGTACTATGGCATGCCGTGGATCCTCGACACCAAATATCTGTTCTACAACAAGGAAATCCTCGAGAAGGCCGGCATCAAGGCCCCGCCGAAGACCTGGGAAGAGCTCGGCCAGCAGGCCAAGATCATCAAGGACAAGGGGCTGCTGAAGACGCCGATCGCCTGGAGCTGGTCACAGGCTGAAGCCGCTGTCTGCGACTACACCACACTGGTCAGCGCCTATGGCGGCGAGTTCCTCAAGGACGGCAAGCCCGACTTCCAGAATGGCGGTGGCTTATCGGCGCTGAAATACATGGTCGACAGCTACAAGTCCGGCCTCACCAACCCGAACTCCAAGGAATTCCTCGAAGAGGATGTCCGCAAGGTGTTCGAGAACGGCGATGCGGCCTTCGCGCTGAACTGGACCTACATGTACAACATGGCCAACGATCCGAAGGACTCCAAGATCGCCGGCAAGGTCGGCGTCGTGCCGGCGCCGGGTGTTGCCGGCACCAGCGAGGTCTCGGCCGTCAACGGCTCGATGGGTCTTGGCATCACGGCGGTGTCGAAGCACCCCGACGAAGCCTGGAAATATATCGAGTTCATGACCTCGCAAGCGACGCAGAACCAGTACGCCAAGCTCTCGCTGCCGATCTGGGCCTCGTCCTATGACGATCCGGCCGTCACCAAGGGCCAGGAAGAGCTGATCGCCGCCGCCAAGCTCGGTCTCGCCGCCATGTATCCGCGCCCGACCACGCCGAAATACCAGCAGCTGTCGACGGCCCTGCAGCAGGCGATCCAGGAATCGCTGCTTGGCCAGACGACGCCGGAAGACGCGCTCAAGACCGCCGCCGAAAACAGCGGCCTCTGATCTGGCATTCCTCGACGCGGGCGGCCTCATCCACGAGCGCCGCCCGTGCTATTTGGAGAGCAATTCCAGGAAAAGTGTGAAGCGGTTTTCCGTCCGGAATTGCGTTAAACAAAGAGATAGAGCGGTTCGCCGTTTCCTTGAAACGGTGAACCGCTCTGACCGGATGAAGGGAAAGAGGCGCCTCTTATGTCAGGCACCTGGATGACGACTCGCGCGTGGCTGCTGATGCTGCCGCTGCTGGTGATCATGGTCGCCGTCATCGGCTGGCCATTGGTCGATACGGTCAGGCTTTCCTTCACCGACGCCCAGCTGGTCGGCACGGCGGGCAACTACGTCGGCTTCGACAACTACACCAAAATGCTGACGAGTTCGAACTTCACCCGCACGCTCTCGACCACCACCTGGTTCGCGGTCGTCTCGGTCGCCGCCGAGATGGTGCTTGGCGTGCTGGCGGCCCTTCTGCTCAACCAGGAATTCCGTGGCCGCGCCGTGCTGCGCGGGCTGATGATCCTGCCCTGGGCGCTGCCCACCGTCGTCAACGCCACGCTCTGGCGGCTGATCTACAATCCGGAATATGGCGCGCTGAACGCGGCGCTGACACAGCTCCACCTGATCGACGACTATCGCTCCTGGCTGGGCGAACCGGGCACGGCGCTTGCGGCGCTGATCGTCGCCGACTGCTGGAAGAATTTTCCGCTTGTTGCGCTGATTGCGCTCGCCGCCCTGCAGGCCGTGCCGCGCGACATCACCGCCGCCGCGCTTGTCGATGGTGCCGGGCCGTTCAACCGCTTCCGCTTCGTCATCCTGCCCTATCTCGCCGGCCCGCTGATGGTGGCGCTGGTGCTGCGCACCATCGAGGCCTTCAAGGTCTTCGACATCATCTGGGTGATGACCCGCGGCGGTCCGGCCAACAGCACGCGCTCGCTATCGATCCTCGTCTATCAGGAGGCCTTCTCCTTCCAGCGCGCCGGCTCCGGCGCGTCGCTGGCGCTGATCGTCACCTTGCTCGTCACCGTTCTTGCCGTCGCCTATGCGACGCTGGTGAGGAAGACCGCGGGGAGCGCTACCTGATGGAACGCAAGAACCCGGTTTTCACCGCCTTCGTCTACGTTTGCGCCCTCCTGCTTGCCGCCGTGATCCTGGCCCCGCTCGCCTGGCTCTTCGTCATGAGCATATCGCCGGCGGCCGACCTCGCCGCCAAGCCGCTACGCTGGTGGCCGCAGGCGGCCGAGTTCTCGCGCTACGCGCAACTCCTGTCGACGGCCGAAAACAGCGCCGGCGCGGCCTTCACGTCGTCGTTGCGCAACAGCCTGGAAGTCGCCGGCATGGCGACCCTCGCTGCGATCATCCTTGCCGTGCCGGCCGGCTGGGCCGTCTCGCGCACGCCTTCGGTCGGCTGGTCGCTGTCGATGGTGATCGCCACCTATATGCTGCCGCCGGTGGCGCTCTCCGTGCCGCTCTATATGGGCCTGTCCTGGCTCGGCCTGCTCAACAACGTCTTCGGCTTGGCGCTGATCTATCTGACCATCCTGGCGCCCTTCACCACCTGGCTGATGAAATCGGGTTTCGATTCCATCCCGCGCGAGATCGAGGCCGCGGCGATGATCGACGGAGCGGGGCTGCTCCAGACCTGGCGCATCATAACCTTGCCGCTGGCGGCGCCTGTGGTCGCGACATCAGCGCTGTTTGCCGTGCTGCTCGCCTGGGACGAGTTCTTCTACGCCCTGCTTTTCACCTCGGACCAGCGGGCGAGGACGCTGACGGTCGCCATCGCCGATCTCGCCGGCGGCCGCGTCTCCGATTACGGACTGATCGCCACCGCCGGCGTGCTTGCGGCCTTGCCGCCCGTGCTGATCGGCCTCGTCATGCAGCGCGCGCTGATCTCGGGCCTCACCAGCGGCGGCGTGAAAGGATAATGATGACTGCTCAAAAACCACGTCCATCCGGCCTGCTTGCGATCGACCGCGAGATGGCGCGCCAGCATGAGGATGCGCTCGCCTCGTTCGAGAGCAATCGGGAGGCAGCCGCCAAGGTCGCCGCCTCCATCAGCAAGACCGGCGGGCTCGTCCTGCTCGGCATGGGCGCCTCGCATTCCGTCGCCCGCGCCGTCGAGCCGCTTTACCGCGCGCATGGCATCGACGCCATCGCGCTGCCGCTGTCGGAGCAGCTCGGGCAGCCATTGCCGCTTGCCGGCAAGACGGTGATCGTGACCTCGCAGTCCGGCGAAAGCGCCGAGGTGCTGCGCTGGTTCTCCGAAGCGGTTCCGCAGGCTGACACCTTCGGGCTGACGCTAGAGGCCGGCTCCTTCCTTGGCCGCACGGTGACTTGCCTCGTCGGCGCCGGCGGCACCGAGCTTGCCTTTGCCGCGACCCGCAGCCTGACCGTGACCTTCGCTCTACATCTGGCGATCCTCGCAGCGCTTGGCGAAGACCCCGCCGCCGCGCTCGCAGCGCTCAAGGCGCCTGAAACGGTCGAGATCGATGCAGCCTTGGCAGCGCTGAGCAAGGTCGCGACCATCGTCACCTCCGGCCGCAAGCTGCAAGGCGTGGCTGAAGCGCTTGCGCTCGGCCTCACTGAACTGTCACGCCTGCCCTGCTTTTCCCTCGAGGGCGGCCAGCTTCGCCACGGGCCGATGGAAATGCTCGGGCCGAAGATCGGCGTCGTCCTTTTCCGTGGCAACGATCCGACCGCCGACCTCGTCACCGCGATGGCCCTGTCCGTCGTCGAGACCGGCGCGCCGCTGATCGTGTTCGACGCTTCGGGCAAGCCGCCGGTAGCAGGCGCCGTGACCCTGGCCTTCAAATCCGCCTCCGGACTGGCGGCGATCTTTACCATGCTGCCGGTTGCGCAGCGCCTGATGATCGCCTTCGCCGACAGCCGCGTCGAGAATGCCGGGACGCCGGTGCGCACCACCAAGATCACCCGGAGCGAATGATGCGGCCGCTCGCGGTGATCGGCAACGTCAATGTCGACCTGATCGTCGGCCCGGTCGCGCCGTGGCCGAAGGCCGGCACCGAGACCGTCGTCGATCATGACGATTTGCGCGTCGGCGGCCAGGCCGGCAACACCGCGCTTGCCTGGCAGGCGCTGGGCATCGACTTCGAGATCGCCGCCAATCTCGGCGACGACCAGTTCGGGCGCTGGCTGCGCGAGGCGTTCGGGCACCGCGCGCAGAAATGGCCGGTTCGTCCCGAAGGCACCACATTGTCGGTCGGCATGACCCATCCCGATGGCGAGCGCACCTTCTTCACCACGCGCGGCCACCTGCCCCGTTTCAGCCTGGACGATGTGCTTTCGGTGCTCGACGGCAACCGGCTCGCCGGCGGCTATGCGCTGCTCAGCGGTTCCTTTCTCACCGAGGATCTTACGCGCGACTATGGCGCGCTCTTCGACTGGGCCGAAGCGAACCGCATCGCCGTCGCGCTCGACACGGGATGGCCGATCGACGGCTGGACTGAGGCGAACTGCGCGGCGGCGCGCGGCTGGCTGTCGCGCTGCGAACTGGCGCTCTTCAACGAGGTCGAGACGACGACATTGGCCGGCCTCGCAAGTCCCGTAGCGGCCGCGCGCAAGATCCGCGACGGCATGAAGGACGGGGCGATCGTCGTGGTCAAACGCGGACCGGACGGCGCGATCGCCATCGGCGCCGAGGGCAACCTCATCGAAGTGCCGGCGCCGCGCGTCGCTGTCGTCGACACCATCGGCGCCGGCGACGTCTTCAACGCCGCCTTCCTGGCCGCCCTGGCACACGGACGCTCCCTTGAAATGTGCCTGTCCGCCGCCATCCGCGTGGCCTCGCGCGCCATCTCAACCTTGCCCCGCGACTATGGCGGGCCGACCCAATTCGAGGATGCCGTCCATGAGCGCGCTTGAGATCCGCGATGTCCGCAAGAATTACGGCAGCGTCGAGACGCTGAAAGGCATCGACATCGCGCTCGAAAACGGCGAATTCTTGGTGTTGCTCGGGTCGTCCGGCTGCGGCAAGTCCACTTTGCTCAACATCATCGCTGGCCTTGCCGAAGCAACCAGCGGCGACGTGCTGATCGGCGGCCGTTCGGTGCTTGGCGTGCATCCGAAGAACCGCGACATCGCCATGGTCTTCCAGTCCTACGCGCTCTATCCGAACCTCACCGTCAGCCGCAATATCGGTTTCGGCCTGGAGATGCGCAAGGTGCCCGCCGCCGAGCGCGATAAGGCGGTGCGCGAGACCGCGAGACTCCTGCACATCGAGGCCCTGCTCGATCGCAAGCCCGGCCAGTTGTCCGGCGGCCAACGCCAGCGCGTCGCCATCGGCAGGGCGCTGGTGCGCAAGCCGCAGGTCTTCCTGTTCGACGAGCCGCTCTCCAATCTGGACGCCAAGCTGCGCCTGGAAATGCGCACCGAATTGAAGCGCCTGCATGAGATGCTCAAGACCACGGTCGTCTATGTCACCCACGACCAGATCGAGGCGATGACGCTGGCAACCCGCATCGCCGTCATGCGCGACGGCCGCATCGAGCAGCTGGGCACCCCGGAAGAAATCTACAACCAGCCGGCAACGCTCTATGTCGCCGGCTTCGTCGGCGCGCCGGCGATGAACATGCTGGAAGCCACCGTCGAGGACGGCAAGCTCGCCATCACCGGCACGGATGCGCGTCTGGCGCTGCCGGAACGCTACGCCAACGCCGTCCGCGACGGTGCTTCGGTCGTGGTCGGGATCAGGCCCGAAACGCTCCGCCTCGGTCCGGACAGCGGCGCCGACTTGTCGCTGCCGGTCGAGATCGACGTCGTCGAACTGACCGGCCCCGAACAGGTCACCACCGCCCGGATCGGCGCACAAAGGCTGACGGCAACCCTGCCGCCGCAAGCCCGTGTTGCAAAGGGCGAGCGATGCGCGTTTGCCTTCGACGAAGACGCGTTGCGCCTGTTCGACCTGGCGACCGGCAAGGCTTTCTGAGGAGCAACAGCGAGCGGTTCGGTTTCTCCAAGCCGAACCGCTCGCTTGTTTCAATCGATGTCGAACGACACGCCTTGCGCGAGCGGCAGCGCCTTGGAAAAATTCACCGTGTTGGTGGCGCGACGCATATAGGCCTTCCAGGCGTCCGAGCCGCTCTCGCGGCCGCCGCCGGTCTCCTTCTCGCCGCCGAATGCCCCGCCGATCTCGGCGCCGGAAGTGCCGATATTGACGTTGGCGATGCCGCAATCCGAGCCGTCGACGCCGAGGAAGCGCTCCGATTCCTGCAGGTCGCGGGTGAAGATCGACGACGACAGGCCGGCGCCCACGGCATTGTGCAATTCGAGCGCTTCGTCGAAATCGGAATATTTCATCACATAGAGGATCGGGGCGAAGGTCTCTTCCGTCACCGGCGAGACTTGGGCAGGCATCTCGACCAGCGCCGGATGCGCGTAATAGGCGTCCGGATGACCGTTTTCGAGGCGCGCGCCGCCCGTCACCTTGCCGCCATGCGCCTCGGCCTCCTTCAGCGCCTTCTGCATGTTGTCGAAGGCCGCTTTGTCGATCAGCGGACCGACCAGCGCCTTGCCTTCCAGCGGATTGCCGACCGAGACGCTCTGATAGGCCTTCTTCAGCCGCGGCAGCAAAGCGTCATAGACGCTGTCATGCACGAAGAGGCGCCTCAGCGTCGTGCAGCGCTGCCCGGCGGTGCCCATGGCGCCGAAGGCGATCGCGCGCAGCGCCATGTCGAGATCGGCGGTAGGCGTCACGATGCCCGCATTGTTGCCGCCCAACTCCAGCACCGCGCGGGCAAAGCGCTTGGCGAGCCGAGGACCGACCTCGCGGCCCATGCGGGTCGAGCCGGTGGCCGAGACCAGCGGCACCTTCGGGTGGTCGACCAGCACCTCGCCGGCGACGCGGTCACCGATCAGCACCTGCAGCAAACCCGCCGGCGCATCGGCGCCGAAGCGCCGTGCGGCGCGCTTGAAGATCGCCTCGCAGGCAAGCGCGGTCAGCGGCGTCTTTTCCGACGGCTTCCACACCACCGCATCGCCGCAGACGAAGGCAAGCGCTGCATTCCACGACCACACCGCGACCGGGAAATTGAAGGCCGAGATCACGCCGACCACGCCGAGCGGATGCCAGGTCTCCATCATGCGATGTCCGGGGCGTTCGGTGGCGATGGTGAGGCCATAGAGCTGGCGGGAAAGACCGACGGCGAAATCGCAGATGTCGATCATCTCCTGGACTTCGCCGAGACCCTCGGACGGGATCTTGCCGACTTCGATCGACACCAGCCGGCCGAGCTCGTCCTTATGCGCGCGCAGTTCTTCGCCCAGCAGCCGCACCAGTTCGCCGCGCTTCGGGCCCGGCACCAGGCGCCAGGCCTGGAAGGCCTTGTGCGCGGCATCGATGGCCTTGCCGGCGTCCGCCGCCGAAATCTGCTTCAGCGCCGCGATCTCTTCGCCCGTCACCGGGCTGTGCACGACGAGGTCGCCGCCGGAAAGCGCCTCCTTGGCGACGCCGAGTTTCTCAAGAAGTGAAGCCGTTTCCTTCGCTAACGTCATTTTTGTCCCTTTCAGGTTCCACCTCGAAGGGTGGGAATGCAGCCATGCGCCATATCCTTGACGTTCCGACAGGAGACGCCTGGGCGCTTTGATGGCGTGGCATTACTCGTTTCGGGGAAAAACCGCCACCCCGGCATGGTCCAAGGCTCGATCGCGAAATTGGGCCAGAGGGTAGCCGGAGGATCAATGCGCTTTTTTGGCGGGAGTCCGCTCGCTGCTTTCCTTGATCAGCCGATCGATATGCATGCGGATATGCGCCGCCTCGGCTGCGGTGTTGGCTAAGGCGATGGCGCGGTCGAAGGCGACGCGCGCTTCTTCGTTGCGGCCGAGCTGCATCAGCAGCCCGCCCCGCAGCCCGAAGAAGTGGAAATAGCCCGACAAACGCTCTTCCAGCGGCTCGATCATGGCAAGCGCGGCTTCCGGGCCGCGCACCTTGCTGACCGCGACGGCGCGGTTCAGCGTCACCACCGGCGACGGCTGCATCTGCTCCAGCAGGCCGTAGAGCAGGTCGATCTCGGTCCAGTCGGTATCCTCGGCCGTCGCCGCCCGCGCATGCAGCGCCGCGATCGCCGCCTGCACCTGATAGGGGCCGGGCTTGCGGTGGCGCAGCGCCTTGTCGACCAACGCCAGGCCCTCGTCGATCATCTTGCGGCTCCACAGCGAGCGGTCCTGATCCTCGAGCAGGATGATCTCGCCATGCTCATCGAACCGCGCCGGCGCCCGCGCGTGCTGCAGCAGAAGCAGCGCGGTCAGCCCCATGATCTCCGGCTCGGCCTGGAACAGCCTGAGCAGCAGACGCGTAAGCCGGATCGCCTCTTCGCAGAGCGGCGCGCGGGCCGGCGCCTCGCCGCCATTGCTCGAATAGCCTTCGTTGAAGATCAGATAGACCATCGCGGCGACCGCGGCGAGCCGTTCCGAGCGTTCGACCGCGCCCGGCGTCTCGAATGGCACGCCGGCGTCCGCGATGCGCGCCTTGGCGCGGGTGATGCGCTGCTCCATGGCGCTCTCGCCGACCAGGAAGGCGCGCGCGATCTGCTTGACGGTGAGGCCGGAGACGATGCGCAGCGCCACCGCGATCTGCTGCGTCGCCGGCAGATCCGGATGGCAGCAGATGAACAGAAGCCGCAGGATGTCGTCGCGGTAATGCGCGCCGTCCAGCCGCTCGGCCATGTCGCCCTCGGCATCCTCCAGATCGGAGATCTGGTCCTCTTCCGGCATCGGCGCCTGCTTGGCACGCTTGCGCACCGCGTCGATGCCGCTGTTGCGGCCGACGAAGATCAGCCAGGCCGCCGGATCGCGCGGCGGCCCGTTCTTCGGCCAGTTCTTCAGCGCCCTCAGGCACGCGTCCTGGAAAGCCTCTTCCGCGGCGTCGAGGTCGCGGAAATAGCGCAGCAGCGCGCCCATCGCCTGCGGACGGGCGTTGCTGATCGCCGTGCTTATCCAGGCAAGGTCCGTCATACCGCGACCTTTGTCGGATTGAAGACCGAGACCGGCCGGATCTCGTAGGAGCCGCCGCTCGGATTGACCTCGGAAAGCTCACGGGCGAATTCGACAGCCTCGTCGAGGTCGCGGCATTCGAGCGTGTAGAAGCCGAGGAACTGTTCCTTGGTCTCTGCAAACGGGCCGTCGAGCACGACCGCCTCGCCCTTGACCTTTCTGAGCGTCGTCGCGGCCGTCGTCGGCAAAAGGCGCGCCACGGGCCCGAGCCGGCCGGCCTTGGCGTATTTGTCCTGCACGTCGAGGATCTTCGCCATGACCTCGTCGTCCTGTTCCTTGCTCCAGGAGCAGACGACGTCTTCGGAGGCGTAGCAGAGGATGGCGTATAGCATGGCAGGTCCTTTCCGTATCAAAGGACGCGACACTAGGACCCTTCCCGACACAAGGTCGATAAAAAAATTCGGCGGGTAATCACGGACTTGGCTGTCCCTCGCGCCTGACCGTCAGGCGCCATGCGTCTGCAGCCATCTGAGCACCAGCGTTTCTTCCTCGTCGAGGCCTTGTATCAGCCGTTTGCGCTTGTTGGCTTCGGCCATCTCGTCAAGCAGGCGTCCCTCGGTCCATGCCTCGAACACCAGCGGATGGATGTAGCATTTGCGGCAGACGGCACGAGTATTGCCCAATCGCTCGGCGACCTTGTCGACGACGCTGTTGATCACCCGGTTTTGTTGCGTCTTGCTTTCCGGCAGCTCGGTCCCGGCAAACAGCGACGCGGCATGGATGGTGCCGCCCCAGGTGCGAAAATGCTTTGAGCTGAATTCGGCGCCGGAAGCCTCGCGGATGTACCGGTTGACGTCCTCCGAGCGCACCGGCCGCCGGTCGCCATCCTCACCCAGATACTGGAATAGCTTCTGCCCGGGCAGATCCTGCGCGCCGCGCACGACCTTGGCGATGCGGCGATCGACCAGCTTCAGCTTCCATTCCTTGCCCGACTTGCCCTTGAAGGCGAAGCGCAGGCTGGAGCCGTTGATCTCGACATGGCGGTCGCGCAGCGTGGTCAGCCCGAAACTCTTATTGTCGCGCGCATAGGCCGCGTTGCCGATGCGGATCATGGTGTTGTCGAGCAGCCAGACCACCGAGGCAACGACCCGCTCCAGGGGCAGTCCCCGCCGGCGCAGATCGGCATCGATCTGGCGCCTCAGGGCGGGCAGGCTTTCCGCGAAGGCGACGAGGCTGGAATATTTGACGCCGTCGCGTTCCTCGGTCCATTGCGAATGGTAACGGTACTGCTTGCGACCGCGCTGATCCCTGCCCGTCGCCTGGATATGGCCGTCCGGATCGGGCGAGATCCACACATCCGTCCAGGCCGGCGGAATGACGACCGCCTTGATGCGGGCAAGCGTCGTTTCGTCGACGGCTCTGCCATCGGGTCCTAGATAGGAGAATCCCGCGCCTTTCCTCAATCTGCGGATGCCGGGATCGGCATCGGTTACATAGTTGAGCGACGTGCTCCCGGCCAAGCTGGGATTGCCGTTCCTACGGGTTTCCTCGGCCCGCGCCAAACGGTCCGATGACGCTTGTAAATGCTGTAACATGCCGGCTCCGCGAAATGACCCGTAGATAAAGCCGCGCGCCGGTGACTTGTTCCAGAAGGGCGTCAGCCCTGCCGGCTGACCGATACGTCCGCTATCCAACAGCCTTCCATCACCAACATGGGTGAGAAGTATTACCGGCCGGCATGGGCTTGAGGATCCATTGCCGGCTGCCAGATAGTCGCGAGGCCCGGCCTCGACGCCATCAGGCGCGTTGCGGTTGGGCGACCGGCGCCGAGAACCGGCGCCGTAGCGTGACCTTCAATCGATAGCGCATGCAACGCCAGGCGTTCGCGCCCGCCCGTGGCGCGGCCTCGGCCACGTTGAGGAATCTTGCCGCCTTGGCGAAATCGCCGCGCCCGTAATGAACGCGCGCGATTTTCAAGGCAACGAGGCCTTCCCTGACCTTCAGCGACCGCTCCACGATGCCGCAGGACCGGAGCCGGCGCAGCGCCAGGCGCCATTCCAGAAAGCGCCCGGCAGATCTGACCGTGAAAAGATCGTCGGAGCGCTCCGCAGACACGAAATAGATGAAGATCGGTTGTCTCACGACGGCAACCGATGCCTTGGCGATGACGCGCGCCCAAAACAGCGTGTCCTCGTCATAGGCAAGCCCGACCGGGAATCTCGTTTCGCCAATGACCCGCCGCGACACCAGCGCGCTGCCGACTGCAATCGACCGTATCCGCCCATCGAGATAGGCGCAGGCATTGGCAAGCCCGCTGGCTGTGTAGACGCCCGGCATCTTGGTCGACCGCTCCTCGCCGTCGACCCGCCGACGGAAGCCGCCGACCACCAGATCGATCCCTGATCGCGCGCCGGCCTTGGCCAGCAACGCGCGCAGACCGCCTTCCAGATGAAGATCATCGGCGTCGATCATATAGATCCAGGGACAACGGGCCTGCTCCAGAGCCAGATTCCTGGAGCCGCCGGCGTCGCGGCAGCTCGATTTGATGACGCGCATCGGCAAGGCAAACCGCAACGCCGTCTCCATGGCGACGGCAGCGGTGGCGTCGGAGGAACAATCGTCGACCACCAGGACTTCACCGATGACCTCCTTTTCCGAGGCCAGCGAAGCGAGCGTCCGAGCAATTGTCTGAGCGGCATTGTGCGCCGCAATGATGATGCTGACCTCTTCCAAACCCTGTCGCCGCACACCACACCCACGCAGGCGCGCCCCCCGTCAATCCCATACCCAGAATACCGACGGCAGGCGCAGTCGAGAAGCGTCTATCGGGCGATCGGAGTTGCCATCACACCTTTTCCAAGGCGACCGGAATGACGTCGACCGCCTGATCGCCGACCTGGCCGCCCGTCGTCTTCAGGACACCGACGATCGGCGCCACATCGGAATAGTCGCGGCCATAGCCGACGGTGATATGGTCGTTGCTCGCCCGCATGCCGTTGGTCGGGTCGAATTCCTGCCAGCCGGCATCGCGGCCGCACCAAACCTTGACCCAGGCATGCATGGCATCTGCGCCCTCGAGCCTCGGCTTTCCCTTGGGCGGGATCGTGCGCAGGAAGCCGCTGACATAGCCGGCGGGGATGCCCAGCCCACGCAAGCCGGCGATCATGATATGCGAAAAATCCTGGCACACGCCGCGCTTCAGCGCGAAGGCGTCGCCCGCCCGCGTCTGCACCGTCGTCGCCTTGCCGTCATAGGTGAAATCGCGATGGATGCGATTGCAGAGATCGGCCGCCGTAGCCACCGTCGAGCCGGCCAGGCTTTCCCGTGCATAGGCCGTGATCGCGGCATCGATGCCGACGTGATCGCTGGCCGCGAGGAAATGATGCGGCGCGGAAGGCGACAGCGAGCGGACCGAGCCGAGTTCCTCTTTGAGCCGCCGCAGATCCGGCGAGACGTCAAGGCCGGGCTCCGGACGCGACACCGACACCCGCGCGCTCATCTTGATGTCGAGGCCGTCATGGACATCGCGAAAGGCGATCGCGGTGACGTTGTTGCCGAAGAAATCGGAAAAATCCGTGCGCTCAGATGGGTTTGGCACGAAAGACAGCGAGGCGACGACGACGCGCTGCACGCCCGCGATCGTCGGCGGCAGCACCCGCACCTGATGCCGGCTGCCACCGGCCGCGGCGTCATAGTCGTAGCTGAGGTGAAGCCTGATATCGTACAGCATGCTAACCAAAATAGGCTTTGGCGAGGCTGTTGTAGAGATTGCCGATCTCGGTCGCGAGGTCATCAAGCACATCCGCCGTCATGTCCGATGGTTCCCTCACTGCGATTGCGGTGTTGAGCTGCAGGATTTCCTTGGCGGCCGGCGACATATGCCCCTCGCCGCCGACCGAAGGCAGCATGCCGATCTCGGCCTTCAGCCGCTCGAGCTGGAACAGGACCGAGCGCGGATTGAGCGGGTCGAGCGCGAGCAGGTCGATGACCGTGCGCCGCCCGGCCTGCACCGGATATTGCCGGCGGTGGGTCATGACGCTGTCGCCGATCTCCAGCATCATGTCGAGCGCGCCCTCCGGCGCCCCGCTCCTCGTCAGTTGGCTGAGCGTGCGGGCGATCTGGATACCGCGTTCCAGCCTGCGGCCGATCTCCAGGAAGCGCCAGCCGGTGAAGCGGTACATGTTCTCGTGCAGCAGGCCCGAAAAGCCGGCGAGCTTGCGCAAAAGCACAGTCATCGCCCGCGTCGCGTCGTCTCCAGGCGCGACCGTCTCCGCGAACTTGTGAACAGTCTTCGACAGATCCTTCAGCGCCAGCCAGCCATCGGGCGAAAAGCGGTCACGAATCTGCCCGGCGCTGTAGACGGCGCTGTCCAGGGTCCCGATGAGCCCCGGCGGTATCGCCGTTTCGACGTCGATGCCGAACGGCTCGAGATAGTCCCTGATATCGGCCAGCAGCGGCATGTCCGGATCGGACGTCTCGGCGAGCCGCACGTGATAGGCGCGCAGCACGCGCACCGTGTCTTCCGAGCGCTCGATATAGCGCCCGAGCCAGGTCAGGTTCTCCGCCGCGCGACTGGGCAGGCTGCCCGGCATGGTGCGGGTGAAGCTCTCATGCTCCTGCGGCAGCAGCGTTTCACGCTCGACCGGCCTGTCGCTGACCACCCAGACATCCGCGGCCTGGCCGCCGCGCTGCATGGCGATCGCCGTCGGGTCGAGCGAAAAGCCGACGCGGGCGAAACCACCGGGCATCACCGTCCAGCCTTCCGGCGTGCGCGCCAGATAGACGCGCAGGCTGGCGGGCCGTGGTTCCAGCAAACCGCCGACAAACACCGGCGTGGTCGACAGCGTCACCGCTTCCTGGCCGACGAAACCGGCGCCATCCGCTTCGATCCGCGCGACAAGCTCGGCCCGCTCACCGGCCGACAGGGATGATCCGAGCCGGGTCGCGCCGTCGTCCTCGAAGGCGAGCCGGGTCGACAGCGCCGGGCCGACCACCATGCGGTCGATATTGGCAAGCACATGGGCGCGCTCGGTCTCCTGCCCGCACCACCAGGTGGCGATGTTCGGCAGCTTGAGGTCGTCGGCCTGCAGTTCCAGCGCGATCCTGGGAAGGAAGGACAGCAGCGCCCGCGTCTCCATCAGGCCCGAGCCCAGCGCATTGACGGCCGACACCGTGCCGCGCCGGATCGCCTCAACAAGCCCCGGCGTGCCGATCTGCGAGTCCGGCCTGAGTTCCAGCGGGTCGGCAAAGGCCGCATCGAGCCGCCGCCACAAGACACCGATCGGCATCAGGCCGGAAACGGTGCGCACCATCAGCCTGCCGCCGGAAACCGTCAGGTCCTCCCCCTCCAGCAGCATGATGCCGAGATACCGGGCGATATAGGCATGCTCGTAATAGGTTTCGTTGAGCGGCCCCGGCGTCAGGATGGCGACACGACCGCTGGAATCCTTGGCCATACCATTCAGCGCGTCGCGGAAGCGGCGGAAGAAGCCGGCAAGGCGGTGCACATGCATCTCGCCATAGATGTCCGACAGCGCCCGCGTCGTGGCGACACGGTTCTCCAGCGCGAAGCCGGCGCCCGACGGCGCCTGGGTGCGGTCGCCCAGCACCCACCAGCGGCCATCCGGTCCGCGGCCGAGCTCGAAGGCGACCATGTGCAGGAAATGCCCGCTGGCCGGCCTCACGCCGGCGATGGGGCGCAGATATTCCGGGCTCGCCGCGATCAGCCCGGCCGGCAGAATGCCCTTCTCGATCAGCCGGTTCGGCCCGTAGATGTCGGCCAGGATCGCCTCGAACAGATCCGCGCGCTGGACGAGGCCGGCGCTGATCTCAGCCCATTCCTTCTCGTCGATCAGCAGCGGAACATAGGCGAGCGGCCATTCCCGCTCATTGGCGCCTGCCTTGTCATACACGCGGTAATAGACGCCTGCATCGCGCAGATACTGGTCGGCCCGGGCAAAACGCTGCCCAAGCCGCTCCGCCCCCAAATCGTCGAGCGCGTCGATAAAGGAGCGCCAGGCCGGACGCGGGCTGCCCGACGCGTCGACCATTTCGTCGACGACGCCTTCGATCGGCCGGTAGCGTTCCAGCAGGCCCTGCGCCCGCGGCCTGCCGCCCGCCCGTTTCTGATTCCCCTTGGCCATTGTCGATCAGAGTCTCGCCGGCCGCCTCAGGTCAAGGGTCATCGGGAACTCTTCAGAGGCTTCTTCGTCGCGCAGCACATAGCCGCCCGGCGTATGGCCGCGTGGCTCGAAGCGGGCAAGCCGCCGGGCCTCGGCCTCGTTGCCGTTGACCGGGAAGGTGTCGTAGTTGCGGCCGCCCGGATGCGCGACGTGATAGACACAGCCACCGACCGAGCGGCCCGACCAGCGGTCATAGATGTCGAAGACCAGCGGCGTGTTGACCGGCAGGGCTGGATGCAGGCCGGAGGCCGGTTGCCACGCCTTGAAGCGCACGCCGGCCACCGCGACCTCTTTGGTGTCGGTAACCTTCATCGGCACGATGCGGCCGTTGCAGACGATGGCGTGACGCTCTGGATTGAGCCCCTCGGTCCGCACCTGCAGCCGCTCGACCGAGGAATCGACGAAGCGGACCGTGCCGCCGATCGCGCCCTGCTCGCCCATCACATGCCAGGGCTCCAGCGCCTGCCTCAATTCCAGCTTGACGCCGGCATGCCGAACCTCGCCGCAGAAGGGGAAGCGGAATTCGAGCTGGGCGGCGAACCATTCGGGGCGGAAGTCGAAGCCGTTGAGCTTCAGATCCTCCAGCACGTCGAGGAAATCCGCCCAGACATAATGCGGCAGCATGAAACGGTCATGCAGCGACGTGCCCCAGCGCACGAAGCGGCCATCGAGCGGGTTCTTCCAGGCCCTGGCGATGATCGCACGGACCAGCAATTGCTGGGCGAGGCTCATACGCGCATTGGGCGGCATCTCGAAACCGCGGAACTCAACCAGCCCCAGCCGGCCGGTCGGGCCGTCCGGCGAGAACAACTTGTCGATGCAGATTTCGGAGCGATGCGTGTTGCCTGTCACGTCGGTCAGGAGATTGCGGAACAGACGGTCGACCAGCCACGGCAACGGTGCTGCCCCCTTGTCCGGATGCGGCACCTGCGCCAGAGCGATCTCCAGCTCGTATAGGGAATCGTGCCGCGCCTCGTCGAAGCGCGGTGCCTGGCTGGTCGGACCGATGAACAGGCCGGAAAACAGATAGGACAGCGACGGATGCCGCTGCCATTGCAGCACCAGGCTCTTCAACAGGTCGGGGCGGCGCAGGAACGGGCTGTCATTGGGCGTCGCGCCACCGACCACGACATGGTTGCCACCGCCGGTTCCGGTGTGGCGGCCATCGATCATGAACTTGTCGGTGCCGAGCCGTGACTGCCGTGCTTCTTCGTAGATCGCCGTGGTGGTGGCGACGCATTCCTGCCAGTTGGCGGCCGGGTGGATGTTCACCTCGATGACGCCGGGATCCGGCGCCACGCGGATGACGTTGAGGCGCGGATCGTGCGGCGGGGCGTAGCCTTCGACATGCACCGGCAGGCCGATGGCCTTCGCCGCGTTCTCCGCCGCCGCCACCAGTTCGAGATAGTCCTCCAACGCCTCGACCGGCGGCATGAACACGCAGAGCCGGCCGTCGCGCGGCTCGACGGTGAGCGCGGTGCGCACCGCGCCGCCGATCTCCGTGATCTCCTGCTCGACACGGTCCTGCTGCGCGCTCGCAGCGGTGAAAGACACGGTCTGCTGGCGGCGTGCCACTTCGTCCGCGCCTTCCAGTTCAGCCGGCGACGGCTGGGGCAAGATAGCTTCGCGCGTCGGCAGCGCGCCGCGCGGCACGGAGGGATCGACCGGCACGATATACGGGAACTGTGCCGGCGGCACGTAGGGTAGCGTCCCCAGCGGCAGTCGATAGCCGACCGGGGAGTCGCCCGGCACCAGGAACAGTCGGCCGCGCCTCGTCTTCCATTTCTCCGAGCGCCAGCGCTGTCCGGCGGCCTGGCTGTTCCAGCGCTGCACCGGCAGCACATAACCGGACGGCTTGGTCAGCCCGCGCTCGAAGACACGCGCCATGCGGCTGCGCTCTTCCGGGTCATCCAGCTTCGAATTGGACGGATCGACATTGTCCGGCAGCTTGCCTTCCTTGAGCAGCCATTCGGCCGGATCCTCATAGGCCTCGCTCACCATCGCCTTGTCGATGCCGAGCTCGCCGGCGATCGCCGTGAGCAGGCTTTCGGCCTGTTCGGGACCGATCGCGGCATTGCCATTCTCGCGCGCGATCAGCGACGGGTCACGCCACACCGGCTCGCCGTCGGTGCGCCAATAGAGCGAGAACGTCCAGCGCGGCAGGCTCTCGCCCGGATACCACTTGCCCTGGCCATAATGCAGGAAACCGCCCGGTGCGAAGCGCTCGCGCAGCCGGCGGATGAGCTGGTCCGCCTTGTCGCGCTTGGTCGGGCCGACGGCTGCAGTGTTCCATTCGGCGGACTCGAAATCGTCGATCGACACGAAGGTCGGCTCGCCGCCCATGGTGAGCCGCACGTCCTGTTCCCGCAAAACGGCATCGACCTTGTTGCCGAGAGCATCGAGCGCTTCCCAGCTTTCATCCGAGAACGGCTTGGTGATGCGCGGATGCTCGGCGATCCGGTCGACCCGCATGTCGAAGCCGAAATCGACATTGGCGAAGCTCGCCATGCCGGAGATGGGTGCTGCATTGCGATAATGCGGGGTCGCTGCCAGCGGCACATGGCTCTCGCCGGTGAGCAGGCCGGAAGTCGGGTCGAAACCGATCCAGCCGGCGCCGGGAATATAGACCTCGCACCACGCATGCAGGTCGGTGAAATCGACGGCGGTTCCAGGCGGCCCGTCCAGCGACACCAGATCGGGCTTGAGCTGGATCAGATAACCGGAGACGAAGCGTGCTGCGATGCCGAGATTGCGCAGGATCTGCACCAGCAGCCAGCTGGAATCTCGGCACGAGCCCTTGGCCGCGGCGAGCGTCTCCTCCGGCGAGAAGACGCCGGTCTCCATGCGCACGATATAGGCGATTTCGCGCTGCAGCCTCGCATTGAGGTCGACCAGGAAATTGACGGTGTTGGCCGGACTGCGGTCGATGCTGTCCAGGAATTTGGACAACAGCGGTCCGGCCGGCTCGGGTTTGCGGTAGATGGCGAGGTCTTCCCGGATCTCCTCGGGGTAGTCGAACGGAAAATTCTCGGCGCTTTCCTCGACGAAGAAATCGAACGGATTGTAGACCGTCATGTCGGCGACGAGGTCGACTTCGATCTTCAGCTCCGTCACCGGCTCGGGGAAGACGAAGCGGGCGAGGAAATTGCCGTAGGGATCCTGCTGCAGGTTGACGAAGTGGTTCTTCGGCTCGACCTTCAGCGAATGGCTGAGCACCTTGGTGCGCGAATGCGGCGCCGGCTGCAGCCTGATCACCTGGGGACCAAGCACCACCGGCCGGTCGTATTTGTAATGGGTCAGGTGATGAACGGCTGCCAGAATTGCCATGGTACCCCGGAGTTCGGCGTTTCAGTCGCCGAACCCTGACACAAAAGCTGGTCATTCTCCAAGCAGAGATGTTGCGCTGCACCTAATTTAAGCAGCGTTGCCGGCTTAGAAAAACGCCTGGATGCCGGTCTGCGCCCTTCCGAGGATCAGCGCATGCACGTCATGCGTGCCTTCATAAGTGTTCACCGTCTCCAGGTTCTGCGCGTGGCGCATCACGTGGTAGCCGATCTGGATGCCGTTGCCGCCATGCATGTCGCGGGCCTGGCGGGCGATGTCGAGCGCCTTGCCGCAATTGTTGCGCTTGACGATCGAGATCATTTCCGGCGCCATCTTGCCCTCGTCCATCAGCCGGCCGACGCGCAACGAACCCTGAAGGCCAAGCGCGATCTCCGTCTGCATGTCGGCCAGCTTCTTCTGGAAGAGCTGCGTGCCGGCGAGCGGCTTGCCGAACTGCTTGCGGTCGAGGCCGTACTGCCGCGCCCGGTGCCAGCAATCCTCCGCCGCGCCCATCGCGCCCCAGGAAATGCCGTAGCGCGCGCGGTTGAGACAGCCGAACGGACCTTTCAGGCCCGAGACATTGGGCAACAGCGCTTCCTCGCCAACCTCGACGCCCTCCATCACCACCTCGCCGGTGATCGAAGCGCGGAGGCTGAGCTTGCCGCCGATCTTCGGCGCCGACAGCCCCTTCATGCCCTTCTCCAGCACGAAGCCGCGTATCTGGTTGTCATGCGCGGCCGACTTCGCCCATACGACGAAGACATCGGCGATCGGCGCGTTGGAGATCCACATCTTCGAGCCGGAGAGCTTGTAGCCGTTGGCGGTCTTCTCGGCGCGTGTCTTCATGCCGCCCGGATCGGAGCCGGCATCCGGCTCGGTCAGGCCGAAGCAGCCGATCCATTCGCCCGATGCCAGCTTCGGCAGGTATTTCTTGCGCTGCGCTTCCGAGCCATAGGCGTGGATCGGATACATCACCAGCGACGACTGCACGCTCATCATCGAGCGATAGCCGGAATCGATGCGCTCGACCTCGCGCGCCACCAGCCCGTAGGTCACATATCCGGCGCCGAGCCCGCCATATTCTTCCGGAATGGTGATGCCGAGCAGGCCGGCCTCGCCCATCTCGCGGAAGATCGACGGATCGGTCTTCTCGTCGGCATAGGCTTCCTCGATGCGCGGCGCCAGCTTGTCGGCGGCGAAAGCGGCGGCGCCGTCGCGCACCATGCGCTCGTCCTCGGAAAGCTGGTCCTCGATGAGGAAAGGATCGTTCCAGACGAAGGCGTTCTTCTCGGCGGCCATGGCCTCGGGCTCCCAATATTTGTGATGTGCCCGGCTTATCCGCCTGCGCAGGTGAAAAATCAAACGAAATTGCATCGCGGATCAATGAGCATTAGTAATGGATCATGAACGTTCAGCGCCGTCTTCTGCCGAACACCGCCGCGCTTGCCGCCTTCGAGGCCGTGGCGCGGCTTGGCTCCTTCACCGCCGCCGCGCGCGAGCTCGATTTGACTCAGGGCGCCGTCAGCCGCCAGATCAACCTGTTGGAAGAACAGTTTGGCCGCCGGCTGTTCGAACGCGACAGCCGCAATGTTCGGCTCTCAGCCGCCGGCGAAATCTATGCCGAGGCGGTGCGCTCGGCGCTCGGCCAGTTGCGCGACGCGGCGCTCGGATTGATGAGCAATCGGCATAGCGGCGCCTTGAACCTCGCCATCCTGCCAACCTTCGGCACGCGCTGGCTGATGCCGCTGATCCCGGATTTCGTAACGCGCCACCCCGATATCACCATCAACTTCGCCACCCGCATCGGACGGTTCGACTTCGCCCGCGAACGGCTGGACGCCGCCATCCATCACGGCATGCCTGATTGGCCGGACGCCGACTGCACGCTTCTGATGCGCGAGACCGTGATGCCGGTGGTCTCGCCGGAATTCCTGGCCAGCCGCGACATCGCCACGCCGGCCGACATCAGCCGCCTGCCGCTGCTGCATATGGCGACCCGCCCGGGCGCCTGGAGTGAGTGGTTCGAGGAGCAGGGGCTCGAGGCGCCGACCGGTCCCGGCATGCAGTTCGAGCAGTTCGGCACGGTCGCGCAGGCCTGCATGGCCGGTCTCGGCGTGGCGCTGCTGCCGGAAATCCTGATTGCCGGGGAATTAAAGCGCGGTCAGTTGGTGCCCACGCCCGGCCAGCCGATGCAGAGCCGCAGCGCCTATTATCTGGTCGTGCCGCACGACAAGCGCGGCCATCCGCCGGTCGCCAGTTTTCGCGAGTGGCTGCTGGGCCAGATCGGCAAGGAGCCGGCAGTGCTGGCCTGGTAGCTACTTGCGCTTCATCGCCTCGGCGAGAGCCGCGCCGAACGCGCCCTGCGATGGCCGTTCCGGCTGGCGCTGCGGCGCCGGCGAGCGCGGCATCGGCTTGCTGCCGCCATTGTCGCGCGAACCTCTCGGCGCGCCCTCGCCGCCATCCTTGCGCATCGACAGGCCGATGCGCTTGCGCTTGATATCGATATCGACGACCCGCACCTTCACCACGTCGCCTGCCTTCACCACCTCATGCGCGTCCTTGATGAAGCGGTCGGCCAGTTGCGAGACATGCACCAGCCCGTCCTGGTGCACGCCGATATCGACGAAGGCGCCGAAGGCCGCGACGTTGGTGACGGTGCCCTCGAGCAGCATGCCGGGCTTCAGATCCTTGATGTCGTCCACCCCTTCCGCGAAGGTCGCCGTCTTGAAGCCGGGGCGCGGGTCGCGTCCGGGCTTCTCCAGCTCGGCGATGATGTCGCGCACCGTCGGCAGGCCGAAGCGCTCGTCGACGAAGACGCGTGGATCCAGCGCCTTGAGCGCGGCGCTGTCGCCCATGAGCGCACGCACGTCGCGGCCGCAAGCGGCAACGATCTTCTTCGCGACGCCATAGGCTTCCGGATGCACCGAGGACGCATCGAGCGGCTCCGCGCCGTTCGGGATGCGCAGGAAGCCGGCGCTTTGCTCGAAGGCGCGCGGCCCCAGCCGCGCCACCTTGAGCAGGTCCTTGCGGCTGGCAAACGGCCCCGCCGCATCGCGATGCGCGACGATCGCTTCGGCGAGCGACGGCCCAAGTCCCGACACGCGCGCCAACAACGGCGCCGAGGCCGTGTTGAGGTCGACGCCGACGGCATTGACCGCATCCTCGACCACCGCCTCGAGCGAGCGGCCGAGCCGGTACTGGTCGACATCGTGCTGGTATTGGCCGACGCCGATCGACTTCGGCTCGATCTTGACCAGCTCGGCCAGCGGATCCTGCAGGCGCCTGGCGATCGACACCGCGCCGCGCAGCGAGACATCGAGGCCGGGGAATTCCGCAGCGGCCGTCGCTGAAGCTGAATACACAGAAGCGCCAGCCTCGCTGACGATAACCTTGAGCGGCTTCGGCCCGGCGCCTGCCGGCAGGTCCGACAGCATGTCGGCAACAAGCTTCTCTGTCTCGCGGCTGCCGGTGCCGTTGCCGATCGAGATCAGCTCGACCTTGTGCTGGCGGATAAGAGCGGCGAGTTCGGCCTGCGTGCCGCGAATGTCGTTCCTCGGCGGGAAGGGATAGACCGTCGTCGTCGCCACCAGCTTGCCGGTGCCGTCCACCACCGCCACCTTGACGCCGGTGCGGATGCCCGGATCGAGACCCATCGTCGGCCGCGAGCCGGCGGGGGCGGCGAGCAGCAGGTCCTTCAGATTGCGGGCGAAGACATGGATCGCCTCTTCCTCCGCCCGCTCGCGCAGATCGCGCATCAGGTCGAGCGTCAGATGCAGCGACAGTTTGATCCGCCACGTCCAGCCGGCCACCTCCATCAGCCATTTGTCACCGGGCAGCGTTGCGCCGATCGCATAAGCATTGGCGATCATGCGCTCCACCGGTTTCACCGGCGATTGATCGTCGGCATCGACCTCGATGTCGAGCGACAGCACCTCCTCGTTGCGGCCACGCAGCATGGCGAGCGCACGGTGGCTGGGCACGCCAGACCAACGCTCGACATGATCGAAATAGTCGGAGAATTTCGCGCCCGCTTCCTGCTTTCCGTCGACGACTTTTGCGCGCAGGAAGGCGCGTTCCTTCATATAGGCGCGCAGCTTGCCGACAAGATCGGCATTCTCGGCGAACTGCTCCGACAGGATGTCGCGCGCGCCTTCAAGCGCCGCCTTGGCGTCCGCCACCTCTTCGGTGACATAAGCGAGCGCGAGCTCGGCCGGAATTTTGGAGCGGTTGGCCAGGATCGCTTCGGCGAGCGGCCCGAGCCCGCGCTCCCTGGCGATTTCGGCCTTGGTGCGCCGCTTCGGCTTGTAGGGCAGGTAGATGTCTTCCAGTTCCGCCTTGGTGGCGGCCGCGGCGATCTTGGCTTCCAACTCCTCGGTCAGCTTTCCCTGCTCGCGGATGGAGCTGACGATCGTCTCGCGCCGCGCATCGAGCTCGCGCAAATAGGCGAGCCGCTCGGAAAGGTCGCGCAACTGCGTGTCGTCGAGCCCGCCGGTGACTTCCTTGCGGTAGCGCGCCACAAAAGGCACCGTCGCGCCCTCGTCGAGCAGCCCGATCGCCGCCGCGGCCTGTTCCGGCCGCGCGCCGATCTCGGCCGCGATGATTGCTGCGATGCGCTTTATGTCCGATGCCATGCTCGTTCCTGTCGAAAAGAGCGGCGACCATAGGCCGGGATGCCGGCCGCGCCAACCACGCCGTTTTCAACTGACCCTGGAGGTCCACAGGAAACAGCTGTGAATGCGACCCGCCGAACGGCTCAGACCATCGTGCTCAGCGCCTCGAAGAAGCTGACGAGGTCGAGGTCGAGCCGATCATCGACAGGTTCCGGCTGTGACGACATCTTGGCGATGACCACTTCCGTCTTCGGATTGACGTAGAGCCACTGGCCGTGAATGCCGATGCCGCAGAACGCGCCACTGTCATGGCCGGTCTGGTACCATTTGTTGCGGTAGCGGCCTTTGGGGAACAGGAACGCCATCGTGCCGCGCTGCCAGGCCTCATCACTGCCGCCGGTGGCGACCGTGTCGCGCACCCAGGCTTCCGGGACGATGCGGCGGCCGTTGGCCGTGCCGCCCTGCCGCATCATCTCGCCGATACGGGCAAGATCGCGCGGCGTCATCGACATGCCGCCGGCGGTGCGCGCCGTGCCTTCCATGTCGACCGTCACCGACATTTCGCTTGCGGCGCCCAGCGGCAGCCAAAGCTTTTCGCTGAGCAATTGGCTGACACGCTTGCCCGATGCCCGCTCCACCAGGATGCCAAGCATGTCCGAATTGGGCGAGCGGTAGCGATAAGTCTGCCCGTGCGGCTCGGCCAGACGCTGCAGCGTCAGCAGGAATGCCGCGAGGCTTTCCGACCCGCCGCCGGGATTCCACAACGTCGAGCGGCGGTAGCGGGCAAACCCGCTTTCCGGATCGAGATAGGCTTCCTCGAAATCGAGGCTGACCGTCATGTCGAGCACGTGGCGCACACTCGCATCGCCGTAGGCCGACCCCTTGGCCTCGGGGATGTATTGCGTCACCGGCGCGTTGGGATCGAACACCCCCTCGCCTTCCAATATGCCGGCAAGAATGGCGGTCACCGACTTGCTGATCGAAAAGATGATGTGGCGCGCTCCGAACGGCATATGCGGCGCCGACCAGTCGCCGACCAGCTTGCCGCCCTTCAGTATCGTCAGCCCGTCCGTGTGGGAGCGTTTCAAGAAGCTCTCGACGGTTTCGCTGCCGCCGGCGAACGAGATGTTCTCCTCGAGCAGCGCCCCGAGCGATTTTGCCTGCTCTCCGCCGCTGGGCGCCGCCGCGACATGCACACTCGGCACCAGTTCGCCGACATTCTGGAACGACCATCGGTTGAACGGCGAAAGCCGCCAGGTCTCAAGCCGCACATCCTTGCGGGCAAAGCCATACTGGGACTCGAACGCGGTTTTGCCGGTCATGATGCTCTCGCGGTTGCTGTCTTGGGGTGTTCAGGCCAATGCGGCGGCGATGGCGTGCACCGCCTTCTGCGTCGCCACCGAATAGGCGGCGTTGAGGAAATCCGGATAGGTCGAGAGCTTGACCACGACCATCCTGTGTTCCCAGCTCATATGGATCAATTGGCCGAACACGCCCCGGCACATCAGCGAGCGCGAGCGCGAATCCTCGATCCAGAACTGGTTGCGGTAGCTTCCATCCGGAAGGCTCGGGCTGAAATCCGGTCCGTGCCTGCCGCTGCGCGTCGCCTCGATCCAGTCGGCCGGGATCACCCCGCCGCCATTGTCGAGGATCAATTGCCCGAAGCGGCCATAGTCGCGCAGCGTCGCATTGAAGCCGCCATCGGCCAGCGCATAGCCGGCGCTGTCGACGGTGAAGCAGGCGCTCTCGTCGGCGCCGAGCTTCTGCCAGAGCTCTTCCGAGACGAGCTGCGCCAGGCGTTTGCCGCTCACCCGCTCCATGATGAAGGCGAGCACGTCGGTCTCGATCGAGCGGTACTCGAACGCCTCGCCATGCGGGCGCACTCGGTCCTTCAGCCGCAGGATCAGCTCGTACATGTGCGAGGGCCACGAAAAGTCCGGATCGCTGCCCGGTGGGATCGGCTTCCAGCCGGTTGCGACATCGACCTGGCCGATCTCGGAATAGCGGTCGGTGTATTCCTCGGAAAAGCGCACGCCCGTCGTCATGTCGAGGACATGCTGCACGGTGGCGCCGGCCCAACCGGTCTCACCGAGCTCCGGCAGATAGTCGGTGACGAACTTGCCCGGATCGATCAGGCCGCGCCCGACGAGGATGCCACACACCGAACCGGTGACCGACTTCGCCATCGACTGCGACAGGTGCAGCGTGCGCTCGTCCATGCCGTTGAAATAGCGCTCATAGGCTATCCTGCCGTCCTTCAGCACCAGGAAGCCGTCGGCGTAGGTCTCGTCGAGCAGCCCGGCGAGCGTCGTCGGCGCTCCGTTGCTATCGACCACCGGCAATTCGTCGAGGTCCACCTCCGCGCGCTCGAGGCGATGGCGATGGCCGCTGCCGCGCCACACCTCGACCGTCGGCAGGAATTCGCGGATGTGCTGGAAGGCCCAGCGGTTCCAGGGCGGCCTGTCCCAGTCGAGCTTCGGCGGCACCAGCCTGGGCGGCGAGCCCTGCATGATCGGCGGCCGCGGATCGGAGTTGCGGTAAGACGACAAGATTTCCTCCTCGGTGCATGTCACCCAAAGCGCGGGCGCCGGTTTGGGCGAACGACATGCAAAGTCACAAGAAAGGGAGGCCGGAGCCTCCCCTCCTTCATGCGTTGCGCAAGAAAGTTACTTGCGCAGGTTGGTCCAGATCTTGTTGTAGATCTCCACCACCTCCGGCGGGCATGGCGGCACGAATTCCGGCGTCGGCGCGCCGGCCGGAGGGCTGATTTCCGGCGAGTTGGCGAATTCCGGCGGCAGGAATTTGTGGCTGCCGGCGATGCCGTTGTCGTAGCCCGCGAACTCCGAGATCAACGCCGCGTTCTCGGGTGCCATGACGAAGTCCTGGAACAGCTTCGCGTTCTCGAGGTTCTTGGCCCCCTTCAGCACCGCGACATTGTCCATCCAGCCTTCGACGCCTTCCTTCGGATAGGCATATTTGATCGCCGGGATCTTCTGGCGCGAGCGGTAGGCAGCACCATTCCATTGTTCGGTCACGATCACGTCACCGGAAGTTATCTTGGTGATGGTGTCGTAGCTGAAGGTCTTCCAGGATGGTTTGGCGGCCGTCAGTATGTCGTTGACCTTCTTCAGATTGGCCTTGTCGGCGCCGCAGCGCGGCACACCGGCATAGCGCTCGGCCGCATGCATGACCGTGTTGACGTCGTCGAGCACGTTGATCTGGCCC
Source organism: Mesorhizobium sp. (assembly GCF_004963255.1). GTDB lineage: Bacteria > Pseudomonadota > Alphaproteobacteria > Rhizobiales > Rhizobiaceae > Mesorhizobium. Next base: position 281,013 of record NZ_SUGA01000002.1, on the reverse strand, counting down.
TTCAGCGCATCCGGCGGGTTGAAAAGGATGGCCAGTGTATCGATGTCACCCTTGAACTTGTCCATGTTGACAGAGAACGTCGTCGTGCCGAATTGCCACGGCGCCGTGTAGTGGCGGCCATCGTCCCAATAGACGTTGAGGAAGCGGGGATCGATGTTCTTGCCGTTCGGCATCGCGTTGGGCTCGGTCTTCTCGAGCAGGCCTTCCTCGACCATGATTTTCACGGTGTAGTCCGACGGCACCACGATGTCGTAGCCGGAATTGCCGGCGCGCACCTTGGACAGCATGGTTTCGTTGGAATCGTAGTCGTCCAGCGTCACCTTGATGTTGTACTGCTTCTGGAACTTGTCGATCAGCTTGGGATTGGTGTAGTCACCCCAGTTGTAGATGTGCAGCTCGCCGTCGGCCAGCGCCGGAACTGCCCATAAAAGTACGGCCGCAGAAACGGCCGCCATCAGCTTTGCAGACATTTTATGTTCTCCTTGCCTTCCCATTGTTGTGTGTTGAAGCTCATTTGGCGCGTCGGCGCGCAATCAGGAACGAGACCGAGACGAACAGGATCGACACCATGAGCAGGATGGTGGAGATGGCGTTGATCTCGGGCGTCATCGGCCGCCGGATCTGGTTCCAGATATAGAGGGGCAGCGTCGTCTGGCCGGGGCCGGCGACGAGCTGCGTGATGGTGAAATCGTCGAAGGAGACGATGAAGGCCAGCGCGGCGCCCGACATGATGCCAGGAACCAGCAGCGGCAGCGTGATCCGCCGGAAGGCGTTCCACGGCGTCGCGTAGAGGTCGGCTGCGGCATATTCCAGCGTCAGATCCATATCTTCAAGCCGCGCCCGGATCGGCATGTAGGCGAAGGGGATGCAGAACACGGTGTGGGCGAGGATCAGATTGCCAATGCCGAAATTCAGGCCGAGCGTGCCGGCGATCAGCGCGAAGAAGGAGAGCGTCGCCACCGCCGTGATGATCTCCGGCACCATCAGCGGCAGGTTGATGACCATGAAGGCAGCAGCGATCCCGCGCCACGGCTTCACGCGCGTCATGCCGATTGCCGCCAGCGTCGCGCAGATCGTCGAGACGATCGTCGCGGTCACCGAGATGATTAGCGTGTTCTTCGCCGCGGCATGGAATTCCTCGTTGCGGAAGGCGCTGCCGTACCAGCCGAGCGTAACGCCTTCCCAATGCGTGACTAGCGAGCCGCTGTTCAACGAGAAAATCATCAGGATGAGCACCGGCACATAGAGCACCAGCAGGCAGATGACGGCGATGGAGCGGAAGCCCGGCTGGTCCTTGATATCCATGGCGCGAGGCTCAGCCATGCTGCACCTTCCCCGACGTGTTGCGGACATAGAAGAACAGCGCCACCAGCACCGCTGCCATCAGGATCAGCGCCTGCGCGCAGCCGAGCGGCCAGTTGCGGCCTGAACCGAATTGCTGCGCAATGAGATCGCCGATCATCAGGTGCACTCCGCCGCCCAGGATCAGCGGAGTCACATAGGCGCCGAGCGCCGGGATGAAGACGAGGAGGCAGCCAGCGACGATGCCGGGCTTGGACAGGGGGATGATTACCCGCCACAGCACCTGGCGGCGCGTCGCGTAAAGATCGTAGGCGGCCTCGACAAGGCGGAAGTCGAGCTTCTCCAGGCTCGAATAGAGCGGCAGCACCATGAACGGCAGGAAGGCGTAGAGCAGGCCGAGCTGGATGGCGAAATTGGTATAGAGCATGGTGATCGGCTTATCGATCACACCGAGCGCCAGCAGCGCGTTGTTGATCAGCCCCTCATCGCGGATGATGAACATGATCGCCAGCGTGCGGACCAGAAGGTTCGACCAGAACGGGATGGTGATCAGAAGCACCCACCAATTGCGCTGCGCCGGCGGCCGCGTCGCCATGAAATAGGCGGTCGGAAAACCGAGCAGCAGGCAGATGACAGTCGTCACCACCGCGAACAGGAACGAACGCAGATAGATGATCAGGAAGTCCGGTGTGAATTGCAGCGTGTCGTCGAAAATGTCGCGCTGGAACAGGAAATTTAGATAGGCGTCGGTCGAGAACTGCCACTGCACGCCGCCATAGGGCGCGGCGACGAGGAACGAGTAGACGCAGATGATGATCAGCGGCAGCACACCGAAAATGCCGATGATGAGAAGCGCCGGCAGCGACAAGAGTCGGTTGCGCCGCGCGCTGGTTTTCACCGCCTGAGCTTCGAACAACGCGGCCTTGGAGAGCGAGGCTGAGGAAAGAGCGGCTGTCGTCATCAGTCTTTTAGGACGCGCGCCGCGTCCTCCTCGAACTGGATGCCGACCTTCGCGCCGGTCGCGTAGGTCACCGGCGACGAGCGGCTGTTCTGATGGCGCACGATGAAGTTCTCGCCGCCGCCGTCGAGCTTGACGTGATAATGCGTATCGGTGCCGAAATAGACGATGTTGGCGAGCGTGCCGGCGATCGTTCCCTTGACCGGATCGGGCACCAGATCGGCATGCTCGGGTCGCACCACCAGCGTCACCTCGCCCGTCGGATCGAAGCCTTCCGGATAGCCGGCGGCAATCGTCGCGTTGCTGGCGAATTTGACTGTCGCCACGCCGGCGTGCTTCGACACCACCGTGCCCGGCAGGAAGTTCGTCTCGCCGATGAAGTCGGCGACGAAACGTTCGGCCGGCCGGTCATAGATGTCGCGCGGCGTGCCGACCTGCAGAATCTTGCCGGCCGACATCACCGCGATGCGGTCGGACATGGTCAGAGCCTCTTCCTGGTCGTGGGTGACGAAGATGAAGGTGATGCCGGTCTCGTGCTGCAGCCGCTTCAGCTCGATCTGCATTTCCTTGCGCAGCTTGTAGTCGAGCGCCGACAGCGGCTCGTCGAGCAGAAGCACCTTCGGCTGCGGCGCCAGCGCGCGGGCGAGCGCGACGCGCTGCTGCTGGCCGCCGGAGATCTGGCTGGTGCGGCGCGCCTTCAGTGCCTCCATCTTGACCAGCTTGAGCATCTGGGCGACGCGCGCCTCGATCTCCGCTTTCGGCTTGCCGAGCATTTCCAGCCCAAAGCCGATATTCTGCGCCACCGTCATGTGCGGGAACAGCGCATAGCTCTGGAAGACGGTGTTGACCGGGCGTTTGAAGGGTGGCAGCGGCGCGATGTCCTGGCCGTGCAGCAGGATCTCGCCGGCGGTCGGGAAATCGAAGCCGGCGATCAATCTCAGCAGCGTCGTCTTTCCGCATCCCGACGGACCGAGCAGCGTGAAAAATTCGTTCTCGCGGATCGACACCGACACCGTGTCGAGGGCGGCTACCTGGTTTTCGCCGGTTCCGAAGACCTTGCGAACACCGCGAACTTCGATCGCGTTCTTACCCGGTTGTTCCGGCACGATTACCCCATTGAGAGAGCCTGCTCTTTCCGGCAGGTGTGTTCCTGTTTGATTGTCACCATAAGCCGGGCGGCTTGGCAACTGCGGAGCTGCTACCTGATTTTCAAACGCAATTCCCATGCCGCACCTCAGGCCTGGTAGGTGATCTTGCCGCCACAAATGGTGGCGACCGGGCGCACCGTGTGCAGCGCTTCCGGCGCCGTCGCCTCGATATCGGCCGACAAGACGACGATATCGCCGAGGTAGCCGGTTTTCAGCCGACCTTTGCGATGTTCCATGAACTCCGCATAAGCGCCCTCGACCGTGTAGCCCTGGATCGCTTCCCGCAACGAGAAGCTCTGGTCGGGCATGCCTTCCGCCCAAGGCTTGCGCATGACTGCCGCCTGGATGGACAGGATCGGATCGACCGGAGAAACCGGCCAGTCGGAGGCGAACACCACCCGCGCGCCGGCATTTTTCAGCGTGCGCCAGGCATAGCTCAACGGCCACTTGTCGCGGCCGATGCGCGAGATCGTCGGCTCCATCGGGAAATTCAGCGCGCCCGGCGGATGCGCCGGCTGCATCGAGGCCAGAACGCCAAGTTCGGCGAAACGCGGCACGTCGGGGGCCGTGATCACCTCGATATGCTCGACGCGGTGGCGGCTGTCGCGCCTGCCGTTCTTCTTCGCCGCCGCCTGATAGCCGTCGAGCACCGCGCGAACCGCGCCGTCGCCGATCGAATGCACGGCGATCTGCAGCCCGCGCCTGTCGGCCTCGACCGCCACTTCGGCGAAATGCTCAGGCGAAAACAGCGGCTCGCCGCGCCATCCAGGACGGTCGGCGTAATCGTCGACCATCACCGCCGTCCAGGAATCCAGCACGCCATCATAGAAGACCTTGACCATACCGGAGGACAGCCACTCGGACTTGTAAGTCGCGGCCATCCGCGAGGCTTTTTCCAGCATGTCCAGCTTCATGAAATTCTTGAAGTGGAACGGGATCTTGGTGCGGCAAAGCAACCTTCCCTCTTTCTCCAGACCGGCCAGCAGCTCAAGCTGGTAGAGGTTGCCGTCCATGTTCTGGATCGAGGTGATGCCATGCTTGGCGCACCATTCAAGGCCGCGATGCATCAGGTCGCGATCCGCCGCCAGCTCCTCCGCGGAAGGATAAGGATCCGGTTCGGCGCCCTCGAGGCCAAGCCGTGTCCGGTTCGCTCCGTAGTGGTCGAGGACCGGCCCGAACGCCTCGCCCTCGCGCAGCTCGCCGGCGGCAAGCCCGTCCGCGCCCATGACGATTTCGTTGCCCTGGCCGACCTCCTTGCCATGCAGCAGGCCGGCCTCTTCCAGTGCTTTGGTGTTCGCCCACATCGTATGGTGATCCGACGCCGACATAACGAAAGGCCGGTCGGGAATGATGCGGTCGAGGTCGTGGCGCGTTACCGGCTCGGGCAGGATTGCGTAGTCGACGCCGGCGCCGATCAGCAGCCTGGCGTCCGGACGTTTGGCGGCGAAATCCTGGATCGCGTCGCGCAGCGCGTCGAAGCCATGCACGCCCGCCAGATGCAGGTTGTCGAGCTCGGCCGCGCCGCCGAAGAGATGCATATGCGCCTCAATGAAACCCGGCAGCACCGAGCCGCCCCGGGCATCGACAATTTTTGTCGCCGGTCCCTTGAGTTCTTCGATGGAAGCACGATTGCCGATGGCGATAATGACGCCGTCCTTGACGGCAACAGCCTCGGCGGCGGGATTGTCATCGTCCATGGTCAGCACTCGACCGTTGACGACAATCAGATCCGCACCACCAACCGACATCGCGACTCCACATTTTGCTGAGGGACCGACAACGCCACGCCGCCCCAAAAAGCGGCCGCTCCACCGGGGCGACGCCATGGACGAAAAGTCGATGCCGATGCGCCGTCTTCCAAATTCCCCTTGTTATCGTTGAAGACAGCGTGAATAAAGAATGCGACTGTTTATTCGCGTTTGTCAACAGCCGGATTTTGGCATGTATAGTGGACTGCACCGCGCGCCGATGGTGAGGCCGAACGGGGAACGGGGGCAACGAGCAGTGAAGCGCAGTCTCGACCGCAAGACCAAAATAGCGCTCGAGCCGCGCAAGCAGCCGCGGCAGCAACGGTCGAGCAAGGTGGTCGACAGGATTCTCGACGCAGCGCTGATCCTGACCCGCGAGCAAGGAACCAAGACCCCGACGACCCTCGCCATCGCGCAGCGTGCGGGCCTGTCGGTCGGTTCGGTCTACCAATATTTCCCCAACAAGGAAGCCATACTTCTCGAACTCGGCAGGCGCTGGCTGTCGTCTTTTCCCGAGGTGATCGCCAAGCGCATCAAAGTCGCCCCACCCACCAACCGCGAAGAGTTTCGCCGCGAAGTGCGCAAGCTCTTCATCGATACGTCGCGGATCTATCTCGACAACGCGACTCTGATGCCGGTGATCGAGGCGATTTCCGGCAACGCCGACCTCAGGCCGATCCAGGACGGATACGACAAGGAAATCATCGCCCTCTACGCAGCCTGGCTGCAGCATGTGAACCCGGCGCTCGAGGAAAAGACCGCCAAGCGGCTGGGCCTGGTGATGATGGAGGTCGGGCACGCCTGCAGGCTTGTCGGACTGAAGCGGGATCGCAAGACATTCGACCTCATCGAGGACGATGTGGAAGCCATGTGGCTGGCTCTCGTGACCCCCTATCTCAACCTCGACTGATTTCGCGCCTCCAACTGATTTCGCACTTCCAGGGGAATTCCATGAAGACTGTCTTTTCGCCACTTCACGCCGGTCATTCAGGCCAGATGGAACTGGTCACATCGGCCATCGTGCCCGGCTTCGAGAAACCGTCGCGGGCCGAATTCATCAAGGCACGGGTGGAGAGCGAGAAGCTCGGGCCGATCATCGGGCCGGTCGAGCACGACCTCGCCGCCGCCAAGCGCGTGCATGATGCCCACTACATCGATTTCCTGCCGACGGTCTGGCCGGAATGGGTCGCCGCCGGTTTCACAGGCTCGGCCATGGGCTTCACCTGGCCGACGCGCGGCCTGCGCGGCGACGTGCCGCCGAAGCGCATCGACGCCTTGCTCGGCTATTATTCCTTCGATGCCGGCGCCACCTTCGTCGAGGGCACTTGGGCGGCGATCAAGTCATCCTATGACGTCGCGCTGACCGCCGCCGCCCTGGTCAAGGACGGCGAGCGCACCGCCTTCGCGCTTTGCCGCCCGCCCGGCCATCACGCGGGTGCCGCCTTCATGGGCGGCTATTGCTTCATCAACAACGCCGCCGTTGTCGCGCAATGGTTCCGCGACCAGGGCGCCAGGCGCGTGTCGATCCTCGATGTCGACTATCACCACGGCAACGGCACGCAAGAGATCTTCTATCGCCGCGGCGATATCCAGGTCCTCAACCTGCATGGCGACCCGATGGTCGAGTATCCCTTCTTCCTCGGCCACGCCGACGAGCGCGGCGAAGGCGAAGGCGAAGGCTTCAATGTCAACTACCCGATGCCCTTCGGCACCAACTGGGACGGCTGGAGCGCGTCGCTGGAGGATGCCTGCGGCAAGCTCACCGCCTACGCCCCCGATGTCGTCATCGTCTCGCTCGGAGTCGACACCTTCGAGAAGGACCCGATCAGCCAGTTCAAGCTAAAGAGCGTCGACTACCCCAAGATCGGTCGCCGCATCGCCAAGCTCGGCCTCCCGACGCTGTTCGTCATGGAAGGCGGCTACGCCGTGGAAGAGATCGGCATCAATGCCGTCGGCGTGCTGACCGGCTTCGAGGATCGCTGATCCCCACCCGAATGGGCCTACGCCCCCGGTTGCAACCGGGGGCGTATTTTTTGCGGTCGCGCCGCGAAATCATCGGCTCAATTCAGCTTTGAAATCACCGCCAAGCAACCCGAAAACCCGCTGCTGAGTCGCAACGCGAGTCCATCGGATTCGATTTTGTCAAATCGCATTTGATGTCGGATTCATCTGCGGGTAGATTAGACCCGAATCAGCCGGTCCACGGGGGGCGCGGCGACCACCCAAAGTCTCAAGTTCCGGCGCCAGGCCGGCACCAGACGCGGACGGTTTCGCGTTCCCTGGAGGGATTCGGCGCGGTTGGGGCGCCGTTCGCGCCCGTGAGTGTGTCTTCGTAAACGTGACGTGTTTCGGGTCCGGCCGTTGGCTTCGCCAGCACCGGGCACAAGGATCGATTCCGGCAAGAATCCAAGAATTGGAAATGAGCAGTCCCGCCGCGCTTCTCCAACCCGATGCTTCAGGCCCGCACCTGACGTCCCGCGGCGATCTCACCGGTTTTTTCATGCAGCTTGCAGCCGACATCGGCGCAGACAGCTACATGCTGGTCGCCATCGTGCATGACCAGGACCGCAACGACGCGCGCATCGTCTCCTCGAACTGGATCTTCGATGCCATCGAGCTGATCGGCAAAAGGCTGATCGCCAACCTGGCGCTCGGCCCTCTGACCGTGGCGCCCGGGGTGCGTCCGAAGCCATTGGTGGCGGCGCACGCGCCCGACGCCAGCGCATTGCTGACCGGCGAAGAGGCCCGCCTGCTCGACGTGCTCGGCCATGCCGAAATCTACTCGTTGCGGCTCAATGTCGGTCGGCAGCGCCTGTTCGTGCTGTTCTCGGCCGCAGAGGCAGGCAAGATCGACCTGACCGCCCTGATGAAGGCGCAGCTCAAATGCTGCTATGCGCTTTCCAGCATTCCGCAGCTGATCGCGGCGGCATCCATGCAGGACCCGTTGTCGGACCGCGAGCGCGAATGCCTGTTCTGGGTCTCGGAAGGCAAGACCACGGATGAGGTGGCCGTCATCCTCGGCGTCTCGTCCAACACCGTCAACAGCTACATCACGCACGCCATCCAGAAATTCGCGGCCTCGAACCGCGCGATGGCGATCGCGACGGCGATCAGGAGCGGCATCATTTGAAGCACGCACAGGTCAAAGAGGCGGCCGCCGCCCTTTTCAACGATCAGCGCAATCCCTTCGGCGCCTTCTCGCTGGGCTCGGAGACGCATCATGCGGCCACCATTCCGGACGCCGTGCGCCGCTGCCGCTGGATCGCGGTCGACATCAACGCCTCCGCCTTCGGCCTTTATTTCGTCAGCCCGTCGGCGGAACGCGCCCGCCTCGTCGCGTGCTTTGATTCCGACTATCCGAGCACCGCGGTCGCGACCAAATTCATCTCCGGCGCCAATGGCGAGGACGTGGTGCGCCACAGCCGCGTCTCGACCGCGCCGCGCTGGTGGGCCGACGACGGCATCGCCGGATCGCGCCAGGTCTTCCAGTCGCTCGCTTGGGCCGAGCCGACCGCGCCGCTGGCGCCTGGCACAAACGGCATCGCCCTTCCCGTGCATGCCGACCGCGGTCAATGCGGCCTGGTCGTCTTCCTGGGCTCCGAGATGGCATTGTCCGACGACACGTTGTGCGAGATCCACGCGCGCTCCTTCGCGCTGTTCGCAGCGGTCGCCCGCATCCGCCCCAGCGACAGCGGCCGGATGCGCTCGATCTCCAAGCGCGAGCTCGAATGCCTGAAGCTGACCGCGAACGGCAACACCAGCGAAGAGATCGCCAAGCTTCTCAAGCTCTCGGTGCACACCGCCAACCAATACCTCACCCAGTCGACGCAGAAGCTCAACGCGGTCAACCGCAACCAGGCGGTCGCCAAGGCGTTGCGGCTCGGCCTGATCGAGTGACGTCACGCATGCAGCGCTGGTGCGTTTCACCGTTTCACGGAAACGGCGAAACGTGCTGTCTCTTTGTTTGACGCAATTGCGGACGGAAGGCTACGGCGAAGTCGCCGAGCCTAACCGCTCACACTTTTCCTGGAATTGCTCTAAACATGCCGCAGCGGGATTGGTGCGGCTGCAATCGGATCGTTACGGAAATGCCAGCGGCTCGGTCCTGCGGATGCGGGCCTCCTCCACGGCGTCCTCGAGCAAGGCAGTGTTGTGCTCGGGCGTCTCGCCGGGCTTCTCGAACGACACGTAGTTGACCACCACGGAAGGCCCGCGCTCGGTCAGCGTCAATTGGAAATAGACCGTCACGCCGCGCGGCCGCAGCTCGAGATCGAGCACGATGCGCGGACTGCCGCTCCAGTCGACATGCGCCTCGCCGCCATGGCCGAGCCGCAATGTGCCCGGCCGGAAGTAAAGCTCGGCGGCCGAATCCACCAGATCCGACAGGCAGGCGAAATGCTCGAGCCGGATGAAGGCGATATAGTCGGCAACGTCGATCAGCCTCAACTCGCCCACGACAGGCTCGATGGCGCTGGCGACGATCAGCTCGCGGGAATTGGCGTGTGGTTGCCGGTCCATGGATTAGCGGCGTCCGTTCATTGGGTTGCCTTGCGGGCGGTCTTCTTCGAGTAGACGATCCGCACCAACTCGGCGACCGCCTGGTAGAATTGCGACGGGATCACGCTATCAACTGAAACTTGCTTGTACATGGAGCGCGCAAGCGCCACGTCCTCGAAGATCGGGATGTTGTTCTCCCTGGCGATCTCGCGGATCTTGAGCGCCACCAGATCCTGCCCCTTGGCGAGCACGATGGGAGCGGAATCCTCCCCGCGCACATATTTCAGCGCGATCGAAAAGTGCGTGGGGTTGGCGATCACCAGCGTCGCGCGCGGCACCGCCGTCATCATGCGTTTGCGCGCCCGGTCGCGCGCCAGCGAGCGCAACCGCGACTTGACGATCGGATCGCCTTCCGACTGCTTCAGCTCGTCCTTGACTTCCTGCTTGGTCATGCGCAGGTCGCGCCGCCAGTGGAAACGCGACCAGACGATGTCGACCACCGCGATCAGGCCCATGACGAAAACGATCGCCACCAATATGTCGACGAAGATGCCGCGGATAACCATGCCGAAGGACATCGGGTTGGTGATCATGCCGGCGAGCAGCTTGCGATGATCTTGCGAGAGCGTGAAGCTCAGCACCGCGATGGCGAAGCCGAGCTTGGCCAGCGACTTCAGGAATTCGACCCAGCCCTGCACGCCGAACATCCGGCTCCAGCCCTTGGCGATCGAGATGCGCGACAGCTGCGGCCTGATCCGTTCACCGACGATCTGCGGCATATTCTGGAAGACCGAGGCGCCGATGCCGGCGACCGTCAGCAGCACCAGCAGGCTAACGACGGCGTGGCCGATCTCGGTCATCACCTGCCGGTAGAGCGAGATGACGTCGGTCTCGGTGTCCATCGGCCAGGCTTCCGGCTTTTCCAGGAACGTGGACAGGAACATGCCGAGGTCGACGATCGCGTCCTTGGCGTAGAAGACCGCGAAGACCAGGATGGCGAGGAAGGACGCAAAGATCGCGGTCTCGCGCGAATGGGGCAGCTTGCCCTGTTCGATCGTGTCGCGGATCTTCTTCTCTGTGGCTTCCTCGGTTTTGGAATCCTTGTCGACCGCTTCAGCCATGACGCTCTGACCGTGTGGCTATCGTCAGGCGGCTTCGGCGGGTGCGGCGGTCTGCGTCGAAGGCAGCTCGAAGGCCCCTTCGCGCGACAGCCGGATGGCGGCGCTCGATATGCTCTTGCGGGCCGCCATGATGTCGGCAAGCGCAATGCCTTCCGATCCCTGTCCAAGCTCGGATTCGATCATGCGGCGAGAGCGCGCGCCGATCGCCGACAGTGCGGATTCGGCCAGTTCCGGCGATGCGCCGCGAAGCGCCAGCGTGACGAGTTCGGTCGACAGCCCGTCGAACAGGAGTACCCGGGCTTTCTGCGGAAGCAGCGGCAGATCGTCGAAGGCGAACAGCCGCGACTTGACTCCGGCGAGATCGGGCGTGCCGGCCTGCTCCAGGTCCTGCATCAGGTCGTCCAGTTCCGGCTTTGCCATCTCGTTGAGCATGCTGGCGACGCGCTCCTGCCCGGCAGTGGTGTCCCTGCTGGCCTTTTGCGACAGCACGCTCACGCGCAGCTGGTTCTCGACGATCCTGGATGCCGCGTCCGGGATGTTGGCCATCGTCACCATGCGCTTGATGATCTGGCTGCGCATCGGCTTTTCCATGGTGAGCAGAACATTGGCGGCGGCCTGCGGCGCCAGCTTCGAAAGCACCATCGCGGACGTCTGCGGATGCTCGCCGGAAAGGAACGCGCCCAGCCGTGACGGTTCGAGCTTTTCGAGGTCCGGCCAGATCGGCGCGGGCCCTTCCGCGACCGGCTCGAACTTCTTCTCGCCCATGATGGCGCTCATCTCTTCGGGCGACAGTGATTCGTTGAGGATCGTATCCATCCGGTCGGCCGAATCGAGCAGGCCCGCGCCCTCCGTGAACTCGGCCTCGAACTCGGCGACGATGCGCTCCAGATCGGCCTGCGGGATTGTGCGTAAGAGACGCGCGCCCTCGATCAGCGCCTTCAGCTCATCCTGTTTGAAGAATTTGAGCAGCCGGCTGGCTGCGGGCTTGCCCATGGCCACCAGTATGGCCGCCGCCTTTTGCGGACGTGTCAGCGCCAATGCCGTCGTCATGCGTGTTGCCCTTGCTGCCGATTGGTCCGCGCACCGACCATTCTCAGGCGCTCTTCGTCGCCGCGATGATCTCGGTGAGCTTGATGCCGAAGCGCGTCGGATCGTTTTCCAGCACCGTGATCTCCCCGCGCGCTATTCTGCGGCCGTTGACCACCACGTCGACGGGCTCGCCGATGCGGCGGTTGAGCGCGACCGTGGAGCCTTTCTGCAATGCCATCAACTCCGACACCGGCATTTCCGTGCTGCCAAGGATGATCTGCACGTCGACCGGAATGGTCATGATGATCGAGGAATTGGCCCCCGAGCGAAGCGCGGCCTCTGGACGGCCCTCCTCTTCACGGAGCACGCCACGCAGTTCTTCGATGGCGCGATCCAGCTGCTCGTCGGGTTGGCCGGTTTCCGCTTCGGCCTCGGCTTCCACATTTGTCGCTGCCATGCTTCGTCTCCATGAATCCCAGGCCTGGCGTCAGCCCGGCATCAGTCCGTCGATGAAATCCTGCCCGGCATCAGGCGGATGGCTGATGCGGACGGTGTAGTTCTGCCCCAGCTTGCCGAACTCGCAGACAAACAGTGTCTTGTCGCGGGCGCTGAGCTTGGCGTTGAGCTGCGCATTCTCCTCGAATTCTATCACCTGGCCGGGCTCGAACGCGGCCAGGTGACCGAGCGTCAGCCGGGCGAGCGGCATCGTCGCTTCGAGCCGGACGGTCGAGCGCATCACCTCTTCCGAGAAACGGGCACGCCAGTCGAATTCGCTGCTCTCGCCTTCCTCGACTTTGGCGTTTGCGCCACGCGTCGAGAGGAGGATTCGCTGTGGGATCATGACCGTGATCATGCCGGTATCGGTAGGCGTCGAGACGCCAAACACGATGCGGACTGCGGCGCCGTCGCGCAGGATGCGCCGCCTCGCTTCGCCGCCAGACGTTGCGCGAGGCACCGGCAGACGCAAATCCAATGAGCGCCGGCCCGATCCGTTGAGCGCCGTCGCGACCTCCTGGAACACGGTGGTCGCGACATCGGCCTCGATCTGCGACAGGTCGCGTTCGATCGGCGCCACCGGCTGGTCGGGATCGCCGCCAAACAGCGCGCTCACAATGACGGCGACCGCATGCGCATCCATCACCAGCGTCATGGCGTCGGCCGAGGTCGGCGACGAAACGATGGTCAGCGCAAAGGCATCGCCGGCGCGCGAACGCGCCTCGGGAACGCGGCCGACCTCCACCGCCTGCAGGTCGACGGTCACCGGCGCGCCGAGCTCGCTTGCAAGCGCCTTTTGCAGCACCGGGACCGCCCGTTCGGCCATGCCACGGCCAACGCCGATCACCTGCGCCGCCTCGCCACTGTCGCCGACGAGACGCTCGATGATCAAGGCCCGCGTTTCTGACGGACTGGCCGGACTTGTCATGACGGCAAGTGGTCCTGTCTCGGATCGAGCATGCTCAGGCCGCCTTCTTCTCGGCAGAGCCGGCGTTCATCGTGCTCTGCTCGACGGCATCGATCGTCGGACGCTCGTAGGACGATATGGTCTTGCGGCCGAATTCGATCGCCACCTGCGGCAGGGCGCCGTTCATATAGGCAAGCAGCGTCTGCTTGACGATGATGTAGAGGCGGTTCTTCTTTTCTCGCACCGTCTTGATCTTGGTGGCGACCGGACCGACCACCGCATAGGACAGGAAGATGCCGAGAAAGGTTCCGACGAGCGCGGCGCCGATCAGGCCGCCGAGGATCTCCGGCGACTGGTCCAGCGCACCCATCGCCTTCACCACGCCGAGCACGGCGGCCACGATGCCCAACGCCGGCAGGCCGTCGCCGACCGCCACCATCGCGTGATAGGCCTTCAGCTTGTCGCTGCGGATCGTCTGGATCTCTTCGTCCATCAGCGCCTCGATCTCGTGCGAGCGGGCATTGCCGATGATGATAATGCGGCAATAGTCGCAGATGAAATTCGTCAGGTCATGGTTCTTGAGCACGGTCGGGAAGGCCTGGAAGATCGCGGACTCCTCCGGATTGTCGATATGCGCCTCGACCTCGCTGCGCGATTTCGAGCGCAGTTCGCGCATCAGGCTGTGCAGGACGCCCAGCGTCTCGAGGTAGTCGCGCTCCTTCGGCACCGCCTGCTTGAAGGCCTCGAGAATGCCCTTGCCGGTGTCCTTGACCGTCTTCATCGGATTGGCGACGAGGAAGGTCCCGAGCGCCGCGCCGCAGATGACCACCGCTTCCCAGGGCTGCAGCAGCACGTGCAGATGGCCGCCCATGGCCATGAAGCCGCCGAGAACGCAGCCGAGCGTCACCACAAGTCCGATCAGAATACCCACGACTGGTCCTTCCGCATGTCACGTCGTGGATCAGGGATAGTCCCCGTGCCTTGTGTGAGGCTTGAATCGAGGGCAGCGGACACGATTCAGCTTCGCGCAAGGAAGTGACGTTATTGTCCGGGGATAGCTTCGGCCGGAGGCGTGTCCTTGCTCAGTACCTACACCAGCTATCAGTTGATTGCCAAAGATATCGGCAAGTCGATCGACCGCATTGAGCAGCAGCCGACGGTCGATCGCGACACCCAGTACTATCTGGCCAACATCACCAAGGTGAAATCGATCGACGATTTCGTCAACAATGACCGCCTGTTCAAATATGCCATGAAGGCCTACGGGCTGGAGAACATGGACTATGCCAAGGCCTTCATGGTCAAGGCGCTGAAGGAAGGCGTTTCCGATCCCGACAGCTTCGCCAACAAGCTGACCGACAAGCGCTACGCCCAGTTCGTCAGAGCTTTCAATTTTGCGGCGGACGGCGCCGATGCGACCGTCTACAACCCGGCGCAGCAGCTGGTGACGAAAAACTACGCCATCCAGGCCCAGATCGCCGGCCTCGACCCGAATTCGGACTATGTGAAGGGCGAGACGACCTACTATCTCGCCAACATCACCAAGGTGAAATCGGTCGACGACCTGATGTCGAACGACCGCCTCTACACCTACGCGCTTGCCGCGTACGGCCTGGATTCGGCAACCGAGGACAAGGACCTGATCAAGTCGGTCCTGCAAGGCGGCGTGCGCGATCCCGACAGCGTCGCCAACCAGCAGACCAACAAGGCCTATGCCGGGCTGGCCTCGGCCTTCAACTTCGAGCAATACGGCGAAAACGCCACCACCTATGTTCAGGCGCAGCAGCCGACCGTCGGCATGTACATGCGCCAGACGCTGGAGGAGGATGCCGGCAAGACCAACGAGGGCGTGCGGCTGGCGCTTTATTTCCAGCGCAAGGCGCCCGACATCACCAGCTGGTACGACGTGCTGGCAGACACCGCTTTGGCCAGCGTGGTGCGCACCGCGCTCGGCCTGCCCGATTCCTTTGCCACGGCCGATATCGACAAGCAGGCGCAGCTGTTCGGGCAGAAGCTCGACATCAAGGATTTCACCGACCCCGAGAAGCTCAGCAAGTTCCTGACTCGTTTCACCAGCATGTACGAGGTCGCCCACCCGACCTCGACGGCGGTGACGTCGGTCAGCGTGCTCTTCGCGCAGCCGACCAGTGTCGGCATCTCCACCGATCTGATGCTGGCCATGCAGCAATTGAAGTTCTGAGATCATGCAGGACAGTCTTTACGTCGCCCTTTCCTCTCAGATCGCGCTCGAGCGCCGTCTCGACACCATCGCCGACAACGTCGCCAATGCCTCGACCATCGGCTTTCGCGCCACCGGCGTGAAGTTCGAGGACGTGGTCTCGGGCACCGGGCCGAAGTCGGTCTCCTTCGCCTCCTCAGGCAAGACCTACCTTTCCGGCGCGCATGGCGCGCTGACCGAAACCGGCAACCCGTTCGACTTCGCCATCCAGGGCGACGCCTGGTTCGCCATCGACACGCCGGCCGGCACGGTGATGACGCGCGACGGCCGTTTCTCCATGAACGAGAACGGCGAATTGATGTCGATCGAAGGCTATCCGGTTCTGGACAGCGGCGGCGCCCCGATCCAGCTCGATCCGCGCAACGGCCCGCCCAAGGCAGGCGCGGACGGCTCGCTCCGGCAGAACGACCAGCTGGTCGGCGCCATCGGCCTCTACAATTTCGATCCCGGCGAGGATTTCGTCCGCTATGGCAATTCAGGCATCGTTCCGGCGCGCACGCCCGAACCCGTCACCGATCGTTCGGACGTCGGCATCGCGCAAGGATTTCTGGAAGAGTCGAACGTCAACCCGGTGCTGGAGATGACCCGGCTGATCCAGGTGCAGCGCGCTTTCGAGAACACGGCGGCGCTGATGCGGCAGACCGATTCCTCCACCGACGACGCCATCAAGACGCTCGGCTCGAAGTGACGGTATGACGACCGGCCCGTCCCTGTTGCGCGCTTCCGAGAGCCCGGCCGATTCCGGAAGGACGGACCGGCTGGCGGCGCTCGAACGCGTCTGGCGCCGGTTCGATGATCCGCAGGCACTGCTTGCGCGCGGCGGCCGCATCGCCGAGATATCGCCGACGCACTACAAGGTCCGCGGCCTGTCTGGAATTGCCAGGCTGGGCGACATCGTCGAGCAGCGCGGCAAGGCCGGCGCGCGACGCGGCGAGATCGTCAAGATCGGCAGCGACGAGGTGGTGATTGCGCCTTTCGAGCGCAGCGCCGATGCCGGTATCGGCGACGTCGTCTTTCGCCGCGGCCCGCTCGCGGTCGCGCCGCATGTCTCCTGGCGCGGGCGTGCCATCGACGCCTTGACCCGCCCCATTGACGGCGGTCCCGCGCTGATCCGGCCGAATGCCGCCGATGTCACGCATGGCGCGACACCGGGCGCCTTGTCGCGCCAGCGCGTCGGCACCGGCTTCCTCACCGGGGTGCGGGTGATCGACATCTTCACCCCGCTCTGCTTCGGCCAGCGGCTAGGCATCTTCGCCGGTTCCGGCGTCGGCAAGTCGACTTTGCTTGCCATGCTCGCCGGCGCCGAGGCCTTCGACACAGTGGTCGTGGCTCTGATCGGCGAGCGCGGCCGCGAGGTGCGCGAGTTCCTCGAGGACACGATCGGTGCCGAGAGCATGGCCAAGACCGTCGCCGTCGTCGCCACCAGCGACGAAAGCGCCATGATGCGGCGCCGCGCGCCCGACACCGCCATATGCGTGGCCGAGCATTTCCGCGACCAGGGTCATCGCGTGCTCCTGGTGCTGGATTCCATCACCCGCTTCGCGCATGCGCTGCGTGAGGTTGCGACGGGAACCGGCGAGCCGCCGGTGGCGCGCGGCTACCCGGCCTCGGTTTTCACCGACCTGCCGAAGCTGCTCGAACGCGCCGGCCCCGGCGTCGAGGGAAAAGGCTCGATCACCGCCATCATCTCCGTGCTCGTAGACGGCGACGACCACAACGACCCGGTCGCCGATTCGGTGCGCGGCATTCTCGACGGCCATGTCGTCCTCGACCGCGCCCTTGCCGAGCAGGGCCGCTATCCGCCGGTCAATCCGCTGTCGTCCATCTCGCGCCTTGCCGACAAGGCCTGGAGCCCGGAACAGCGCACGCTGGTGACAAGGCTGAAATCGATGATCGCGCGCTTCGAGGATACGCGC
Organism: Mesorhizobium sp.; assembly: GCF_004963255.1. Lineage (GTDB taxonomy): Bacteria > Pseudomonadota > Alphaproteobacteria > Rhizobiales > Rhizobiaceae > Mesorhizobium. The sequence continues at coordinate 263,653 of NZ_SUGA01000002.1, read as the reverse complement.
GACATCCGTCTTTTGGGCGCTTACCAAAGCGGCGCCGATGCCGAACTCGACAACGCGGTGCGCCAGGTGCCGCTGATCTACGAGGCGCTCACGCAATCGCCGAGGGACCGCGCGTCGGCCGATCCGTTCGCCGACCTCGCCCGCCATCTCAAGGGGAAGCTGAATGGCGATCAAGGAGACTGAGCTCCAATATACCGAGCGCATGCTGCGCGACAGGCTTGCCGAGGCCGAGGCGGCGGAAAGGGCCGAGGCCGACGCGGCAAGATCCGCCAAGGACAAGGCCGCGCATGCCAAGACACAGAAGACAGCGGCTCTCCTGACCAGAGCCGACAGGCCGCATCCGCCGCGGACATCCGCCGCCGGGGCCGCCGATGTCGCGCAGGCCAGCCGCGATACCGTGCTCGACGGGCTTTTTTCCCGCAGCGAGTGGCCGGAGCCGCCGAAAGCCCAGTTCCCCCGCCTGGCCGACAGGAGCGCCGACCGGCGCAGCGATTTCGTCATCGCCGCGCTCGGCATCACGCTCGGCCTCATCTGCGCGTTGTTTCCCTGGTACATCTTCTTCAATCAGGAGCAGTTCGGCGTTCAGACCATCAAGTTCGGCGGCAGCGGCAGCAATTCCGGACGCGAGGGCGGTGGCGTTGCGGCTCAACGGAGCGGACCGCTGACGGCCAAGGACGTTCCCAATCCCGATATCGACCTGTTTGCGACCGGAACGGTTGAGGATGATCCGGCCCCGCCGCCCGCCGACCAGCCCTTCCCGGCCGCCGCTTCCGAATTCAAGATGGTGCATGTGGCCAACGGCCGCGCCATGATCGAGGACGATACGGGTCTGTGGGTCGTTCAGCGCGGCTCCATCCTGCCGGATTCGAGCCGCGTCGCTTCGATCGAGCAGCGCGGCGGCAAGTGGGTGATCGTCACCAGCACCGACAAGGTGATCCAGCTCTCGAAGTAACCGAACCCGGCCGTACAGCCCCTCCCCCGCGCAAGGTCCGCGCAAGACTGGCCGCCTAGTCTTGTGCGTACTTGTCCGGGAGATTCCCATGGAACCCGTAAATCTTTTCGACCTTGCCACGCGGCAGTCGCAATGGCTGGCCGTGCGCCAGTCGGCGATTGCCTCCAACATCGCCAATGCCAACACGCCGGGCTATACGGCCAATGATGTCGAGCCGTTCGAAAAGGTTCTCGACCGCACCGCGGTGACGCTGACCGCCACGCAGGCGGGCCATCTTGGCACTGAGACCACCAATGCCGGCTTCAACGTCAAGCCGGAGGATCCTGACGGCGCGATCATGCCGTCGAAGAACACCGTCGTTCTCGAGCAGGAGCTGATGAAGGCCGGCGAGGTTCGCCGCTCCTTCGAGCTCAACACGGCGATCGTCAAGGCCTTCCATTCGATGATGACGATGGTGGTGAAGAGCTGACCATGGACGCCCTCACCGCAGCCCTCAAAGTCGCAGCCTCCGGTCTTGGTGCCCAGTCGGAACGCCTGCGCGTGGTCTCGGAAAACCTCGCCAACGCCCAGTCGACCGGCAGCACGCCAGGCGCCGATCCCTATCGCCGCAAGACGATCACCTTCCAGTCCGAGGTCGACCGCGCAACCGGCGGCTCGTTGGTGGAAGTGAGCGGCATCAATCGCGATCCCTCGGACTTCCCGATCGAATTCCAGCCCGGCAACGAAGCCGCCGACGCCAAAGGGTACGTCAAGATGCCCAACGTCAACACATTGGTCGAAATGGCAGACATGAGCGAGGCGAACCGCTCCTATGAAGCCAACCTGCAGGTCATCAAGCAGGCTCGCGATCTCATTTCCATGACCATCGACCTGATGAGGAACCAGTAATGATCGGCGGTATCGGGGCACTACAGTTCAAACCGGCAATCGACGGCGCCGACTCGGCCGCGCCGGGCCTGCTTCAAGGCGGTGTCGGGACGCAGGCCAGCGAAAGCATCGGCGGCAGCTTCGCCGACGTCCTCAGCCAGGCCGCGACGAAGACCGTCAACACGCTGCAGGGTGCCGAGCAGATGTCGATCCAGGCGCTCAAGGGCGACGCCGACACCCGTCAGGTTGTCGATGCGGTGTTGAGCGCCCAGCAGGCGCTGCAGACGACCATCGCCATCCGCGACAAGGTCGTCTCGGCTTACCTCGAAATCAGTCGCATGAGTATCTAGGGACCGCGTCATGAAAGCACTCGCAATCGCCGCCACCGGCATGAACGCCCAGCAGACCAACCTGGAAGTCATCGCCAACAACATCGCCAACATCAACACCACCGGCTACAAGCGGGCGCGGGCCGAATTCTCCGACCTGCTCTACCAGGTCGACCGCACGCAAGGCGTGCCCAACCGTTCCAACACCTCGCTGGTGCCGGAAGGCGTTTCGATCGGTCTTGGCGTCAAGACGACCGCCGTGCGCAACGTTCACACCCAGGGCGAACTCGCCAGCACCGGCAACAGCTTCGACCTGGCGTTGACCGGCAGGGGCTGGTTCCAGATCGAGGGCGCCGACGGCGGCACGCTCTACAGTCGCGCCGGCGCCTTCAACACCAATGCCACCGGCCAGCTCGTGACGGTGGACGGCGCCAACGTCATTCCGGCCATCACCGTGCCGACGGATGCCGTCGAGGTGATCGTCAACAAGACCGGCCAGGTCTTTGCCCGTCTCCAGGGCCAGACCGACCTCCAGCTGCTCGGACAGCTCCAGATCGCCAATTTCGCCAACGAGGCGGGCCTCGCCCCTCTCGGCGACAACCTGTTCCAGGAAACGGCTGCCTCGGGCCCGGCCAATGTCGGCGTTCCGGGGGATCCCGGCTTCGCAACGATCCAGCAGGGTTATCTGGAATCGTCCAACGTCGACCCGGTCAAGGAAATCACCGAGCTGATCTCGGCGCAGCGCGCCTATGAAATGAACTCCAAGGTCATCCAGGCCGCCGACGACATGGCCTCGGTGGTCTCCAAGAACATCAGGTAACGGATGATGGCTGGGCCGATCTCCTCCGCATTCCGCCGCGCCGTGCTGGCCACTGTCCTGGTGGCCGCCGGCACGCCGGCTATCGCGCAGGACACCACCGGCCAGTCGGCGAACCAGATCGCCGCCGGCCAGGCGGTTGGCGAGGCCGTGCTGATCCCCAACCGGGTCATCTATCCCGGTGAGACAATCGAGCCCGCCTCGCTCAAGCAGGTGACGCTCATACCCGGCAAGCATAAGCCGGACGGCATGGCGACGCGCTCCGAGGAGCTTCAGGGCAAGGTCGCCAAGCGCACGCTTCTGCCCGGCCGCTACATCCCGGTCACCGCTATCCGCGACGCCTGGCTGGTCGAGCAGGGCGCTTCCGTGCAGGTCTATTTCACCGCCGGCGCGCTGACCATTTCGGCGGCCTGCGTCACACTGCAGCCAGGCGCTGCCGGCGACCAGATCAAGATCCGCAACATCGACAGCGGCAAGATCATCTCCGGCACGGTGATGGCCGACGGCACCATCAAGGTCGGCGCTTCGTGATGCGCGCCTTTGTCCTTCTGCTCGCGGCGGCCATCGGCATTCAGCCGGCTTTGGCGGATGGGCTGACGCCCAAGGCCAAGCGCGAGCTGGCGCAGAAGAACGGCGGCGTCTACGACGACCCGGAATATGATCCGGCCACGACCCAGCGCATGTTCCGCGTTTCCACCGGACCAAGCACGCTGCCGCCCGGCCAGGTCGCCGCGCGCATCAAGGACATTGCTCAGTTGCAGAGCGCGCGCGACAACCAGCTCGTCGGCTACGGCCTGGTCATCGGCCTTGCCGGCACCGGCGACAGCCTGCGCAACTCGCCTTTCACCGAGCAGTCGATCCGCGCCATGCTGGAGAATCTCGGCATCGCCACCGAAGGCGGCAGCGCGCGCGCCAAGAACGTGGCCGCCGTCATCGTCACCGCCAACATGCCGCCCTTCGTCCAGTCGGGCGCCCGCATCGACATCGACGTCTCCTCGATGGGCGACGCCACCTCGCTCGCCGGCGGCACGCTGGTGATGACGCCGCTGAAGGCGGCCGACGGCGAGATCTACGCCGTCGGGCAAGGCTCGGTGATTGTCGGCGGCTTCACCGCCAAGGGTCAGGCCGAGGAACTCACGCAGGGCGTGCCGACCGCCGGCCGCGTGCCCAACGGCGCCATCGTCGAGCGCGCCGTGCCGGCCGAGTTCGACGACCAGGGCGTCTTGACGCTGCAATTGCGCAATCCCGATTTCTCAACCGCCATCCGCATCGCCGATGCCGTCAACGACTACACCTCGCAGCGCTTCGGCATGCGGGTCGCCGCCGAGCGCGATGCCCGAACCGTGCAGATCAGGCGGCCGAAGAACGTTTCCGCCGCGCGCTTCTATGCCGAGATCGAGAACCTCGTCGTCGAGTCGGATTCCCCCGCTCGCGTCGTCATCGACGAGCGCACCGGAACCATCGTCATCGGCAACAATGTCAGGATCTCGCGCGTGGCGATCAGCCACGGCACGCTTACCGTACGCATCACCGAAGCGCCGCGGGTCGTCCAGCCTGAACCCTTCTCCAGGGGTGAGACCGCGGTGGAACCGTCCACGGCCATCGATGCGAGCCGGCCCAACGCCCGCGTCGCCGTGCTCGACGGCCCCGACCTCGAAACGCTTGTCTCCGGCCTCAATCGCCTCGGCGTGAAGCCGGACGGCATCATCGCCATCCTGCAAGGCATCAAATCTGCCGGCGCCCTGCAGGCCGACCTGGTCCTCCAATAGGCACGCCGATGATCGCGCTCCTCTCCTCGACACTGCATCGCCGCCCAAGACTTCACCCCGTGACCGGACTCCTCGCCATTGGCGCGATCGTCGCGTTGGCGGGCGGCGCGGTCCGCGCGGATGAAGTGCGCCAGGTATTGCCCGGCGGTCAGGCGCCGGCTCAGCCGGCCCAACTCACGCGCGAGACGGCATCGGCCCAGCCGGTTGGACTTGCGGTCGGGAAAGCGCCTGACGAAAGCGAGGTCCAGCGCTTCTGCTCCAACATCGCGGATGCCGCGCGCGACCGCCGCTACGCCCTGCAGGCGGAAGAGCTGAAGCAGCTGCAGGCCGGCATCGACGAGCGCATGAAAGCGCTGGAGGCAAAGAAGGCCGAATATGAAGAGTGGCTGAAGCGCCGCGAAGTGTTCCTGGCGCGCGCCGAGGATGGCGTCGTCAAGATCTATGCCGGCATGAAGCCGGACGCCGCCGCCGAGCGGCTGGCGATGGTCAACGCCGAGCTCGCGGCGGCCATCCTGATGAAGCTCGATTCGCGCAAGGCCGGCGTCATCCTGAATGAAATGGACCAGAAGGCGGCGGCGACGCTCACCGGCATCATGGCCAGCGCGGCGCGAAGGGTTGATCCGTCATGAAGTTGAAGTTCTTTGTCCTCGTCGCGGTTGCGGGGTTGTCCGGCTGCGGCACCAATTTCAAGGAGATCGGCCGGGAGCCTGCTATGTCACCCGTCGGTTCCGGTATCGGCGCCTCCGGTCCTTACAGCTATCCCGAGCCGCCTGCCTCGCGGCCGAAGAAATTTTCGCTCTGGGACGACCGCCAGAGCCGGCTCTTCACCGATCCGCGCGCCTTGCGCGCCGGCGACATCCTGACCGTCAACATCAAGCTCAACGACAGGGCCAATTTCAAGAACCAGAACGATCGCAGCCGCACCGCCGCGCGCAAGCTCGGCTATGACGTCACGCTCGGATGGGACGGCAAGAGCACCAGCGGCAAGGGCGACGCCGGTTTGAGCTCCAGCACGGAGACCAATGCCGATGGCGAGATCAAGCGTTCGGAAGACATCGAGCTCAACGTCGCCGCCGTCGTGACGGAGGTGCTGCCCAACGGCAATCTGATGATCAGGGGCTCGCAGGAGGTCCGTGTCAACTACGAGCTGCGCGTGCTGACCATCGCCGGCATGGTTCGTCCATCCGACATCGGCGCGGAGAACACCATCCCCTACGAGCGCATCGCCGAGGCGCGCATCTCCTATGGCGGCCGCGGCCGTGTGAGCGAGGTCCAGCAGCCGGCCTATGGCCAGCAGGTCCTCGACCAGGTTCTTCCTTTCTAGGGCCGGGAGAGCGCTGCCATGGCCAATGTCGAGCAGGTCCAGCCCAAGAAGGGACCTTCCCTGGTGATCCAGCTCGCCATCCTGCTGGTCATGACAGGCGCGGCCATCGGCATGGGCTGGGTTTCCGGCGGCTATCTCAAGCAGGGCGAGACGCCGGCGCCAGTACCCGTGGCGCCGGAAAACGCCGGCGCCGCGGAAAAACCCGCCGAGGGCGGCAAGGCCGCCGTCGGGCCAACGCTGGCTCAGTTGGCGCCGATCACCACCAATCTCGCCTCGCCTTCGGACGTCTGGATCCGGCTGGAGGCATCGGTGCTCTATGACGCCCCCCAGCCGCCGGAAGTGACCGAGCAGATCCACCAGGACCTGCTTGCCTTCGTGCGCACGATCAAGCTGCATCAGATCGAAGGCGCCAGCGGCTACCAGCATCTCAAGGCCGATCTTGAGGAGCGCGCGGCGCTGCGCAGCGGCGGCCACGTCAAACAGGTTCTCGTCAGGACGATGCTGCTCGAATGAGAAAGTTCCTCATAGCCACGGCGCTCATCGTCGTCACCACCTCCGTCGCCGCGGCCCAGCAGCTCGATCTCGGCGGCATCGGCAAGGCCGACGGCACGACCGTCGGCTACCTGATCCAGATGTTCGGCCTGCTGACCGTGCTTTCGGTGGCGCCGGGCTTGCTCATCATGGTGACAAGCTTCACCCGCTTCGTCATCGCCTTCTCGATCCTGCGCGCCGGCATCGGCCTTCAGTCGACGCCCGCGAACCTGATCCTGATCTCGCTGTCGTTGTTCATGACCTTCTATGTCATGGCGCCGACCTTCGACCAGGCCTGGAACAACGGCGTGAAGCCGCTGATGGACAACCAGATCACGCAAGGCGAAGCGTTCGAGAAGATCTCCGGTCCGTTCCGCGATTTCATGCTGCACAATGTGCGCGACAAGGACTTCGACCTTTTCGCCGACCTCGCCCGCGAGCGTGGCCAGACTGTCTCGCGCGAGACGGTCGATCTGCGCATCCTGGTGCCGGCCTTCATGATCTCGGAAATCCGCCGCGGCTTCGAGATCGGCTTTCTCATTGTGTTGCCCTTCCTCGTCATCGACCTCATCGTCGCCACCGTGACCATGGCCATGGGCATGATGATGCTGCCGCCGACGGTGGTGTCGCTGCCGTTCAAGATCCTGTTCTTCGTGCTGATCGACGGCTGGAACCTTCTCGTCGGCAGCCTGGTGCGGTCCTTCACCTGACGACGCCGGGACGGGTGTTGAAATGCCGTCTCCGTTCCGCGCAAATTTTGCGCAATATATTTTCGATTAACCGTCCGATTTAGGTCTTTGGTAGGGACTGGCCCGCATATTGCTCGCAGATGGCGGGTGATCGGGTTTCACAGATCATTGGCATGATGCCGCACCGTCATACCGGACATGCCGGTATGTCAAAAAAATCCGTGTAAAAATAGGGTACGAGTACCATGGCCAGTATCATGACCAACGCCTCGGCGTTGACCGCTCTGCAGAGCTTGAACGCCACCCAGAAGAACCTCGACACCACCCAGTCGCGCATCTCGACGGGTTATCGCGTCTCTCAGGCTTCGGACAACGCCGCTTACTGGTCGATCGCCACCACGATGCGCTCCGACAACCAGGCCATGTCCACCGTTTCGGACGCTCTCGGCCTCGGCGCCTCGAAGGTCGACACCGCCTACACCGGCATGAGCAGTGCGATCGACACCATCAACAAGATCCAGCAGAAGCTGACTGCTTCCTACGGTCAGACGGACGCTTCGAAAGAGAAGACCCAGACCGAAATCAAAGCGCTTCAGGACCAGCTGAAGGCCTATGCCGATGGCGCCACCTTCTCCGGCACCAACATGCTGTCCGTGAACAGCGGCACCGCCACCGCCGCTGCCGACGTCAAGATCGTCTCGGCATTCAACCGCAGCGCCACCGGTGCGGTTTCGATCTCGACCATCGACGTCAACGTGGAAAGCATCAAGCTTTATGAAGCCGGCACCACGGCGGGAACGCAGAAGGGTATCCTCGACGCCAACTACGTCGGCGCGACCGGCGCCATCGTCGGCACGGCACAGAACCCGACCTTGGGTGCGGCTGCGGCTGCCGGCGACACCTACTCGGTCGCCGGCCTGAAGATCTTCGACTCCGCAACTGGCAAGGGCGCCAGCGACACCCAGATCGCGGAGATGATGAACGTCGTCGATACCGCGCTCAAGGCCATGACAACCGCCGCCACCAAGCTCGGCGCCGCTAAGAGCTCGATCGACCTGCAGAAGACCTTCACTTCGAGCCTGATGGACTCCATCGATCGCGGCGTCGGCCAGCTCGTCGATGCCGACATGAACAAGGAATCGACCCGCCTCCAGGCTCTGCAGGTTCAGCAGCAGCTCGGCGTCCAGGCGCTGTCGATCGCCAACGGCTCGTCGCAGTCGATCCTGTCGCTCTTCCGCGGCTGATCATTCTATACTGACCACGCCAAAGCATCGGGCCGCGCCAAAAGCGCGGCCCGATTTGCGTTTGCTCAAGGCTCGCGCAACCCTCGTTCCTTAACTTCTCCGAAGCTGACTTTTAACAGGCCATTAACCATATCGCGCTAGGTATGGTTAACCAATTGATACAGGTTGTCGACTCGGCCCGACCGGCACGATCGCAACCGATGGGCAGGTCGAGGCCTGCGTGGCATGCCGGCTTTTGAGAAGGAGCGAGTTTCTTGGCGAGCATCATGACGAACGCTGCGGCGTTGACCGCACTTCAAAGCCTCAACGCCACCAACAAATCGCTCGAGCAGACGCAGGCGCGGATCTCGACCGGCTACAGGGTCTCCGAGGCCTCCGACAACGCCGCCTACTGGTCGATCGCCACCACGATGCGCTCCGACAACTCGGCGCTGTCGACCGTGCAGGACGCGCTCGGCCTCGGCGCCTCGAAGGTCGATACAGCCTATACCGGCATGAACAACGTGCTGGACACCATCGGCAAGATCAAGACCAAGCTCTTGTCGGCTGTCGGCCAGTCGGACGCCAACAAGGCCAAGACGCAGACCGAAATCACTGCGCTGCAGGCGCAGATGAAATCCTTCGCCGACGCCGCCACCTTCTCCGGCTCGAATTATCTTTCGGTGACGTCCAAGCAGGTCGCCGCCGCCAATGACGGCGTCCAGCCCGACGCTCAGATCGTCTCCTCCTTCAACCGCTCCTCTTCCGGCGCCATCTCGCTCGGCACCATCGACATCAATGTCGAAAGCACCAAGCTGTTCGATTCCGGCCTCGCCACCGCCGTCAAGAACCAGGGCATCCTCGATCGCAAGACATCGATCTATTCCACGGCAGCGGACCAGTCGGCGTATGACGCCGCCTATGCCACCGCGATCGCCGGCGGCGCCACCGACATCGCCGCCAACACCGCCGCCCAGGCCGCGGTGACGGGCACGCCCGTCAAGATCGACAACGTCTCCGCCTTCAATCTCGACATCACGGCAACGGGCGTGACCGACGATATCATCACGCAGATGGTCACCAAGATCGACAACGTCATGAGTCAGCTTACTGACGCCGCCACCGTGCTCGGCGCCGCCAAGAGCTCGATCGACCTGCAGAAGACCTTCACGCAGAGCCTGATGGACTCCATCGACCGTGGCGTTGGCCAGCTGGTCGATGCTGACATGAACAAGGAATCGACGCGCCTGCAGGCGCTCCAGGTCCAGCAGCAGCTCGGCATCCAGTCGCTCTCGATCGCCAACAGCTCCTCGCAGTCGATCCTGTCGCTGTTCAAGAACGGCTAAGCCAACCAACCCCGATCAACGAAAAAGGCCGCGCTTCGGACGCGGCCTTTTTCATTGATCGGAAAAACCCGCCGGTTCGGTAGCTCTCTGGTTCCTGGGCAGCGCGCGCTATCATCTTCGCACAAGCTTCGCGGTCTAGTCTTCCGGCGGACAGTCGTGCTGGGAGCCGTTGAATCGTGCCGGAACAGATCCAGAGCATCATCGCGAATTTGAAGAGCTTCGGCGTGCGGCGTCTGGCGCTCATGGGCGGCATCGCGGCCCTGGTCATGGCCGTCATCGGCATCGCATCCGTCTATCTCAATCGCCCGGCCTATGAGACGCTCTATGTCGGCCTCGAGCGTTCCGACGTGAACCAGATCGGCCTTGTGCTGGCCGATGCCGGCATCGGCTTCGACGTCGGCTCAGACGGAACCTCGGTGCTGGTGCCCGCCGGCACCACCGCGCAGGCGCGCATGCTGCTTGCCGAGAAAGGCCTGCCGACCAGCGCCAATGCCGGCTACGAGCTGTTCGACAATGTCGGCTCGCTCGGCCTCACCTCGTTCATGCAGCAGATCACCCGTGTGCGCGCGCTGGAAGGCGAGATCGCGCGCACCATCCAGTCGATTTCCGGCGTCAAGGCGGCGCGCGTCCATATCGTCATGTCCGAGCGCGCCAATTTCCGCCGCGACGAGCAACAGCCCTCCGCCTCGGTGGTCATCCGCTATACCGGCAACGATGCCGAGAAAAGCGCCATGTCGATCCGCCATCTCGTCGCCGCGGCTGTTCCGGGCCTCTCGGCCGACAAGGTCACCGTGCTCGATTCCAACGGCAATCTGCTGGCCGCCGGCGACGATCCGTCCAACACGAGCGCTGCACGCACGCTGGGCGTCGAGCAGACGGTCGAGGCGCAGATCGGCGACAACATCCGCCGCGCTCTGACCCCCTATCTTGGCCCCGACAATTTTCGCGCCAGCGTCAAGGCCGACGTCAACACCGACAGCCGCCAGACCGAGGAGACGATCTTCGATCCGAACTCGCGCGTCGAGCGTTCGGTGCAATCAGTCAAGACCAACGAGGCCAGCAACCAGAAGCAGGCCTCGACCCCGACCAGCGTCGAGCAGAACCTGCCCGAGACCCAGACCACCAGCACCGAGGGACCGCAGTCCTCCTCGCAGAACGACCGCAAGGAAGAGATCACCAACTACGAGATCAACTCCAAGAAGATCGCGACCGTTTCGAACGGCTACACGGTCAACAAGATGTCGATCGCGGTCGTCGTCAACCAGGATCGCCTGAAGACCATCCTCGGCAAGGAGGCCACGCCAGAGCAGATCGCCAAGCGCGTCGCCGATATCCAGAAGATGGTGGCCTCGGCGACCGGCTTCGACGACAAGCGCGGCGACGTCATCGACGTGTCGGCGGTCGAGTTCATCAACGGCCTCGACGGCGAGCCGATCGAACAGCCGGGCATCCTCGCCTCGATCGGCACCTATACAGGTACGCTGATCAATGCCGGCGCCTTCATCGTCGTTGTTTTCCTGGTTGCCTTCTTCGGCTTGAAGCCGATGGCCACCGCGCTGACGGCGTCGGCAAACCCCGCGGCCATTGCCGGCCCAAGCTTCGATGACGTGCAACGCTCGCTGCCGACGCCCGACGCGCCGGTCGCCGCGATCACCGCCGAGCCCCCGCCCCTGCCCGGCGCGCGCGCCGGCGCAACCCCGCTCGATGATCTGCGCCAGAAGATCCGGCCGGCACCGCAGGAGCGGCTTGCCCGCATGGTCGACCTCAATGAGGAGCGCACCGCGCAGATTCTGCGCAAATGGGCGGCCGCCCCGGAAGCCGTGGGTTAGGTTATGGCCTCGACAGCCCTCTTCGATCTCCTGCCCGATTTCGGCTCGCGGACCCCGCATGCCAGCCAGGCGGCGACCCCGCGCGAAGCCGCACATATGCCGGCCGCGCCGGCGCCGCACGCGCCACAGGCCGACATCGGCGCGCTGATCGCCGAGGCGGTGGCCGATGCGGAGGCCACGCTCGAGGCAAGGCTTGCGCTCGCCCATCAGGCCGCGCTCGACGCCGAGCGCCAGGCCAGCGACGATGCCGCGAGAGCCTTTCTCGAAAGCTTCGGCGGCGACCTCGGCGCCGCTGTCGCCACGCGGATCGACGCCATGGAGCAGCGCGTTGCCGAGCTTACCGGCGCGACTGTTGCCCGCATCATCGGCGGCCTTCTCAGCGACGACCTGCAGGAACGTTCGCTGCAGGCCCTTTCACGCGCCATCGGCGCCGCGGTCGCCGACAACGAAGCCGTCCGCATCGGTATTCGGGGCCCCCTCTCGCTGTTCGAGCCCCTGAAGGCGGCGCTTGGATCCCGCGCGGCCAATCTCGACTTCGCCGAGGCGCCGGGCTTCGACCTGACCGTCAGCATCGACGAAACGGTGTTCGAGACGCGTATCGCCGAGTGGTCCGCGTCCTTGTCCGAGGTTCTGTCATGAGCGCCATCGACCATGCCGAGCCCCGGCACGAGATCATCATCGTCAAGCGCAATCACGACGGTCATGACGATGATCACCATGGTGGCGTGTGGAAGATCGCCTTCGCCGATTTCATGACGGCGATGATGTGCTTCTTCCTCGTCATGTGGCTGATCAACGCCGCCAACGAGCAGACCAAGGCAGCCGTCGCCAGCTATTTCAATCCGGTCGAGCTGATCGACCGCAATTCCAGCCGCAAGGGCCTCGAGGATCTCGGCGACGGCCCGAGCAAGGTCGGATTGACCGCGGACAATCCGCAGCAGGGCGCGACCAAGGCGGGCGAGGACGGCAAGGGCGGCGCCGGCTCGTCCGAACGCCGGCAGACCAAGGACGGCGCGCAGGATGCCCAGCTGTCCGATGAAAAGCTGTTTGCCGATCCCTATGCGGTGCTGGCGGAGATCGCCGCCGATACGGGGGTGCTGCAGAATGTCAGCGCCAAGGGCGAAGGCGGCGCCCAGACGGCCGGCCCGGCGACCGGCGCCTCCGGCGGCGAATCCTATCGCGACCCCTTCGCGCCTGATTTCTGGTCGCAGCAGGTGGCGGCGCCTGGCGCCGAGGCCACCGCCGAACGCGCCAAGATCGATGGCGATCCCGCCAAGCCTGGCGAGAAGGTCGCAACGGCCACGGCGCCGAAGGCAAAGGCCGCTCCGGCGGCTCCCCCGCTGACGGCCGCGCCGCTGGAGCCGCTGGCAACCTCGGAAAAGACCGAAGCCAAGAGCGATCAGAAGGCCGCGCAGGCCGAGGCCGAGAAGCCGTTGGGTGAAGGTAACAAGACTGACAAGGCACAGGGCGGAAAAGCCGAAGCCGACAAGCGCGAGGCCGCGGCCGGCGACACCAAGGCCGAAGCGGCGAAGGCGGAAAAGACCGAACAAGAGCAAGGCGCCGACAAGGGCGACAAGGCGCCGAGCAAAGCCGCCCTCCAGCAGGCCGCGGACATCAAGAAGGAACTCGCCAAGGCATTCCTGCCGGGCGAAAAGCTCGCCGACGGCGTCTCGGTCGAGGCCACCGACAAGGGGGTCGTCATTTCTATCACCGATCAGCTCGATTTCGGCATGTTCGAGATCGGTTCGGCCATGCCGCGTCGCGAGCTGGTGCTGGCGATGGAAAAGATCGGCCACATCATCAACGAGAAGAAGGGCACCATCACCATCAGCGGCCACACGGACGCGCGGCCGTTCCGCAGCGACACTTACGACAACTGGCGGCTGTCCACCGCGCGAGCCCATGCGGCCTACTACATGCTGGTGCGCGGCGGCGTCGACGAAAGCCGCATCACCGAGGTCGCGGGCTTCGCCGACCGGCAGCCCAAGATCGCGTCCGATCCGATGGCGGCCGCGAACCGCCGCATCGAGATCCTGATGACGGCCGGCGGATGAAGGGCAGGAGCGCCATCGGCGGCGCGATCGCGCTGCTATTGATTGCGGCGGGGTCGCCACCGGCGGCCTCAGCGCAGGACGCGCTGCAGCCTTATCAGCTGGTGCGTTCGCTGCAGCTGATCCAGGACCGCATTGCCGGGGGTGATCATGCCGCGCTGCCGATGCAGGCGAAGCTCCTCGAAATGATCGATGCCAGGATGCGCGATGCCAATGCCGAGGACTTCAAGGAGCCGAAGAATTTCCGCGCCTTGCTGGTCTACGGCATGAGCGGCGGCAATCCGGTGACGGTCGCGGCGGCGGCTTCGCGCGCGATGACCGACCCGCAAAGCCTCGCCATCGCCAAGGGCGTCGTCGCCTATCTGAATGGGCGGCCGGCCAATGCGATCGAAATGCTGAAGCCGATCGATCCGATGAGCGTGCCTCCGGACATCGGCGCCTTTCTGGCGCTGGTCAAGGGTTCACTGCTTGCGGCCGATGACCCTGCCCAGGCGCTCGCCCTGCTGGACGCGGCACGCCTGCTCAGCCCCGGCACGTTGGTCGAAGAGGCGGCGCTTCGCCGGTCCGTGGGCATCGCGGCCGCACAAGGCGACGCCGCCCGTTTCGCGCTGGCGTCGACCCAATATGTCGCGTCCTATCTCTACTCGCCCTACGCCAGCCAGTTCGCCGATGCCTTTGTCTCCGGTGTCATCACGCTGCATATGGCGATCAGCCAGGACAAGATCGCCGACATCACCTCGATGATGGATCCCGAGCGCGAGAAGGTGATCTACCTGCGCATCGCGCGCCACGCCGCGATCGACGGGATGACGGAGCTCTCGGCCTTTGCCGCGGCCAAGGCGGAACTGGGCCGCGACGGCGGCGGCAGCCAGGACGACCCGCGCAGCCAACTCTATTCCAGCCTTTCCACCATGACATCGGCCAGCGTCGATGAAGTGCGTGTCAAGCTCGGCAAGATCGACCGCGGCAAGCTCTCGCAAAACGACCGTGACCTGCTTGACGCCGCGCAGGCCGTGGCGGGCGAAGTGGTGGCGCCGGTAAAGGCGCCCGCCAAGGCGGAAGCCGCGCCGGCCGCAGCGAAGGGAAATGAGGCGAAGGCCGCGGCCGATCCGGCCAATGCGGATCTGCCTCCAGTGGAAGGAGCGATGCCCGATCAGCCAGCGGCCGCGCCAAGCGATCCGCCGGTCGCGGCAAGCGATCCGCCGGTCGCGTCGGGCGATCCGGTGAAGGACACTCCACCCGCGGCTTCGCCGCCTTCTGCCCGGCCAGTGGCGCGAACAGCGGATGAAACGCCGGCCGCCGCTCCCATGCAAGCTGACGCCGCGCCGGTGGTCCAGGCCTCCGCGCCGACGGCCTCGAAGGCGCAAGACCCCATCGACGCCGCAGTGGCCAGCACGCGCCGGCAGCTCGACCAGATCGACCAACTCCTTGGAGCAGCCCCCAAATGACCAGCGTCAACCAGACCCTGCCGGGCTTTGCTTCGACCCAGCCCCGGCAGCACGCCGCCGGCCGCAAGGACGAGGATCAGAGTTTCGGCGAGATTATGCACGGGACCGAAAAGCCCGATCGGCCGCAGGACAAGCACGCGACCACATTGCCGGGCGCTCATCTGGCGAAGCGCTCGGCGGCCGCCAACGGCAAGCAGGAGCCGGACCAGGATCCGCAAGGGAAAACCGGCTCGCAGAAAGCCGCGGGAAAGTCCACGAGGACCACCGCCGCCCGGGCCGATGAAGCGAAGCCGACGACCGGCAAAGATGCCACGGCGCAAGCCAGCGATTCCGCACCGCTGCAGGATCGCTTGCCGTTGCTGATGGCGTTGAGCGACATGAAGCACTTCGCGCAATCGTCGGGCGCGGGCGGGAAGGATTCGGCTGCCGGCGGAGAAGGCGCCGACGAGCACGATGCACTAAAGTTGCAACTGCGCATTGGCAAGCGCGCGCCGGTCGGCAGTTCCGCCGAGCCGCAGTCGCGATCCGCCCGTTCGACGGCCGCTGAAGCTTCCGGGCCCGACTTCGGGCAGAAGCCGGTGACGGCGGACATGGCTCTCGACATGCCCGGCCGCGGCGAAACCGGAATCTTGCCGATGCAAGGGAATGAGCCGCAGGCCGATAGCCCCGTGCCGCCGCAGGGCTGGCGACCGGCTTCCGCATCCAAGGCCTCGCAACAATCGCAACCGGCCGCGCCGCAGACACCGGTCAAGCCGTCTTCTTCCGCCACACGCATGGAAGTCGTCAGCCAGCAGAGCTTCCCGGCACCGGCGCAAAACCCGTTCGGCCAGACGGCGTCGGCGCTGGTTGAGGCGCTTGCCTCCGACAACGGCGTTCAGCAGGCTTTCGCAAGCGCCTCGGCAGGCTCCCAGACGACCAATTCTGTTGCCGTTCCGACACACGTGCTCAAGATCGAGCTCCACCCTGCGGAGCTCGGGGCGGTCACCGCCAGCCTGCGGCTATCGGGCGAGCAACTTTCGATTGAGATGAAGCCCGAGACGCACGAGGCATATCGCCGTCTCACCACCGACAGCGATGCCATCGTCAAGTCGATGCGCAGCCTCGGCTTCGACGTCGACAAGGTCACCATCCTGCAACCTTCGATAGCAGCGCATCCGGCGAGCCGCGCCGACGCCAATAGCGCCATGCCGATGTCGACAGGCCGCGACCAGCCTTCGTTCCAGCCCGGGAACTCGGGTGGCAACGGCGCGGGCGGCGGGCGGCAACCGGGAAGGAACGACAGCAATGGCGCACAGGAATTTGCCCGCCCGGCTTCGCCTCTTCGCGAGCGCGCTGGCGACGATATGTATATCTAGCTTGGCGGCAGGCGCTGCCAACGCCGCCACAAATCCCTGCGAGCCGGAGATCCTGCGCGCCGCGGATCGCTACGGCGTGCCGGCCGGCATTCTCTATGCGGTCGGCCTGACAGAGACCGGAAAGAAAGGCAGCCTTCAGCCTAATGCCTTGAATATAGAGGGAAAAGCTGTGTTCCCGCGCAGCCGCGATGAAGCTCTCGCCACCTTCGAGAATGCCCGCCGCGAAGGCAAGACCTTGATCGACCTCGGCTGCATGCAGATCAACCAGCACTATCACGGCGACCATTTCCGCAGCGTCGAGGACATGCTCGACCCGCATCAGAACGTCGACTATGCCGCACGCTTCCTGGCCGCCCTGCACGCCCGGCACATGACCTGGTCGATGGCCGTTGCCCGCTACCATGCCGGCCCTGACAACGACCCGGCGCAGAAGGTCTATGTCTGCCGGGTCATCGCCAACATGGTCGCCACCGGCTTCGGCAAATGGACGCCGAATGCCAGCACATTTTGCAATCAATAGTTGCTTTCTTCTGAATGCCGATGGCTGTCGCCGGCCTGTCCGCCAGCGCCAATATTCATCCGCCAACAGCTGGCGCGAATACACCTGCACGATCGCTTTTATTACGGCTCCCAAAAAAACTCCCAAGAAAATAGCTACAAGAAATGATGGTTTTTCAGGATTCGTCGAGCCGGGTACCCCTTTCCGCACGGGGCAAATGAATTGATTCGGAGGGCGGGCCGATGATCGTGATCGTTGACGAGCGAGAGCTCGTGACAGAGGGCTACTCTTCACTTTTCGATCGCGAGGGCGTGGCCACGGCCGGTTTCGCGCCGGGCGAATTCGGCGAATGGGTGAGTTCCGCCGCCGACACCGATCTCAGATCCGTCAGGGCCTTTCTCATCGGCGACTGCCGCGAGGGCGCGGTATCGCCGCGCCAGATCCGCGACCGGACCGGCGCACCGGTGATCGCGCTCAGCGAACATCACTCGCTCGAACATACGCTGCGCCTGTTCGAAAGCGGCGTTGACGATGTCGTCCGCAAGCCTGTCCATATCCGCGAGATTCTCGCCCGCATCACCGCCATTCGCCGCCGCGGCTCCGAAGAGGCCGCCTACACCGAAGTCGGCTCGATGCGCATCTTCATGGATGGCCGCGATCCGGAGATCGACGGCGAGCCGCTGCCGTTGCCGCGGCGCGAGCGGCGCATCCTGGAATATCTGGCCAGCAACCGCGGCCGGCGCGTGACCAAGACGCAGGTCTTCAACGCCATCTACGGCATCTTCGACGAGGAGGTCGAGGAGAACGTGGTGGAGAGCCACATCTCGAAGCTGCGCAAGAAGCTGCGTGAGAAGCTCGGCCACGACCCGATCGATTCCAAGCGGTTCCTCGGCTACCGGCTGGTGTTTTGATGGCCGTCCAAGGCACATCCCGCGCCAGCCTCGCGCAAGACACGAGGCATAGTTTTGTGGCCTCCTACCCAGGCACTGCGGAGATCCATCGATGAGCCTCTACGGAATGATGCGGACCGGCGTTTCCGGTATGAACGCGCAGGCCAACCGCTTGTCCACGGTGGCCGACAACATCGCAAACTCCGACACCACCGGCTACAAGCGCTCTTCGGCCGAGTTCTCGTCACTGATCATGCCCGGCACCGGCGGTGCCTATAATTCCGGCGGCGTGACGACGACGATCCGCTCGGCCGTCAGCACGCAGGGCGTCATGACCTACACCACTTCGGTGTCGGATCTTGCCGTCAATGGCGATGGCTTCTTCATCGTCCAGGATGCCGGTGGCACGCCCTACCTCACCCGCGCCGGCTCCTTCGTCCCGGACGCGCAAGGCCGGCTGGTCAATGCCGCAGGCTACCAATTGATGGCCTATGACTACGCCAATGGCGATCCGGCGGCGACCGCCAACGGTTTCGAGGGCCTGGTGCCGGTGCAGATTTCCGACCAGGAAATGACGGCGACGCCAAGCACCGACGGCATCTTCAGCGGCAACCTGCCGGCGGGCGCCACTCCGGTCGCGGCCGGCAGTCTGCCCTCCACCAACAGCGCGACCGCCCAGTACACATCGAAAACCTCGCTGGTCGCCTACGACAATCTCGGCAACAAGAAGCTGCTCGACGTCTATTTCACCAACACCGGCGCCGGCACCTGGCAGGTCGCGGTCTTCGACCAGTCGAAGGCGACCCCGGGCACCTCGTTCCCGTATACCGGCGGCGCGCTGGGATCGGCCAATCTCACCTTCGACACCACCACTGGCAAGCTCACCGGCGCGACCACGGGCGTTTCCTTCACCGTTCCGGGCGGCCAGACCCTCAACCTCGATCTCTCCAAGCTGACCCAGCTCGGCACCGGCTTCACCGTCGCCGACGCCAAGGTCAACGGCAACGCGCCGAGCTCTATCCAGAAGGTGCAGATCGGCCAGGACGGCGTCATCTACGCGCAGTTCGCGGACGGCTCGACCAAGGCGCTTTACAAGATCCCGCTGGCCGATGTTCAGAGCCCCGACAACCTCACCGCCATGCCCGGCAACGTCTATGTGCAGAGCACCGATTCCGGCGCGGTCCATATCGGCTTTGCCAACGAGGGCAAGCTCGGCTCGATCGTCTCCGGGGCGCTTGAAAATTCCAACGTCGACATCGCCGAGGAATTGACCAACATGATCGCGGCGCAGCGCAGCTACACCGCCAATTCCAAGGTCTTCCAGACCGGTTCGGACCTGATGGACGTCCTCGTCAACCTGAAGAGATAACCGACGGGCGCCGCCCGTGAAAGATCAGCATGTCGCTTTCCTCCGCACTAAGCATTGCCCAGTCGGCGCTTCTGGCCACCTCCAAGCAGACCAGCGTCGTATCGCGCAATGTGGCCGATGCCTCGAACCCGGACTATACCCGCCGCATCGCAGTGGTGACCAGCACGGCGCCCGGCGCCAGAATGGTGGAAATCCAGCGTACCGCCAATGATCTGCTGTTTCGGCAGAACCTCCAGGCGCTGTCGGCATGGAGCGGCCAGAGCGCGCTTTACGACGGCATGGATCAGCTCGATCTGTCGGTCAACGGGGTCGACAACGCGTCATCGCCCTCGACGGCGATCGCCAACCTGCAGAAAGCCCTCCAACTCTACGCCACCACACCGTCGAACCAGAACCTTGGCACCAGCGTCGTCGACGCCGCCAAGCAGGTGGTGAATTCGCTGAACAGCGGCACCAAGGCGATCCAGGATTTCCGCACCCAGGCGGACAGCCAGCTCGCCACCGCCGTCAACGATCTCAACTCGCTGCTCAGCCAGTTCCAGGACGCCAACAGGGCCGTCATCTCGGGCACACGCTCGGGCACGGACGTATCCGACGCGCTCGACCAGCGCGACGCGCTTTTGAAGAAGATATCGGAATATGTCCCGGTCTCGACCTTCACGCGCGGCGACAACGACATGGTCATCACCACCAAGGACGGCACGACGCTGTTCGAGACCGTGCCGCGTTCGGTGACCTTCACGCCATCATCTGGCTATTCGGCAGGTACGCCCGGCAACACGATCTATATCGACAACGTGCCGGTTTCCGCGGGCACCGGCGACAACACCACCGCCGACGGCAAGCTGGCGGGCCTGTTGAAGCTGCGCGACGGCGTCGCCTCGACCATGCAGAGCCAGCTCGACGAAATCGCGCGCGGCCTGATCACGGCATTTGCCGAGACCGCGCCGTCGCAGCCCAATGCGACCGGCCTGTTCACATGGTCCGGCGCGCCGGCAATTCCGCCCGCCGGCACCCTGGTCGACGGCCTCGCCGGGTCGATCAGCGTCAACGCCGCCTTTGATCCGAGCGCCGGCGGCAATCCCGCGCTGCTGCGCGACGGCGGCGCCAACGGCGTGGCCTATGTCGCCAACACCGGCGGCGGCGCATCCTATGCGGACCTGCTAATCGGTTACGGCAACAAGCTGGATCAGCCGATGGCTTTCGATACGTCCACCGGCATCGCCGTCAGCTCCGGCGTCTCCGACTATGCGGCCAACGCCATCGGCTGGTTCGAAGGCGTGCGCCAGCAGGCTTCGACCAATGCAGACAACAAGCAGGCGCTGGCGGCACGCTCGGCCGAGGCGCTGTCGAACGACACCGGGGTCAATATCGATCAGGAAATGTCCCTGCTTCTCGACCTCGAGCACACCTATCAGGCATCGGCGCATATGATGAAGACGGTAGGCGACATGCTGGATTCCCTGTTGGCGGCGGTGGGATAATTCATGAAAGCGACAGGCGTTTCCTCGGCTGCCATATCCAACGCGCTGCGCTACCAGCAGGCGAAGATGCAGGCGGAGCTCATCAAGGCGACGAAGGAATCCCAGACCGGCACGGTCGCCGATATCGGCCTGGCGCTCGGCAGCCGCACCACCCAGGCCGTCACCTTCCAGCGCGATCTCGACCGGCTGAACGGCATTGTCGATTCCAACGCGCTCGTCACCGCGCGCCTGAAATCGACTCAGGATTCGCTCGGCCAGATCGCCAACAGCGCGCAGAGCTTTCTGTCGGCGCTGACCAGTGGCGTGTCGGGTGACTCCTCGACCAGCATCCTGCGGACCGCCGGCGCCTCGGCGCTGCAGCAGATGACCGGCATCGTCAACACCAGCGTCAACGGCGAATATCTGTTTGCCGGCACCAACACCGACGTCAAGCCGATCGACGACTTCAACGCCGCCGGCTCGCCGGCCAAGGCTGCGTTCGACGCCGCTTTCACCAGCTATTTCGGCTTTGCCCAGACCGACCCGGCCGCGGCCAACATCACCGCCGCGCAGATGGATAACTTCATCACCACGCAGGTCGAGCCGCAATTCTTGGGCTCCGGCTGGCAGGCCAACTGGTCGAGCGCCACCGACGAGCAGATCACCAGCCGCATTTCGCTCAACGAGACCACCCAGACCTCGATAAGCGCCAACGACCAAGGCATCCGCAAGCTCGCCATGGCCGCCGCCATGGTCAGCAGCCTGATGACGGGCAGCATCAGCGAGGCCGCGCAGAACGCGGTCGTCAGCCGCGCCCAGGCGCTGGTCGGCGAGGCGATCGGCGGCATCACCCAGATACGGGCCGAAACAGGCATTGCCCAGCAACGGGTGTCCGATGCCAGCGACCGCATGAAGACCCAGGTCGACCTCTTCGAGAAGCATATCCTTGATCTCGAAGGCGTTGATCCCACGGAAGCGGCGACCCGCGTGGCCGACCTGACACAGCATATCGAGACATCCTTTGCCTTGACCGCGCGTCTGCAGCAGCTCAGCCTGCTCAACTATCTGACTTGAACACGTAAACCGGAACGCCAGAGCGCCGACGATGTATCAATTCTCCTACGCCGACATCCAGACCGACTCCGTCGCCGACGCCAAGGACCGGGAGCGGCAGTTGCTCACCCGCTCGATCGACATGCTGGCGGCGGCGGCGGCAGTCGGCACCGACTCCATGGAGGCGGTCGAGGCGCTGCATTTCACCAACCGCATCTGGACCACCTTCGTCGAGGATCTCGGCTCCAGCGACAACGCGCTCCCCAAGGAGCTGCGCGCCAACCTGATCTCCATCGGTCTGTGGCTGCTGCGCGAGACAGAGGATATCCGCCAGGGCCGCACCAACAATTTCGAAGGACTGATCGAGGTCTCCCAGATCATCCGAGACGGCATCCAATGACCAACACGCTGAAGATCTCGCTGAAGCCCAACGAGAAGATCTACATCAATGGCGCGGTCATCCGCGTCGACCGCAAGGTCACCATCGAGCTGATGAACGATGTGCAGTTCCTGCTCGAAAGCCATGTCATCCAGGCCGACCAGGCCTCAACGCCGCTCAGGCAGCTTTATTTCATCGTGCAGATCATGCTGATCAACCCGGCGGGCGCCGCAGAAGCGCGGGACATGTTCCGCCGCTCGCTGCCGATGCTGATCGCGAGCTTCGACAACCAGGACATCTGCAACAGCCTGAAGCAGATCGACCGCATGGTCGGCGAGGACGAGATCTACGAGGCGCTGAAGGCGATCCGCGCGCTCTATCCGCTCGAGCGCAAGGCGCTCGAAGACACTGACGAGATTCCCGAAGCGCCCCGCGCACTGGCTGTAGGAGCATAAGATGGCTGTCGACATGACGACAACGATCCCGGTTGGCGCCAACCAGGCCAGCCAGCAGACCTCGAAGACTGCGGTGGACTACCAGTCGTTCCTGAAGCTCCTGATCGCCGAGATGAAGAACCAGGATCCGACCAAGCCGATGGATTCCACGCAATACGTCGCGCAGCTCGCCACCTTCTCCCAGGTCGAGCAGTCGGTACAGACCAACACCAAGCTCGACCAGATCATGCAGTCATCGGCGCTCTCGCAGGCCGACGCGCTGATCGGCCGCTCGATCACCTCGGCCGACGGCAAGACCACCGGCACGGTGGCTTCGGTGACGCTCTCCAGCAACGGTCTGATCGCCGTGCTGCAGGACGGCACCAAGGTCCCGGTCGGCGCCGGCGTCTCGATCAAGCCGGCCAGCTAGAGCATGTCTCCCGAAAGTGGGAACCGGTTTCGGGATAAAGACATGCGTAAAACCAAAGACCTAAAGCGCATGGAGCGAATCCGAAAGATTGCGACGCGCTTTAGTCGGATCGCTGGGGGTGTGCCCGCATGAATGAGGCCGATGCCCTCGATATCGTCCAGTACGCGGTCTGGACGGTTCTCACCGCTTCCGCCCCCGTGGTGCTGGTGGCGATGGTGGTCGGCATCGGCATCGCGCTCATCCAGGCGCTGACCCAGATCCAGGAGATCACGCTGACCTTCGTGCCGAAGATCGTCGCCATCATGCTCGTGGTGGCGCTGACTGGCCCATTCATCGGCAGCCAGATATCGGCCTTCACCAACGTTATCTTCGAGCGCATCGAGCACGGCTTCTGACGCAAAGCCGCGACAGGCGTATAGCGGCCTGTTCGCAACGCCCGAGATCGCTTGCGGTGGCGTTTGTCGCGGCTAGATTGTAGCCGTGCCGGTATCGGCCGGCGTCTTTGTCGCAAACGGCGATTCAGGAAAAGATGCATCAGGCAAGAACGGCCGGCGGGCCATGTGCGGAATAGCCGGCGTCTGGCGAAAGCGCGATCCGATCGGGAGCGGCGATCTTTCCGATGTCGCGCGCATGATGCAGGCATTGGCGCATCGCGGTCCCGACGACCACGGCAACTGGAACAACGCCCGCCTGGCGCTCGGGCATCGCCGGCTGACCATCATCGACCCCTCACCCGCCGCGCGCGAGCCGATGCTGACCGCATCCGGCGACGGCGTGCTGTGCTACAATGGCGAGGTCTATAATTTTCGCGCGCTACGCAAGACACTGGAGGCGGAAGGCCTGACCTTCCGCACGGTGTCCGACACCGAAGTGCTGCTTCAGGCCCTGCATCACTGGGGCCCGCAGAAAGCGGTGCCGTTGTTCGACGGCATGTTCTCCTTCGCCTATTTCGATGCCCGCGACGGGGCCTTGTGGCTTGCCCGTGACAGGCTCGGCATCAAGCCATTGTCGGTCGCCGACACCGGCGAGCGCTTGCTGTTTGCCTCCGAGGACAAGGCGATTCTCGCCTGCCATGACATTGCGCGCCGGATCGACACGCGCGAGCTGACATTGCGGCTTGCCTGGCAGAGCCGTGATTCCAGCTACAGCGTCTTTGACGGCATATACCGGCTGCCGCCCGCCGGTCTCTGGAGGATTACCGGCGATGGCATCGAGAAGCGCCGCTTCTGGCATGTCCTCGATGTGATCGAGACGGCGCGCATCGTCGAAGACAAGACATCCGACGCCGAGCACATGGCGACGCTGGAGAGGCTGCTGGAGGAGAGTGTCGAGCTGCATTGCATCGCTGACACCAGCCTGGCCACCGCCTGCAGCGGCGGCGTCGATTCCGGCCTGATCACTGCCCTCGCCAAGCGCTTCAGGCCGGAGCTGCACGGCTATGTCGTCGACCCAAAGCTCGGCCGCAGCGAGGCGCAGGACGCCGAGCGGACCGGCCGCCATGTTGGTGTCAGCCTGCGCCGGGTTCCTTTTGACAGGGACCGCTTCTTCGAGCTCTGGCCGCGCGCGGTCTGGCATCTCGAGACCGATGGCTGGCACGCCAGCCACGCTGCGCTGCTGGCGCTGGCCGAGCAATGCCGCGCCGACGGCGTGAAGGTGCTGCTCACCGGCGAGGGCTCCGACGAGCTTTTCGGCGGCTACAAATGGCAGGCGTCGACAATGCGGCTCTGGCGCCACTCCTGGCTGCAGCGCCTGTTCCGCTCGAAGGCCCGACGCGACCGCAAATTCGCCGAACTGCGCCGCGCACCGTTCCGCAACTCGATCGGCCGCGGATCGCCCTCCGAGCGCAGCATGGCGCTCAGGGCCCTGTCGCCCGAGTTGAATTTCCTGCAGACGAAGCTGTTCGACAGGCTGGACGGCGTCACGCCGTTCGACGACCGCGCCTTCCTGGCAAGCTGCTTCTACGACCTCTACTCGCATCTGCAGGACCTGCTGCACAGGCATGACCGGCTGAGCATGGCGGCTTCCGTCGAGCTCAGGGTGCCGTTCCTCGAGAACCGGCTCATCGACTTCGCCCTTCACCTGCCGCGCCGGCAGAAATACCGCGACGGCACCGGCAAATGGCTGCTGAAGAAGCTTGCCGAACGCCATCTGCCGCATGAAAACATTCGTGCGGCAAAGATCGGCTTCGACATGGCCGATGCTTTTTCGGCCGGCACGCAAGGGCTGCTGCGCGGCGGTCTGCTCCGCGACGCGATGAAATGGTCGCCCTCCGAAGTGGACGACCTGATCGACATGGCAAGAGGCCAGGAAACGTCGCGCCTGCGCCTGGTCGGCATGGAAATGCTGCTCAGGCTCTACATGGGCGGCAGCACCACAGGTGACCTGACCGAGGCCCTGCACGCCGAGACGAGAGGCGAAAAATAGCCCAGGGTTGGTCCAGACCGGCAAGATGCTTGGTTTAAAGCTTCGCCGACGCATTTTCGCCTTTGCCATCCTGTTGTTGGGTCGCACTCTTGACGAGTCGCCGGCCTCTTCGGGCGCGGCGAGCCTCAATAGCGGACGAAGGCCCAACCATGATCGACGACGAGCCGGAAAGCGAACGCGTCTCCGCGCTGGCGCCGTTCCGGCACGGCATATTCCGAGCCGTCTGGGCTGCCAGCCTGGTGTCGAATTTCGGCGGCCTGATCCAGGGCGTGGGGGCCGCCTGGATGATGACCACGATCGCCACCTCGTCCTACCAGGTGGCGCTGGTCCAGGCTTCGACCACCTTGCCGATCATGCTGTTCGCGCTCGTCGCCGGCGCCATCGCCGACAGCTTCAACCGCCGCAAGGTGATGCTGGTGGCGCAGACCTTCATGCTGATCGTCTCGGCGCTGCTCACCTTGTTCACCTGGCAAGGCTGGATGACGCCCTGGACGCTGCTGGCCTTCACCTTCCTGATCGACAGCGGCACGGCGCTGAACAGCCCGTCATGGCAGGCTTCGGTCGGCGACATGGTGCCGCGCGCCAAGGTGCCGGCGGCGGTCGCGCTCAATTCGCTGGGCTTCAACATCACCCGCAGCGTCGGCCCGGCCATCGGCGGCGTCATCGTCGCTGCCGCGGGTGCCGCGGCCGCCTTCGCCGCCAACGCCATCAGCTATATCGGCCTGATCACCGTGCTCGCCCGCTGGAAGCCGGCGCTGCCCGAGCAGACCCTGCCGCGCGAGTCGCTTGGCGCGGCGATGGGTGCCGGCCTGCGCTATGTCGCAATGTCACCCAACATCGCCAAGGTGCTGGTCCGAGGTTCGGCTTTCGGCTTCAGCGCCGGCGCGGTGCTCGCGCTTCTTCCGCTGGTGGCGCGCGACGTCGTCAAGGGCGATGCGCTGACCTATGGCATCATGCTCGGCGCCTTCGGCATCGGCGCGGTCGGCGGCGCGCTGATCAGTGTGCGCTTGCGGCAGCTGCTTTCCAGCGAGGTGATGGTGCGCATGGCATTTGCCGGCTTCGCGCTCTGCGCCCTCAACGCCGCGGTCAGCCACAATGGCTGGCAGACATCAGCGGGCCTGCTCATTGGCGGCGCCTGCTGGGTGATCGCCCTCTCGCATTTCAACGTCACCGTGCAGATGTCGACGCCGCGCTGGGTGGTCGGCCGCGTGCTGTCGATCTACCAGACGGCGACCTTCGGTGGCATCGCGCTGGGCAGTTGGATCTGGGGCGTCGTCGCCGACGCGCATGGCGCCGAAGCCGCGTTGATTGCGGCGGCGGTCGCCATGCTGGCTGGCGCGGCCATCGGCTTTGTCCTGCCGTTGCCGAAGCAGACGGTTCTCAACCTCGATCCGCTCAACCGCTTCAAGGAGCCGACGCTGTCGCTCGATCTCAAGCCGCGCAGCGGCCCGATCGCCGTCATGATCGAGTACATCATCCGCGAGGACGATGTGCCGGAATTCCTGGCGACCATGGCCGAGCGCGGCCGCATCCGCCGCCGCGACGGCGCCCGCAACTGGACGCTCGCGCGGGATCTCGAAAACCCGTCGGTGTGGATCGAGCACTACCACACGCCGACCTGGGTCGAGTATATCCGCCACAACCGTCGCGCCACCCATGCCGATGCCGTGGTCGGCGAACGCATCCGCGCGCTGCACAGCGGCGAGAACCCGCCGCGCGTGCGCCGGATGATCGAGCGACCGACCACCGCGGGCACGACGCTTGTCTCGCCCAAGGGCCCGATCGATCACTGATCTTCTGGCCGGTCAATGGCCTGTGATGCTGTCGGCGAGAGCAGCCAGCCTTGACGTGTGGCCGAGCCCCGCCGCCTCGCGCTGGTCGGCGATGCGGTAGAGCTGGTACATCGAATGCACGCCCAGCCAGCGTAACGGCTCCGGCTCCCAGGGCCGCACCTTGCGGTTGACCCAGGGCAGCCGCGTGAGTTCGGTATCCTGGCCGAGCACCAAATCGGTCAGCGTGCGCCCCGATAGATTTGAACTCGACACGCCGAGCCCGACATAGCCGCCGGCCCAGCCGATGCGCGTCGCCGGGTCGAGCCCCACCGTCGTGCACCAGTCGCGCGGCACGCCGAGCACGCCGCACCAGGCATGATCGATGCGGCATCCCGCGGTCTGCGGCAACAGCGTGGTCAGGATCGTGTGCAGCTGGTCGATCGTTGCCTGCTGCGTCTGGCCGTTGATATCGGTGCGCGAGCCGTAGCGGTAGGGCACGCCGCGCCCGCCCATTGTGATGCGGCCCTCGCGTGTGCGCTGGGCATAGCAATAGGCATGCGCGGCATTGCCGAGCAGCTCGTGCCCCTGCCAACCGATCTTGCGCCAGAGCTCTTCCGACAGCGGTTCGGTGACGATCTGAGCGCTGTTGAGCGCCAGCCAGGTCCGCTCTTCCCCCGGGATGCCGGCCGTGAACCCTTCGGTGGCGCGGATGATGGTTTCGGCCCGCACCGTGCCGCGGTCCGTGGCCACGACGCCCTTGGCAATGGCGATGACTGTCGTCTTCTCATAGATGGAAACGCCGAGACGCTCGACCGCCGCTGCCAGCCCGCGCACCAACTTGGCCGGCTGCACGCGCGCCTGGCCGCGGATGACGAAGCCGCCCATGACATTTTTGATGTTGATGCGCGCCCGTGTCGCCTCGGCGTCAAGCAGTTCGATCCGTTCGGGATCGGCATCCCAGGAGCGGGTCGTCTCGCATTCCTCGCGCACGCGCTCCAACTGCGCCGGGTTGGTGGCGACCGTCAGATTGTCGACACGGCGGATATCGGCATCGATGCCCTCTTCCGTCGCCACCCGGATCACCTCGTCGACGCAGCCGGCCATCGCCTGCTGCATGGCGGTGACGCCTTGGCGTGTCGAGGTCTTCAGATACTTCTCGCGCGACCAGCCGAAACCGCCCGACAGCCAGCCGCCATTGCGCCCCGAGGCGCCGAAGCCGGCGAACTCGCGCTCGACGAGCACGATGCGCAGCGATGGCTTCGCCCTCTTCAGATAGTAGGCCGTCCACAGTCCGGTATAGCCCGCGCCGACGATCGCGACATCCGCTTCGATGTCGCCCGGCAATGCCGGACGCGGCGCGGGGATGCCGCCCAGATCCGCATACCAGAACGAGATGTCGCCGTTGCGCTTGACTTGCATGGGATGGGTTCCAGGAGTGACGTCTTAGAGACCGTTTCGAAATTCGCTCCGGCGAGTCATATGGTGGTGGTTTTGAGAACCGGAGCGGAGCGGACATTCAGGTCCGTGAGCACCGGAAGCGCAGAAAACGCCATCAGATGGCCGGCGGAGTGGATTTTCCAAATGGCCTCTTATTGGCCGGGCTGTCGATCGGGTCAACCTTCGCCCGACAGATCGCGCCGCGCCTTGTCGAGTTCCTCGGCATAGCGGCGCATCAGATGGCTTTCGGTGAGCAGGCCAAGGACGATGCGCTCATCAAAATCCTCCACCACCGCCAGTTCCTCGGCCCCCGTTCGCTGGAAGGTCTCGGCCGCGGTCTGGACATTCATCGAGGGCACCAGCACGGCGTCCTTGAACTGGGCCAGCGCGCTCACCGGCGTATCGCCATCGGAACGATCGCTGTGCAGTTCAGGCACCAGCAGCATGCCGACATACTGGTCGGCATGTTCGACGGCGATGACACGCTGGGCGGAGCCGAGCGGGACCTCCTTGCGGAATTCGGCAAGCGTCGTCGAGGCAGGGATGGTGCGGACGTCCTTGCGCATCATGGAGCCGACGGTGAGGCTGCGCATCCAGCCGACGTCATGAGCGCTGCGGATCGTCTCGCCGCGCAGATGGAAGCGCCAGGTCGAGAAGGAGTAGCCGAAGGTCTCGCGCACCAGGATCGCCGACATGATCGAGGCCGCCAGCACCACGCCGGTAAGCGTCAGGTCGCGAGTCGATTCCAGCGCCAGGAACGTCATGGTCAGCGGACCGCCAACGACGCCGACCGCAAGCGAGGTCATGCCGACAACGGCGGCGACCGCCGGGTCGATGCCCGCCGACGGCGCGGTCATCGCCATGACGCCCGCGAAGACCTTGCCGAGCAGCGCGCCCAGGAACAGCGAGGCGAAGAACAGGCCGCCGCGGAAGCCCGAGCCGAGCGAGATGGCGGAGGCCGCCAGCTTCATCACGAAGACGCTCGCCACGACCGGCAGCGCGTAATTCATGGCGAACTCGCGGTGCAACGCGCCATGGCCGCTCGAAAGCACCTGCGGCGTCACCAGCCCGAGCAGGCCGACGAAGATGCCGCCGATGAACGGCCTGACCGACGCGTCGACCGACAACCGCACGAAGACGCGCTCGACGATGCTGACCAGATGCATGATGGCGATCGAAGCCGCGCCGCCAAGCAGGCCCAGCAACAGGAACGGCACATACTCGCTGGCGGTCAAATTCGGCAAACCTGACAGTTCCAACGGAAACGGCACGCCGCCGAACATTTCCGCCGTCAGCGAGGCGCAGATAGCCGCCGCCATCACCGGCGCCACATTGGCGACGGAATAGATGCCGATGACCAGCTCGAAACCGTAGAAGGCGCCGGTCAGCGGCGC
Source organism: Mesorhizobium sp. (assembly GCF_004963255.1). Lineage (GTDB taxonomy): Bacteria > Pseudomonadota > Alphaproteobacteria > Rhizobiales > Rhizobiaceae > Mesorhizobium. The sequence continues at coordinate 233,579 of NZ_SUGA01000002.1, read as the reverse complement.
GTCGAAAGCGGCGGCGATGGCGCCGGCCGCACCACAGCCGACCAGGATGCGCACGTCATTGCGCCGCAGCCGGAAGGCTCGGGCAAGCCTGGAAGCGATGCCGGAGCCGATCTGCGTGTAGCCGGCTTCCAATCCGACCGAGGCGCCGAAGCCGGAGGAAATCATCGTCTGAGCCACGATGATGAAGGTGTCGGTGAGCGACATGCGCCCGCCATAGAGCGCGTTCGCCTCGATCGGGTCGACCGGCGTGCGGAATTTGGATCGTCTGAGCCAAATGACGGAAAGACCCAGCAGCAGGCCGCCGATCGCCGGAAACATCGCCTGCACCGGATCGGCGAGCGAGAACATCGCCGAAAGCCGGCCGCCCGGCTGCACGTCGAACAGCAGATAGTGCATGCCTTGCACCAATGCGCTCATGCCGGTGACCAGCGCGCCCGCGATGGCGCCGACAATGCCGGCCATCAGCACGATGACGATGCCGCGCGCCTCGAGCACCGGGATCGAGCTGATCAGCACCGCGCGAAGCCGGCGGGCGTAGACTTGTGGGTCGTTTCTGGCAGGCAACGGAACGGCTCGCCGGTATGCGGAGGAAAAGAGCTGCCACGGGTGATACGCGCGGCGGCTATGCGTGGCAACCGCAATGCCGACCGCTTATGGCGCCAATTTGGCGTTGCGCGAATTAGCGCTAAGAAGTCTTCCGCCGCGACAAAGGCGATAGATTTGATCAGCTGCCGGGATTGTCAGCGGGCCGCAGTTGTCCTCCGCGACGAAGATCGCCAGCAGCTCCGCCGGCAGGGCCGGCCGCTTTCAAGTCGGCGCGCCGCCGCCTGTCTCGTAAAGTGTGAGCTTGCGGTCGCCGATGCCGAGCTCCGCCCAGCTCGCGCGCCACTCGGCGATATGCGCCGACTTGAAATGCGCTTCTAGCGCGGCGCGGTCGCTCCAGGCTTCCGAGATATGGATGAGCCCGGCGTCCAGCACATCCTGCGCGTAGGAATAGTGAAGGCAGCCCGGCTCGGCGCGGCTCGCCAGGATCATGCGCTGCATTGCCGGCCTTGCCTGCTCAAGCCTGTCTGGTGGCAGCCGGATCGTGCCGATGATCAGCAGCATGCGATTTTTCCTTCCGCCGATGGGATCGAGGCGGCGTAGCCGCTCTCCCACCTTCGCGCAAGCTTGGAGGGTTACGGTCAAGGGCCTGCCTTGTGCGTGGCGGGTCTTGATTTGGGGACGACATGGCGATCAGCGAAACACTCCCGTCCGGCCTGGTGGCGAAGAACGGCCGCGACGTGTTCTTCGCGCTCGGCATCGTCGTCATCCTGGCGGTGCTGTTCCTGCCGATCCCCGCCTTCCTCATCGATATCGGACTGGCCTTCTCGATCGCGCTTTCGGTACTGATCCTGATGGTGGCGCTGTGGATCCAGCGCCCGCTCGATTTCTCGTCCTTCCCGACCGTGCTGCTGATCGCCACGATGCTGCGGCTGTCGCTCAACATCGCCACCACGCGCATGATCCTGTCGCACGGCAATGAGGGCACGCATGCCGCCGGCTATGTCATCTCGGGCTTCTCCAAGCTGGTGATGTCGAGCGACTTCGTCATCGGCCTCATCGTCTTCATGATCCTGATCGTGGTGAACTTCATCGTCATCACCAAGGGCGCCACCCGTATCGCCGAAGTCGGCGCGCGCTTCACCCTCGACGCCATCCCCGGCAAGCAGATGTCGATCGACGCCGATCTCTCCGCCGGCATGATCGACGACAAGACGGCGCAGCTGCGCCGCCGCGAGCTGGAGGAGGAATCCTCCTTCTTCGGCTCGATGGACGGCGCCTCCAAATTCGTGCGCGGCGACGCCATCGCCGGCCTGATCATCACCGCCATCAACATAGTGGGCGGCATCGCTATCGGCTATCTTCGCCACGGCATGGGCCTTGGCCAGGCGGCCGACGTCTTCATCAAGCTGTCGGTCGGCGACGGCCTGGTCACCCAGATCCCGGCCCTCATCGTCTCGCTCGCCGCCGGCATGCTCGTCTCCAAGGGCGGCACGCGCGGCTCGGCCAACCAGGCGGTGTTCGGCCAGCTCGGCGCGCATCCGCGCGCGCTATATGTCGCGGCCTCACTGCTGGTCATCCTTGGCTTGATGCCCGGCCTGCCGCTGTTTCCCTTCTTCGCGCTCGCAGCCGGCATGGCCGGCCTCGGCTACATCATCCCGTTGCGCCACAACCGCGCGCTTGCCGCCGCCGAAGCCCTGAAGACGCAGGAGAAGGCCAACAAAGTCGAGGAAGAGAAGAACTCGGTGAAGGCTTCGCTGGTCACCGCAGAGATCGAGCTGCTGATCGGCAAGCAGCTGTCGACCCGGCTGATGGTGGCGCATCAGGAACTGGTGTTCCGCATGTCGAAGATGCGCAAGAAATTCGCCCAGCAATATGGCTTTGTCGTGCCTGAGGTGCGCGTCGCCGACGACTTCGCCATTCCGCCGAAGAGCTACCAGATCAAGGTGCACGGCACGGTGGTCGCCGAATACCAGATGCGCGTCGGCGAAATCATGGTGCTGCTCGGCACGCGCGGCGTGCCGGACATCCCCGGCGAGGAGATCCGCGAGCCGGCCTTCGGCATGCGCGCCTATTCGGTGCTCGAAACCTTCGCCGAGGATCTGAAGCGCGAGAACTTCACCTTCGCCGACAACATGTCGGTGCTGCTCACGCACCTCTCCGAGGTGATCCGCAACAACCTGCCGCAGCTTCTCTCCTACAAGGACATGAAGGCGCTGCTGGAGCGGCTCGACCCCGAATACCGCAAGCTCGCGGACGAGATCTGCACCTCGCACATCTCCTATCCCGGCCTGCAGGCGGTGTTGAAGCTGCTGCTCGCCGAGCGCGTCTCGATCCGCAACCTGCATCTGATCATCGAGGCCATCGCCGAGATCGCGCCACATGTGCGCCGCACCGAGCAGATCGTCGAGCATGTGCGCATCCGCATGGCGCAGCAGATCTGCGGCGACCTCTCCGAAGGCGGCACGCTCAAGGTACTGCGCCTCGGCAACCGTTGGGACCTCGCCTTCCATCAAAGCCTCAAGCGTGACGCCAAGGGCGAGGTGCGCGAGTTCGACATCGATCCGCGCCAGCTCGAGGAATTCGGCCAGGATGCGACCAAGGCGATCCGCAAGCATCTCGAGGCCGGCGAGCGCTTCGTGCTCGTCACCGCGCCCGACGCGCGTCCCTATGTGCGCATGATCATCGAGCGGCTGTTCACCACGCTTCCCGTTCTCAGCCATGTCGAGATCGCCAAGGGCGTCGAGATCAAGGTGCTCGGAACCATCTCGTGAACGCGCTCTCGCAAGGCGTCGTCATCGCCGCCTTCCTCGCCTTCTGCCGCATCGGCGCCTGCTTCATGCTGATGCCCGGCCTGTCCAGCGCGCGCGTGCCGCTGCAGATCAGGCTCTTCGTGTCGATCGCCGCGACCGGCGGCCTGCTCGCCTTCCTGTGGGACCGCATCTACCCGTTCGTCGATCCGCGTCCGCAGGTGCTCGCGCCGATGATCGTCTCCGAGTTGCTCGTCGGCGGGCTGATCGGCGCCATGACCAGGCTCTACATGGAAGCGCTGCGCTTCATGGGCTCGGCCATCGCCACGCTGATCGGCTATGGCGGCTCGGGCGGGCCGGCGATCGAGGAGCCGGAGCCGCAGGCAGCCCTTGCCGCCATCATCTCGTTCTCGGCCCTGCTTCTGCTTTTCGTCTTCGATTTCGACCACGAGATCGTCAAGGCGCTGGTCGCCTCCTACCAGGTCGCCCCGGTCAACGTGTTCTTCAACCCGCAGGCGGCGCTGATCGACGTCACCGACACCGTGTCGGATGCCTTCTTCCTGGTAATCCGGCTCGGCAGCCCCTTCGTCGCCTATGCCATCCTGGTCAACCTGACGATCGGCTTCGTCAACAAGCTGACGCCGCAGATCCCGGTCTATTTCATCTCGCTGCCCTTCGTCATCGCCGGCGGCATGATCATCTTCTATTTCGCTGTCGGCACGCTGCTGTCGCTGTTCGTCGACGGCTTCGTCGACCTCACGCTGGCGAGATAGCCGCCATGACGACGCGAAAAGACCGCCTGAAGAAACTGGTCAAGGTGCAGGAGCAGTTGAAGGCGCTGCACGAGACCCGCCATGCCGGCTTCCTCGCCGCCGCCGTCAAGGCGGAAGCGGAGGTCAAGGAACTGATCGAGCATTTCGACACCGACAAATCGCTCGCCGGCCTCTTTCCCGCGCTCTACCACAAGCGCATTACCGACGCGCTCGGCCGCCAGAAACAGAATCTGGAAGATGCCAAGCACGAAGCCGCGCTGATCGCCACCGCGACGGCGCGCACCAACATGGTCGAGCGTGCCTACAAGGATGTGCGCCGCCGCGACGAACGCGAACGCTCCGACCGCGAGCGGTTAGACCTCATCACGCAGAAGCAACGGCGGGACGAGAGCTGATCCCGCTTTCGGACGGCCCCTCAGAACCGTGTCGAGAAGCTTGCCTTGAAGGCGTTCTCCATGGCGCCGGACGCGAACTGGCCGTCATAGCTGAAGCCGAGGCGGCTGGCCCCGCCAAGGTCGACATCGACGCCGGCCTGCAGCGCCACCGCGTCGCGCGCGATCGGCACGCCGAACACGGTGAAGCCGTCGCCGCCATCGAACGAGAGCCGCGCCGCCGGCGCATCGGCGAAGGCATGACGCCAGCCGAGCGAGGCACGCGCCTCGACTGCCGTATCGCCGACGACCATCTTCTGCGACACCCTTGCGCCGAGCGTGGTGAAAGTGGCGTCGTTGCTGAAGCCGCCCGAAGACAGCGCCGCCGCCCCGCCGTCCTCGGCAAAGCCGTCGGTGGATAGATGCACATAGGCGAGATTGGCGAACGGCTCGAGCTTGAGCGCGCCGAGATCGAAGGGGCGCGACGCCTCGCCGAACACCTGCAAGGTGCTTGCGCCGTAGCCGGCGCTGAGCGCATCGCTGAAGCCGGCGAAAGCTGGGCTGCGCTTGGTGTCGATATCATGATGGCTGTAGCCGGCGCCGAACTTCAGCCGCACGCTGTCGATGGCGCCGCCGCCATAAGCGCCGAAATGCACGCTGGTGATGTCGGCGGAAGAGGCGCGGTCGTCGATGTCGAGCGAGGTGACGCTGATGCCGCCAAGAAAGCCGAGCGTCCAGCCGTCGCCGACGGAGGCGTCGATGCCAGCGAAGAAGGCGCCGGTGTTGAGGTCGGCATCGGCGGCATTGCCGTCGCTTCGCTGCGAGCGGGCAAGGCCGGCGCCCTGCATCCAGAAGCCCCGCGCCCCTGGCTCGGCGATCGTCGCTCCGACGCGCCCGAGCGCCGCTTCGCGCAACAGCCGGCTTTCGTCCAGAAGCAGGCCGGCGGCGGCAGCATGGACTTCGCCGGACAGCTGGTCGAAGGCAAAGCGCGCGCCGTCCGCCGACAGCGGCGCGATGGCATTGTAAACGGTATTGCCGGCGCCAAGCTGTTCGATGCCGCCGGCCGCCGCCTTCTGGTTTGGCGTCTCGGCAACGGACGAGAAATCGACCGCGTTGCGGGTCAGCGTCAGCACGACATTGTTGCCGTCGCCGCCGTCATAGACCACGTCCGGCGTCAGGAAGGCATAGACGTGGCTGATGGTGGCGAACTGCCCGGTCACGGCATTGCCGCCCTGATTGTCGATGATGGTGTAGGTCTGGCTCGGCTGCCAGCCGGTGCCGGTCAGCTCGTGCAAGGCAAGCGTGCCGCCGGTGAGATCGACATTGCCCGTCACCACGACCTTGTCGGCGCTCACCGTGTCGACCTCGATGTCGAGCGTGCCGGCCATTTTGTAATCGCCATTGATGGTCTGCGTGCCGATCGACGCGCCCGGCGCATGATGGCCGCCGGCCTGGATGGTCACCGTGCCGCCGGCCAGCGTACCGATCGCGCCGTTGCCGCCAAGCGTGGCGCCGTTCGCGACGGTCAGATCGGCGGAGCCGAGCGAGCCGTCGATCCGCAAGGTCCCGGCGCTGACCGTGGTCATGCCGAGATAGGTGTTGGCGCCGGACAGCACCAGTTTGCCGGTGCCGGTCTTGGTGAAGCTGCCCTTGGCCAGCGCGCCGCCGTCAGAGATGACACCCGAAATGGTCTCGTCGAGATTGAGCGCGCCGGTCTTGAGCACATGCGCGCCAAGCAGGATGTCGCCGGCGCCCGAGACCGAGCCCAGCGACACGCAGTTGCAAGGCCCGGCCGCGTCGAAAGTCGAGAGGTCGAGCTTGCCGCCGCTCTGGTTGATGATCCTCGCTTGCTCCGAGCTGTTGTCGCCGCGGAACGCCGTGGTGCCGCCGCCCTGGTTGGTGATGGCAGTGTTGCCGGCGCTGCTGCCGGTAAGGAAAACGGTCTTGCCGTTACCCTGGTTGGTGATCTCGGCCGTGCCGGCGCTCGACTGGTTGTCGAACACCACCGAGCCGTTCTGGGTCGAGATCGAAAGCCCGTTGGCATTGACCGGGCCGGCAAAGCGCAGCACCGGCAGAAGCGTCGCCGCAGGCGCACCTGCCACCGAAACCCCGCCGGTGCCGAGCGCGCCATTGGCCGCCGCGACCAGCTCGCCTTCCTTGATCGTCGTGCCGCCCTGATAGGTGTTGGCGACGCCCAGCGTCAGCGTCCCGTCGCCGAGCTTGACGATGCTGCCGGTTCCGGAAATGCCGACATTGACGACCGCCTTGTTGATGCTGGCGCCCGGATCGGCGGCGACGATGATTTCGGTGGCGGCCGAATTGGTGACCAGCGCCCCGCCCGTGCCGGCGGCAAGCGTGTAGGTCCAGTCGGTCGGATGGGACACGAAGCGCAGGCCGGTGAAGGTCTGCGAGCCTGCCACTGTCACCGTGCCTGGCGTGCCGGCGAACACCGCCTTCTGGCTCGCCCAGGCGGCGTTGATGTCGCCGGCCGCATTCGTCCAGTTGGTGCTGGAAGTGTCCCACGTGCCGTTGCCGCCGCGCCCATCGGCCACCCCGCCCGGGCTCAGATTGGCGCCGTCCCAATATTGCTCGCCGGCGCCGGTGGCGACCACGAGGTTGACGATGCCGCTGCCGCCCTGAATCGACCAGTCGCCCGGGTTGAATCCCGGCGGCACGGTGCCGATCACCAGGCCATTGTTGGTCAGCGTGCCGCCATAATTGGCGATGCGGTAGGTGCCGTTGCCGAAGCCGCCGGCGTCGCTCACCGACAGCTTGCCGTCCAGCGTCAGCGCGCCGGTGACGTCGAACAGCGGCGTGGTGCTGGCCGCGCCCAGCGAGACGTTGAGATTGGAACGGTCGTTCAGCGTCAGCGAGGCCGTGGTCAGCGTCTGGCCGGCGACGCCAAGCAGCGTGCCGCCATTGGTAATGGTGGCGGCGCCGACCGATCCGGTGCCACCGAGCGCGCCGCCGGAATCGACTTGGAAGGTGCTCGACGCCATCGAGCCGTTGACGATCAGCGCGCCGGCATTGACGTTGGTCGTGCCGGCGAAGTTCTTGTTGCCGCTGATGGTCAGCGTGCCGCTGCCCTGCTTGGTGAAGGTGCCGGTGCCGTTTATCTGGCCCTGATAAAGCGTGTCGGCCAAGGCACCGGCGGTGAGCGTGCCCGTCCGGATCTCGAGCCGGCCGTAGCCGGAGAGATCGCCGATGGTCTGGTTGAAACCGTTGAGGTCGAAGACACCGCCATTGCCGATCAGCGCGCCTGTCGTCGCCAGCCGGTCGTTGCCGCCGAGGATCAGGCTGCCGAACGAAATTGTCGTGCCGCCGGTATAGGTCTGCACGCTGTTCAGCGTCAGCGTCCCGTTGCCGGTCTTTTCGAAGCTGCCTTCGCCGGAGATGACACCGGAGTAGGACGGCGTGCCGTTGAAGAATACCGACAGCTTGCCGTGGTTGACGTAGTTGCCGGTCAGCGCGCCATCGGCCAGGAAATTGCCGATGCGAAGTTCGCCGCTGCTGATCGTGGTGCCGCCGCCATAGGTGTTGGCGCCGGTCAGCGTGATCGTGCCGCTGCCGTTCTTGATCACCTGGCCGCTGCCGGAAACGACGCCGGCATAGCCGAGGCCGAAATTGGCCGAACGGTTGAAGATCAGTGTACCGTTGTTGGTGACATTGCTCGTGACGCCGCCCGTTGGGCCGCCATTGCCGAGCTGCAGCGTAGCGCCGCTGCTGATCGTGGTCGGCGCGGTGTAGGTATTGTCGGCGGTGAAGATGGTGGTGCCGGCGATGATGTTGACGGCTCCCGGCCCGTTGCCGTCGAGTTTCGGCGCGAACACATAGCTGCTGGAAGTGTGGTTGAAGTTGACTGACTGCGGCGCGGCGGCCGTGCTGGAAAAGATGACGCTCGACGCTTCGAGCGTGCCGGGCGCCGCCGCCGGGCTGGCTGCGCCAGCACCGATGTTCAGTGTGCCGGACGAGCCGGCAAGCCCACCGATGCCGACAGTGCCGGTGCCGCCATTGACCTTGACGTCGCCGCCATCGGCGATTGTCAGCACGCCCTTGCCAGCGCCCCCGACAGTGATGCCTTGCAGATCGCTAGGGCCGGAGCCAAGCGTGTCGCTGATCGTCCAGACGGAGCCGGCGCCGGTCACCGTCACCGTATCGGCTGTGGCAGCGGAGGCATCGCTGGCGCTCGAAATGTTCGTATAGCCGGTGTTGAGCTTGCCGCCGCCGGACACCGTCAGCGTCGCGGTCGAATTGGTGGCGTTGCCGAAATAGAGCCGGTAGGGCGTGGTGAAGCTCGACCCCACGCCGTCGACGGTGATCGCCGCCTTGGAATTGGCGGTGTTGGCGATCCGGGCGTCGCCGCTGAGGAAGCTGCTGGCAGTGGAATCGATCAGCATCGTGCCCCCGGCAAGCACGTTCAGCTCCGACGTCTGGCTGGTCGAGCCCATCGCCAGCGGCACGTTGTTGTAGGCGCCGGTGATCTTCCATTGCGAACCGGCGCCGGTGACCGTCACCTTGCCGTTGACGATGTTGGCCGCGGTGCTGGCCCCAACCGTATAGGTGGTGGTGAGCTTGCCGCCGCCCGAGACGGTCAGCGTGCCGGTCGCCGTCTGGCCGACAAATAGATTTCCGGTCGACCATGATGCGCCGCCCGAGACGGTGGCGGTGCCGATCCCACTGGTGCCGACGTTGCCGCCGACATAGGTGCGGATGGTCGTTGCAGTGGCATTATCGAGCAGCTGGAAATCGCCTTTGCCCGTCGCGCCGATGACGAGCTGGGTCGCGATCGATCCGCTCATCGTGAAGTCCGAGCCGCTGCCGGTGACGATCAGCTGGCCATCGGCATTGGCCGAGGTCTCGCCGATCATGACATTGCCGCTGGACAACAGCTTGCCGCCCGCCTCGACGCGGACACGGCCGACCGCGCCATTGTCGGCCGCGATCGACAGGAAGCTGTTCGCCCATTGCGAACCGGCGCCGGTGATGGTGACCGTGCCGGAAGACGACGGATTGTTGGCGACGACACCGCCGGCGCTGGTGACCTTGCCGCCGCTCGAAATGGTCAGCGCGCCGGTGCCGAAATCGCCCACGATCAGATAGTTGCTCGACACCGAAAGCGCGCCCGCACCAGTGACGACGAGCGCGCCGTTCGAACCGGCGATGCTACCGATATTGATGGTTTGCGCCGCCGCTCCGGCAGTGCTGACGGTAGCCGTGTTGGCGCCTGCGCTGTTTATGGTGAGCTGGTCACCGGCGGTCGGCGTCGAGGATGGCGTCCAATTGCCTGCCGTGAACCAGTTGCCCGAAGCCAAGCCGTTCCAGCTCAGCGAAGCGCCGAGCGCAAACGTCGAGCTCGACATGAACAGCGCCGCCAGGCCAGCAACCATTGCCGGCGAGGCACGCCGGCCCGCCTGCGAACGCTTCGTCATGTCCATTCCGTGTCCCCAGCCTGCTGACGCAACCGCGCAGAACCCCCTCGGGCGCACCGGCGGGTGGCCCGGGTCAAAGGCTAGAGACGCCTGCCGAAAGCCGATACCGGCACATATGGACAGATGCGGACAATTCAGGACAAAGCGCTCCAGCAGGCCAAGGCCAGTCATTGGATGCCGCTGGAAATTGCGATCAGGCCGCCATGCTTTTCAGAAGCAGCCGCTCACCGGCGAATCGTCCTGCCGCATTTCGCCGGCTAGGAACGAGGGCTCCCCGCCGGCCGCCGATCCGCGCAAGCCTGCCACAAGCTTGTTCAGTCATGTTGCGGATGACAAAACCAGCAAAGGGCGGACTTTCTTGGCCATTTCCCCACCCAGCGACATCGTCATGGACGTTGCCCGCGCAGCGGAGCCGGCCGATGTCGAGGCCGCGCGCGCGGCGCTCGCAAGAAGGGCGAATGGCACTTCGGCACCGTTCTCTGTCGATCCGTCCGCCACGGTCGATGCCGGCTCCGTGCTCTCGCGCGCCACCGCCGACAAGGCGGAAGCCGCCAATCCGGCGAAGAAGTTCCAGCGCTTCGAGGCGATGGTGCTGACGACCTTCATCCAGAACATGATGCCCAAGGACACCGAGGGCGTTTACGGCAAGGGCCTTGCCGGCGACATGTGGAAGTCGCAGCTCGCCGAGAAGGTGGCCGATGTCATGGCCGCGCATGGCGGCATCGGCATCGCCCGGTCCATGCTCGCCGACCACTATCTCGACGGCAAGCACAAGCTGCCGGTGGGCCCCGTTGCCGGCGGACCGCAGAAAGCGGAGATCGACCATCAGACCAGCCTCTCGACCTCGATGGTCGAGGAGCTTGAGCGCAAGGCCGCGCGGTCTATGACCGGCGACGACACAACCATAAAAACGGACATCAAGATCTAGGGACCTACATGGCCGACCAGACGGACCTTTCCAACCTTCCCGCGCGCGCCAATACATTGGACGCGCCCGCCGCTGCACGACCCGGCAACCTCGCCGCCATCATCGGCCGCATCGAGGAAGTCGTGGACGAGGAGACCGCCGGCATCCGCAGCGGAACGGCCTATGACCTCAAGGCCTCGAACGCGCGCAAGAGCCGGTATCTCTACGAGCTCAACCGGGCGCTCAAAGGCGCCAACGAGATCGAATTCCTCGAGCAGCATCGCGAGGGTCTGCTCAGGCTGCGCCAGAAGTTGGCCAAGAACGAGGCGGCGATCCTTGCCCATCTCAACGCCGTCAACGAGGTCGCCACGCTTCTGAGGAACGCCATCCAGCGAGCCGATACGGACGGTACCTATTCGGCCGCCGAGTTCGGCATGGCTCGAGCCTGATTGAGATGATCTGGGCGCAAGGAAAGACCCGGTGATAAAGTTTGTCGTCGCTGCGCTGTGGATCTGCGCCGTGACGCTGGGCGCGGTCTTCTATTCCTTCCAGGCGGCCAGCCAACGCAGCGCGGCCGAACCGCCGAAGCCGATGCTGGGCGGCCTCGACTACGTCAAGACCGACATGATCTCGGTGCCGCTGCTGCGCGATGGCACGATCGACGGCTATTTCCTCACCAAGCTCGTCTATACCGTTGAGCCGGAGCAGATGAAGAAGTTGTCGGTGCCGGCGCAGGCGTTGATGACCGACCAGGTCTATTCCTATCTCTATTCCAATCCGCAGATCGATTTCACGAAGAAGGAATCGATCGATCTCGACGCCTTCCGCAAGTCGGTCCGCGATACCATCAACACCCGCATTGGCGTCGAGCTGGTGCACGACGTGCTGATCGACCAGGTCAACTTCCTCTCCAAGGACGATATCCGGGACAACGCGCTGCGCCGTCGCAGGGGCGCCGGGGAAACCGCGGCGGCAATGACCAAGGCGTTCAAGGCCGCGCCGGAGCATTGATCGCTCGGCACGGATGCCTCAGCTGCGCCTACCCCTGTTGCGACATGACGCATGGCGACCGCGTTGACGTTTACGTCAACTCGAAGCTATATGCGCGGTGACAGGCGACCGCGCAAGCGCGGCGCATCTACCTCGCCCAGCGGCCAAGCGCCGGTGCGCGTCAACGCAACCAACGAGGAGAACAGCCATGGGCGTTCAGGAGATTGCCGACAAGATCAGGTCTCGCGTGGCAAGCGCGGGCTTCGAGCATTCGGTCAAGTTCGACACCGGCAGCGACGGCGTCATCGTCATCGACGGTGCGACCGTCTCGACCACCGATGCGCCGACCGACTGCACCGTGAAGCTGTCGCTCGACGATCTGGATTCGCTGATCGCCGGCGACCTCAACCCGACCATGGCCTTCATGGCCGGGAAGCTAAAGGTCGAAGGCGACATGACGGTCGCCATGGCGCTCAGCCAGCTGCTCGGCTGATCCTTCGCAACAAACAACGTCGCCCACCGGGCAGCGTTGTTTGTTGTCGAACTTAGAGCAACTCCAGGAAAAGTGCGTGGCGGTTTTCCGTTCGGAATTGCGTGAAACAAAGCCGTCAGGCGACGAAGCCCGGCGCCTGACCCTTGATCTTGCGGCCGGCCGCCTTGATCGTGCCTTTGGCGTCGTCCAGCGCGCCGTCCTTCAGCTCCAGCGCCAGAAGCCGGTGCCGCTCATAGGGGCCCGGCATGGCGAGCGCTCCGGTGCGGTCGGCCGAGAAGCCGAACCGTCCGTAATAGGGCGCATCGCCGACGAGCAGGATCGCGCCATGGCCGAGCCGCGCGGCCTCGGCGATCGCATGCCGCATCAGCGCTGAGCCGATGCCGCCGCTCTTCAAGCCAGGCTCGACCGCCAGCGGGCCAAGCAGAAGCGCTGCCGGACCGCCCTCGCCCAGCCTCACATCCCAAAGCCGCACCGTGCCGACGACCGCGCCCGACGCATCGCGGGCGACGAAGGCCAGTCCCTCCGAGGGCCGGCGGCCGCGCCGCAGCTTCTCGGACGACTTCTTCTTGCGCTTCGGCCCCATGGCGCGATCGAGCAGCGCTTCGCGCGCCGTGGTGTCGGCCGCGCCTTCGCCGACGATGACGAAGGCAGGCGCCTGGGCGGCCCCCTCGTCCGGCGCGCCGCGCGAGCCAGCCTGTGCCCGGAGGGCAAGGGAGGGCGCCAGCGCCGCCGAAAGACTCTTCTCCCCCGGGGAGAAAAGCTCAGACGACGGTCCGGACGAGGGGGCGATCTCGGTGGCCGCAATGGCCGATTTGATCAGGTATTCCATGTCCGCGATCCTTCACGAGCGGAGATCTGTTCCACAAGCGAGCCCGGGCGGGCGACAGGCGCCCGCGCCGGTTGATCTGAGCGGTTCTTGCGAACGGCTCAGATCACGTAGGATCGGAGAGGCTCGAAGCCGTTGAAGGCGACCGCCGAGTAGGTGGTCGTGTAGGCCCCGGTGCCTTCGATCAGCACCTCGTCGCCGATGGTCAGCGACAAGGGCAGCGGATAAGGCGTCTTCTCATACATCACGTCGGCCGAATCGCAGGTCGGGCCGGCGAGCACGCAAGGCGCTGTCTCCGAGCCGTCATGGCGGGTGACCAGCGGATAGCGGATCGCCTCGTCCATCGTCTCGGCGAGACCGCCGAACTTGCCGATGTCGAGGAACACCCAGCGCACATTGTCGTTGTCGGCCTTCTTGGAGATCAGCACGACTTCCGACTTGATGACGCCGGCATTGCCGACCATGCCGCGGCCCGGCTCGATGATCGTCTCGGGCAGCGCGTTGCCGAAATGCTTGCGCAGCGCCGAGAAGATCGCCTGGCCATAGGCCTGCGCGGCAGGCACGTCCTTCAGGTAACGGGTCGGGAAACCGCCGCCCATATTGACCATCTTCAAGACGATGCCTTCCTCGGCGAGCGTCGCGAACACCTTCTTGGCGTCGCCCAGCGCGCGGTCCCAGGCCGACAGGTCGGTCTGCTGCGAGCCGACATGGAACGACACGCCATAGGCGTCGAGGCCGAGGCCCTTGGCATGGCGCAGCACGTCGACGGCCATCGCGGGCACGCAGCCGAACTTGCGCGACAGCGGCCACTCGGCGCCCTCGCCGTCGGTCAGCACGCGGCAGAACACGCGCGAGCCGGGGGCGACGCGGGCGATCTTCTCCACCTCCTCGACGCAGTCCACGGCGTAGAGGCGAATGCCGAGTTGGTAGGCGCGTGCTATGTCACGCTCCTTCTTGATGGTGTTGCCGAAGGAAATGCGATCGGCCGGCGCGCCGGCATCCATCGCCATCTCGACCTCGGCAACGGATGCGGTGTCGAAGGACGAGCCCATCGCAGCAAGGAGGCGCAGGATCTCCGGCGCCGGGTTTGCTTTCACCGCATAATAGATCTTGGAATCGGGCAACGCCTTCTCGAAGGTGCGGAAATTGTCGCGCACGACATCGAGGTCGACGACGAGGCAGGGACCGTTCGGACGTCGGGTGGCGAGGAAGTCAAGGATGCGCTGGGTGGCCATCGGGGTCTCTCCATAACGCCTTTCGGCGCGCACAAAGGCTGCGGAACGCGGGCGCTCAGCCTCGCGAACTCGCGGTCAAACAAAGGCAGGACGTCAAATTCATGGAACCAGCCGGTGGAGACCCCGGAACCATGAAATGCCGTCTCGCGGCGATGAACCTTGGCCTTGCCCGGCCTCGGTTCGCTTTGTCTGCCTTGGCTTGGATGGGAGACCCCGTCCGCACTGCCGGCAATGAAGGTGTGCCTCTTTAGTAACCCCGGTCTTTGGACAACCGGAAGAGAACCAGAAAGGCCCGCACCGTCGTTGCTTCAAGGTGTCCTCGGTCTTGTGGTTGGCCACTGACCGACTGGAGGGGTTGGCTCCAGTTACCTTACCGATTGCCCTCACCATTCGAGGATCGGCGGACACCCACAGGCACGTGCGACTTTGGGCAAGCGCGATATAGGAGCGAAGGGTTTCACAATCAATAAAAATCGTAAGCCCAGGTTGTAAAATTTCTGGCATCGAACAATGTTTGTCCGACCGTATCCGGAAATCGAACGATGCCAGGAACTCAAGGACCGCTGAACGCCTTCCTCGATCTGCGCCAAATGCCTGTGGCGAATGCGGAATTGGGCCCGCTCGCCGGCCTGCGCGTGGCGGTCAAGGACATCTATGACGTCGCCGGCTACCGCACCGGCTGCGGCAACCCGCAGAAATACGAGGAGGCGCATGCCGCCTCGCGCACGGCGCAAGCTGTGCAGGCCATCCTCGATGCCGGCGCGCGATTCGTCGGCAAGACCCAGACCGACGAGCTGGCCTTCTCGCTGTTCGGCCAGAACGCGCATTTCCCATACCCGGTCAATCCCGCCGCGCCCGATCGCGTCACCGGCGGCTCCTCTTCCGGCTCGGCGGCCGCGGTAGCCGGTGGGCTGGCGAACATCGCCACCGGCTCCGACACCGGCGGCTCGATCCGCGCGCCGGCGAGCTTCTGCGGCCTGATCGGGCTACGCACCACCCATGGCCGCATCTCGCTCGACGGGGCGATGAAGCTGGCATCGAGCTTTGACACGTTCGGCTGGTTCGCCGACGGCATCGAGACCTATGAGGCGGTCGGCAAGCTTCTGCTCGGCCGCGACCCGCATCGGCACCCGCTCAATCGCCCGCTGTCGATCCGCTGGCTGGACGCCTTCGTCATGGGTCCGGCGGAGGCTGCGCAATATGCGCGCATGAAGGCGCTGGCCGCCTCTGTCATAGGCCAGCCCGTGGAGACCGAATACGCCTTCGCCTCGCTCCCCGACGAGCTTTACTGGTGCTTTCGCCGCCTGCAGGCCTTCGAGGCCTGGCGTGAGCATGGCCCGTGGATTTCGGCCGGCGGTCGCCTCAGCCCGGTGGTCGAGGAGCGTTTTGCCTTCGGCAGCACCATAGACGCCAAAACTGTCGCCGCCGAAGCGGTGCGGCGTCTGGCTTTCCGGGTCGAGCTCGGTGCCCTGCTTGGCAATAACGGCTTTCTCGTCCTGCCCACCGTTCCCGGCGCGGCGCCGCTCGCCGCCAGCACCCCGGAACAGTTCCAGACCTACCGCGAAAGGGCGCTGCATCTCTTATGCCTTTCGGGTCTTTCGGGTTTTCCGCAGATCACCTTGCCGATCGGCTCCGTCGACGGCGCGCCCTTCGGCCTGTCGCTGCTTGGGCCTTCCGGCAGCGACGTTGCCCTGATACGGCTCGGCCGCAAGATTCTCGACGCGGCACGAAAGGTCTGACCATGGATACATTGACCCGCATGCGCGCCTTCATCGACGTGGTCGAGGCGGAAGGCTTTTCGGCCGCGGCGCGCAAGATCGGCCGCTCCAAGGCGCTGTTGTCGAAATATGTGCGCGAGCTGGAGGACGAGCTCGGCGCGCTGCTCTTGAACCGCACCACGCGCCAGTTCTCGCTGACCGAGGCCGGCCACACCTATTATCAGCGCGCCTCGGAGATCGTGCGCGAGGTCGACAGCCTCGCCGAGGCGGTGCGCCAGTCTTCCGGCGACGTGCGCGGCAGGATCAAGCTCTCTGCCGCCCGCACCTTCGCCGACGCGCCGATCGGCCAATCGCTGGTCGACTTCGCCAGGCAGCATCCCGACATCGTGCTCGACATCCATCTCGACGACCGCTTCGTCGACCTTGTCGAGGAAGGCTTTGACCTTGCCGTGCGCATCTCGCGGCTGGAGAACTCCTCGCTGATCGCCAGGCGGCTGGCGCCGTTCTCGGTCAGGCTGTGCGCGTCGCCGGAGCTGATCGCCAAGCATGGCGCGCCGACGCGCCCGCAAGATCTCGCCAACCTGCCTTGCATCGTCGACACCAACGGCCGCTCGCTGGCCAACTGGCGCTTCAAGGGCGAAGGCGAGGAATCCATCAGCGTCGCCGTTTCAGGGCCTATCGAGGTCAACAGCCCGATCGTGGCGAGAGCCGCCGCGCTCTCCGGCCTCGGCTTTGCCATGCTGCCCGATTTCATCGCCGCCCCCGACCTCGCGTCCGGCAAGCTGGTCACCGCGCTCGACGATCGCATCCTGGCCGGCACCGGCATCTTCGCCGTCTACCCGCACCGCCGCTATCTGCCGGCCAAGGTAAGGGTCTTTGTCGACTTCCTGGTGCACTGGTTCAGGACGCGCGACACGGGCGCCTGAGCAAGCGTCCCAATTTCGCCCCCTTTCTGCTAACTCTCGGGCGCGCTCTAGAAGTCAATGGAATCGCGGCACGGAATGCATCTGAAACGGCAAGCAACCATGCTGGCTTCGGCCCTTGCGGCCACATTGGCCTCGGTCGAGCAGGCTGAAGTCCATCCGCATGTCTTCGCAGAAGCCCGGCTCGACGTCATACTCAGCCAGGATCACCAAAGTGTGACGGCGCTGCGCCACCTTTGGCGCTTCGACGACCTGTTCTCGAGTACAGTGATGATGGAGTTCGACAAGAACTCCGATCTGAAGCTTGACGACAAAGAGCTCAAGGAAGTCGCCGACACCGTCCATTCCTCGCTGGCCGAGTTCAACTACTTCCAGCTCGTCACCCAGGACGGCAAGGACGTGCCCATGGTGCCGCCGCCGCATCTGATGGCGAATTTCGACAACGACCAGTTGATCATCCTCTTCGAGTCGCAGCCCAAGACGCCGATCAAGCTTGCCGGCAAGATCGACATCGGTGTCTACGATCCGACCTTCTACACCGCGATCGACTTCACCGACGACGCCAACCTCACCGTCGAAGGCCTGCCCTCGACCTGCGCCAAGAAGGTCATCCGTCCGGATCCGGACGAGGCGATCAAGGAAAACCAGAAGACCCTGACGGACGCGTTCTTCAACGATCCGACAGGCACCGACATGAGCAAGATCTTCGCCACCAAGCTCGAATTGGACTGCCCGCCGGAAGGATGATTTGGTGATGAAACCGTCGTTGCGCGCAAGCAGGTTCCGCAAAAGTGTCCCACGGTTTTGCGATCGGAACCTGCGACAGACAAGGGAATCCAGGCGCACATTCGTGGGGCATCCCACGAATATGCGCCTGGCGCTTGGCCTGCTGGCCGCCACCTTGGTGATCGCCCACCTGCCCGGCGCCGCGCATGCACAAAGCTCGCTCGGCATCGGCACCAATGACGGCATGGCGCCGACCACCACTGGCCCGTTCGCCCATATCCTGATGTGGATCAATCTCAGGCAGCAGGAATTCTACCATTCGCTGGCGGCGGCCATGAAGGCGATGCGCCAGGACGGCAGCAAGCTCTGGCTGCTGATCGGCCTGTCCTTCGCCTATGGCATCTTCCATGCCGCCGGCCCCGGCCACGGCAAGGCGGTGATCTCGTCCTACATGGTCGCCAACGAAGTGGCGCTGAGGCGCGGCATCCTGCTTTCCTTCGTCTCCGCGCTGCTGCAGGGCCTGACGGCGGTGGTGGTCATGATGCTTGCCTATTTCGTGCTGCGCGGCACCGCGATCTCGATGACCGACGCCGCCTGGTTCCTCGAAATTTCCAGCTTTGTGCTGGTCACCTTGTTCGGCGCCTGGCTGCTTTGGCGCAAGCTCGGCCCATCGGTGCTGCGCCTCTTCGGCAGGACGCCCGCCTACAGCCTGTCGGCCGCCCATTCCGGCCATTCGCATGGCGGGCATTCCCACGCTCACGCTCATGCGCATTCCCATGCCGGCCATTCCCATGCGCATGCCCACGGGCATTCCCAAGCGCTGCATGTGCATGACGATCATGATCACGATCATCACGACCACTCGCATGGCCACGATCATGGCGCGCACGACCATGGCCCGGGTGAGGTCTGCGAGACCTGCGGGCATTCGCATGCGCCGGATCCGGTGATGCTGTCGGGCGACCGCTTCGACTGGAAGACCGCCTGGTCGGCGGTGGCCGCCGTCGGCATCCGCCCCTGCTCCGGCGCGCTGATCGTGCTGAGCTTCGCGCTGCTCAACGGACTTTGGCTGGGCGGGCTGCTGTCGGTGCTAGCGATGTCGATCGGCACCGCGATCACCGTCTCGGCGCTGGCGACGATCGCCGTGCTGGCCAAGAACTGGGCGGTCTATTTCGCCGGCGACGGCCGCATCGGCAACCGCATCCATTCCATCGTCGAGATCGGCGGCGCCGCCTTCATCTTCCTGGTCGGCCTACTGCTTCTGTCGGCCAGCCTGTCGGGCGGCGCCTGACCGCCGATTTTCGCCGCCCCAACGCTGGACGGCCGCTACGCTATCTTCCCGTCGAGCTCATCTTCGATATGAGCTTGGATGATCTCGTCGAAGTTCTTCTCGGCGGCAAAGCCGAGCTCCCGCGCCCGCCTTGCCTCGAACCGTGTCGGCCAGCCTTTGACGATTGCCCAGATGGTCTCGTCGGGTTGCTCGCGGATCCGCTTCGCGACTTCGGCGCCGGCAATGCGCTCCAGCGCCTCGATCTGCTCGCCGACGGTGACGGCGACACCGGGCATGGTGAGGTTGCGGCGCGGTCCGACCTTGTCGCCGTCGATTTCGGCCGCATGGATGAGGAAATTCACCGCCGAGCGCGGGCTGGCATGGGTGTGCAGCACCGAGCGCGGCACCGGCAGGATCGCCTCCTGCCCGGCGAGCGGCTCGCGGATGATGCCGGAGAAGAAGCTGGACGCCGCCTTGTTCGGCTTGCCGGGGCGCACGCAGATCGTCGGCAGCCGGATGCCGATGCCGTCGAAGAAGCCGCGCCGTGTGTAGTCGGCGAGCAGCGCTTCGCTCATCTGCTTCTGCGTGCCGTATGAGGTGAGCGGCGTCGGATGGAATTCGTCCGGAATGACATCCGGGAACGGCGCGCCGAAGACCGCGATCGACGAGGTGAACACAAGGCGCGGCGCGAAGGCCGCCAGCCGCACCGCGTCGAACAGCGCCCGCGTGCCGTCGAGATTGACCCGGTAGCCGAGATCGAAATTGGCCTCAGCCTCGCCCGAGACGATGCCCGCCAGGTGGAAGATCACGTCCGGGCGCGGAGCCACGAGGGCCGCCATGGCGCCGGGCGCGGATAGATCGCCGGTGTGGATCGAGACATCGACGCCTGTGAGCGCCGGCGGCTGCGGCGCCACGATGTCATGCAGGTCGAGCGCCGTGATCTTGCGCCCGCCCAAGGCGCCGTCCCTGGCCAGCCGCGCTATAAGCTTGCGGCCCACCATGCCGGCCGCGCCCGTGATCAGAATTCTCATCTTCAGAGACCTTTCTTGCGTTGGCTGCGTCCGCGCAGCCATAGGACGACGAACAGCCCGACCATGAAGACCACCGCGATGACGGCCGCCAGGATGGTCGATACCTTGCCCGCGGCCAGCATGATGGCCGGCAGGAAATACGCGGCGAGACCGAACACGAGCAGTATCACAGCCGCGGCAATCGCCGCGTTGCGTGTGTCACGATCCATCAGCAGGCTTTCCTGGCTTCGAGGCTGTTAGGCATAATCCTGATCAGTGATAGTGCCGGCGATCGGCAGGCGCGCCATGCGTATGATCGTGATCATGGTGATGGCCATGCTCATCATGACTGTCGGCGCATAGCCCGAATTCCGGTTCGACGGTGGCATGATCGATGCCGTGCTTGGCGGCAAGCCGTTTCTTGATTGCGCTCACCGCTACATGCGGATCGACGCCGTCATTCAAGCAGGCATGCAGCGTCGCCATGTTGGAGGTTCCGTCGAGCGACCAGACATGCATATGATGCACCTCGCGCACGCCCTTGACCGCGCTTTCGATGTCCTTGGCGATCACGTCGCGGTCGAGGCTTGCCGGCACCCCTTCGAGCAGGACATGCGCCGCCTCGCGCATCAGCGACCATGCCGTCGACAGGATCAGCAGCGACACAAGGACGGAAAGGATAGGATCGATCGGCGTCCAGCCGGTTGCCAGGATGATGAGGGCTGCCGCGATTGCCGCGGCGGAGCCCAGCAGGTCGCCCAGCACATGCAGGATCGCGCCGCGCATATTCAGGCTCTCGCGGTCGCCGCCATGCAGCACGAAGAAGGAGGCGATGTTGACCAGCAGGCCCGCCACCGCCACGACCAGCATCGGCCCGCCAAGCACGGGCGCCGGGTTCATCAGCCGCCCCCAGGCCTCGTAGACGATCCACAGCGCGATGACGAAGATGGCGATGCCGTTGGTGTAGGCGACCAGCGTCTTCACCCGGCCGAAACCATAGGTCAGACGGCCGGTGGCCGGGCGTCCGGCGAGATGGAAGGCATACCAGGCTAAGCCGAGCGCGATCGAATCGGCAAGCATATGGCCGGCGTCCGCGAGCAGCGCCAGCGATCCGGTGAGCAGACCGCCGAGCGCCTCGGCGACCATGAAGCCGCCGGTCAGGCAGGCCGCGACCAGCACCCGTTTCTTGTCGGTCGAGCCATGCACATGCCCAGCGCCATGGCTATGACCGGCGGAACCGTGATCGTGCGAGCCGTGCGCCATCGTCAAACTCCTGTTACGCTCCGAAGTCGGCGCGAAAATCCTCAAGCCGCCGCTTCTGGCCGCCTTCGTCATCGAAATTCGCTGGATCGAGCCAGCCTTCATAGGCCTTGCGCAAGGCCGGCCACTCCTTGTCGATGATCGAATACCACGCCGTATCGCGGTTTTCACCTTTGACCACAAGGTGCTGGCGGAAGATGCCTTCGAACTTGAAGCCGAAGCGCTCGGCGGCGCGCTTCGAAGGCTCGTTGCGGTTGTTGCATTTCCACTCGTAGCGGCGGTAGCCGAGATCGTCGAAGAGATATTTCGCAAACAGGAACTGCGCCTCGGTCGCCGCCGGCTTGCGCGAGATCAGCGGACCCCAATAGATGTTGCCGATTTCACCGACGCCGTTGGCGGCGTCGATGCGCATCAGCGTCTGGCGCCCGGCGATCTTGCCGCTCGCCTTGTCGATGACGGTGAAGAACAGCGGATCCTCGCTGGCTTCCGCCTTGTCGAGCCAGGGCTGGAAGGCTGCACGCGTCTCCGGCGGGTAGTCGGGCAGCCAGGCGAAACGTCCACCGACATCGGAAACCGAGGAGGCCTCGTAGAGGCCGTCGCCGTGCTTTGCCGCGCTCAGCGGCTCGAGCCGGACGGTGCGTCCCTCGATCGCCTTGCGCTCCGGCCGCGGGCGCGGTTGCCAATTCTTCAGATCTTCCGACACCGACCCCTCCAATCCGTTGACTTTTCCCAGCGGACGGTCACAAAAACGCTCGCTCACAGAAAGAACCACAGGGACGGGAAAAATGCTCCACACGATCGCGGCCTTCGACCGTCTTGGCGAGGAAAACGCCTTTGCGGTGCTGGCCAGGGCCACCGCGCTTGCCCATCAGGGGCGCGACATCGTCAACCTCGGCATCGGCCAGCCCGACTTCAAGACGCCGCAGCACATCGTCGAGGCGGCGATCAAGGCGCTGCGCGACGGCCACCACGGCTACACGCCGGCCAACGGCCTGCTCGCCACCCGCGAGGCGGTCGTGCGCCGCACGCTGACCACCACCGGCGTCGAGGTCTCGCCGGAGAATGTGATGATCCTGCCCGGCGGCAAGCCGACCATGTTCGCCGCGATCCTGATGTTCGGCGAACCGGGCACTGAGATCCTCTATCCAGATCCCGGCTTTCCGATCTACCGCTCGATGATCGAGTTCACCGGCGCCACGCCGGTGCCGGTGCCGATCCGCGAGGAGAACGGCTTTGCCTTCTCGGCCGACGAGACCCTGGCCCTGATCACGCCCCGGACCAGGCTGCTCATCCTCAACTCACCCGCCAATCCGACCGGCGGCGTCACGCCGCGCGCCGAGATCGAGAAGCTGGTCAAGGGCCTGGAGAAGCATCCTGAGGTCGCCGTCATGTCCGACGAGATCTACGACGTCATGACCTATGACGGCGAGAAGCACTGCTCCCTGCTCAACTTCCCCGAAATCCGCGACCGGCTGATCGTGCTCAACGGCTGGTCGAAGACCTGGGCGATGACCGGCTGGCGGATGGGCTGGTCGATCTGGCCGAACGGCGACAAAGGCGCCCATCTCTACGACAAGGTGCGCAAGCTCGCGGTCAATTGCTGGTCCTGCGTCAACGCGCCGAGCCAGTTCGCCGGCATCGCCGCGATCGACGGCCCACAGGACGATGTCGAGAAGATGATGCGCGCCTTCGACAACCGCAGGAAGATCGTCGTCGAGGGCCTGAACGCGCTCCCCGGCATCTCCTGCATCACGCCGAAGGGCGCCTTCTACGCCTTCCCGAATGTCTCGAAGACCGGCTGGAAGGCCAAGAAGCTCGCCTCGGCGTTGCTGGAGGATGCCGGCGTGGCGCTCATCGGCGGCCCCGATTTCGGCGTGCTCGGCGAAGGCTATATCCGGCTTTCCTACGCCAATTCCGAGGAGAACATCCTGCGCGCGCTGGAACGGATCGAGGCGTTTCTGAAGAAGTGAGCTGTCAGGCGCTTATCCGCGCCCGACAAACGGCATCTTCGTCGCCATCACCGTCATGAACAGCACGTTGGCGTCGAGCGGCAGGCTGGCCATATGCAGCACCGCGTCGGCGACGCGTTGCACGTCCATCACCGCCTCGGCGGCGATCGAGCCATTGGCCTGCGGCACGCCCACCGTCATCGGCTGCGCCATCTCGGTCAGCGCATTGCCGATATCGATCTGGCCGCAGGCGATGTCGAAGGGCCGGCCATCGAGCGCCAGCGTCTTGGTGAGACCGGTGATGGCGTGCTTGGTCGCCGTATAGGGCGCGGAACCCGGGCGCGGCGCATAGGCCGAAACCGAGCCGTTGTTGATGATACGGCCGCCCATCGGCTTCTGCCTCCGCATGGCGCCGAAGGCGGCGCGCGCGCACAGGAACGAGCCGGTGAGATTGACGCCGACGACATCGTTCCAGACCTCGACCGGGATCTCGTCGATCAGCGTCGACTTGTAGCCCATGCCGGCATTGTTGAAGAGCAGGTCGACACGGCCGAAGGCCTCGAGCACAGTCTCGAACATGTCATCGACTTCCGCCGCCTTGCTGATGTCGCAGGCGACGGCCAATGCCTTGGCCTGCGTCTTTCCCGCATCGGCGATCGCCTCCTCCAGCACCGTCTTGCGCCGGCCGCAGAACACCGTGTTCCAGCCTGCCTGGAGCAGCGCCGTGGCGACGCTCTTGCCGATGCCGGTGCCGGCTCCGGTAACGATGGCGGTCTTCTCTGCTATGGCGGTCATCGTCGTCCTCCCGGTCATGCTCGGAAAGACGTGGCATCGCAAATGCCGGGGATCATGGCAAGCCGCTATTGGCGACAAACAAGAGGCCAACAAAAAGGGCGGCCATTGGCGACCGCCCCGATCTGAACCGCGCTTGGGAGGAGGAAAAGCCGGTCCGACTGATTAGAATGATGCGCTTGCTGAGTTAACGAGGGATTAACGGGCGGCACGGCGGTGCGCAGCGGCGTTTACCAACGCGGTTCACCACGGCGAGTTAGGCGCGCTGCCGGCCGGCACCTTGGCCGCCGAGACAGTCGCCTCGACATGATCGACCAGGGCATCCGGCAGGCCGAGCCGGCCGGCGAGCAGGTCGAGATAGCCGCGCTCGGCGCGTGTGTCGGGATCGATGGTCAGACGCGAGGCGGTGTAGAGTTCCAGCTTCTGTGCATCGGTCTTGGCGCCGGCGACCAGCGTGTCGAGATCGAGTGGCCTTTCGAGCTCGGCAAGCAGGAACTTTTCCGCTTCCGCGCCGATGCCGGCGAGCTTGAGCTTGTCGGCGATCTTCTTGCGCTCTTCGTCGTCGATATGGCCATCGGCCTTCGCCGCCGAGATCATCGCCCTGACCAGCGTCAGCGTGAACTCGGCCTCGCCTTGCGGCGCCTGTGCGGGATCGAAAGCGGTATCGGCCGGCGGCGGCAGCAGTTCAGGCTCGGCGGACGCGGGCGCCTGCGCCGGCTCGTTGCCGGCCTTGTAATTCTGATAGGCCTTGTAGGCGAGGCCGCCGATCGCCGCCAGGCCGCCGAGCTTGATGGCCGCGCCCGTCACCTGCCGTCCGGTGCCGGTGCCGAGCAGCACGGCGGCAAGCGCCCCGGCAGCCAGCGGATTGTCCTTCGCCATCTGCACCGCCTGCCCCGCCTTGTCGCGGACGGTCGAGCCCGTACCGGGAACTTGCGAGCCGAGAAGGTCGTCGAGCAGCTTCTTGGGGTCGAGCATCAATGCCTCCAGAATTGGCCCGGCCGAATGCGCGCGGGCAAGGTTTCGGACCGGCAAGAGGTAGGCCCCGCGCTTTGACATTACAATGACGACCAGCCTTTCGGTCGCAGGCCGCTCTAGCTGCCGATATGGCGCTTGCCGCCGCGCGCCTGCGCAAGTTCGACCTGACGGTGACGTTCGGCATAGCGCTCGCGGTCCGCATCGGACCGCGTTTCGAAGCAATGCGGGCATGAAACGCCGATTGCGTATTTCGGCGACAGCCGGTCCTCGACCGTCAGCGGATGCCGGCAGGCGCGGCAGAGTTCCGCCTCGCCCTCGGTCAGGCCATGCGAGACGGATACCCGCTCGTCGAAGACGAAACATTCGCCCTGCCACAGGCTCTCCTCTGCCGTTACCTCTTCGAGGTATTTCAGGATACCGCCCTTGAGATGGAAGACGTTCTTGAGGCCGAGCGACTTCACATAGGCCGTCGCCTTCTCGCAGCGAATGCCGCCGGTGCAGAACATCGCCAACTTGCGGCCTTCAAGCTCTTCACGGTGCTCTTCCACCCAGGCCGGGAACTCGCGGAAGCTGGAGGTCCTCGGGTCGACCGCTCCCTTGAACGTGCCGAGCGAGACTTCATAGGCGTTGCGCGTGTCGATGACGACGGTGTCGGCGTCCGAGATCAGCGCATTCCAATCGGCTGGCGCGACATAGGTGCCAGCGCTGGTTGCCGGATCGATATCCTCGACGCCCATGGTGACGATCTCGCGCTTCAGCCGCACCTTCATGCGGTGGAACGGCATCTCGGCGGCGCTGCTGTATTTGACTTCCAGCCCGGCAAGGCCTTCGATGGCCTGCAGATGGTCCACAAGCGCGGCAATCGCTTCCTCGCTGCCGGCAACGGTGCCATTGATGCCTTCATGCGCCAGAAGCAGTGTGCCCTTGATGCCGCGCCCGCAACAGAAGGCGGCGAGCGGCGCGCGCAGGGCCTCGTATCCCTCGAGCCGCGCGAATTTGTAAAG
The DNA here is from genome assembly GCF_004963255.1 of Mesorhizobium sp. Classification (GTDB taxonomy): domain Bacteria; phylum Pseudomonadota; class Alphaproteobacteria; order Rhizobiales; family Rhizobiaceae; genus Mesorhizobium. The sequence goes on along the minus strand of NZ_SUGA01000002.1, from coordinate 207,635 downwards.
CGCGGCGACCTGGATGGGCTGAATTTCCTTGGTTGTCGTCATGGCCATGCCACTAGACTGTGGTCAAAGCGGTTTCAAGGCAAAGGAAGTTCAGGCGACGCACGATCCGCCGCGCGGCATCGCGACACGCCGGGCTTCGTGGACTTGTACGGACCCTTCTGCTAATCGGTTTAAAACATAGAAACGGAGACCAGCACATGACCAGCAAGACCGAACAGCTCCTGTCGCTCCTCAACGGTCAGCCGGTCATCCCGGTGCTCAAGATCGCCAATGTCGCCGATGCCGTGCCGCTCGCTCACGCTTTGTCGCGCGGCGGTTTGCGGGCCATCGAGATCACGCTGCGCACCGCCGACGCGCTGGAGGCGATCCGCCGCGTCGCGGCCGAAGTCGAGGACGCGGTCGTCGGCGCCGGCACCATCCTCGATGCCAGGCAGTTCGACGAAGCAGCCCGCGCCGGCTCGAAATTCATCGTCAGCCCCGGCATCACCAGCCAGCTTCTCGACGCGGCCAAGGACAGCCCCGTGCCGCTGCTGCCCGGCGTGATCACGCCCGGCGAGATCATGGCCGCGCGCGAGGCTGGCCTGCGCTTCCTGAAATTCTTCCCGGCCGAGCAGTCCGGCGGCATCGCGTCGCTGAAAGCTTTCGCCTCGCCGCTGGCGGACGTGAAATTTTGCCCGACCGGCGGCATCACGGCCAGGAACGCCGCGGACTATCTGAGCCTGCCCAACGTCATCTGCGTCGGCGGCTCCTGGGTGGCGCCCGACGATCTCATCAAGGCCGGCAAGTGGGACGAGATCGAAGCGCTGGCGCGTGAAGCGAGCAAGCTCAAGAAGTAATCTACTCACCAGGGCAGCGGGCCGTTCTCATCGAAGTAACCGCCTGTCGGCCCGCCCGGCTCCAGCGTCGCCAGCCGCACGATGATTTCGGCCGCCTGCTGCACGGTGCGGCCACCTCTGTGCGCATTGAGGTCCGTCGCGGTGTAGCCGGGAGCGGCTGCGTTGACCATGATGCCGTGTGGCGCGAGTTCCCTGGCGAAGGCGAGCGAAATGGCGTTGAGCGCGGTCTTCGAGCTGCCATAGCCCATGACGTTGGGTGACTGGCTGTTGCCGGACGCGCGCGCCAGGGATCCGAGATAGCTGCTCACCATGACGATGCGGGCGGCGGGAGATGTCTGGAGCAGCGGCAGGAATGCCCGCGTGACCCGCACCGGCCCGAAGACGTTGACGTCATAGGTGGCTTTCATGTGCGCGATGTCCTCCTGGCTCGGCGGTCGCTGATAGCGGCCGTCCGGCGCCAGCGCCTCGACATAGCCGGGCGCGATGCCGGCATTGTTGACCAACACGTCCACGCTGGATATCCGCGCCGCGGCTGTCTTGGCCGCGGCCGCCACGCTATCGTCGCTCGCGACATCCAGCGCGAGCCACTCGACATCAAACCCCTCATCACGCAATGCCTGTGCCGCGGTCTCGCCACGCTCGGCGTCGCGCGCGCCGAGCCACACCTTGTAGTCCAGTGCCGCCAGCCGCCGGACGGTCTCACGGCCGATGCCCTTGTTGGCGCCGGTCACCAGCGCGTTCTTTCTCGTCGTCATGTCCATGTCTCCTACTGGGTGACCCAGAGATGACGTGAACCGGCTCGCTTCGCGCGCCAAAAGCTCTCAGCCTCTTGCCTAATCCTCTCAGCTTCGTGTCTTCGCGGGCGAGTCAGCGCCTCGCTTGGTTGCTTGGGCGCGATGGATCGGCAATGCTGGAACGATGAGTGACATGCTGCAGGAATTGATCGCCATGGCCGGGCGCCATGCGCGGGGGCGGCGGACAAAGACGGCCCTTACGCGCGTCACCATCGGCCGCAGCGAGCTTCCGACGCCGCCGCTGCCCGAGCTCTGCCAGCCGACCGCGCTTCTGGTCCTGCAGGGGACCAAAACGGTGTTGATCGGCGACCGCACGCTTGCCTACAGCGCCGGCAGCTATTTCGTCTACGCGGTGGAGGCGCCCGCCACCAGCCAGTTGATCGAAGCCAGCAGAGCCTGTCCCTACATGGCTCTCGCCTTCGCCATCGATATCGAGCTGATCGCCGGGCTGCTTATCGACCATCGACCGGCGATAGGCGGCGACAGCTTCGTCACCAACACGGCCGATGACGACTTGCTCGACGCCTGGCGACGGATGCTGCGGCTGCTCGATCGGCCGGAAGAGATTCCGGTGCTGGCGCCCATGCTCGAACGCGAGATCGCATTCCGCCTGCTGCAAGGCCCGCAGGGCGAAAAGCTGCGGCAGCTCGCGCGCGCCGATGGCCGCCTGTCGCAGATCCGCCGCGCCACCGCCTGGATCCGGTCGCATTACAACGAGCCTATCGATGTGACGCGGCTGGCCAAGCTGTCGCATATGAGCAACGCCGCCTTTCATCGCCATTTCAAGGCGGCGACCGCGATGAGCCCGATCCAGTATCAGAAGCAGCTCCGCCTTTTGGAAGCGCGCCATCTGCTGATTGCCCAACCGGGCAGCGCGGCGCAGGTTGCTTTCACCGTCGGCTACGAAAGCGCCTCCCAGTTCAGCCGCGAATATGCGCGCCAGTTCGGGCTGCCTCCGGCGCGTGACGCCGCACGGCTTCTGGCTGTGGGCGAAGCGGCCGCGCTCGAAATCGACTGAACATTAAAACCCGCCGGCTGGGCGCCCACCTCCTCACGGGAAGGTCAAGCCGATGCAGCTTGCGCAATGCCAGATGATGCCAACCGAGGAACTGGTTCCCGCTCATGGATTCGAACCACGATTCACGCCTTCAAAGGGCGCTGTCCTACCATTAGACGAAGCGGGAGGCTGACGGTCTGGGCGAGACATGAAAAACAAAAGCCGCGCTTCAAGTCCAGCGCGGCTTCTCTTCGGTGTCTCTCAAATGGCTATTTCGTCTGGAAACGGGCGACCGAGAGGAACTTGACCGCATTGCCGCTGAAACGGCTGGCATCTTGCATCTCGCCGCTCGTTTGGAAGCCGGCCGTGTACACTTCGCTCGGCGGCGTATGCACGATGTTGTAGGCATAACGCGGAGCCGTCGTCGGATCGGAAACCGAGGCGATGTTCACGCCGCTGCCCAGCGCCCAGCGCGCGGCCTGCGGCGCTGCCGCCACCACCACGGCCTTCGGTCCCGGCTTGAGGTCGCGGGGCGAAGCTCTGCCTTCCTTGGCCGTCGTCTTCACGCCGGCGCCGATCGCCTTCGTGGGATCGCTGCCGGCCGGAAGGGCGGCGATGGCCTGGCGTGGCGAGGCAGCATCGGCCCCTGACGGATCGTTGAACGCCGAGCGCGGCTCCGGCTGCGTCAGCGACGCAAGCTGGTATTCGGCGCCGGCGCCGCCAGCCTCGACGGTCGCGTTGGCCTGTTCGAGAACGGCCTTGACCTCATCCTGCTTGCCGGGCTGCGGCCGGGCAGTCGGCAGCACGGAGAACGCGTCGGTCGCGCTCTTGTCCTGCGAAGCCGTCTCGGCCAGCGCCAGAAGCACGTTCTTGTCCTTCGATGCCAGCTCGGCCGGCGTCGAGCGATCGGGGCGCCATGTCGGAAGCGGGATGTTGTTGACCGCCACCTGCGCCGGATCGGTGCCAGCGGCCTCGGCCGCGCTGGCAGCGCCGAACGGAACCTTGTCAGGCAAGGGCGCCTGCGCGGTCGAAACCGCCTGCTCGGTCGTCGCCGAGGCATCCGCCACGGCGAACGGCACGTTCTGCGGCGTCTGCTGGCCGACATCGACCTTCGGGCGCGGCGCGAAGTCCGGTAGCGGGACTTCCTTGGGCGGCAGCGCGGCGATGATCGTCTCGGGCGTATCCTGCTCCGGTTGCTGCTGATCGTCGGCGCTGTCATCCGCGATCTGCGGGATGTTGGCGCGCTTGGCATCCTTCGGCGAAACGATCGCGATACCCGGGAGATTGCTATTGCGGGCCGTCGCGGCGCTCGCGACCTGAACCTGCTTCACGGCCTTCGCCTGGGGCGCACCACCGCTGTCGCCGGTATCGGCGTCGTCGTCTGCCTCGTCGGCGCCACCGCCGAACAAGGCGGCAAGCAATCCGCCGGACCGCTTGGTAGAGCCGCCGGCGCTGGCCAGTTCGATGTTCGGGGTGCCCGCGCCCTTGCGCGCCTGGTAGGCGGCCAGCGCCTGCTCATAGCCAGGCAGCGGGCGCCCGTCGCTCGGCACGTGCAGCGTCTTGCCGTTCGGGAACAGGCTGACCAGTTCCTGGCGGCTGATGCCCGGCCAATGGCGCACATTGCCGACATCCATATGGACGAAAGGCGAACCGGAGGTCGGGTAATATCCGACACCGCCACCCTGCATCTTGAGGCCGATATTGCGCAGCTTCTTCAGCGGCACGCCGGGGATGTAAAAGTCCATCGCCTTGCCGAGCATGTGCTGGCTCTTCTCGGCGACGCCGCGGCTGCGCGAGCGCAGCATCGCGTTGGTCGACGGCGAACGATAGCCGCAGACCACCTGGATGTAGTCGGTCGCGCCCGCTTCGCGATAAGCTTCCCAGACGAGGTCGAGCAGCCGCGGATCCATCTTGGTCGGCTCATTGCGGCGCCAGTCGCGCAGGATGATGTTGATCTTGCGCAAGCCTTCCGGATCGTAGCGGCCATTGCGCTTGTAGACGATCTCGGCCTTCTCGTGCGTGTGCAGGTGATAGAGCTTGAGCGTACGAACCTCAGCCCTGGCGCCCGACATCGCCGCGGACAGGAACCCGACAGCCAAAATCACAAACGTCAGCCACCTCGGCCAGACGCTCATGTGAAAATGCCGCCCGTTTGTGTGTCGTTCGACTTTGTTCAAATCAAATGGCTTTCAGGCTGCCGTTTGTCCCCGGATTTGACCAAACGGATGCGTGGTTTTCACATCCGAATATCGATCCTAATGGTTAATCATCGTTTATTGAAGCCGAAATGCGGTAACACCGTGGCGATATCCCGTCAAAAATGATGCACAGCATTTCGTGGTAAACCGCTGGTTTAGATCAAGAATCCGGCCCCGGCCAGAACACGATCTGTTACCGTTAGCGTTAATGCGTGATCCTCGGCAACGCCAACCGCTGAAAACCCTGCGTTTTCACGTCAAAAGCGACAATTTGACTCGGATTTTAGGCGCGCAAGCTGCTTCGAGCCTGGCCTGTCAGGAGGCAAGCCGGTCGACGCGACCAGCTTCGGGATCAATGCCATATTCCTTCAACTTGCGGTAGAGGGTCGAACGGCCAATGCCCAAACGGCGCGCGACTTCACTCATCTGGCCATTGTAATGATCGATCGCCAGCTTGATCATCTCGAGCTCGACATCGGCCAGCGCCCGCACATTGCCGCGCTCGTCCAGAGCCCGAAGCGTTCCGAACCGCGGCTGCGGCCGCGCTGGTGACTCGCTGTCGGCAAAGGCGGACCCCATTGTCTCGGCAATCGCCTCATCCGCCGGCTTGGACGCACCCTCGACCGTTTCGGCAACAGTAGATGTCGTTTCCGCTCCGAGATTGACCGTGCCTTCCACCTGGGCCCGGATCTGCGGGAACTCCTCCTCGGTCAGCACGTCGCCCTCGGCAAGCACCGACGCCCGAAAGACCGCATTTTCCAGTTGGCGGATATTGCCCGGCCAGTCATAGGCCTGCAGCATCGCAAGCGCTGACGCCGATATACCGGCAAGGCGCCGGCGCGGATCGGCCGGCGCGACCTTTTCCATGAAGTGCCGGACGAGATAGGGAATGTCGTCGCGGCGGTCGCGCAGCGGCGGCACGAAGATCGGATAGACGTTCAGCCGGTAGAACAGGTCCTCGCGGAACTTGCCGTCCTTGACCTGCTGCAGAAGGTTGCGATGCGTGGCCGAGATCAGGCGGATGTCGACCTTGACGGTCGAGCGGCCGCCGACCGGATCGACCTCGCCTTCCTGCACGGCGCGCAGCAGCTTGACCTGGACGTCGAGCGGCAGATCGCCGATCTCGTCGAGGAACAGCGTGCCGGAATTCGCCTCGACGAATTTGCCCGTATGCTTCTCGGTGGCGCCCGTGAAGGACCCCTTCTCGTGGCCGAACAGGATCGATTCGACGAGATTGTCCGGGATGGCGCCGCAATTGACGGTGACGAAGGGCTTCGAACGGCGATCGCCGCTGCCCTGGATGGCGCGCGCGACCAGTTCCTTGCCGACGCCGGACTCGCCTTCGATCAGGATCGGGATGTTGGAGGCCGCCGCCTTCTGCCCGAGGCGTATCACCCGGTCCATTGCCGGGCTGCGCGTGATCATGTCCTTGAAGGTGAGATGGCCGCCGCCACGCCGCCGCGACGCGCGCTTCATCTCATCCTCGACGGCCTCCACCTTGAGCGCGTTGGAGATCGCGGTCTGCAGCCTGTCGGGCGATGCCGGCTTGACGACGAAGTCGAAGGCGCCGTGCCGCATCGCCGAAACGACCGTCTCGATGCCCCCCTGGGCCGTCTGCACGATGACGGGAATATTGATGCCGCGCTCGCGCATCGCCTTCAGCACGCCGATGCCGCCTAGGCCGGGCATGACAAGGTCGAGAATGACGACGGAGACCTCGCGCGCGTTCGGCCCGTCGAGCACGTCGAGGCCAGCCTCGCCGCTATCGGTGACGATCGCGGTGTGCCCGAACTTGGTCAGCGCGGCCTCGACCAGCCTGCGCTGGACCGGATCGTCATCGACTATGAGTATGGAACCTGTCATGACTGTTTGAGTTTTCCGCCCGAGATAATCCCCATGGATCATCTTGGCACAGGGTTCTAAATAAGGTTTCAAAAAACCCGGTGAACGAATTCCTTAGGATTTGACCGGCTTGCTCCTTCCCTCTGATTTGGCACCGATTCAAAGAAGGTATTGCTGATGCGCATGGAATTTGGTCATCGGCTTGCGGCGCCAGCGTCCGGACACGGCGCGGAGGAGCTTGGCGATCTGCCGGAGTGGAATCTCGCCGATCTCTATTCCGGCATGGAAGCGCCCGAATTGAAACGCGACATCGCCAAGGCAGCCAGCGACGCCATCGCCTTCGAGACCCGCTGGAAAGGCACGCTCGCCGCGGAAGCCGGGCGCGGCGGCGCCGGCCGGCTGGGCGAGGCGCTGCAAGCCTATGAGGCGCTCGAGGAACTGATCGGCCGCATCGTCTCCTATGCCGGCCTCGTCTATGCCGGCAACACCGCCGATCCGCAGCGCGCCAAGCTCTATGGCGATGTCCAGGAAAAGATGACGGACGCGAGCGCCCATCTTCTGTTCTTCGCGCTCGAGCTCAACCTGATCGACGATGCGGCGATCGAGGGCGCTCTGGCCGCCGACAAGGCCTTCGGCCATTACCGGCCCTGGGTGCTCGACCTCAGGAAGGACAAACCCTACCAGCTCGAGGATCGCGTCGAGCAATTGTTCCACGAAAAGTCGGTCACCGGGCGCGGCGCCTGGAACCGCCTGTTCGACGAGACGATGACTGACCTGCGCTTCGACGTCGACGGCGAGGAGCTGACGCTTGAGCCGGCGCTGAACCGGCTCCAGGATTCGAATGGCGAGGTGCGCCGCCGCGCTTCCGAGGCGCTGGCCGCCACGTTCCGCAAGAACCTGCGCACCTTCACCCTCATCACCAACACGCTGGCGAAGGACAAGGAAATCTCCGACCGCTGGCGCGGCTTCCAGGATATTGCCGACTCGCGCCACCTCGCCAATCGCGTCGAGCGCGACGTGGTCGACGCGCTGGCCGCGGCCGTGCGCGAGGCGTACCCGCGGCTGTCGCACCGCTACTATGCGATGAAGGCGCGCTGGCTTGGCATGGAGGTGATGAACCACTGGGATCGTAACGCGCCGCTGCCGGAGACGCCGAAGGCGGTGATACGCTGGGACGACGCCAGGGACACGGTGCTCTCCGCCTACCAGCGCTTCTCGCCCGACATGGCCGAAATCGCGCGCGGCTTTTTCGATCGCAGATGGATCGACGCGCCGGTGCGGCCGGGCAAGTCACCCGGCGCCTTCGCTCACCCGACGGTGCCGTCGGCGCATCCTTATGTGCTGCTCAACTACATGGGCAAGCCGCGCGACGTGATGACGCTGGCGCATGAGCTCGGCCATGGCGTGCACCAGGTGCTGGCCGCCGGCCAGGGCGCGCTGATGGCCTCGACGCCGCTGACGCTGGCCGAGACCGCCTCCGTCTTCGGCGAGATGCTGACCTTCCGCTCGCTGCTCGAACAGACCAGCGACAGACGCGAGCGCAAGGCCATGCTCGCTCAGAAGGTCGAGGACATGATCAACACGGTCGTGCGCCAGATCGCCTTCTATGAGTTCGAACGCAAGGTGCATACCGAGCGCAAGAACGGCGAGCTGACCTCGGACAGGTTGGGCGAATTCTGGCTCGAGGTGCAGGCCGAAAGCCTGGGACCGGCGATCAAGCTGCGCGACGGCTACGAGGTCTTCTGGACCTATATCCCGCACTTCATCCATTCGCCCTTCTATGTCTATGCCTATGCCTTCGGCGACTGCCTGGTGAACTCGCTCTACGCCGTCTACCAGAATGCCGAGCGGGGATTTCAGGAGAAGTATTTCGAGATGCTGCGCGCCGGCGGCACCAAGCATCACTCCGAACTCCTGGCGCCCTTCGGCCTCGACGCCACCGATCCCGCGTTCTGGCAGATCGGCCTTGGCGTGATCGGTTCGCTGATCGACGAGTTGGAAGCGCTGGACGAGTGAACAGCAACGAAGCGTGCATCGGCAGCTATAGTTTAGCAAAGACACATATTAGCCGGACTCTATTCTTGCCCTAAATAGCTGTTCTTGAATAACTCTCCGGCGCATTTTCAACTGGCTTTCGACAAGCCATATGATAGCGTCCGGCCTCAAGCTCAGCCGGACGCATCGCGCAGGCCAGAGATGCCTGCCGCTCCGCTACGGCGAATGCGATGATGGCCGTCGGTCCGGACAAGACCGAAACGCCGATGGCTCGAATTGAAGCCGGCGGTTCCACCGAACACGGAACCTTTGACGATCCTTGGCGGCAAGCGCGCCCTCCCAGCCGCGGCCGACGGATCGACTGGAGAGGGAAATGAGCACTTTCTTCTACATGCTCCTGGCGTTCGTTGTGGGTATCCTGGTTGGCTGGTTCATCTGGGGCCGCCTGCGCGGCGAGCTCGACAGTCTGCGTGGCGATCTCGACCGCACCCGAAGCGAGCGCGACAGGCTGCGCGCCGACAACGACCGGCTGAAGGGCGAGCTCGATGCCTGCGGCCGTGCCCGCGCCGATCTCGAAAGCCGGCTGCGTAACGCGCCTGCCGCCAAGGCCGGCGCCGACAAGGCCGCCACGCCGGCGCCGGCGGCGCTGATATCGACACCGGCGAGCGCGACATCGGCAGCGGCGAAGCCCGCCGCCGCGAAGAAGCCGGCGGCCACGAAAACTGCGGCAGCGAAGCCCGCGGCCAAGGCAGCCGCGCCGAAGAAGGCGGCGGCTCCCGCCAAGAAAGCTGCCGCGCCGAAAGCCGCGGCAACCAAAGCCGACAATCTGCGTCGCCTTATCGGCATCGGTCCGGTCAACGAAAGGCTGCTCAAGGGCCAGGGCGTCACCACCTACGCCCAGATTGCCGCCTGGACCGACGCCGACGTCAAACGCATCGAGGAGGTGCTCAATTTCGACGGCCGCATCGCGCGCGAGAAATGGATCGAGCAGGCGAAACTGCTGGCCGCCGGCGACGAGGCTGAGTTCGGGCGCCAGTTCCCGACAGCGGGTACCGCAAGCAACACCTGAGCAGCCCGCCAGTATCGCCAACGGTCGGCCACAGGCGCCCATTTTTTCGCCATCCTATGGCGTAGCGAGGAGCGAAGCGGAGCGCAGACCATAGGATCCATTCCGTGACTTACAAGCGTTGCGGCGGTGCAGAAAGGTCTTCGTTCTGCACCGCCTTTATTCTTCGCGCGAGGCCACGGAATGGATCCTCGGGTCTACGCGTGCGCTTCGCTCCCGCTCCGCCCGAGGATGACGGAGGTTCGGGCGTTTCCGCCAATCCCTGCAAAATCAGCTAGCGAACAACTTCCTCACCGACCGGACGCCTTTGCGCCGCCCGACGCCGTTCCCTCGATTGCGCGTCGGCGGCCCCCCATATAGAGCGGTCGACTGAATTGTCCGCTTCCGAGGCTCATGCCCCTGCCCGCAGCCATATTCCGCAATGACGAGAGCGCGCGTCAGTTGGTGTTCGACCGGCCGCACGAGATCATTCTCGCGCGCACAGCGGAGGAGTTCGCGCCGGCGCTCGAGCGAGCCCAGGCTGCTTCCGACGCCGGCAAATGGCTGGCGGGCTATTTCTCCTACGAAGCCGGGTACCTGCTCGAGCCGAAGCTGGTGCCGCTGCTGCCCGAGGGCCGCCGCGCGCCCTTGGTCTGCCTCGGGATCTTCGATGCGCCTGTCGACCAGACGGTGCCGCAAAGCGCCGGGCCTGCCAGCAACGGCCCGATCTTCGATGCGAGGGCAACATGGTCCGCCGAGGACTATGCCGGCCGTTTCGCGCGCCTTCACAATCACATCCGCAAGGGTGACTGCTACCAGGGCAACCTTACCTTCCCGGTCCATGCGCAATGGTCCGGCGATCCGCTTGCCGCCTTCGACGCGCTGACCGAGCGCCAGCCGGTCAAATATGGCGCGCTGATCTCGCTTGGCGATCCGGTCGTTCTGTCGCGCTCGCCCGAACTGTTTTTCGAGATCGACGCCCACGGCATGATCGAAACGCACCCGATGAAGGGTACGGCTCCGCGCGGCGCGACCAAGGCCGAGGACGCGCGGCTGAAGGCCTTCCTGCGCAACGACGAGAAGAACCAGGCCGAGAACCGAATGATCGTCGACCTTTTGCGCAACGACATCTCGCTGATCAGCGAGGTCGGCACGCTGGATGTGCCGGAACTGTTCCGCATCGAGTCCTATCCGACCGTGCATCAGATGGTAAGCCGCGTGCGGGCGAAGCTGCTGCCCGATATCGGCATCCGCCAGGTCTTCGCCGCGCTGTTTCCCTGTGGCTCGATCACCGGCGCGCCGAAAATCCGCGCCATGGAAATCCTGCACGAGCTGGAAGACGCGCCTCGCGACGTCTATTGCGGCGCCATCGGCTGGATTGCGCCGGGCGGCAGGATGCGTTTTTCGGTGGCGATCCGCACCATCTCGCTCTTTGCCGACGGCGAGGCCGTCTACAATGTCGGCGGCGGCGTCGTCTTCGATTCCACCGCCGAGGAGGAGTATCGGGAGTGTCTGTTGAAAGCGCGCTTCGCGACGGGAACGGTGCCGGCTTCGAGCTGATCGAGACCATGCGCTGGGAGCCGGGTTCAGGCTTCCTGCGCTTCGAGCGCCATCTCGCCAGGCTTTATGCGTCCGCCGCCGAGCTCGGCTTCGCCTGCGATCCCGAACGGATCGGCGAAGTGCTGTCGAACACCATCAACGGACACGGGATTGCCTTGCGCGTGCGCCTTGCCTTGCAGCACAATGGCGAAGCGACGGCTGCCGCTCAAGCCTATGAACCGCTGCCCGTGGACAAGGTCTGGCGGCTGCAGTTGGCGCGGATCCGTCTTGATTCCACCAACACGATGCTGCGCCACAAGACCAGCCTGCGTCAGGTCTACACGCATGCCCGCGCGGAATATCTCGCCACGCGCGCCGACGAAGTGCTTTTAGCCAACGAGCGCGGCGAGATCTGTGAGGGCACGATCACCAATCTCTTCGCCGATTTCGGCGACGGCCCGCTCGCCACGCCCCGCCTCGACTGCGGCCTCTTGCCTGGAATATTGCGCGGCGAGCTTCTGGACGAAGGCCGCGCCATGGAAGCGATCTACAGCTTCGACGATCTGAAGGCGGCGAAGGCGATCTTCGTCGGCAACTCGCTGCGCGGGCTGATCCCGGCGAAGCTGGGGTGACTAGGAGAATGCCATGTTCGTCGTGTCGCTGAATTACAAGGTGCCTCTGCCCGAGATCGACAAGCTGCAAGCAGCGCATGTCGAATGGCTGAAGGCCTGTTATGCGGAGGGCGTCTTCATTGCCTCCGGGCCAAGGAAACCGAGGACCGGCGGCATCATCATCGCGCAATGCCCGCGCGAAATCCTTGACGCCAGGCTGGCAGCAGACCCTTTCGCCAAGGCCGGGGCCGCGGACTACGATATCACCGAATTCCTGGCCAGGATGACCACCGCCGGGCTCGACGCTTTTAAGGAGGCATGAGCTTGGTCGAGGCCTTGCCCACGCACACTCCCTATGATGGCTCGTCGAAGCTGTTCACCATCGGGCTGAAGCCGCTCGACCCAGCAGACTGGATCGAGGTCGACGGTTATCTTCTACCCTATCTCGCCGAAAAGCGCCGGCTCTATGCTGAAATCCCCGACCGGGTTTTCGTCGAGGAGGACAACACGCGCGACGCCCAGCAGGAAGTGCTCGAATTGCTCGGCGCGTATCTGCCGGAGCGATTTGCGCGCACCCATCGCCGCACAGATGCGGGCATCGAGGTCGTGGGTGCAGCGGACCACCCTGCCCTGCCTTCGGGGCTCGCCGACGCGCCGCTCGCAAAGGCCTCGCTGCTTGTCCAGGAAGACCTGATCCTGATGCGACGCGACGAGCGCGGCTGGCGGCTCGCCGCCGGCTCGCTGTGCTTTCCCTCGTCCTGGTCGCTGCGGGAGAAATTCGGCAAGCCGCTGCAGGAAATCCACGAACCGGTGCCCGGCTTCGGACCAGGCACGCGGCCGGCCGAGCTCATCAACCGCATGTTCGACGGACTGCAGGGCCAGGCGGTCGAGCGCTTCAACTGGTCGATCCAGGCCGATGACAGGCTCTATCATCCGCTCTCCAATGTCGAGCGCATCGACCGCGCCACCAACCGCCCGAGCCGCTTCCCCGACGGCGACGTCAACGCCCACGCCTTCATCCGCGTCGAACGCCAGACGCTGCGCAAGCTTCCAGTGTCGCGCGACATCCTCTTCACCATCCGCATCCATCTCGACCCGCTCAAAGTGTTGACCGGCCATCCGGACCGGGCAATGCTGGCGGCCTCCTTCGCGGAGCAGCTCCTGGCCCTCGACCAGCAACAGCTCGACTACAAGGGCCTGACCGCCGACCGCGACCGGCTGGTTGCAGTCCTCGGCCGCATGGCCGGATCGGCTTAACCACATGCCCAGAACGGCCTAGCCGGCGGTTGGCGCTTTTCGCTGGTTTATGACAATGATCTGTGGTGTAGCGCTTGGCCGTTGGGCCAAAGGCGCCCGGTTTTGCGCGTGTTTGAAGGAGTGTGCGAAAAAATGGCGAATGAAAACTGGCCCGTTTACGGTGAAATCACCGGTCCCGTCGTGATGATCGGCTTCGGCTCGATCGGGCGGGGAACGCTGCCGCTGATCGAACGCCATTTCAAGTTCGACAAATCTCGCATGACGGTCATCGACCCTCTCGACACCGACCGCAAGCTGCTCGACGAGCGCGGCATCGCCTTCATGCAGGACGCGGTGACCGAGAAGAATTACAAGAAGCTGCTCACGCCGCTACTGACCAATGGCGGCGGCCAGGGCTTTTGCGTCAACCTGTCGGTCGACACCGGTTCGGTGGACCTGATGAAATTGTGCCGCAAGCTCGGCGTGCTCTACATCGACACCGTCGTCGAGCCGTGGCTGGGCTTCTATTTCGACGCCGACGCCGACAATGCCAGCCGCTCCAACTACGCGCTGCGCGAGGCGATGATCAAGGAAAAGCAGGACAAGCCCGGCGGCCCGACGGCGGTCTCCACCTGCGGCGCCAACCCCGGCATGGTCTCGTGGTTCGTCAAGAAGGCGCTGGTCAACCTCGCCACCGATCTCGGGCTCGAGTTTTCGGAGCCCGCGCAAGAAGACCGCGAGGGCTGGGCCAGGCTGATGAAGAAGGCCGGCGTCAAGGGCATCCACATCGCCGAGCGCGACACCCAGCGCACCAAGAAGCCAAAGCCGATGAATGTATTCTGGAACACCTGGTCGGTCGAAGGCTTCATCTCGGAAGGCCTGCAGCCGGCCGAGCTCGGCTGGGGCACGCATGAAAACTGGATGCCGAAGAACGGCAAGAAGCACAAGCACGGCTCCAAGGCGGCGATCTATCTGGAGCAGCCCGGCGCCAACACGCGTGTGCGCAGCTGGTGCCCGACGCCGGGCGCGCAATATGGCCTGCTGGTGACCCATAACGAGTCGATCTCGATCGCCGACTTCTTCACTGTGCGTTCGAAGAAGGGCAAGGTCCAATACCGCCCGACCTGCCATTACGCCTACCATCCCTGCAACGACGCCTTGCTGTCGCTGGACGAGATGTTCGGCGCCGCCGGCAAGCCGCAGCCGGTCCACCACGTGCTTGACGAGAACGAGCTGGTCGACGGCGTCGACGAGCTCGGCGTGCTGCTCTACGGCCACGACAAGAACGCCTATTGGTACGGCTCGCAGCTCTCGCTGGCCGAGGCGCGCAAGCTCGCCCCCTACCAGAACGCCACCGGCTTGCAGGTCACCTCGGCGGTGCTCGCTGGCATGGTCTGGGCGCTGGAGAACCCGGCAGCCGGCATCGTGGAAGCCGACGAGATGGACTACCGGCGCTGCCTCGAAGTGCAGTCGCCTTATCTCGGGCCGGTCAGGGGCTACTATACCGACTGGACTCCTCTGGACAATCGCCCGGGCCTCTTCCCGGAGGACCTGGACAGGGACGACCCGTGGCAGTTCCGCAACATTCTGGTCCGATAGCGCCGGGATCGACCAGCGGCAGCGCCTTGCAATCGCCCGGAAATCGGGCGATTGAAGGGAGCGGACTGAGGAGAGGATTTTCAAGAATGACCATTGCGCGCAAACTGCTTTCGGCAGGCGCCGCGGCAAGCCTGCTGGCTGCGGCCGCCTGCACCACCACCGGCCCATCGGGACCACCGGCCGCCGCCGCTCCCAAGGGGGTCGAGGGCAATTGGATCGACGCCAAGGGCACCGGCCTGTCGACCTTCGCGGCCGGCAACTTCACCACGGTCGCCACCGACACTGGCCAGAAGCTGTCGGAAGGCAGCTACACCTTGACTGGACCGACCTCGGTCGAGATCCACGGCACCTCGCTGATCCGCCAGACGCCGGTCAGCTTCAACTGCCTGATGGTCTCGATCAGCCAGCTCAACTGCACCAGCGCCAGCGGCCAGAATTTCGTGCTGACGCGCCGGGCCTGAGGCTCGCAGACATCAATCCAAAAAGGACGGCGGCCGCGAGCCGCCGTCCTTTTTTGTGCCGGCAAATATCTCCCCGATTTGTGCTTGCATCGGCCGGGACCCGATGTGAACATGACCCAAGGCTGACTGTTATTTTCCAGTCAAGCGAAGGCGTTAAGCACGGTCGAAGCCAATTTACCGGGAGACGAAGATGAAGAAGATTGCCGCCATCCTAGCCCTTTCCGCTTCGACGCTTGGCCTGTCGGCCGGCGTGTCCTTTGCCGACTACACGCTGAACATTCTGCATTTCAACGACTGGCACAGTCGTATCGAAGGCAACAACAAATACGAGTCGACCTGTTCCGCAGACGAGGAGACCAAGGGCGAATGCATCGGCGGCGCTGGCCGGCTGATCACCGCGATCGCGCAGGAGCGCAAGAAGCTCGAAGGGCAGAACCTGCTCTTGCTCAATGCCGGCGACAGTTTTCAGGGCTCGCTCTTCTACACCACCTACAAGGGTGCGGTGGAGGAGGAGTTCCTCAACCAGATCAAGCCCGACGCGGTGACGCTCGGCAACCACGAATTCGACGACGGCGAGACAGCGCTTGTACCTTACCTCGACAAGGCGAAGTTCCCGATCGTCAGCGCCAACGTGCTGCCCAACGACAAGTCCGGCGCCGCCGGCAAGCTCAAGCCGTCGATCGTCGTCGAGGTCGGCGGCCAGAAGATCGGCATCATCGGCGCCGTCACCAACGACACGCCGGAACTCGCCTCGCCCGGTCCGAACATCGCCATCGCCGACGACGTCAAATCGATCACGGCCGAGGTCGAGAAGCTCAAGGCGCAAGGCATCAACAAGATCATCGCGGTCACCCATATCGGCTACCGGCGCGAACGCGACGTGATCGCCAAGATCCCGGGCATCGACGTGGTGGTCGGCGGCCACAGCCACACGCTCCTGTCCAACACCGACCCGAAGGCCGAAGGCCCCTACCCGACCATGGTCGACAATCCCGACGGCTCCAAGGTGCCGGTCGTGCAGGCGGCGTCCTATTCGAAATATCTCGGCGAGTTCAAAGTCGTGTTCGACGACAATGGCAACGTCAAGGAAGCCAGCGGCGCGCCGATCTATCTCGACAAGTCGATCACGCCCGATCCTGCTGTCCTTGCCCGCATCAAGGAGCTCGCCGCGCCGATCGAGGCGCTGAAGAACAAGGAGGTGGCCGAGACCACCAAGGCGATCGATGGCAGCCGCGAGAATTGCCGCGCGCGCGAATGCGAGATGGGCAATCTCGTCTCCGACGCCATTCTCGACCGCACCAAGGGTCAGGGCGTCGAGATCGTCATCTCGAACGGCGGCGGCCTGCGCGCCTCGATCGACCAGGGCACGGTGACGATGGGCGAGGTGCTGACCGTGCTGCCGTTCCAGAACACGCTGGCCACCTTCAAGATCTCAGGCAAGGACCTGGTCGCGGGCCTCGAAAGCGGCCTTAGCCAGGTCGAGGACGGCGCCGGCCGCTTCCCACAGGTTGCCGGGCTGAAATATTCCTTCGACAAGTCGGTGGCGCCCAATGCCGGCCGCGTCAAATCGGTCGAAGTGATGGAGAACGGCGCCTGGGCGCCGATCAATCCCGACAAGCAATATCTGGTCGCCACCAACAACTATGTCCGCCAGGGCGGCGACGGCTACAAGGTCTTCGCCGAGAAGGCCAAGGACGCCTATGACTACGGCCCCGGCCTGGAGCAGGTCGTGGCCGACTATCTCGGCGCGCATCGGCCCTACACGCCCAAGCTTGACGGCCGCATCACCGAGATTGCGGCAACGACGGCGGCGGCCGAGCCAGCCAAGGCCGCGGAACCGGCAAAGCCTGCCGAGACCGCTCCAGCGAACGCTGAGCCTGCCATGCCGGCTATGCCTTCCGGTTCCAGCGACATCGCCGGCACACCACCGGCCGTTCCGGCTGAAACCGCTCCGGCGGCTCCCGCCGAGACCGCGAAGCCGGCTGAGACGGCGCCGGCCGCGGAACCGGCAAAGCCTGCCGAGGCTGCGCCAGCAACGCCTGCTCCCGCCGCCGAGCCGGCCAAGCCCGCCGAAGCGAAGCCGGCTGAGACCAACCATACCGTCGCCGCCGGCGATACCTATTGGGACCTGGCCAAGAAAACCTATGGCGACGCCACCAAGTGGAAGCTCATCTCCGAGGCCAACAAGGACTTCAAGCCGCGCCGCCTGCCGCTGGGCGCGACACTGACCATTCCGCCAGCCGCGAAGTAGGCGGCAGCCCGGAATTCATAACACCCGCCCGGGCAAACCGGGCGGGTGTTCCTTTTCCGGTGCAAAACACGATAAGGTGCGGCCAGACGCAGCATTGAAAACCGGCAGGGCATCGCTAAAGCATGTCTCCCGAAAGTGGGAACCGGTTTCGGGATAAAGACATGCGTAAAATCAAAAACCTAAAGCGCATGGAGCGAATTCGAAGGATCGCGACGCGCTTTAGTTTCCGCGGCGCTACCGGAGACTTTTGATGACGCTTGCCAGCCCCACCGATGCCAAAGCCGCCAAGGCGGTCGGTCCGCTGCCCGCCGGCCACCCGGCGGTGAAGCAGGGCAAGATCGGCGTCATGCTGATCAATCTCGGCACACCCGACGGAATCGAGTTCGGCCCGATGTGGCGATATCTCAGGGAATTCCTCTCCGACCCGCGGGTCATCGAGCTCAACAAGGCGATCTGGTATCCGATCCTTTACGGCCTGGTTTTGACGACCCGGCCGAAAAAGTCCGGCGCCAACTATGCCCGGATCTGGAACCGGGAGAAGAACGAGTCGCCGCTGCGCACCTTCACCCGTTCCCAGGCAGAGAAGCTCGCCAGTGCCCTCGCCGATCACTCGAACGTCGTGGTCGACTGGGCGATGCGCTACGGCAATCCTTCGACGGCAAGCGTCGCGCAAAAACTGGTCGAGCAGGGCTGCGACCGTATCCTGTCCTTCCCGATATATCCGCAGTATTCGGCAACCACGACGGCGACCGCCAACGACCAGCTGTTCCGCGCGCTGATGAAGATCAGAAACGCGCCGGCGATCCGCAGCGTGCCGCCCTACTACGATGAGCCGGTCTACATCGAGGCTCTCGCTCACTCGATCGAGCGGCATCTCGAGGCGTTGGACTTCGAGCCGGAGGTTGTTATTGCATCCTACCACGGCATCCCGAAGCCTTATTTCGAGAAGGGCGATCCCTACCATTGCCACTGTCTCAAGACGACGCGGCTGCTGCGGGAAAGGCTCGGCTGGGACGAGAAGAAGCTCATCACCACCTTCCAATCGCGTTTCGGCGCGCAGGAATGGCTGCAGCCCTACACCGATGTCACGGTCGAGAAACTGGCCAAGGAGGGGGTGAAATCCATCGCCGTCGTCAATCCGGGCTTTTCCGTCGACTGCATCGAGACCCTGGATGAGATCGGCCGCGAGGCGGCCGAAACCTTCCATCACGCCGGCGGCAAGAACTTCGCCCATATCCCCTGTCTCAATGACAGCGCCGAGGGCATGGCGGTCATCGAGGCATTGGTCCGGCGCGAGCTTTCCGGCTGGGTGTGACCGGCTTCACCGACAGACTCGAAACGGTGCGCAAAACCCGCCGCTAACCGATATCAGAGCATGATGCCGAAAAGTGTGAGCGGTTTTCGGACCACATCATGCTCTTTCCATTGACCCAGAGCCGGATGATTTCAGGTCGATCCGGCCTGAAATCATCCGGCGCTGGCGATCACCTGATTGTAACGTTGCGGAAACACACTTAAGTGATTCCGTGAGGTCGCCGCGTTTGAGGGAGAAGCGAAATGGGCTTTAGCGGTTTCGATATTGCCATCATTGTTCTTGTTTTCCTGGTCATCATTCTGCTTTTCAAGGGCATCAGGACGGTGCCGCAAGGTTACAATTACACGGTGGAGCGCTTCGGCCGTTACACCAAGACGCTGACCCCCGGCCTCAACATCATCAACCCGATCTTCGAGCGCGTCGGCGCCAAGATGAACATGATGGAGCAGGTGCTCGACGTCCCAACGCAGGAGATTATCACCCGTGACAACGCCATCGTCGGGGTCGACGGCGTCGCCTTTTACCAGGTGCTGAACGCCGCCCAGGCCGCTTACCAGGTGGCTGGGCTGCAGAACGCCATCCTCAATCTCACCATGACCAACATCCGCACGGTCATGGGCTCAATGGACCTCGACGAATTGCTCTCCAATCGCGACGCCATCAACGAGCGCCTCCTGCGCGTCGTCGACGAGGCGGCGCATCCGTGGGGCATCAAGATCACCCGCGTCGAGATCAAGGACATCAACCCGCCGGCCAATCTCGTGGAATCGATGGGCCGCCAGATGATGGCCGAGCGCGACAAGCGCGCCCAGATCCTGGCCGCCGAAGGCCTCAAGCAATCGCAGATCCTTGAAGCCGAAGGCCGCAGGGAAGCCGCTTTCCGTGACGCCGAGGCGCGCGAGCGCTCGGCCGAGGCGGAAGCCAAGGCAACCCAGGTCGTGTCGGAAGCCATCGCCAAGGGCGATGTGCAGGCCATCAACTACTTCGTCGCGCAGAAATACACCGAGGCCTTGGCCAAGATCGGCTCGTCGAGCAACAACAAGATCGTGCTGATGCCGTTTGAGGCCTCGTCGCTGATCGGTTCGCTCGGCGGCATCGGCGAGATCGCCCGCGAAGTCTTTAAGGGCGAAAGCCCGTCGGGCACGCCGCGCCAGGGTTCACGCCCGCCGATCGTGCGGCAGAGCGACAGCTGATCATCTAACACTGTGGGAGACCGTCAATGATCGACCGCATCGTTTCGGAACTCGGCCCGTGGAACTGGATGGTTCTCGGCATCGTGCTCGTGGTGATGGAAGTCGTGGCGCCAGGCGTGTTCATGCTGTGGATCGGCATCGCAGCGCTGATCGTCGGCGCTGTTTCGCTGGCGATCTGGGACGCGGCGTTCTGGACTTGGCAGGTCCAGGTCCTGGCCTTCCTCGTGCTGGCCGTTGTCTCGGCCTATGTCGGCAGGCAGATTGCGGTCTCGCGCCAAGGCAGCGTCGACCAGCCGCTGCTCAACCGCCGCGGCGCGCAGATGGTCGGCCGCACGGCGACGCTGGCCGAGCCGATCAAGAACGGCCGCGGCCGCATCCGGCTCGGCGACACGCTCTGGCGCGTCTCCGGACCCGACCTGCCGGTCGGCGCGCAGGTGCGCGTGACCGGGGCGGCGGATACCGATCTGGAGCTGACTGTCGAGGCTATCTGAGCCGAGACGGATCAAAATATCGGGCCGCTTCGGCCTGAAATCTCACGCGTTAAGCTGCGCCGATGCGCAGCAGGTCGTGGAAGTGAACCACGCCCACCGGCATTTTGTTTTTGATCACGACCAGCGCGCCGATATTGTGCTCGTTGAGCATGGCGATCGCCGTGCCCGCCAGCGTCTGCGGATCGATCGTCTTGGGGGTGCGGGTCATGACCTCGTCGACGGTGACGTCGGCCAGATTGCGATGCAGATTGCGTGCGACGTCGCCGTCGGTGACGATCCCGACCAGTTTGCCGCTGGCATCGACGATGCAGACGCAACCGACTTTCTTTTGCGAAAGGGTCATCACCGCTTCCGGCATCTTGGTGCCTAGCAAAGCAAGCGGCACCTGATCGCCGGTCCGCATGATCTCCGAAACCAGGGTCAGATTGGCGCCAAGCTGCCCGCCCGGGTGCAAGGTTCGGAAGTGATCGGGTGTGAAGCCACGCGCCTCGAGCAGCGCGATCGCGAGCGCATCGCCCATGACGAGTTGCAGAAGCGTCGACGTGGTCGGCGCCAGCCCGTGCGGACAGGCCTCGGGCACGATCGGCAGCAGCAAGACCACATCCGCCGCTCGCGCCAGCGCCGAGCTCTCGCCCGAGGTAATGGCGATCAGGGGAATGGAAAAGCGCCTGGAATAGGCGACGATGCCCATCAATTCCTTGCTCTCGCCCGACCAGGACATGGCAATGATGGCATCGTCCCGGGCGATCATGCCGAGATCGCCGTGATTGGCCTCGGCCGGATGGACGAAAAAGGCGGGCGTGCCGGTCGAGGCCAGCGTGGCGGCGATTTTGGAGCCGATGTGACCGCTCTTGCCGACACCGGTGACGATAACGCGGCCGTCGATCCGCGAGATCAGGTCGATTGCCGCGGCAAAAGGATTGGACAGCCCATTTGCGAGTGCGGCGGCCAATGCCGCTACGCCGGCCTGTTCCGTCGCCACCGTTCTCAGCGCCGATTCGATCGCAGCCTTCCTGTCTGGCCGCTTTCTTTCTGGGGACCCCGCATGCATGGGCGAAGCGATTAGCGCTTTGCCGCGCCGCTGTCCACAGAATTGCCTTAGGCCTTCGATTGGAGGGCTTCCGAGGGGGCTGTCTCAACCCTCCGTTAACCATCCGCATTTACGGTTCGGTAAGTATGGCGCAACCGCGCCGCGCAAGCAGTGGTGACGATGTCCGGGGGCCAGCCTGAAACGAAAATCGGTCGGAAGGGCATTGCCGTTGCAGCACTGCTGCTGACGGCAAGCGCGCTTGCCTTGCTGCGCCCGGCGCCGGCATTTTCGCAGGAAACCGAGCTGCGCGGCGAGGTTTCCGAATCGGCGATACTTGCCGACCAGCAGCGCAAGGCCAGGCAGTTGCGGACGCAAGGGACGCAGGATCAAAACGCTCCCGCCGCCGCCCAAGACACGGCGCCGACAACCTATCAGCCGGCAAGCCCGGGCGCGGTTCCGGATGACGACCAGACGGCTGGTGCGTCGGACAGCATCTTCGACCAGCCGCCGGCAGCCACCGACCCGCTGGCCGACACGACGGCGCCGGCAAAGCCGCGCCGGCCTTCGACGGCAAGGCAGCGCACGCAGGACGCCAAGGCCGACACGAAGGCCAGCGCCAAGACTGCCGATAAGAAAAAGACCAAGAAGAAGGCGGGCGAGGCAACCGATAACACGACCACCGCCGCAACCGCCGCCACCGGCGATCAGGCCGATGCTGCAGCGACTGCCGACGACGGCGGCAACCGCCGCGCTGTCACCATCGACAGCGTCGACAAGCAGAAGCTCGACCCGGGCCAGGAGCGCACCGGATCGATCGATGGACAGAAGGTCAAGCCGGAGGAAGATCCCTTCGCAGCTCCCGGCGTCAGGATCGGCACCTTTGTCTTCCGGCCGACGCTGGAGCAAGGCTTCACCGCCACGTCGAACGCCGATTCCAGCAGCACCGGCAAATCGGCCGTCCTGTCGGAGACAGCGCTGCGTTTCACCGCGACCTCCGACTGGCGCGAGAATTCGGCTCTGATCACCGGTTACGGCCAGTTCCGCAACACCGTCTCGGGCCAAAAGATCAACGATGCCCAGGGCCGCATCGAGGGCCAGCTCAATGTCGATCTCGACAACGAGCTGCGCGCCATCGCCAAGCTCGGCTACGAGGCAGCGCCGGAATCGGCCTCCTCGCCAGATGCGATCGCCGGTGTCACCCAACAGCCGCTGCGCCAGACCGTGGACGGCAGCCTCGGCATCGAAAAAAGTGTCGGCAAGATGCGCTATGCGCTGACCGGGGCGGTCTCGCATGATTTCTACGGCGATGCCGAGCTCTCCAACGGCACTACCGTGTCGCAGAAGGATCGCGACTCCACGCTCTACACGGCGACTTTGCGCACCGGCTATCAGATCTCACCGGCGCTGACGCCCTTCACAGAAGTCGAGGCCGGGCGGCGCATCTATGACCTGCGCGTCGACACCGACGGCTTCGAGCGGTCCTCGACCAGGCTTGGCGCGCGTGCCGGTCTCGAGCTCGACATGGGCGAGAAGCTGTCCGGCGAATTCTCCGTCGGCTGGCTGCGCGAGGCGCTCGACGACAGCCGCCTGCCGGCGGTGGCAGGGCCGAGCATCAACGCCGACCTCAAATGGTCCCCCGAGCGCGGCACCACCATCGGCCTCACCGGCAAGACCAGCGTGGAGACGACAACGAACGCCGGCGAGAGCGGCGATATCCTCTACTCCGGCCGTCTGACCGGCGAGCGCCAGATCCGCGCCAACCTGACGGCGAACTCGGCGCTTGGTCTCGATTGGCGCGACTATACCGGCTCCGACGGCCACGACCTGATCCTGAGCGCCGAGGCCGGACTGACCTGGTGGCTCAATCG
Source organism: Mesorhizobium sp. (assembly GCF_004963255.1). Lineage (GTDB taxonomy): Bacteria > Pseudomonadota > Alphaproteobacteria > Rhizobiales > Rhizobiaceae > Mesorhizobium. The sequence goes on along the minus strand of NZ_SUGA01000002.1, from coordinate 184,334 downwards.
CTATGCCGGGCTTACCACCCGCGTCAGGACCGAGAAGCTGACCAGCAACCTGGTCGGCCGCGACTACACGGCCAACAGCGTTTATCTCGGTCTGAAGGTCCAGCGCTGAGCGGTAGAGACGGCCAAGCCCATGCCGAGATTCAGGTCAGGCCGAGTCGAGAGCAACGGCTTCCGATAACCGGAGCGGAGCGTACTTAAGATACGTGAGCACCGATAGTGCCAAAAAAACGCTTGACTATAATAAGACGACCGGTCATATATTAACCCATGCCTAGACCAGCCAATCCCGAAACGCGATCGCGCCTCCTGGAAAAAGGGGGAGACCTTGTGAGCACCCGCGGCTTCAACGCCACCGGCGTGCAGGAGATCACCGCGGCAGCCGGCGTGCCCAAGGGTTCGTTCTATAATTACTTCGACAGCAAGGAAGCCTTCGCCGTCGCGGTACTGACCGAATATTGGGAGGCGGTTGTCGCTGAGTTTGGGGCCATTTTGAATCAAGGCCAAACGCCGCCCTTGTCGCGCATCACGCGCTATTTCGCCGGGCTTGCCGAGTTTCACGAGCGCCGCCGCTATGCGGTCGGCTGCCTGATCGGGAATATGGCGCTGGAGGTCACGCCGACGAGCGAGGATGTGCGGATCAAGCTTGCGGCGATCTATCGCGAGTGGTCGGCCGCGCTTGCCTCATGCCTGCGGGAGGCGCAGGAGAATGGGGAATTGTCGGCCGGAAAGGATCCAGGGCAGCTTGCCGTCGCGCTGATCGACACGTTCGAAGGGGCGGTCATGCGGGCCAAGGTCGAACGTAGCCGGGCGCCCTTCGACAGCTTCGAGCGCTTTGTTTTGCCCTCTTTGCTGACTTAAGCATTTTGGGCAATTAATAGACGACTGGTCATCTTAAGTCACTGGATCATCGCTGGAACGCCGCGCCAGCGAGCGATGACTCTCATCCGCGGCCAATCGAAAGGAACTGAACAATGCCTACGATCACCACTACAGACGGCGTGAACATCTTCTACAAGGACTGGGGCTCAGGTGAGCCGATCGTCTTCAGCCACGGTTGGCCACTGACAGCGGACGACTGGGATGCCCAGATGACGTTCTTCCTTCATCACGGGTATCGGGTGATCGCCCACGACCGGCGCGGCCACGGCCGGTCCGACCAGCCCAGCACCGGCAACGACATGGACCACTGGGTTGCCGACCTCGCGGCCCTGACTGAACACCTCAACCTGCGCGACGCGATCCATATCGGGCACTCGACAGGTGGCGGTGAGGTGGCGCGCTATGTCGCTCGCCACCAGGAGCGCGTCGCGAAGGCGGTGCTGGTCGCTTCACTGACGCCGAACATGTACCGAAGCGAGGACAACCCGGCCGGTCAACCGCCGGAGTGGTTCGAAGCGATCCGGGCAGGCGTGCTGGCCAACCGGGCGGAGTTCTACCGTTTCGTTCCTGAGAATCCGTTCTACGGCTACAACCTAGATGGGGCCAAGCCTTCGGAGGCAATCATTGCGAACTGGTGGCGCCAAGGCATGGCCGGCGGTGCCCTCGCTCACTACGCGACTGTCGACTCCTGGCTCGAAGACTATACCGAAGACCTCAAGAAGATCACCGTGCCGGTGCTGGTGATGCACGGCGAGGCCGATCAAGTCGTCCCGTTCGCAAGTTCAGTGCCGCGTGCGGTCAACCTGCTGAAGAACGGGTCGCTGAAGACTTATCCCGGCTATCCCCACGGCATGCTCACCACGCATGCGGATGTCCTCAACCCCGACCTGCTCTCGTTCATCAGGTCTTGACGACATCTCTCGTCCATCATCGTCTATGGTAAACATTTCGGGTTGTGAATTGAGGAGGGTTTGGGTTTCGGCGTCGTGACGAAGGAACGAACAAGAAGCTCAAACCCTCTTCGAAAATTCGTCGGCCAAGGCCCCTATCGAAGCAGCGGCCCTCGCGTCATTGCGAAGCCTTGAGTCCACTCCGTCGTCGGCCTCGCGCCCTGCTCCCTGCCGGCCCCAAGGGGCGCTCGGGGCTACGGTGGTATGCGGAATTTGCCCACACCTCCTAGAAAGCGACCCCGCGGCGCTCCACCGGCCGCACCTCGTCCAGCAGCGTGCGGATGACGCCGGCCATGCTTGCGTTCATGTCGCTGCGCCACAGCGCGAAGGCGACATTGGCCTCGACGAACCCTTCCGGCGAGCCGCAGTCGAAGGTGCGGCCCTTATAGTGATAGCCGTAGAAGGGCTGCTTCTTCTCCAGCTTCAGCATCGCGTCGGTCAGCTGGATCTCGTTGCCGGCGCCGCGTTCCTGGCTTTCCAGGATGCCGAAGATTTCCGGCTGCAGGATGTAGCGGCCGTTGATGTAAAGATTGGAGGGCGCGGTGCCCTGCTTCGGCTTCTCCACCATGCCGGTGATGCGGAAGCCGTGATGCGTGTCCTCGCCGCGCCCGACAATGCCGTATTTATGCGCTTCCGCTGGATCGCATTCCTGCACGGCGATGATGTTGTTGCCGGTCTCCTCATAAAGCTCGACCATGCCCTTCATGCAGCTCTTTTCCGACTGCATGATCATGTCCGGCAGCAGCAGCGCGAAGGGCTCGTCGCCGACCAGCTCGCGAGCGCACCAGACGGCGTGGCCGAGGCCCATCGGCACCTGCTGGCGCGTGAAGCTCGTCTGTCCAGGCGCCGGCTGCAGCCGCTGCAGGCGGGCGAGCTGGTCGTCCTTGCCGCGCTGGGCGAGCGTGTCGTAGAGCTCGAACTGGACGTCGAAATGGTCCTCGATGACCGCCTTGTTGCGCCCGGTCACGAAGATGAAATGCTCGATGCCGGCCTCGCGCGCCTCGTCGACCACATATTGGATGACAGGCCGGTCGACGACGGTCAGCATTTCCTTCGGGATGGCCTTGGTGGCCGGAAGGAACCGCGTGCCGAGGCCGGCGACCGGGAAAACTGCCTTGCGAACGCGCTTCATGCTGACACCCCTGCTTTTCGGCCAATTATCCGCGAGGCGGCACGCTCCGCAATCCCCCCAAACATTTTCACGCCGGAATCATTTTGGCGCCGGAATGTTGGGCTATCGAACGTCCAGGTCGAATGTGAGAGCTAAAAGCCGCGACACCTCTTTTCGTTCCCGGCGGCACCTATGGTAAACTAAATACTAACCCGGTTCGGCGTTGAATGATCCTTCCTGATTTGACGAAGGAGGAAATGATGTCCGTTCGCAACCCCGCGCGGCGCCTGACGGCACTGGCGACCGCAGCCGGCCTCACGCTGGCCCTGCTGATGCCCGCCGGACCCGCTTTCGCCGATGCCGGGTTCCGCCAGTGGGTCGCGGGCTTCCGCGCCACCGCTGTGGCGGGCGGCGTTTCGGGGGCTGTCTACGATCAGTCCATGCGAGGCATCGAGCCCGATCCGGTCGTGTTGGAAAAGGCCCGCACCCAGCCGGAATTCACTGCCCCCGCCTGGGATTATTTCGACAACCGCGTGCACGACCAGGCGGTCGCCAACGGCCAGGCGATGGCGAAGAAATGGAAGCCGTGGCTCGATCGCATCGAGGCGCGGTTCGGTGTCGACCGCAATATCCTGCTGGCGATCTGGTCGATGGAATCCAACTACGGCGAGATCCTCAAGCGCGACGACATCATGCGCAATGTCATCCGTTCGCTTTCCACCCTCGCCTATGGCGACGCGAAGCGCTCGAAATATGCCCGCACGCAGTTGATCGCGGCGCTGAAGATCCTGCAGACCGGCGACATCGACGAGAGCCATCTGATGGGTTCCTGGGCCGGCGCGATGGGCCAGACCCAGTTCATCCCGACCAGCTATCAGCGCTATGCCGTCGACATGGACGGCAACGGCAGGCGCGATATCTGGAACTCGATTCCCGACGCGCTGGCGACTTCCGCCAATCTGCTCAAGAAGAACGGCTGGCAGGCCGGCAAGACCTGGGGCTATGAGGTCACCATACCGGCCGGCAAGCTGCCCGGGGGCGCCAAGACGATCGCGCAGTGGCAGGCGCTCGGCGTCGTTAGAGCCAGCGGCAAGCCGTTCAAGAATCTGAGCGACAAGGCGACGCTGAAAGTGCCGGACGGCCGGGGCGGCCCCGCCTTCCTGATGATCAGAAACTTCTCGGTCATCAAGGCCTACAACAATGCCGACAAATACGCTTTGGCCGTCGGGCTTCTCGCCGACGAGATCGCCGGCGGCTCGGGCCTTGTGCAGGACTGGCAGCGGCCTTTCACGAAGCTCAGCTTCGAGGAGCGGCAGGAGCTGCAGAAGCGGCTTTCCGAGCACGGCTATTACGACGGCAAGTTCGACGGCAAGATCGGCGACGGCTCGAAGGCCGCCATCATGGCCTACCAGGCAAAGGTCGGCCTGACCCAGGATGGCTATCCGAGCCTGGAAGTGCTCAAATGGCTCCGCAAGCGGTAGCAGAGCCGCTCTAATGCATGTCGCCCAAAAGTGCGCAGCGGTTTTGGGGGAACGACATGCATCAAAACAAAGACTTAAAGCGCGTCGACTGAATCCATTTCAGCGCGACGCGCTTTAGGGCGCCAGGCATCCTTTCGAAGACGGCAAGGATGCGGTAGCGCTTCGGCTTGCGCATGACTTTCCCGCGTCTGCCCGGTCATGCGCCAAGGGATGGAGAGGTGTTTGGTTTTGGTCGCGCGTATCAGGCAGGGCATTCGCCGGGCGCCGATTCTGATTCTTGCCCTTGCCGTGCTTGTCGTCACCGCCGCCGGCGCTTTCCACGCCCCTGCGTTCGCGCAGGAGGAAAGCCGCGGCTGGTCGCTGCGCGACCTTCTGTTTCCGCGCCGCAGCGAACGCATCGAGCCGCCCATCGAAGTCCAGCCAAGGCCGAAGCCGAAGAAGAAGCCCAAGCCACGCCCGCCGGCGGAGCCCGAAACGCCGATCGTCGAGAAGACCAGCGACGCTCGCGTCGTTCTGGTGGTCGGCGATTTTCTGGCGGGCGGCCTGGCCGAAGGCCTGGACACGGCCTTTGCCGACAATCCCGCCGTCAGGATCGTCGCTCGCTCCAACGGTTCCTCCGGCTTCGTTCGCGACGACGTCTACAATTGGCCAGCCCAGATAAAATCGCTGATCGAGACCGAGAAACCGGCGGCCGTGATCGTCATGCTGGGTTCCAACGACCGGCAGCAGATGAAGGTCGGCGACGTGCGCGAGCAGCCGCGTTCGGAGAACTGGACCAAGGAATATGAGCGCCGCACCGATGCGCTCGGCAAGGCTCTTCAGGAGACCAAGGTGCCGTTCCTGTGGGTCGGCATGCCGGCTTTCGGCGTGTCGAAGATGAACTCCGACATGCTCGCCTTCAACGACATTTATCACTCGGCCGCCCAAAGCCACGGCGGCGAGTTCGTCGATGTCTGGGACGGCTTCGTCGACGAGAACGGCGCTTTCGTCACTTCCGGCCCCGACATCAACGGCCAGCCGGTGCGCCTGCGTTCCGACGACGGCATCAACGTCACCAAGGCCGGCAAGCGCAAGCTCGCCTTCTATACGGAAAAGCCCCTGGCCAAGATCCTCGGATTGGCGGCGCCGGGAAGCATCACGACCGTGTCGGCGCCGGCCGGCGCTCCGGTCGAGGCGCCCAAGCCGGCCGCCGCGCCCGTCATCGTCGACCGCACCGCGCCGATGCTGCTCGGCGACCCGGCGCTCGACGGCGGCACCGAACTGCTGGGTGCCGCGCAGCCGGCCAAGGCCGATCCGAATCTGCCCGGCGAGAAGCTGATCCTGGAAGGCAAGGCTCCCGCGGCCTCGCCCGGCCGCGCCGACGATTTTTCCTGGCCGCCGAAGAAACAGCCCGCGGCGGCGACTGCCGAGCCAGGCTCGACCCTTGCAACTCCTTGATTCACGCGTCGCGGCAGCAATTTCGCGCCCAGCCGAACAATGGCATTATCAGATTTTGGCCGAGTTCAAAGGCGGGGGTGAATATGTCGGCAACAGCTTATTCCTTGCTCGGGTTCGTAACCTGGTCTCTTTTATTGCTTATATGGATGGAGATCCTGCGCATCCATCTTGTGGTGAGCGGCCGCGTCCCTGCGAATGGTTTCGCACCGGACAATTCCGGTCTCTCGCCCTTCTTGCGGCGGCTGGCGCGCGCCCACGCCAATTGCATAGAAGGCCTTCCGATATTCGGAGGTCTCATGGCCTTGGCAATGATGAGTTCGCGCGCCCCGATCACTGATCCGCTCGCATATTGGCTTCTCGGCGCGCGGCTCCTGCAGTCAGTCATCCATCTGGCGTCGACAAGCCCGACTGCCGTCAAAGCTCGATTCTCGGCATTCGCGGTCCAGATGGCCATCGGCCTATATTGGGCAATAAAGCTGCTGACCAGCTAGGGCGCCTCACCGCTCTATGCGAACGGGCGAACGCTCTAGCCTGTTCTCTTCTAGGCAATGCCGAACGGAAGGCCATGGCGAGGTCGCATAGCCTAAATTTAACCGTTCATAGTCTCGTTCGAACTGACCGTGACGGTGGCTCGTCAGCCACAGATCGCGCTTCAGCGCGGCAGCACCGTCGATCCCATCAGCGTACGTGAGCACCGGAAGCGCAGAAAACGCCATCAGCTGGCCGCAGGAGTAGAATTTCTAAACGGTCTCAGCGCGGCAGCACCGTCGATCCCATCAGCGCCTCGTCGATCGAGCGCGCCGCCTGACGGCCCTCGCGGATCGCCCAGACCACCAGCGACTGGCCACGGCGCACGTCGCCCGCCGCATAGAGCTTGTCGACGCTGGTCCTGTAGTCGCGATCATTGGCCTCGACATTCCGCGAGCGGCGGCTGTCGGTGACGACCTTGATCTTGCCGTCCAATTCTTTCATCAGGCTGTCGCCCGCCGGCCCGGCAAAGCCGATGGCGATGAAGGCGAGATCGGCGCGGATGACGAACTCGGTGCCGGCGATCGGCTTGCGCTTCTCATCCACCTCGCAGCAGCGCACGCCGGTCAACTGGCCTTCCTCGCCGATGAATTCGAGCGTCGCCACCTGGAATTCGCGCTCGGCGCCCTCGGCCTGCGAGGAGGACGTGCGCATCTTGGTCGCCCAATAGGGCCATACGGAGAGCTTGTCTTCCTTCTCCGGCGGCTGCGGACGGATGTCGAGCTGCGTCACGCGCACCGCGCCCTGGCGGAAGGCGGTGCCGATGCAGTCGGACGCGGTGTCGCCGCCGCCGACCACCACGACATGCTGGCCGCCGGCGATGATCGGGTGTGAGGGCCAGGCCACCGACTGGATAGGCTCGCCGCCGACGCGGCGGTTCTGCTGCACCAGATAGGGCATGGCGTCGTAGACGCCGCTGAGATCGGCCCCCGGAATGCCGGCCGGACGCGGTGTTTCCGAGCCGCCGCAATAGAGCACCGCGTCGAACTCCTCGATGAGGTCGGCCACCTTCATGTCGACGCCGACATTGACGCCGCAATGGAAGGTCACGCCCTCGCCCTGCATCTGCTCGATGCGCCGGTCGATATAGTGCTTCTCGATCTTGAAGTCGGGGATGCCGTAGCGCATGAGGCCGCCGGGGCGGCTTTCGCGCTCATAGACATGCACGTCGTGCCCGGCGCGGCCGAGCTGCTGGGCGGCCGCCATGCCGGACGGTCCGGAGCCGATGACGGCAACCCGCTTGCCGGTCTTCTTCTCCGGCGGATAGGGCCGGATATGGCCGGTCTCATACGCCTTGTCGGCGATCGCCTGCTCGACCGTCTTGATGGCGACCGGAATGTCCTCGAGGTTCAGCGTGCAGGCCTCCTCGCAGGGCGCCGGGCAGATGCGGCCGGTGAATTCCGGGAAATTGTTGGTCGAATGCAGGTTGCGGATCGCGCTGTCCCAGTCGCCATTGTAGACGAGGTCGTTCCAGTCCGGGATCTGGTTGTGGATCGGGCAGCCGGTCGGCCCATGGCAGAACGGAATGCCGCAATCCATGCAGCGCGCGGCCTGTTTCTCGACCTCCTTGTCCGACATCGGCAGCGTGAATTCGCGGAAATGCCGGATGCGGTCGGAGGCAGGCTGGTACTTGTGCACCTGCCGGTCGATCTCGAGGAAGCCTGTTACCTTGCCCATAGTCCAGTCCCTGCTGTCCGAAGGCACGCTTTTGTCGCGCACCCGTTAACCCCATAAGGCCGCCATGGCAACCGCACCTTGCTGGAGCATGACCTTCGCCGAGTTCCCACGTTGCGGGTCATGCTCTCGGGGTCAGGATTGTTGGTGAGGATGCCGGCCGGAAAGTCATCTTTCCGGCCATGCCCGATGCTTATTCCGCCGCCACGCTCATGCGCATGCGTTCCATCTCGATCAGGGCGCGGCGATACTCCACCGGCATGATCTTGCGGAATTTCGGCCGGAAGTTCTGCCAGTCGTCCAGTATCTCGCGGCCGCGCACCGAGCCGGTGTAATGCACGTGGTTCGAGATCAGCTGGTAGAGCCGTTCCTCATCATGGCTGGTCATGTCGCCCGACACGTCGACGCGGCCCTTATGGTCGAGGTCGCCGCCGTGATGGAGGAGCTTCTCCATCAAATCGTCCTCTTCCGGGACCGGCTCCAGCTCGACCATCGCCATGTTGCAGCGTTCGGCGAAATCGCCCTTCTCGTCCAGCACATAGGCGACGCCGCCCGACATGCCGGCCGCGAAGTTGCGCCCTGTCTTGCCGAGCACGACGACGATGCCGCCGGTCATGTATTCGCAGCCATGGTCGCCGACACCCTCGACGACGGCCGCCACGCCGGAATTGCGCACGGCGAAACGCTCGCCGGCGACACCGGCGAAATAAGCCTCGCCCTCGGTGGCGCCGTAAAGCACCGTGTTGCCGACGATGATCGAGTCGGCAGCCACGATCTTGGCCTCGTCCGGCGGGCGGATGACGATGCGGCCGCCCGACAGGCCCTTGCCGACATAGTCGTTGCCGGCGCCGACCAGCTCGAACGAAACGCCCCGCGCGAGAAACGCGCCGAAGGACTGGCCGGCCGTGCCGGTGAGCTTCACCTGGATCGTGTCTTCCCGAAGGCCCTTGTGCTTGAAGCGCTTGGCGACCTCGCCCGACAGCATCGCGCCGGTAGAGCGGTCGACATTGCGGATCGGCAGCTCGATGGTGACGGGCTGCCTGGCTTCGAGCGCCGGCTTCGCCAGCTCGATCAGCTTGCGGTCGAGCACGTCGTCGATCGGATGCTTCTGCCGCTCGGTCCAGTGCAGCGCCTCATGCGGCGCGTCGGGCTTGAAGAACATCTTCGAGAAGTCGAGCCCGCGCGCCTTCCAGTGCTGGATCACGTCGCGCTTTTCCAGGAGGTCGCTGTCGCCGATGATCTGGTCGAGATGGGTGAAGCCCATTTCGGCGAGCAATGCACGCACCTCTTCCGCCACGTAGAAGAAGAAGTTGATGACATGCTCAGGCGTGCCCTTGAAGCGCTTGCGCAGCACCGGATCCTGCGTCGCCACGCCCACCGGGCAGGTGTTGAGATGGCACTTGCGCATCATGATGCAGCCCGCCGCGATCAGCGGCGCGGTCGAGAAGCCGAACTCGTCGGCGCCGAGCAGCGCGCCGATGATGACGTCGCGCCCGGTGCGCAGGCCGCCGTCGACCTGCAGCGCGACTCTGCTGCGCAACCCGTTGAGCACCAGCGTCTGATGCGTCTCGGCAAGGCCCATTTCCCACGGGCTGCCGGCATGCTTGAGCGAGGTCAGCGGCGAAGCGCCGGTGCCGCCATCATAGCCGGAGATGGTGATGTGGTCGGCGCGCGCCTTGGCGACGCCCGCCGCGACCGTGCCGACGCCGACTTCCGACACCAGCTTGACCGAGACATCGGCCGCCGGATTGACGTTCTTCAGGTCGTAGATCAGCTGCGCCAGATCCTCGATCGAATAGATGTCGTGATGCGGCGGCGGCGAGATCAGGCCGACGCCGGGCGTCGAGTGCCTGACCTTGGCGATGGTGGCGTCGACCTTGTGACCAGGCAACTGGCCGCCCTCGCCGGGCTTGGCGCCTTGCGCCACCTTGATCTGCATGACGTCGGAATTGACCAGGTACTCCGCCGTGACGCCGAACCGTCCCGAGGCGACCTGCTTGATCGCCGAGCGTTCCGGGTTCTTGCCGCCGCCGGGCAGCGGCAGGTAGCGGTCGGCCTCTTCGCCACCTTCGCCGGTGTTCGACTTGCCGCCGATCTGGTTCATGGCGCGCGCCAGCGTGGTGTGCGCCTCGCGTGAGATCGATCCGAACGACATCGCCCCGGTCGAGAAGCGCTTCACGATCTCGGCCGCCGGCATGACATCCTCGATCGCAACCTTCTTGCGGCCGGTTTCTTCGGCTGTTCTGATCTTGAACAGGCCGCGGATGGTTTGTGCCCGCGCGGTCGCGCTGTCGATCTGCGCCGAATACTCCTTGAACGTGTCCCAGGAGCCCTGGCGCACGGCATGCTGCAAGGTAGCGACCGCATCCGGCGACCACATATGCGCCTCGCCGCGCATGCGGAACATGTATTCGCCGCCGACCTCCAGGCTGTTGCGCAGCACCGGATCGCTGCCGAAGGCGTCCGCATGGCGGCTGAGCGTCTCGGCGGCGACCTCGTCCAGGCCGACGCCTTCGATCAGCGTCGCGGTGCCGGTGAAATACTTCTCGACGAAATCGGACTTCAACCCGATCGCGTCGAAGATCTGCGCGCCGCAATAGGACTGGTAGGTAGAGATGCCCATTTTGGACATCACCTTGAGGATGCCCTTGCCGATCGACTTGATGTAGCGCGAAACCACCTCGTATTCGTCGACCTCAGCCGGCAGTTCGCCGCGCTTGTGCATATCGAGCAGCGTGTCGAAGGCAAGATAAGGGTTGATCGCCTCGGCGCCATAGCCGGCGAGGCAGCAGAAATGATGCACCTCGCGCGGCTCGCCGGATTCGACGACGAGACCGACTGACGTGCGCAACCCCTTGCGGATCAGGTGGTGGTGCACCGCCGCCGTGGCCAGAAGGGCTGGAATGGCGATGCGGTCGGGCCCGACCTGACGGTCCGACAGGATGATGATGTTGTAGCCGCCGGCGACCGCCGCCTCCGCGCGCTCGCAGAGCCGGTCGATGGCGCCTTGCATGCCCGCGGCGCCCTCGTTCGAGCCGTAGGTGATGTCGATCGTCTTGGTGTCGAAACGATCCTCGGTGTGGCCGATGGAGCGGATCTTTTCGAGATCGCCATTGGTCAGGATCGGCTGGCGCACCTCGAGCCGCTTGCGGCGCGACGTGCCGACCAAATCAAAGATGTTCGGCCGCGGCCCGATGAAGGACACCAGGCTCATCACCAGTTCCTCGCGGATCGGGTCGATCGGCGGGTTGGTGACCTGCGCGAAATTCTGCTTGAAATAGGTGTAGAGCAGCTTCGACTTGTCCGACATGGCCGAGATCGGTGTGTCGGTGCCCATCGAGCCCACAGCTTCCTGGCCGGTGGTCGCCATCGGCGCCATCAGAAGCTTGGTGTCTTCCTGCGTGTAGCCGAAGGACTGCTGGCGGTCGAGCAGGCTGACATCCTTGCGCAGCGCGCGCGGCTCGACCGGCTTGAGGTCTTCCAGGATCAACTGCGTGTTGGCGAGCCAGGTCTTGTAGGGATGCCTGGTCGCGATCTCCGACTTGATCTCCTCGTCGGAAACGATGCGGCCCTTGGCAAGATCGATCAAAAGCATGCGGCCGGGCTGCAGCCGCCACTTCTGCACGATCTTTTCCTCCGGCACCGGCAGCGCGCCGGCTTCCGACGCCATGATGACGCGGTCGTCGTCGGTGACGATGTAGCGCGCCGGGCGCAAGCCGTTGCGGTCGAGCGTGGCGCCGATCTGGCGGCCATCGGTGAACACCACCGCCGCCGGCCCGTCCCACGGCTCCATCAGTGCCGCATGGTACTCGTAGAAAGCCTTGCGGTCGGCGTCCATGAGCTTGTTGCCGGCCCAGGCTTCCGGGATCAGCATCATCATGGCGTGGGTGAGCGAATAGCCGCCCTGGAACAGGAACTCGAGCGCGTTGTCGAAGCACGCCGTGTCCGACTGGCCCTCATAGGAGATCGGCCAGAGCTTCGAGATGTTGTTGCCAAACAGCTCGGAATCGACCGAGGCCTGGCGCGCCGCCATCCAGTTGTTGTTGCCGCGCACCGTGTTGATCTCGCCATTATGCGCGACCATGCGATAGGGATGCGCCAGCTTCCACGACGGGAAGGTGTTGGTCGAGAAGCGCTGGTGAACGAGGATCAGCGCCGTTTCGAAGCGCGGATCCTTGAGATCCTTGTAATAGGCGCCGACCTGGTAGGCCAGGAACATGCCCTTGTAGACGACGGTGCGCGCCGACAGCGACACGCAATAGGCACCGATGTCCTTGTTGTCGTTCTCGGCATAGATGCGGCCCGAGATCACCTTGCGCAGCAAATAGAGCCGCGCCTCATATTCCTCGTCATCCGGGATGTCGGCCGTACGGCCAATGAACACCTGCCGGTGGAACGGCTCCGAGGCCACGATATTGGGCGCCTTCGACAGCGACGAATTGTCGACCGGCACGTCGCGGAAGCCGATCAGCGGCAGCCCTTCCGACTGTGCCGATTCGGCGATGATCTCCTCGATATGGGCGCGAAGCGCCGCGTCCTGCGGCATGAACCAATGGCCGACGCCATATTGGCCGGCCGGAGGCAGCTCGACGCCCTTGGCGGCCATTTCCTCGCGGAAGAAAGCGTCCGGGATCTGAACCAGCACGCCGGCGCCGTCGCCGACCAGCGGGTCGGCGCCGACGGCGCCGCGATGGGTGAGGTTTTCCAGCATCGCCAGACCGTCCTCGACGATCCGGTGCGACTTCACGCCCTTCATGTTGGCGATGAAGCCGACGCCGCAGGCGTCATGCTCGTTGCGCGGATCGTAGAGGCCCTGCGCGGTCATGCCGTTGGCAGTTCGCAGCTCTTTGGCCAGGACGGTATTTTTAACGGCTGCCGCTTTCGTCTGCGCGGCCTGGCCGTAGATCGCAGATGGCGTCAGTTCCGTCATCGTCCTATCCTCCGTTCTCCACCTTGGCCCCGACTGTCTCAGGGCGCTGGTTTGCCTTGGGGAGCATAGGGCTTCCCCTTGATCCTTGCTGCACGTCTCGCGAAATTCATCGAACCATACGGCTATACGCCCGGTTCGCATCCGGTATCGTACAGGCCAGAGCCGGGCCGTCTACCCGCCGCTCGCGACAATGGCCGGAATGGCAGCAATGATACGCCAGTCCAGCCTGTTTTGTGCGACAAAATAAGACAGCACTACTGTCCTAAATTTTTTATGGCAGAAATCAGGGACCTATACAAGACCGATTCACAAAAAACTTGGACGTGACGCGACACAAAATTTCGTGACGAACACTGGAAACGCAAGCTTTGGTCCGGGCTTTCAAGGCGATGCGCTGGCTTCACCGCTTTGCCGGCGATTGGCCCTTGCGCTTCTCCCGCCGAAGCGGTCAAGTCCCGCCGCTTCTGGCAATCACGATACGGACCTCTCGATGTTCTTTGCTTCCGACAACTGGGCGGGCGTCCATTCGAATATCGCTGCCGGGCTGTCGGCCAATGCCGGCGGCTTTTCGACCGCTTATGGCGATGGCGAACTTGACCGCGCGGTCTACCGGCAGTTCAGCGAGATTTTCGAACGCGAGGTCGCGGTGTTCTTCGTTGCCACCGGCACCGCGGCCAACGCGCTTTCGCTGGCTGCCTATGGGAGACCCGGCGGCATTTCCTTTGCGCATCGCGAGTCGCACGTCATTGAGGACGAATGCGGCGCGCCCGAATATTTCAGTAGCGGCTCGCGCCTCCATGCAGTCGATGGCGCGCTGGGCAAGATGGAACCCCACAACCTTGAACGGGTAATCGCCCGCTTCGCTCCCAACATCGTTCATTGGGGACGCCCGACAGCAATCTCGATTACTCAGTCGACCGAAGTCGGCACGGTCTATGGGCTAGACGATATTTGCGCGATTTCGCAGATTGCAAAGCGGTATTCCTTGCCGCTGCATATGGACGGCGCCCGTTTTGCCAACGCGCTGGTGGCGCTTGAGACAACGCCCGCCGAAATGACCTGGAAGCGCGGCGTCGATATCGTTTCCTTCGGCGGCACGAAAAACGGGTGCTGGTGCGCCGAGGCGATAGTGCTGTTCGATCTCGATCTTGCCAAGGAGATGGCTTTCCTGCGCAAGCGGGCCGCGCAGCTGTTTTCCAAGTCGCGCTTCATCGCCGCCCAGTTCGACGCCTACTTCAAGGATGGACTGTGGCTGGACATCGCCCGCCACGCCAATGCCATGGCCGCGCGCCTGGCGGCGGCGATCGAGGACTCGGCAACCGCCAAGCTGGCCTGGCTGCCGCAGGCGAACGAGGTGTTCGCGGTGATGAAGAAGACCGACGCCGAAAAGCTGCAGACCGCGGGCGCAACGTTCTATGACTGGCATAAGCCGCATAGCTTCGACGGCCATATCGGCGAGGACGAATTGCTCTATCGCTTCGTCACCAGCTTCGCCACGACGGCCAACGAAGTCGACCGTTTTGGCCAACTGATTGCGTGAACTGCAGCAATCGGGGACCAACCGGATGACCAGACCGGCTCTCGGTTCGACGATGCGACTGATCCGCCCGATGCCAAACGTGCTCGGCTTCTACGATGGCCGCCTCGGCGCGCGAATCTGGTCGGACGAGCCGAACTGGCTGGACGACGGCGCCTACACGCTCGGTATCTGCGCCTATGCGATCGTCGACGGATCGCAGGCGCTCGTCTACGACACGCACATCTCCCCTCCGCATGCTCGCTTCATCCGGCAAACGCTCGAGGACATGGGCGTGACCTCGATACGCGTCGTGCTCAGTCACTGGCATGACGACCATATCGCCGGCAACGAGGTGTTTGCGGATTGCGAGATCATCGCCAACCGCCTCACCGCCGCGGCACTCCGACGCGGTCGGGCCGACATCGAGAGCGGCAATCCGCCGATCAAGCCGCTCGTGCTGCCAAACAGGACGTTTGAGGACAGTCTAAGCCTGACGGTCGGAGCGATCGCGATCGAACTGCGCCAGGTCGAAATCCACAGCCACGACGGCACGGTGCTGCTGATGCCCGACGCCGGCCTGCTTCTGGCAGGCGACACGCTGGAGGACTCAGTCACCTATGTTTCGGAACCGGAACGCCTCGACAAACATCTGGTCGACCTCGAGCGCATGGCCGGCTGGCGCTTCGACCGGATCCTGCCCAACCACGGCTCCTTCGAGGCGATCGAAGCCGGCGGCTATGACAGAAGCATCATCGCGGCGGCCGAGGCTTATGTCCGAAAGCTGCTTGCCTGCCGGCAAGACCCGGATCTAGCGAAACAGGATCTGAAGACCTTCGGCGCCGACATGTTTGCAACGACGGCGGTTAAGTTTTTCGCGCCATACGAAATCGTCCACCGGCAGAACGTCCAGGCCGTTGTCGCGGCAAAGCGCCGGTAACGGGCCAAGCAGAAAAACACGTCGCCGGGTCACAAAAAAGCGGCGCCTCTCGGCGCCGCTTTCGTCTCGGGAGGGAGACGTCGTCTGAACCGCGGATTACGCGGCCGCTTTCGCCTCGATCTGCTTGGCCTTGTCCGAGGACTGGGTAATCGCGATCTTGCGCGGCTTCAGCTCCTCGGGAATGTTGCGCTTGAGGTCGACGAAGAGCAGGCCGTTCTTCAGCGTGGCGCCCTCGACCTCGACATGGTCGGCGAGCTGGAAGCGGCGCTCGAAAGCGCGTGAGGCAATGCCGCGATAGAGCAGCTCGGAACCCTCGC
This sequence comes from Mesorhizobium sp., assembly GCF_004963255.1. GTDB lineage: Bacteria > Pseudomonadota > Alphaproteobacteria > Rhizobiales > Rhizobiaceae > Mesorhizobium. The sequence continues at coordinate 168,571 of NZ_SUGA01000002.1, read as the reverse complement.
CATTACCCTCTTCCTTGCGCTCGCCCTTGACGGTCAGCACGTTGCGGTGGGCTTCGATCGAGATCTCGTCTTCCGAGAAGCCAGCAACGGCCATCGAGATGCGATAGGCGTTCTCGCCGGTGCGCTCGATGTTATAGGGCGGATAGGTCTGCGCGGTCTCGGGCTGGCCGAGCGAATCGAGCATGGTGAACAGCCGGTCGAAGCCGACGGTCGAACGATAAAGCGGGGAAAAATCGACGTGACGCATGAGGTGTTCTCCTGTTGAGCAACATGGTTTGCGTATGACCTGGTGCGAAACCCTCGAAAGGCGTTCCGGATAGGCCAGCGACCCCGACAATCGGCGGCCGCAACCTTCATTTGGGAAGCTCAAAAACCCATTTCAAGGCTTTTCGGCGCCGCAATGCGGCCAAGTTGATGAACGGCGGATGAACCGCAGCTTCGGCATCCGTTCAGCCTGCCGGCATTAAGCTCTAAACCAAGATGACCGACAAGCGGCCTGCAATCCCGCGCCGCGACGAGGCCGAACCGGGTGCAACGTCCCTTCCTCCCGGATCGACAGAGGCCGGAAGTGCGCCGCAGGCACTTCCGGCCTTCCCATTTCAAGGCGGTTGCGTAAATCCTCGCGGCGCCTTTGCTTTTGCCGCCTGGCCGTCTATCACCATGCCGACGCCTTGCCCGCTCGGGCAAAGAACAACCAGCGACTCGCCGAATGACGGATTTTTTCCATCTGACCGAGGACAATCCCGCGCCGCGGAATGCCGCGGGCGGCTTCTTCACCACGCCCGACGGCAAGAAGATCCGCTACGGCGTCTTTGCCGCCGTCGCCCGCCCGCTGCTGGGCACGGTGGTTCTGCTGACCGGGCGCAACGAGTGCATCGAGAAATATTTCGAGACCATCCGCGATCTCGCCGATCGCGGCTTCGGCGTCGCTATCCTCGACTGGCGCGGCCAGGGCGATTCCAGCCGCCTGCTGCGCGACCGCCAGCGCGGCCATGTCCGCAGCTTCCGCGACTATGCGCGCGACCTCGAGCAATTTTTCGAGGAGATCGTGCTGCCCGACTGCCGCGGCCCCTATTATATCCTCGCCCACTCGACCGGGGCGGTGATTGCGCTGCTTGCCTCGCCGTCGATGGTCAACCGGGTGCGGCGCATGGTGCTGCTCGCGCCTTTTCTGGAGGTGCCGGACATGCCGGTCTCGATCGCCACCGTGCGGCGCGTATGCGCGATCTTCTGCGCGCTGGGTCTCGGCTGGCTCTACGCGGCGATCGGTCCGCGGCCGAAAGTGCCGCCGGCTTTCGAGGTGAACAAGGTGACTTCCGATCCCGAGCGCTACCGGCGCAATGTCAGGATCTACGAGGACTGGCCGCAGCTCGCGCTCGGCGGCCCGACCATCCGCTGGCTGAAGGCCGCAGCCGCGGCCGCGGAAGCCGTCAGCGATCCGGATTTCATGGCAAGGGTCAAGGTGCCGATGCTGATCGTCGCCGCCGGCGCCGACCGAGTGGTCTCGACCAAGGCCGTGGAAGCCTATGCCAGGAAATTGCGCGTCGGCTCGCTGTTGATGATCGACGGCGCCGAGCACGAAATCCTGCAGGAGAGGGACATCTACCGCGAGCAGTTGCTCGCCGCCTTCGATGCCTTCATTCCAGGCACCGGCGACGCTCCCTGATCGCAATCGAAACCAGGCTGCGGCGGGGATGAATCAACCGCGCAGCGCCGCCATTGCCGCGGCATGCAGCTCCGGCGTCGCCGCAGCCAATATATCGCCGCCCTTCTCCGCCGGGCCGCCTTCGAAAGTGGTGACGACGCCGCCGGCCTTCTCGATGATCGGGATCAGCGCGACGATGTCGTAGGGCTTCAAGCCCGGATCGGCGACGATGTCGACACAGCCCGCGGCCACCATGGCGAAGGCGTAGCAGTCGGTTCCGTAGCGGGCGAGTTGGACCTTCGTCTCGAACTGGTCGTAGCGCTTGCGCGCCTCGCCCTTGAACAGGGCAGGCGTGGTCGTGAACAGCGTCGCTTGCGCGAGGTCGGTCGTCTTGCGGGTCGAGAGCCTGCGCGGGCCGCCCGGTCCTTCATAGTGCGAGCCGGATGCGTTGGCATAGAACAGCTCGCCGGTGAAGGGTTGCGACATCATGCCGGCAACCGCGTCGCCGTCTGCGGTCAACCCGACCAGCGTTCCCCAGACCGGAAGGCCGGAAATGAAGGCGCGGGTGCCGTCGATCGGGTCGATCACCCAGACATGCCGGCTGGTGATGTTCTGGCTGCCATGTTCTTCGCCGAGAATGCCATGCTCGGGATATTCGGCGGAGATCAGCGTCCGGATCGCGCGCTCGGCTTCGCGATCGGCCTCCGTGACCGGGTCGAAGCTTCCCGCCTCCTTGTTGGCGACCACCCCCTGGCTGCGGAAGCGCGGCAAGGTTTCCGCTGCGGCGGCATGCGCTATGCGCCGCATGAAATCGGTGCTGATATCCAAGTCGCTCTCCCCATCGCGGCTCTTGCCAGCCGCTCTTTCTCGCAGAACAGGCGCGCTGAAGACCGCTCAGGCGCCCGCTTTCTGTTGCCGTAATGCCACAACTGAACCGCCGAAGCGGAATTTCCACATCATATTGAATTAAAAAACCCAGCTGTCGATTGACATTTGTGCGCCGCACAATAATTTTGTCATCGGACAGGTTTTCCTGTCCATGCCCTCCTTGGGCGTTTCCTCCCTAGACTTCGACCGTGTCGTGAAAACGATGCGGTCTTTTTTTCGAGCAATCGAGGAAAAGCGTGAAGCGGTTTTCCGTCCGGAATTGCGTTTATCAAGAACTCGGGCGCGCCGTCATTCCGCCGCAAGCGGCAAATCGACGAAATGATGGTCGGGCATCGACATCAGATCGGCCGAGAAGCGGGTCAGGTCGCAAGCCAGGGCGTCGAAGCCGGCCGATTTCTGGAACGTCCGCTCGTCCATGTAAAGCCCGCGATTGACCTCGATTTGCAGCGCATGCAGATGCCGCGCCGGTCGGCCGTAATGCTCGGTGATGAAACCGCCGGCATAGGGCTTGTTGTGCGCGACCGTGTAGCCCATGCCGACAAGCAGGCTGATCGCCATCTCGGTGAGCGCGGGCGAGGCCGAGATGCCGAACCGGTCGCCGATGATGAAGTCGGGCCGAACGCCATTGTCGCCGACGCGGATCGATGCCGGCATCGAATGGCAGTCGATCAGCACGGCATAGCCGAACCTGGCATGCGTCCTGGTCAGGAGCCGCTTCAGCGTCTCGTGATAAGGCTTGTACACCGCTTCGATGCGCGCGACGGCCTCGGCCAAAGGCAGCCGGCCGGGATAGATGTCGAGCCCCTCGCCGACCAGTTTCGGCACGGTGCCCAACCCGCCGGCGACACGCGCCGAGCGGATGTTGCAGAAGGACGGCACCGGCTCCGCGAACATGCGCGGATCGAGTTCCCAGGGCTCGCGGTTGACGTCGAGATAAGCGCGCGGAAAGTTCGCCGCCAACAGCGGCGCGCCGAGCGGCACGGCGCCGCCGAACAGCTCCTCGACATAGCAGTCCTCCGACCGGCGGATGGCGTTGCGGTCGAGCCGCGCCATGGCCAGGAACCGCTCCGGATAGTGGCGACCGCTATGCGGTGAGTTGAACAGGAAAGGGACGCGCTGCTCGGCGCCCGATCGGATTTCGAAGGGTGGAACGACCGAAAAATCCTCGGCTGCCGTCTTCAATTTTTATGAACCAGAATGAAGCACTGCGTCATGACGCAAAACTTGCCACCTTGCGTGCGGCATGTCCAGCATTTCAGGCGGCAAAACCGCGCCTCGAACCGCATCTGGCATGCCCTTCATTCACTTGATGTTTACCGGCTCCATCTCATATACAGGATGGTTAACGGCCTAGCCCGGCGGCAGGCTTGGGGCGGGTGATTCGGACGGGACATGATGGCACGCATTCTGCTGGCGGAAGACGATGATGATATGCGCCGCTTCCTCGTCAAGGCGCTGGAACGCGCCGGTTACCAGGTAAGCGATTTCGACAACGGCGCCAGCGCCTATGAGCGGCTGCGCGAGGAGCCCTTCTCGCTGCTCCTGACCGACATCGTCATGCCGGAGATGGACGGCATCGAGCTTGCCCGCCGCGCCACCGAGATCGACCCCGACCTCAAGGTGATGTTCATCACCGGCTTCGCCGCCGTCGCGCTCAATCCCGATTCCAAGGCGCCCAAGGACGCCAAGGTGCTGTCGAAGCCCTTCCACCTGCGCGATCTCGTCAACGAGGTCGAGAAGATGCTGCAGGCAGCCTGAGGCCTGCATCGATCCTCGCATCGGCAGGCGCTTTGCCGATGCGACAAACGGAAGCCGTCTTTCCACATTCCCGCTATTGACGTGCCGGATCAAAAGTGGTGTATGCGCGGCGTCGGATGGGCGTGTAGCTCAGCGGGAGAGCACTGCATTGACATTGCAGGGGTCACAAGTTCAATCCTTGTCACGCCCACCATCCTTTCAATAACTTGGCTAAGCCCTTGTGCCGCGTGGCACAGAAATGGCACAGAAACCTCCCGACGGGTGTAAAAAGCCCGCCGCCGGGCACGACAGCGATGCGCACCGGGGTTTGGGGCTGTGCTGTACCGGCCATGCGGGGTGGCCAGGTGGGAACCGTTGCAAAGCCTAGGGCACCCTCACGGTGAGCCGGCGCCGTTAAGCGTGGTGGCGATCGACACAAACTCGGCATTTAGCGCGCCGCCCAGTGAGGTTGCCCCAACCATGATTCCCAAGGCGATAAGCGCTGCAATCAAACCATACTCGATGGCCGTTGCTCCGGAATCGTCACGTAGAAAACTCGCTATCCGTTGCATCTTTCACAAGCCCTGACTTCTGATCACGCAAATATGAGGGCTATCTAATTTAGATACCGTGAACGGATGCTCCTAATTTTTATCTATCGAGAAACTGGCCGAGGCGCCAGCTTAATGGGTGCCAGTTTCCTCTAGCGCCCAAGGGCCAGCTCCGTCGCCGCTGGTACATCCGCAGTCGGCGACGGAGGCCGGGAGCGGCCCGGCAGGCTGACGGGGTAGGCCAGCAATCACACCGGGCCTGACCAGCGAGGGCTCGGACTCAAAACAACTCACCGGCTAACGAAGATATACGGCCGTGCTGAACTGCATGGCACGTATCAATAAGGAGGAAGATGGGAGTAGGCTTGCGAGTTTCTGCAGTCTGCGGGCTGTTGCCTTGCTCCATTTTGGGACCGAAGTGGTGGCATCCGTCTTGCATCCGGTATCCTGCAACAGCAGAGGATGTCGTAAATGCGGCTATCTACTCAGCCCGCGCGAAGGCAAGGATCAGCGAAATGCATATACTCGGCGCCGCTGCAGCTCGACGATGTGCAGATTAGCGACAACGGCGATGTGACCGTCTCGATTATCGCTGACGACATCTACTCGAACAGATCCAAACAGCGCTATCAGATCACACTGGCCGAAGCCGAAATCGGCATTCTGTTCCGTGGCGCCAGCGGCTAATCTTCCAGCACCGATCTTCTGATGCCGGTTCCCTCGCAAGGGGTGCACCTAACTGTGCGCCCCGGGCAACCTTGCTGGTGAGTGCCGGCCGGGCAGCAGGTTCCGCCCGTCGTCTTCCACCGGCTGCATGCAAACACCCTCCGCCGCCCTGGCAGACCGGGCATGTCAGTTTTCTGAAGTCCACCGGTCTGGCGAGCCTTGTTAGAGGCCGGTGAAGTAGATCGATATGCTAGCGCCTATCACGGCGAGGCCGATCATGAAGACCATAAACGCCTCAAAACCATTGCCGCGGTTACCGATTCTGTCCATTGCGCGCTCTCCCCGACGATCAGCCGGGTTCTAACGTGCTTCGCGTAAGAAGGTTGCGCTTGATTGACTCAGGTTATTTCCCCTCGAATTGCGCTAGGAGTTTGCCACCACCGTGTCGCGGCACAGATATGTTCGAATGTTTTTGCTCGGTTCACGTTCTTTTGCGGCGGATTCTGCAATGAAATCCGAGAACGCACTGCATTGACATAGCCGGGGTCACAAGTTCAATCCTTGTCACGCCCACTATCCTTCTCGCAAACTCAGGACGTTGCCGGCACGTATCCATGCGTTTGGCGCCTAGCGGTACCGCTACCCCAGATCCCCCTCGAACATCACCAGCGTCCGATTCGACGCCTTGAGCGCGAAGCGCATGGCTTCTTCATAGGCCGGGTCGGCATAGCAGGTCTTGGCGATCTCCAGCGACGGAAACTCCACAAGCACCATGCGCTTGGCATCGCGCGCCTCGACGAGCAGCGGCGGCTGTTTCGTCGTGTTGGTTCGTGCCTGATATTTTTCGCCGATGGGCTTCCAGAGGCGGCCATATTCGGCCTGCGCCCCCTGGTCCGAAATCTCGGTTCCGACGATGAGCCAGTATCCCTTCACGCTGATGCGCTCCCTTGCCGATTGCGGTCCTAAACCATGAACTCGCCGCCGTTGACGTGCAACAAATGTCCGGTGACGAACTTACCCATGTCCGATGCCAGATAGAGGCAGGCATTGGCGACGTCCCCGGCGGTCCCCAATGTCCTGAGCGGCACCGTGGCTCTCACATGCTCGTAGGTTGCCGCGAGATCGGGATACCACGCCGCGTTCCGGTCCGTATCCAGCCACCCAGGCGCGATGCTGTTGGCGGTGACCCCGTCCGGCCCGCATTCCAGCGCCACGGCCTTCGCCAAGCCATGCATGCCGTGCTTCGCGGCAACCACATGCGCCCTGTTTGCCAGCGGGAAAAGGGCATCCGTGCCCGCCATGTAAATCAGGCGGCCATACTTCCTCCTGCGCATGTGCGGAAGCACCGCCTGGGTCAGGATGAAAGCCGATCCGAGATTGGTGTTGATCACCTTCTGCCAGTCCTGAAGGGTGATCTCCGCGATCGGCTGGTGCGGTCTTATCCCGACGCAGGATACCGCGATGTCGACGCCGCCGAGTTCTGCGACCGCCCTTTCGATCAAGGCGTTCATGGCGGCCTCATCGGCGCCGTCGCAGATGGATGCCACCGCTTCGACGCCGAAAGACCGCGCCTGGTCGGCGACGGCCTCGATCTTGGCCGCGTCGCTGCCGCCAGTAATCACGATGTGCGCCCCCGCTCGGGCGAACGCCAGGGCGACGGCCTTGCCGATGTTTTGGCCGGCCGCGGTAATGACCGCTACCCGCCCCCTCAAGCCGGGAACTTCCATGTGCTCACCTGTGGATCACCAGGGCGCGGAGCGCGTCCCGTCCCAACCTTGTAGATTGAGAAACCAGACAGGGGCTATGCCAGGAGACAAGTCGCCATAGGTCTAGACTAGATGCCGGCCGTCGCCAGCAGGGTCTTCATCCTGGCGATGGCAAGGTCGGGGTCGGCCAGCAGGCCAGCCTGATCGGAGAGGCGGAACACGTCCGCATAATGGCATATGCCGCGCGCCGACTGCATGCCGCCGACCATGGTGAAATGGTCCTGATGCCCGTTCAGCCAGGCCATGAAGACGATGCCGGCCTTATAGTATTCGGTCGGCGCCTCGAAGATCTTGCGCGACAGCGGCACGGTCGGCGCCATCAGCGCATCATAGCCGGCCTTGTCGCCTTCAGCCAGCTTCGCCAGCGCGGCATTGGCCACGGGCGCGATGGCGTCGAAGATGCCGAGCAGCGCATGCGAATGCCGCCTGCCATCGCCGGCGATCAGCTCGGGATAGTTGAAATCGTCGCCGGTGAACATCACGACGCCTTCGGGCAGCCGGTCGCGCAACTGCACTTCCTTGCCGGCATCGAGCAGCGATATCTTGATCCCCTCGACCTTGCTCGCATGGCGCTCGATGATGGCCACGACCGTATCCAGTGCCGCGTCGAAATCGTTGCTGCCCCAATAGCCCCTGAGCGCCGGGTCGAACATGTCGCCCAGCCAGTGCAGGATCACCTTGCCGGAGGCCTGCGACAGGATGCGGTCGTAGACCCGGGCGTAGTCGTCCGGCCCTTTTGCCACCGCCGCCAGCGCCCGGCTCGCCATCATGATCGCCTTGCCGCCCTCGCCTTCGATGAAGGCGAACTGCTCCTCATAGGCGCGGATGACGTCGTCGAGCGTCTTGGCCGCCGCCGGCGCAAGGTGATCGGTCCCCGCCCCCGAAGCAAGGTCGGCGCCCGGCACTGTTCTGGCCTCGGCGACCGAGCGGCGGATCAACTCCTTGGCGCTCGCCCAGTCGAAACCCATGCCGCGCTGAGAGGTGTCCATGGCCTCGGCGATGCGGAAGCCGAGCCGCCACAGATGATGACGGAACGCCATGGTCCTGTCCCAGTCGACCGCTGGCTGCGACCACGGATTGGTCATGGCGATGGGGTCGGCGACGACATGGGCGGCGGCATAGGCGATGCGCGAAAAATGCGCGTTCCTGCTCGGCTCGACCGGCTTGCCGACAAGCCGGTAGCCGGTCCTGTCGCCGTTTGCCGCAGGCAAGATGATGTCCATGGAACTCTCCCGTTGCGGCTCTATAAATGGAACGTTCCAATAAATCAAGAAGCTTTATGATTCTTGCGATTCGAGCCGGCAGGGCATGGTTCCGCAGTAGAGAAATGCTTGCATTGATGGGCGTTTTGAACCGCATCGATCAATTTTTCAAATCTCGCGGGAATCACGATTGACTCTGATTTGGAACGATGATTAGAACGTTCCAATTAATTTTGCTCAAAACCGTGGAGGACGGAACGAGGATGGCCAGCCGGGCCAAGGCGACGATCCTGGACATTGCCCGCGAGGCCGGCGTGTCCAAATCGACGGTTTCGCTCGTACTGCAGGGCAGTGGGCTGATCCGGCCTGAAACCGCGGTCAAGGTGCGCAAGGCGATCGAGGATGTCGGCTATGTCTACAACCGCGGCGCCGCCAATCTGCGCAAGGCCCATTCCAACGTCATCGGCATGGTGATCAACGATCTCACCAATCCCTTCTTCGCCGAGCTTGCGGTCGGCATGGAGCGCGTCTTCCAGGCGGCCGGCGTCGTCCCCTTCATCGCCAACACGGCGGAGAATCCGGTGCGCCAGGAAGAGGTGCTGAAATCGATGATGGAGCAGGGCGTCGCCGGCCTGATCGTCTCGCCGGCGCGCGGCACGACGCCTGGGGCTTTCCGGCGCATCGAAGCGGCGGGCGTGCCCGTGGTGTTCGCCATGCGCAGGCTGCCCGAAAGCCGCATACCGGCGATCGCGCCCGACAATCGTCGCGGCGCCTGCCTTGCCACCGAGCATCTGATCCGCAAGGGCCATAGCCGCCTCGCCTTCTTCGGCGGCTCGTCCGACCTCGTCGTCTATCAGGAGCGTCTGGGCGGTTTCCTCGGAGCCTGCGAGGCGTTCGCCATTCCGGTTGCCGACCGAATGATCGTCGAGGGCGAGACCAGCCGCAAGGGCGGCATGGCCTGCCTGGAGACGGCGCTGGCCATGCCCGAACCGCCGACGGCGGCCCTTTGCTTCAACGACGCGGTTGCCTTCGGTGTCATTCTGGCGCTGCGCAAACGCGGCCTCGAGGCGGGAGCGGACTTCGCCGTAGTCGGCTTCGACGATGTCGCTGAGGCCGAGCATTACAGCCCGGCGCTGACCAGCGTTGCAGTCGACACCGCGGGCCTTGGCGAGCGCGCCGCCCATGTGATGCTGAAGATGATCCAGTCGCGCACCACGCGCGCCGAGGACCATATCGGCGCGGTCAGCCTCGTGGTTCGGGAAAGCAGCGGTCCGGACCGCAACAGCCAGGTGGGAGACGCGGCATGAGCGTGCGATGGGGATTGATCGGCGCCAGCACGATCGCCAAGCAGTTCATGATCAACGCCATCCGCGCGCAGGCCGATGGCGAGATCGCGGCCGTGATGAGCTCGAACCCGGAGCGCGCGGAGGCCTATGCCCGCGAGAATGGCATTCCTGTCGCCGTCTCGACTCTCGACGCGCTGCTCAACTCGGACATCGACGCCGTTTACATCTCGACCACCAACGAGTTGCATCTCGAACAGGGCATGGCCGCGATCAAGGCCGGCAAGCATGTGCTGTGCGAAAAGCCGCTGGCGCTGACCAGCGCCGATGCGCGCAGCATGGTCGCAGCCGCCAAAAAGGCCGGCATCGTGTTCGGCACCAATCACCATCTGCGCAATGCCGGCGCGCATCGCGCCATGCGCGAGGCGATCGCCGCCGGCCGCATCGGCAAGCCGATCGCGGCGCGCGTCTTCCACTCGGTCTTCTTGCCGGAGAACCTGCAGGGCTGGCGCATCTCGAAGCCTGAGGCCGGCGGTGGCGTGGTGCTCGACATCACCGTGCATGACGCCGACACGCTGCGCTTCGTGCTGGGCGACGATCCGGTCGAGGTTTCGGCCTTCACACAATCAGCCGGCATGGCTGGAAGCGGGCTGGAGGACGGCGCCATGTGCATCTGGCGCTTCAAGTCCGGCGTCATCGCCCAATCGCATGAGGGTTTCACCACAAAGTATGCCGGCACCGGCTTCGAGATGCATGGCTCGGACGGCTCACTCATCGCCACCAATGTGATGACGCAGAAGCCGATCGGCTCGGTGCTGCTGCGCACGGCCAAGGGCGAAGAAGAATTGAGCTTCGACCGCGAGGACCTCTACACCCGCTCGGTCCGCCGGTTCCATGCCGCGATCCACGGCGAAGGCCGGCCTGCCGCCACCGGCGAGGACGGCATCTGGTCGCTGGCTTCGGCCGAAGCCGCGCTGCAATCGTCGAAGACCGGCAAGGCCGTCGCCATCGACCCGCAACTTGGGAGCCTCGATTGAGCAAGCTCGTCTCGGCGGCCTACGCCGCCAGCCTGATCAAGGACGGCATGGTCGTCTCGGTGTCGTCGTCGAGCGGCCTCGGCTGCCCCGACGCCGTGCTTGCCGCGATTGGCGAACGCTTCGACGCGGAAGGCCATCCGCAGGCGATCACCACGTTGCACCCGATCGCCGCCGGCGACATGTACGGCATCAAGGGCATCGACCATCTCGCCAAGCCCGGCCTGTTGAAGCGCACGCTGTGCGGCTCCTATCCATCCGGCCCGTCCTCCGCCGAGCCGCCGCAGATCTGGAAGATGATCGGCGACAATTCGGTCGCCGCCTACAATGTGCCGTCCGGCATCCTGTTCGACATGCATCGCGAGGCCGCGGCCAAGCGCCCCGGCGTGCTGACCAAGGTTGGCCTCGACACCTTCGCCGATCCGCGCCACCAGGGCTGCGCCATGAACGCCGCCGCCAGCGAGCCGATCGTTTCGGTTGAGCAGTTCGACGGCGAGGAATGGCTCTATTTCCGCGCGATCGTGCCCAACATCTCGATCATCCGCGCCACCACGGCCGACGAGCGCGGCAACCTCACCTACGAGCATGAGGGCGCCTATCTCGGCGGCTTGGAGCAGGCGCTGGCAGCCCGCAACAATGGCGGCATCGTCATCGCCCAGGTGAAGCGCGTCGTCGAGAACGGCACGCTGAAGCCGCATGACGTGCGCGTGCCCGGCGTGCTGGTCGACCATATCGTGGTGGCGCCCGACCAGTTGCAGACGACGCAGACCCCTTACGATCCGGCGATCTCGGGCGAGATCTTCCGGCCGCTGTCGAGTTTCCGCACGCCCGAGATGAACATCCAGAAAGTCATAGCGCGGCGCGTCGCCATGGAATTGCGCGACGGCATGGCCGTCAACATCGGCTTCGGCATCTCCGCCAACGTGCCGCGCATCCTCTTGGAGGAAGGCCAGCACGGCAAGGTCACCTGGGTGATCGAGCAGGGCGCGGTCGGCGGCGTGCCGCTGCTCGACTTCAAGTTCGGCTGCGCGTCCAACGCCGAGGCAATCATGCCCTCACCGCACCAGTTCATCTATTTCCAGGCCGGCGGCTTCGACGCCTCGCTACTCTCCTTCCTGCAGATCGACCGCCACGGTTCGGTCAATGTCTCGAAGCTTTCGGCGCGGCCGCATGTTACGGCCGGCGCCGGCGGCTTCGTCGACATCACGTCGCGGGCGAAGAAGATCGTCTTCTCCGGCTTCTTCAATGCGGGCGCCAAGCTGTCGCTCGTCGATGGCGCGATCCGCATCGACCAGGAAGGCAAGGTCAAGAAGGTGGTCGAACAGGTCGAGCACATCTCCTTTTCGGGAAAACGCGCGGTCGCTCAAGGGCAGGACATCACCTATGTCACCGAGCGCTGCGTCATGAAGCTGACGCCCGACGGCTTGATGGTGACCGAACTCGCGCCCGGCGTCGACCTCGAACGCGATGTGCTGGCGCAGGCCGAGATCCCGCTTGGCGTCGCCAACGACCTCAAGGTCGCGCCTGCGGCGCTTTACCAAGACCGGCCGATCGGCCTGTCGCTGAACGGCGGCGCTTCGCTCGGAGGCGCGCATGGCTGAACTCGTAACTTTCGAGCAGGATGGCGCGATCGGCATCGTCACCTTGCGCCGGCCGGACAAATTCAACGCGCTCGATATCCCGATGCTGCGCGCGCTGGAAGCGGCGCTTGACGACGCGGAACTGGCCGAGGGCGTCCGCGTCGTGCTCATCCGTGGCGAAGGCAAGGGCTTTTGCGCCGGCGGCGATGTCGAGGCCTGGGGCGCGATGAGCGCCGCCGATTTCCAGGTGCAATGGGTTCGCTACGGCCACCGCGTCTTCGACCGGCTGGCACGCCTGCGTCAGCCGACCGTTGCGGTTCTGTCCGGCCATGCGCTGGGTGGCGGGCTGGAATTGGCGGCCGCCTGCGATTTCCGCGTCGCTGAAACGCAGATTAAACTCGGCTTCCCCGAAACCTCGATCGGCGTCGTACCCGGATGGTCAGGCACGCAGCGCGCCGTGCGCCGCTTCGGCGCACAGATCGTGCGCCGGATGGCGATTGGCGGCGAGGTTTTCCTCGCGTCCGACGCACTTAAGCACGGCATCGTCGACCGGCTGGTCGAAACCGGCAAGGCGTTCGACGAAGCCAGGACCTGGGCCGAAAAGATCGCCGAGCGCGGCCCGCTGGCGACCGAGGCCGCCAAGCTGATGATCGGCGTTGCCGAGGGCGAGGAAGACGCAGCCGCGACCGAGGTGCTGGCCAGCGGCTTCATTGCGCTGACCGGCGACCTCAAAGCCGGCGTCGGCGCCTTCAAGGCCAAGCAGAAGCCGGCCTTTTCGAGATCCTAGAGAAGACATGATGAACGCAGCGCTCAACATCGCCATGCCGAAAGAGGCGTCCCAAGCGCCGAAGGCTTACAAGCTCCTGATCGACGGCAAGCATGTCGACGCCCGTGACGGCCGCAGCATCGAGCGCGCCAGCCCCGGCCATGGCTTTCTCGTCTCGCGCTATGCGCAGGCAGGCGCGGCTGAAGTGGAAGCTGCCGTGCAGGCCGCCCACAAGGCGTTCGAGACCGGCCCCTGGCCGCGCATGAAGGCCTCGGAACGCGCCGCGGTTCTGCTTAAGGCCGCCGACCTGATCGAGACCCGGCTGGAAGAGATCGCCCGCCTCGACGCACTGGAGTCCGGCAAGCCGATCGCCCAGGCGCGTGGTGAGATCGGCGGCGCGATCGACATCTGGCGCTATGCCGCTTCGCTCGCCCGTACGCTGCATGGCGAGAGCTACGCCAATCTCGGCGACGATATGTTGGGCGTCGTGCTGCGCGAACCAATCGGCGTCGTCTCGATCATCGCGCCGTGGAACTTCCCCTTCCTGATCGTCAGCCAAAAGCTGCCTTTCGCGCTCGCCGCCGGCTGCACGGCGGTGGTCAAGCCGAGCGAGATGACCTCGGCCTCGACTTTCGTTCTCGGCGACATCTTGCTCGAAGCCGGCCTGCCGGCCGGCGTCGTCAACATCCTCGCAGGTTTCGGCGCCGATGTCGGCGCGCCGATGGTCAGCCATCCGCTGGTCGAGATGGTCTCCTTCACCGGCTCGACCCGGGTCGGCAAGATGACCATGGCCGCTGCCTCGAACTCATTGAAGAAGGTCTCGATGGAGTTGGGCGGCAAGAACGGCCAGATCGTCTTCCCCGATGCCGACCTCGAAGCGGCGGCCGATGCCGCGGTGTTCGGCGGCTTCTTCAACGCCGGCGAATGCTGCAATGCCGGCAGCCGCCTGATCGTGCATGCGGCGATCGCGGACGACTTCCTCGGCGCAGTCAAGGCGCTGGCCGAGAAGGTGAAAGTCGGCGATCCGCTCGACGACCGCACCAAGGTCGGCGCCATGATCTCGGCCGACCACATGGAAAAGGTAGCCGGCTATGTAACGGCGGCGAAAACCGATGGCGGCAACGTTTTCGCCGGCGGCACCCGGCTTCAATCCAACGCCGGCCAATATCTCGATCCGACCATCGTCCGTAACGTCACGGAAGACATGGCAATCGCTCGCGAGGAAGTGTTCGGACCGGTGCTCTCCGTGCTCACTTTTGAAACGATTGAAAAGGCATTGCACATTGCCAACAACACGCCCTATGGTTTGTCTGCAGGGGTGTGGAGCGCCAGCATCGACACATGCATGTCGGTGGCGCGCGGTGTGCGTTCGGGGACGGTCTGGGTGAACACGTTCATGGAAGGTTACCCAGAGCTGCCTTTCGGGGGTTACAAGCAGTCCGGTCTGGGACGCGAACTCGGCAAACGCGCTGTCGAGGATTATACCGAGGAAAAGACCATCCAGTTTCATCGCGGCCGGCGCACCGGTTGGTGGGTCGGCTGAGTTGGGAGACCCCGGCGGACACCCGCCGGTTATGTGAATGCAACAAGGGAGGTAGTACATGTTGCGCAAACTGCTTATCGGAACGGCTCTTGCGACGAGCTTTGCGTTCTCGGCGCATGCCGCGGACGTCAAGGAAGTGCAGATGCTGCATTGGTGGACGTCGGGCGGCGAAGCGGCTGCCCTGAACGTGCTGAAGCAGGATCTGGCGAAGGAAGGCTATGCCTGGAAGGACGTGCCGGTGGCCGGCGGCGGCGGCGACGCCGCCATGACCGCGCTGAAGGCGATGGTCGCGGCCGGCAACTACCCGACCGCCTCGCAGATGCTGGGCTACACCGTGCTCGACTATGCCGCCGCCGGCGTCATGGGCGACCTGACCGAGACCGCCAAGAAGGAAGGCTGGGACAAGTCGGTTCCGGCCGCCCTGCAGAAGTTCTCCGTCTATGACGGCAAGTGGGTTGCCGCACCGGTCAACGTCCACTCCGTCAACTGGCTGTGGATCAACAAGGCGGTGATGGACAAGATCGGCGGCACCGAGCCGAAGACCTTCGACGACTTCGTGGCGTTGCTCGACAAGGCCAAGGCTGCCGGCGTCATCCCGCTCGCTCTCGGCGGCCAGAACTGGCAGGAAGCCACCATGTTCGACTCGGTCGTGCTGTCGACCGGCGGGCCGGAGTTCTACAAGAAGGCGATGAACGACCTCGATGAGGAGTCGCTCAAGTCCGACACGATGAAGAAGTCGTTCGACAACCTCGCCAAGCTCGTCAAATATGTCGACCCGAACTTCTCGGGCCGCGACTGGAACCTCGCCACCGCCATGGTCATCAAGGGCGACGCGCTGGTTCAGGTGATGGGCGACTGGGCCAAGGGCGAGTTCCACGCCGCCAACAAGACCCCGGGCACCGACTTCCTCTGCTATCGCTTCCCGGGCACCGACGGCTCGGTGGTCTACAACTCCGACATGTTCGGCATGTTCAACGTTCCGGACGACCGCAAGGCCGCCCAGGTCGCGCTGGCCACCGCCACCTTGTCGAAAAGCTTCCAGTCGGCCTTCAACGTGGTGAAGGGTTCCGTCCCGGCCCGCACCGACGTGCCGGACACCGACTTCGACGCTTGCGGCAAGAAGGGCATCGCCGACCTGAAGAAGGCCAACGAAGGCGGCACGCTGTTCGGCTCGCTGGCGCAGGGCTACGGCGCGCCGCCCGCCGTCGCCAACGCCTACAAGGACGTCGTGTCGAAATTCGTCCATGGCCAGATCAAGACCTCGGACGAAGCCGTGACCGAGTTGGTCAAGGCGATCGACGACGCCAAGTAAGCTTCGCTTGAACTCAGGTCTCCCCCGCTTCGGCGGGGGAGGTCCTCCTGTCGATGAAAGGTGTGGGACAACCCTGGTGCGTTTTCGCACCGGGCGGTTTCCGACCAACCGGAACTGGACAAGCCGATGAGCACAGTTGCCGAAACCCAGATCAAGCTGACACCGGAGCACGACGCCCGTCCCGGCGCGTCGGTCCGTTCGCGGCTGCAGGATCTGTTGCCGAAGATCGTTCTGGCGCCGAGCTTCGCGGCGACGATCGTCTTCGTTTACGGCTTCATCCTTTGGACGATCTATCTGTCCTTCACCAACTCCAAGACCTTCCCGTCCTATGCCATCACTGGCCCCCGCGCCTATCAGCGGCTGTGGCGATGGACCTTCGAGAGCGACCCGCCGTCGAGCTGGTACACCTCGATCACCAATATGGGCATTTTCGGCTTCCTCTATATCCTGATCTGCCTGGCGCTCGGCCTATTCCTGGCCATCCTGCTCGACCAGAAGATCCGCGGAGAAGGCGTGCTCCGCCCGATCTACCTCTACCCGATGGCGCTCTCCTTCATCGTCACCGGCGTCGCCTGGAAATGGTTCCTAGATCCCGGCCTCGGGTTGGAGCAGACGCTGCATCAATGGGGCTGGACGAGCTTCCATTTCGACTGGATCAAGAACAAGGATTTCGTCATCTACACTGTGGTGATCGCCGGCGTCTGGCAGGCTTCCGGCTTCATCATGGCGATGTTCCTGGCCGGCCTGCGCGGCATAGACGGCGAGATCATGAAGGCGGCGCAGATCGACGGCGCTTCCACTTTCCAGCTCTACCGCCGCATCGTCATTCCGCTGCTGCGGCCCGTGTTTCTGTCGGCCTTCATCGTGCTCGCGCATCTGGCCATCAAGTCCTATGACCTGGTGGTCGCGCTGACCAGCGGCGGCCCCGGCGGCTCGGCCTGGCTGCCCTCCAACTTCATGTATGAGTTCACCTTCAAGCGCAACGAAATGGCGGTCGGCTCGGCGAGCGCCGTGATCATGCTGATGACGCTGACCGCGATCATCGTGCCTTATCTCTATTCCGAGCTCAGGGAGAAGCCGCGATGAGCACTGTTGCCTCGCCTGCCCGTCCGGCTTCGAGCGGCGTCAGCGCCAGGACGATCAACCGCATCGTCATCTACGGCCTGCTGGCGCTGTTCGCGATCTTCTACCTGATGCCGCTCTTCGTCATGCTGGTCACCTCGTTCAAGACCATGGACGAGATCCAGAACGGCAACATGCTGGCGCTGCCGCAGTCGCCGACCATCGCGCCCTGGTTCAAGGCCTGGGGCGAGACCTGCGTTGGCCTCACCTGCGCCGGCATCAAGGGCTATTTCTGGAACTCCATCAAGATGGTGGTGCCGGCGGTGCTGATCTCGACGCTGCTCGGCGCCTTGAACGGCTACGTGCTGACCAAATGGCGCTTCCGCGGCCACACGCTGGTTTTCGCCATGATGCTGTTCGCCTGCTTCATCCCGTTCCAGTCGGTGCTGTTGCCGATGGCGACGATCCTCGGCAGCATCGGCCGCTTCGGCGTCACGCTGCAGAACCTGACCGGCTTCAACTTTGGCCTCGGCAATTCGACGGTGAACCTGGTCTTCGTCCACGTGGTCTATGGACTGGGCTTCACCACCTTGTTCTTTCGCAACTACTACGAGGCGTTCCCGACCGAACTGGTCAAGGCGGCGCAGGTCGACGGCGCGTCCTTCTTCCAGATCTTCCGCCGCATCATGCTGCCGAACTCGATGCCGATCTTCGTCGTCACCGTCATCTACCAGTTCACCAACATTTGGAACGACTTCCTGTTCGCCTCGGCCTATGCCGGCACCGGCGACGTGATGCCGATGACGGTCGCGCTGAACAATGTCGTCAACACGTCCACCGGCGTCGTCGAGTACAACGTCAACATGGCGGCGGCGATGATCGCCGCGCTCCCCACCCTGATCGTCTATGTCGTCGCCGGCCGCTATTTCGTGCGCGGGCTGATGGCCGGCGCGGTCAAGGGCTGACCCTGTTTTCTGAAGGAACGACCATGGCTTTTCTGGAAATTGATGGGCTGAAGAAGCGCTTCGGGAGCGTCGAGATCCTGAAGGGCATCAATGTCGAGCTCGAAAAGGGCGGCTTCCTGGTGCTGGTCGGCCCGTCCGGCTGCGGCAAGTCCACGCTGCTCAACACCATCGCCGGCCTGGAGCAGATCACCGAGGGCGAGATCCGCGTCGACGGCCGCGCCATCAACGATCTGCACCCTTCGAAGCGCGACATCGCCATGGTGTTTCAGAGCTACGCGCTCTATCCGAACATGACCGTTGCCGGAAACATCGCCTTCGGCATGGAAATGCGCGGCGTGCCGGCCGCCGAGCGCCAGGCGGCGATCGACAAGGTCGCCAAGATCCTGCAGATCGGCCACCTGCTCAACCGCAAGCCCAGCCAGCTTTCCGGCGGCCAGCGCCAGCGCGTCGCCATGGGCCGGGCGCTGGTGCGCGACCCGAAACTCTTCCTGTTCGACGAGCCGCTCTCCAACCTCGACGCCAAGCTGCGTGTCGACATGCGCATCGAAATCAAGCGCCTGCATGCCACCACCGGCACGACCATCGTCTATGTCACGCACGACCAGATCGAGGCGATGACCTTGGCGACCAAGATCGCGGTGATGCGTGACGGCGAAGTGCAGCAATTCGGCACGCCGGCCGAGATCTACAACAACCCGACCAACATCTTCGTCGCCGACTTCATGGGCTCGCCGGCAATGAACCTGATCCCGGCCAAGATCGACGGCAACGGCGCCGGCCTTTCGGTGGTGCTGGACCGCGAGTCGCGCCAGCCGATCGTGCTGCCGATGCCAGGCGCCCCCGCCGGCCTGTCCGCCTTCAAGGACAAGCAGGTCATCTTCGGTGTCCGCCCCGAAGCGTTGACCGATCCGGAAGGCGCGGAACGCAACGGCTCCGCCATCGCCACCGCCGACTGCCATATCGAGGTGGTGGAGCCGGCCGGCTCCGACACCTTCGCCGTCACCAATCTCGGCGGCAAGGGCGTGGTAGCGCGGCTGAGAGCAGACGCCAGGATCCAGCCCGGCACCAGCACGCCCTTGGCCTTCAACCTCAGCAAGGCGGTGTTCTTCGACCCGGCGACCGAGAAGCGCATACTTTAAAAGCTATGGCAAACCCGGATATCGTCATCATCGGCTCCGGCATCGGCGGCGCCACGATCGCCTCCGGCTTGGCCGGCAGCGGCGCCTCGATCCTGATCCTGGAGCGCGGCGAGCCGCTGCCCGCGACACCGCATGCGCGCTCGACGCGTTCGATTTTCCTCGACGAGCACTACCGGCCGAAGGAGATGTGGCGCGAGGCCGGAGGCGCGCCCTTCAACCCCGGCAATTACTACTATGTCGGCGGCAATTCGAAATTCTTCGGCGCCGTCCTGATCCGGTACCGCAAGGAGGATTTCTCCGAGCTCGAGCATTTCGGCGGCGTCTCGCCGGCCTGGCCGTTTTCCTATGACGAGTTCGAGCCCTGGTATTCGAAGGCCGAGCAGCTCTTTCGCGTGCGCGGCACGCTGGGCGAAGACCCGACCGAACCATTCCATTCGATCCCCTATGCCTTCAAGCCGGTGCCGGACGAGCCGCCGATCGCCCGCGCCCGCGCCGAGTTGAAAGGTCTCGGTCTGCATCCGGCATCGCTGCCGCTCGGCGTCGACATCGAGAGCTGGCTGAAGGAAGGCAAGACCGGCTGGGACGCCTTCCCCAACACCGGCCAGGGCAAGATCGACGCGCAGACCGGCCCGCTGGCCGAGGCGCTGATGGATCCGAACATCCGCCTCGAAACCGGTGCCCATGTCGACTGGCTCGAAACCGCGCCGGACGGCAAGTCAATCGCTACCATCCACTACACCCAAGATGGCGCGCAGAAGACGCTGTCGCCGAAGCTGGTCATCCTCTCGGCGGGCGCGATCAACTCGGCCGCCATCCTGCTGCGCTCGCCCTCCGCGAAAGGCAGAGGTCTAGCCAACAGCTCCGACCAGGTCGGGCGCAATTTCATGAACCACAATTCGAGCGCCATGCTGGCGATCGATCCGCGTCGCCGCAACGATAGCGTCTACCAGAAGACGCTGATGCTCAACGATTACTATCTGTCGGACGGCAAGGGCGGCAAGCCGCTTGGCAATGTGCAACTGCTCGGCAAGATCGACGGCAACATGCTCAAGGCCAATGTAAAGACGATGCCGAAATTCGTGCTCGACTTCATGGCCGGCCACGCCGTCGACTGGTACCTGATGTGCGAGGACCTTCCCGATCCCGAAAGCCGCATCATGGTCGACGGAAAGGAGATCGTCATGCAGTGGCGGCGCTCCAACATGCAGTCGCTGGAAGGCCTGACCAAGGTGATGCGCGAGAACCTTCGCGCCTGCGGCTATCCGATCGTGCTGTCGCGCCCCTTCGACAAGCGCACGCCGTCGCATCAATGCGGCACGGTGAGGATGGGCAACGACCCGGCCACCGCGCCGCTCGATCCCTTCTGCCGCGCTTATGATCACCGGAACCTGTTCGTCGTCGATGGCGGCTTCCTGCCGACCTCGGCGGCCGTCAATCCGGCGCTGTCGATCGCCGCCCAGGCGCTGCGCGTGGCGGACTATCTCCGCAAGACGGAGCTTGCCGCATGACCCGCCCTGCAGCCATCGTCACCGGAGGCGCGCGCGGCATCGGGCTGGCCTGCGCCGAGGCACTGGCCGATGCCGGCTTCGACATCCTTGTCGCCGACCTCGCCGACAGGCCCCCCGACGAACTTGCCGAGATTATTACCGCGCGCGGCGCGAAGTTTGCCTATCATCGTTGCGACATCGCCGATCTCGCCGGGCACGCGCTGGTCGTTGAAGCTACCATGCGCGCCTTCGGCCGCATCGATTGCCTGGTCAACAATGCCGGCATCGGCGCTGTTGTGCGCGGCGATTTGCTGGAGCTGAAGCCGGAGAATTTCGACCGCGCGGTCGGCATCAACCTGCGCGGCACGGTGTTCCTCAGCCAGGCCGTCGCCAAGGCTATGCTGGCGACACCCGCAACCGTTGCCAGATCGATCATCACCATCACTTCGGTCAGCGCCGAAATGGCTTCGCCGGAACGCGCCGACTACTGCATTTCCAAGGCCGGGCTTTCGATGTGGGTAAAGAACCTGGCGCTGCGGCTCGCAGCCGAGAACATCGGCGTGTTCGAGGTGCGGCCGGGCATCATCCGCACCGATATGACCGCTGGCGTCTCCGCCAAATATGACGCGCTGATCGAGGACGGCCTGGTGCCGGCAAGACGCTGGGGCGAAACCGCCGACATCGGCGCCGTGGTTGCGGCGCTCGCCTCCGGCAAATTCGGCTTTTCGACCGGATCGGTCATCGATGTCGACGGCGCGCTCTCCGTGCCACGCTTGTGAGGAACAATGGCTGACTACATCATTGTTGGCGCCGGTCCGGCCGGCTGTGTTCTCGCCAACCGGCTGAGCGAGGATCCTTCGAATTCCGTGCTGCTGCTCGAAGCCGGCGGCAAGGACTGGCATCCGCTGATCCACATGCCGGCGGGCTTCGCCAAGATGACCAAGGGCATCGCCTCCTGGGGCTGGTCGACTGTGCCGCAGAAGAACATGAAGGACCGCATCTTCTGGTACACGCAGGCCAAGGTGGTCGGCGGCGGCTCGTCGATCAACGCCCAGATCTACACGCGCGGCAACGCCCGCGACTACGACGCCTGGGAGAAGGAAGAGGGGCTCGCCGGCTGGGGCTATCGCGACGTGCTGCCCTATTTCAAGCGCGCCGAGAACAACCAGCGTTTTGCCAATGATTTCCATGGCGACCAAGGACCGCTCGGTGTGTCGAACCCGATCTCGCCGCTGCCGATCTGCGAGGCCTATTTCCGCGCCGGACAGGAAATGGGCATACCCTTCAACCCGGACTTCAATGGCGCCAGCCAGGAGGGCGTCGGCTACTATCAGCTGACGCAAAAGAATGCGCGGCGCTCGTCCGCCTCTGTTGCCTATCTGAAGCCGATCCGCGCCCGCAAGAACCTGACGGTGCGGACGGACGTTCTCGTCACCCGCGTCGTCATCGAGAAAGGCCGCGCTATCGGAGTCGAAGTCGTCGACAGGCCAGGTGGCGAAAAGACCATCCTGCGCGCCGAACGCGAGGTGGTCGTCTCGTCGGGCGCGATCGGCTCGCCCAAGCTCCTCATGCAGTCGGGCATCGGCCCGGCCGACCACCTGAAATCGGTCGGCGTCACGCCGGTGCACGACCTTCCAGGCGTCGGCTCCAACATGCAGGATCATCTCGACCTGTTCTTGATCGCCGAATGCACCGGCGACCACACCTACGACAACTACGCCAAGCTGCACCGCACCCTATGGGCCGGGCTGCAGTATCTTCTGCTCAAGAAGGGGCCGGTCGCCTCGAGCCTGTTCGAGACCGGCGGCTTCTGGTACGCCGACCCGACGGCCGCCTCGCCCGACATCCAGTTCCATCTCGGCCTCGGCTCCGGCATCGAGGCCGGCGTCGAGAAGCTGAAGAACCCGGGCGTGACGCTGAACTCCGCCTTCCTGCGCCCGCGCTCGCGCGGCACGGTGCGGCTGAAGAGCGCCGATCCGGCCGACCATCCTCTGATCGATCCGAACTACTGGTCCGATCCGTATGACCGCGACATGTCGATCAAGGGCCTCAGGCTGGCGCGCGAGATCATGCGGCAGAAGGCGCTTCAGCCCTTCGTGTTGCGCGAGGTGCTTCCGGGTCCGAACCTGCAGAGCGACGCCGATCTCTTCGATTATGCCTGCCGCAGCTCCAAGACCGATCATCATCCTGTCGGCACCTGCCGCATGGGCCATGACGCGATGGCGGTCGTGACGCCCGATCTCAGGCTGCGCGGCATCGAGGGTTTGCGCGTCTGCGACGCCTCGGTGATGCCGCGAGTCCCCTCTTCCAACACCAATGCGCCGACCATCATGGTCGGCGAAAAGGGTGCCGACCTCATCCTTGGCCGCGAGCCGCTGCCGCCGGCCGTGTTCAAGGGCAATCAGGCGGCTTGAGGAGAAAACGATGATCCGCCACTGCGTCTTTGTCCGCTTCCGCGAGGATATTCCCACAGCCGAGCGCGAGGCGATCCATGCCGATCTCGAAGCGCTGCGCGCCGTCATCGACGGCATGGGCAAGGTGCATTTCAGCGCCAATGTCAGCCCGGAGCCGTTCGCGCGCGGCTTCACGCATGGCTTCACCATCGACTTTCGCGATGCCGTCGCCCGTGACGCCTATCTCGTGCACGAGGCGCATCAGCGCGCCGGCGGGCGCCTTGTCGCCGCGCTTGAAGAGGGCACCGACGGGCTGATGGTCATCGATCTCGAGGTGACGCAAATGTGACCGCTCGCCGGCTTAAAACCGGCAGCTGTCCCGTTCTCTTTTGCCCGCCGTGGAACATATCGCTCCTTTTGGGGACACAAAAGGAGCACCGCCTTGAACCTCACCAGCGAGCAGAAGAAAACCGTAGTCGCGTCCTTTCTGGGCTGGACGCTCGACGCGTTTGATTTCTTCCTTCTGACTTTCCTGCTCACCGATATTGCCGCTGAATTCCAGACTGATGTCCCCGCCGTCTCCAAGGCGCTGTTCTTGACCTTGGCCACACGCTTCATCGGTGCGTTCTTCTTCGGCATGCTTGCCGACAAATACGGCCGCAAGCCAATCCTGATGCTGAATATCGTCAGCTATTCGGTGATCGGCGCCTTGGCCGCCTTCTCGCCCAATCTCGGCATATTCCTGGCGCTGCGCGCCCTGTTCGGCATCGCCATGGGCGGCGAATGGGGCCTGGGCAGCTCGCTTGCGATGGAGTCTATCCCACCCGGCGCGCGCGGCATGGTCTCGGGCATACTGCAATGCGGCTATCCGGCCGGCTATTTGCTTGCCGCCGTCGCCTACGGATTGCTCTACGGGCAGAAGATCGGCGACTTCACCATCGGCTGGCGCGCCATGTTCCTCTTGAGCTTCGTGCCGGCGCTGATCGTCCTGTTCATCCGTTCGCATGTGCCGGAATCGCCTGCTTTCGTCGAAGGCCGTTCGCAGGCGCGGCCCGGTCTTCTCGAAACGCTGCGGAAGCACTGGGGCATCGCCCTCTATGCCGTCGTGCTGATGATGTTCTTCAACTTCTTCAGCCATGGCACTCAGGACCTCTACCCGACCTTCCTGAAGAAGCAGCACGGCTTCGATCCGCACACGGTGAGCTGGATCACCATCGTCGCCAACATCGGCGCCATTGTCGGCGGCTTGGCCTTCGGCGCGCTGTCGGAGAAGATCGGCCGCATCAACGCCATCACGCTCGCTTGCGTGATCGCCCTGCCGGCGATCCCGCTCTGGGCCTATACGACCACGCCTTTCATGCTGGCGATCGGCGCCTTCATCATGCAGGTGGCGGTGCAAGGCGCCTGGGGCGTCATCCCGGTGCATCTCAACGAATTGTCGCCGGGCTCGGTGCGGGCGACGCTGCCCGGCTTCATCTATCAGGCCGGTAATCTGGCCGCTTCCTATGGCGGCCCCTACCAGGCCGGCATCGCCGAAGCGCCGGGAGGCAGCTACGGTTATGCGCTGGCGCTGTTTGCCGGCGTGGTTGCAGTCTGCATCATCGTCGTCATCCGCTTCAGCCCCGAGAAGCGCGGCCAGGTGATGACCGTGCTCGGTTGAATGGCATCAACCCATTCTCAGCGCGACGACGCCGGCGACGATGCCGAGCGCGGCCGTGGCGCGCCAGGCCGTCATCTTCTCGCCCAGCGCCAGCACCGAGATCAGCATTGCGAACAGGATCGAGGTTTCGCGCAGCGACGCGACCGAGGCGATGGGAGCCTTGGTCATCGCCCACATGACGATCCAGTAGGCCGCGCCGCTGAGCACGCCGGTGAACAGCCCAGCCTTCCAGTCGCGAGCCAGCACGGGCAGCGACTGTGGCCCGCGAAAGGCGACGCACAGCACCAGCGCCCACGTCGCATCGCAGACGAACAGCCAAGCGGCGTAGCTCGTCGCGGTCGCCGCCAGCCGCGCGCCGCTGCCGTCGGAAAGCGTGTAGCTGGCGATGAAGATCGATGTGCCAAGCGCGAAGCCGACGGCGCGCAGATTGAGCCTTTCCAGATGCGCGCCGCCGCGAAACGACATGACCAGCGTGCCGATCGACAACAGCACGATGCCGACGATGGCAAGCGGCGCAGGCACCTCCCCGACCAGCACGATGCCGCCCAGCGCCGAGAGCAGCGGCGCGGTGCCGCGCGCCAGCGGATAGGTCTGGGCGAAATCGCCGGCCTTGTAAGCACCGATCAGGAATGTCCGGTAGCCCATGTGGAAGAAAACCGAGGCGAGGATGAATGGCCAGACCTCGGCCTTCGGCATCTCGACAAAGGGCAGCACCACGAGCGCCGCGGCGCCCATGCCGAGCGTCATCAGCGTGATCGATAGGAAGCGGTCGAGATGCACCTTGACCAGCGCGTTCCAGATCGCGTGCATGGCAGCCGCCGACAGCACAGCCAGGAAGACGAACAGCGTCATACCCGCCTCATCTGCCCGTCGGACCCGAGGCGATGCCCGGCGTTTCCAAGTCGATATCGACCCTTAGCGGAAAATGGTCGGATGCCTCCGCGCCGACATCCGCTGTCACCGAACGGACGCGCCTGGCCAGCATGCCGCCGACGAAGCAATGGTCGAGCCGGCGTTTTGCGAGCCTGCCGTCGATGATCTTTTCATGCGTGTGGAAATCCGGTCCGGGCTCCCTGACGACGGCAGCAGCATCGACGAACCCGTCGATATAAGCAGCGCCGGGATGGTAGGGCGTATTGCCGACTATGCGCCGGTATTCGGCGCTGCCCGGCTCCATGTTGAAATCGCCAAGCCAGATCGCCGCCCGGGGGTTTTCGGGCTCCGCCTGGCCGTTCGACCAGTTGCGCTGCGGCTCGTCGTCGGCGCCGCTCCACGGGCCGCCGTCGGATGGCGCGCGACGATGCTCGGCCAGCAGATAGTCGATCTGCTCCAGCCGCTCCTCGGCCGCGATATGCGCCAGATGCAGAGAAAGCACCCGCACCGGTCCGGCCGGCGTGCGGACCATGCATTCCAGCGCCGCGTTGCGGGTGTTGAGCGGTCTCAGCGTGCGGCGCATCGGCAGCGCGTGCAGCCGCGACCAGACGATCGGCAGCTTCGACAGCACCATCGTGCCGAACTGCCGCCGGCGGTTGACGACGCGACCGTCGCGCTTCTCGCTGGCGTCCATGTCGAAGGCGGGGCCATAGGCCCAGTAATAGTCGGGCAACAGCCTGGAAAGGATCTCGGGCTGGTCGTCATCATTGGTTCGCCGCCAATGCCGCTCGACCTCCTGCAGCGCGATGATGTCGGCGCCGTCAACCAGCCTGGCGGCACGGGAAAGATCGTAGCGCCCGTCGCTGCCGTAGCCATACTGGATGTTGTAGCTGATCAGCTTCATTGATTAACCGGCTCACTTCCAGCGATCGCAGTAGCCCCTCGCCGTCAGCGTTTCAATGGACCGCGAGGACGAGCGGAGTAGTCCAACGGATGCCGCGAACCACCCTCGCCAAACCGTTCCACTGTTTCATGGACAGCGAACCGCTCTATCTCCTGTTTTGGCGCGATCCTGGGCGGACGCGGTGAAGTCGCCGACCCCAACTGCCCATGCTTTCGCTGAACCCTGTCAGGTGGTGAGCGGCTGATAGCTTCCCGCGGGCGACGCCGCCAGTTCCGACCAATCGATCTCTTCTTCCAGCCGGTGATAGGCCTCGTCGCCGATCGTGCCGTTGCTGCGCAGTTCCTCCAGCCTGTCGCGCTGCCGTTTGATGGCGTAAAGACGCAACCGATCGTATTCCGTCGCGGCTTGCGCGTCGTCGGGATTCTCGGCGATCCGGCGTTGCGCCTCGTATTGTTCCCGCACGACGGCGGCAGCGGCCGATGTCTTGCGGTTCAGCACGTCGAGCGCGGCCTGCATGATGGCGACGCGCGCCTCGGCCACTTCGCGATCGATCGTCATATCCCGCTCGAAGTTGAGCCGGCGCAGCAGGGGCTTCAGGCTCATGCCCTGCAGCACAAGCGTTCCGAGCACGACGGCAAAGGCCGCCAGCACGATCGGGTCGCGGCCGGGAAAGTCGGCGGGCAACGCGATCGCCACCACCAGCGTCACCAGCCCGCGCATGCCGCACCAGCCGACAAGCACCGCGCCGCGAAATGTCGGCGCATCCCGCTTCTGCCCTTCGCTGTCGAAACGCCTGAACTGCCGTATCACCGCAACGTAGCTCATCACCCATACGAGACGCGCCGCGATGACGACGGCCAGCACCGTCGCGGCGAACAGAAAGGCCTCGCCTTGCCCGTCGCCGGAGAGCCGGCCAACGATCGATCGAGCCTGCAGGCCCATCAGCACGAAGGCCAGCACGTTGAGCACGAAGACGGCCGACTCCCAGACCGAATAGGTGCTGACGCGTCGCCTCGCCGACATCCGGCGTGGCGCGGTCCGCGCGATGGTGATCGCATAGACGACGATGGTGATGATGGCGGAGAGACCGAGCTTGTCGGCAATGATCCAGACGGCGAAGGTTCCGGCGAACTGCACCACGGTGCTGCTTGCCGCATCCTCGATGCGCGTCAGCGCGAGCAGCGACACTCGGCCGAACACATAGCCGGCGACGACGCTGCCGACCGTCGCAAGCAGGATGACGGGCACTGCGTCCTTGAGCATGACCGAGCCGATGGCCGCCGAAACAGATATCCTATAGATCAACAGTGCTGTGGCATCGTTGAGCAGGCTCTCGCCCTGCAGGATGGCTGTGATGCGGTGCGGTACCTTGAATTGGCCGAGCACGGCGCTCGCCGCGACCGCGTCGGGCGGAGCCACGATGGCGCCTAGCGCGATCGCCGCCGCGATCGGAAGGCCGGCCATCTTCCAGCCGACGAAGGCAACCACCACGGTGGTGAACACGACGGCGCCGAGCGCCAGAAGCACCAGCGACAGCCGGTAGCGTTTCAGGTCGCGCAGCGAGGTGTCATAGGCGGCGTCGAGCAGCACCGGCGCGATGAACAGCGCCAGCGCCAGTTCCGGATCGATCTCGATCGTTGGTGCGCCCGGCACGAAGGCCAGCGCAACGCCTGCAAGCGCCAGCAGCGACGGATAGGGTATCTCAAGACGGCGCGACAGCGCCGTCAGCGCGACGGCGATCAGAAGCAGGATGAGGGTGAGCTCGAAGAGGGCCATGGCTCATCGTAACGATGAAACACGAGGCTTGGCAGTACCTCGAGCTAGGATACTGTTGATTTGTCAGGCCAGAAGCGCAGGAGACCGCCCATTTGTAGGCGGCCTCACCTGAATATCGACATAGCCTAGTGCAGGACCAGCATATCGCCCGACGAGAAGGAAATATCCGCCTTGTCGCCGACGACCGGCGGCGGCGTCGTGGAATTGTTGAAGGTGTCGAGCGACACCGTGTTGCCGCCGATGCCGACGCGCACGCGGATGACCGAGCCGAGGAAATGCACTTCGGCGATCTCGCCCGACAGGCTGGCGTCATGGCCGGGTTGCCGCCCCAGCGAGATCGCTTCCGGCCGCAGCGCCAGCGACAGCGTATCGCCGGACTTGGAGCCGTTGAGCTTGCCCTTGAGCGAGACTTCCTGGCTGTTGACCTGCACCTTGCCCGAGGCGGCGTCGGTGACCTTGCCCTCCAGCACGTTGAGCGTGCCGACGAAATTGGCGACGAACTTGGTTGCCGGCCGGTTGTAGATCTCGAACGGCGTGCCGACCTGCTCGGCCCTGCCGCCATACATCACCGCAATGCGGTCGGAGATCGACAGCGCCTCTTCCTGGTCATGCGTGACGAAGATGGTGGTGATGCCAAGCTTCTTCTGGATCGAGCGGATTTCCTCGCGCAGCGAAATGCGCACCTTGGCGTCAAGCGCCGAAAGCGGCTCGTCGAGCAAGAGCAGCTTCGGTTTCGGCGCGATGGCGCGCGCGAGCGCGATGCGCTGCTGCTGGCCGCCGGAAAGCTGGTAGGGATAGCGGTCAGCCATTTGCGGCAGCTTGATCATATCGAGCATCTCGGCGACGCGCCTGTCCGCGTCAGGCTTCGGCATGCCGCCCACCTTCAGGCCAAAGGCGATGTTCTGCGCCACCGTCAGGTTCGGGAACAAAGCATAGGCCTGGAACACCATGCCGACATTGCGCTGGTTGGGCTTCAGCCTTGTGATGTCCTTGCCGCCGACGACGATCTTGCCGGCCGAGGGCTCCTCGAAGCCGGCGACCATGCGCAACACCGTCGTCTTGCCGCAGCCTGACGGGCCTAGGAAGGAGACGAACTCGCCGGGCGCGACGTCGAGGTTGAAATCCTCGACCACAGTGGTGGCGCCGAAGGATTTTCGCACATGCTGGATGGACAGGAACGGCTCGGCCATGGCTTTTTCTTTCACTGCTTTTCGCTCAATTGGGGCGGTTCGCCGATTTCGGCGCGAAGCGCGACAGTATCTGAATCAGTGACATGCAGCCCCAGGTTATTACGAAGGCGATAATCGACAGCGCTGCCGGCTCATAGGCGCGGTTGGCGACCAGATTCTGCAGATAGGGGCCGAAAGCCGGACGGTTGAGCAGGCTGGCCATCGTAAACTCGCCGATGACGATGGCAAAGGTGAGGAAAGCGCCTGACAGTACGGCGATCAGCACATTGGGCAGAATGACCCGGGCGATGATCGTGCCCCAGCCGGCGCCCAGGATCTGCGCTGCCTCAGTCAGCGTGCGCACGTCGATGGTGCGAAGGCCGGTGTCGACGGCCCGGTACATGTAAGGCAGCGCAAGCGCCGCATAGCCGATGACCAGCAACGCGTTCGCTCCCAGATTGGACCCCAGGAACGGCAGCGGTGAATTCGAGCCGTACATCCGGATATAGCCGAAGACGATGACGATGGCCGGGATCACCAGCGGCAGCAGCGTGATGAATTCCACGATCGGCCTGAGCTGCGGCAGGCGCAGGCGGATCCAATAGGCCGTGGGCACCACGATCAGCACACCGAGCAGGATGGTGAAGACGGCAACGATCACCGAGAACATGAAGGTCGCTTGGAACTGGCTGTCGCCCAGCACGACCTTGTAGGCGTCAAAGGAGTAGACGCCGCGCCGCATGCGCAGCGAGAACTCGATCGTCGCG
Source organism: Mesorhizobium sp. (assembly GCF_004963255.1). Taxonomy (GTDB): domain Bacteria; phylum Pseudomonadota; class Alphaproteobacteria; order Rhizobiales; family Rhizobiaceae; genus Mesorhizobium. Next base: position 138,403 of record NZ_SUGA01000002.1, on the reverse strand, counting down.
ATCAAAGGGATGAAGAAATAGGCCGCGCCCATGAGGAAGACGAACCAGGCCCAGAACCTGCCGGATTTCATTTCAGCCACCTCTCCGAGCGCGTCCGGAACCAGATGTAGAAGATGTTGGCAAGCCCGGTGATGAAGATCATGCCGAAAGCAATCGCATAGCCGAGATGGGCATTATGCAGCACGTCGCCGCGGATCTGCGCATAAAGCAAGATCGGAACGATGTTGAGCGACGAACCCGTCAGAGCGTAGGCGGTCGCGATCGCTCCGAAGGCGTTGGCGAAGAGCAGGATGACAGTGCCGAGGAAGCTCGGCCAAAGCACTGGAATGACCACCATGCGCCAATATTGCGCCTGGGTGGCGCCGAGCGTCGCGGCGGCCTCGCCCCATTCGCGTTTCAAGCCGTCGATGGCCGGCACGATGATGACCACCATCAACGGGATCTGGAAATAGACATATGTGATCGTCAATCCCCAGAATGAGAGCAGGTTGAAGCCATGCGCATAGAGGTTCAGGCCAACCAGCGTGTTGAGCAGGACTGTCACGAGACCGAGCCGCCCAAGCGTCGCGATAAAAGCGAAGGCGAGCGGCACGCCCGCGAAATTGGATGCCACGCCGGAGAAGGTGAGCGTCGCCGAACGTATCCAGTTGGGCAGCCCGCCGCGCACGATGGCGATGGCGATTGCAAGGCCCGCGAAGGCGCCGATCAGCGATGACGCCAGGCTAACCTTTATCGAGATCCAGTAAGCGGCGACGATGTTGGCCGAAAAGAGCGCGACGATGTTCGCGAAGGTGAATTCGCCTGCCTCGTTCTGGAAAGCACCCAGCATGAGGTAGAGCGTGGGCAGGATCAGGAACATCACGGCGAAGACGAAGAAAGGCGTGACGCCAAGCCACTGCGTCGGCAGCCGCAGGCTTCGCGCCTCGGCTGGCGGCGCGGTGTTTCCCGCAATTGCCTTGTTGGATAGCGAGAGATCGGTCATGCGCCGGTTACCGTGCTGGAACGAGGCCGGGCGACCAGAGCCGCCCGGCCGGTATCACGCTGTTACTTCACATTGGCGCCGACGACGGCGTCCCAGTTCTTGGTGATGGTTTCCTTGGCCTTGCCCTGCTCATCGAGCGTCGGGAACACGGCGGCAGCATAGGATTCCGCCGGCGGCAGCTTGGCCAGCACGTCCGCCGGGATCTTGCCGTTCTTGGCGAGATCGTTGAAGCGGATTGGGTGGCAATAGCCCTTCAGCCAGCCGATCTGGCCTTCATCGGAATAGAGGTACTCCATCCACAGCTTGGCGGCGTTCGGATGCGGCGCGAAGGCGCTGATTGCCTGCACGTAAACGCCGGCGACGACGCCCGTCTTCGGCACGATGACGTCGACGGGCGGGTTGCCCTTCAGCGTGTCGCGGCCCGAAAGCGCGTTATAGTCCCAGGTTACGAGGATCGGTGTCTGGCCTTGGGCGAGCGTCGCGGTCTTGCCGATGACCGGCACGAAATTGCCGGCTGCGTTGAGCTTCTTGAAGTAGTCGAGGCCGGCGGTGCCTGCGGCTTCGCCAGCGGCGGCGCCGCCGGAAAGGCCGGCAGCGTAGACCGCCTGGATAGCCTGGTTCGAAGCGCGCGGGTCACCGGCGAGCGCGACCGAGTTGGCGAATTCCGGCTTGAGGAGATCAGCCCAGTCGGTCGGCGATTCCTTGACCAGATCCTTGTTCACCTGGAAGGAGAGCACGCCGTAATAGTCGCCGTACCAAGCGCCGTCGGCATCCTTGGCGCTGTCCGGGATCGAGTCCCACGTCGACACCTTGTAGGGCATCAGCAGGCCGTCGGCCTTGGCGGTCGGACCGAAGGACAGGCCGACGTCGATGACGTCGGGCGCCTGCGGGCCCTTGTTGTCCTTGTTGGCCTTGATCGCCTCGACCTCGTCGCCCGAGCCGGCGTCCGGATTGAGCTCGTTGATGGTGATTCCCGGATACTTAGCCTTGAAACCGTCGATCACTGCCCCGTAGCCACACCAGTCATGCGGAAGCGCGATGGTAGTGAGCTGGCCTTCCGCCTTCGCGGCCTTGACGAGATCGTCCAGCGAATCCGCGGACGAAATCACCGTCGACGCGAAGAGCGCCGCGGCCGAGAGGGAAAGCACTTTCCCCGTGAACTTGAACATGTGTTCTCTCCGTTGAACTGGCGCGTTTAAGCGCCTGCGATGCGGGTATCGTTTTCGTGTGACAGCCAGATGAAGGCTTTTTGAAACCGGACCCCCGCGGCGAAAAAAGTTAACTCTTTTTAACGGACTGTAGCAATTAGCCCGCACTTAATTTTCCGGCTAATGGTTAGTCGCCTTGTTTTTTGCCCGCTCTCCTTCTCCCATGGACATCCCCTTGTTCAACTTCCGACATGGCAAGCCGGCTCTCAGACGGAGCCGGAGATCGCGTTTTCCAGCAGCGTCAGCGCCGCCTTCTTTGTGAGCTTCACCGGGTTGCCGCCGGCCGTCGGATCGACCACCGCCATGTCGGCGATCAGCGTCTTGCGCTTCTTGTCCATGTCGAGCCCCTTGATCAGGCCGGGCAGCGCGTGCGGCACCTTAAGCTCCTTGCGCAGCTTGATGATGGCCTTGGCGAAGCCGTCGAAGCCTCCCTTGATGCCGCAATAGGCGGCGAGCCGTGCGATACGATCCTCGATCGCCTCCCGGTTGAAGGCCAGCACATAGGGCATGAACACCGCATTGGTCATGCCGTGATGGGTGTCGTAGAGCGCGCCGATCGGATGCGACAGCGAATGGATGGCCCCCAACCCCTTCTGGAAAGCGGTGGCGCCCATGGCCGCCGCGCTCATCATATGGGCGCGCGCAACCAGATCCTTGCCGTTGGCGAAGGCCTTCGGCAGGTTTTCGAACACCAGCCGGACACCTTCCACGGCGATGCCGTCTGCCATCGGGTGGTAGCCCGGCGCGCAATAGGCCTCCAGGCAGTGCGCCAGCGCGTCCATGCCGGTGCCGGCGGTGATGAAGGGCGGCATGCCGACCGACAGTTCCGGATCGGCAATGACGATCGCCGGCAGAAGCTTCGGATGGAAGATGACCTTCTTGGTGTGGGTCTCCTCATTGGTGATGACGCCGGCGCGGCCGACCTCGGATCCCGTGCCCGCCGTGGTCGGCACCGCGATGATCGGCGCGATCACGTCCGAATTGGCCCGGGTCCACCAGTCGCCGATATCCTCGAAATCCCAAACGGGCCGTGTCTGCCCGGCCTGGAAGGCGATGAGCTTGCCGAGGTCGAGCGCGGAGCCGCCGCCGAAGGCGATGACGCCGTCATGCTTGCCCTTCTTGAACACCGCGATGCCGGCGGCGAGATTGGACTCGACCGGGTTGGGCCTCACCTCCGAGAAGACGCCGTATGGGATCTTGGCATCGTCGAGGATCTTCAGCGTCGAGGCGACGACGGGCAGCTTCGCAAGGCCCGGATCGGTGACGAAGAGCGGCCGCTTGATGCCCGTCGCGTTGAGCACATCAGGCAATTCCTTGATGCGCCCGGCGCCGAAGCGGACGGTGGTGGGGTAGTTCCATTTGGAGATCAGCTTGGACATTTTCTGTCTTTCGAAAGGTCAGATCGTTTCGCGCAGGTGATAGGATTTCGGCCGGGTCAGATTGTCGTAGCCGATGGCCGAGAGCGCCGCGCCCTTGCCGGTGTCCTTGACGCCGGTCCAGACCAGCGCCGGGTCCAGATAATCGCAGCGGTTCATGAACACGGTGCCGGTCTCGACGCGGTCGCCGATGGCGATCGCGCGCTCGGTGTCGCGTGTCCAGATCGACGCGGTCAGCCCATAGGGGCTGTCGTTCATCAGCGCGATCGCCTCCTCGTCGTTGCGCACCTTCATGATGCCGACGATCGGCCCAAAACTCTCCTCGCGCATGACGCTCATCTGGTGGTCGACTTCTGTCAGCACTTCCGGCGCCAGATAGGGCGAGCCCGCCCTGTCGTTCTCGACCTTCATGTTGATATGCGCGGTCGCGCCTTTGCGCAGCGCCTCGGCCTTCTGCTCGCGGATCAGGTCGGCGAAGCGCGCCTGCGCCATCGGGCCCATTGTGGTCGCCTGTTCCAGCGGATTGCCGACGACATAGTTCTTCGTCTCGGCGACGAAACCTTCGACGAACTCGTCATAGACCTTCTCGTGCACATAGACGCGCTCGATGCCGCAACAGCACTGGCCCGAATTGTAGAAGGTGCCGTCGACAAGATTGGCGACCGCATGGTCCAGCTTGGCGTCGGGCAGCACATAGGCCGGATCCTTGCCGCCGAGCTCGAGGCCGAGCGTCATGAAGGTGCCGGCCGCCGCCTTCTCGATGGCGCGGCCGCCGCCGACCGAGCCGGTGAAGTTGACATGGTCGATCTTGCCGGAGCCGAGCAGCTTCTCGGTCTGGGCATGGTTCATGACGAGGTTCTGGAACAGCCCCTTGGGCAGGCCGGCCTTGTCGAAAGCCTGCTGGAAGCGTTCGCCGACGAGCAATGTCTGTGCCGCGTGCTTGAGGATAACGGCGCTTCCGGCCATCAGCGCCGGCACGATGGTGTTGACGGCGGTGAGATAGGGATAGTTCCAAGGCGCGATCACCAGCACGACGCCGAGCGGCACCTTCTTCACATAGCGCCGAAAACCCTCCTTCGGGTTCGAGGCCATGACCGGTTTCAGTGCCTGCTCGGCTATCTCGACCATGTAGTTGGTGCGTTCCTTGACGCCGCCGAACTCGCCGCCATAGCGCACCGGCCGCCCCATCTGCCAGGCGATTTCCGGCACGATCTCGTCGGTCATGGCGACCAGCGCCTCGAGCATCGCCAGCATGTATTTGCCGCGCTCGACGACCGGCGTCTCGGCCCATTTCTCCTGCGCCGCCCTGGCGCGCTCGACCGCCGCGTTGATCGCCTGGTCGCTCGCGACCGGCCGCTCGGCATAGATCGAGCCGTCGACGGGGGATTTGAGTTTTACGGTTTCCAAAAAGGATCTCCAGATCAACAAGCTACTGTTTTGACGAAGCCGGCCGCGCCGTAGGCGAGGATGGCGCGATCGCGGGTGATGATTTCCAGGTTCCTCGATCGCGCCGTGGCTATGATGATCCGGTCCGTCGGATCGTTGTGAACGGCGCCGGGTAGGAACGACGACTCGACGAGGAGTTCGCTATCCACCCCCTCGACACTCGTTGCGCCGGCTTTCACGAACCCATCGAACCAGGCGAGCGGCGACTTGATGAACGGAAGCCGGCCCTTGGAGACGAGCATTCCGATTTCCCAGGCCGACATCACGGAAACGGCGATCACGCCACCGTTTTTTCGCACACTGGTCACCTTATCGATCGCCGTGCTCGCGACCGGCTGCTCGGTCGACAGCCACAGCATGAAGCACGTGTCCAACAATATTCCATCAGTCCTCATACACTTTGCCCCAGTCCGGATCCGCGGGGGCGGTGTAGTCGACCTCCGGAAGAAGCGTGAGCGTCCCGGCCATGCATCCAAACAGCGGGTCGGCGCCCCGAGGCGGAACGATATAATCTTGGCTCTTACCGCTCATGTCCGGTGCATTCTTGAATACCGCCTTGTCCTCCATGAAGCCTGGCCGGCGCCCCGAACCTCCTTCCCCGGCCTGCCCACCTGCAGTCCCTTGCGAAGAACGTCGAAATACCAGATTTTCGCCGGCGATATTGACCGACTCCGTCAGGAAGCCCGCGGCCAGCCATTCCTTTGTCATCGGATTGTTGCTGGGATTGTTGCTCCACCAAGCGGGATACTGCTTGGACGCCGGCAGCTTTTCACCCAGCACCTTCTCAATATCGCTGAACGACATTGATACCCGCTCACCGGCTTGAGCCATGAGATACGAACGCAAAGGCGAATACTTTCCCATTTTCACGCTCCTGAAACCTAACTTCCGCCAAATTACAGCTTCAGTTAAGTTCAGTCAAACGTCTATTACAGCTTTAATATCGCTCGAAGCCCCGATGCAGTTCCCAATCCGTAATGCGGCGGTCGTATTCGAACTGCTCCCAGCGGGCGGTGTGCACATAGTGCTCGATCACCTCCTCGCCGAAGGCCTGCTTCAGCATCTTCGACTTGGCCAGCGTCTCGGTGGCGTCGCGCAGCGTCTTCGGGATCTCCGGCAGCCGCGAAGCCTGGTAGGCGTCGCCGACGAACGGCTTCTGCAGTTCCAGCTTCTCGTCAATGCCGGCGAGGCCGGACGCGATCAGCGCCGCGAAGGCGAGATAAGGGTTCAAATCGGCGCCGCCGATGCGGCACTCCATGCGGATGCCTTTCGTGCCCTCGCCGCAGAGCCGGAAGCCGGCGGTGCGGTTGTCCTCGCTCCACATGATCTTGGTCGGCGCGAAGGTGCCAGCCTGGAAGCGCTTGTAGGAGTTGATGTAGGGCGCCAGGAACCAGGTGAACTCCTTGGCGTATTTGAGCTGACCGGCCGCCCATTGCTGGCCGAGGCTCGACAGCGTCCATTCGGCCTTTTTGTCGAAGAACAGCGGCGTCTTGCCGTCGGCGCTCCACAGCGAATTGTGGATGTGGCTGGAATTGCCGGCGAGCCCGTAATTGTACTTGGCCATGAAGGAGATGGCCTTGCCTTCGGAATCGGCGATCTCCTTGGCACCGTTCTTCAGGATGACGTGGCGGTCGGCCATATCGAGCGCTTCGGCGTAGCGCACATTGATCTCTTCCTGACCGGGGCCCCACTCGCCCTTGGAATTCTCGATCGGAATGCCGGCCGCCTCCATCTCGTTGCGAAGCCGGCGCATGACGCCTTCTTCCTTGGTGGTGATGCCGATCTGGTAGTCGCCGATATAGGGCGAGGCGCTGTCGAGCCCCTGCCAATGCTTCTTGCGGGCGGACTCGTAGGTCTCGCTGAACAGGTAGAATTCGAGCTCGGAGGCGAAATAGCCGATATAGCCGCGCTCCTGCAGGCGCTTGACCTGCTTCTTCAGGATCGCGCGGGGTGAGTGCCCAAGATCCTCATGCGTGTGATGGTCGAGCACGTCGCAGATGACCAGCGCCGTCTTCTCCAGCCACGGAATGCGCCGGAGCGTCGACAGGTCGTGCTTCATGACGAAGTCGCCATAGCCCTTCGACCAGCTCGCCGCCTTGTAGCCCGGCACCGGCTCCATATCGATGTCGCAGGCGAGCAGATAGTTGCAGCCATGCGTCTCGCCATGCGCGGAATCGACGAAATACTGGGCCAGGAAGCGTTTTCCCGAGAGCCGGCCCTGCATATCGACGATGCAGGCCAGCACCGTGTCGATCTCGCCGTTCGAGACCGCCTTCTTCAACTGATCGAACGAGAAATTCCCGGCCATTCCTTTGGCGCTCCAGTGCTGTCGATTTGAAAGGGAAAAAACGAGACCATGGCCGGCATTGCGCCGGCCATGGTCATGAGCGAAGGTCAGTTGCCGGTCTCGCCGACCGCCTGTTCGGCCGCCTTGATTGCCGCCTGGCGCGCCGCGATCTGCTCACCGATCGGCGGACCCTGGAAGCGGCGGTTCTCGAAGCCGAGCCAGAGCACGGCGGTCAAGATGATGAAGCCGATGGTGATGTAGAGCACCTTGTCGTTTGGCGGTTGAACCGCGATGTAGAAGATGATCGCCATGCCGACGACCGACAGGATGCAAAACAGCTTGAACAGGCCGCCGCCGAGGTTCCACGGGCCGGGTTTTGGCCATTTCGCCGTCCCGAAGGCGAGCATGCCGAGCACGATCGGAATGGTGAACGACAGGAACAGGAAGACCAGCGTCGAATTGACGACGATGGTGTAGATATTCGTGCCGCCGATCGAGATGAACTGGGCGAGGAAGACATAGATGATCTCAAGGATCGCCGCGGTCCAGATCGCGTTCACCGGCGTGCGCCAGGTTGGGCTGACCTTCGCCAGTCCGGCCGACCCGACCGGCATGCCGCCGTCACGCGAGAAGGCGAACAGCATGCGCGAGGCCGAGGTCACCGTGGCGAGGCCGCAGAGGAACTGCGAGATCAGGATGGCGAGATAGAGCAGTTCCTTGAGCCACACCGGCAGGATCGCGTCCATGGTCGAGAAGAAGACGCTCCAGCCCTGCTTGGCGCCGGCAGCCAGGTCCGGGATCGCCAGCGTGATCGCGCAGACCATCACCCAACCGATAAGCGACGACCAAAGCACCGACGAAATGATTGCCCTCGGCACGGAGTGCGCTGCCTTCAGCGTTTCTTCCGACGTATGCGCCGACGCGTCGTATCCCGTGATGGTATAGACCGGCAGCAGCAGGCAGAGCAGGAACAGATAGGTCATGGAATCCGACTGCGGGAAAACCCCGCCGCCTGCGTCGCCCGAATAGTTGGTGAACGTCCATAGCCTGGTGACGTCGATTGCCGGGGCAAACACCAGGCAGGCGACGATCAGCACCGCCGTTGCGCCAAGGATCAGGAAGCCGGAAGCATCGGTCAGCATGGCGGTCAGCTTGATGCCGAAGTGGTTGCAGAGCGCCTGGATCACCGTGATGACGGCGACAAATCCGACGACCTCGCCCGCCGTGCCGGTCAGCCCGAACCAGCTACCGAACGTTCCGACGAAGAAGAAGGCGGTGCCGATGTTGATGGCGCCCAGCACGGTGATCAGGCCGAGCAGGTTGAGCCAGGCGGTGAGCCAGCCGGTGAACCGGTTGCCGAGGATCGATGCCCAGTGATAGAGGCCGCCGGCTGTCGGGAACGCCGAGGCGATCTGCGCCATGGCGAGGGCGAAGAACCCGGAAACGGCGCAGCCGACGATCCAGCCTATGCCCGCGCCGGCGCCGCCGATCGAGGATATCGCCTGGGCAAAGGAGTTGATGCCGCCTGAAAGGATGCAGATGATCGAGAAAGAGATCGCGAAGTTCGAGAAGCGGCTCATGCTTCGCGACAATTCCTGGGCATAGCCCATTCCGTGGAGGACCTTTAAGTCCTCGTGCTTGTCGTGCTCCGTATAGTCATGCGCTGACATTTTGGTCCCCTGTTGGTTCTTAGCTGGCCGACTGTACTGACTTTCCCATTGCGCGTTGTCGGGAGCCCCTGGCCTCCTCGGGCTCCAGATTCGAGAATATGCCCGTGAGCAGATCCGCCCATTTCCGCTGCCCGGTCTCGCCGGCGATTTCGTCGTTGCGGATTTCGATCATCGCGCAGGCAAGGCCGCGCGAGCGCGCATGCCGCTCCAGCGTGAAATACACGCGGTCGGCCGGCGAATAGGGTTCGTTGACGCCGACGGTGACGCCGGAGAGCCGCTGCAGCGCCGATATCAGCGGCGCCGCCAACCTGCGGTCGTCATCATGGATGATGCCGATATGCCAGGGCCGGCTCTTGCCCTTGTAGACCGGCGTGAAGGAGTGCACCGAGACCAGCCGCGTCTCCTGTCCACGCGCCAGCCGCCGGTCGACGATCCCGGAGATGGCGTCATGAAACGGGCGCCAGGCAAGGTCGACGCGCGCGGCGCGCCGCTTATCGGACAGGCCGGAATTTCCCGGAATGACTGTCGTCTCGCTGACCGGTGGCACGAGGTCGGGCGCGTCGAGCGGCCGGTTGCAGTCGATGACGAGGCGCGACACACGGGTCTCGACCAAAGTGGCGTCGAGCGCCTCGGCCATGCGGCTGGCGACGGGCAGCGCGCCGGGATCCCAGGCGATGTGACGGGAAAGGTCTTCAAGGGGCAGCCCCAGCGTGCCGAATTCGGCGGGCAGAAAGTTCGAGGCGTGGTCGCAGGTGAAAACGAAGGGGCTCGAGCCGCCAGGGTTGGTCACCCTTACGGTCTCCGACGGTGCAAGGCTGGCGGGCCGTGCTTTCTCCATACTGCCGTCCCCTCGGGAGCGCTGTATCTTATGTTACGTATTTTGCCTCATTGCGTCCCGGTGAATGATTTCATACAGTTTGACCGGCTTTGTCAAACGCGAATTCGGGAAAACGGCGGCGGCGGGTCAACGGGTGGGGGAAAACCATGATTTCCAGCATTGCCGAACTGATCTCCGACCGCATCGGCGCGATGCCGGCCGGCGAGCGCCGCGCTGCCCAGACGCTGATTGCCAACTATCCTTTGACCGGGCTGAAGACCGTCGCCGAATTCTCGGCCGCGGCCGGCGTGTCCTCGCCGACGATCCTGCGTTTCGTCGCCAGGCTGGGTTTCCAGAACTACCCCGAATTCCAGTCGGCGTTGCAGGATGAGCTGGCCGCGCAATTGCAGTCGCCCGCTTCGCGCACGCTCAATCCGGGCTCGGCCGGCGGCGCCGTCTCGCCGATGCTGGAGGCGACGCTCGACAATTTGCGCGAGACCTTCCGCCACCTCACCGACAAACAGCTGGCCGACATCGCGGCGCGGCTTGCCGAGCGGCGCGGCAAGACCTTCCTCATCGGCGGCCGCTTCACCGATCCGCTGGCGCGCTACATGGCCGCCCATCTCGCCATCATCCAGCCGGATGTCTACCACCTCGCCGGCCAGGAGAGCATCTGGCGCGACCGGCTGATCGACATGGGCAAGCGCGACGTTCTGGTGATCTTCGACATCCGCCGCTACCAGGAAAGCCTCGTCCGCTTCGCCGAGAAGGCGCATCACCGCGGCGTGCAGATCATCCTCTTTACCGACCAATGGCTGTCGCCGATCGCCCGCTTCGCCCGCCATGTGATCGCCGGACGCACCGCCGTGCCTTCGGCCTGGGATTCGTCCGCCGCTCTGTTCGTGGTCGCCGAAACCCTGATCGGCGCTGTGACGAGGCAATTGGAAGCCGCCGGCGCCAAGCGCATCCGCGATCTCGAGAGCTTGCGCTAAGGCATGTCTCCCGAAAGTGGGAACCGGTTTCGGGATAAAGACATAGTCCTGACATCCAGCCGGCCGGGCAGTGGCATCCCTGGACTCACCTCAACAACCGCCCCTCGATTGACCAGCGCGCGGCCAAGAAATTCAGCACGGCCGCCACCGCGACGCCGATGATCTTGGCCGGCCACACGCCGATGGCTCCTGCCAGCGCCGCGATCGAGAGACTGGAAACGCCCAGCGAGATCAACGCGCCCAGCGAGACGAAGCGCAGGAAGGAATGGTGCAGCCGGATGTCCGGGTCCCGCTCGAACGACCAGAAGCGGTTCGCAACGAAGGAGAACAGCACCGCGACGAACCAGGCGCCGACATTGGCGGCCAGAGCCGGCGCCGCGAGCTTGAGCAGCAGGTAGAATGCGGTGAGGTCGATGCCGGTGTTGACCAGTCCGACAAGAGCGAAGCGGACGATCTTGTTGCCGGTCGAGCGCTGCGGCTGGCCGGCATTACTCATGCGCCGCCATCCATGACGCGGGCTCCGGCCTTGTCGAGGATGTCGCCGAAATCCTGCGAGGAAAGAACCGTGTACTCAACCTCGCGCGCGGCCTGCATCGGGTCTCGCGCCCGCAAAATGTCATCGACATGGCCCGGATGGCACATGAACACCCCTTGTTCGGGCAAGGTCTTGATCGCGGCGCGCAGCGTTGAAGCGAACTTCTCCGGCTGCCGCCAGTCATAAATCCCGGAAAGCGGCGTCAAGACGCTAAAGCCGGCCCGGCGCATCGATCCGTTGAACCCTGCGGCGAGAGCGGCGACCGCCGCGATCTTCGCCGCCGCAGCGTCCATGCCCGGAAGTCCCGGCGCCCCTCGCAGCGCCGGCTTGTGCGCGCTTGCCCCAAACCGCGCGAGCAGCCAATTCCGCACCACGGGAAGAAAATGCACATGCTGGTGCCCGTCAATATAGTCGGGGGGGCCGGCCAGCGTTTCGACGAAACGGTCGTACTGGGCGTCGAGCTCGGCATGAACGTCCCGCTCGTCGATACGCCCGCGCCGCACCGGTAGCGCAAGGGAAGCGAGCCCGGGCAATTTACCGGCCGGCGCCAGGCTGGACGGTCCGGTCGCGGCGACCTGATCGGTGAGGGTCAGATGCAGCCCGACGGCGGCCCGACGGCGGAACGGCCGGATGCGCGCCGCCGCCTCTTCCCATTCGGGAAAACCGGTCATGCATCCGGTTCCGGTCAGCCGGCCGCGCTCGATGAGGTCGAGGATCGCGCCCGATACCCCCGGCGCCAGGCCGTAATCGTCGGCGATCAGGCGGATCGGCCGGGTCATCTGTCGGGAGCAACCTGCTCGGCGGCATTGCCATGCAGCACGTCGCGCACGATGTAGACGGGCCGGTCCTTGCTTTCGCTGAGCGTGACCCAGACATATTCGCCGATCAGGCCGAGCAGCGCCAGGTTGAGGCCGCCCAGCAACACGACGGCGACCATGATGCTTGGATAGCCGGGCACGGCGATGCCGTAGAACAGCACCTCGAAGAGCACTTTCACGCCATAGGCGAGACCGGCAAATGCCGCCAGCAATCCGATGAGGCTGATGATGCGCAGCGGGATCACGGAAAACGAGGTGAACCCTTCGAGCGAGAACGCGATCAGGTTGAACCGGCTCCATTTCGACGTGCCGCTGGCGCGGCTTTCCGGCGAATAAAGCACCGCCTTCTGGCGAAAGCCCGCCCAGGCGAACAGGCCCTTGTTGAAACGACGCTTGTCGCGCACGCTGGTCAGGGCGCGCGCCACGGCGCCGCGCATGACGCGGAAGTCCCCGGCATTTTCGGGGATATCGAAGCGCTGGCTGCTGTTGATCAGCTTGTAGAAAAGCCGCGCCAGCTGGCTGCGCCGCCAACTGCCCTCCCGCCGGTCGTTCTGCGCGTAAACGACATCGATCTCCGGGTTGTTGACCAGCTCGCCGATCATCTTCAGGCTGATATCCATGGAATGCTGGAGGTCGGAGTCCATGATGAGGACCAGGTCGCCGCGGGAATGGTCGAGCCCGGCGAGCACCGCGGCTTCCTTGCCGAAATTGCGGCTGAGCCGCACGATCTCCCAGGAACCGGACAGCGCCGCCGCGAATGTTTCGGCGCTGCCGTCATGGCTGCCGTCATCGACGAGGATCTTGCGCACCGTCATGCCGAAGCGCTCCGCCACGGCTGCCTCGAGTCTGTCGAGCAGCCCGACGAAGGCAATCGCGGATTCGGCCTCATTGAAGAACGGCGCGATGACGTCGAGCCTCTCAGCCATGCGCGACGGCTCCCGCGGCTGGCGCCTTCTGTCTGTCTTGCGTCCAGAGCCAGCCGATGAGCACGCAGGCAATTATGCTGACGCTGAGCGGTCGGAACCACAGATGGAAAAAATCGTGCAGTCGCAGATCGACACTGGTCAGCCCCGTGACGAAGAGGAGCGTTGCCAGGAACCAGCGTATGGCACCGGCTCTCTTCTCCCGCCAAAGCAATGCGATGGAGAGACCGGCTGGCACTGCCACCATGGCATAGGTGTTCTGCTCGACCCGCGGATTGAAGACGCACATGTAGAATGCCGCGGCGAGGAAGATGGCGAGTCCGCTGAGGTTGGAGTCCAGCCTGCGATCGAACTGGAGCACCAGCCAAAGTGTGAGCAAACCGGCGACGACGCGCACGATTGTCGCCACGGATTCAGGGATCGGCATCCCAAACCGCGTGAAAGGCGCCGTGAAGTCGGCCGGGACGAATGGCCCGGTCGGGTCGACCGCCATCGAAGTCAGCAGCCGGAAGAAATCGTGATATTGCGCGTTGATATAGTCGGTCGGCGCAAAGCCATAGGGGATGACGAGAACGACGAGGACCGCCAGCACCAGCGCCGGTATCAGCCTGGGACGCAGCGCTCCCGCCAGAAGCAGCATGATGATCGCGGTCGGCTTGGCGATGATCGCAAGCATGGCCCAGAAGAAGCATTCGGCGCGGCGCCCCTCGAGTGCCGACAGCGTCAGAAACCAGCACGCCCCGGTAAGCAGGATCGTCGCCTGGCCATTGCGAAGCGCTGCCAACGAAACCGGCAGGGCGAGGAAGAGACCGAAAGACAGGAGCCATGTCTGCTCCTCGCCGCCCACCTTGCGGACCTGGCGCATCGCGGCAAAGGTAAGCACCCCGAAGCCCAGCATGTGCCACAAAACATTGCCCAGATACGGCCCGAGCTTCAGCAGCGGAACATAGAGGACGGCGAAGGCGGGAGCATATAGGTACCCCATGGCGACTTCGACCTGATACAGCGGTTCTCCTGCGAGAAAAGATTCACTGCCGTGTCTGTAGATATGGACCACCGAACGCGGATTGGGCGACCATAGCGCCAGGCCAAGCACAATCAGAAACGACCCGACCCAAAGCCAAAACCCCAAACGGTCGAAAACCGGCTTGGTCACCCTCATAGCGCACCCCGCATTCCGACCAGAACGGCTTTCCCATCGCCGTTTGGCCTCAAGCGCCGGCCAGATATCACATCGAAATGAAATAGAACATCCGAGGGTGCCTGTTACCGACGCGGAGCAACGGAAGGCGAGACAGCGGCGTTTTTCCGCCACTCTCTTGCCGATCACAGCTTTGTGTTCAAATCGGCGCCAGGCTGTTCAGGGCCTGATGAACACCTTTCCGTTGGGCTTGGCGAGCTCGGCCGGCAGCCGAGCCATCGCCTCGTCCAGCGGCACCACCGCCGTGACGTCGGTGGACCAGCGTCCGTTGGAAAAGCGCTTCTGCGCCTCCAGCACCGCCGGACCCAGCCTGTCGCGGAACTGGCGCATCCATTCGGCCAGCCAGAAACCCTCGACGCGTTTGTGCTGGAAGATCAGTTGCCCCGGCTCGCGGATAACCGTCGGCTCCGCGTCGAGCCGGCCATAGACGATCCAGCGTGCCCGCTTCGGCATGGCGTTGAAAATAGTCGAAGCGAGCGGGCCAGTGACCGCATCGAGGAGGATGCGCGGCTGCTCTGCCTTCATGGTTTCGCGCAGCACGGCCTCGAAATCCGCCGCCTTCTCATTGAGGACGTGGGCGGCGCCGAGCTCCTCCAGAAGCGGGATCTGCTCGTCACGGCGCACCGTCACGATCGGCCGGAAACCCGCCTCCTTCGCCAGCCCGATGATCAGCTTGCAGAGCTGGCTGGCGCCGGCCGTCATGACGAAGGCCTTTTCGCCTTCCTCCCTGACGATGTCGAACATGGCCAAGGCGGTCAGCGGATTGACGATCATCGCGGCGCCATCCTCGTCGCGCACCGTGTCGATGAGCGGGATGCAGGATGCGGCCTCGGCAACCGCATAGTCCGCCCATGCCCCCCAGTTCGACACGCCGATGGCGAAGGCGACCCGCTTGCCCGACAGGCTTTTTGCGTACGGGTCGTCGCCGGTGGCGACGACCATGCCGACGCCCTCGAAACCTGCCGGGCGGCCCTTGACCCGCGGCTGGCCGTACTGGCCCCTGATGAAGGCGATGTCGGAGGGGTTGATCGAGGCGAGGCTGACCTTGATCAGCGCCTGTGTCGGCCCCGGCTCCGGCACGGCTATGCTGCCGGGCTCAAGGTAAGGCTCCATCGCTTCCAGCGCGGCCGCCGAAGGCGTTCTGGTGTAACCGTCGCCGACAAGCAGCAGACCTCGCATTTGCGATGGAAGCGTCATGGCTGTCAGACCTTTTCCTGCGTGTATTTCTTCAGTTCCGTGCGCGCCACCTGGCGCCGGTGCACGGCGTCCGGCCCGTCGGCCAGCCGCAGCGTCCGCAAATGCGTCCACGAGCGGGCGAGCGGCGTGTCCTGGCTGATGCCTTGCGCGCCGAACATCTGCACCGCCTCGTCGGTGACCTTCAGCGCGACGCGGGGCGCCACCACCTTGATCTGGCTGATCCAGGGGGCGGCCGCGCGCGCGTCTCCCTGGTCGATCATCCACGCCGCCTTCAGGCACAAGAGCCGCGCCATCTCAATCTCCATGCGGCATTCGGCGATGATGTCGAAATTGGCGCCGAGCTTGGCCAGCGACTTGCCGAAGGCCTCGCGCCGAACCGAGCGCTGGCACAGCATCTCCAGCGCCATCTCGGCCTGGCCGATGGCGCGCATGCAATGATGGATGCGGCCCGGCCCGAGCCGCCCCTGCGCGATCTCGAAGCCCCTGCCCTCGCCGAGGATGAGGTTCGTCGCCGGCACTCGCACATTCTCGAATCTCAGATGCATATGGCCGTGCGGGGCGTCATCGTCGCCATAGACCTGCATCGGCCGCAATTTGGTGACGCCCTTGCTGTCGGAAGGCACCAGGAACATCGAATGCCGGCGATGCTGCGGCTCCTCGTCCGATCCGGTCCTGACCATGACGATATAGATGGCGCAGCGCGGATCGCCGGCGCCGGACGCCCACCATTTCTCGCCGTTCAGCACATAATCGCCGCCCTGTCGCTCGCAGCGCATCGAGATGTTGGTCGCGTCCGAGGAGGCAACGTCCGGCTCGGTCATCAGATAGGCCGAGCGTATCCGGCCCTCCAGCAGCGGCTCCAGCCAGTCGCGCTTGTGCGCCTCCGAGCCGTAGCGCTCCAGCACCTCCATGTTGCCGGTGTCGGGCGCCGAGCAGTTGAAGGTCTCGGCGCCGAGATGCGCCTTGCCCATCTCCTCCGCCAGATAGGCATATTCGACGGTGGAAAGACCGTAGCCCCGTTTGGAATCGGTCAGCCAGAAGTTCCACAACCCGCGCTCCCGCGCCGTCTTCTTCAAGCCTTCGAGGATCTCGGTTTGCCTGGCGGTGTAGGCCCAGCGGTCGCCCTCCTTGCCGATTTCGGCGAGAAACTCCTCCCCGAGTGGCGCGATCTCGTCGCGAACCATAGCCGCCACACGCCGGTGGATCGGCTTCAGCCGCTCGGTCATGCCGAGATTCATGTCCGCCATCGCTTCCGGTCCCTTTCGCAGATAAATCTTTACCCGTGGCAAGGATGACCGTACTTCGGCTAGCCTTGTCAACGCGAGTCCCTCGCCGGTTTGATCGAGGGTGCGGAGGAATGCAATGAGCTATCTGGACAAGCTGTTCTCGGTCGCCGGCAAGACTGCGCTGGTGACGGGCGCGGCGACCGGCATTGGCCGCATGGTGGCGACCGGCCTGGTCCGCGCCGGCGCTCATGTGATGATCGCCTCGCGCAAGGGTGAGGATTGCGCCAAAGTCGCCAACGAATTGAACGCGCTCGGCGGCTCCGGCCAAGCCGAGGGCTTTGCCGGCGACGTGTCCAGCGAAGCTGGCATCGCCGCTCTTGTCACCGAGGTGAAGGCGCGCACGGAGCGCCTGCATATCCTGGTCAACAATGCCGGCATTTCCTGGGGCGCGCCGCTGCAGGAGTTCCCCTACCACGCCTGGGCCAAGGTGTTCGGCGTCAACGTCACCGCCGTCTTCCACCTGACGCGGGAGCTTTTGCCGCTGCTTGACGCGGCAGCAAGCGACGAGGATCCGGCCCGCGTGATCAATCTCGGCTCAGTGATGGGCACCCAGCCGCTTGCCGACGACGCCTATTCCTACGCCGCCTCCAAGGCCGCCGTGCATCATCTGACGCGCACGCTGGCGATCGAGTTCGCCGCCCGCCGCATCACCGTCAACGCCTTTGCCCCCGGTCCTTTCCAGAGCCGTATGACGGCCTTCGCCACCGCGACCGAGGAGCAGGCGAAACATGTTGGTAACCATGTTCCGCTCGGCCGCATCGGCGTGGCGGATGACATTGCCGGCGCAACGCTTTATTTGTGCAGCCGTGCCGGAAGCTATGTCACCGGCGCCATCCTGCCCATCGACGGCGGCCAGTCGGTGCAGCACGGAATGACGTTGTTCAAGGAGTAAGACGCCCGATTCAAGGAATCCGGGCGGGGTTCAAGGAATAAGACGCCCGGCTCAAGGAACCAGACGGGGGTGCGGAGGACATGAGCGTGGAACCGATCAGTCTCGATACGCTTCTGGCAAGCGTCGGCAAGGAGGTCGGCGTCTCGCCCTGGCGAACGGTGACGCAGCGAATGATCGATCAGTTCGCCGATGCGACGGACGACCACCAGTTCATCCATTGCGATCCGGAGCGCGCCGAGCGCGAAACGCCGTTCGGCGGCACCATCGCGCATGGTTTTCTGTCGCTGTCGCTTTTGTCGGCCATGACCTTCGAGACCATGCCGCCGCTGGAAAACACCAAGATGGGCGTCAACCACGGCTTCGATACGCTGCGCTTCCTGGCGCCGGTGAAGACGGGCGCCCGCATCCGCACCCGTTTCGTGCTGGCCGACGTCAAGGTGAGGCCATCCGGCTGGGTGCAGACGGCGCATGACGTAACCATCGAGATCGAAGGCTCGAAGAAGCCGGCGCTGACGGCGCGCTGGCTGACCTTGACGCTGATCGAGCGTCAGCCCGAGAACGCATGAGCGGCGAGGCCGGTGCCATAGACCAGGCGGCGCTTGCGCCCTATCTCGAGGCGCATGTCCCGGGTTTTGCCGGCCTGTCCGAGGTCGAAAAATTCAAATCCGGACAGTCCAATCCGACCTATCTCCTGACCGCCGCCAGCGGCCGCTATGTGCTGCGCGCCAAGCCGCCGGGACAATTGCTGAAATCCGCGCACCAGGTCGACCGCGAATTCCGGGTGATGCGGGCGCTTGCCGGCACGGCTGTTCCGGTGCCGCGCATGCTGCATCTCTCAGGCGAGGAATCGCCGATCGGCCGCATGTTCTATATCATGGAGTATCTCGACGGCCGCGTCTTCTGGGATCCGTCCCTGCCGGACGCTTCCGGCAATGACGAGCGGGCGGCGATCTACGATGCCATGAATGCCACGCTCGCCGCCCTGCACGATGTCGATGTGGACGCGGTCGGCCTTGGCGATTTCGGCAAGCCCGGCAGCTATTTCGAACGCCAGCTCGCGCGCTGGGCCGGCCAGTACCGGGCCTCCGAAACCGAAACCATAGCCGATATCGACAGGCTGGTTGCGTGGCTCGAGACGCATATGCCGACCGATGACGGCCGCGTTTCGCTCGTCCATGGCGACTACCGGCTGGACAACATGATGTTCGCGCTCGATGCGTCGAAAGTCATCGCGGTGCTCGACTGGGAGCTGTCGACGCTCGGCCATCCCTTCGCCGACCTCGCCTATCAATGCATGCAATGGCGGCTGCCGCATGCTTCGGGCTTTCGCGGCCTCGGCGGGATCGACCGCGCCGCCGCCGGCCTGCCTTCCGAAGAGGCCTATGTCGCAGCATATTGCCGCCGGCGCGGCCTTGACGAGATCGGCAACTGGACCTTCTTCCTGGCCTTCTCGTTCTTCCGGCTGGCGGCGATCTGCCAGGGCGTCTATCGCCGCGCGCTCGACGGCAATGCCTCCAATCCCGAGAAGGCCAAGACCTATGGAGAGGCCGTCAAACTGCTTGCAACGCTGGCGGTGGAGCTGATCGACAAGAAGAGCTGAAGCGGAGGGCAGACAAATGGGCCGTTTCAACGGGGCGACCGTCCTCATCACCGGCGCGACAGGCGGTCTCGGCAGCGGCGCGGCCAAGGCCTTTGCCGCCGAAGGCGCGCGGCTGGTTCTTTCCGACCTCAACGAGGCCGCGCTTGCCGATTTCGCCGCAACCCTCGACGCCCAGACCGCGATCCTTGCCGGCAACATCGCCGATGAAAAGCTCTCGGAGGATCTTGTCAAACTGGCCGTCGAAAAATTCGGCCGGCTCGACATCGCCGTCAACAATGCCGGCATCGTGCACAGCTTCGTACGCCTGCCGCAGGTCACGTCCGAGGAGGCCCGCCGCGTGGTGGAAGTCGACCTGCTCGGCGTCTTCTACGCCATGAAGCACCAGATCCCTCGGATGGAGCGGCAGTTCAGGGAAAGCGGCAAGGGCGGCGTCATCGTCAACATCGCCTCCGTCGCCGGTCTCTCCGGCGCGCCCAAGCTTTCGGTCTATGCCGCCGCCAAGCATGGCGTCGTCGGTCTGACGCGCTCGGCCGCCGTGGAATATGCCAGCAAGGGCATTCGCATCAACGCCGTCTGCCCCGCCCACACCAGGACGGCGATGGTCGACGGCTTCGTCCGCTTCACCGGCACGCCCGAAGCCGAAGCGCTTGCCGAGCTCACTCGCGGCGTGCCGATGAAGCGTGTCGGCGAGGTCGACGAGATCACCACCGGCATCCTGTTCCTCGCCGACCCGGCCAATTCCTTCATGACCGGCCATGCCCTCGCGCTCGACGGCGGCATCGGGGCGATTTGAGCAATTCCAGGAAAAGTGCTTTGCGGTTTTTCCGTCCGGAATTGCGTCTAACAGAGCGCAAGTCCAGGAAAAGTGCTTTGCGGTTTTCCGTCCGGAATTGCGTTTAACAGAGGTTGGAGCGTACGCAAGGGAACCAGCCTGCTCTCTTGTCCGTTTCCGTACAGCGTATATAATTTCGCCAGGCAACCAACGACAAAAGGCAGCGGACATTGACGCTGAGCGTTCAGAAACGCCGCGAAAAGCAGAAGGCTGAGCTTCGCTCCGAGTTGGTCGCGGCAGCTCACAAGCTTGTTCAGGAGGAGGGCTACGAAGGCCTGACCATCCGCAAGCTTGCCAAGCGTGTCGGCTATGCGCCCATGTCGGTCTATTCCTATTTCGCCGACAAGCAGGACATCCTGTTCGCGCTCGCCGAGGACGCTTTCGAAACGCTCGCCCGTCGCATCGAGGAACACCCCGCCGACGATCCGATCGAGGCGCTCAAGGCGGTGATGACGGAATATGCCGCTTTCGGCCTTGGCAATCCCAACGAATACCGCACCGTCTTCATGACCGAGAAGACCCGGCTGCCCGAGGGCCGCAGCTACGAGGACATGGAAGCGGGCAACCCCGCCATGAAGGTGCTGATCAAGCGGGTCGAGGCCTGCGTGGCCGCCGGCAAGCTCAAGGGCGATCCGCGCGCTATCGCCACTATGCTGTGGACCGTCGGCCACGGCACGATTTCCCTGCTGATCACCTTCCCCTTCTATCCGTTCGGTGATCCGCAGGCTTATGTGAAGCGGATGTGCGACTTCATGCTGGCCTCATTGTCGGCGCAGGATATCCCCTCGCTCACCGAAACACCCGTCAACTGCTGACCGGCGGTTGCAGCGCTTTTCCGTGATAGCCCATCGCCTGGATTCGCGCCGGCGAATTCTTATGTTCAAGAAGATTTGTCGTACGCGTACAAATTCTCTCTTGAATTCAGTTTCCGTTAACCGTATCTGTACGTTGTATCGTACATGTACGACCGGAGACGGAAAATGAAGAAGACCATCCTCACCCTCGCTGCCGTTCTGGCTTTCTCAGGCGCCGCCTTTGCCGGCGCGAGCCAGCCGGCCAAGCATGCGCCTGCTGCTTGCACCCAGACCAACGCCAATGTGACCCTCGATTGCACCGCGACCGGCTCGGTCGAAAAGGCGGACACCACCAAGAGCCAGCCGAAGAGCCCGAAGCTTGGCATCGACGTCAACCCGTGGTTCGTGCCCGGGCTGTAAGCGCTGCAGGTGCGATTTCAAACGAAAACGGGCGGCACCTGGCCGCCCTTTTTCGTACTGCCTCTAGCCCCGAGCGATCGGTCCAGGCTTATTTCTTGCGCGGTTTCGTTCCTGGCACCGCCTTGGCTTTCCCCGGCTTTGCCGGCCCGCCGGGGATGGAAGTGCTCGTGATCGACACCGGGTCGCTGGCCGGAAACGTGTCCTCGAGGCCTTCCTCGAGTTCCTCTTCCTCGACCTCCCGATGCTTTTCGTGCTCCAGCGAGCGGACGGCCGGAGTCTTCTTGGGCGATTTCGGCGCGGTTTTGGACGGCATCGGCAATCTCCTCGCAAGCCGCAGAAACGGGCCGGACCGGCTATGGTTCCTCGCACCGATTGCTGCGAGGATCAGTTCGCCGCGTCGCTCGCCGCTTCCGACAGCAAAGTAAAGACATAGTCCGAGAAGGAACGCCAGCATTCCACGCGGAACGCTTCCGCTGCGGTGCGCAACAGCACGATCTCGGACTTGCCCAAAATGGTGCGCGAGGCGGCGCCCACCGGGAAAGCCTCGAGCGACAGGTCTTGCGGACAACCCGAATTGACCGTCACGGCGGCCGCTGGTCCGGCGACGGAAATCCCGACATTGCGATGCGAGATGCCGACCGCCGAATGCAGCGCCGTCACTTTGGCGCAGTCGGCGAGCGGATCGTTGCCGGCCTCGTCGATGATCATCCATTCGTCCGGGCCGAGCCACAGCGCCGTGCGCCCATCCTTCGCCGCCGAACTCTTCGGTTTGACCGGCAGCGTCACGCCGAGCGCCTTGGAGAGCGCGGCGATCGAAGCCTGCGGCGCGCGCAGCGAGACGCGTTCGGCCGGCGGCAGGATCTCCACCTTCACGCCCGGCGCCGACAGCGTGCGGCCGGCAAGCGCAGGACGCCGTTCGGCGGAAGCGGATGCAGCAGCTTTTGTCTTGGCGGCAGCCTTAGCCATTGAGGCGTTCTCCCTTCTCGTCGACGAACACCATGCCGGTGACTTCCACCTCGATCGTGCCGTTCGGCATCGGCACATAGAGCGTCTGCCCGATACGGTCGCGACCGCCGGCGACCAGCGCCAGCGCGATCGAACGGCCGCAATTCTCCGACCAGTAGCTGGAGGTGACGTGGCCGATCATCTTCATCGGGATCGGCTGCTTCGGATCGGCGACGATCTGCGCGCCCTCTTCCAGCACCACTTTCGGGTCCTTGGTCTTCAACCCGACGAGCTGCTTGCGGCCCTTGGCCACTAGGTCCGGCCGGGTCAGGCCGCGGATGCCGACGAAGTCGGTCTTCTTCTTGCCGACCGCCCAGTCGAGCCCGGCATCGTTTGGCGTCACCGTGCCGTCGGTGTCCTGGCCGACGATGATATAGCCCTTCTCGGCGCGCAGCACGTGCATCGTTTCGGTGCCGTAGGCGGTCGCGCCATGCTTCTGCCCTTCGGCCCACAGCACTTCCCAGACCGCCTCGCCGTAATCGGCCGGCACGTTGACCTCGAAACCGCGCTCGCCGGTGAAGGACATCCGGAACAGCCTGGTCGGCACGCCGCAGATCTTGCCCTCGCGCACCGACATATGCGGCATCGCCTCGTCCGACATGTCGATGCCTTCGACCAGTGGCGCGATGATCTCACGCGACTTGGGCCCCTGCACCGCGATCACAGCCCATTGCTCGGTGATCGAGGTCAGCCAGACATTGAGATGCGGGAACTCCGTCTGGAGGTAATCCTCCATATGGTTCATGACGCGCGGCGCGCCGCCGGTGGTCGTCGTCACATGGAAACGGTCCGGCGCTAGCCGACCGACGACGCCGTCGTCATAGATGAAGCCATCCTCACGCAGCATGATGCCGTAGCGGCAGCGGCCGGTTTCCAGCTTCTCCCACGGATTGGTGTAGAGCAGCTCCATGAACTTCGCCGCGTCCGGCCCGACCACCTCGATCTTGCCGAGCGTCGAGGCGTCGAACAGGCCGCCCACTTTTCGCACCGTCACGCATTCGCGGTTGACGGCGGCGTGCATGTCCTCGCCGGACTTGGGGAAATACCAGGCGCGCTTCCAGTGGCCGACATCCTCGAACACCGCACCTTGGCGTGCCGCCCAGCCATGCGTCGCCGTGCGCCGGGTCGGGTCGAACAGCGCGCCGCGCGCGTGGCCGACGATCGAGCCGAAGGTCACCGGCGTATAGGGCGCGCGAAACGTGGTGAGGCCGACCTGCGGGATCGGCTTGCCGAGCTCCTCGGCGGCGATCGCCAAGCCATGCATGTTGGACGTCTTGCCCTGGTCGGTCGCCATGCCGTTGGTGGTGAAGCGCTTGACGTGCTCGATCGAATGCATGCCTTCATGCACCGCCTGGCGGATGTCCTTGGCGGTGACGTCGTTCTGGAAATCGACGAAGGCCTTGACCGTGGTGCCTGGCCCGGCGCCGGGGGCGGCGCCCAGCATGCCGCGCGACCAGCTCTCGCCGGCATCGACCTTCGGCTTGGCGCCTTTTCCGGCCTTGCCGCCGGCTTCCTTCGCCGCCTTGGCGCCGGCCGCATAGGCCTCGTCTACCGTCGCGTCCAGCCCGTCCGTGCCGTTGCAGGCGCCGACCGAGACGCAATCCTGCGCGTAGGTGCCGGGCACGAAGCGCTTGGTCTCGGCGTTGAAGGCGACCTTGCCGCGCGACTGCGAGAACAGATGCACCGACGGCGTCCAGCCGGCCGACATCAGGATCGCGTCGACCGGGATGGTGCGTCCGCCGCCGCCATTCTTCGGCTGCACGGTCATGGATGACACGCGCAATTTGCCGCCGGCGCTCACCACCGCGCGACCGAAATTGATCTCGATGCCGAGCGCCCTCGCCTCGTCGATCACCGGTCCCGACGGATTGTCGCGCAGGTCGACGATGGCCGCTATGTTGACGCCGGCCTTCTTGAGGTCGATCGCCGCGGTATAGGCGGAATCGTTGGCCGTATAGACGCCGACATTCTTGCCGACGGCCACGCCGTAGTGGTTGAGATAGGTGCGCGCCGCCGAGGCCAGCATGACGCCCGGACGGTCGTTGTTGGCGAACACCATGTGTCGCTCGATGGCGCCGGTGGCAATGACGACACGGCCAGCGCGGATCTGCCACAGGCGCTCGCGCGCCAGGTCGCGGCCGGGGCTCTTCAGGTGATCGCTGACCCGCTCGACCAGTCCGACGAAGTTTTGCGCGTAATAGCCGAAAGCCGTGGTGCGGGAGAGCACCCGCACATTGTCCATCGCCTTGAGCTTGGCGATCGCGGCTTGCGCCCAGGCATAGCCGTCCTGGCCATCGATCCTGGCGCCGCTCTCGAAGCGCAGGCTGCCGCCGAATTCGGCCTGCTCGTCGGCGAGGATCACCCGCACGCCCGTTTCGGCGGCGGCAAGGGCAGCTGCAATGCCGGCAGCGCCGCCGCCCAGCACCAGCACCTCGCAATGCGCGTAGCGCGCGGCATAGTGGTCCGGGTCCGGCTTGTCCGGAGAAACGCCAAGGCCGGCCGCGGCGCGGATCTTCGGCTCGTAAAGGCTCTTCCAGGCCGACTTCGGCCACATGAAGGTCTTGTAGTAGAAGCCGGCTGAAAATAGCGGCGAGGCGATGTCATTGACGGCGCCGACGTCGAAGGAAAGCGACGGCCAGCGGTTCTGCGAATGGGCGGTCAGCCCGTCATAGAGCTCCTGCACGGTGGCGCGAACATTCGGCGTCTTGCGCGCATCGTCGCGCACGATCTGCACCAGCGCGTTGGGCTCTTCCGCGCCGGCCGACACGACGCCGCGCGGCCGATGGTATTTGAACGATCGCCCGACCAGATGCACGCCGTTGGCGAGCAGCCCCGAGGCGAGCGTGTCGCCCTCGATGCCGACATAGGATTTGTCGTCGAAACTGAAGGAGGCGGTCTTCGCCTGGCTGAGGCGACCGGCGCCGGAAATGCGGAACATGGCGTTCATTTCGCGGCTCCGGGCAGCTTCGCGGGCTTCGGCTCGCCGGCCTTGTAGGTCATGACGAACTTGTCGGTGACGGTGTCGCGCACCGCGTTGAAGAAGCGCGCGCAGCCATGGATGTGCCGCCAGCGCTCATAGATGACGCCCTTCGGGTTGGCGCGGATGAAGAAGAATTTCTCGAAATCGTCGTCGCTCTCGGCGGCAATGTTCGTCGGGCGCGCGATATGCGCCTCGCCGGCATTGCGGAACTCGAGTTCCGGGCGCTCTTCCTCGCAATAGGGACAGCGGATGAGAAGCATCTGGGTGATCCTAAAACTTGCCGTGACCGGCGCGCGCGCCGGCCTGTTGATCGCAATGCGACTGATTGATCATCAGTGCGCCACCGCCGCCGCCGCGGCCTCGTCGATGAGACGTCCGGTGCGGAAGCGCTCGAGCGTGAAGGGCGCGTTGATCGGGTGCGGCTCGTCCTTCGCGATCGTGTGGGCAAAGACGTTGCCCGAGCCGGGCGTTGCCTTGAAGCCGCCGGTGCCCCAGCCGCAATTGACGTAAAGCCCCTTGACCGGCGTCTTCGCCAGGATCGGCGAGCGGTCGGGCGTCACGTCGACGATGCCGCCCCAGGAGCGCAGCATCTTCATGCGTGTGAAGATCGGGAACATCTCGCAGATGGCGTCGAGCGTGTGCTGCAAGATGTGCAGTCCGCCGGTCTGCGAATAGGAGACATACTGGTCGGTGCCGGCGCCGATGACCAGCTCGCCCTTGTCGGACTGCGAGATATAGGCGTGCACGGTGTTGGACATCACCACGCAGGGCACCACCGGCTTGACCGGCTCCGACACCAGCGCCTGCAGCGGATAGCTTTCCAGCGGCATGCGCACGCCGGCCATGTTCATGATGACCGAGGAATGGCCGGCCGCGACCACGCCGATCTTCTTGGCGCCGATGAAGCCGCGCGTCGTCTCGACGCCGCTGACCGCGCCGTTCGCAGCCCGCTTGATGCCGGTGACCTCGCAGTTCTGGATGATGTGCACGCCGCGCGCCGAAGCGCCGCGCGCATAGCCCCAGGCGACCGCGTCGTGGCGCGCCGTGCCGCCGCGCCGCTGCAGCGCCGCGCCCATCACCGGATAGCGCGCTTCCTTGGAGATGTTGAGCGGCGGGCAGAATGCCTTCGCCTCTTCCGGCGTCAGCCATTCATTGTCGATGCCGTTGAGGCGGTTGGCATGGATATGGCGCTTGAACACCTGCACGTCATGGACGTTGTGCGCCAGCATCATGACGCCGCGCGCCGAATACATGACGTTGTAGTTGAGCTCCTGGCTCAGCCCATCCCACAGCTTCAGCGCGTGGTCGTAGATGCCGGCGCTTTCGTCATAGAGATAATTGGAGCGTATGATGGTGGTGTTGCGACCGGTGTTGCCGCCGCCGAGCCAGCCCTTTTCCAGCACCGCGATGTTGGTGATGCCGTGCTCGCTCGCCAGGTAATAGGCCGTCGCCAGGCCGTGCCCGCCGGCGCCGACGATGATGACGTCATATTCCTTCTTCGGCTCGGGCGAGGTCCACTGCTCTTCCCAGCCCTTGTGGCCGCGCATCGCCTCGCGGGCGATGGCGAATACCGAATATTTCTTCACGTTATAGCCTCGCGCCAAAAATCGCGGATGTCGTCCGCCCGTCACGCGAGGAGTATCACTAGCGAAACCGCGATGTCATCCTTGCGCTGTTTGCGACGGCGCTTGCCGCTTTGCGCCATGCCGGATCGCGCCGCTGCCGACGGCGATGCCTGATCAAGCGGACGTGAGGGTATTGGCGCCTGCCATGCCGCAGGCCAGTGGAAAATCTTGCGCCGGCGGCCTTGCATTCCGGCCCGTTTTGACGATTTTCGTTTCCCGTCGAGAATGGATGGGGAACGATGCTGCTGATCAGGACCTATGTTGCCCAGAGCGCCATCGAAGGCGTCGGCGTCTTCGCTGCCGAGCCGATCCGCAAAGGTGCTTCGATCTGGCGGCTCGACCCGGATTTCGACCGCCTGATTCCGATGGAAAAATATGAAGCGGCATCCCCGCATCTGAGGGAACTGCTCGACCGCTATGCCTATCCGAGCCCGGACAAGCCGGGCTTCATGGTCTATGAGGTCGACAATGGCCGCTTCATGAACCATTCCGAGCGGCCGAATACCGATTTCTCGCAATATGGCGGCGCCACCGCCATTCGCGACATCGCCGCCGGCGAGGAAATCACCTGCGACTATGGCGAATTCTTTGAGGATTTCGCACGCCTCCATCTGGCGGCGGTGGAAGGCTGAATCGCGGCGGGGCGCGCCGCTCCGGTTTTTGATCGCGCTTTCCGGCAATGAGAGGTGGACATCCCGGCCTGATTCTGCTATCAGCCGCCACAATTCGCGGTGCAACTCGCCGCGGAGGCATCTCGGCTATGGCCGATTGCCTAACGATTTCAAACCCGAAGACAGGATTGCCCGTGCAGGTACTCGTCCGCGACAACAACGTTGATCAGGCGCTTCGCGCGCTGAAGAAGAAAATGCAGCGCGAAGGTATTTTCCGCGAAATGAAGATGCGCGGTCACTACGAGAAGCCGTCCGAGAAGCGTGCCCGCGAGAAGGCCGAAGCCGTGCGCCGCGCCCGCAAGCTGGCCCGCAAGCGCGCCCAGCGCGAAGGCCTGCTGCCGATGACCCCGCGTCCGGCTCCGGCCGGTGCTGGTGGCGCGCCGCGTTCGCCGCGCTCATAACGCCTATTTTTCGTCCTTTTCGAAGGATACCGAAGGTGGCGCGATGCGGAATCGCCGCCACCTTTTTGTTTATAGATTCGAGCCGGTTCGGAGAGGGAACGGACTGACGGCGCTGCGGCAGTGAGGACAAAGATGAACGCTATTACCGTGGAGCGTGGAACCGCTTTTCGCGGCTTCGCCCTGACGGCGGCCCTGCTTTCGGGTCTGATGCTTGCAGCATGTCAGACAGCCCCGACGGGTGAGTTCAACTCGATCGACAAGGCGCAAGGCTCAAGCGAGAACATCTCCTCGCTCTCGGCGGTCATCCAGCGCAATCCGCAGGATCCCGAGGGCTACAATGTGCGCGGCTCGGCCTATGGCCGCGGCGGCCAGTACCAGGCGGCGCTCAAGGACTTCAACCAGGCCATCCAGCTCAACCCGAATTTCTACCAGGCCTATTCGAACCGCGCGCTGATCCAGCGCTTCCTCGGCAATCAGGAAGCCGCTCTGGCCGACTACAACCGCTCGATCCAGATCAACGCCAACTACGATGCCGCCTATATCGGCCGCGGCAATCTCTACCGTAAGGCGGGCCGCACCCAGGATGCCTTCAACGACTTCCAGAAGGCGATCCAGCTCGACACCACGGATGCGCGCGCCTACCACAATCGCGGTCTGATCTATCAGAGCCAGGGCCAGCACAAATTCGCCATCGAGGATTTCTCGACCGCGATCTCGCTGGCGCCGGACGCCGCCGAGCCCTACAACGGCCGCGGCCTCTCCTATCTGGCGACAGGCGACGAGGACAACGCCTTCTCCGACTTTAACATGGCCATCAAGCTCGACGGCAAGAATGCCGAGGCCTGGGCCAACCAGGCGCTGATTTACGAGCGGCGCGGCGACAAGGTGAGAGCCGCCAAGTCCTATCGCGAGGCGATCCACCTCGACCCGAACTACCAGCCGGCCAAGGACGGCCTGTCGCGCACCGGCGGCAACGCCAGCTGAAGCCTGTAACGGAAGGGCATCTCGCGCCAGGCGCGGTCGCCGCCGGCGGCCGCAGTGTTGCGCCGTGGCGACGCCGATAGCGATCCGTTAACCGCCCAGGGCAGTGCGTTAACCTTTGCCATGTTCGCGCCAAGTTTTCGGCGGAACGCTCCTCGCACCTCGACCGTTCAAGCCGGGGCCAAGATTTTCGCGAAAGGACCTTTCCAATGATCAAATCCCTTGCCTGTTCCGCTGCCGCGCTTGCCGCCACGGTCCTCGCTTCCCCAGTCAGCGCCGGCACGCTCCGGCTCGGCACGCTCGATTGCACGATCGACGGCGGCGTCGGCTATGTCATCACGTCCAACAAGGGCGTGTCCTGCACCTTCCGTCCCTATCATCACGGTCCGGCCGAGCAGTACACCGGCATGATCTCCAAGCTCGGCGTCGACCTCGGCCAGACGCATCAGGGCCAGCTCGTCTGGGCGGTGCTTGCCGCCACGCGCCATCATGAGGCGGGCGACCTCGCCGGCAGCTATTATGGCGTCAACGCCGAGGCCTCCGTCGTGACCGGCGGCGGCGCCAACCTGCTGGTCGGCGGCCTCGACGGCGCCTTCATGCTGGAGCCGCTCAGCGTGCAGGCACAGACAGGCGTCAACCTCGCTGTCGCGGTGGCGTCGCTGGATCTGGTCCACTCCTACAAATAGGCGCTCAGCCGCCAACGACATCCGCCTATACGCGCGGCCCGGAACAGGACATTGTAGCCGTTCCGGGCCGCATGCTTTTGAGCAATTCCAGGAAAAGTGCGATACGGTTTTCCGTCCGGAATTGCGTCAAAACAAGAGGGGGACATATGTCGAGGATCATCGCCGCAACCGCGATCGCGATCGTTGCACTGGCCGGGCAGGCTCGGGCGGAGACCGGCGGCGTCGAGCTCGGCGTCCTGGATTGCGCCATCGGCGGTGGCACCGGCTTCGTCTTCGGCTCCAGCAAGGATCTGAGCTGCACCTTCACGCCGGCCGACAAGACCTTCGCGCCGGAAGCCTATTTCGGCGCCGTCAACAAATACGGCCTCGATATCGGCACGACCAGCCAGAGCGTGATGCGCTGGCTGGTGCTGACGCCGATGAACAACATCTACGCCCCAGGTGCGCTTGCCGGCGACTATGTCGGCGCCAGCGCCGAAGTGACCGCCGCGGTCGGCGCCGGCGCCAATCTCCTGGTCGGTGGCACCGGCAATGCCTTCACCCTGCAGCCGCTCAGCGTCCAGACCCAGACCGGCCTCAACATCGCCATCGGCGTCAGCCAGTTCCAGTTGCGCAGCACAGCGAACTGACTGACCACCAGGGCCGGTGGAGCCTTCCTTCCACGATAAGCGAAAAAGCCTCTTGAGCTCAACCGCGCTTGAGGTTCTACAAGCCCTGCCGAACTGGATCTGGCGCCCATTCGCAATGCGGATGAGGCTGCGGATCGCAAGCAGGAGATCGACGTGACGGCAGCAAGCGGCAACAAGGCAGGCGGCGACAAGATAGATTGGCCCGCGCTGTGGGCAAATGGCGACTTGGCACGCTTCTGCTTCATCAGCCTCGGCATCCTGCTCCACGCCACCAATGAGACGATGATCGCGACGGTCATGCCGGCGATGGTCGGCGATATTGCCGGCGTGCAGTTCGTCGGCTGGTCGCTGGCCGTATACGAACTCGGCGCCATAGTCGCGGGTGCCGCCGCCGGCCGGCTGGTCAGCTTCGTCGCCTTGCGCACCAACATGATGGCCGCAGCCCTTCTTTATGCCGCTGGCGCGCTGGTCTGCGCCACCGCGCCATCAATGCCGGTCTTCCTGGCCGGGCGGCTGGTCGAAGGCCTGGGTGGCGGTGCGCTCGTCTCGCTCGCCTTCGTCTCGGTCGAGCGCCTGTTCCCGCGCAATATCTGGCCGCAGCTTTTCGGCATCATCTCGGCGATTTGGGGTGTCGCCGCCTTCAGCGGCCCGATGCTCGGCGCAATCATGGTCGATTTCCTGTCCTGGCGCTGGGCCTTCGGTGTCTTCACGTTTGGCGGTGCGGCCATGGCGCTCGCAAGCTTCGCTGTGCTTGGCACGCCGCAGGCGAAGCGGCCGCAGGCCGGCGCCGGCCCGACGCCCGCCTTCCCCTTCCTGGCGCTCGGCTGCCTTGCCGTCAGCGTCGTGCTGATCGCCGCGGCGGGTGTCGACATCGCCTTGCTGCGCTCGTCGCTGCTCATACTGCTCGGCCTGGCCGGCCTCGCGCTGTTCTTCCGAGTCGATGCGCTGAAGCCGCGCTCGCGCCTGTTTCCCTCGCAACTTTTTTCCTGGAATTCCGCGCTCGGCAGCGGCATGACCATGGTGGCCGCCTTCTCCGTGGCGACCTGCACCTTCGCCATTTACGGGCCGTTGCTGCTGACCACGCTGCACGGCATCCCGATCCTGACGACAGGCTACATCATCGCCGCCGAATCGATTGCCTGGTCGATCCTGTCTATCGCCGTCGCCAATGCGCCGCTGCACCGCGAGCGGTCGATCATCGTCGTCGGCGCGCTGATGATCGCCGCCGGCCTCGCCGGTTTCGCCTACACGATCCCGATCGGCTCGATCCCGCTGATTCTGCTTTGCGCCCTTCTGCAGGGAGGCGGCTTCGGCGTCGCTTGGCCGTTCCTGACGCGCGTGATCGTTGCCTCGGCGCGCGAGGGCGAACAGACCATCGCCTCGGCCGCCGTGCCGACGATGCAGCGCATAGGCTATGCGGTAGGCGCCGCCCTTGCCGGCATTATCGCCAATGCCTGTGGGTTCTCCGATGGCCTCAGCCGGGAGGCGGCCGCGACCGTCGCCGGCTGGCTGTTCCTGGCTTTCGTGCCGCTCGGGATCGTCGGGTGCCTGGCGGCCCTGAGGATGTCGGTGACGGCGAACCGGCCGCAAATGGCCGCGGGCTGACGGTCCAGCCCACGAGCTGATCGACATGCTGCAAGGCGGCAGACCCTCAAAGCGACGGCAGAACCTTGCGGATGTGATCGGCAAAGGCGATAGCTGCGGGCGATCTTTCCGCATCGGCGAAATCGATCACGATGCCAAGCCCGGGCAGCGGAGGAAGCGGAGCGCCGACATGGAGATCGGGCGGCACCGCCCCCTCCGCCATCACGCTGATCGCCAGGCCTGACCGCGCGACGGCGATCAGCCCGGCAAGGCTGTTGGAGGCATAGGCTATCTTGTAGCGCAGGCCCGCGCGGGTCATGGCCTCGCAAGCCCCCTTGTGGTCGATCGCGTTCGACGCAGCCAGGGCGAGCGGAACGGTGTCGCCGAAATCATGGAGTTCCAGGGTTGGCCGGCTGCCGACCCAGACCAGCGATTCCCTGCGCACGACATCCGGCGCATCGCCTGGATTGGGTGTGGAAACGAGCGCCAGATCGACCTGACGCGCATTGATGAGCGTGCGCAGCTCGACCGTCGGCGCCGAGACCACCTTGATCTCGACATCGGGATACATGGTGCCGAAACCCTTCAAGAGCGCCGGGAAGAACGCGCTCAAATAGTCTTCGGGGCTGCCGAAGATGATCGACCCATGCAGGCCCTTGTCGGAAAAGGCCGAGATCGCCTCGTCATGGATTTTGAGGATGCGCTCGGCATAGGCAAGAAAACGTTCGCCGCTGCCGGTGAGCCGGACGCCGCTGCCGCTGCGATGAAAAAGGCTCTGGCCAAGCGCCTCCTCCAGCCGCTGGATCTGCATGGTCACGGCCGATTGCGTGCGCCCGACCTGCACCGCAACGGCGCTCAGCGTGCCGGAATGCGCCGCGCGCACAAATGTCGACAAGAGCTTGAGATCGAGCGGAGCCTGCATATCAAATCCGTTGATATCCGGATCCGATTACTATCAATTTTACTGCATCAACGCCAACCGCTATTTGTTGCCAATCGATGTGGTGGAGCTGGAACGATGTCGAAGAACCAGGATCATGGTTTTTGGAATGCGGCGCAAAAGCATCTCATCCGGTATGGTGGGAGTTTCGAGCCGGCGATCATCGAGCGCGCGGCGGGATCGTTCGTCTACGACGCCGACGACCGGCCGATCCTCGATTTCACCTCCGGCCAGATGAGCGCGCTGCTCGGCCATTCCCATCCCCGGATTGTCTCGACGGTGAGCCGCCAGGTCGGTCAGGTCGCGCATTTGTTCAGCGGCATGCTGTCCCGTCCGGTGGTCGAGCTTGCCGAGCGCCTGGCGGCGCTGGCGCCGGGCCTCGACCGGGTGCTGCTCCTGTCGACCGGCGCAGAATCGAACGAAGCCGCAATCCGCATGGCCAAGCTGGTGACCGGCAAACACGAGATCGTCGCCTTTTCGAAGAGCTGGCACGGCATGACCGGCGTGGCGGCGTCAGCAACCTACAGCGCCGGCCGCAAGGGCTACGGACCTGCCGCGGTCGGCTCGCTCGCGATCCCGGCGCCGAACAGTTTCCGGCCGCGTTTCAAGCATGCCGACGGCTCGCTGGATTGGCAGACCGAGCTCGACGATGCTTTCGATCTGGTCGACAGCCAGTCGACGGGCAATCTGGCGGCCTTCGTCGCCGAACCGATCCTGTCGAGCGGCGGCATATTGGAGCTGCCGCAAGGCTACCTGGCGGCTCTCCAGCGGAAGTGCCGCGAGCGCGGCATGCTTTTGATCCTCGACGAAGCGCAGACAGGCATCGGCCGCACCGGCCATATGTTCGCCTTCCAGAGGGACGGCGTCACGCCGGATATCCTGACGCTCTCCAAGACGATCGGCGCCGGCCTTCCGCTATCGGCCGTCATGACGACGGCCGAGATCGAGGAGGAAGCGCATGCGAAAGGTTTTCTGTTCTACACCACGCATGTCTCCGATCCGCTGCCGGCGGCTGTGGGCCTGGCGGTGCTCGATGTGGTGGAAGAAGAAAAGCTGGTCAATCGCGCCCAGCATCTCGGCGCGCAGTTGTTCGACGGCCTCTCGCGGCTGAAGCAGCGCTACGAGTGCGTCGGCGACGTGCGCGGCCGCGGTCTCCTGCTCGGCGTCGAGATCGTGAAGGACCGCAAGGACCGGGTTCCCGACCATCAGCTTGGCGCCGCGATCGCGGCGGAGGCGTTCCAGCGCGGTCTCAGCATGAACATCGTGAAGCTTCCCGGCATGGGCGGAGTCTTCCGCATCGCCCCGCCGCTGACGATCTCCGAGGAAGAGCTGGAGCTCGGTTTGAAGATCATCGCCGAGTCGATCGAGGCCGGGCTCGCCGCGAACACGAGCCGTCCCGGCATCGCCGCCGAGTGACGTCGAGGGCCGGCGATCCAAGCACCGGCTTCGGCTTCACACCACGATGGTCTGTAGCCGCTCGGCAATCAGCGCGGCAAGCCGCGCCGCCACCTCGTCCTTGCCCATCTCCGGCCACTCCTCGACGCCGGCCCTGGAGACGATGCGCACCTTGTTGCGGTCGCCGCCCATCACGCCCGATGGGCCGATGCCGCTTTCATGCGAGACGTCGTTGGCGACGATGAAGTCGGCGCCCTTTTTCTTGAGCTTGGCCTCGGCATTGGCGATCAGATCCTGCGTTTCGGCGGCGAAGCCGACGACAAGGCCAGGCCTCTGCGCATGATGGCCAATGCTGGCCAGGATGTCCGGGTTCTCGACCATCTGCAGCGCAGGCGGCCCCTCGCCCGCCACCTTCTTGATCTTCTCGCCGGCGGCGTTGGCCGTGCGCCAGTCGGCGACCGCCGCGACAAAGACAGCGGCATCCGCCGGCAGCAGGCTCTCGACCGCTTCCTTCATCTGGGCGGCCGTTTCGACATGGGTGGTCGCGACGCCGGCCGGGTCGGCAATGGTGACCGGACCGGAAACGAGCCGCACATCGGCGCCGAGCTTTGCCAGCGCGGCCGCGATGGCATGGCCCTGCTTGCCCGAAGACCGGTTGGCGATGTAGCGCACTGGGTCGATCGGCTCATGCGTCGGCCCGGAGGTGACGATGATCCTGCGGCCGGCAAGCGGCTTTGGCTTCTCGTCGAGCATCGCCTCGATCGCGGCGACGATCTCCAGCGGTTCGGCCATGCGCCCCTCGCCCGCTTCGTTGCTTTCGGCCATCTCGCCCTTGCCGGGACCGACAAAGGCGATGCCGTCCTTCTGCAGCGTCGCCCGGTTGCGCCGCGTTGCCGGATGCGCCCACATCTTCGGGTTCATGGCGGGGGCCATCAGCACTTTCTTGTCGGTGGCCAGAAGCACCGTCGAGGCAAGGTCGCTGGCATGGCCGTTGGCGAGCTTCGCCATCAGGTCGGCCGTGGCCGGCGCCACGACCAGCAGATCGGCCTCGCGCGACAGCCTGATATGGCCGACATCGTGCTCGTCCTTGCGGTCGAACAATTCGGTGAAGACATGGTCGGCCGAAAGCGCGCCGACCGACAGCGTGGTGACGAATTCCTGCGCTGCCGACGTCATCACCACCCGGACAGAAGCGCCGCGCTCGCGCAGCCGCCGGATCAGGTCGAGCGATTTATAGGCGGCGATACCGCCGCCGATGATGAGCAGGATGCGCTTGCCGAAGAGTGAGCCTCGCCCGAGGGGCTTGCCGGATGCCGCGGCAACCGGCGCCGCCCGCTCCTTCGAACCGGTCAGCGCGCGCAGCTTCTCCTCGATCTGGTCGATCCGGCCGGCCTGCCCCGCCCGGCCCTCGACCGCGGCGCGGATCATCGCCCGCGCCTGCTCCTCCATCGAGCAGCCGTTTTCGGCCGCGAGCTGCCGCAGCAGGTCCTTGACCTGGTCATCGAGATTGCGGATCGTGATGCTGGCCATGTGATTGCACTCGCTTTTCAGACGCCGCATGCAATGATAGCAATGCAATCAATCGCCGACAAGCCGCAGTGCGCTCAGAGCAATTTCCACGCGATGTAGATCAGCGTCAGCGCGATCACCCACAGCGCCGCGCGGCCGGAGCGGGTATGGCGCGCTTCGGCCTTGCCGATGGCGTGCGCGGTCGCTTCGTCGAAGCGCAGGCCGTTCTCTGCCATCAGGTCGATCTCGCGCGACAGCCGGTCGGTGCGGGCTGCGAGGTCCGGCGCCTGCCTTGCAAGAGCCAGCAGCGCCTTGGCGCCGTCGCGCGCGTCGGTGAGCAGCCCGCGCGGGCCGAGATTGCCGGCGATCCAGTCGCCGACCACCGGCTCCGAGGTTTTCCACATGTTGAAGGCCGGATCGAGCGTGCGGGCGACGCCTTCGACGACCACCATGGTCTTCTGCAGCAGGATCAGCTCCGGGCGCGTCGCCATGTCGAACAGCTCGGTGACCTCGAACAGCAGCGTCAAAAGCTTCGCCATCGAAATGGTGTCGGCCGACTGGCCGTGGATCGGCTCGCCGATGGCGCGGATCGCCTGCGCGAAGGCCGAGACATTGTGCTGGCGCGGCACATAGCCCGCCTCGAAATGCACCTCGGCGACGCGCTGATAGTCGCGCACGATGAAGCCGTAGAGGATCTCGGCGAGGAAACGCCGCTCCTTCTTGCCGAGTCGCCCGGCAATGCCGAGATCGACCGCGACGATGGTGCCGTCCGCCTCGACGAATAGGTTTCCCGGATGCATGTCGGCATGGAAGAAGCCGTCGCGCAGCGTGTGCCGCAGGAACGACTGGATGAGGTTGGCGGCGATCGCCTTGAGGTCGTGGCCGGCGGCGGCGAGGCCGGCGATGTCATTCATCTTGACGCCGTCGATCCACTCCATGGTGAGCACGTCGCGGCCGGTCCGCTCCCAGTCGACCGCCGGCACGCGGAATCCCGGATCGTCCTTGGTGTTCTCGCCGAGTTCCGAAAGCGCGGCCGCCTCGAGCCGCAGATCCATCTCGATCCTGGTGGTCTGCGCCAGCGTCTGCGTCACCTCGACCGGGCGCAGCCGGCGCGACGAGGGAATGTATTTTTCCTGCAGGCGGGCGGCGAGGAAATAGCTTTCGAGGTCCTGGAAGAAGCGGTGCCGCACGCCAGGCCGGATGACCTTCACCGCCACGCGCGAAGCAATGCCCTCGCGCACGACCTCGGCCCTGTGCACTTGCGCGATCGAGGCCGCCGCCACCGGCTCACCGAAGCTCAAATAAAGGTCGTCGATCCGCCGTCCGAGCGAGGCCTCGATCGCATGCACCGCCTCAACCTTCGGAAAGGTGTGCATCTTGTCCTGCAACAGCGCGAGGTCGAGCGCCATGTCGTTGCCGACGACATCGGGCCGCGTCGCCAGGAACTGGCCGAGCTTGACATAGGAGGGTCCGAGCCGAACCACGGCGCGCGCCAGCCTGTCGCCGCGCTGATAGCCTAGCGCCCGGCGGCGGGTGAAAAGCCGCGCAACGCTCCAGCCGAATTTCGGCATGCCGGAGAGCTCTTCGCCAGGCAACGCCGCGACGACGCCCTCGCGGACCAGCACCCAGCCGGCCCGGGCAAGCCTGAAGGCGGCGGCGACGCTGCTCATCGCCCATCCTGATTCAAAGGAGCCTGCTTCAAGGGGTCCAGCCTCAAAGCTTCCAGCCGGAATGAAGGGCCGCGATGCCGCCCGAATAGTTGCGGAAAGTGACGCGATCGAAGCCGGCGCGGGCGATCATCGCCGCGAAATTCTGCTGATTGGGGAACTTGCGGATGGATTCGACCAGGTAGGAATAGGGCTCGCCGTCGCCGGTCACCGCCTTGCCGATCCTGGGGATCGCGTTGAATGACCAGGCCTCATAGGCCTTGTCGAGCAGCGGCATCTCAACCTCCGAGAATTCAAGGCACAGAAACCGGCCGCCGCGCTTCAGCACGCGATAGGCTTCGGCAAGGGCGACCTCGATGCGCGGCACGTTGCGGATGCCGAAGGCGATCGTATAGGCGTCGAAGGTCTCGTCCTCGAACGGCAATTCCTCGGCATTGGCCTCGACGAAGTCGGTGTTTGCCGCAAGGCCCAGCTTCTCGGCGCGGTCGCGGCCGACGGAGAGCATGGAACCGTTGATGTCGAGTACGGTGGCATGGGCCTGGCGCTGGCTGGCCTCGACGATCCTGAAGGCGATGTCGCCGGTGCCGCCGGCGACGTCGAGCACCTTCCAGCCCGGCCGCTTCGGCGGGTTCAGCCAGGCGACCATCGCGTCCTTCCACAACCGATGCAACCCGGCCGACATCAGATCGTTCATCAAGTCGTATCGATTGGCCACCTTATGGAAGACGTCATTGACCAGGGGCTGCTTCTCGCCTGCCCCGACCTTCCTGAAACCATAGGAGGTTTCCATGCCGCCCGCGGCCGTGGTTCTCTCAACTGACATTATTTTGATCCGTCATAAAACCGGCGGGACCATAGCCGATCGATGGTGCCGACGCTATTGTCCAAGGCGCGGTTTTCGGCCGCGCTTGCAAAACCCGGTCGAGAAAGGTCCCGCATGATTTTCCGGCCAAATTCCGTGCGAGAACGGCATGCCGGGCGCAATGACCGCATGATTTTGAAGGCCGAACTGCACTGCCACATCGAAGGCGCGGCGGCCCCCGAGCTTGTCGTTGCCCAGGCCCGCAAATATGGCAAGGATCCTTCGCCCTATATCCAAGATGGCTCCTTCGTCTGGCACGATTTCACCTCCTTTCTCGCCGCTTATGATTTCTCGTCCGACCTGTTTCGCACGGAAGACGATTATGCGCGTCTCGCCGACTATTATCTGACCAGCCTCGCTCGCGACGGCGCCATATATTCCGAGGTCTTCACCTCGCCGGACCACGCGAAGAAGGCTGGCCTCTCGCCAAAAGCCTATACCGATGCGCTGGGCGAAGGCATGGCCCGCGCCAAGGCCAAGACAGGGATCGAAGGCCGCATGATCGTCACCGGCGTGCGCCATGTCGGGGTCGAGGCGATCGAACATGCCGCACGCTTCGCGGCGCGCTGCGGCCATCCGCTGGTGACCGGTTTCGGCGTCGCCGGCGACGAGCGCATCGGCGATTTCGAGGACTATGTGCGCGCCTTCGAGATCGCGCGTGAAGCCGGCCTCGGCATCACCATCCATGCCGGCGAGCTGATGGGTTGGGAAAGTGTCCAGGCCGCCCTTGACCACATCCGCCCCTCCCGCATTGGCCATGGCGTGCGCGCCATCGAGAACCCGGACCTGGTCCGCCGCATCGCTGCCGAGGGAGTGGTGCTGGAATGCTGCCCGGGCTCCAACATCGCTTTGAAAGTGTTCGACAGCTTCGCCGACCATCCCTTTCCGGCGCTGCGCGCCGCCGGCTGCAAGGTGACGCTCAACTCCGACGACCCGCCCTATTTCTGGACCTCGCTGAAGCGCGAATACGATATCGCCGCCGAGCATTTCCGCATGGACGACAAGGCGCTTACCGCCATCACGAGGACGGCTATCGAGGCAGCCTTCGTGGACAAGAAAACCAAGGCCGCCCTGCTTGCCCGTGTCAACGGCGTCGGCCGCTAACTCTCTGCTGGATTCGTTCTTTTTCTGGATTTAAGGCAAAAGCTGTGGTGGATGGCCGCCGGGCGGTTCCTTGGCCGGCGCATTGTCGCTAGGGTCGCTTCCAGCAGCCGGAATTTCAGGAGATCACGATGCAGGGCGTCACCGTCGTCGACCACCCCCTTGTCCAGCACAAGCTGACCATCATGCGCAAGAAGGAGACCTCGACGGCCGGCTTCCGGCGGCTGCTGCGCGAGATCTCGCTTCTGCTCGGCTATGAGGTGACTCGTAATCTCGAGCTGACCACGACCATGATCGAGACGCCGATCGAGGAGATGGAGGCGCCGACGCTGGAAGGCAAGAAACTGGTCTTCGCCTCGGTGCTGCGCGCCGGCAATGGCCTGCTCGAGGGGCTGCTCGACCTGGTGCCGGCCGCCCGCGTCGCCCATATCGGCCTCTACCGCGACCATGAGACCCTGGAAGCCGTCGAATATTTCTTCAAGGCGCCGAGCGACCTTGCCGACCGCCTGGTGATCGTCGTCGATCCGATGCTGGCGACCGCCAATTCGGCGATTGCCGCGATCGACAAGCTGAAGGGACGCGGCGCCACCAACATCCGCTTCCTCTGCCTGCTTGCCGCGCCAGAAGGCATCGAGCGCTTCACCAAGGCGCATCCGGATGTGCCGATCTTCACCGCCTCGATCGACCGCCAGCTGAACGACAAGGGCTATATCATGCCTGGCCTCGGCGACGCCGGCGACCGCATGTACGGGACAAAGTGAGCGCATCCGTTTACCGCGCGTTTACACAACCACGTGGTTCCGGCGCACGTTAAAGCGGCAAACACCATGCCGGCTTTAGGATGTGGCCTTGATCCAAGGGGCATCCATGCTGCGCAAGCTTCTTATCCTCGGCATCTTTGCCGGAACCTCGGCCTCGATTCCGATCGTCTTTCAGGCCAATCCGCATCTGGTGGACGGCCTGCTCAAATCGACCGAAACCGCGCAGCCGACGGCGCCCAAGGCCGAGCCCCAGGTCAATCTCGTCTCGGTCCCGGCCAAGCCGGCCACGCCGATGCCGCTCGGCCGGCAGGTTCTGGTCAATGCCGATGACCGCGGCCATTTCACATCGCAGTTCAAGCTCAACGGCCGGCAGATCGACGGCATGATCGACACCGGCGCGACACTGGTTGCAATCAACGCCTCGACCGCGCGCAGAATCGGCATCTCGCTCAACCCGTCAGATTTCAATCAACAGGTGAACACTGCCAATGGGGCGATCAAGGCCGCCGTCGTTACGGTCGACCACCTGCAGATCGGCAAGATCTCGGTCGACAACGTGCAGGCGATGGTGCTTGATGACCGGGCGCTGCAGACCAACCTGATTGGCATGAGCTTCCTGCAGCGGTTGCAGAAATACCAGGTCCAGGACGGCGCGCTGCTGCTCGTCCAGTAAGTGTGATAAGCAATTCCAGGAAAAGTGTGCAGCGGTTTTCCGTCCGGAATTGCGTCAAAACAAAATAGATAAAGCAGGTCACCGTTTCCGCGAAACGGTGACCTGCTTTATCGCGCCAATATCCGCCTGAGCACGGTCTTCTCGGCGGGCGGCTTGGAACCTCCGATCGTGTAAGCGGCACGCACGGCCGCCGCTGCCGCCTCGGCCTCCGCGTCTGTGCGGGCGTGCACCAGCGCCAGCGCCTCGCCTGAGCGCGCCTCGGCGCCGACCGGCAACAGCCGGGTCAAGCCGACCGCATGATCGATCTTGTCATCCGGACGGGAACGCCCGCCGCCGAGCGTGACAACGGCCAGCCCGATGTCGCGCGTGGCAATGCCGGTCACGAACCCCTCCTGTTCCGCCATCACGGCCAGTTCGACCGGCGCCGTCGGCAGATATTTTTCCGGCTTCTCGATGAAATCGCCGGGACCGCCAAGCACCGCCACCATCCGCGCAAAGACGGAAGCCGCCCGGCCGCCGGCGAGCGCTTCGGTCGCGCGCCTGAGACCATCTTGCTGCGACGAGACCAGCCCTGCCGACTGCAGCATCTCCGCCGCCAACGCCAGCGTCACGTCCTCCAGCCGCTTGTCGCGAAAACGGCCGGTGAGGAAGTCGACGGCATTCTTCACTTCGACCGCGTTGCCGGCAGCCGAAGCCAGCGGTTCGTTCATGCCCGTCACCAAGGCGGAAGCGTTCAGGCCAGCGCCGTTGGCGACTTCCACCAGGCTGTTCGCCAGGGCCACCGCATCGCGCGACTTTTCCATGAAGGCGCCGTTGCCGACCTTGACGTCGAGCACCAGCGAGCCCAGGCCTGCGGCAAGCTTCTTCGACAGGATCGAAGCGGTGATCAGCGGTATGGACTCGACCGTGCCCGTCACGTCGCGGATCGCGTAGAGCCGGCGGTCGGCGGGCGCCAGATCGGCGGTCTGGCCGATGATGGCGCATCCCGTTTCCAGCACCGCCTTGCGCAAAAGCGCGACATCCGGCTGGCTGGCATAGCCGGGGATGGCATCCATCTTGTCCAGCGTGCCGCCGGTGTGGCCGAGGCCGCGCCCGGAAATCATCGGCACATAGGCGCCGCAGGCGGCGACGATCGGCGCCAGCATCAGCGAGACATTGTCGCCGACGCCGCCCGTCGAATGCTTGTCGGTGACCGGCCCCGGCAGGTCGGACCAGTCGAGCACGTCGCCGGAATCGCGCATGGCGATCGTCAGCGCCACCGCCTCCTCGGGGCTCATGCCGTTGAGGAACACGGCCATCGCGAAAGCGCCGACCTGGCCTTCGGAAATGGTGCCGGCCGTCAGCCCGGCGACGAAGGCCGCGATCTCATCGGACGAGAGCCTGTGGCCGTCGCGCTTGCGGCGGATGATCTCCTGCGGCAGCATCAGTCGGGCAAGCCGTCCTGGAAGACGCGCCGCAGGATCGTCGCCAGCCGCGCGCCGCCGACCGGCGCCATGTCCTTGGTCTCCTGGTGCGAGAGCTCCGCTCCGGTCATGCCGGCCGCCAGGTTGGTGATGACCGAGCAGGCGGCGACCTTGAGGCCGAGGAAGCGCGCGAGAATGACCTCCGGCACGGTCGACATGCCGACAGCGTTG
Source organism: Mesorhizobium sp. (assembly GCF_004963255.1). Taxonomy (GTDB): domain Bacteria; phylum Pseudomonadota; class Alphaproteobacteria; order Rhizobiales; family Rhizobiaceae; genus Mesorhizobium. The sequence continues at coordinate 96,023 of NZ_SUGA01000002.1, read as the reverse complement.
GCGCCCATGACGCGCGCCATGCGGATCTCGGCCGGCGTCTCGAAGCAGGGTCCGGAGAACCACATATAGACGCCTCTGTGCAGCGCCGTGCCGGTTTCCTTGGCCGCCTTTTCGATCGCGCTGCGCAGGCCCTTATCATAGGCCTCGGTGAGGCCGACGAAGCGGCGGTCGCTCGGCTCGCCGATCAGCGGGTTGGAGCCGGAAAAATTGATGTGATCGGTGATCAGCATCACCGAGCCCGGTCCCATTTCAGGATCGACCGAGCCGGCGGCATTGGTGAGGATCAGATGCGAGATGCCGATGCCGGCCAGCACCTCCAGTGCCGGGCGCATCGCGGCGGCGTTGCCATGCTCGTAATAATGCGCGCGGCCGGACAGCATCAGCACCGGCGTGCCGGCGAAATGCCCGGCAACCACCTCGCCAGCATGGCCTGAAACACCGCTGCGCGGGAAGCCCGGCAACTCGGCATAAGAGACGCGCCTGGCATCCTTGACCTGGTCGACCAGCCCGCCAAGGCCCGAGCCCAGCACCAGCGCCGCCTTGGGCGCCAGCCCGTCCAGCTTCTCGACCAGATGATCCAGCGCTTCCATCATTTCAAGATATCGCCCCTGAAGCCGTAAGGCAGCATCTCGCCCATGGTGACCGTCTCGGCCACGCCGGTGTTGTCGCAGAGATAGAGCTTCGTGTCCGGCCGGCAGAATTCCGCCAGCCGCTGCCGGCAGCCGCCGCAGGGCGAGCATTTGGCCATGCGTTCGGCGATCACGGCGATCTCGACGATCCTGCCGCCGCCGCCCATGATGTAGTGGCCGAGCGCGGTCGTCTCGGCGCACCAGCCCTCGGGGTAGGACGCCACCTCGATGTTCGCGCCGGTGAAGACACGCCCGTCCTCGGTGCGAAGCGCGGCACCCACCGGGAATTTCGAATAGGGCGCATAGGCCTTGGCCATCGCCGTCTTCGCCGCCTCGAACAGATCATGCGACATCCGGTTCTTCTCTCCCACGATCTTGTTCAAATGCCGGTCGCCGCCGAACGAAAATCCAGCCTCAGCGTTCCCGATCTCAACGTTCCTTGACATAGGGCACGCCGCCGGCGCGCGGCGGAATAGCCTTGCCTATGAAGCCCGCCAGGAGGATAACGGTCAGCACATAGGGCAGCGCCTGCATGAACTGCGCCGGCACCTTGCCGACAAGGGGAAGCGGCGACCCCTGCAGGCGGATGGATGCCGCGTCGAGGAAGCCGAACAACAGGCAAGCGAACATGGCGTTGACCGGCTTCCATTTGGCGAAGATCAGCGCTGCCAGCGCGATATAGCCCTTGCCCGCCGTCATGTCCTTCACGAAGCCGCCATTCTGGACCATCGACAGATAGGCGCCGGCGACCCCGGTCAGGATACCGGTGCAGATCAGCGCGCGATAGCGCAGCCAGGCGACCGAGATGCCGGCAGTGTCGACGGCGGCCGGATTTTCGCCGACGGCGCGCATCCTGAGCCCGAAGCGGGTGCGAAACAGCACCCACCAGGTGAACGGCACCATGGCGAAGGCGAAATAGACCAGGATCGAGTGGCCGGAAATCAGCTCGGCATAGATCGGGCCGATGATCGGCACATCCCTGATCGCCTCGGCGCCGGGCCAGATGATCGCCTCGAAGCGTTCGCCCGGCTGCAGTGCCGGCGTGCGCCCGCCCTGCTGGAACCAGGCCTGGCCGAGGATGATGGTCGACCCGGCGGCAATGAAGTTGATCGCCACGCCGGAGACGATCTGGTTGCCGCGATGCGTGATCGAGGCAAAGCCATGCACCAGGGCGAAAGCGACCGAGATCAGGATCGCCGTGCCGAGGCCGATCAGCGCCGAGTGGAAGACCGCCGCGGCCGAAGCACCGGCAAAGGCGCCGACCAGCATCTTGCCTTCCAGCCCGATGTCGAAGATGCCGGCCCGTTCCGAGTAAAGGCCGGCCAGACAGGCGAGCAGCAGCGGCACCGAGAGGCGGATGGTCGAATCCAGCACCTGGACGATTGCGTTGAACATGTCCATCTCAGGCCCCTGTCCCCTTGACCGCCTGCATGCCGACCGACTTCGGACTGACCGAGGCGAACAGCGCCTGGATGTAAGGCCTGAACATATGTTCCAGCGCGCCGGCGAACAGGATGACAAGGCCCTGGATGATGACGATCATGTCGCGGCTGATCGCCGGCATCTCGAAGGCAAGCTCGGCGCCGCCCTGGTAGAGCATGCCGAACAGGATCGCCGCCAGCACGATGCCGACCGGATGCAGCCGGCCCATCAGCGCCACCGCGATGCCGACATAGCCGGCGCCGGACACGAAATCGATCGCGACGTTGTGCTGGTCGCCCATGACGGGGTTCAGCGCCATCATGCCGGCCAGCGCGCCCGAGATCATCATCGCGGTGATGATGATGCGGGTTTCCGAAATGCCGGCGTAGCGCGCGGCCTTGGGGCTATGGCCATAGGTGCGCATCTCATAGCCGAGCCTGGTGCGCCAGATCAGAAGCCAGACCAGGAAGGCCATGACCAGCGCCAGCAGGAAGCAGATGTTGAGTGGCGCCGAGCGGATCTTGGCGCCGAACAATTCGATCACCCAGTTGAGCTTCGGCAGTTCCGCCCCGGCAAGGAAATTGCGCGTCTGCGGTGCCTGCGAACCGGCCGGCTTCAGCGCGCCGACCAAGAGATAGACCATCACCGAGGCCGCGATGAAGTTGAACATGATGGTGGTGATGACGATGTGCGACCCGCGCTTGGCCTGGAGATAGGCCGGGATCAGGCCCCAGAGCGCGCCGAACGCCGCGGCGGCGACGATCGCGATCGGAAAGATCACCCACCAGGGCATCACGCTGTCGAGGCTCAGGCAAACGAGCGCGATGCCCAGGCCGCCTATATAGGCCTGGCCCTCGGTGCCGATATTGAACAGGCTGCAATGCGCAGCCACCGCCACCGACAGTCCGGTGAAGATGAAGGTGGTGGCATAGAAGAGCGTGAAGGCGATGCCCGTGCCCCTGCCGAAGGCGCCTTCGACGAGGATGACGGCAGCGCGGAACGGGTTCTCGCCGACCAGCATGACGACGAAACCGGCGACGATAAAGGCGACCGACAGGTTGATCAGCGGGATCAGCCCGTAATCGGCCCAGGCCGGCAGCTTGGCGTAGGGCGTGCTCATTCGGCGGCCTCCTGGTGCTCGACGCCGGCCATCAGCAGGCCGAGCTCGCCTTCGGTCGCCTCGGGGCCGCGCTCGCCGACGACACGGCCGGCGAACATCACCAGGATACGGTCGGAGAGCGAGCGGATTTCGTCGAGCTCGACCGACACCACCAGCACGGCCTTGCCCTGGTCGCGCATGGCGATCAGCCGCTTGTGGATGAATTCGATGGCGCCGACGTCGACGCCGCGCGTCGGCTGGCCGACGATCAGCACGCCGGGGTCCTGTTCCATTTCCCTGGCCAGCACGATCTTCTGCTGGTTGCCGCCGGAGAAATTGGCCGTCTTCAGCCGTGGATTCGCGGGACGGATGTCGTATTTCTCGATCTTGTCCTTGGCGTCGGCCATGATGGCATCGACGTCTAGGAACGGCCCCTTCAGATAGCGTTCGTCGTCGTGATAGCCGAGGATGGAATTCTCGTTCTCCTCGAAAGCGAGCACCAGCCCGACATGGTGGCGGTCCTCCGGCACATGGGCCAGCCCGCGGTCGCGCAATTCGCCGGGATCGGCCTTGCCGGTGAGGTCGATCGGCTTGCCGTCGAGCATCACCTCGCCGGAGACCGCATGCCTGATGCCGGAGATTGCTTCCAGCAGCTCGGACTGGCCGTTGCCGGCAACGCCGGCGATGCCGACGATCTCGCCGCCGCGCACGTCGAAGGAGACGTTGTCGACCATGGTGACGCCGCGCTGGTCCTTCACCGTCAGGTTCTTCACCGACAGTTTCACCGCGCCGGCTTCCGACTGGCCTTTCTCGACCCTGAGCAGCACGCGCCGGCCGACCATCAGCTCGGCCAATTCGCCGACCGTGGTTTCCTTTGTCGTCCTGGTCGCCACCATGGTTCCCTGGCGCATCACCGAAACCGTGTCGGTGATCGCCATGATCTCACGCAGCTTGTGCGTGATGAGCACGATCGTCTTGCCCTGGTCCTTCAATTGCTTGAGGATGCGGAAGAGGTGGTCGGCCTCGGCCGGCGTCAAGACGCCGGTCGGCTCGTCCAGGATAAGGATCTCGGCGCCGCGATAGAGCGCCTTGAGGATCTCGACGCGCTGCTGCAGGCCGACCGGCAGCTCCTCGATGACGGCGTCGGGGTCGACCTCGAGGCCGTATTCGCGTTCCAGCCGGTCAAGCTCCGAGCGCGCCTTGGTTATGCTGCTCTTCAGCAGCGCATCGGTCTCGGCGCCGAGGATGACATTTTCCAGCACCGTGAAATTGTCGACCAGCATGAAATGCTGGTGGACCATGCCGATGCCGAGCGCGATCGCGTCGTTGGACGTGTGGATCGAAACGGGCTTGCCGCCGACGCGGATTTCGCCGCTGTCGGCCTGGTAGAAGCCGTAGAGGATCGACATCAGCGTCGACTTGCCGGCGCCATTCTCGCCGACAATGCCGTGGATGGTGCCGCGCGCGACCTCCAGGTTGATGTCGCGGTTGGCGCGCACCGCGCCAAAGCTCTTGTTGATGCCTATGAGCTCAATTGCGGCTTGCGCCATGCAGCCTGTCCCACTCAGTTTTTTTATCGCTTGGTCAAAATGCCTAGCATGATGCCCCGCTTATGCCAATCGGCCGTTCACTCTCGACAAATCCCCGCGCCCTTGTCAATTTCGAACCTGAGCAGGTTCCGCAAAAGTGTCCCGCGGTTTTGCGATCGGAACCTGCGAGAACCAACTGAGCATAAGCGGGTACTCGTGGGCATCACACGAATATCTGCTTGGGTGAAGGCTTCACATTCGCAAGGACCGGTTTTGCATGGCCACGCCTGACGATCGGCTGACGACGCTGGAAATCCGCGCCGCCGAGCAGGAAAAGACGATCGAGGAATTGTCCGGCCAGATCGCCGAACAGTGGAAGGTGATCGAGCGCATGGAGCGCAAGCTCGCTGCCTTGACCGACCGCTTCCTGGAGTTGGAGGAGCAGACCGCCTCCGACGTTCCGGTGACCAAGCCGCCGCATTGGTGAGGCCCATGGGAAAAGACGGCCATGTCCAGTGAAAGCGACCGCGTCGCCCGGGCCGGCGACTATGTCTTCGGCCTGATGAACGACAGGGAACGCGCCCGCGCCGAGCGTGACCTCGAGATCGATCCTGCCTTTCGCGACACGGTGCTGCGGCTCGCCGAGCGCCTGCGCGCGCTTGATCCGGCGGCGCCCGATGCACGCAGCAATCGCTGGGAGCTGATCACACAACGCCTTGCCGAACTGCCGCAGATGCAGGCGCGGCGCGCCGGCCTTGCCGCTCCCGAGGCCGAACCGCCGCCAGTGATGATCCACCGGCTCGAGCGCAAGTCCTACGGCGTCGGCCTGCATTCGCTTGGCGGCAGGCTTGGTTTTGTCATTGCGCTTGCCCTTTTGGCAGCGTTCGCGCTCGGCTATATCGTCGGCACGCTATAGGTTGTCCCCTCGGCCACGGCTTCGACCGCCGGCCGCATCGTCCCCTGCCAAAAACGAAACCGCCGGGCACTGGCCCGGCGGTTCAAACCCTGCTTCAGCTGCCGATCAATAGGGGCACTTGTTGTCAGCGGTATAGTCGTGCACCTCGACCTTGCCGGCGATGATGTCGGCCTTGGCCTTTTCGACCGCGGCCTTCATCTCGTCGGTCACCAGCGCCTTGTTGTTGTCGTCCATGGCGTAGTCGACGCCGCCTTCCTTGAGGCCGAGATTCTGGAGGCCGCCCTTGAAGGTGCCGTTCTTGCCGTCCATGAAGGCGTTGTAGACGGCGACGTCGACGCGCTTCATCATCGAGGTCAGCACCTTGCCTGGCTGCAGGCCGTTCTGGTTGGAATCGACGCCGATGCCGAGCTTGCCGGCATCCGCCGCCGCCTGCAGCACGCCGACGCCCGTGCCGCCGGCCGCCGCGTAGACCACGTCGGCGCCCTGGTCGATCTGGGTCTTGGCGATCTCACCGCCCTTGGCCGGATCATTCCAGGCGGCCGGCGTGTCGCCGGTCATGTTCTGGATGACGTCGGTAGCACCCGCCGACTTGGCGCCGCCGACATAGCCGCATTCGAACTTGCGGATCAGCGGGATGTCCATGCCGCCGATGAAGCCGACCTTCTTCGACTTCGACGCCATCGCCGCAAGGATGCCGACGAGGTAGGAGCCTTCGTTCTCCTTGAACACCAGCGAGCGGACATTGGGCAGGTCGACGGCATCGTCGATAATGGCGAAGTTCAGGTCAGGATAGTCTTTCGCGACCGCTTTAAGCGCGTCTTCCCAGGCAAAGCCGGCCATGACGATCGGGTTGCGGCCATCCTCGGCGAAGCGGCGCAGCGCCTGCTCGCGCTGCGAGGCGTTGGAGACTTCGAATTCGACATAGGCGACGCCGGTTTCGGTCTTGAACTTCTCAGCGCCGTGATAGGCGGCTTCGTTGAAGGATTTGTCGAACTTGCCGCCCAGATCATAGAGGATGGCCGGCTGCACGTCCGCGGCGAAAGCCGGAAGAACCATTGCGGTTGCGGCCAGAAGGCCGAGAACGATACGTTTCATGTGATCCACACCCTGTCGGTTATTTTTCCGTTTTGCGCCGCCTGCCTGCCCGGTTCTCCGGCAGGCTGGCGACGCCAGGCAGGAAGTTGTTTGCCCTTCCCGCTCGCGGCCAATCTGGCACGGCGCGAAACAAAATTCACGTGGATTTTTGACCTGTTGGAAAAAGCGGTTACCGGCGCTCCGGCACGGCTCTTTGAGCAATTCCAGGAAAGTGTGAAGCGGTCAGGCTCGCGCGGTTTCGCCGTAGCATTCCGTCCGGAATTGCGTCGCAACGAGAGCCTTCAGGGGCTTGGAGCGAATTCCGCGCCCCGGCGCCTGCGCCGGTAGCCGATGGCGTAGAGCAGGAAAGCAAGCACCGCGAACACGGCGAAACCAGGCTGCGCGAGCACCCAGGCGATGGCGCCGTCCCACACCAGCGGACTTGCCTTGGCGCGCACGAAGCTCTCGAAGGCGGCGCGGGTATCCGGCGAGACCGCGAGCCAGCTCGCGTTGAGCGGCGTCATCACCAGCGAGGAGGCGGCGACCGAGCGTGTCGTGTCGATCACCGCCATGATGACCGAAATCGACAGCGCTATCATGGCTGCCAGCCGAAAGATGAACCGCAACATCGACGCTCTCCCCGGGAAGGCTCCCGTCTACCCCGCCATCGACATAGAGCGTGCGTGGTTCCCGCGCAATCGCGGCCCCATGAAATTGAGGCCTTGGAATTACTGAGCCCGCGGCGGCCTGCGCCGGTTGACCCGCCAGATGGCGAAAATGCCGCCGGCGATCGCGCCGACGATCAGGCCGCCCAGCCCGATGAAAGCCGCGAAAAATCCGCAGGCGCCCTCGAAGCAGCTCATATGCGTCAGGTCCGCGATCAGCGAACCGGCGAAGAACCCACCAAATGCGCCGATCACGCCGCCAAGGATGATGCCGAGCAGCGCGGCGAGGATCGAGACGAAGACCGGCGGCCGCTCGGTCTCCGGATTGGCGTAGACCGTCTCGGCGCCGGCGCCGTTGCGCAGGAGATAGATGCAGAGCAGGCCGATGGCGATCTCGGCGACGGTGAAACCCAGCCCCTCGGCCGAGAACACGAAGTCGGACACCAGCAGCACATAGGCCTGGCGTACCAGGATCCATATGATGATGGCGACCTGCCAGATCGTGTAGTGGCGCGGGAAACGGGCCGATCGGTTGAAGGCGAGACCAAGCAGGTACAGCCCCCACAGAATGGTGATGACACCGCCGGCGAGGCCGCCATAGATCAGGAAGAGGACGTTATCCGGCAGGCTGAAGTCGCCGATCAGCCGCCAGTTCGAGATCAGGCCATAGGCCGACAGGCCCATGACGATGACGAGCCAGGCCACCGGGATGAAGGAAAGCCCGCTGTCCGGCCGCCCCGCGGGTTGCTGGTCGATCGATGCCATGTCAGGACAATGCCCCTCGCAAAGCCCAATGCAATTCTGGGAGCAGTCGACAGGCAGGCAAGGCCGAAGTCAAGCTCGCTTGCAGGGCACCGACCACGTCACGGCGGCAGCCGCCTTTCTTCCTCGACCGCTTTCAATCGCACGACCGACACCGAGCAAAGGGCTCGCGCCACGACCTTGGTCGACACGCTGCCGAGGTGGCGGCGAATTGCCGAAGAGGATCGGGCGCCGACAACGATGTGCCCGACATCATTGTGCTCGGCATAATTGAGGATCGCGTCGGCCGGACTGACGGCCTCCAGCACGTGATAGCTTATGCGGTCCTCCGGCAGATGCAGCGGACGCGCCCAGTCTTTGAGCGCGACCAGGCGCTGCAGATAGACAAGGCGCCCTGATTCATCGACATCCGGTGTCTTGCCGACAATCTCGGTCTTCAACACCGTCACGCAGGCCAGCCAGGAATCCTGACGTGCCGCGAGGACACGCGCGGTTTCGTTGCGAACCTCGCCTGCCAGCGCATCGCTGCCGTTGGCAAGGTCGACTGCGGCCAGAACGATCGGCGGTCCGGCGCGCGCCGCGGAGCTGGCCGCCTTGCCAACCAGCGACTTCTCATCCGTCCTGCGGAAAAGATTCCTGATCGCGCCCCAGGCCCGTTCGTTCGACGGCGCGCTCTTCCTGGCGACCACAACCTGATCGGGGTTCCTGAGATCCGACAGAACATGCGCCGCTTCGCCATAGCGCCTGGATCGGTCGACTTCCATGCAGCGCACAATGACGGCCTCCAGCCACCTCGGTACGGCCTTGTCGATGTCTCGCGGCGGCTTGGGCGCATGGTAGAGCCTGCGCTTCATTCCCGCGAAGGTGGCCGGACGCCCGAATGGCTCCTCCCCGGTGGCGAGCTGATAGAGGATGCAGCCCAGCGCGAATATATCGCTTGCGGGATCGGACCTCTCGCCCAGCACCTGCTCCGGCGACATATAGGCTGCCGTGCCCATCGGCACGGAACTCTCTTCGCCGAGAAGGTCCGGAAGCTCCGCATGGCGGGCGAGGCCGAAGTCCAAGAGCACGGCGCCACGCTCGGCCAGAATGATGTTTTCAGGCTTGAGATCGAGGTGGACGACCTTCTGGCGGTGCAAAGCGGCGAGCGCTTTCGCGATTTCGGCGCCGATCCTTGCCACCTCGTCCGGCGGCTGTGGCGCGCGGTTCGTCAGCTCCGCCAGACCGATGCCGGCGACGAACTCCATGGCAATATAGGGAACCTTCGCCAGGCTTCCGGATGCCGCGAAGCGTGGCACATGCGGACCCGACAGGCGTTTGAGGATCAATTCCTCGGCTTCGAAGCCGAGAATGACGGAAACGTCTCCGCCCGGGTTGAGAAACGGTATCTTCAGCAGAAGCGGGAAATCGAAATTCGGATTTCTCGCGCGCCATAGCGTCGCCATGCCGCCGGATTGAAGCCGCTCGACGAGCTCGAAACCATCGATGTTTGCCCCTGCCTCGAACTTCTGCATCCATCGCCTCCAGGCTGACTAGAGCAATTCCAGGAAAAGTGTGAGCGGTTTTCCGTCCGGAATTGCGTAAAAACAAGGAGATAGAGTGGTTCGCCGTTTCCGTGAAACGGTGAAACGCTCTAAAGACGGAGCGCGGCAGCGATCTTGGGCGCGGCCTCGCGCCAGTCCTCGACCGAGACGATGTCCTCCGGCGTCGGCGGCAGGAAGGCGCGCAGCGAGTTGTCGGCCATCAGATGGAAGAGGTGGGCGTCGGCCACGGAATTGCGCGCCGAGACCAGGTTCGAGGGCTGGTCGTCGACGAAGGCGACCGGCCGGCCTTTAAGTCCGCGCAGTTTGGCGATGGCCGGCCCCTTGGCCATCTCGGTCGTCAGCAACGGGTAGTCGAGCCCCAGCGCATCGAGATGGGCGCGGCGCACGGCGCGATGCTTGTGCGGCATTGCGGTCAGCATGACGATCTCGGCGCCTTGTCCAAGCATCGCCAGGGCATCCGCCGCGCCCTCGGTGATGCTTTGCCAATCCGCTTGGGTGTCGAAGAATTCGCCCAGCAGCGCCGTCACTTCCGGCTGTTCGATCAGCCGCCCGGTAGCCGTTTCGGCGATGTTGCCGGTGAGGCGGAAGGAAGCCAGCGTCAGCCCGAAGCCGCGCGTTTTGAGGAAATGCGGAAAGGGCCGGACGAATTCGAGCACGACATCGTCGACATCGAGCACCAGCAGCGGCCGGTCGTCGGCGGCAAGCTCCTCGATCTGCCGCGCCGTCTCGGGATCGTCGCTCATGTCGAGCGCTCGTGATCGTCGTTGCCGAGCGGGAGCGCGCGCAATGCCTTGCCGACGGCGGCCGGCGGCGTGCCGGTCTCCTCGGCGAAGCGCAGCAGCGTCGGCTCATGAGCGAGGATGAATTGCAGGACGCCGGCAAGGAAGCCAGGCTCCGCGGCGGCCTTGCGGATCGAGTTGGCCTCGATGCCGGTGATCGCCAGGAAGCGGGGCAGAAGTTCCGGATCGGCGGCGACGAAGCCCAGCGCCTTGACGGCAATGGTTTCCGCTTCCTCGCGCATTGACGCTGCGTTCGCCATCATTACCTTTGGAATGGTGGATTTTTGAGTCTGCTAACGCAGTAACGGCAAGCGTCGCTTGCGGCAAGCCTCCGCTCTCTCCCGCAAAACGCCCGAAGGTGGAATTGGTGCAGCTTTCCAACCTCCGGTTTCCGTTTCGTCAATTATATTGGGCTAGGGTGGAAAGGGTTGGGTGCGGTCCGAGGAGACGCATTGCGACGGTCTTCGGCTTCGAGGGCGGTCGGGACGGGAAATTGATGGCTAAGAAGGTCATGATCGTCGAGGACAACGAGCTCAACATGAAGCTCTTTCGGGACCTCATCGAAGCCAGCGGTTACGAGACGGTCCGCACGCGCAACGGGTTGGAGGCGTTGGATCTGGCGCGCCAGCACCGGCCGGACCTCATTTTGATGGACATCCAGCTGCCCGAGGTCTCCGGCCTGGAAGTGACCAAATGGCTGAAGGAAGACGACGAATTGCATTCGATCCCCGTCATCGCCGTCACCGCCTTCGCGATGAAAGGCGATGAGGAGCGCATCCGTCAGGGCGGCTGCGAGGCCTATATCTCCAAGCCGATCTCGGTGCCGCGCTTCATCGAGACGATCAAATCCTACCTGGGCGATGCCTGATGCCCGTGACCAGCAGAACCGGAGCCTTTTGAGATGACCGCGCGGATCCTCGTCGTCGACGATATCCCGGCCAATGTGCGGCTGCTGGAGGTTCGGCTGCTTGCCGAGTATTTCGAGGTGCTGACGGCCAATAACGGCCCGGATGCGATCGAGACCTGCGAGAACGGCAAGGTCGACGTCGTGCTGCTCGACGTGATGATGCCAGGCATGGACGGGTTCGAGGTCTGCAAGCGCCTGAAGGGCGATCCGGCGACCTCGCATATACCGGTGGTCATGATCACCGCGCTCGACCAGGTCTCGGATCGGGTGCGCGGCCTAGAGGCCGGCGCGGACGATTTCCTGACCAAGCCGGTCAACGACCTGCAGCTGATGACCCGGGTGAAGAGCCTCGTCAGGCTGAAGTCGCTGACCGACGAGCTCAGGCTGCGCGCCTCGACCACGCGCAATATCGGGATTGAGGAACTTCTGAGCCGTGATTTCGCGACCGAAGACGTCAAGCCGAAGGTGCTTCTCATCGACGAGCGCAGATCCTCGGTCGAACGCATCCAGAAGATGCTGCGCCACAGCGCCGATCTCGATGTGGCGATCGATCCCAACGCAGGGTTTTTTCAGGCGGCCGAGACACCGTATGAATGCGTGCTGATCTCGACCGCATTCTCCGGCTTCGATGCGCTGAGGCTCTGCTCGCAACTGCGTTCGCTCGACCGCACCCGCTTCCTGCCGATCATGCTGCTCGCCGACGAGGGCGAGGAGGGCCGCATCCTGCGCGGACTGGAGCTCGGCATCAACGATTATCTGATCCGGCCGATCGACCAGCACGAGCTGACGGCGCGGCTGCGCACACAGGTGCGGCGCAAGCGCTACAACGACCAATTGCGCGCCAGCGTCGCCCAGACGATCGAGATGGCGGTGATCGACGGGCTGACAGGGCTGCACAACCGGCGCTACCTCGACAGCCACCTGCAGACGCTGTTCGATCGCGCCGCAGCGCGGCGGCGGCCGCTGTCGGTGATGATCACCGATCTCGACCGCTTCAAGTCGATCAACGACACTTATGGCCATGACGGCGGCGACGATGTGCTGCGGGAATTCGCCAGACGGCTGCGCAAGAATGTGCGCGGCATCGATCTCGCCTGCCGCTTCGGCGGCGAGGAGTTCGTCGTGGTTATGCCCGACACCGACGGCGCGGTCGCCGAGAAGGTGGCCGAGCGCATCCGCGCCGAGATCGCGCAGGCGCCTTTTGTCATCGGGAGCGACGGCAAGACGATCGAGGTGACGGTCAGCGTCGGCGTATCCTCGCTTCTGAAGGGAACCGACAGCGTCGCGGCACTGATGAAGCGCGCCGATCTTGCGCTCTATGAAGCCAAAAGCGGCGGCCGCAATCGGGTGGTCGCCAAGGCTGCTTGAAGCGCCTCGCCATCTTTCCGACCCGCTGTTTATGCTTTAGATTTAGATTTCGCGCATGCTCGTGCTTCAGCGGCATGCCTGCAAAAGGCGCCGATTCCCGGCCGTCCCCACAAGGTTAGGAATTTACCTTAACCCAAGCGATTCGCGAGCGGTGGTTAAGAAATGGTTGATTTTTATAAGGTCTTGCGCAAATCTGCGGCGCATAGACAGAAGGCAAGCCGGCACGAGGGTAGACTAGCCGGCTCGATCCGAAAAATACCCCATGATGCTCAGGTCCGCCGCATCTCCTGGGTCCGTGGGGTCGGCCGGCCGGCGCTGGCACATAGTGGCCTCCTCGTACCGCTGCCAAACGCCGACCGGCCCCCTTTTTCCTACAAACCGCCGACTGACCTTGCGCTGACAGCCGCGCAGCTCTGTGTCGCAGTCTTTCTTCCTGTCGGAAAACCGTGCTTCCTGAAAATTGCTCCAAAACAAAAACGCCGCCCGGAGGGCGGCGTTTCGATTCTCAGGATAACCAGGTTACTTGATCTTGGTTTCCTTGAACTCGACGTGCTTCTTGGCGACCGGATCGTACTTGCGGAACGAGAGCTTGTCCGTCTTGGTACGGCTGTTCTTGCTGGTCACGTAGAAGAACCCAGTGTCGGCGGTCGACAGAAGCTTGATCTTGATGTTTGCGGCTTTGGCCATGATGTTCGTCCGTTAATGTTCGTGGAGTTTTGGCCGCTGGAGCACGGGGAAAACACCCGGACGCGGGAAACTTGGCGCGACACATAAAGAACGCTCCCGGAAAGTCAAGCCCGGGCGCCATTCTTGCCTCATTTCGGCATCGTCGGAGTTCACGCTTCAGGCGTTGTGCTCGACCAACTGTCCCTTCTTTTTCCAGTCGCCCGTCGTGTTCCACCATCGATTCGGATTGGCGCGGTCGTCCAGACCCTTGGAGCGGCTGGCGAGCAGCGGCTGGATGCGGATGACGGGCTCCTGGTAGGAATGGGCCTGGAATATCGCCTCGACAACGCGGGCGGCGAGCGCTTGGTCGTCAGCGATCTCGAACGACACTTCGACGGTGCCCGGCCGCCGGCGCAGTTCGTTCTCAGCGCCGGCGGCGGCGCCCTCAAGCGGCCGGTAGCGCTCAATGCCCTGCGCCGACTGATAGGCGTTGCTGTCATATTTGCCCATGCGCAGCGGCGTGATCGCCACCACCGCCTCCATGATGCGCTCGACATCGGCGGCCGGCGCCTGGAATGTGACGAGCAGAAGCAGTTCCATCCTGAGGGATCTGGTTTCAAAGCCGCTGTCGATCATCGCAATTCTCCTGCCTGGCGTTGGAGCCAAGGTATAGCAGGGGTGCTGCTGACACGGTGATGTCAGGATGTCCGATGCCGGCGGCGTCCGCCTAAAGCGCGTCGCGCTGAAACAGATTCAGGCGACGCGCTTTAGGTCTTTATTTTGATGCATGTCGTTGTCCCAGAACCGCTGAACACTTCTGGGCGACATCCATTAGAGAATCCTGCGCACCAGCCTGACCAGGACCAGAAGCATGTAGGCGGCGAAGAAGATGGCCAGCGACCAGCCGAAGCCGGAGGGGCCGAAGGCGTCCATGCCGATGCCGATCGCCTGCGGACCGATCACCATGCCGACGCCGTAGCACAGCACGAAGGCCGCGTTGGCGGACGCCAGCTCATGGCCGGAAAGCTGCGAGCCGAGATGGGCAAGGCCTATCGTATACATCGCCGCGACGACGCCGCCCCAGACAAACAGAAGGGCGGCCATAAGATGCCAGTTCTGCGCGAAGAAGGGCATGAAGACGGTGCCGATCAGGCCGACGGTGGCGCAGCCCAGAAGCAGATGGCGCCGGTCCGAGACACGGTCGCTGATCATGCCGATCGGGATCTGCAGGAGCACGTTGCCGAGCCCGATCATTGTCAGCAGCAGTGCGGCGTCGGCCTCCGAATAGCCGATGCGGCTGCCATAGACGGGGAAGAGCGAGAAACCGCCGGTCTCGACGGCGCCGAAGACAAGCACGGCGAAGGTCGCGGTCGGCACCAGCCAGATGTAGCGCAGGAAATGGCTGGTCTCGCTCTCGGCGACGATTGTCGGGCTCTCGTTGCGGGCCGCCAGCACCGGAATCGCGGCAAGCGTCACCAGCGCTATGGTGACGCCGAATGGCAGGAAGCCCGAACTGCCGAGATGGGCGAACAGCCAGGGTCCGGCGGCAAAGCCGAGCGACAAAACGGTGGCGTAGATCCCAAGCACAAGGCCGCGGCGGTTCGGCGGCGCGGAGGTGCTGATCCAGAATTCCGACAGGATGAACAGCACCGTCAGCGAGATATGCAGGGCGACGCGCAGCGGAAACCACATCCAGAAATCCGGCGCGAAATGAAAACCGACAAAGGCCAGCGCGCCGATGGCGATCATCAACAGCATGGTCCAGGCGACGCCGAGCCGCATGGCAAGCGGGGTGGCGAGCGGCGCGCCGGCGATAGAGGCGAGGCCGGCGACGGCCGTGTTGAGGCCGATCATCGAAGCGGAGTGGCCGCGGCTTTCCAGAATGACGCTGAGC
>NZ_SUGA01000002.1:0-80759 GCF_004963255.1 Mesorhizobium sp. | reverse complement strand
AGCGGCATGCCAAGGCCGATGGCGATGCCGACGACGCTGATCGAGGAGATCGCCGCGACCATCGGCAGCCAATGTACGCGTTCGTCGCCCTGTTGTTGGGTATCGACCGTCATAAGATCAAAATGCTCTGCTTCTAAAGGACTTCGCGGACGAAGCGGTTGCGGACGAGCCGGAAGAACGGCACCTCGCCCCCCGGCCGCAGCAAGGGATCGTCGGCAAGCCGCCTTTCCAGTTCTTCCAGGATCATGCCGGTAATGTCGGGTATATCGGCCTTGCGGGCATCGGCGAGCGGCAGCCAGACGAGTTCCTCCAGCTCGTTGGTCGGGCCGCCGCCGGGCAATTCGACGGCAACGTCGTGGCGCCAGGCGCTGAAGAAACGCGTGTCGAAACGGCGCACGCGATTGGGCGGGGTGATGGCGCGGGCGATGAAGCGGAGCACGTCCAGCGACGGGATGACGCCATGTTCGGCGAAACCCTGCCAGTCGCGCTTCGTGGTCGAGAAGGCGCCCTTGCAGCCGATCAGCAGGCCGGCTTCCTCATAGGTCTCGCGAATCGCCGACAGGGCGATTGCCCGCGCCCGCGCCGGACTGGCGCGGCCGGGGCCGGCGGCCAGCTTTTTCTCTTCTTCGCCGCGCAAAGGGGAGCCGACGGCAATGCGGCTGTCCGCGGGATCGGTGCGGCCGCCGGGGAAGACGAATTTTCCGGGCATGAAGGCATGCCTGGCGTGTCGCCTGCCCATCAGCACCAGGACATCCTTGCCATGGCGATCAAGCAGAATAAGGGTCGCGGCATCACGCGGACGCAACGCGCGGCCGCTGCGCACGGCCAGGCCCTTATCGAGCTTGTCGACATCCGCCTTGGTCATTCCTTCCATGCGCCCGACCTAGCGGAAACTTCCCTGATGTGAAAGTGGCTTGCGCGTCGCGGCCTTTGAACCAGGGCGGACAGCGGTGCCACCTGGCTTACGAATGGCTCTCGAATTCATCCTTCTCGTCGCCGAAGCCGTGCATATAAAGCGCCCATTGCAGGCCGATGACGGCGCCCTTGACCGGTTGCAAAAGTGCGAGCGCGAGAATGATGGTCAGCGGCACCCAGATCAGCGCGTGCTGTAAGTTTGACAGTGTGGTGGTCGCCTCCACTGCCATGAAGGAGCCAACCACGATGTGGCCGACAATGACGATGACCAGATAGGCAGGCAGGTCGTCCGCGCGATGGTGATGGATCTCCTCGCCACAGACGCTGCACGTGTTGACGGTCTTGGTGAAGGCGTAAAACAGCTTGCCTTCGCCGCAACGCGGGCAACGGCCGAGACGGCCGCGCTTGATCGCCGTCCACAGCGGACGGGCGACACGGCCAGAGTGATGCTCGCCACCGAAAACCTGTTCTTCCACATGCGAATCGCCTGGCATCATCTTCTCCTGCCGCGCGGACCGACGCGCGGTTGCGACGCGCGGGCGCGGCCCTTGGTCTTGTGGAACGACCGCCTCGAGCCGGGCAGGGGCTTCGGGTCGGTCAGCATCTCGAAACGCATCGCGCCGGCCATCGGCGCGACTTCGACCAGCCGGACTTCGACGCGGTCGGCAAGCTGATAGCCTTTGCCGGTGCGTTCGCCGAACAGCGATCGGGCGGTTTCGTCGTAGATATAGTAGTCGCCGCCCAGAGTTGACACCGGAATAAAGCCGTCGGCGCCATACTGCGGCAATTGGACAAACAGCCCCGCCTTGGTGACGCCGGAGATGCGCGCGTCGAACGTGTCGTTGACGCGCTCCGCGAGATAGGCGGCGATCAGCCGGTCGACCGTATCGCGCTCGGCGGCCATGGCGCGGCGTTCCGTGGCCGAGATCAGCGCGGCGACCTCTTCCAGCCGGTCCGCCTCCTGCTGCGTCAACCCGCCAGGCCCAAGTCCAAGCGCCGAGATCAGCCCCCGGTGGACGATCAGATCGGCATAGCGGCGGATCGGCGAGGTGAAATGCGCATAGCGACGGAGGTTGAGGCCGAAATGACCGATGTTCTTCGGCGAATACTCGGCCTGGCTCTGCGAGCGCAGCACCACTTCGTTGACCAACGCCTCGTTGTCGGCGCCGCGCACCCGTTCCAGAATGCCGTTGAACTGGCTTGGCCGCATCTGCGCGCCGCGCGCCAGGGACAGGCTGAGCGTTTGCAGGAACTCACGCAGCGATTCCTGCTTGGCGAGCGACGGCGCGTCGTGGATGCGGTAGACGAGGGGCTCTTTCTTGCCCTCGAGGGTCTCGGCGGCCGCGACATTGGCCTGGATCATGAACTCCTCGATGAGCTTATGCGCGTCGAGACGCTCCGGCACCACGACCCGGTCGACGGTGCCGTCCGGCTTCAGCAGGATCTTGCGTTCCGGCAGGTCGAGCTCCAGCGGCTGGCGGGCGTCGCGGCCGCGCTTCAGCACGGCATAGGCGTCCCAGAGCGGCTTCAGGACGCTGTCGAGGAGCGGCCGGGTCTTGTCGTCGGGCACGCCGTCTATAGCGGCCTGCGCCTGCGGGTAGGCGAGCTTGGCCGCCGACTTCATCATCACACGGTGGAAGGAATGGCGCAGCTTGCGGCCTTCCGAGGAGAAGGTGATGCGCACGGCGATCGCCGGCCGGTCCTCGCCTTCGCGCAGTGAGCACAGATCGTTCGAGATGCGTTCGGGCAGCATCGGCACGACCCGGTCCGGGAAATAGACCGAATTGCCGCGCTTCAGGGCTTCGCGGTCGAGCGGCTTTCCATAACGCACATAGGCCGCGACATCGGCGATCGCCACGGTGACGACGACGCCGCCCGGGTTCTTCTCGTCCGTGTCGGGCGTGGCGAAGACGGCGTCGTCATGGTCCTTGGCGTCGGCCGGATCGATGGTCACCAACGGCAGGTCGCGCCAATCCTCGCGGTGATCGAGCGTGGCCGGCTTCACCGCCTCGGCCTCGGCAATCACGTCCGCCGGAAAGACATGGGGAATGTCATGGGCGTGGATGGCGATCATCGAGACCGCCTTCTCGCTGCTCAAGGATCCCAGCACCGCCAGCACTTTTGCCCTGGGCAGCCCGTAACGGGATGCCCGCGCCGGCTCGACCTCGACGAGATCGCCGTTGCGGGCGCCATTCTGGAATTCCTTGTCGACGATCAGCTCCGGCTGGCGGCGTTCGACGGGCTCGATGCGGAACGTGCCGTCCTTCAGCACGCGGAAGACGCCGAGCACCGCGTCGCTGCGCTTCTCGAAGATCTTCATCACCCGGCCGGTATAGGCAGGGCCTGACGGATCGTCGGTCGGGAAGGTTTTCGCAAGCACGCGGTCGCCGATGCCGGGCGCCGGCCCGCCGGCACCGCGCGAAATGCGGATGGCAATGACGGGCGGTGAACCGGCGCCGGTATATTCGCTCGGATTGGCAAGGAGCACGCCGTCGTCGTCGCGGCCGAAAATGTCGAGCACGGCGACGTGAGGCACTGCGCCGGCGCGGGTCAGGCGCTTGCGCTCCTTGTTGAGCAGACCTTCATCCTGGAGATCGCGCAGCATGTCTTTCAGCCAGACGCGATCCTCGCCGCGCAGCGCAAACGCCTTGGCGATCTCGCGCTTGCCGGAGCGGTCGGGATTTTCGGCGATGTAGCGCAGGATCTCGTCGCGCGAGGGCCGATAGTCGTCCTTGACCTTGGCCCTCGTGTCGGCGTGGCGCGGATCGCCGTGGCTTCTTCCGGAGATCCTGCGCGCCACGTCCTGCTACCCCTTCTTCGTCGCCCTGCGGAAGGGCTTTTTGCCGCCTCCGCCCTTGGCTTCCTTTTCTGCGATTAAAGCGAGCGCTTCTTCCATCGTTACCGATTGCGGGTCCTTGCCCTTGGGCAGCGTCGCATTGACCTTGCCGTAATTGACATAGGGCCCGTAGCGACCGTCGCGTACCGTGATCTTGCCGCTGCCGTCGGGATGGTCGCCAAGCTCTTTCAGCGCCGCCGGCGTGGCGCCGTTGCGGCCGCCCTTGCCCTTCTGCTGCTTCTCGGCGATCACCGACACGGCGCGGTTCAGGCCGATCGAGAACACGTCCTCGATGCTCTCCAGATTGGCATAGGTGCCGTCATGCAGAACGAACGGGCCATAGCGTCCGAGACCGGCCGAGATCATCTTGCCGGTTTCGGGATGTTTTCCGACATCGCGCGGCAGCGCCAGCAGCGCCAGCGCCTTCTCATGGTCGATCGACTCGGGCGTCCAGCCCTTGGGCAGGCTCGAACGCTTGGCCTCCTTGCCATCGCCGCGCTGGATATAGGGGCCGAAACGGCCGCTCCTCAGCGTGATCTCCTCGGCCGTGTACGGATCCTTGCCGAGCAGCTTGACGCCGTCCTCGCCATTGCCGTTCTCGCCATTGGGGTTGGCGGCGTCGCCGAGCTGGCGGGTGTAGGAGCATTCCGGATAGTTCGAGCAGCCGACGAAGGCGCCGAACTTGCCGAGCTTCAGCGAGAGGTTCCCGGTGCCGCATTTCGGGCAGATGCGCGGGTTGGAGCCGTCCTCGCGCTCAGGGAAGACAAGCGGCGCGAGTTCTTCGTTGAGCGCATCGAGCACGTCGGTGACGCGCAATTCCTTGATGTCGTCGACGGCGCCGGAGAAATCCTTCCAGAAGTCGCGCAGAACGTCCTTCCAGGCGAGCTTGCCGTCGGAAATCTCGTCGAGCTTCTCTTCGAGCGAGGCGGTGAAGTCATATTCGACGTAACGCTCGAAGAAGCTTTCGAGGAAGGCCGAGAGCAGCCGGCCCTTGGCCTGCGGCACCAGCTTGCGCCGGTCGATGGTGACGTAATCGCGGTCCTCGAGCGTCTTCAGGATCGCGGTGTAGGTCGATGGCCGGCCGATGCCGAGCTCCTCCAGCTTCTTGATCAGCGACGCTTCGGAATAGCGCGGCGGCGGTTCGGTGGTGTGCTGGGTGGCGTTGATCGCCTGGCGGGCAAGCTGCTCGCCGGAACGGATCTCGGGCAGGCGGCGGCTCTCCTCGTCCTCCGCGTCCTCGTCCTTCTGGTCGGTATAGGCGGCGATGAAGCCGTCGAAGCGGACGACCGAGCCGATCGCGCGCAGCTCCGCCGTGCGGGCGCCGTTGACGGCCTCGATCTCGACCGTGGTGCGCTCGATCTCGGCCGGCTGCATCTGGCTGGCGATGGCGCGCTTCCAGATCAGCTCGTAGAGGCGAGCCTGGTCGGCATCCAGATATTGCCGGACGGAAGCCGGCGTGCGCCGGAAATCGGTCGGGCGGATCGCCTCGTGGGCTTCCTGGGCGTTCTTAGCCTTGGTGGTGTAGAAACGCGGCTTCTCCGGCAGGTATTTCGCGCCGAATTCGCTGACGATGGCGTTGCGGGCGGCCTCGATCGCCTCCGGCGCCATCTGCACGCCGTCAGTTCGCATATAGGTGATGAGGCCGGCGGTCTCGCCGCCGATATCCATGCCTTCATAGAGTTTTTGCGCCACCTGCATGGTGCGCGTCGCGGAGAAGCCAAGCCCGGATGAGGCGGCCTGCTGCAGCGTCGAGGTGGTGAAGGGCGGGCCCGGATTGCGCTTGGTGGGCTTGGCCTCGACCGACAATGCCTTGAAGGTCGCGCCTTCCAGCATCGCCTTGATGTCGTCGGCCTGCGCCTTGTTGGCGATGTCGAGCTTTTGCAGCTTCTTGCCCGCAAAGGCGGTCAGCCGCGCCTCGAAACTGTCGTTGCGCGGCGTTTTGAGGATGGCGGCGATCTGCCAGTATTCCTCGCGGATGAAGCGCTCGATCTCGGATTCGCGGTCGCAGACCAGGCGCAGCGCCACCGACTGCACGCGGCCGGCGGAACGGGCGCCCGGCAGCTTGCGCCACAGCACCGGCGACAGCGTGAAGCCGACGAGATAGTCGAGCGCCCTGCGGGCGAGGTAGGCGTCGACCAGCGGCGCGTCGATCTGGCGCGGATTGGCCATCGCATCGAGCACCGAGGCCTTGGTGATGGCGTTGAAGACGACGCGGCTGACCGGCTTGTCCTTCAGCGCGCGCTTCTGCTTCAGGACTTCCAGCACATGCCATGAAATCGCCTCACCCTCGCGATCCGGGTCGGTGGCGAGGATCAGGCCGTCAGCGTCCTTGACCGCCTTGGCGATGTCGGCGAGGCGCTTGCCGGACGCGGTGTCGACCGACCAGGACATGGCAAAGTCCTCGTCCGGGCGCACCGAGCCGTCCTTGGCCGGCAGATCGCGGACATGGCCGAACGAGGCCAGAACCTTATAGTTCTTGCCCAGATATTTGTTGATTGTCTTCGCCTTGGCCGGCGATTCGACGACGACGACGTCCATGAGGTCTCTTTAATCAGCTGTGAGGTGGCGGAAGAACTCCGCGACGCACGACGAAATCCCACTCTTTTCGTCGCTCACATGGCCGTGCTTTTGCAATCGGTCAAGGGGAAGCGGCCAATTTGGGAAGCGGCCGCCGACGATACACTCTTAGAGTGTATGGCAAAGATCACTTTTTTGGCGATGGAGGCGTGCGCGCCCCGAACCGGCGACGACCGGCGGAAAGATGACTGGCTGCCGGATCAACGAACCCGGCAGCCGGATCGCCCACCGAGGCGAGCTCAATCTGCCTTGACGACGTGCCAGGCTCCGGCGACGCCTTCGCCAGTCATGTCGCCGGCCTTCTTGTCCTTGATGAAGGTGTAGACCGGCTTGCCGTCATAGGCCCACATATGGGTGCCGTCGGTGCGCTTGACGACAGACCATTCGCCTTCGGTCGTCGCGCTCGCCTTGGCTTTCAGCGGCGGCCAGTTGGCGGCGCATTTATCATAGCAGTTGGACTTGCCCTTCTCGTCCTTGTCGAAAGTGTAGAGGGTCATGCCCTTGGCGTCGGTGTAGATCTTGGTGCCGCCCACTTCGGCTTCCTTCCAGGCCTCGGCGGCCTGGGACGCGGCGGTGCCGAGCAGAAGGGCGGCAAACCCGATTGCGATCATTTTCATGATAAATCTCCCTGAACAAGCGCGCGGCAGTCGCGCGCTCATTCGGTCAACGCGTTGTGGAGCCCGTTTCTTCCTTTGGCGAAGCGGCGACGTGCCACATAATGGTGATTGGCAGGCGCACGCTCGCATCGCTATATCGACGCCAGCACAACCGGGACTCATGGGATGGCACTGGACATCGGCTATGTCAGCGCGGTCGGGGCGGGGGCGATCTCGTTCCTGTCGCCTTGCGTGCTGCCGCTGGTGCCGCCCTATCTCTGTTACATGGCCGGCGTGTCGGTCGACGATTTCCGTGGCAATCACAGCGTGACGGCGCGGGAAGGCACGCGCGGCGCGCTGCTCTATGCCTCGCTCGCCTTCGTGCTCGGCTTCTCCACGGTGTTCGTCGCGCTCGGCGCCGGCGCCTCGACCATCGGCAGGCTGCTGCGGGTCTGGCAGGAACCGCTGGCGATGGCGGCAGGCGCGCTCATCATCATCATGGGACTGAATTTTCTGGGCATCCTGCGCATTCCGCTGCTGTCGCGCGAGGCGCGCTTCCAGTCGCAGGGCAAGCCCGCAAACATGGTCGCCGCCTATGTCATGGGCCTCGCCTTCGCCTTCGGCTGGACGCCCTGCATCGGCCCGGTGCTGGGGCCGATCCTGACTTTGGCCGGCGGGCGCGAAACGGTGGGCGAGGGCGCGCTGCTGCTCGCCGCCTATTCGCTCGGGCTCGGCATCCCGTTTCTGATCGCAGCGCTGTTTTCCGGCGCCTTTATGCGCTTCCTCGGCAAATTCCGCGTCCATCTCGGCCGCGTCGAGAAGGGCATCGGCGCGCTGCTGGTCGTTGCCGGCGTGTTTTTCCTCACGGGCGGCGTGCAGAGCGCGTCCTACTGGCTGCTTGAGAACTTTCCGGTGCTGGGACGGCTGGGGTAGCCGCTGCCATTTTGTGCGCGACGATCACTCCGGCACGCCGGCGACGCCCAAGGCCTCGACGTAACGCTCGCCGAACACCTTGTCCTGCCATGGGTTGATCTGTCTTTGCAGGGTGAGCGTGTAGGTCGGGAACGCCTCCATCAGCCGCTGCGCCGCCGCCCGCGCCTCATACAACCGATTGAGTTTGACCAGCGCCATGATCACCACCCGGTGCGAGGAGCCGTAGTTCGGCATCTCGTGCAGCGCGCGTTCACCCCATGCCAGCGCTTCCTCGTAGCGCTCGAGCATCAGGTAGCTCATGCCGATGCCCGAGAGCGCGATGCCCTTCTCGGGATCGACCGGGCTCAGCCGCATTGCCCTATGAAAATGCTCGATTGCGACGAGCGGGCGGCCGGAATGTGCGTTGACCCAGCCGCAGCTCGTATGGCCCTGCGCCGAATTGGGATTGAGCCGCAGGGATCGTTCGATAGTGGCCAGCGCCATCTCGTAGTCCTTCGCGCTGTAGGCAATCACCTGCGCGGCGAAGCGCAGGCTCGTGGGGTCGTCGCGCGCTTCCGCCAGTACCTCGCGCGCCATGCGCGTGGCGACTCTGGTATCGTCGGGCTCGTGCCAGCACTGGCTCACGGAGATGCTGCGGATATAGGCGCCGAGTGCCTTCGCCAAGTTGAAGCCAGGGTCAATGCTGAGCGCCTCGTTGGTGAGCCGACGCACGTCGGCAAAGCCTTCGCGGGTCATGCTGTAGAAGCGCGGCAGCGCGCGAAGGTAGAGGTCGTAGGCGCTCATGTAGTCGGTCGGCTTCATGCGCGCCTGCTTGATTTCCTCCAGCCGGATGCTCGGCTCGACAGCGCCGACGACGCTCTCGGTCACCTTGTCCTGCAGGTCGAAGATGTCGCACATATCGCCCTCGAAGCGGTCGGCCCAGACATGGTGCCCGCTGATCGCGTCCACCAACTGCCCACTGATGCGAACCCGCGAACCTGCTCGGCGGATGCTGCCTTCAAGCACGTAGCGGACGCCCAGCTCGCGCCCGACCTGGCGCAGGTCCACCGCCCGGCCCTTGTAGGTGAAGGACGAGTTTCGGGCGATCACGAAGAAGGAGTCCACCCGGCTCAATCCCGTGATGATGTCTTCCACCAGGCCGTCGGCGAAGTATTCCTGGTCGGGGTCGCCGCTCATGTTGGTGAAGGGCAGAACCGCGATCGAGGGTTTCTCGGGCAGGGGAGGCGGTGCAGCGCTTGCGTCGGCCTCGACGCGGTAAGCGCGCACGGGCCGCTCGATGTTCTTGAGACGCAGGTCGCCAAGCGGCGTGAAGCCGCAGTCGAGCTTGCCCTGAAGGTGGTCGTAGGCGGTACCCGAGACGACCACGGTGCCTGGATCGGCGACGCTTTCGAGGCGGGCGGCGATATTGACCCCGTCGCCGTAGATGTCACCGTCCTCCTCGCAGACCACGTCCCCGAGATTGACGCCGATGCGGAAGCGAATCCGCTCTTCTTCGGGCGTCTCGGACTCGTGCTCCGCCAAGGCCTGCTGGATCGCCATCGCCGAGGTCACCGCGTTAACGACGCTCGCGAACTCGCACAGCATACCGTCGCCGGTGAGCTTGACGATCCGACCGTGGTGCTCGGAGATCAGCGGTTCGAGGAGATCCTTGCGGTAGGTCTTGAGCCGCTCGAGCGTGCCACGCTCGTCGCGCTCCATCAGGCGCGAGTAGCCGACCACGTCGCAAGCCAGGATCGCTGCGAGGTGGCGCTGTGTGCTCGGCCATACGCCTGCACGCGGGCCGCCCCGCGTCCATGTCCTGCCAACTTCCAGACGCGCCACGCGCATGGTATCCATCTCTCCCAGTCTCCGCCGATATGGAACGGAAACGCAGCTTGACCTTGCCTTCACGAGAATTCGCTATCCCGCTTTCGAGGCGTTGAGCGTTCGAGTCGCCCCCGCCAACAGAGAGCCGACGACACGCTCGCGCAGCCTCCGCCGATGCTGACACAGCACTCCCAGCAGGCCGGGGATATTTCCTGACCTATGTAACCGGCTGACGCCACCGCGGCGGTGCTTTTGTATCTGGAACCGGACATCCGCGCCTGGAGGCTTCGCTCCGCCGTCTCACCGGAATTTAACCGCATTGGTGCAGCATCACTCGGCTGCTAACATGCATTGATTCAAGCCCTTTCATACGGTTGCCCATCCATGAGCCAGAGATCCTGCCTGTCCGTCATCCTCGCCGCCGGCGAGGGCACGCGCATGAAAAGCGCCATGCCGAAGGTGCTGCATGCCATTGCCGGCCTGCCGATGGTCGCGCATGTCGTGAAGGCCGCCGAGGCGGCTGGGACTACCGGTCTGGCGCTGGTGATCGGCCACGGCGCCGACGAGATGCGCAAGGCGGCGGAGAAATTCGCGCCGAAGGCGGAGACTTTCGTGCAGGAGAAGCGGCTCGGCACAGCGCATGCCGTTCTTGCCGCCCGCGAAGCGATATCAAAGGGTTATGACGACATCCTCGTCATGTTCGGCGATACGCCTCTGATCGATGCGCAAGCGCTGACTGCGGCGCGGCGGAAGCTCGCCGAGGGCGCCGCGGTGGCTGTCATCGGCTTTCGGCCGCCAAGCCCGGCCGGCTATGGCCGGCTGATCGAGAAAGATGGCCACTTGGTCGCCATCCGCGAGGAAAAGGACTGCTCGGAGGAGGAGAAGAAAATCGGCTTCTGCAATGCCGGTATGATGGCGGTGGCGGGCAAGCATGCGTTGCGGCTGCTGGACAAAGTCGGCAACGACAACGCCAAGGGCGAGTTCTACCTGACCGACATCGTCCAAATCGCCGGCGCGGAGGGGCTCGACGTGGTGGCCACGGAGGCGAGTTTCGAGAGCGCGCTCGGCATCAACAACCGGGCCGAGCTTGCCGAGGCGGAAGCGATCTGGCAGGCGCGCCGGCGGCGCGAGGCAATGCTGTCCGGCGTTACGCTGATCGCGCCCGAAACCGTTTATTTCTCGCACGACACCGAGATCGGCGCCGACACGATCGTCGAGCCGAATGTGTGGTTTGGCCTGGGCGTCAAGATTTCCACCGGCGCCACGATCCATGCTTTTAGCCATATGACGGGCGCTGCCATCGCGGAGAATTGCGAGGTCGGGCCGTTCGCGCGGCTGCGGCCTGGTGCCGACCTCAGGAAAAAGGCCAAGGTGGGCAATTTCTGCGAAGTCAAGCAGTCGACAGTGGAAGAAGGCGCCAAGGTCAACCACCTGACCTATATCGGCGACGCGCGCGTCGGGGCCGGGGCCAATATCGGCGCCGGCACCATCACCTGCAACTATGACGGCTACTCGAAATTCTTCACCGATATCGGCGAGGGCGCCTTTGTCGGCTCGAATTCCTCGCTGGTGGCGCCGGTCTCGATCGGCAAGGGCGGCTATATCGCCTCGGGCAGCGTGATCACCGAGAGCGTGCCGGACGACGCGCTGGCCTTCGGCCGCGCCCGTCAGAAGACGATCCCCGGCAAGGGCAAGGAATTGCGCGAGCGCTTCGCCTCGGCCGCAGCGGCAAGGAAGAAGGCGGCGGCGGAATGATCTTCCGCGCTTCCTTCGGGAAAGCAACCGCAACTCGATCAGATATGAGCGAGTGGAAACCAGGGCCTTGAAAACACGAGCGGTTCAGGTAACCGGATTGCAAGCGCGGCATGTCATAGTGCATGGAGCAAAAGACCGTTCCGGTTAACACGGAACGAAACGCAAAGTGACTTTCGCGGCAAGCTGGCAACCCCTAGATAGCGCCGGGTTGTCCGCTGGGATCGGGGGTGAGCGCCATGTGCGGTATCGTTGGAATCGTCGGCCATTCGCAGGTCGCGCCGCTCATCGTCGATGCGCTGAAGCGGCTTGAATATCGCGGCTACGACTCGGCCGGTGTCGCCACCATCGAGAAGGGTGAGCTCGGACGCCGCCGCGCCGAAGGCAAGCTCATCAACCTCGAACGCCGCCTGAAGGACGAGCCGCTCGACGGGACGATCGGCATCGGCCACACGCGCTGGGCGACGCATGGCGTGCCCAATGAGACCAACGCGCATCCGCATTTTTCCAACGGTGTGGCCATCGTCCACAACGGCATCATCGAGAATTTCGCCGAATTGCGCGACGAGCTCACCCGCGACGGCTACAAATTCGCTTCGCAGACCGATACCGAGGTCGTGGCGCATCTGGTGGCGCGCGAGCTCGCGAGGAGGCTGAAGCCGGTGGAGGCCGCGCATGCGGCGCTGAAGCGGCTGTCCGGCGCGTTCGCGCTGGCGATCATGTTCAAAGGCGACGAGGACTTGATCGTCGGTGCCCGCAACGGTCCGCCTCTGGCCGTCGGCCATGGCGATGGCGAGATGTTTTTGGGCTCGGACGCGATCGCGCTGGCGCCTTTCACCAACTCGATCACCTATCTCGAGGACGGCGACTGGGCAGTGGTGCGCCGCGAAGGCGTGACCATCTACGACATCGACGGCAACAAGGTCGACCGCAAGCGCCAGCAGTCGCTGTCGACCAGCTTCATGGTCGACAAGGGCAACCGCCGGCATTTCATGGAAAAGGAAATCCATGAGCAGCCGGAGGTGATCTCGCACACGCTGGCGCATTACGTCGATTTCGTTTCCGGCAAGTCGAAGCCGCTCGACCTGCCGTTCGACTTCGCCAGGATCGGCCGGCTGGCGCTGTCGGCCTGCGGTACCGCCTATCTCGCCGGGCTGATCTCGAAATACTGGTTCGAGCGCTACGCGCGTCTCCCTGTCGATATCGATGTCGCCTCGGAGTTCCGCTACCGTGAAATGCCGCTTTCGGCCAATGACGCGGCCTTCTTCATCTCGCAGTCGGGCGAGACCGCCGACACGCTTGCCTCGCTGCGCTATTGCCGCCAGGCCGGCATGAAGATCGGCGCGGTCGTCAATGTGCGCGAATCGACCATGGCGCGCGAATCCGACGTCGTGCTGCCGACCCTTGCCGGCCCGGAGATCGGCGTTGCCTCAACCAAGGCGTTCACCTGCCAGCTTTCGGTGCTGGCTGCGCTTGCGGTGCGCGCGGGCGTGGCGCGCGGCACGATCTCGCCAGATCAGGAAAAGCAGCTGGTGCGCGAGCTTTCGGAAGCGCCCCGTTTCGCCACTCAGGTGCTGAAGCTCGACGAGCAGATCGAGCGCATCTCGCGCGAGCTGTCGCGCTACAAGGATGTGCTCTATCTCGGCCGTGACACCAATTTCCCGCTGGCCATGGAAGGGGCGCTGAAGCTCAAGGAGATCTCCTATATCCACGCCGAGGGCTATGCCGGCGGCGAGCTGAAGCACGGGCCGATCGCGCTGATCGACGAGAACATGCCGGTGATCGTGATCGCCCCGCATGACCGCATCTTCGAAAAGACGGTCTCGAACATGCAGGAAGTGGCGGCGCGCGGCGGCAAGATCATCCTGATCACCGACGCCAGGGGAGCGGCGCAGGCCGGCATCAAGACGATGGAGACGATCATCCTGCCAGAGGTGCCGGAGATCATCGCGCCGATCATCTACGCGCTGCCGATTCAGATGCTCGCCTATTTCACCGCGGTGTTCATGGGCACCGACGTCGACCAGCCGCGCAATCTGGCGAAATCGGTGACGGTGGAGTAGCTGTCGCCACTACCGGCAGGTCGTGGATTGCGTTATGGGTTCGTCGGTTGGTGACAGCACTTCGAAGTGCGATCGCCAGCGGCCGTCTTTCGTCATCCACGGGCGGAGCAGGAGCGAAGCTCTGCGCAGACCCGAGGATCCATTCCGTGACGTTTGAGCGGATCAAGCCGTCCAGAATTTGGCGCTACCACCCGATGCCACGGAAGAGCTCGAACCACTCCGGATTGGTCTTCTCGATCAGTTCGATTTTCCATTGGCGCGGCCAGCGTTTCAGCGATTTTTCGCGCTGGATCGCGTCGCGGATGTCGAAATATTCCTCGTACCAGACCAGACGCTGCACGCCGTAACGCCCGGTAAAGCGCGAGCCTCCGCCGGACCTGTGCTCCGGCATCCTACGGCTGAGGTCGTTTGTGACACCGGTGTAGATGGTCCCGCGCTTCTTGCTCGCAGTCATGTAGACATAGCCTGTCATGCACGAAGAATAACGGTTGGATGATCAGATGCCTATTCTGATGGCTTGCACCCTCCGGCTAACGTCACGGAATGGATCCTCGGGTCTGCGCGCGTCGCTTCGCTCCTTGCTTCGCCCGTGGATGACGAAGGAAAAGAAGGTTTCGGCTAATCGTGAACGGAAGCAGCTTCCGTTTGGAACACGGACAGCTCTGGTTTCTTTGTATCATTGCATGATACATGTCTGGAGAAGGGCACTCGCCCTAACCCTTTGAGGATACTGAGCTATGCTCAAGTTTGCACGCCCTGTTCATCCCGGAGAATTCCTGCGCGAGGAATATCTGGTGCCGCTCGGCATGAGCGCCGGCGCGCTGGCGAAGAAGCTGAACCTCCCGCGCACGCGGATCGAGCGCATCGTCAAGGAAGAGGTTGGTCTTACCCCGGATACTGCGCTTCGTCTCGCCAGGTTCTTCAACACCACGCCTGAGTTCTGGATGAATTTCCAGAAGGCTTACGAGTTGGAGACCGAAGCGAGGAAAATAGCGTCGGAACTCGAGAAGATCGTGCCTTTGGATGCAGCTGCATAAGCGCGCTCTTTAAAAACTTCGCAGTTCCAAACCGCCTCGCGGTTCATTAATCTCGCGCTGCAACATGCGCCGCGGTGAGCCCTATGTCCGACGCCCTGAAGACTTCTGGCATGACCCGGCTGAGGAATTATTTCCTGACCGGCTTCGTTGTCTGCGCGCCGCTGGCGATCACCGCCTATATCGCCTGGTCGCTGATCGGCTGGGTCGATTCCTGGGTGAAGCCCTACATCCCGGCCCGCTACAATCCCGACACCTATCTGCCGTTCCCGGTTCCGGGCTTCGGGCTGATCGTGGCGCTGGTGCTGATCACGCTGATTGGTTTCCTGACCGCCAACATCGTCGGCCGCGCCATCGTCAATTTCGGCGAGCGGCTGCTGGGTCGCATGCCGCTGGTGCGCGGCATCTATGGCTCGCTGAAGCAGATTTTCGAGACGGTGCTGTCGAACAAGGGCGACATGTTCCGCCAAGTCGGGCTGGTCGAATATCCGCGCAAGGGAGTCTGGTCGCTGGTCTTCGTCGCCAGCGAGAAGGAAACCGAGATCAACCAGAAGCTCGACCAGGAAGGCGATCCGCTGATTGCGGTGTTCATGCCGTGCACGCCGAACCCGACCACCGGATTCCTGATGTATGTGCACAAATCCGAGATCGTGCTGCTCGACATGTCGATCGAGGACGGCGCCAAGCTCATCGTCTCGGCAGGCATGGTGGCGCCTGAAGTCAAGGCCAAGCTGGTGACGCTGAATGGCGAACCCGTCGAAGGTGGTCTCGCCAACCCGCCGCTTGGCGCTCAGCCGGCGCGCAGCAGCCGTACCGCCTCGTCGCGGCCAAACAGGTAAAGCAACAAGCGCAGCGCCTCGCCGCGTTGGGACTGCAGTTCCGGGTCGCGCGACAGGATCAGCCGCGCGTCGTCGCGTGCCGCTTCCAGGAGGTCGGCATGGAATTCGATCCGCGCGACCTGGAAGCCGGGCGTGCCGGACTGGCGGGTGCCGAGCAATTCGCCTTCGCCGCGCAGTTTCAGGTCTTCCTCGGCAATGCGGAAGCCGTCCTCGGTCTCGCGCATCACCGAAAGCCGGCGCTTCGCGGTCTCTCCGAGCGGCTCTTTGTAAAGCAGCACGCAGGAGGAGGGCTTGTCGCCGCGCCCGACGCGGCCGCGCAACTGGTGCAACTGCGCAAGGCCGAAGCGCTCGGCATGCTCGATCACCATGATGGTCGCATCAGGCACGTCGACGCCGACCTCGATGACGGTGGTGGCGATCAGGATGCGTGTCTCACCGTCCTTGAAGGCGCGCATCGCCTCGTCTTTCTCCGCGCCCTTCATGCGGCCATGCACAAGGCCTATCCGGTCGCCGAAGAGCGGTTTCAGCGAGGCAAAGCGGTCCTCCGCCGAGATCAGCTTGATCTCTTCGGATTCCTCCACCAGCGGGCAGATCCAGTAGATTTTTTGCCCCTCCGCAACCGCATCACGCATGCGGCCGACCAATTCGTCCAGCCGCTCCATCGGCAGGGTCACGGTGCGGATCGGCTGGCGCCCGGCGGGTTTCTCGGTGAGCTTCGAGACATCCATGTCGCCGAAGGCGGTCAGCACAAGCGTGCGCGGGATGGGTGTTGCCGTCATCACCAGCATGTCGGGCGCATCGCCCTTGGCGGTGATGGCCAGGCGCTGGTGGACGCCGAACCGATGCTGCTCGTCGATGACTGCCAGCGCCAGGTCGTGGAATGTCACCGTTTCCTGGAACAGCGCATGCGTGCCGACGACGATGTCGATCGTGCCGTTGGCAAGGCCTGCAAGCGTCTCGGTGCGCTCGCGGCCCTTCTCGCGCCCCGTGAGGATGGCGAGGCGCAAGCCGACTTTCTCGGCCAGTGGCGAGATGGTCGCCAGGTGCTGGCGCGCCAGGATTTCGGTCGGCGCCATCAGCGCCGCCTGGCCGCCGGCCTCGACGGCGCGCGCCATGGCGAGCAGCGCCACCACCGTCTTGCCGGAGCCGACATCGCCTTGCAGCAGGCGCAGCATGCGTTCGGGATCGGCAAGGTCGGCGTTGATCTCGCCGAGCGCGAATTCCTGGCTGGGGGTCAGTCTGTAGGGCAGGGCGGCGCGCAGCTTCTCGACGATGCGGTCGTCGCCGATGAGCGGCCGGCCCGAGAGGCGGCGGATTCTGGCCCGCACCAGCGCCAGCGACACCTGGCCGGCCAGCAGCTCGTCATAGGCAAGCCGACGCCAGGCCGAACCCTCGACGGCAACGTCGATCGGGTCCTTCGGGTGATGGACGCGGGCGAGCGCGTCGCCGAAGGACGGGAAGGTATGGCGGCGCATGAAGGCGTCATCCTGCCACTCCGGCAGTTGCGGCAGGCGGCCCAGCGCCTGGCCGATGGCGCGGCGCAGCACCTTGGCAGACAGGCCGGCGGTCAGCGGGTAGACCGGTTCGACCAGCGGCAGGCCCTCGGCCTCGTCGATTGGCGCGATATGGTCCGGATGGACCATGGTCGGGCGGCCGTTGAACCACTCCATACGGCCGGAGATCACCACACGCTCTCCTTCGGGGAGCATCTTCTGCAGATAGGCGGCATGGGCATGGAAGAAGGTCAGCGCGACCTCGCCGGTGTCGTCATGGGCGTAGACGCGGTACGGCACCGACCTGTTCCCGCGCGGGGGCGGCTGGTGGCGATCCACCCTCACTTCCAGCGTGACGATCTGGCCCTCGGCCGACAGCGCGATGCCGGGCCGGTTGCGGCGGTCGATCACGCTGTTGGGCAGCAAGAACAGAAGATCGGCGGCGCGCGCGGCGCGATCGCCGAGATCGGCCGGCACGACACGCTCGATCAGCAAGCCGACCTTCGGGCCGACGCCGGCGAGCGAAGTGATCGGGACGAACAACGGATCGAGGATGGTGGGACGCATCGTGTCAGCTTATGTCGCGACGGCGGCAGCGCAAGGCTGACACCGGTCTCTATCCACGCTATATGCGCCGCTTCGAACAGGGATAGCGTGCCATGACCGGAACACAGCGATCAAGCGAGGGGTTGGATGCCCGGCGCCGCAAGCTCCTGTTCCGCTCCTGGCATCGCGGCATGCGCGAGATGGACCTGATCCTCGGCTCCTTCGCCGACGCCGAGATCGGCGCCTTGACCGGCGATGAAATCGACCAATATGAGAGGCTTCTCGAAATTTCCGACACCGATTTCCTGCCGATGGTCACCGGCGAGCACCCGGTTCCGCCCGATATCGATTGCGCGGTGCTGCGGAAAATCATGGCGTCGCG
This sequence comes from Mesorhizobium sp., assembly GCF_004963255.1. Lineage (GTDB taxonomy): Bacteria > Pseudomonadota > Alphaproteobacteria > Rhizobiales > Rhizobiaceae > Mesorhizobium. Next base: position 62,987 of record NZ_SUGA01000002.1, on the reverse strand, counting down.
CCGGACCATGACATTTTGAAAAACGCCTATCCATGAGCCTCATTCCTTCCATCGGCCTGCCCAAGGGCCGCGCCGGCCAGTTCATCGTCGATGGCGTCGCCGACGGCTACGAAGCCTTCGCCCTGGTCCAGACGGCGCAGGAGATCGCGCCCGACAAGCCGGTGCTGTTCGTCGCGCGCGACGGCCAGCGGCTGCCGGCGATCATCGAAGCCCTCGCCTTTGCCGCGCCGGGCCTGCCGGTGCTGGAACTGCCGGCCTGGGACTGCCTGCCTTACGATCGCGTTTCGCCCGGCGCCGATGCCGCGGCGCGGCGGCTCGACGCGCTTTCCGCCATGATCGCGCTGGCGAAGAAGCCGCATCGCGCCGTGATCCTGACCACCGCGAACGCGCTGCTGCAGCGTATCCCGCCGGCCGAATTGATCGAGGCGCAGACCTTCCACGCCAGGCCCGGCAACCAGATCGACATGAACGCGCTGATCGCGCGGCTGGAGATTTCCGGCTTCGAGCGCGTGCCGACGGTGCGCGGGCTCGGCGAATTCGCTGTGCGCGGCGGCATTCTCGACCTCTTCGCGCCCGGCTGGAGCGAGGCGCTCAGGCTCGACTTCTTCGGCGACACGCTGGAATCGATCCGCGTGTTCGACGTCGCCACCCAGCGCACCACCGGGCAGCGCAAGTCGATGTCGCTGCAAGCGATGAGCGAGGTGGCGCTGACGCCGGAGACGATCAGCCGCTTCCGCCGCTCCTATATCGAGGCTTTCGGCGCGCCGTCGCGCGACGACGCGCTCTATGCGGCGGTCAGCGAAGGCCGGCGCTTCGCCGGCATGGAACACTGGCTGCCCTTCTTCTACGAGCGGCTGGAGACCGTGTTCGACTATCTGCCCGATGCGCCCGTGGTTTTCGACCATCTGGCGCATGAGGCGCTGGCCGAGCGGCACACGCTGATCCTCGACCATTACGAGGCGCGCCGGAAACAGGCCGACACCGCGCTCAAGGATGCCGTGCCCTACAAGCCGGTGGCGCCGGACCTGCTTTACCTGTCGCCTGACAATCTCAAGGCTTCGCTCGGTCCGCGCGAAGATATCGACTTTACGGTGTTCGATGCCCCGGATGTCGGAGGCAAAAAGGTCTTCCATGCCGGCTCGCGGCACGGCCGCAGCTTCGCCGAGGAGCGCGCCGACCCGAACATCAACGTGTTCGACGTGGTGGTGAAGCACATTGCCGATGAGCGCGCCGCGCGTCGCCGGGTCATCGTCGCCGGCTGGACGGAGGGCTCGCTCGACCGGCTCGGCCAGATCCTGGCCGAACATCATCTCGGTAATCTGAAGACCGTGGCGACGCTTGCCGAGGTCGAAAAGCTCGAGCCGGGGCAGGCGGGTCTTGCCGTGTTGCCGCTCGAAGCCGGTTTCGAGACCGACGGTCTGGTCGTCGTCGCCGAGCAGGACATCCTCGGCGACAGGCTGATCCGTCGTTCGAAGCGCAAGAAGAAGGCTTCCGATTTTATCGCCGAGGCCTCGTCGCTGTCCGCCGGCGACATCGTCGTCCATGCCGATCATGGTATCGGCCGCTTCATCGGCCTGCGCACCATCGAGGCTGTCGGCGCGCCGCATGACTGTCTCGAAATCCACTATGCCGGCGACGACCGCCTGTTCCTGCCGGTCGAAAACATTGAGCTTCTGTCGCGCTACGGCTCGGATTCGGCCGAGGCGACGCTCGACAAGTTGGGCGGCGGCGCCTGGCAGGCGCGCAAGGCGCGGCTGAAGCGGCGCCTGCTCGACATGGCCGGGCAATTGATCCGCATCGCCGCCGAGCGGCAGATGCGCGCCGCACCCGCCATGATCCCGGCGGAAGGGCTCTATGGCGAGTTCGCCGCGCGCTTCCCTTATGAGGAGACCGACGACCAGCAGACCGCGATCGATGCCGTCAGGGACGATCTCGGCGCCGGCAAGCCGATGGACCGGCTGGTCTGCGGCGACGTCGGCTTCGGCAAGACGGAGGTGGCGTTGCGCGCCGCCTTCATCGCGGCGATGGAAGGGTTCCAGGTGGCGGTCGTGGTGCCGACGACGCTTTTGTCGCGCCAGCATTTCAAGACCTTCTCGCAGCGCTTCTCAGGCCTGCCGATCCGCATCGCCCAGGCCTCGCGCCTGGTCGGCTCCAAGGAGCTGGCCGAAACCAAGAAAGGCATTGCCGAGGGCACGATCGACATCGTCGTCGGCACGCATGCGCTGCTCGGCAGCTCGATCTCGTTCAAGAATCTCGGACTTCTGATCATCGACGAGGAGCAGCATTTCGGCGTCAAGCATAAGGAGCGGCTGAAGGAGCTCAAGAACGACGTGCATGTGCTCACGCTGTCGGCGACGCCGATCCCGCGCACGCTGCAGCTGGCGCTGACCGGCGTGCGCGAGCTGTCGCTGATCGCCACGCCGCCGGTCGACCGCATGGCGGTGCGCACCTTCATCTCGCCCTTCGATCCGCTGGTCATCCGCGAGACGCTGCTGCGCGAGCGCTATCGCGGCGGTCATTCCTTCTATGTCGTGCCGCGCATCAGCGACCTGGCCGAAATCCATGATTTCCTGAAGGAATCCGTGCCGGAGCTGAAGGTGGCGGTGGCGCATGGCCAGATGCCGCCGGGCGAGCTCGACGACATCATGAACGCCTTCTATGACGGGCAGTACGATGTGCTCCTGTCGACCACCATTGTCGAATCCGGCCTCGACATCCCGACCGCCAACACGCTGATCATCCATCGCGCCGACATGTTCGGCCTGGCACAGCTCTACCAGTTGCGCGGCCGCGTCGGCCGCTCGAAGGTGCGCGCCTACGCGCTGTTCACGCTGCCGGCCAACCGCAAGCTGACCGATACGGCCGAGCGCCGCCTGAAGGTGCTGCAGTCGCTCGACACGCTCGGCGCCGGCTTCCAGCTCGCCAGCCACGACCTCGATATCCGCGGCGCCGGCAATCTTCTCGGCGAAGAGCAGTCGGGGCATATCAAGGAGGTCGGTTTCGAGCTTTACCAGCAGATGCTGGAGGAGGCGGTGGCCGAGGTGAAGGACACCGGTGAAGTTCAGGACGGTGGCTGGTCGCCGCAGATCGCGGTCGGCACGGCCGTGATGATCCCGGAAAGCTATGTGCCCGATCTGCAGCTCCGCATGGCGCTTTACCGGCGCCTCGGCGACCTCGAAACCACCGAGGAGATCGACGGTTTTGGGGCCGAACTGATCGACCGGTTCGGGCCGCTGCCGGAAGAGGTGACGCATCTGTTGAAGATCGTCTTCATCAAGGCGCTCTGCCGCAAGGCCAATGTCGAGAAGCTCGACGCAGGGCCGAAGGGCGTCGTCATCCATTTCCGCAAGCGCGAATTCCCCAATCCGGTGGGGCTGGTCAAGTTCATCGGCGAGCAGGGCTCGCTGGCCAAGATCAGGGCCGACCACAGCGTCGTCTTTATTCGCGACTGGCCGAACGCGGAGAAGCGTCTGGCGGGCTCCGCCGTGGTGATGACGCAGCTGGCGCGGCTCGTCGACAAGGCTGCGTAGCAGCACCCCGACCATTCGCCACCGCTGAAAAACCCGGCTAGAATAGCCAGTCGGCTTCGTGTAAGGAGCCGCGACCTCTGTTGGGGCGAAAATAGCGGGCACGGGCGCTCGCCGAGAAGAGTATTGGGTGCAGCGATGACGAAATGGTCGCCGAATTCGTGGAGAGAGAAGCCGATCAAGCAGGTTCCGGCCTATCCGGACCTTGCCGCGCTGAAGGCGACGGAAGCCCAGCTCGCCACATTCCCGCCGCTGGTTTTTGCCGGTGAGGCGCGCAAGCTGAAGAAGCAGCTGGCGGCGGTCGCCGCCGGCGAAGCCTTCCTGCTGCAAGGCGGCGACTGCGCCGAGAGCTTTGCCGAGCATGGCGCCGACAACATCCGCGACTTCTTCCGCGTCTTCCTGCAGATGTCGGTGGTGCTCACCTTTGCCGGCGCACAGCCGGTGGTGAAGGTCGGCCGCGTCGCCGGCCAGTTCGCCAAGCCGCGTTCCTCGGACAACGAGACCAAGGGCGGGGTGACATTGCCGAGCTATCGCGGCGACATCATCAACGGCATTGAGTTCGACGCCAGGTCGCGCATCCCGGATCCCGCCCGGCAGGAGATGGCCTACCGCCAGTCGGCCGCGACGCTCAACCTTCTGCGCGCCTTCGCGCAGGGCGGCTACGCCAGCCTGGAGAACGTGCATCGCTGGATGCTGGGCTTCGTCGCCGACAGCCCCCAGGGCGAGAAATATGAATCGCTCGCCAACCGCATAACCGAGACGATGGAATTCATGCGCGCGGTCGGCATCACGTCGGAAACCAATTTCGCGCTGCGCGAGACCGATTTCTACACCAGCCACGAGGCACTGCTGCTCGGTTACGAGGAAGCCCTGACGCGTGTCGATTCCACCTCCGGCGACTGGTACGCGACGTCGGGCCACATGATCTGGATCGGCGATCGCACCCGCCAGCCCGACCATGCCCATGTCGAATATTGCCGCGGCATCAAGAACCCGCTTGGCCTGAAATGCGGACCTTCGCTGACGCCGGATGGTTTGCTGGAATTGATCGACCTACTCAATCCCGAGAATGAGCCTGGACGATTGACGCTGATTGCGCGCTTCGGCTCCGACAAGGTTGCCGAGCACCTGCCAAAGCTGGTGCGGGCGGTGAAGAAGGAAGGCCGCAGCGTCGTGTGGTCGTCCGATCCGATGCATGGCAACACCATCGAGGCGGCCGGCTACAAGACGCGGCCGTTCGACCGAATTCTCAAGGAAGTGCAGACCTTCTTCGAGGTACATCGCGCCGAAGGCACGCATCCGGGTGGCATCCATGTCGAGATGACCGGCAAGAACGTCACCGAATGCACCGGCGGGGCCCGCGCCATCACGGCCGAGGACCTGCACGACCGCTATCATACCCATTGCGATCCGCGCCTTAATGCGGACCAGGCGATCGAGCTCGCCTTCCTGGTCTCGGACCTGCTCAAGAAGAGCCATCCGATCCAGCACAAGCAGGTTGCCAATGCCTGAGCAGCGCCCCGGCATTTGATCATTGCAGGCGCCGGCGAAACCGGCGCCTTTTCAATTCAGGCGGGCGGATCAAGCCTAAAGCGCGTCGCGATCTTTCAGATTCGCTCCATACCGCTTTAGGTTTTTGATTTTATGCATGTCTTTGTCCCGAAACCGGTTCCCACTTTCGGGAGACATGCTTTAGCCGGTCATTCCGGGTCGGGTGGCCCGGGCGGGTCTCCCGGGAAACTCGATCCGCCGGGTGGAATGACGGCAAAGTTGATCTCCAGGGGCGGCGCCCTGAGCGACCAGTCGAAAGACACCGTTTTGACCGGCAGGCCGTCGGTCCAGGCCAATTGCTGCGGCGTGAGTGGCCAGCCTTTTGGCCATACCAGCAGCATTCCCTGATCCCGCAGGCGCTGGTCGGTGATCCATGGCGCGAGACGCCTGTCGAGCATCGTGAAGATGGAAGGCTGGTCCGCGGCCTCCAGCCCGGCGAGCCGGGCCACGCCGTCTTCGCCGCCGACAATGCCCAACGGCCCGGGCACCGCCTCATGCCAGATCGTCTCGGCCGTCCGTGAAATCGATTGCGCCGGCCAGCACATCGGCTGCAGGCGACCGCGGACGTTGCAGCCGGTCCAGCGGGTGACGGCGTAGGCGCTCGATACGGCGACCACGCATAGCAGGGCCAGCACCGTCAACCGGCGTAATTCCGTCGCTCCCAGCCGGTGGCCCAGGAGCGCGATCGCCAGGACGCCCACGAGATTGTACATCGTCGCGCCCCAGGACTCGCCGGTGCCTGTGAGCAGCGAGGCGATCATGATGAGGAGTGCTGGCCCCAGACCCATCCATGCCAGGTAGATAATAGCGCGTCGCTCGGGAGCCGGCTGAGTCTGCAAGGGCTCCTGCGCGGGGCTTGCTCGCCGCCGCAGCAGGCCGGACAGAGCAAGAACGACGGGAACAGCGGAAAGCCCGGCAAGCTGGACGCCGATATAGTAAAGCCGGGCGCGGTGGGCGAGGACCCATTCGTTGCGGTGCGCGGCGTAGGTCAGCGGCAGGAAATCGAGTCGGAAAAGCTCGACCGCCAGCGGCGCCGCGATGCCAAGGAAAACCGCAAGGCCAAGCCACGGCCATGGGGTGGCGAGCCGGCTCCGGGCACGGCTATCGTACAAGAGCCAGATGCCGCCGAAAACCAGCAGCAAAGCCGTCGAGAACTTGGCGTAGAGTCCCAGGCCGGAGACGACGCCGAGGGCGAGCCACCAGCCGGGCCGTCCGTCGCGCGCCGCGCGCCACAATAGCCATGAGATGCCGGCCCAGAAAGGCATCTGCGCATAGTCGTGGTTGAATTGCGGGGTCGGCCAGCCAAAGAAGTAGATCGAGGGCATCAGCAACACCGCGGCGAGAGCGCGGGTCGAACCCATGATGTCGCGCGCGAGAAGGTAGACCAGGACGAAGGTCGTCGAGACCAGCAGTTGCGAAAGCATATATTGCGGCCAGCGGAACGAGCCGGTCAGGAGATGGCTGATCTCAAGCAGCCAGCAGGGCAGTTGTGGGTGTTTGTAGGTCAGCAGAACCCACTCGCGGCCCCACATGAACCCCTCGACGACGTCGTATGGCGGCCCCACGTTGACGAGCGCCGGCATGACGGTCCAGCAAGCGATCTGCGTGAGGCACAAAAGCGCCAGCAATCGCCATGGATGCCGGATCAGTCCGTTCCAGATCGAAGGCGGATTGCCTTCCGCGGCGGCTGCCGCCGTCCAAAGATCAACGGATTCGCTGGTTCTCGACATGCGGGCCTAAAACCACACCGGCGGATTTCTGAACAGTCCGATAGCAAAAGCTTACGAAAATGTATGCTGCCGCAACATTGTAAAACCAAGATTGCGATGGAACCCGTCGCCGGCGCTTCGGGCAGAACCGTGGCCGGCTGAATGTTGGTTGAGCCGGTCCGCCTCCCAAGGCGCCGCGGTTTAGCCATACAGGTGTCTCCATGCGTCACCAGCACGCCGTCATCCATCATCGCGCTCTCGACTTCTGGTCGGCGCGCGCGGCGGTTCTCGTCATCATCTGTCTTCAGCTTCTGGTCATCAACAATTTGTCCTTCGGTCCGCGCTGGCTGGCACCGACCGTCGAGGCGGCACTGCTGGTGCCCTTGTCGGTGGCGACAGCCTGGACGCAGATGCAGACGCGCAAGGCAGTCGACCATGAGCATTGGTACGCGGTCGGCCAATTGCGCCTCTACATCCGCCGCACGGCATTGGTGATGACCGGCGTCATCAGCATCATGAATTGCGGATCGTTGGTTTTCCTGGTGCGAGCGCTGCTGGAAGGGCGCGCCGGCGCCGGCACCACGCTGCTTGTCGATGCCCTCAACATCTGGGTCACAAATGTGATCGTCTTTGCGCTGTGGTTCTGGAGCACGGATAGGGGCGGGCCGCCGACCTGTGGCCTGGTCAAGCGCGCGCAGGCCGACTTCCTGTTCCCGCAAATGACGCTGCCAGATCGCGAGATACAAGGCTGGCTGCCGGGCTTTGTGGACTATTTCTTCCTGGCTTTCACCAACGCCACCGCCTTCTCGCCGACCGACACCTTGCCGCTCACGCAGCGCGCAAAGCTCCTGATGATGGCCGAAGCGATGATCTCGCTCTTGACGATCGCCCTGGTGGCGGCGCGGGCGGTCAATATTTTGGCTTAGCTATCTGCCGGCCCGTCCTGAATCTCGAGAGAGTTTTCCGAGTTCAGTGGCCGCGTTCCCAACGCATGCCGGCCAGTCGCGGATCGGCAAAAGCGGTGCGTGAGAATTCCAGCCGCCTTTCGGGGAATTCGCAGATCGCCTGCAGGCCGAAAGAGCCGATCCGGATACGCCAGGTCTGTGGCTCCAGCGGCCTGGCCTTGGCAAAGCCCTTGCACGTCAACAAGGCGATGTTGGCGCCCTTGGGATCGCGCACCGAGCGATAGCGGATCGCCTGTATCTCGGCTTCGCGCGCGACATCGGCGATCGCCTGACAGGCGGTGTAATCGGTGGGCAGCGTCCAGGCCTTTACGTCGCGATCGAGCGGCGGCCGCGTCAGGTCGATCGCGCGCTCGCATTTGATCGCGGCGGCGAAGGCAGTGTATTCCGCCGCATCGTTCGGCCATGGCGTCGCCGGCGACTCCGCAAAGAACAGCAAGCGGTAGAAGGCCATCTCCGCCACCGCCGTCAGCACTGTCTCGGCCGCGTAGTAGACGCCTTTCGTCTTGCCCGCGCGGCGGAAGCGCGAGCCGTATGGATAGACGGAGCCGTAGCGGAAAGGCGTCGCCAGCAGATAATGGAGGTGGCGGCATTCCAGTGGGATATGTGGCTTGGTGTCCTCGACGAGGTCCTCGAGCAGCGACTGCTCGTCGAGCGTGTCGACCAGCTTCAGGGTCGACACGCGGTGCTGCGCCTCCACCATGCGCCAGTATTTGCCTTCGAGCCTGACGGCCTCAGACGAGAGCGCGCCGGGAGTCCAGGTAGGCAATGACATCGACAAGTCCGGCAATGGTCAGGATTTTCTCGAGCGGCGTGCCGTCGAGGCTGATGTTGGGATTCCTCAGCCATGCCCGCGCCACAGTCTCGTCGCCGCCGACGATGGCGTCGAGCGAGCGGAACAGGCGGACGAACAGCACCGCCAGCTCGAACGGCTTGGTGCCGCGTTCAAGCAGGAACTCCTGTTTGCGCATGCGCGAGACCGTTGCCTCCGACACACCGATCACCAAAGCGAGCGTCCTGGCGGTGATGTCGAGCAGATCGGCCGCGCGCAGCGTGGCCTTGGTGATGACGGCGTTTTCGGCCGCCGCCGCGGCCGCGACTGGACGTTGCATAAGCGCACCCATTCATTTCTGTGGAAAATATAGTCCACAAAAATTCTTCTGGAAAGGGTGATGTCAGTCTTTCTTGTAAAGCAGCCAGCCTTTGCCGGCTCGTCCGCCAGTGGCCGAATGCCTTGTCACACGGTTGCGGCCGCCGACCTTGGAGCGGTAAAGCGCCCGGTCCGCCTTGGTGTAGAGGTCCTCGGGGTTTTCCGCCTCCGAGGCCATGCAGATGCCCAGCGATACGGTGACGGTGCCGTAATTCATGCCGGTCTGGCTGCTGGTGAATGGGGTCTGCTCGATCAGCGCGCGGATGCGCTCGGCGATCTCGTATGTGGCGTCCTCGCTGGCGCCTTCAACGATAAACGCGAATTCCTCGCCGCCGGTGCGCGCGACGAACATGTCGGAACGCACGCTGGACTGGAAGATCTCGGCGATGATCTGCAGGATCCTGTCGCCGACCGGATGGCCGTAACGATCGTTTATGTCCTTGAAATGATCGATATCGGCAAGGATCAAGGCGTTGAACAGAATGCCGCGATTGCTGTTGTAGATCCGGGCGATCTCCTTGTCGAAGGCGCGTCGATTCCACAGTTGCGTGAGCGGGTCGGTGTCGGCAAGCCGCTTGTATTCCTCGAGCTTCGACTTGACGCTTTCAAGCTCGGCCGTCTTTTCGCTGAGCGTGCTGGCGATCTGGCGGCCATGATCGATCGTCGAGCTGGTGGCGGCCGACATTGCGCTGGCGATCTTATGCAGGAGTTCCTGCGAAAGCAGGCTGCGATTGCTCAGGCCGCTCGAGGTCTCGTCGAGGAGACGGCCGTATTTCTCGATATGCGAGCGCTCGCTACGCAACAGCGCGGCGATGTCCTCGAGCTCCTTGGCGACCATCTCGCGGGCATGCTCGACGATGGCCGGTCCGTGATGCTGGGGGAAGAAGGTGCGCCCGATGCCGTCGAGGTCCTCCTGGGTCGGGCGATTGCTCAGCCCGACAACGGCAAGGCTGAGCTCATGGTTGCTACCGTTCAGCGCCTCATAGAAAATTTCGTAGTTGCGCGGCAGGCCGAGCACGCCGAGCTGGCGCATCGTCGCCACGACCGTGCTGGCGATGTCGGTATTCCTGTCAGGCGGGATGGCTGCCGGTTGCATATCGTCTTCACTGCCCCTTCAGTGCGACCGGAGACCTGCCACCGCCGGGAGTCGCTAACTCGGGGATTTGAATCGGAATTGCGAATGCGCGTCCCCTCACGACCTCCGCTTGTGGGAAACATAGATGCAGTTGCGCTAAAGTTTCCTTAATAGCCTGCATTTCCCCGATGTCTCTGCTACCTCAGGATGTAGAGTCGTGTGAGGCGCAGCTTTTGAAACGCGTCGCTTCGGTGTCGCATTTGCCTGCGCCCAGCCATTTCAAACCTGAAATTCTGTCCGGTAATGGATCGGGCAGATGGTCGAAGGAGGCCGGAAATGGACGACAACCACAGCGGATCGTGCCTGTGCGGGGCGGTGCGTTTCAGGACGAGTGGCCCGTTGCGCGGCGTCGTCTACTGCCATTGCTCGCAATGTCGCCGGCAGACCGGCCATTTCGTCGCGGCTACCGCCTCAAGGGATGCCGATATCGTCATAGAAGGGGCCGACGCGCTCAGCTGGTACGGTGCTTCGGATGTGGCGAAACGCGGCTTCTGCCGGACCTGCGGCTCGCTGCTCTTCTGGAAGCACAATGAACTGGATACGATTTCCATCATGGCCGGATCCTTCGAGAGGCCGAGCGGCCTCACGGCGGAAAGCCACATCTTCGTCGGCGACAAGGGCGATTACTATTCGATCGAGGACGGGCTGCCGCAGTTCGAGAAATCGACGCCGTCGATAAAGGTCGCCGACGGGTGAATTTGCGGCGGCTGGCTTATTCCCTTGATCCGGCCGTTGCGATATCCCCTCACGGTGACTCGAAACGGGGCTGGGCATGCAGCGGCTGATCGACGCTTTCATCAATTCGGTTCGGGCCTTCCGCAAGTTGGCCGCGCATGAAAAGGCATTTCAGCAGGAGCTGCTGTTGCTGGCGCTTGCCCTGCCGGCCGGCTGGTTCATCTCGGTCTCCTGGCGCGGTTATGCCCTTTTGATCGGCGCGGTTCTGCTGTTGATCATGGTCGAAGTGCTCAACACCGGCATCGAGGCGGCCTGCGACGCGATCTCGCGCGAATTCCACATCGAAATCCAACTCGCCAAGGATTGCGGGTCACTGGCGGTGCTGATTTCGATCGTGATCGCCGGCGGCGTCTGGGGAATCGCCTTGATCGAGCGCCTCACCGGCGCGCCGATCTGATCCTGGCGGATCAGGATCCTGCCCGATCTTCCTTGGCGCGTTCGCGTCCGGCAAAATGATGGCCGACCAGCCAGGCAATGATTGCGACGCCGACGCCGACGCCAAGGGCAATGAGCAGGCGCTCATGCCGCTCGAACGCCTGGCCCACCATGCGCTCCGCGCCCAGGCCGAAGACATAGCCGATAGCGCTGAACAGAGCCGCCCAGACGGCGGAAGAGATGGCATTCAGGATGACGAAGCGCGACATTGGCACGGTCGACAGGCCTGCAGCGATACCGCCGACCAGCCGCATGCCGTAGATGTAGCGGTTGGTCAGCACGAAGATGTTGGGATGGGTGTTGAGCAGGCGGTAGGCGCGGCTGAAGCCCGGCCGCCTGCGCAACCTCCTCACATAGCGATGCTCGGCGAAGCTGCGGCCGAGGGTGAAGAAGAACGTGTCGCCGGCGAAGGCGCCGAGGAAGGCGGCTAGGAAAGTCTGCCACAGCACGAAGACGTGCTGATGAGCGAAGAAACCGCCAAGGATCGCGGCACTTTCGCCTTCGGCGACGCAGCCCAGGAAGACCGCGATCAGCCCGTATTGCTCGATGAGATGATGGATGGTCCCGTTCATTCTGTGACGGGCCGCGCCGACAGTTTCTCGTCGATGCGCCTGATCTGTTCGGCCATGCGCAGGATCTCGTCTCGCATGCCGATGATCTCGCTGTGGCGCAGCTCGTCGAGCTTTTCATGCAGGGCCATGATCTCGATCTCCGCCTTCAGATTGACCTCATAGTCATGCGCCGCGTCGATGCGGTCGCGCTCGGCCTGGCGGTTCTGCGACATCATGATCACCGGCGCCTGGATCGCCGCCAGCATCGACAGCACGAGGTTGAGGAAAATGAAGGGGTAGGGGTCGAAGGCGTCGCGCGTCAGCAGCCAGGCGTTGACTAGGATCCAGAGGGAGAGAAACGCCAGGAAGCCGAGGATGAAGGTCCAGGAGCCGCCGATCCTGGCGATCGCGTCGGCGACGCGGTCGCCATAGGTCTCGTGGAAGGCGACGGCCTTGTTGGTGTCGCGCGTGATGGTGGTGCGCTCGAGCGTCGATTGAAGCACGCGGCTCTCGAGCGGACCGAAACCATCCGGTTTGCGCTTGAGCAAGCGGTTCGCCATGTCTTCGACGATCTTGTTCATCTGCCTTCTCCTTCGCCCGGGCATCGATAGACGTAGAGGCTGCCGGGCCGCACGTGAAGTGCTAGATTGCGGCGGACAGGCGAGGGCAAAGATGCTCGATTTCCAGAAAATCCATGCACGGGCGGCAAAGCGCAAGGGCGGGGAGGCGGTGCTGGCGCCGCTGCTTGGCCCTGCGCCCGACAACAAGGCGGTGGCGAAAGTCCCCGACGATCGCATTCTCTCCACCATGGCCGAGCGGATCTTCGCCGCCGGCTTCGTATGGCGGGTCATCGAGCAGAAATGGCCGGGTTTCGAGGAAGCGTTCCTCGGCTTCGAGCCGAAGCGGCTTCTGTTCCAGCCGGACGACTTCTGGCACGAGCTGGCATCCGACAGCCGCATCGTGCGCAACCCGCAGAAGATCAGATCGGTGCGCGACAATGCCGCCTTCGTCGACCGCGTCTCGAAGGAGCATGGCAGCTTCGGCAAATTCATTGCCGCCTGGCCGGCCGACGATCAGATCGGCCTGACCGCCTATCTGGCCAAGCATGGCAGCCGGCTCGGCGGCAACACGGGCCAGTATTTCCTGCGCTGGCTGGAATGGGACACGTTCGTCGTTTCCGCCGACATGGCGGCGGCCTTGCGCGATGCCGGTCTCGACATAGCCGAGAATCCAACCTCGAAGCGGGACCTCGAAAAAATCCAGGCGCAGATCAACCAATGGTCGGCCGAGACCGGCCTGCCGCGCCGCCACATCTCGCGCATCCTGGCGATGTCGATCGGCGAGAACCGGTCGGCGGAGGCGTTGCGCGAGTATATGGGCGATTAGGCGATCAGGATACGATCGGGCCGACGCCGATCGATCAGGATACGATCTGCGATCGATCAGGACATAATCGGCTTCGCCGATTAGTCGGGATACGATCGACATCGGTCGATCGATCCTAATTGGCACAAGCGATCGCCATTGCCGGGCGATTTCTGCCACGCTACATCCATTCCATGACCAAGACCGCTCCCGATATCCTGCGCATCGCCGTCGCCCAGCTGAATCCGACTGTCGGCGACGTCGCCGGCAATCTGGCAAAAGCGCGTGAGGCGAGGGCGGACGCGGCGCGACAGGGTGCCGACCTGGTGCTCTACACCGAGCTCTTCCTCGCCGGTTATCCGCCGGAAGACCTGGTGCTGAAGCCTTCCTTCCTCAAGGCCTGCGAGAAAGCGGCCGATGATTTCGCGCAGGATACTGCCGATGGCGGACCCGGCGTCATCATCGGCACGCCGCTGAAGCGCAAGACCGGCACGCATAATTCCATCGTCGTCGCCGACGGTGGCAAGATTATCGCCGAGCGCTACAAGCTCGATCTGCCCAACTACGGCGAGTTCGACGAGAAGCGCGTCTTCCAGGCCGGACCTGAACTGCAGGGGCCGGTCAATTTCCGCGGCGTGCGGATCGGCATCCCGATCTGCGAGGACATCTGGGGCGACATAGCGGTCTGTGAGACGCTGGCCGAAAGCGGAGCCGAGATCCTGCTGGTGCCGAACGGTTCGCCCTATTACCGCGCCAAGATCGACGTGCGCCACCAGGTCGTCATCCGCCAGGTCATCGAAACCGGCTTGCCGATCATCTACGCCAACCAGCTTGGCGGCCAGGACGAGCTGATCTTCGACGGGGCGTCTTTCGCCATAGGTTCCGACAAGACGCTTGCCTTCCAGATGAGCCAGTTCGAGGAGGCGCTCGACGTCACCACCTGGAAAAGAAGCCGCGTCGCCGCAGGCGCGCAAAATGGAAATAATTCCGATAGCTGGGTCTGTTCGGAAGGCCCGATGTCGAAGATCCCCGACCGGGAAGAGGCGGACTATCGCGCCTGCATGCTCGGCCTGCGCGACTACGTCAACAAGAACGGCTTCAAGAACGTCGTGCTTGGCCTCTCCGGCGGCATCGACTCGGCGATCTGCGCGGCCTTGGCCGTCGATGCGCTGGGCGAGGAGCGGTTGCGCACTGTTATGATGCCCTACCGCTACACGTCGAAAGATTCGCTGAAGGACGCGGAAGACTGCGCGCGCGCGCTCGGTTGTCGTTATGACATCGTGCCGATCTCCGAGCCGGTCGAAGGCTTCAGGCATGCGCTGACCCAACTCTTCGAGGGCACCCAGGAAGGCATCACCGAGGAAAACCTGCAAAGCCGCGCGCGCGGCACCATCCTGATGGCGATCTCGAACAAATTCGGTTCGATGGTCGTCACCACCGGCAACAAGAGCGAGATGTCGGTCGGCTACGCCACGCTTTACGGCGACATGAATGGCGGCTTCAATCCGATCAAGGATCTCTACAAGATGCAGGTCTACGCGCTGTCGCGCTGGCGCAATTCCCATGTGCCGCCGGGCGCGCTCGGTCCTTCCGGCGAGGTCATTCCGAAGAACATCATCGACAAGGCGCCGTCGGCGGAACTGCGCGAGAACCAGACAGACCAGGATTCGCTGCCGCCCTATCCGGTGCTGGACGACATCCTGGAATGCCTGGTCGAGAACGAGATGAGCGTCGACGACATCGTCGCACGCGGCCATGACCGGGCGACGGTGACCCGTGTCGAGCACCTGCTCTACATCGCCGAATACAAGCGCCGGCAGGCGGCGCCCGGCGTGAAGATCACGCGGAAGAATTTCGGCCGCGACCGCCGCTATCCAATCACCAACCGGTTCCGGGATCGCGGTTGATCTCCGGCGAGATTGCGGCAGCGCAGCGCATGCAAGACATAGAAATCAGCTTCGACCTGTTGCGGATCGATTTCCGGGCAACGTCCGATCAGCTCATGCAAAGCTATTGGGGCGCGTCGCGGACCGACGAGGCCCACCGCCGGGCCTTCGACAACTCGCTCTGCGCCGGCGCCTATCTCGATGGCGAGCAGGTCGGCTTCGCCCGCGCGATCACCGACTACACGGTCTTTGCCTATGTCGCCGACGTCATCATCTGGCCACAGCATCGCGGGCGGGGGATCGGCAAGCTGCTCGTCCAGGCGCTGATCGATCATCCCGAAGTCAGCACGGTGACGCATTGGAGCCTGTCGACCGACGACGCCCACAGCCTCTACGAGAAGTTCGGATTCAAGGCGTCGACGGACGGACGCTACATGCGGCTGGATCGAATAGCGGGCAAGCCGACGGCTTCAAGCGCGCCTGACTGAAATCGATTCAGCCGTTTCTGCGCGGCATGCGCCAGCCCGCGCAACCCGCCGTTGTTGCAAATTCGTCTCAGTGCTTGGACCAGATGTCGTTTTGGCGACGGTCCGGCTTGGCGATCGGCCGATGCCTCCCTATAAGAACCTCTCCGCGATTCCCTTCCGGGAGGACCGTATGGCAGGATTTGATATCGTTATGCGAGGCCGCGAAGCGTAAGTCTGCTCGGGCTTTCCGAAGGTTTTTCGGAGGGCCGGACGCAGCGCAGGCATTGGCCGCTGCCGGTCGCCGCCTCAGGGCAGGCGGCCTACCATACTGAACCTCCCGCTCTTTTGAGGCGCCGCAGGGCGCGGATGCGGGTTTTCCAATTTGATTTTACCGGGACCGGGCTCGTTTGCGCCCGGATGACATCATGGCTCGTTTCAAGATCGATCTGCGCGCCGGCGCCTTTCGCAGCGTGCTCGGCTTCACGTTCAGCCACTGGCAGCGCCAGCCGTGGCGGCTTTCGCTCATCATGGGCGCATTCCTGCTCTCGACGCTGGCCGATGTGCTGACGCCCTTCTATTCCGGCCGCCTGGTCGACGCGGTCGCAAGCGGCGCCGGGACCGATGAAGTCGCCTGGAACGCGGCGATGACGGCGTTCTCGATCCTGATGGCGTTGGCGCTGGCAGGCGTCATGCTGCGCAATGTCGCCTTCCTTTGGATCGTCGAGCTGACGCTGAAGATGATGTCGGACATTGCCGCCGACGCCTTCCATCGGGTGCAGCGCTTCTCGACGGACTGGCACGCCAACAGCTTTGCCGGATCGACGGTGCGCAAGATCACGCGCGGCATGTGGGCGCTGGACCTGCTCAACGACACGATCCTGATCGCGCTGCTGCCATCGGTCGTCATGCTCGTCGGATCGACGCTGCTGCTCGGCTGGTTCTGGCCGCTGATGGGAGCTGTCGTGGCGGCCGGCTCGGTGCTGTTCATCGCCGTCACCGCGATGCTGTCGCTCGGCTATGTCGCGCCCGCCGCGCGGCTCGCCAACAGCTGGGACACGCGGCTGGGCGGCGCGCTGGCGGACGCGGTGAGCTGCAATGCGGTCGTCAAAGGCTTTGGCGCGGAGGCCCGCGAGGAAGCGCGGCTGGCGCGCGTGGTCGCCAAATGGCGGCTGCGCACCGGCCGCACCTGGATGCGCGGCACCGCCAACGGCACCACGCAAGGGGCGCTGCTGCTGGTCATGCGGGCGGCAGTCATCGGCCTTGCCCTCATCTTGTGGGCCTGGGGCCAGGCGAGCGCCGGCGACGTCGCCTTCGTGCTGACCTCGTTCTTCGTGCTGCAGGGCTATCTGCGCGACATCGGCACGCATATCCGCAACCTGCAGCGCTCGGTCAACGACATGGAGGAACTGGTCGACTTCCAGTCCGAGCCGCTCGGCATCGAGGACCGGCCCGGAGCTCGGCCGATCCGGATCACCGATGGGCGCGTCGCCTTCGACAAGGTGACGTTCCACTACGGCAACCATCTTCTGCCGCTCTACCGCGATTTCTCGGTCGACATCGCGGCTGGCGAGCGCATTGGACTGGTCGGGCATTCGGGCTCGGGCAAGACGACCTTCGTCAAGCTGATCCAGCGGCTCTATGACGTGAATGCCGGACGGATCCTGATTGACGGGCAGGACATCTCGCAGGTCGAGCAGGCATCGCTGCGCAGCCAGATCGCCATCGTCCAGCAGGAGCCGATCCTGTTCCACCGCTCGCTTGCCGAGAACATCGCCTATGCCAGGCCCGGCGCCAGCCAGGCCGAGATCGAGCATGCGGCGAAACTCGCCAGCGCGCATGATTTCATCACCAACCTGCCCAAGGGCTACGGAACCCTGGTCGGCGAGCGCGGCGTGAAGCTTTCTGGCGGTGAGCGGCAGCGCGTGGCGATCGCGCGAGCCTTCCTGGCGGATTCGCGCATCCTGATCCTGGACGAGGCGACATCGAGCCTCGATTCGGAATCGGAAGTGCTGATCCAGAGGGCGATGGAGCGGCTGATGGTGGGGCGCACGACCCTTGTCATCGCGCACCGGCTCTCGACGGTCCGGGCGCTCGACCGCCTGCTGGTCTTCGATCGCGGCCGTATCGCCGAAGAGGGGTCGCATGACGACCTGATCCGCCTCAATGGCGGCATCTACCGGCGGCTGTTCGAGCGGCAGGCGCTCGAACTGACCAAGGGCCTCGTCGCCTGAGGAAAGGGCGGCCCGGCTCCGGCCGGGCCGTCGATTGTCCGGCTCCGCTGCGGCAGCCAGATCAATCCAAGGTCTGCAACCGCGCTCTCGTCATGCGGCTTGAGTGAGGTAATGCGGCGTTCAAATTCGTCTCCATATACTTAAAGTTTTATTCATTTCATCAGCAACGCCGCGAGGGATACATTGTTTTAAACAGTTGTCGGCGTATACCTTCAGAAAGACAAGTCGGATCTGGCATGCGCAGCTCTCCTGAAGATTTCTACAGGCATGCCGGTCGTAAGGAGATTTCTTTGGAAATTGTAGGGTCTCACCCGCCGACAGAGGACCTTGCATAGGCATTCATGATGGATTTGGTCTCCGCAAATGCGGGTTCGAGAAAGACGCCGGCGCCGTCGGTGCCCGACCATGGCTCGGTGCGGCCGCTCGCCGCCGAAGATCTCGAGCGGGTCGCGGCACTCTTCCTGACGAAGTTCCGCCGTCGCCGCCTTCGCGATCACGCGGTCGCGCAGACGGCGGACTATATGAGAAAGCTCTATCTTGACGGCGGTGAGAACAAGGCACTTGTCCAGATAAACCCGCAGGGCGGTCTCGGCGGGTTCATGGGCGTTCTGAAAGCCCGCTATGAGCTCAATGGAAGGGCATTGAACGCCGCCATCATCGGTCCCTTCATGACCGATTCCAGCACCGATCACGGCTGGGCCGGGCCGCAATTGCTGCGTGCCCTGCATCAGGGCGAGTTCGATCTATATCTGACCGATTCGGCCAACCGGACATCCTTGGCCTTCGCGCGTCCGATGAAATATCAGCTCTTGCCGGTGCATTGTCTGGAATGGACCTGTGTTTTTCAGCCGGGCGCCATGGCCGCTGCCTTGCTGCAGCGTAAATGGCCCGGGCTGGCTCGGCTGCCGGTCGGCCCCTGCGGGCGGGCGTTCGATGCTCTCGCAGGAAGACGGCTCGAGCCCCCGGTCCAGCCTTCGTCGCCGCGACGGATCCACCATGAGCGGATCGATGCCGCGCGGTTTGCGGGGCGGCTGCCGGCCCTGATGTCCGATTATGCTCTTCGACCGAGCTGGAAGGATGGCGAACTGGCGCGGCTGCTCGCGCTGGCGGCCGAAAAGCAGGCCGACGGGCCACTTCATTTCGGCGGGACTTACGACGAAGCAGGCAAGATGGTCGGTTGTCATGCCTTCTACGGGCAGGCTGGCGGCATCGCGAACCTGTTGCAGATCCAGGCGCCCGGACCCCACTGGGGCGCGACGCTGGACGGCCTTATCGCGGCTGCCCGGGAGATGGGCTGCGTGGGCATAACCGGGCAGACACAAAGCAGGTTCCTGCCGCACCTCTTCGGCTACAACCGTCTCTTCTTCCGCTATGCCGGCGGCACGATGGTGCGCTCACGCATCGCCGAGGTTGCGGAAGCGGTCCGCGCCGGCGACATCTTTATCGGCGGATTGATGGGCGATCGCTGGACTCGGCTGAGTTCCGATGATTTCGGTCGCGTCTGACAATCAGATGAAAGTGTGCGGCGCGGCGCAAAAACCGGCAATGATCTGGCAAAGGTCCGGTTCATGGACCATTTGGACTGCTTCGATGGCGCCAACCCATTTGCGGGTCCGGGCGCGCTTCTCTTTCCAGCGGTCCGCGATGCGGTCGACATGCAGCGGAAACACCAGGACTTCGCAGGGCACTTCCTCGCCGGAGGCGAGGACCTTGGCATAGAAATAACGGCCGGCTTCAAGGTGCGAGATGGTGCCGCGCAAGCCGGCTTCCTCGCCTGCTTCACGGGCGGCCGCCTTGCAAAGCGGTTCCCTGGCCTCAGGCCAGCCCTTGGGCAGCACCCAGCGCCCGGTATCACGGCTGGTGATCAGCATGATCTCGACGCCGTCTTTGCCTTCACGCCAGGGCAGAGCGGCAACCTGCAGGCGGCAGGGCGCCTTGCCGAAGAGCCGCCGGACCCTTTCGGCCATCTGGTTGTGCGTTGTCGGCCTCGTCAACATCGAAGAAAGCTGCCCCAGCCTCCAGAATCGTTTGCCACCTCACGAATCTTACGGCGGATTATGAGCTTTAAAGGTAAAAAACTTCACTCCGTGGGAAAATGCCACCAGAAAAGGTCAATCTTACAAAGTAGACATGCTCATTGGTTCGACAACACGCCGCTCTTTTTGAGGTGGATTCTCTGGAAAATATGACGGCCATTCAGCCGACATGATCGTCCGCGATCGGCTTCTGGTATGTGAAGCCCATGTCCCAGGGAAAGTAGATCCAGGTGTCCTGGCTGACCTCGGTGACGAATGTATCGACCAGCGGGCGGCCCTTCGGTTTGGCATAGACGGTCGCGAAATGCGCCTTCGGCATCATGGCGCGCACGATCCCGGCCGTCTTGCCGGTATCGGTCAGGTCGTCGATGATCAGCACGCCGGCGCCGTCGTTGGCAAGCAGCGGCGGCGAAATCTCCTTGAGAACCTGAAGCTGACCCTGGCTGGTGTAGTCATGATAGGAAGCCACGCACACCGTCTCGATGATGCGGATGCCGAGCTCGCGTGCGATGATCGCCGCCGGCACCAGGCCGCCGCGCGTGATGCAGACGATCGCTTTCCATTGGCCCTTGCTGGCGCCGGAAAGCCGCCACGAAAGCGCGCGGGCGTCACGGTGGAACTGGTCCCAGGAGACGGGAAAGGCTTTTTCGGGAAGGGACATGGCTCACGCACTCCGCAAGGCGCGCCGTTGGCGCGCAGAAACACTGGAATGCAGGCGGAATTAGCCGGAAAGCGCCAGGCTTGGCAAGAGCAGGGGCCGGCAACGGCTGTGGACTTAAAATGCGCCGCGCTCAAACGGGTTCAAGCGACGCTCGTCAGACTTGCGCAGGCGTCGCCCTGAACCTTGCCCCCGCTTCCGAGGGATGCTCAACGCGAAAGGAAGGCCGCCACATTCGTCGTACGCAGCACCGTGCGGGTAACGCCGCCGAACAGAAGCTGGCGCAGCCAGGAGTGGCTGTAGGCGCCGAGCACCAGAAGATCGGCGCCGGATTCGGCGATCCTAGCCTGAATCATGTCATCGATCGAAGTGCCGCCGGATTTCTGCACGCAGACGCTGACATTGGCGCCGTGACGCGACAGCGCAGCTGCGATCTCGGCGCCGGCGGCTTCCGGAGATTCATCAAGCGTCTCCGGCGGGTCGATGACGAGAATGTCCGTCTTGTCGGCCTCGGCGATGAAGGGCAGGGCATCGAAGGCAGCGCGGGCCGCTTCCTTGCTGCCGTTCCAGGCAAGCAGCACACGTCTGAAGGTCGTGACCAGCGGCCCGGCATGGGGCACGACCAGCACCGGCCGGCCGGCATCGTAGACCAGCGTGTCGACATCGGCGCTCGGGTCGCCGCCGGTATCGCGCTGCGCTGCGATGATCAGATCGGCGGCGCGCACGCTCGTTATGCCGGTCAGCGCGCTGTCGCCGGAGAAGCTTTCCAGGCTTCGCCATTCGAAGGACAGGCCGGATTCCTCGGTCCGCTTTAGGAAATAGGCCTGCAGCTTGTCGGCGCGCTCCTTGTTCATCTCGGCCGAGACCTGCAGGAATTCGGTGTCCGGGAAGCCGGTGGCCGACGTGTAGGGAACGGGCAACGCCTCGGCATGGATGCCCACGAGATGGCTCTCGAACCTTTCGGCAAGCGGAAGGGCGCAATCGAGAACACGCTCGGCGTCCTGCTCGTTCTGCAAAATGGCGACAATTGTCTTGAAGCGCATGGCCGGTCCCTCAATTGTTTGCGCTACGCGTGGCAGCAAGGGAACGCCTCAGCGCGTTGACTGGTTCCAGCCGAAGGCCGGTCAGCCCGCCTTGGCGAAGCCCGCCACCATCGCCTCGACATCCTTGCGCGCGGCCTCGAGGGCTTCCTCGCTGCGGGCGCGCACGACGAGCTCGGTCCAGAACTTGCCGTCACCATATTTGGGATAGGAGCCGATGATGGTGTCGGGATGCGTCTTCTGGATATCGGCCAGCGGCCCCCCGATCAGGCCCTCGCCAAAGGGGCAGTGCACCGTGGCCGACAGCATTTTGGTGCCGGCCCTGAGCGTCGGCACGACATTGTCGAGCATGGCCTGGAAGATCGACGGCACGCCCGCCATGACATGGACGTTGCCGATGCGGAAGCCCGGCGCGACGGAGACGGGATTGTCGATATGGTCGGCGCCGCGCGGCATGCGCGCCATGCGCTTGCGCGCTTCGGTGAATTCGATGCCGCGCCCGGCATAGCTCGCCTCGAGCAGGGCGTAAGCCTTGGCGTCATACTCGCAGGGCACGCCGAAAGCCTTGGCGATCGAGTCGGCGGTGATGTCGTCATGCGTGGGGCCGATGCCGCCGGTGGTGAAGACGTAGGTATAACGGGCGCGCACGGCATTCACCGCCGCAACGATCTCGTCCTCCTCGTCGGGGACGATGCGCACCTCTTTCAGATCGATGCCGATCGCCGTCATGATGTCGGCGAGATGGCCGATATTCTTGTCTTTGGTGCGGCCGGAGAGGATTTCGTCGCCGATGACGAGCATGGCGGCGGTGACGATTTCAGGCATGGCGGACTCCGGCGCAAAAGCTCCCCTGAGATAACGCGCGCTGAGGCTGGCCGCAATGCGGAAGCCGGATGCGCTTGTGGCGGCGGCCGTTGCGGATATGGTGCGGTCGGTCGGGAGCGGATGAAACCATGCTGATATTGATTGTCCTGTGGCTGCTCGCTGGCTTGCTCGCCGCGGCCGCCCTTGTCGTGCTTGCCCTGATGCTCGCGACATGGCGGATCGCGGCGAAGGCTGAAAGGCTGGTGCCGGCTTGCGGAAAGTTCATCGAGATCGACGGCAACCGCATTCATTATGTGGAAGAAGGCGAGGGCAGGCCGATCGTTTTCCTGCATGGGTTGGGCGCCCAACTTCACCATTTCCGTCATACGCTGTTCGGACGCTTCGGCACCGGCTACCGCCTGATCGCGCTCGACCGGCCGGGCTCGGGCTATTCGGTTCGGGCAAGGAGCGCGACCGGCCGGCTGCCCGAACAGGCGGACATCGTGCGGCGCTTCATCGAGGAACTGCGGTTGGAACGACCTTTGATCGTCGGCCATTCGCTGGGCGGCGCCGTTGCGCTTGCGCTCGCTACCGAGCATCCGACGGCGATTTCCGGCGTCGCGCTGCTGTCGCCGCTGACGCATCTCGAAGCGAGGATAGGTCGGCGGTTCGACCTGCTCTATGTTCCATCGCCGCTGCTGCGCCGGGTCCTGGCCTATATGGCGGCGATACCGCTTAGCCTTCGTTACGCGCAGCCGACGCTGAGATTCATCTTCGCGCCGCAAGCGGTTCCCGCGGACTACATGATCGCCGGCGGCGGATGGCTCGGGTTGCGCCCGTCCCATTATTTCGCCACATCCACCGATGTCGTGGCCGTGGAACGGGACCTTGGCCAAATCGAACGGCGTTATCGCGACATAGCGATGCCGGCTGGCATTCTGTTCGGCACGGACGATCGTGTGATCGGCGAGACCGTTCATGGCGAACCGATGCTGGACAAGATCAGCGGCCTCGACTTTGAACGGGTCGAAGGTCTCGGCCACATGCCGCAATTCGTGGAGCCCGAACGGGTCGCGGCCTTTATCCAACGTGTCGCCGCGCGTGGTTTCGCCAGCGCGAGATGATTTCGGCTAACGCCCCGCGCTGCAGCCCACGGCCGTTCACGAAACGTCACATAAATGTGTCGGGCATTCCGTCCTACCCGCAATTTCCGGTGGAACTTTAGGCCCCGCCGCAGGGTTTCGGTCGTATCGCTGTGGGGCTTCGGCCCCACATGTTTTGCGATCGAGAGAATGGAGAAATCCGATGCTTACAAGACTTATCGCAGCTTCGGCGCTGGTGCTGGCCATGGGCGGCGCGGCCACGGCGCAGTCATCAGATGACTGGTGGTGGTGGCACCGCGACCATCGTCCCGCCGCGAGCGAGCAAGTAGACCCCTATAGGACCGGCAGCATCAATGGGGGCTCAGGGCTGAGCACCTCCGGCAACAGCACAGGAGCCATAGGACCGTGCGCGGACACCACGCCGGGGCCGGACGCCAATTCACAACAGAACGTCAACGATAATTACTGCGGCAAATAGAGTCGCATAGTCGCCGGTGGCCGGTATGAAGCCTCGGGCTTTGCCGGTCGCGGAGGCCCCTCAGTTCTTAGTCCGGGCGTTTCACCGTTTCACGGAAACGGCGAGGCGCCCCATACTGCGCTTTTTACGCGACCCCGAACGAAGGCTGCGCCGAAGGCGCCGAGCCCGACCACACACTTTTCCCCGACCACACACTTTTCCTGGAGTGTCTAGTCCGATACTTCGGTCTGCGGCCGGTCGCGGCCGTCGGCAAGCTCATCGTGCCACTTTCCTTCGGCATCCTCATACTGGATGCCGTCCGTGGTTCCGGCGACCTGCTGCTCGGACGAGGCGATTTCTGCGGCGCGCAGCGCCTCCTGGTGAGTACGGAAAGTCTCGGAAAACGTGGAGCCGACCTTGTAGGCCCAGCCGCCATCATGCTCGACGATCTTGTAAGTCAGCTTCGCCATGAAATCCTCCGGTTAAGAACCGTGCTAGCACGTTTCACCGTTTCACGGAAACGGCGAAACGCTCTTTGTTTCTACGCAATTCCAGACGGAAAACCGATCACAGTTTTCCTGGAATTGCTCAGTGCAGCTTTCCGTCGGGCAGCCTGTCTTCGGGGACCAGCACTTCCGATTCCCTGGCCGCCTCGATAAGGGCGCGACGTGCGTCCGCTGGCGAACGATACCCTTCCAGCGCTTTGAGGCAAGTGTCGAGAGCATCACGATGGCGCTCGCCGCGATTGAGCGGCCAAACGGTCATCAGGCACTCGGCGGCCTCGCGGGTGCTGCTGATCTGGCGGTATTTGCCGACATGGCCGAGCTCGACCACCACCGGCTTCTCAAAAGGTTTGCTGTCTATCATGGCCGCCAACGTAAAGCGGCCAAATTGGTTGCAGTTGTGGCGAGTATCCTGCGCCCAAACGTCTCAGGACCCCGCTGACTTCTGGTTTCGCTTAAACGCGATTCCGGACGGAAAATCGCGTCGCACTTTTCCCGGAATTACTCTAGCCGGCGGCCTTCATCCAATGCCGCATTGTCGTCACCGAACGCGCCAGCTGGGGCGCCGGATGGATTTCCTCGCCGAACGCCGCCGCCGCGCGCCAGCCCCAGCGCGGGTCGGCGAGGAAGGCGCGGGCCAGCGCCACCATGTCGGCACGGCCACCGGCGACGATCGCCTCGGCCTGGCTCGGATCGTCGATCAGCCCCACGGCGCGCGTCGGAATGCCGGCGCCCTTGCGCACGGCTTCGGCCAGATGCACCTGGTAGCCGGGGCCGGGCGGCACCTGCTGCAGGGGCGAATTGCCGCCGCTGGAGCAGCAGATATAGGCGACGCCCTCGGCCTTCAGCGCCTTGGCCACCTCGATCGCGTCCTCGACGTCGAAACCGCCGTCGACCCATTCCTTCACCGAAAGGCGCGCGCCCAGCATCATGGACGGGGCGGCCTTCCTGACCGCCCTGGCGATTTCGACCGCGAAGCGCATGCGGTTTTCGAGCGACCCGCCCCAGCGGTCCGTCCGCTGGTTGGAGAGCGGCGAGAGGAACTGGAAGATCAGATAGCCATGCGCGGCGTGCAGTTCGGCGAAATCGAAGCCGGCGCGTTCGGCGCGCACGGCCGACTGCGCAAAACGCGCGATGAGCTCAAGAATCTCCTCATCCTCCAACGCGTGCGGCACATTCCAGCCCGTGTCATAGGCAATGGCCGAGGCAGAAACCGTCTGCCAGGGATCTTCGCCGGGCTGCAGCGGACCGCCGCCTTCCCAGGGTCTGCGGTTGGAGGCCTTGCGACCGGCATGGGCAAGCTGGACGCCGAACTTCGTGCCGGGCGCGGCGACGCGCCTGGCGGCGTCGAGCGTGCGCTTGGCGGCCGCCTCGTTGTCGTCCGAATAGAGGCCGAGGCAGCCATGCGTGATGCGCCCGCGCCGCTCGACATCGGTCATCTCGACGGTGACCATGCCGGCGCCCGACATTGCCAGGTTCATCCAGTGATGGAGATGCCAGTCGCTGGCGGAGCCGTCCTCGGCCGAATACTGGCACATGGGGGCGACCGCGATGCGATTGGGGAAGGTGAGGTCGCCGAGGGTGATCGGCTGGAAAAGCGATGACGTCATGAACGGGCTCCTGGAGAGATACCGCTATCTAGGCAGTCGCGGCGCGTCACGCCAGACACGAGCCGGTGAAACTGCCGCTGGACCAGCCGGTTTCCCGGATTGCGTAGAGGCGCTTTCGTCGCTACCCCTTTGCCGCCACCAAGGAGATCATCATGGAAGATCGCATTCGCATCCGTTCCGAAGAGGTCCTTTCGGACGACTGGGCGGTGCTGAAGAAGACAGTGCTCGACTATCGCCGCCGCGACGGGCGGTGGGAGACGCAGATCCGCCAGACCTATGATCGCGGCGACGGCGCGGTGATCCTGCCGTTCGATCCGCAGCGCTCGACCGTGCTCCTGGTGCGGCAGTTCCGCTTCCCGGCTTACGCCGTAGGTCACCGCGAGCCGCTGATCGAGGCCTGCGCCGGGCTGCTCGACGAAAACGATCCCGAAACCGCCATTCGCAAGGAAGCGGAGGAGGAACTGGGTTACCGGTTGAAGGACATCGAACGACTGTTCGCGCCATTCATGAGCCCTGGCAGCGTGACGGAACGGCTCTGGTTCTTCACCGCGCGCTATTCGCCGGCCGATCGCATTTCCGACGGCGGCGGCGCGCCGGAGGAGGGCGAGGACATCGAGGTTCTGGAAATACCTTTAGACGAGGCGCTGGCCGCCATCGCCGACGGCCGCATCGTCGACGCCAAGACGATCATCCTGATCCAGCACTTGAAGCTCAACCCGATCAAGGCTTGAGCCTGTCTTCGGCTACGATGCTTCGGCGTTGGTGGCCTGTCGCCGAAGCTCCTCCGCCAAGGCTTCGGAGGACACATCGAAGAGCGAAGGTTGGTGCGGACGACGGGAATCGAACCCGTACGATCAGAGATCGAGGGATTTTAAGTCCCTTGCGTCTACCAATTCCGCCACGTCCGCAGGCGTGTCCTTTTCAGATGCCTGATATGAGCCGTCAAGCGATGTTTCCGATCGTGCGCAGTTTGCGCGGGCGATCCATCGCGTAGATTTAACATTAGTGATGTTTAAAATGCCAAGTCCCGCAAACCGATCTCATTAGCCTTTTTGTGCAAGCATAGGGCCGGTTTTGATGGTGGGACCATGCGTGGGGCGGGCTGGATCAGGGGGCTCAGGGAGGCGGAAGCGCGACAGCTGCGCGGGGAGATCGACCGGCTCGAACGAGGGCTGATCGAGGCCGCCAATTCGAAGGCCAAATGGAACCTGCATGAGGTCGCGCATACGCTGCGCTGGCAAAAGGCACGGCTGCGGCGCCTGGAGGAGTGCCTCGCCGCCATGCCTGAGGGAAAGAGGGCTTCGGACCGATCCTGACCGGGCGTCCGCAAGCAATCAGCGAAGCATGCCGCTATATCGCCGAGGCGGGCAGGGCGGTTGGAAAGTGGCGCGATCGCGGAATTACCATCTGCTAAAGGAACGCTAGGGTTCACCGCGGCGGATCGATCCGCCGAGGCCGGCGTCCATCAGGCCCCTACCCATTCCCCCGCCCCCTGCGGGCGCCGGCCACCTGAATTTGCAAAAATTGATGCGCGAGAGGTCCTCCGCATCGGCGCCACGGCGGCAAGCCTCAGAATTTATAGCTGAAATTCACGCCCAGCGTCTGGAGCTTCACGTCCTGATCGCGCTCGGTGAAAGTGTCCGAAGCGTCGAAATGCTCCTTGCCGAAATCGTAGTAGCGGTATTGCGCGCCGACAACGACATTATTGGTCAAGGCATAGTCGACGCCGGCGCCGAGCGTCCAGCCGGTGCTGGTACGGGTGCGGGCAAAGCTTGTGCCCGCCGTCTGCGAGGTTTCGATGCCGGCGAACGCGACGCCGCCAATGCCATAGATCAGCAGGCGATCCATGGCGTAGCCGGCCTTGGCATTGACCGATCCAAACCACTTGACGTCGGTGCCGAATGTGTTGGCCAGGCCCGCATCGGCTGCGCCGTCGATCGAGGCGTAGTTGAGGTCGGCCTCGGCGCCGAGCACCGCCTGGTCGAACTGCCAGAGCCCCGCGACGTGGCCCCCGACGAAACCGCCGTCGATGTCGGGCTTAACCGAACCGCCGTCGACGCTGATGTCGGACCGACCCCAGCCATAGCCGGCCTGCATGCCGGCATAATAGCCGGTCCAGTCGAAGCCAGGCGCGGTCATCGGCAGATCAGCACCCAGATCCGCCGCCAAGGCAGACCCGGACAGCAGGGCAAGAAAGCCGGCACTGGCGAGCGTCAGTCGACGCATCGAGCACTCCGAAATGGCGGTTCCGAAAGACTCCTCGAGAAAGACTAGCCCCTTTCGTCGCTGAACGGAATTGCATCTCTGCAACAGTGGTTTACGACCTGATGCTCTGGCCCCAGGCACCGACATTTGCCAAAGTGCCTCATGCAGAGGAACTCGCCAATGACGAACGCCAAGCCGACTAGCACCGTAAAGCCGAAGCCGTGGACGGAGGTGGCGACACATCTGGTCGATGTCGCGATGGGCCGAAAGCCCGCGGATCTGGTCATCCGCAACGGGCGCTGGGTGAATGTCCATTCGGGCGAGATCATACCCGGCACGGACATCGCCATCGCCGCCGGGCGCTTCGCCTATTGTGGGCCGAATGCCAGCCATGCCATCGGGCCGGGGACCAAGGTCGTCGATGCCGGCGGGCGCTATCTGGCGCCCGGCCTTTGCGATGCGCATATGCATGTCGAAAGCGGCATGGTGACGGTGACGGAGTTCTGCCGCGCGGTGATCCCGCATGGCACCACCTCGATGTTCATCGATCCGCACGAGATCGCCAATGTGCTCGGACTAACGGGAGTCAGGCTGATGCATGACGAGGCGGTGGCGATGCCGATCAACGTGCATGTGCAGATGCCGTCTTGCGTGCCGTCGGCGCCGGGACTGGAGCATGCCGGCGCCGAATTGACGGTCGCCGACGTGGCCGAGGCCATGACATGGGAAAACATCATCGGGCTTGGCGAGGTGATGAATTTCCCCGGCGTCGCCGCCAACAATCCGGTGATGTCGGGCGAGATTGCCGAGACCGTCAAGGCCGGCAAGACGGTCGGAGGGCATTATGCGTCGCCCGATCTAGGCCTGCCGTTCCACGGCTATGTCGCCGGTGGCGCGGAGGACGACCATGAAGGCACGCGCGCCGAGGACGCGATCGCGCGCGTGCGCCAGGGCATGAAGGCGATGCTGCGGCTGGGGTCGGCCTGGTACGACGTCGCGGCGCAGATCAAAGCGGTGACCGAAGGCGGCATCGACCCGCGCAACTTCATCTTGTGCACCGATGACAGCCATTCCGGCACGCTGGTGCACGAAGGCCATATGGACCGGGTGGTGCGGCATGCCATCCAACAGGGCCTGAAGCCGGTGACGGCGATCCAGATGGCGACGCTCAACACCGCGCAGCATTTCAGGCTGGAGCGCGAGATCGGCTCGATCGCGCCGGGGAGGCTGGCCGACCTGTTGATCGTGTCCGATCTCGCCGAGATGCGGATTGACGAGGTCTATGGTCGGGGTGTGAGGCTGGCCAAGGCCGGCAAGCTCGAGATCGACATTCCGGCCTATGACTATCCCAAATCCGCGAAGAATACGGTCAAGCTCGGCAAGACGCTCGCGGCGAAGGATTTCGACATTGCGGCCCCGCAGGGCGCCAACGAGGTGCGGGCGCGGGTGATCGGCGTGATCGAGAACCAGGCGCCGACGCGGGCTCTCGAAGCCGACCTGCCGGTCGAGGACGGGTTGGTCGCCATGGATCGGCGCAACGACATCTGTCAGATCGCCCTGGTCGAGCGCCATCGCGGCACGGGCGGCGTCACCAACGCCTTCGTCTCCGGTTTCGGCTATGTGGAGGACTGCGCGATGGCGTCGAGCGTGGCGCATGACGCGCACCACATCATCGTCGTCGGCACCAACAAGCAAGACATGGCTTTGGCCGTCAACCGGCGGGCGAGGTGGGGGGAGGCGTGGTGCTCTATTCCAAGGGTAAGGAACTGGCGCTGGTCGAGATGCCGATCGCCGGCTTGATGTCCGACGAACGCGCCGAGATCGTCGCGGCGAAGGCCGAGCAACTGACCGCGGCCATGCGCAAGGTCGGCTGCTCGCTCAACAACGCCTATATGCAGCACTCGCTGCTTGCGCTGGTGGTCATTCCGGAGCTCAGGATATCGGATGTCGGCCTTGTCGACGTGACGACCTTCCAGAAGGTCGATCTTTTTATCTGAGCGGGACCGGCGCTATTCGCCGCCGGTGGCTATGGTCAGCACTTTGAACGGCGTGGTGATGACCACTTCGGCGACCGATCCCACGGCTTTGCCGAGCCCTTGGCCGATATTGTCCAACCCGGCTCCCTGAGGTTCGCCCGCTCGCAGGGCTGCCGGCGTGCGCAGCCGGTCGCCAAGCAATTGCACCAGGATCGGGTTATCGGCGAATTTGGCATGGTTCAAACGGTCGCCGCCTTTGGTGTTGGTCAGATCCGCAACAACCACGCCGTAACTCGCGAGATCGGCCGCATTGCCGTAGTCGCCGACGCGCGGCTTGTCGCCGGAGATGAAGCTCGACAGCTTCAGCGCGCGGTCGTCGCCTGAAAGCAGGATGGCGAAGGGCTTGTCGGGCTTGCCGTAGCGGATCATCTGCTTCTTGAAGACGTCGACGTCGATGTCCGGCGACGCCAGAACGACATAGCCGAGCTTGCCGTTCAGATCGCGGTCGCCGGTGATGGCGAGCTGGCGCAGCGCTTCCATCGTCAGCCAGGTGCCCATCGAATGGGCGATGATGTCGATGCTCTTGACGCGTGTTTTGGCGAGCATCCGCAGCGTCGCCTCGAGGTCGTCGCGCGCTGCGGTCGAACTGTCCTTGTCGTAGATGTAGCCGGTGGTCTTGCCGCTCGATGCCCAGGAAAACAGCACCGGCGTGCCCGGATATTTGGCGTCATGCGCTATCTGCGTGATGCGATAGACGCCGTCGTCAAAACCATTGTTGAAACCGTGCACGAACACCAAAGCGCGGTCGCCGCGCATGGAGATGTCGGCGCCGATCGCCTTGGCGAATTGCTGCGCGTCGCCATAGTGGACGACGTCGGTGGCCGTGAACTGCTTGGCGGGGTTGGAGTCGGCCGAGCCCTTGGCGCGCTCGATCGCGCCGACCTGGTGGATCTTCGGCACGGTGACGTCGACGCGGGCGTAACTGGTGGTCAGCGAACGGTCGCCGTCGAACACCTGGCGCGGGTCCTTGGTCGCCTGCTGGCGGGTGGTGGCGACGAAGATCTCATGCGTGGCGGCAATGTCGGAGGCTGGCGCGCTAACGGGCTTGCGATTGAGAAGGTCGTGCGCGCTCTGGCCGGCGCAGCCGCTGACGGCAAGCGCAAACGCAAGTCCAAGCACAATCCTAACAAGCAAGATCACCCGGGATCCCCCAAGGGCGGCAAACCTCTCCGACTATTCCGATAAAGCCAGACGGCGGCCGGGTCCAGTTCAAAGTCTGTGCAAGGCCAAAACTGCGCGGTTGGGACTACTGCGCCGCCAGTTGGCGAATGCGGTCGGTGACGTCGCGGTCGCTGGCAAAGCCGTCGTCCTCGCGCAGCCGCTGACCGATCATCTGCACCATCATCGGATTGTCGGCGAACTTGGTGTGATTGAAGCTGTCGCCGCCCTTCATCTTGGAAAGGTCGACCACCGTGACGCCATAGGAGGCGAGGTCGGCGGCGTCCCGATAGTCGCCGACGCGCGGCCGCGAGCCGGCGATCAGGCCGGAGAGCCTGAGCGCCCGGTCGTCATCCGACAGGAGCAGGATGAAGGGCTTGTCCGGCTTGCCGTAGCGGCGCATCTGGCTCTTGAAGACGTCGACATCGATATCGGGCGATGCGAGCACCACGTCGCCCAGCTTGCCGCTGAGGTCGCGGTCGCCGGTGATGGCGAGCTGGCGCAGCGTTTCCATCGTCACCCAGGTTCCCATCGAATGGGCGACGATGTCGATGCGCCGGGCGCCGGTCTGCGCCAGCATCCTGAGCGTCACTTCCAACTGGTCGCGGGCGGCGGCGGCACTTTCCTTGTCATAGACATAATCGGTGGTCTTGGCGCCTGACGCCCAGGAGAACAGCACCGGCGTGCCGGGATAGCCGGAATCATGGACGATCTGGGTGAGCCTGTAGACGGCGTCGTCGAAGCCGGTGTTGTAGCCATGGACAAAGACCATCACACGTCCGCCGCGGGCGTCGATGTCGGCGTTGAGGGCGCTGGTGAATTTCGGCTGCGTGTCGTAGCCGACGACTTCCGAGGCCATGAAATACTTGGTCGGATCGTCCGACTTGCCGCGCGAGCGGCGCTCGATCTGGCCGGTCTGGTGAACCGGCGGAACGGTGACGTTGACACGGGCGTAGTTGAGCGTCGCTGAGCGCTCGCCGTCGAAGACCTTGTTCGGATCGTCGGACCGCTTGCGCGTGGTGGCGATGAAGATCGAATGGTTGCCCGCGATCTCGGTCGCCTGGGTCGGCACGACCACGCTGCCCAGGATTTCCTGCGTCTGGGGACCCGCGCAGCCTGCCGTCAGCAGCGCAAGGGCAATGATGAAAATCGTCTTCAACCGCACGTCGACACTTCCGCTGCAATTCCACTTCGGCCGCGATTGGCCGTCCACCTCCGCGGAAATCTCCCGGACAGCCGAAGTGCGGCTAAAGTAAGTCGTGTCCAGCGGAAATCCGCTCAGCGCCGGGCGAGGACCATCGGGGTGTTGCGCGAAAGCCAAAAGGGCGGCAGGAAGGTTGCGGGCACCGGCAGGGGTGCTGGCGCGTGCCGGCGAGATCGAAAATGAGGGACTTGTAGTGAACAGCTTTTCCGCCCGCGTCGCTATGGCCGCCGAAGCGATCCGCGAGATCTTTCCGGAAACGCCGCTCCAGGAGAACGACTATCTGTCGAAGAAGACCGGCGCCCGCGTGCTGTTGAAGCGCGAGGACCTGACGCCGGTGCGCTCCTACAAGATCAGGGGCGCCTTCAATTTCTTCCGCAAGGCGCTTGCCGCCGGCAACAAGGCCGAGCTGTTCGTCTGCGCCTCCGCCGGCAACCATGCGCAGGGCTTTGCCTTTGTCTGCCGCCATTTCGGCAAGAAGGGCGTTGTGTTCATGCCGGTGACGACGCCGCAGCAGAAGATCGACAAGACGCGGCTGTTCGGCGGCGATTTCGTCGAGATCAGGCTGGTCGGCGACTTCTTCGACGATTGCTACCGCGCCGCCTTCGAATTCACCGAAAGCGCCGGTGCGCATATGGTGCCGCCCTTTGACCACAAAGACATCATCGAGGGCCAGGCGACGGTCGCCTATGAGATCGCGGCGCAGATGCCGGGCGGGCGCGTGCCCGACATCGTCATGCTGCCGGTGGGCGGCGGCGGCCTTGCCGCCGGCGTGACCCACTATTTCGCCGACCAGCATCGCGACCCGCGTTTCGTGTTCTGCGAGCCTGCCGGCGCGCCGAGCCTGCGTGAAAGCTTGGCCAGCGGCAAGCGGGTGAAGCTCGCCAAGGTCGATAATTTCGTCGACGGCGCCGCGGTGGCGGAGATCGGCCGCGAGCCGTTGCGCCACCTCAAGGACTTCACCGCCGACGCCGTGCGGCTGGTTCCGGAGAACCGGCTCTGCGCCACCATGATCGAGATGCTCAATGTCGAGGGCGTCGTGCTGGAGCCGGCCGGCGCGCTGGCTATCGACGCGCTGAAGGATTTTTCGCGCAAGGAGATCAGGGGCAAGACCATCGTCGCGGTCGTATCCGGCGGCAATTTCGACTTCGAGCGGCTGCCGGACGTGAAGGAGCGGGCGCTGCGCTTCGAGGGGCTGAAGAAGTATTTCATCATCCGCTTCCCGCAGCGGCCTGGCGCATTGCGCGATTTCCTCGAAATGCTCGGTCCCGACGACGACATCGCCCGCTTCGAATATCTGAAGAAGTCGGCGCGCAATTTCGGCTCGGTGCTGATCGGCATCGAGACCAAGGACCGGCGCAATTTCGACCTGCTGAAGGCCAATTTCGACGCCGAGGGCGTGCAGTATCAGGATATCACCGACAACGAGACCCTGGCGGGCTTCATCATATGAGCGAAAAACAAGGCACGGTCTTCGTCGCGTTGTTTTCCGGCTTCAATGTCGGTGGCAACCGCATCGTCAAGATGGCGGAGCTCAAAGCCTTCTTCGAGGGCCTCGGCTTCACCGATGTCGCGACCTATGTACAGAGCGGCAATGTCGTGTTCCGGGCGAAGAAAGGGGATGCGGCAGCGCTCACCAAGGAGATCGAGGCGGCCTTCGAGAAGAAATGGGGTTTCAATTCGCGCATCATGGTGCGCGATGCCGGCTGGTTCGAGCGGCTGGTGAAGGACAATCCCTATCCCGAGATCGTCGGGGAGCCGACCAAGCTGCATGCCTATGCGCTGGAGCGCGAGCCGACGGCCGAGGAGACGCAGCGGCTCGCCGACAAATGCACCGGCCCCGAGCGCTTCGAGATCAAGGGCGACGTGCTTTACCTGCACGCGCCGGACGGGCTCGGCAGATCGGTGTTTGCCAATCTGATCCCGCGCACCTTGAAGGTGCCTGGCACGGCGCGAAACTGGCGCAGCGTGTTGGCGTTACTCGAGATGGCCGGTAAGGCCAACGGCTGATCGCCGATTGTCAGGCGGCCTTTTGCCAGTCGAAAGTCAATTCCTCGCGGAAGGCGAAGCGCTTGATATGGTCGGCGACCACGCTCTCCAACCGGTCCAGCGAAGCTTCATCGTCGGCGGCCAGAGCAATGTGCAGCGCCTGATCGTCGGCGTCCATGACGGTGCGGCCGATCGAGAGCTGGATAGCGCCGTGGCGCGGGTCGAACTCGACCGGGAATTTGTGCGACCAGTGCTTGCAGAGCTGCTGCAGATAGCGGCTGGCATGTTCGGTGGCGACATCGGCGCGGCTGGTCGGCATGAAATTCCCCTGGCGCATGAAGAAACGCCAGCCTGAATGAGGCTGGCGCCAATTCCCGGTAGATAGGCAGCATCTGGCGAAACGCCAGCGGCGGCGGTCAAATCGGCGCGGATCGCCGGGTTTTACCAGACGCCCGTATTCGCCATCGACGCCCAAGGTTCGGCCTTTGCCTTGGCCGGACCTTTCTGCAAGAGCTCGATCGAGATGCCGTCCGGCGAGCGGATGAAGGCCATGTTGCCGTCGCGCGGCGGACGGTTGATGGTCACGCCATTGTCCATCAACTTCTGGCAGGTGGCGTAGATGTCGTCGACCTCATAGGCGAGGTGGCCGAAATTGCGGCCGCCCTTGTAGTCCTCCGGGTCCCAATTGTAGGTCAGCTCGACCAGCGGCGCCTTCTCGTTGATGCCACTCTGCTCGTCTTCGGGCGCGGCGAGGAAGATCAGCGTGTAGCGGCCCTGCTCGTTTTCGTAGCGGCGGACCTCCTTCAGGCCGAGCTTGTTGCAGTAGAAATCGAGCGATTGGTCGATATCGGCGACGCGGACCATTGTGTGCAGATAGCGCATGGCGGCTTCCTCGGCTTGTTGGGGTTGTGAGGCACCATAGGGGCCACCCGGCGAAAGGGCAATCGTCCGACAATAGCGGCGGCGGGATCGGTTTTTAGGGCCTCGCCATTCGTCTTCGGGAAGCGCCGGCAAACAACAATTCAGCCTTTCCGGTGCTGAACGGTGAAAAAAGGCACGTCAGCCCTTGCACACCCCGGAAGCCGCAGTGTTAATCTCTCGGCAAGAATCAGTTGCAGTCGATTTGAAAAAGGGGGCATTCTTATGGGGGAAAAAGCCTCTTTCACGAGGCGGGACGGAAGCCTTGACGACGCCTTGAAGCGGGACAATGGCGGCGACTCCGCCGAGCTTGTCGAAATCGCCGGGGCTATCAAATGGTTCGACGTGGCCAAGGGCTACGGCTTCATCCTTCCGGACGACGGCGTCTCGGGTGACATCCTCCTCCATGTGACTTGTCTTCGAAAGGACGGCTTCCAGACGGCGCTCGAGGGTGCGCGGGTCGTCTGCCTGGTGAAACAGGGCGAGCGCGGATTGCAGGCTTTCCGCGTCCTGTCCATGGATGCTTCGACGGCCGTCCATCCGGCAGAGCAGGAACAGCGCACCCATGTTACCGTGAGCCCGGAGAGCGGCCTCGAGCGGGCGTTGGTCAAGTGGTTCAATCGCACCAAGGGTTTCGGCTTCCTGACGCGGGGCGAGGGAACCGAAGATATCTTCGTCCACATGGAAACCTTGCGGCGCTACGGCATAACCGAGCTCCGGCCCGGCCAGGTCGTGCTGGTGCGCTTCGGACGTGGCGACAAAGGCCTTATGGCCGCCGAAATCCACCCCGATATGGGCACCTTGTCGGTCTCGCATTAGCAGCAAGGCCGGGATCTGGGCGCCGACCTCAAAACGACAGACCGGCGCCGGCGTTCATTCGTTCCTGAAAGGCTTCCCGCAGTTGCATCAAGAATGCACGCAAGGCGGGATTGGCGCGGCGGCTTTCGGGCCAGAGCGCCGTGATGTTATGGCGCTCCACCGCGAAGGCGGAAAGCACTGGAACGAGTTCGCCGCGCGCCACATGGGATGCCGTGAGGAATGACGCGCTCATACCAATGCCGCCGCCGGCCGCGAGTGCCGCGATCAAAGCATCGCTGACGTCGACGACAATGCCGGCAGTTGGAACGATTTCAATCTCTTGGCCTCCGACCCGAAAGGGCCAGCGGAAGGTCTGGCCGGTGCTCTGGTAGCGGAGATTGACGAGATCGTGTCCCTCGAGCTCGCTCGGATGCATCGGAGTGCCACGCCTTGCCAGATAGGCTGGCGATGCGAAGCAACAGAGCCGATGCGGCGCCAGCTTCCGCGACAACAGGCGCGTGTCCGGAAGTTCACCGATCCGGACGGTGACATCGATCCCTTCCTCGATGATATCCACCATCTGGTCATTGAGCCGTAGATCGACCGCCACCTTTGGGTGACTTCTGCGAAACGCCGGCAATGCGGGTGCGATCACGTGAACGCCGATCGGCAGGGACGCGGCAACCCGCAAGGTGCCCGACGGCTCCGAGCGCGCCGTCATCGCGACTTGCTCGATCTCTTCCACATCGCGTAGCAGCCGCAGCGCGCGTTCATGCAGTTCGCGCCCCTCCGGCGTGAGCGTCAGTGTGCGGGTCGTGCGGGTGAAGAGCGAGATGCCAAGATGCCGTTCGAGGCGCTGCACGCTTTTGCTGACGGCCGAGGGAGAGATCGACAGGGAGCGCGCTGCGGCGGTGTAGCTGCCCATAGATCCAGCGCGCGCGAACGCGATCAGGCCGGTCAGTCGCTCCAACGACATTTGTTCCTTCATGGCATTATTAAAGCGAAAATCGCAGCAATTAACAACTTGCGTTCACGAGATTAACTAGCCGGTGTAGCAGCCGACGCCGGCCTTTGGAGAATCTCGATGAGCCAGATGATGAAAGCGATACGTCAGCATATGTTCGGTGGCCCCGAGGTGCTGGTTTACGAGGTCGCCCCGAAGCCGGAGGTGGGGCCGGGCGAGGTGCTTGTGCGTGTCCACGCGGTCGGCCTCAATCCCCCCGATTGGTATCTGCGCGACGGGTATAAGACGCTGCCTCCCGAGTGGCGGCCGCAAGTGTCATTCCCCTTGATCCTGGGAACCGACATCTCTGGCGTCGTCGTCGCCATCGCCAGCGATGTGAAGGGTTTTTCCGTCGGAGACGAAGTCTACTCGATGGTGCGCTTCCCGTCCGGCATGGCGGGAGGCAGCAGAGCTTACGCCGAGTTCATCAGCGTCCCGGCGGCGGACCTCGCTCTCAAGCCGGCCGGAATTGACCATGTGCACGCTGCCGGAGCGCCGATGTCGTTGCTCACGGCATGGCAGTTCATGGTCGAACTGGGCCACGATGAGCCAAACCCGCTCCAGCCCAGTCGGCATGCGCCCGTGCCGCTCGACGGCAGGACAGTCCTCGTGAATGGCGCCGCCGGCGGCGTCGGTCATTTCGCGGTGCAGGTCGCGAAGCTCAAAGGCGCTCATGTCATCGCGGTCGCGTCAACCAGGCACGAGGCTCTTCTGCGCAATCTCGGCGCCGACGAGTTTATCGACTACACAAAGGCTCCCCCGGAGGACACGGTGCGGGATATCGACCTTGTCATCGACGCCGTGGGCGGGCCCGCCAGCAATCGCTTCCTGCAGGTGCTGAAGCGGGGTGGAGCCCTGTTCCCCGTATTCCCTCTGGGCTTTGCCGGTGGCGAGGATGCGGAGAAGCTGGGCGTTACGGTCTCTGCAACTCAGGTCCGTTCGAGCGGGAGCCAGTTGTCGGAAGTCGGGCGGTTGCTCGATGACGGGACGATCCGGGTCATTGTCGACAGCATCTATTCCCTTGCCGATGCGCGAAAAGCGCACGAGCGGGCATCGAAGGGCCATATCCAAGGCAAGATTGTGCTCGAGGTGAAGTGATGACCAAGCCAAAGCTCCATCTTGGAACCATGGCTTGGTTCAAAATGATTGGCACATTGATGTGCGAGCAGGCTTCAACTGCCCCGCTGCCGCAAGAGATGAACGTGTCGTTGGTGGAAC
Source organism: Mesorhizobium sp. (assembly GCF_004963255.1). Taxonomy (GTDB): domain Bacteria; phylum Pseudomonadota; class Alphaproteobacteria; order Rhizobiales; family Rhizobiaceae; genus Mesorhizobium. Next base: position 24,546 of record NZ_SUGA01000002.1, on the reverse strand, counting down.
GCTACAGTGACGGAGCAGAACTGGCCGCTGGCCTTTTCCAAGGCATCCGATTTGATCTCATCGCTGGGAAACCGTGGTTTCGTGCCGGGGTTTTAGCAGGCGAACGGGGAGATGTGACAATCGAAGTAACGATCGCCGCCTCGCGGAAGCTAAACGCCTTGCGCAGCACCGATCCCAACTATCTCGCCGCTATCGACTGCCTTCAGGCCGCCGGTCAAATGCGGGTGGACGGGGATCTTTCCCGGATCGGTGACTGGCTGAAAGCCGTCCACGACCCAATTGTGGACCGGACAATTCAGCCGTTGAGCCAAAGCTCTCTCTGTTGGGGATAGCCGTTGGCAATCAAAGGCGACGTTGGAGAGCATTGAGTGTTGGTCGTTCGTCTCAGCCGCGGAGCCGCCACGCCACGATCATCCTGTCCGAAAACCGGTTCCACTTCCGCGGATCATGGTTTAGGACGAGCGTCTGGACGAGGTACCCCATGGCTCATCGCAATTGGCTGACTGCGGGCGCGCTCTGCGCCGCGATCGTTTTCGCCGCCTGTTTCATGGCCGCGAAGCCGAGTTCGGCGGATGCGATGCTGCTGCCCATCGACCGGACGCCGCTGGTGGTTGCGACCGGTTCGGGCGAGCGTTCCTTCTCCGTCGAGATCGCCGACACTTCCGCGGAGCGGGAGGCGGGCCTGATGTTTCGCCGGACGATGGCAGACGATCACGGCATGTTGTTCGTCTTCGACAGAACCGATGTGGTGGATTTCTGGATGAAGAACACGCCGATGGCTCTCGACCTCGTGTTTGTCGGCGAGGACGGCCGGATCAAGGCGATCAAGCGCGGCGAGCCCGAGTCCGAGGCGATCATCTCACCCGGACAGCCCGTGCGCTTCGTGCTTGAGCTGAAGGCAGGCACGGCCGCCAGGGACGGCATCAAGGAAGGCGATCTTTTGCGCCATCCGGCCATCGGCGCCGGATCCAACTGAAAAGCAGTTTCTGCCGATGCAATTCCTTTCGCATGACGGTTTCGAACTCGCCTATCTCGATCGCCAGCCGGCCTCGGGGCAGGGCGACCCCGTGCTGATGATCCATGGCTTTGCCTCCAGCCACTATGTCAACTGGGTCTCGCCGGGCTGGTTCAAGACGCTGAACGACGCGGGCTACCGGGCGATTGCCTTCGACAATCGCGGCCATGGCTCGTCGTCGAAGAGTTATGACGAGGCCGATTACACGCCGGCCAAGATGGCTTCCGATGCGGCCGCGCTGCTCGATCACCTCGGCATCGAACGCGCCCATGTCATGGGCTATTCGATGGGCGCGCGGGTTTCGGCCTTCCTGGCGCTCTCCGACCCGCAGAAGGTCGCGACGCTGGTGTTCGGCGGCCTCGGCATCGGCATGGTCGACGGCGTCGGCGACTGGGACCCGATCGCGGCGGCGCTGTTGGCGGAAGACCCTTCGCAAAACACGCATCCGCGCGGCCGCTCCTTCCGCGCCTTTGCAGACCAGACCCGCAGCGACAGGCGCGCTCTCGCGGCGTGCATCGCAACTTCGCGCGAGCTGCTCAGCGAGGACGACATGGCGCGCATCGCCCAGCCGACGCTGATCGCGGTCGGCACCAAGGACGATATCGGCGGCTCGCCGGACGAGCTCGCCGCGCTGATGCCCAATGCCAGGGCGTTCTACATCGAGGGACGCGACCATATGCTCGCCGTCGGCGACAAGAGCTTCAAGCAGCGCGTGCTCGAGTTCTACGCCGAATACCCGCTCTGAGCGCGCTCGCTCCCCGCCTGACAATGGTCGATCTTCTCGTCACCTACATGGAGATGTCCGGGCCGCCCCAGGGCGCGCCGCGTACGTCACCTTTGCCCGGCGCCATCGTGGCGCGCGAAAGGCTCGATCCTTCCGGCTATCTCGATCTCTACCGCGCGGTCGGCGGGCCGGTGCAATGGGACCAGCGGCTGCGGATGGCGGAAGCGGAACTCGAAACGCTGCTCGCCGACGATGCCACGCATATCCACGTGCTGCGCATCGATGGGGAGGCCGGTGGCTTCTGCGAGTTCAACAATGTCGGCGAAGCGGCAATCGAGCTCGTCCACTTCGGGCTGGTCCCAGTTTTTCAAGGCAAGCGGCTTGGGCCGTTCCTGCTCGACCAGGCGTTGCGCGCGGCGTGGTCGCATCGGCCGGAACGGCTTTGGCTCCACACCGACACTTATGATCATCCAGCCGCGCAATCGGTCTATGGACGCGCCGGATTCAGCGCCTATGCGCGACGGATGGAAGCCTTTCCGGATTAGGCAGTCCCGCTTTCCAGTGCCGCGAGTGATCGCTCGATGTTCTGTCTCGCCTTGGGCTCGAACCGATTCTGGAATTCTGCCGTATAGAAGATGTGCGGGCGGGCGAGGAAGCTCTTCAGCACGGCTGAGCGGCCAGCGCGCCACATCGGTTCCTCCACCCAGCCATATTCCAGCCGGACCGCCTGCTCATAGGCATCGAAGACCGCAGGTTCGGCGCCGAGGATCGCCAGATCCATGTCGAGCAGAAGAGCGGCATCGCTGAGTGCGTCCTCGTCGCGCAAAGGCGGCAACTGGTGGGTGGCGGTGGCGTTGATCATTGCCGCTATGCGGGCGAGGCGACCAGGATCGACGCGGCCGGCGAGCCTTTTCTCGGCCAGTTGGGCGCTTTTTGCCTCATTGTCCTTGGCGCGGCTGTCATAAATGGCGTCGTGAAACCAGATCGCGGCTTCGACGGCCTGCGGATCATCGAGCAGGCCTCGGTATTCGCTTGCCAGCGCCAGCATCGCCTCGATGTGGGACAGGCCGTGATAGTGGCGATCTTCGGCGCTATAGAACGCCGTAAGCTCGCTTTTCAGCGCCTCGTCGATCAAGGGTTCATTTTCCATCGCCGCTTGAATCTGCGTGAACCAGGTCCATTTGACAAAGCACTAAGGAAAATTGAGTTCAACCGTGCTATGATTTCGCTTATATGTGCCGCCCGAGAATGAGCAAGGCCGGAGACCGTCGATGAACAGCATTACGATTGCCCGCCCCAGCATGGTGCAGCCGGTCGATCCGATCTGGCGGTCGATCCGCGACGAGGCGATGGAGGCGGTGAACCGCGATCCGTTGCTTGCGGCCTTCCTCTATTCGACCATCCTCAACCAGGAGAGCCTGGAAGAAGCGGTGATCCACCGGCTTGCCGAGCGCCTGGCGCATCAGGACATCGGCTCCGATCTCATCCGCCAGACCTTCAAGGCGATGCTGGACGACGATCCGGAGTGGAGCACGACGGTTCGCGTCGACATCCAGGCCTATTACGACCGAGACCCGGCCTGCGACCGCTTCATCATGCCGGTCCTCTATTTCAAGGGTTTTCACGCTATCCAGACGCACCGGCTGGCGCATTGGCTGTGGAACCATGGCCGCAGGGATTTCGCGCTCTATCTGCAGAGCCGCTCGTCCTCGGTGTTCCAGACCGACATCAATCCGGCCGCCCGCATCGGCAAGGGCATCTTCCTCGACCATGCCACGGGTCTTGTCGTCGGCCAGACGGCCGTCATCGAGGATGACGTGTCGATCCTGCATGGGGTGACGCTGGGCGGCACCGGCAAGGCCAATGGCGACCGCCATCCGAAGATCCGCCGCGGCGTGCTGATCGGCGCCGGCGCAAAGATCCTCGGCAATATCGAGATCGGCCATTGCTCCAAGATCGCGGCCGGCTCGGTCGTGCTTTCGCCCGTGCCGCACAACAAGACGGTCGCCGGTGTGCCCGCGCGCGTCGTCGGCGAGACCGGCTGCGACCAGCCTTCACGGCAGATGGACCAGCTCCTGCCGTCGCAGAGCATGGACCACGTGGTCAGCTTCGACATCTGACCGAGGCTTACCGGCGGCGGCCAAACGGGCCGCCGGTTCCGCTTGACTGTTCTCCCATGTTATCCTGCCGGCTTGCCTTTACATGGCCATCGTTGGCGTGTCAGAAGCGCGTTCCCACGAACAAGGCCGACATTTCGGAGAAGACTTTTGAAGCCTGACGAAATCAGAAAGCTGGACGCCTATTTCAAGCGCGTCTTCCAGAACCCCAAGCTGCAGGTCAAGGCGCGCCCGCGCAAGGAAGACTCGGCCGAGGTCTATGTCGGCGACGAATTCCTCGGCATCGTCTTCAAGGATGAGGACGACGGCGACTATAATTTCTCGATGGCCATTCTCGACATCGACCTGGGCTAAGCCACAGGCGCGGTCGGTACGCGGCAACGCAGCCCGCCGGTCGCAACCCGCAGGCAAGTGCCGCCTAATCCGGGCAGTGCCGGGGAATGTGCACCCGACGCCAGCTGGTGGAACCTTCCCGCACCACCACCCGGCGCGCCACCGTGCCGTATGAAGGCGGGATTTCCCGGATGCGGACTTGCTGCGGCCGCACCAGCACTTCGTGGGCAACCGCTTCATACTCCGCCGGCTGAACGACGCGCCGGACGCGCTCCGGCTGGACCACGACCGTTTCGGCGACGCGCGCATAGCGGGCTTTGCGCCATACCTTGCACAGCACCTTGCGGCCATGGATGAGGCGCCACTCCCAGGCATAGCCGCCATTATCGACCTTGACCGTGTGGTAGAGCGTGCGCGTAACCGCCGGGACGGTCTCATAGGTGACGCGCGGCGGCGCGATCTGGTCCACGCTTTGATAGGTGCCGAAGATCGGCGCGTCGTAATCGACCACCTGCCCGCCGGGGCTCAGCATCACATCTTCGTAGACGGCGTCGTAGAGCGCCGGCCTGCGGAGCGGCTCGTAGCATTCGAGCGCGCGGCTGCCGGCGGCGGTTCCTGAGACGCTGGCAAGCATCGCGACCGCCGCCAGCGATACGGAGTGTTTGCGGATCATGACATTCCCCGTTGAAAAAGGACGCCTTCACAACGCAGGACTGTAGCGGAAGGTCCGGGGTCGGACAGTGATTTCAAGGCTTTTCGTTAAGCGGCGCGGTTAAGGAATTGCTACCTTGCGGATGGCTTCGTGCGGCCAACCAGGACCGAAGCCGTCTCGCGCGATCAAATCGGCGGTATTTCCCGGGCCTGCCGCGCTTTACTCGACTTAACCAGATGGCTAGGAGAGGCGGCCTTGCGCTAGGGTGAGCCGGCATCCTATTTAGGTCGTAACCGATCCAGAACGATTCCGCGCCATTGCTCGTATAACAAGGTGCCGGAAATCCATCTCCAACAAGGGTAGTCCATGAAGAACCCCGTTGAAACCTACATGAACCTCGTTCCGATGGTGGTCGAGCAGACCAATCGCGGCGAGCGCGCCTATGACATTTTCTCGCGCCTCTTGAAGGAACGCATCATCTTCATCACCGGTCCGGTCGAGGACGGGATGGCGACGCTGGTTTGTGCACAGCTTTTGTTCCTCGAGGCGGAGAACCCCAAGAAGGAAATCAACCTCTACATCAATTCGCCGGGCGGAGTCGTCACGTCGGGCATGGCGATCTACGACACCATGCAGTTCATCAAGCCGGCCGTGTCGACGCTCTGCATCGGCCAGGCCGCCTCGATGGGGTCGCTGCTTCTGACCGCCGGCCACAAGGACATGCGTTTCGCCACGCCGAACGCCCGGATCATGGTCCATCAGCCGTCCGGCGGCTTCCAGGGTCAGGCGTCGGACATCGAACGTCATGCGCAGGACATCATCAAGCTGAAGCGCCGCTTGAACGAGGTCTATGTCAAGCATACCGGCAAGAGCTATGAGGAGATCGAGCGGACGCTCGACCGCGACCATTTCATGACCGCGGACGAAGCCCGGGATTTCGGTCTGATCGACAAGGTCATCTCGAGCCGCGAGGCCGCCGAGACAGCCACGGCTTCAGCCTGATTTCGGCAGCAAATGACAGCATAACGCGCTTTTGGCGCGGCTTGCGGCATTTCGGCCACATTTGGCTGTTCCCTCAGGCGTTGGGATTGCCTACGTTAAGGCTATGTTGATTTTCGACGGCTTAGCTTTGCATGGGGTTGCTGCGAATCATTGCTGCGTTTTCTGATTTCGTGTTTCGTACGGAATGCGCTGTGTGAGCCGGGACACTGGCGGGGGCGGATTCCCGCGATAGATTGGTGAGACGTCACTGAAAGCCAGACCATCGGCGGGCGTTGGTGAAAGGACAGAAAAATGAGCAAGGTCAGCAACGGCGGTGGTGATTCAAAGAACACGCTTTACTGCTCGTTTTGCGGCAAGAGCCAGCACGAAGTCCGCAAGCTGATCGCCGGACCGACCGTCTTCATCTGCGACGAGTGCGTCGAGCTCTGCATGGACATCATCCGCGAGGAGAACAAGACCTCGATGGTGAAGTCGCGCGAGGGCGTGCCGACCCCGCAGGAGATCCTCAAGGTCCTCGACGACTATGTCATCGGCCAGCCCTACGCCAAGCGCGTGCTGTCGGTGGCGGTGCACAACCACTACAAGCGCCTCGCGCATGCCGGCAAGAACAACGATGTCGAGCTGGCGAAGTCGAACATCCTTTTGATCGGCCCGACCGGCTGCGGCAAGACGCTGCTTGCCCAGACGCTCGCCCGCATCATCGACGTGCCCTTCACCATGGCCGACGCCACGACGCTGACCGAGGCAGGCTATGTCGGCGAGGACGTCGAGAACATCATCCTGAAGCTGTTGCAGTCGGCCGACTACAATGTCGAGCGCGCCCAGCGCGGCATCGTCTATATCGATGAAATCGACAAGATCTCGCGCAAGTCGGACAATCCCTCGATCACCCGCGACGTGTCGGGCGAGGGCGTGCAGCAGGCGCTTCTGAAGATCATGGAAGGCACGGTCGCTTCGGTGCCGCCGCAGGGTGGCCGCAAGCATCCGCAGCAGGAGTTCCTGCAGGTCGACACCGCCAACATCCTGTTTATCTGCGGCGGCGCCTTCGCGGGCCTCGACAAGATCATCTCGGATCGCGGCCGCAAGACCTCGATCGGCTTCGGCGCGACCGTGGCCTCGCCGGAGGATCGCCGCACCGGCGACCTGTTCCGCCAGGTCGAGCCCGAGGATCTGCTGAAATTCGGCCTGATCCCGGAATTCGTCGGCCGTCTGCCGGTCCTGGCGACGCTGGAAGACCTCGACGAGCCGGCGCTGATCCAGATCCTGACCGAGCCGAAGAACGCGCTGGTCAAGCAGTATCAGCGGCTGTTCGAGATGGAGAATGTCGATCTGACCTTCCACGAGAACGCGCTGTCGGCGATCGCCAAGCGCGCGATCGAGCGCAAGACCGGCGCGCGCGGCCTGCGCTCCATCATGGAAGCGATCCTGCTCGATACGATGTTCGAGCTTCCGGCGCTGGAAGGCGTGCGCGAAGTGGTGATTTCGGAAGAGGTGGTGTCCGGCAACGCAAGGCCGCTCTACATCTATTCCGAGCAGAAGGAAAAGAAGGGCAATGTCAGCGCCTGAAATGGCACTGGATCCGTCATTTTCATGGAACGGCGCCCGCGTGGCGCCGTTTTGCTGTCAACGGGGCGCGGATATGCGATGGAACAGGTCGAGCGACCGTGTTAACCCTTGATCTTTGCCCCGGCTGCATCCACCTAACAGCAGAAGGCCGAGGCGCCGAATTCTGTGCTGTAAAACTCCCGTCACAAACGGTGGTAGGCGGAACGACACTCGGTCGTTAATATGAGATTCGCGGTTGGCTAAAATAAGCGGCCGCGACATGAAAGGTTGGACAATGGCCAAGATATCCAAGGCTTCCGGCGACGGCGTTTTCGCAGTCCTCCCACTGCGCGATATCGTCGTGTTCCCGCATATGATCGTTCCGCTCTTCGTGGGCCGTGAAAAGTCGATCAAGGCGCTGGAAGAGGTGATGGGTCAGGAGAAGCAGATCCTGCTCGCCACCCAGATGAATGCAGCCGACGACGATCCTGAGCCCGATGCGATCTTCGACATCGGCACGCTCGCCAATGTGCTGCAGCTCCTGAAGCTGCCCGACGGCACCGTGAAGGTTCTGGTCGAGGGCGCCTCGCGCGCCAAGATCGTCTCGTTCACCGACCGCGCCGATTTCCATGAGGCCCGCGCCACCGCGCTCGCCGAGCCGGAAGAGGAAGAGGTCGAAATCGAGGCGCTTGCCCGCTCGGTCGTCACCGACTTCGAGAATTACGTCAAGCTGAACAAGAAGATCTCGCCCGAAGTGGTGGGTGCGGCCAGCCAGATCGACGACTATTCCAAGCTCGCCGATACGGTCGCCTCGCATCTCGCCATCAAGATCCCCGAGAAGCAGGAGATGCTCGCGACGCTTTCCGTGAAGGAGCGTCTGGAGAAGGCGATGGGCTTCATGGAAGCCGAGATCTCCGTGCTCCAGGTGGAAAAGCGCATCCGTTCGCGCGTCAAGCGCCAGATGGAGAAGACGCAGCGCGAATATTACCTCAACGAGCAGATGAAGGCGATCCAGAAGGAGCTCGGTGAGGGTGAGGACGGCCGCGACGAGGCCGCCGAGATCGAGGCGCGCATCAAGAAGACCAAGCTCTCCAAGGAGGCCCGCGAGAAGGCGGAAGCCGAGTTGAAGAAGCTGCGGTCGATGTCGCCGATGTCGGCCGAATCGACAGTGGTGCGCAACTATCTCGACTGGCTGCTGTCGATCCCGTGGGGCAAGAACTCCAAGGTCAAGCAGGACCTCAACTATGCGCAGGACGTGCTCGACGCCGACCATTTCGGCCTCGACAAGGTCAAGGAGCGCATCGTCGAGTATCTTGCCGTGCAGAGCCGGCAGAAGAAGCTGAAGGGGCCGATCCTGTGCCTCGTCGGACCGCCCGGCGTCGGCAAGACCTCGCTCGGCAAGTCGATCGCCAAGGCGACCGGACGCGAGTTCATCCGCATGGCGCTCGGCGGCGTGCGTGACGAGGCCGAGATCCGCGGTCACCGGCGGACCTATATCGGCTCGATGCCCGGCAAGGTCATCCAGTCGATGAAGAAGGCCAAGAAGTCCAACCCGCTCTTCCTGCTCGACGAGATCGACAAGATGGGCCAGGACTTCCGCGGCGATCCGTCATCGGCCCTGCTCGAGGTGCTCGATCCGGAGCAGAACTCGACGTTCATGGACCATTACCTCGAGGTCGAATACGACCTGTCGAGCGTGATGTTCGTGACGACGGCGAACACGCTGAACATCCCTGCGCCCCTGATGGACCGCATGGAGATCATCCGCATCGCCGGTTATACCGAGGACGAGAAGATCGAGATCGCCAAGCGTCACCTGATGCCAAAGGTGATCCGTGATCATGCCCTGCAGCCGAACGAATTCTCGGTCGGCGAGGACGCGATCCGCGGCATCATCCAGACCTACACGCGGGAAGCCGGCGTGCGCAGCCTGGAGCGCGAGCTGATGAAGCTCGGGCGCAAGGCGGTGACCGAGATCCTGCGGACGAAGAAGAAGACGGTGAAGATCACGGCGGAAAACCTCGCCGATTATCTTGGTGTGCCGCGCTTCCGCTTCGGCCAGGTCGAGGCCGACGATCAGGTCGGCGTGGTCACGGGTCTTGCCTGGACGGAAGTCGGCGGCGAGCTGCTGACGATCGAAGGCGTCATGATGCCTGGCAAGGGTCGCATGACGGTGACGGGCAATCTGCGCGACGTGATGAAGGAATCGATCTCGGCGGCGGCTTCCTATGTCCGCTCCAGGGCGCTCGATTTCGGCATCGAGCCACCGCTGTTCGACAAGCGCGACATCCACGTCCACTTGCCGGAAGGCGCGACCCCGAAGGACGGCCCGTCCGCCGGTGCCGCGATGGCCACGGCCATCGTGTCGGTGCTGACGGGTATCCCGGTCCGGGCCGATGTGGCGATGACCGGCGAGATCACGCTGCGTGGTCGTATCCTGCCGATCGGTGGCCTTAAGGAGAAGCTGCTCGCGGCATTGCGCGGCGGCATCAAGAAGGTGCTGATCCCGGAAGAGAACGTCAAGGATTTGGCGGACATTCCGGACAATGTGAAGAACGGCATGGAGATCGTTCCGGTCTCGCGGGTCGGCGAGGTGCTCGCGCACGCGCTCACCCGGATGCCGGAGCCGATCGAGTGGGTCGAGCCGGTTAATGCGCCGGCCCCGGTCGACAGCGGCGACGATGCTGGAAAGTCGCTCGCGCACTAACAAATGTTAAGGTGCAGTGCACAAAGAGAAAGCCGGGCCTTGAGCCCGGCTTTTTCATGTGAAAAAGCCATGAAAAAATGCAAAAAAGCCCGGAATTCCGCGGTTTTCGGCTTGGGTTCCTGAACGCTTCTTTCTAAAGTCCGTTTCCTGCCGGATGAGTCGTAAGTTCCGGTTTTCTCATGGAAGGGAATTTTGATGAACAAGAACGAACTGGTGTCCGCTGTCGCCGATGCCGCAAGCATTTCGAAGGCTGATGCGCAGTCCGCCGTCGATGCGGTGTTCTCCGTGATCACAGGCGAACTGAAGAAGGGCGGCGATGTCCGGCTTGTCGGCTTCGGAAATTTCACCGTGTCAAAACGCGCTGCTTCGACCGGCCGCAATCCGCAGACCGGCGCGGAAGTGAAGATTCCGGCGCGCACCGTGCCGAAGTTCTCGGCCGGCAAGGGCCTCAAGGACGCGGTCAACTAAGACCTTTTCTTTAAGCGCAGAAAAGCCGGGCTTGCCCGGCTTTTCTTTTTTCGGCTGAGAGGCAGCCGGCACTTTCTCCTGGAATTGCTCAGGCCGTCGGCGCGTCGGCGCGCATTAGGCCTTCCTGTTTCAAATCCGCCCACAGCGCCGCCGGTATCTTGGTGTCGAGCAGCGCGCGATTGCTTTCGACTTCGGCAGGCCGTTGGCCGCCCGGGATCACCGACATCACCGACGGATGCTGCAGCGGGAATTGCAGCGCCGCCTCGATCAGGCGCACGCCATGGCGCTTGCAGACTTCCTCGATGCGCGCCACGCGATCGAGGATCTCCTTCGGCGCCTCACTGTAATTGTAGAAGGCGCCGGGCTTCGGCCCGGTTGCCAGCACGCCGGAATTGTAGGGGCCGCCCAGCACGATGCCGATGCCGCGCTTCTGGCAAAGCGGCAAGAATGACTGCAGCGCTTCCTGTTCGAGCAGCGTGTAGCGGCCGGCGAGCAGGAACAGGTCGAAATCGCCGCGCTCGGCCAGCGTCTGCGCGACCTGCCACTCATTGATGCCGCCGCCGAAAGCCTTGATCACGCCCTGGTCGCGGAGCGAAAGCAGCCCGTAATAGCCGGACGACATGAACTCCGCGATGCGGGCATCCGAGGCTTCCTTGCTGCCATGGGTAAAGATGTCGACGTCGTGCACGAAGAGGATGTCGATGCGGTCGACGCCAAGACGCTCCAGCGAGGCCTCGAAGGAGCGCATGACGCCGTCATAGGAATAGTCGTAGACTTCGCGGCGCGACGGCGTCTCGAAGAACTTGCCGATGCCGGTGCGCTGGTCCGGCGGGGCGACGCGCATGAGGCGGCCGACCTTGCTCGACAGCACATAGTCGTCGCGCTTCCTGCCGCGCAGGAAAGGGTTGAGGCGGGTTTCCGACAGGCCGAGGCCGTAAAGCGGCGCCGTGTCGAAGTAACGGCAGCCAGCCTTCCATGCCGCCTCCAGGGTGGCATTGGCGTCCTCGTCGGAGATGGCGCGATAAAGATTGCCGAGCGGCGCGGTGCCGAAGCCGAGTTCGGTGAAGGTGATGCCGCCATTGCCGATGCGGTCGAAGTGCCGTGTCTTCATGTCTGACGATGTCCCGGAGCGATTTGTCTGACATGACACTATCACGCCGGTGGCCCAGCAAAAGTGCCGAGGCTCGTTGGACAGCGATTTTCGCAATGGTAGCATGAACAAAAACAAGCCTTTCGCGGCCAGCGCGCCGCCGAATCTGTAGAGACACGCGACATCACGCAGACAGGGTGAGCCATTCCATGAGCAAAGCCGGATCCGGCATGTTCGCGACCGCGCTAGACGAGCTTGGCGCGGTGCTGGCGCGCACGGATGAAGCGCGGATCGACGCGGCCTGCGCCATGTTGGCCGGCGCCGGCAGGATCGCCGTCTATGGCTGCGGCCGCGAGGCGCTGCAGGTGAAGGGTTTTGCCATGCGGCTCTATCATCTCGGCTTGCCGGCCTCGGTGGTCGGCGACATGACCACGCCGCCGCTCGGGCAGGGCGACGTCTTCCTGGCGAGTTCAGGGCCGGGCGAAACCACCACGGTGCTGACCTTGATGCGGGTTGCCCGCGATGCCGGCGCAAAGGTGCTGCTCCTGACGGCCGAACCGACAGGCAGCGCGGCGAAGCTTGCCGACTTCACGCTGGTCATTCCCGCCCAGACCATGGCCAGCGACCAGGGCGCGGCAAGAAGCTCGGTGCTGCCGATGGGCTCGCTGTTCGAAGGCGCGCTGTTCCTCTTGTTCGAGATCATGGTGCTGAGGCTCCAGGCGCTGACCAATGCGACGCCGGAAGCGATGCGCGCCAGGCACACCAATATGGAGTAGGGCATGCGCTACGAGCTGATGCTGCCGCACCAGATCCGCAAGGCGATCAAGGAGAACTGGCCGGTCGTGCTGCCGCTCGGCGTGCTCGAATACCATGGCGAGCACATGGCGGTCGGGATGGACACTTTGGCCGTCATCAAGACGGTGGAGCTGATCGAGAAGGAGAGGGACCTCGTCATCCTGCCGCCCTTCTATTACGGCGCGGCAAGCTATGCGGTGGCGGCGCCGGAAGGCAGCGGCTCGGTGCAGGTCGGTGGTCCGGTGCTTTCGCCATTCGCCGAGGAATTGTTCTACGGGCTGTTGCGCATCGGCTTCCGCAACATCCACGCCATCATCCATCATCAGACCGAGAATTTCGTCGCCGGCATGCCGACCGACCTCGCCTTCAAGACTGCCGGCCGCCAGGCGATCTTCCGTTTCCTGGAAAAGGAGCGCGGCGAGGGCTGGTGGGGGTCGAACAGCATGGCCGACTACTATGCCGGCCATGCGCAGGGCGAGAATGTCTTCAACTGGGTGCAGGTGCACCCGCTGATGCCGGCCGCGATGAACGGCAAATACCCGTTCGACCATGCCGGCAAAGGCGAAACCTCGTTGATGCTGGCCTTATGCCCCGAGGCCGTGGACGAGAAGCATTTGGCCGACAACACCGGCTGGTACACGAAAGACGCGGCGGAGGCCTCGGCGAGCCTCGGCAAGATCGGCGTCGCTATGATCCTTGATCATTTGAGGGCAATCCTGGTGCGATAGGCACCTTCTCCTTCTCCCACAAAGGGGAAGGAAAGGTCCCGCTACTTCACCGAGCCGGCCGTCATGCCCATGATCAGGTAGCGTTCGAGCGCGATGCCGATGATCGCCAGCGGCGCGATCGCGGCGGTGGCCAGGGCTGCCATCGACCACCAGTTGATGCCTTGCGAGCCGGTCTGGCTCGCCACCATTACGGGGATGGTCTTGGCGTCGGTCGACGTCAGAAGCGCGGCGAAGAAATACTCGTTCCAGCACAGCACCATCGCCAGGATGAAGGCGGCGACCATGCCGGGCAGGGCGATCGGCATGACGATGCGGAAGAACGCGCCCCAGATCGACAGCCCGTCGACCAAAGCCGCTTCCTCCAATTCGACGGGAATGGAGTTGAACTGGTCGCGCATGATCCAGATGACGATCGGCAGCACCATCAGCGTGTAGAGGAGCACGAGACCGATGCGGGTGTCGAGGAGCGCCACTTCGCGGTAGAGCACCAGGAAGGGGAGCGCCAGCACGACTGGCGGCAGGATGAGCTGCGACAGGAAGAAGAAGGAGATGTCCTCGTTCCTGAACCAGGCGAATTTGTAGCGGTAACGGACAAGGCCATAGGCGGCGAGGCTGCCGATGATGATGGCGAGAGCCGATGCGCCGACCGAGGTGATGACCGAGTTCATGAAGCGCTTGAAGAATTCGTCGCGCACGGTCGAGGTCTGGAAGATCGAATCCGGCGACAGGCCGAGCGAGCGCCAGCCCTTCCAGTCCGGCGTGAAGTCGACGAAGGGGATGAGATGGCCTTGCGTGACGTCGACCGCCGATTTGAACGAGGTGGTGATCGTCCAGTAGATCGGGAACAGGCACACGAATGCCCAGAAGACGAGCGCGCCATAGATGAAGACGCGGCTGGTGATGAAGGCCGCCGGCGAGCGGATTTCGGAAACGGTGTAGTCGGTGGTCTGGACGCTCATGATGCCGCTCAGTTGACGTTGCGCACGAAGCGACTGGCGAATTTTAGAAGCCAGGTCACGAACACGACGATGATGACGAGATAGGCCATGGCGAGCATGGTGCCGTAGCCGACATTCGAGCGATCGCGATATTCGCGATAGATGAAGCTCGATACGGAATCGGTGGCGCCGCCGGGGCCGCCTGAGGTCAGGGTGATGATGATGTCGGCGAGCTTCAGCTTGAAGATGATGCGCAGGATCACCGCCGTCACCGACACCGGCAGCATCAGCGGGAAGGTCACCTGCCAGAAGGTCTGCCACGCGGTCGCGCCGTCGACGCGGGCGGCCTCCAGCACCTCGCGCGACATCGCCTGCAGGCCGGCAAGCAGCATGATCATCATGAACGGGATGAACGTCCAGGCATCCAGCATCATGATCGAGATGCGGGCGGTGATCGGGTCGGAGAAGAAGGCGGGATTGTCCCAGCCGAGATGGCGCGCCAGCGTCGCCGCCGGGCCGAACCGGTACTCCATCAGCGACTTGCCGACCATCCAGGACACCGCCACCGGCGACAGCATCAGCGGCAGCAGGAAGACGACGCGGAAGAACTTTCGCGCCTTGATCTGCGCGTTGAGCAGCAGCGCCAGGCCGAAGGCGATGACATATTCGACCAGCACCGCAAGCACATAGAGCACCATGTTGAACAGCGCGTTGCGGTAATAGGGGTCGGCCAGCATCTGCCAGAAATTGTCGAGGCCGTTGAACCTGCGTCCGGCAAACGAACTTAGGTTCCAGTCGGTCAAGGCGATGTAGAAGCCGAACAGCGTCGGGAAGATCACCATGGCGATGGTGAAGAGCAGCGCCGGCAAAAGGAACAGCGCGCGCTGCCCGTCCTCGCCGCGCGTCAGCACCTGCCAGGCACCAAGTGCTGCACCCCACAGGATATAGGCATAGATCACCGGCCGCCAAGTGTCGAAGCCGATCGTGGACATCTCGGTCTTGTAGAGGATCTGCACGACAATGATCGCCAGCAAGCCGAGCGTGGCTGCGGCCAGCAGGCCCCAGCCGAGGCGCTTGCGGCCTTGCGGGATCAGGTCGGCCGGATTTGCCGGCCACGCATTCGCGGTCGAAGTGTGCTCAGCCACGCCTCTCGCCTTCCAGGTTTTTCGCAATTCCAGACGGAAAACCGCTCACACTTTTCCTGGAATTGCTCTAGCGCATCAAACCGGTCGGGCCGGTAAAGATGCGGCCCGACGACGATGTGCCATCGGGCCGCGACGTCTATAAGCCAGCCTACATGCCGAGCGAGGCTTTGTAGAGCTTGATCTGGTTTTCGCGGCCGATCTGGTCGGTCAGCTTTTCCCAGGCGGCAGCGATGGCATCCGCACCTTCTTGCGCCTTCATCTTGCCGGCGAAGGTGTTGGCCAGGATGTCCTCGGCAGCGGAGTAATACTGGAAGATGCCGGGGATGCGGGGCTCGATCGCCGCGTTCGGATGGTTGTAACTATCGCCTTCCGACTTGAGATAGGAGGTGATGAAGGCTTCGTCATAGCCCGCCGCAACCCATTCGGGAATGTTGAAATGGGAGTTGCGGTAGGGCTGGAAGCCCGACGGATACATCGCCGTCCAGATCGACAGGTCCTTGCCGCCGAGATGGGCTGCGGCTGACCATGCGGCCTTCTTCTTCTTCTCGTCGGCATCGACGCGTGCCATGACATAGACGCCCCAGCCGAGATAGGCGCAGTTCGGCGCATAGTTCGGGCCGCTGGCGAGCTTGTCCCACTTGCCGGTCTTGGAGTTGTAGACATCGTCTGAGCCGGGCAGGATCGAGAAGCCGGTGACATCGCCGATGACCGACGAGTCATTGGTCTTCACGTTCGAACCGACGTCGCCCCACCAGGGGATCATCGAGCCGGTGCCGGCCAGGAACTGCTGGAAGGCGGTCGTGTTCGGATCGGCGTTGATCTGGTCGGCGGGCTCGGACGGCAGGGCGTTGATGACGTCCTGGATGGCGCGCACCCAGGCCGGATTGTTGACGCGCGGCTTCATCGTGTCGGCGTCGAACAGCCAGGCCTTGTCGTCGGGGTGCTTGGCATAGGCGGTGGCGCGGCTGCCGAGGAAATAGAAGCCGAAACCGCCCCAGGGCTTGGGCGCGTCGAGATAGCCATAGACGTCCTGGCCCTTGAATTTCTTGCCCTTCAGGAACTTGGTTACGGCCTGGACCTGCTGCCAGGTCTTGGGCACGCCCCACTCCGTCAGGCCCGCCTTGTCGCCACTGTCCGCCTTCCAGGCTGCCGCCAGCTCGGAGTCGGAGAACACGTCGGTGCGGTAGTTGAAATTATGCGCATCGCCGTCGATGGTCACGCGATACTGCTTGCCGTTCCACGTGCCGACCGGCGGCTTGAGATAGTTGACCAGGTCGTCGAAGTCGATCTGCTTCTTGACCCAGTCGGGCATCTCGGAGGTGAGGCCCTTGCCGCAGACATCGCCTTCGAAGGGCGCGCCCATCTCGATGATGTCGAAGTCGACGGTGCCCGTGGCGATCGATTGCTGCAGGCGGGCGTTGTAGTCGGCCTGGGCGAGGTCGATCCAGCTGATCTTGGCGCCCGTATAGGCCTCCCACGGCTTCAGGAAACCACGGAACAGCACGTTGTGCAGGTTCTGGTTGTTGAGGCCCATGAAGGTGAGCTCGACGCCGGCGAACTCGCCTTCCTTGACGTTCGCCTTTGTCGCTTCCAGGCAGAGCTCGCCGACCTTCTGGAAGTCGGCATCCGTCGGCTGGCCTTTGCCGACGCCCGGGATCTGCAGGATTTTCGCACGCAGACTATCGTCGGCCGCGGCCGGCCTCGTCAGCGCGCCGAGCCCGGCGCCGGACGCAGCGGCGATCGCGGCCATCGAGGCAGCACCCTTCAGCACATCGCGGCGGCTCGCACCGGCGCGCATCAGTTTTTCGTACAGGTCGACTCTCATCTACAGGTTCCTCCCAGAACAACAGCGATTGAATTGAAATGCCAATTTCTCGGACGTGCAAACGTCTACGGTTCTCCTCGATCATACGGGGACGTGGGACCCACCCTGCGTCGCCGGAGTTCCGATTTCAGGGTAACAGGCCTGCGTCGGATTGGCACTCGCCACTATTCGCGTAATCGATTACCTTGTCAACAAGATTGGCTTTTTATCTATAAGATACCGACTTGCCGTTGCCGCTGGCAATGGCTAGCTTCACCGCAAAAGATAAAGGGGAGACGATGGCTCAAGTCGCGATCAGCAGTGTGGCCAAGGCGTTCGGGACCGTCAAGGTCCTGCACGAGGTCAGCGTCGACATTGCCGACGGGCAGTTCGTCGTGCTGGTCGGCCCTTCAGGATGCGGCAAGTCCACGCTGCTGAGGATGGTGGCCGGGCTGGAAACGGTTTCCGGCGGGACGATCTCGATCGGCGACCGCGTCGTCAACAACCTGCCGCCGGCCAAGCGCGACATCGCGATGGTGTTCCAGAATTACGCGCTCTATCCGCACAAGACGGTGGAGCAGAACATGGCCTTCGCGCTGAAGCTGCGCGGTACCGATCCGGCCGTCGTCGCCGAACGCGTCAAGCGCGCCGCCGACATCCTCGACCTCGCGCCCTATCTCAAGCGCTATCCGCGTCAGCTTTCCGGCGGCCAGCGCCAGCGCGTCGCCATGGGCCGCGCCATCGTGCGCAATCCGCAAGTGTTTCTGTTCGACGAGCCGCTTTCCAACCTCGACGCCAAGCTGCGCGTCCAGATGCGCACCGAGATCAAGGAGTTGCACCAGCGGCTGAAGACGACGACGATCTATGTCACCCACGACCAGATCGAGGCCATGACCATGGCCGACAAGATCGTGGTGATGCGCGACGGTCGCATCGAGCAGATCGGTGCGCCGCTCGAATTATTTGACCGGCCCGCCAATCTGTTTGTCGCCGGCTTTATCGGCTCGCCGGCGATGAACCTGCTCAAGGGTACTGTCAAGAAAGGGGGCACCGTGAGCAAGGGCGAGAAGCCGGTCGTCGACATCGCCGGCACGGCGTTCCCGATGCCCGCCAACAGTGCCGGCGAGGACGGTCAGGCCGTCGTCTACGGCGTGCGACCGGAGCATCTGGAGATCCATCCCGACGGCGTCGAGGCCAAGATCTCGGTCGTCGAGCCGACCGGCTCGGAAACCCTGGTGTTCGTGCGCTTCGGCGAGGGCGAGATGGTGGCGCTGTTTCGCGAGCGCCACGACTTCAAGCCGGGCGACACGCTCAAGCTAAAGCCGCGTCTCGACCAGGTCCACCTTTTCGACGCCGAAACCGGCAAGCGACTTTAGATCTTTACGCAATTCCGGACGGAAAACCGCCTTTCCTGGAATTGCTCCAGACCGCACACAGACTTCCGGGAGGAAACCATGCTCAAAGGGATCAATCCGCTGCTCAATGCCGACGTGCTCCAGGCGCTGCGGGCGATGGGCCATGGCGACGATCTGATCATCGCCGACACCAATTTCCCGTCCGATTCGGTGGCGCGGCAGACCGTGCTCGGCAAGCTCTTGCGCATCGATGCGACGGCGGCCGATGTGGTGAAGGCGGTGCTGTCACTCTATCCGCTGGATACGTTCGTCAACGATGCCGCGGCGCGCATGGAGATCGTGGGCAAGCCGAACGAGATCCCGCCGGTGCAGAAGGAGGTCCAGAAGGAGATCGACGCGGCCGAGGGCAAGCCCTGGCCGATGATCTCGATCGAGCGCTACGCTTTCTACGAGCGCTCCAAGAAGGCCTATTGCGTTATCCAGACCGGCGAGCGCCGCTTCTATGGCTGCTTTGCCTTCCGCAAGGGTGTCGTGCCGCCGGATGCGGAGTAAGGACATGGCCGCCGGCAAGCCTGTTGTCATCCTCGGTGTGTTCGTCGCCGACACCGCCTATCGCGCCGATCGCCAGCCGCGCATGGGCGAGACGATCCTCGGCAATTCCTTCAAGCTCGGGCCGGGGGGCAAGGGCTCGAACCAGGCGGTGGCGGCCGGCAAGCTTGGCGCCGACATCACCTTCCTGACCAGGCTTGGCGTCGATGCCTTTGCCGACATGGCCAAGCAGACCTGGAGGGATGCTGGCGTCAAGAGCGCCGTGATCGACACGCCGGACAGCTACACGGGTGCTGCCTATATCTTCGTCGAGGAAGGCACCGGCAACAATGCCATCATCGTCAGCCCGGGCGCGGCAATGCTGATCTCGCCCGACGACATCGAGGCGCATGCCGGCCTGATCGGCTCAGCCGGCGTCTTCGTCACTCAGCTCGAACAGCCGATCGACGCGGCCTTGAGGGCGCTGGAAATCGCGCACGGGGCAGGGGTGACGACCATTCTCAATCCCGCGCCGGCGGCAAGCCTGCCGGACCGCATCTACACGCTCTGCGACTATGTCACGCCCAACGAGACCGAGGCCGAAGGGCTGACCGGCATCAAGGTATCGTCGGTCGACGACGCCCGACGCGCCGCCGACGCGCTGCTGGTCAAGGGCGTCGGGGCCGTCATCGTGACGCTGGGAGAAAAGGGCGCGCTTCTGCACACCAAGGACCGTTCCGAGCATGTCGGCGCCGTCAATGCCGGCCCGGTGGTCGAGACGACGGGCGCGGGCGATGCCTTCAACGGCGGTCTTGCCGCCGCTTTGGCAAAAGGCGTCGAGCCGCTGGAGGCCGTGCGCTTTGCCTGCGCGGTCGCCGGCATTTCGGTGACCCGACCTGGCACCGCGCCATCCATGCCGACCCTCAAGGAGGTCAAGGCGCTGTTGGCGAGGGCATAACGCGATAATCCGGCAATTGCCGATCGAAAGTCTCGGAAGGTCATCAAGTTGGTGGTGTGACTTGATCATTCATCTAGAACACCCCACGCCTCATTCCTGAAATCGCAACCTCCCAAATTTCCATAATCTTCAATCCTCTTGCCAAGCAGTTTCAGCACTGCTCCACCGCCCTCGGTTCGATACAAAACGGGTAGGTGTCTAGCCCCGCTACCGTCGACCGTTAGAACTTGAACGCTTCCGCCTACTCCTGCGAATTTCTCGGAACGAATTATTTCCTGAATTGCTTCAGCGGGCTCTCGTCCGCCTTTCGCTAACGCAACGAAGTCGGCAGCTGCCTCCTTCGATCCGAGCAAATGACAAATTCCATCAGTCTGGAAATCCAGTTCTCCAAATTGCATATCAAAATGATCTGCCTGGAATTCGGGCGCGGCCTTGAATAGGCGAGCTCGCTCAGTTACGGGACAAAACCCGAAGATCGTGATTTCGGTATTCACTTGACCAGGAGCGACTTCCCCAATTTCTTGGATGAATTCCTTAGCATAAACCGCGACAAATTTGGCTATTTCCTCGAGGCTTGGTACTTTGCCTCCTTTATTTATACGAAGGCCCTGTAGCGCTGATGAGCTGAATGAAAATACGGAATGAGCTACAAGGGTCGATCCTGCAAACGCAAACCCAAATGCTCTTCTATATATGATTGACATTTTCGAGTTATAAATGGAAATAGAAAGTGGAAATAGTTTTGACCCTGCTTCTGTTAATTTACTTCCTCCGGATATTCGAGTATCCGCGCAGGCAACTATTTTGCCATATGCCTTAGATTTCGTGATAGCGACCAGAGTCACGGAAATATCCCCAGCGATGGATTGTCGACGAAGCTTAGCGATTTGCGAACACGGGGAAATACCATCATCGTGACGCTCGGCGAGGAAGGCGCGTTGCTTCACACGAAAAACCGTTCCGAGCATTTTGGCACGGTCAATGCCGGCCCGGTGGTCGAGACCACGGGGCAGGCGATGCTTTCAACGGCGGATTGGCGGCAGTTTGGCGAAAGGCATCGAGTCGTCGGCGGTGCGTTTTGCCTGCGCGGTCGCCAGCATTTCGGTGACCCGCGCCGTCAATGCCGACATTGTAAGATGTCAAGGCGCTAGTGCATGGATCCTGAAGTCAAAGATTGACCTCGGGCGTGGCCGGCCATGTCAGGTGGGATTGCAGCTCATCCCATTCCTGCGAGCATTGTCGATACAATCGGCCCTATTATTGTAGCCTTGACTGGAAGCTCCAACTATACGTCCATTCGACGCTGTTCTACGCCACCGCCACCCATCGGATGCTTGGTATATTTCCCAAGTGTCACCGTTACGATCTTTGCAACTTGCCATATCCACCCCTCCAAAAATGCAGAATGAATATCTCGCAACTTTGATGGATAAGCAATGGTCTACTTTATGGCGCTTGCGTTTTTTATTGGCTGGATCACGATTCTAAGGTCGGCAGATGATTGCATCGCCGATTGTGCATGGAGGTCGATTATATTGTGAAGGACGGCGGGAAACCTGACAATAACGCCTATCGAACAATTGAAGGTTAGGCCATGATCCCCATCAATCCTGTGATTGAAGCCATGGCACGCAGCGACGCCAAGTTCGATGGCCGTGACTTTGACTCGCTCGGACGGACCGACAGACATCGCTATCTTGCTCGCAGCTTGGCGGCACTAAAGGCAATTAGATCTCTTGACGGCGCGGAGGTAGATAGACCCCTTCGTGAAATAGCCACGATTGCTGAAGTCGATGAATATCTCTTCGGTAACCGGCACGATTGGAAGTCGGCGTAGGGTCGGCACTGCTGGACGCTCTTGACCTTTGCCATTCGGAACGCTCCTGAAGCGAGCGCGTTCATCCTCCTGGTTTGCAACGCCGGAACGGCAGGATGAAGAAATTTTACGAAAAACCCACGCTCGTGAAGCGGCAGAAGCTCACCGAACGGACGGCCCAGATTGTCGCTTCCGGCGTCGTCCTGGGCGAATGATTTCCTCGATCGGGCTCGGATAGCGCTACAGAATCCTGCTGGTCAGTTCCAGCATCGTGGTTGCGCCTTGCTCGCTGCCGGGCATATGCACGACGCGGAGCACGCGGAGATCCCTGTTCGTTCCCTCGACCGGTATCGACACGCTTTCGCCGACCCGCGGCAGTTCCTGGAAGGCAAGCTCGTCGACATCCCTCTCATCGTCGATGGAAATCCGACATCTCACGGCCATCTGATCTCTCCCGTTTTACCCGAGGGCTGAACGGGACAAGGTTGGAATGGTTCCGAGAAGGCCCTCGGTTGGCATACCTGCCGCGATGTTCGCGCGGCGTCAGGCCTTTTAGAGCCTTGAATTGCCGTCCGAAATTGGCCAGCGGCCATAGCCGAATGGTATTCAAGGCACACAGCCGGAATGCGCCTCAAAGCGCGCTGCACAAGCCTGATTTTCCGATTGATCCCACAAAGGAAAAATGGCGCGAGTGACGGGGCTCGAACCCGCGACCTCCGGCGTGACAGGCCGAACCGACAATCTTGCGGATCAAAGACTTCAAACTTTTCCACATGTTCTGAGCAGGTGTGGACAAACCGGGAAACTTTGAACCCCCGCTGTCGGTCGATCAGTATTGGCTTCCGTGGCGACTATGGTTTGGGGATCGAGGTTCAATCGGAGCCGAAGAGCCTTAAGTTAGCACTTGCGAATGTTGGGTTGGTGTGTACGGTGCAGATGTTGGAGGAACAGAGGTGCGTCTTCGCTGCTTGGTGCTGGCCTGGTTCATTATATTCGCGCTAGCGAGCGCAAAACCTGCTTTGGCACAAGTTCAGGAGGCATTAGGAGTAATTTCTTTCCTACGTTCGCTCGGCGGTGGCGGCGATAATTCCGAGTGGATCAAACTCAACTTCGATGCCATAAACCTAAAGCTCGATCAGGTTTTGAAGAATCAAGAAAGCCTGCAAAGAAGCATTCTGCTGCTGTCCGAGCAAATGGAAAAGATGGAGCGCAGTCTCATCGACGAGATGCGTGAACTTCCCAATCGAGAAGTGAGACGGAAGCTCACCGCTTCGCAAGCGCGTGTTCAGACCATCGCGAGGGGCCTTAGCCGCATCAGTTCGGCGCCTCCTGAGTTAAAGGCCGAATATATTAGACAAATTCAACATGAAATTGAAAGTATCAAAGGAGATGTTTCCGGAGTTATGGAGGATGTTATCGGTATAAGCGCCTCGTACAACAAGGCAAAATACTCTTTTATATCGGGGGTTTCATCGCTATCTTTTGACATTCTTATGTCCATGGAATTAACTGAAGAGTTTATGAGGCGAGAGCAAGGGTTGAAGCGCGACTATGCGAATAAGGCCTGGTACTTCTTGCAGTATCAGTCGATTGTGTCCGCAATTTCCCGTTACGTCGATCAGAAATCTATAGAGAAATCTAAGATTGAAATCGTGTCTGCTTTCCGAAAGATGGAAATCCCGCTTACCGAAGATGCTGATACGTGCTTCACATATAGCGGGCTCTACGACGTTTTAAAAGGTGGGAACCCCTCGAAGATAGTTGAGAGCATTCTAGAAGAAAACGTTGTGGAGGTATCGTGCGACTATATACTTGGGCCGGTTGATAGCAAATGTGGTGGTGTTGATTGGGTCTCGGAGCATAGCGTCAATTTTTACTACGGAGATAAGGGGTTTTTAGAGTTTGACCTTGAGAAATTTTCAAGCGACTCTCAGAGCTACTTGCTCGTTCCTGTTGAGGACAGAGATGGGACGTATTTCCTGGAAATGGTGAAAATCAGCTTCAACTTGGATCAGTCCATTGGGAAAGCTACTACCCGTGTGGCGACTGATAAGAACGGCAACTCAATCTGCGCTGCCCGGCAGGTAGTAGGTGTCGAAGAGCTGAGATCTGAGGAAGATCGGGCTAATGTCGTCTACTGTGCGGAACGTCAGAACTGCCCAGTGGATTTGCCGTCCTCCGGCATTCGGGCATGGTGGGAAGCCTATCGTGATCAGACGTCATTGCAGTTGCTCGGTCTCGAGACGTTGGATGAAGCTGTCTTAGCTATGCGAAGGGTCATGCAGCACGCAGAGGCGCGGCTCTCGGTGCTTGTGGCGAAATAAGAGAGAGCTAGGTGTCGGATAACAAGCTTAGCTTCTGGAAAACATTATTGGGAACCGTCAAAGACTTCTTCGATTTGGCGACGAAAGCGATTAAAGTATATTCAGGCGTTCCGGTTGCTATTAATGAAAAGGTGCTTGACAGGGTCCGAGCTGAGAGGCAGGCCTTTTCGGATTTTGAGCTTGCACCGATCGCCGCTGATCCCTTGGCCGGATTTTCAATCGGCGACTTGCTTGACCCAAATCTCCCCACCGCGCTCGAATCCGTTTCGAACTTTGAAAGCAAGCTTCTGGACTTTGAGCGGTCCCTCGAGACCAGGAGCAACGAACTATCTGCACTGGGGGCGTTGTCAGCAGAGTGGGCAGATCAGCTTGAATCTTGTAAGCGGTGTTTCCTGACCACCTTTCGGGAGTGGTCGCGATCTGTGAGGTTGCCGATCCTGTATTGGGATCGGAGATCGGCTTGTGTCTGGACTTGACCTTACGCTTGACCCGGAGCGGCAGC
>NZ_SUGA01000029.1 GCF_004963255.1 Mesorhizobium sp. | reverse complement strand
CTTCTCCCCGTTCAACGGGGAGAAGGTGCCCGAAGGGCGGATGAGGGGCAGCGCCAGCGCTTGAAAGTTCAAGGTTCCTCGCCCCTCTCGTGGGCTAGGAGATTCACACATCTCGTAGGCTCCAACCGCGTGCGATGGATTGGAAGTACTGAAGGCCGTGGCGGAAGGTAATAGGGCCTGGCGGCTTGGACTTGGGATAGCCATCCCATCCTCCGAGTTTGGCGATGGTCCATGCAGCCCAGGCCAGGGATTTGGGCGGGTGAGGGTTTTTCTGGAGTTCAGTCTTGCCCTCCAACTCGTGCACCAGAGCCTGCAAGGTGTCGATTTCGGCGGGCGTAAAGACGATCTCGGCCGACTGTGCGGATGTTCCATCGCGGGCCTGGACAAGCTGCATGATGATGCAGGCGGCGCGCGCGGCGATGGCGGTCAGCTTCATCAGCCGCTCGGCGGTTTCCAACTGACTGTCCTCCAGTTGCAGGCCTTGCTGCTTCAGGGTGCGGAAGAACTGCTCGATGGTCCAGCGCATCCGATACCAGGCAACCACCTGCCAGGCCATGGCTGCGTCTTGAACGCTATGGGTGGTCAGCAAGCGCCAGACGATTGGCTCGGCATCAGCCGGCGCACCCACCTCAAGCACTTCCACCAGGCTCACCGTCACCGTCTTGGCCAGTCCCTTTTCGATGCAGTTTTGTGGGCGCTTGAGGGCGACTTGCCCGAAGCGGGTCACCAGATGGGCCGTGCGCGCCGGCCGACCAGGACGAGCCCGCAATTCCACATCGGCCTCACCAGCCGGTTGCAGCTTTGCCGTCGAAAGCTTGCCGCCCTCGATCAAGCGGTCGCTCATGGCGCGGGTCAGGATATGGAAATTCGCACCGGGCACGCGCTCCCACTTGGCGTAGATGTCGCTCTCACGGTCGCTCACCTCCGTCACTATCGCTGCCTGCGCCAGCACGCCCTTGGCCGCTTCGGCCGTGGCCAGCCAGCGCTGCGATTCCTTGTCGGCCAACAACCGTTGACTGTGTGGCGTCTCCACCCGGCCATCGCGCGTCCAGATCTGGCCCGATACCAGCCCCAGCACCCCGCCCGTTCCCGCATCCAGCGCCAACATGGCATGCAGCAGCGCGCCTCGGACGTTGCCGCCCTTGCCGATCTCGCCCAGACCCCGCCGATGCTCAGCCGTGGTCGTAAAGTTGATCTCGCTGGTGTCCTGGACCGCCAGCACGTGACGGCCCGCACACGCCTGCGAACTCGTCTGCCCCCAGCCCTCGATCAGGCTCTGCGTCGTCACACGCTTGTTCGCCAGGAACCGGCCAAAACCAATGATCCGTCCCCGCGATCCTCCCGCAAGCCGTCGAACGCAAACGCTCTGACGATCCACCATGAGCCCCAGCAACTGGGCCCCCTTTTTGCAAGCGCTCGTCGCCGAACGCTCCTAATCCAATCTCATTGGCTGACATCGCGACGCATCTCCATCAACGCATCGCAGACGGAATCACACCCAACACAAGACCGCTAATCAAAAGCGAGTCATTCATCTCAAAAGATGTGTGCATCCCCTAGACGAAGTGGGGAGAGGTGTCCAAGCCTTGGGGTGCTGCGGAAATCGTTCCTACTCCCCCACCAACTCCCGCAGCGCCATGCGCTTGTAGGCCTCAACCAGCCTGTCGCCCTCTTCCCGGTCGACCGAGATCGCCAGTCGCACGGCCGCCTCGCCCATCTGCCAGACGAGGAAGGCCGTCGTCTCCAGTTCGACCGGATCGGCATCGGGCCTCAGCCGCTTCAGCACCGCGACCAGAAATTCGGCATTGGCGCGGCTGTCGGCGAGCTCTAGCGAGCGCAGGGCCTTGTCCGCCTGCGTGCCCGACCAGACGTCGCGTATCACCGGCTCGGCCAGGAACAGCTGGTAATAGATGTCGACCAGTTCTGAAAACGCCTGCTTCAGCCCTTCGGCGTCCCTGACATCTTTCAGCGCCGCCGAGATGCAGGCCTGGCTTTCGGCGGTGTAGCGCTCGGCCAGCGCCCAGACGATCGACCGCTTGTCCGGAAAGAACTGGTAGAGCGAGCCGATCGACACCCCTGCCCGCTCCGCCACCTCGCCCATGCGCATGGCATCGCTGCCCTGCTCGGCGATTAGCGCCGAGGCGGCGGCAAGCATGCGCTCGACCCGCTCCCGGCTGCGCTGCTGGCTCGGCGACCGGCGCGGCGACGCGATGGCGGCCTGATCCGGCTTGGCGGGGACTTTTTCGTCCATGGCTCCCTCTTGGCAATTTTCCAAAACCAGCTTGACTCGCAAAATACGAGGGTTTATCACGTTTTGCAAATGTGAGGATTTATCACATTTTCAAAACGAACCGGCACCTGGAGCAACTGAGATGATGAAACTTCTTCCCACCCTCACCTTCATCGCCGCGATCGGCTCCGGCGTGGTCGGCGGCGTGTTCTTCGCCTTTTCCAATTTCGTCATGGCGGCACTCGCGCGGCTGCCCGTCCCAAGTGGCATAGCGGCGATGAATTCGATCAATGTCACGGTGATCACGCCGGTCTTCATGACGGCGCTGTTCGGCACAGGCGTCATTTGCCTGGTGTTGATTGCCGCCGTTCTCTTCGGTTGGGGCCAGTCCGGCTCATACTGGCTGCTTGCCGGCGCGGTGATCTATTTCGTCGGCAACCCGATCGTGACCATGGTCTTCAACGTGCCGCTCAACGACGCTTTAGCCGCCGTCGATCCGAAGAGCGCCAACGGCGCCGCCGTCTGGGCGAACCATCTGAGTCAATGGGTGATGTGGAACCACGTCCGCACCGTCACCGCCATCGTGTCGATGGCCTGCTTCATCATGGCTTTGGTCTGAGATACGCAGGCGCAATGCAAAAGACCCCGCCTCAGGCAGGGTCTGTCTTCTTGTGGGTTTTGCGGTCGGCGTGGCCGAGATCCCGATCCGGATCGATGACGTCGCGAACCAGCTGCTTCAGCTTCGCCGCGTCCGGAAAACCGCCGTCGCGCTTACGGTCCCAGATCAGCTGATCGTTGCAGGAAATGGTGAAGATGCCGCCGGTGCCCGGCACCAGCGTCACCTCGCCGAGATCGGTGCCGAAGGTGGACAGCAGCTCCTGCGCCATCCAGCCGGCACGCAACAGCCATTGGCATTGCGTGCAGTAGGTGATGCGGATGACGGGCAGCGGCTTGTCGCTCATATGAGATTGAGCTTCGCTCATATCGGATCGCGTTGCCGGTCAGGCCGCGCTGAGCTTGGCCATCGTCTCATCGTCGACCTCGAAATTGGCGTAGACGCTCTGCACGTCGTCGTCATCCTCGAGCGTTGCGACCAGCTTCATCAGCGACTGAGCGCGCTCTTCGTCGACCGGGACATTGTTCTGCGGCTGCCAGATCGGCTTCACCGATTCCGCCTCGCCGAGCGCCGCTTCAAGCGACTTCGACACTTCGCCAAGATTTTCGAAGCTGCAATAGATGGTGTGGCCTTCCTCGTCGGACTCGACGTCGTCGGCGCCGGCTTCGATCGCGGCTTCCATCACCTTGTCGCCGCTGCCGGCCGAAGCCGGGTAGTAGATTTCGCCGACGCGGTTCCACATGAAGGACACCGAGCCTGTCTCGCCGAGCGCCCCGCCGGCCTTGGTGAAGGCGGCGCGCACATTGGATGCGGAGCGGTTGCGGTTGTCGGTCAGCGCCTCGACGATCAACGCCACGCCGCCCGGGCCATAGCCCTCGTAGCGCACGGCTTCGTAGTTCTCGCCGTCGCCCGCGGAAGCCTTGTTGATGGCGCGCTGGATGTTGTCCTTCGGCATCGACACGGCCTTGGCGTTCTGCACCGCAAGGCGAAGCCTCGGGTTCATCGCCGGGTCCGGCGTGCCGGTCTTGGCCGCGACGGTGATTTCGCGCGCCAGCTTGGAAAACATTTTCGACCGCACCGCGTCCTGACGGCCCTTGCGGTGCATGATGTTCTTAAATTGCGAATGGCCAGCCATGGCACCCCTGTCGTGTTCGGCTAGAGCACCGCGGAGCGAAATGAGATCACCTCGCCATCCGCAAATTGCTCGAATTCAAATTTTCAGAACGCTCCAGGCATGCCTGCGAAGGCACACGGCGCTCTCTGTCGGAATGGCCGGCTTATAGATAAATCGGCTCAATTCGTCCAGACGCGCCGTAACTCCGGCGCCGGAGAGGCCGCTCAGCTCTCGAGATCGGATTTCAACCGGTCGAGAATGCTGATCGCGTGGCCGGCATACTGGCTGATCCAGCGATCGTGGATCTGCTTGATCGGCAAGGCATTGAGATGGTTCCAGCGCTCGCGTCCCTCGCGCCTCGCAACCACCAGATCGGCCTCCTCCAGCACTTTCAGATGCATCATCACCGTGCAGCGGTCCATGTCCGGGAAAGCCTCGCAAAGCGCGCCGGTGGTCTGCGGCTGCTCCTTCAGGCGATCCAGCAATTCGCGCCGGCGCGGATGCGCCAAGGCCTTGAAAACATGGTCGTCCCCGGTTTGGCTTGACATGTTATATTTCTATAACATATCGTTAGAACAGGCAAGGAAGGAGCTGTGGATATGTCCCTTGGATTCAGGATTTCCGGACGCATCGGCAAACCGGTCGCCGAGGTCTTCGACGCCGTCGTCAACCCGACGAAGCTCAGCGGCTACTTCACCACCATCGGCGGCGCCTCGGCTCCGCTTGTGGCGGGCACCACCGTCACCTGGTGGAAGTCCGTGCCGGTGGAGGTCGACGAAGTGGTGCCCAACGAGCGCATCGTGCTGCGCTGGGACGGCAGCGGCCCCGGCGTTGTACCGGCTTACAAGACCACGATCGCAATGAGCTTCGAAGCCCTGGATGACGGCGGCACCTTCGTCACCATTGCCGAAAGCGGATGGCGCGAGGACGAGGCCGGCCGCAAATCATCCTACGGCAATTGCGAGGGCTGGTCGCAGATGCTGTCTTGCATGAAAGCTTACGTCGAGTACGGCATCAATCTGCGTGAAGGGTTCTACCCCAGCGAAATGCGCGGTGAACTGCCGACGTCGGAAAGCAAATGATCCTGCGGCGGGAGCGACAGCCGCACGCTGCCGCCCTCGTTGCCGCCATCAATGCCCGCCGCCAGACCCCTGCTTCTTGCGATTCCGCGCCAGCATGTTGAGGCCCTCGACCAGCGCCGAAAAGCCCATCGCCGCGTAGATGTAGCCCTTGGGCACGTGATAGCCCATGCCGTCGGCGATCAGCGTCATGCCGATCATCAGCAGGAAGCCCAGCGCCAGCATGACGATGGAGGGGTTCCTGGCGATGAAATTGGCGAGCGGCGTCGCCGCCAGCATCATGACGCTCACCGCCACGATCACAGCGATATACATGATGGCGATCTCGTCGGTCATGCCGACGGCGGTGATGATGGAATCGATCGAGAAGACGAGGTCGAGCAGCAGGATTTGGAAGATGGCGCCGGCAAGGCTCAGCTGCAGCGTACCCACCATCGTGTCCTGATGATCCTGCGGGTCGACCGTGTGATGGATTTCCTTGGTCGCCTTCCAGACCAGGAACAGGCCGCCGGCGATCAGGATCAGGTCGCGCCAGGAAAAGCCGTGGCCGAACGCGGTGAACACCGGCGTCGTCAGTTGCACGATGATCGAGATCGTGGCGAGCAGGATGAGGCGCATGACCAGCGCCGCCGAGATGCCCAGCCGGCGGGCGCGGGCGCGCTGCGCTTCCGGCAGCTTGTTGGTCAGGATCGAGATGAAGATCAGATTGTCGATGCCGAGCACGATCTCGAGCACCACAAGTGTCAAAAGCGCAACCCAGGCGGTCGGGTCGGAAACAAAAGCAAAGTGCGGCGCCAGGAATTCGACAAGCTGCATGGAGGTCGTCCCTCTACGATCTAGAGCAGTTTCGTCGCCAGTTAGGCACTGACCTCGCCTATATCAATGTCACGACCAGAAAGACGGCGCCGTTTCTTCCAGCCGAGGCCCGCGACGAAACGGCGCGATCCTTTCCGCTAGCCCGGTGCGGTCGGAAATATCGACGCCGACGCCGCAGAGAGTCGCCGCTCCGGTCGCCGCTTCGAAGCGGCCTTTCGGCACCTTGGAAAGAAACCGATTGAGCGGCTCTTCCTTGTCCATGCCCAGCGAGGAATCGTAGTCGCCGCACATGCCGGCGTCCGAGATATAGGCGGTGCCACCGTTGAGGATCTGATGATCAGCGGTCGGCTGATGCGTATGCGTTCCGACCACCAGGCTGGCGCGGCCGTCGACAAAATGCGCGAAGCACATCTTCTCCGAGGTCGCCTCGGCATGGAAATCGACGATCGCCGCATCGGCCTGCTCGCCGAGCGGACAGGCGGCCAACTCCCGCTCGCCGGCCTGGAACGGATCGTCCAGTTCCGGGTGCATGAAGACGCGGCCCATGATGTTGGCGACCAGCACGCGGGCGCCGTTGCGGGCGATGTAGACGCCAGAGCCGCGCCCTGGCGTGCCCTTGGGAAAATTGGAGGGCCGCAGGAAACGCTCCTCGCGCGGCGCGAAGATCAGCGCGTCGCGCTGGTCCCAGACATGGTTGCCGGTGGTGACGACATCCGCGCCGGCAGCGAGCGTCTCGCGAAAGATCTCCTCGGTGATGCCGAAGCCGCCGGCGGCGTTCTCGCCATTGACGATGACGAAGTCCAGCCTGAAGTCGGAAATCAGCCCCGGCAGCTGTTCCCAGACTGCCGTGCGCCCCGTTTTGCCAACCATGTCGCCAAGGAAGAGGAGTCTCATGCGGCGCTACGCGTACCGAGCGCCCGCGACACCGTTTCCGGCTCCTTGGCGATGACCTGCAAATAGGCCTGTGCCGCCTGGTCCGGCTCGGTCCTGCCCTGCTCCCAGTCTCTAAGCGTGCCGAGCGGAATGCGATAGCGGGTGGAAAATTCCTCCTGGGTAAGATGCAAAGCCCGACGGATCACTTTGACACGCGCGACAGATGCCACTCCCTGACGATCCGTGTCGAGCGGAGGATTGTCCTTGTCCGCCAAAGCGCCAGCCTCCGCCTCCGCGTCGCTCATGGCGCGCAGACGATCCCAATCGGATTCAGTCCCGGCGTGCTTGGTCATATGCTTTCTGCTCATGGCGCGTCGCCTTTCTGGCGGAGATCAGTCTTATTCGGTCGCCGCGCTCGGTGTAAACCACTGTCAGCACCAATCCATTGACGATACCGATGCCGATGAAGCGCTCCTCTTCGTAGTCCATGGAGCGATCCGAATAATGCTGGGCATGGATGTCGTCGAACAGGCGCTTGGCATCCGCAAATGCCACACCGTGCTTGGCAAGATTGCTCGCTGCTTTGTCGTCATCCCACTCGAACTCAAGCATTGCGGCCTACTGGATTTCAGTAGTATTCGCCAGACGAACGCCAACGTCAAGCCGTGGCATGGCGCCCTCGCAACCAGAAGAACCAGATGTAGAACAAGGTAAACCCACCGGTGACGGCGAGCAGCAGCAGCCCGCCGCGCCAGCCCTTCATCGCGGCCGTGTCGAGGCTCGATGGATCGGCAGGGTCGTAGTAAAACTCTATCCTGTCGCCCCTGGCCGCCTTGTAGAGACCGATGTCCTTGTCCTTGCCGGACCATGTCATCGGCGCGTCATTGGCAACATAGCTGACGACGACATTGATGCCGTCCGTGGTGAGACCGTTCGCCCGCGTTACGCTGTAGGGGCTGACATCCGTGACGGTGGCGACGGTGCGTTGCCAGGCGGCCTGGTGATGCAAGCTTGTGCCGATGATGTGCGCCCCCATCGCGAACAGCACTGCGGCGATCAGGGCGAAAGGCATCAGCAAGTAACGTGCGAAGATAAACACCACGACCCCGGTCGGTTCGGACTATAGCGCAGGAATATCACCCGACGGTTCTTTGAAACGCGTTAAGCGGATCGCGATAGTTTAAAGCATGTCTCCCGAAAGTGGGAACCGGTTTCGGGATAAAGACATGCGTAAAATCAAAGACCTAAGGCGCATGGAGCGAATCCGAAGGATCGCGACGCGCTTTAAGCGACATCGAACCGGCGCAACCCGCTCTCGGTCAGTATTTCCGGAATGATGACGTCATGGTTCTCTTCCGGCACCCGCTCGACTTCCTGGCAGTCGAAGGCGATGCCGATCAGCCTGGGCGTGATGCCCTTTTCGGCCAGCCTGGCGATGGCGCGGTCGTAATAGCCGGCGCCGTAGCCGATGCGGTGGCCGCGGGCATCGAAGGCAGCGAGCGGCACCAGCATCAGCGTCGGGTCGAGCACTTCCGCCTCTTCATGCGGCCCGACCGTGCCGAAGCCCATCTCGACCATCGGCGCGCCGCGCACCAGCTCGCGAAAGACGATCGTGGTCTTGTCGAGGATCGCCGGCAGGCAGAGCCTGGCGCCCTTCTCGCGCAGCGCGAACATCAGCGGCCGCACATCGACCTCCGAGCGCATCGGCCAGAAGCCGGAGACGATGCGGCCAGGCTCGAAGTCGATTTCCTCCTTCGCCGTCTCGGCCATTTCGAGCGCAATCTCGACGCGCCAGAATTCGTCCAGCGCATCGCGGCGCGCCAGCGCTTCCTTGCGAAGCTGTTTCTTCAGGTCTTTCGGTGAGGTCATGCTCAGACGCTAGAAAGGGCCGGGATTGTATGGAGTCTTAGGAACGACGTTTTCTAGCGCATGTCTCCCGAAATCGGGAGAGTGACGATCCACACAACCGGTGGAGAGGTCGATCCCGGGTGCCTACAAAGTAGGTGGGCGCCGTGTGAGAAAACCCACGGGTCTTCCCAGGGACAGCTCCCTAAGGATCGATAAGGCCCCGGGGATAAGTTTCTCCTGCCGGGAAGCGCAGACCGCCGAGAGCAAATATAGGCCGGTGGGTGGCCGAGCGCCAGAGAAACGGATGGGCGTTTGAGCGTTATTTGCTTGGTCGGCTATCGCCAAGGCGGGCCACTTTGGCTTCGAAGCTTGCGCGCATGCGCGTGGCTCCTTACGGTCGCCGCAAATCGCCAGGAGAAAAAATGCGTTTCGAAGGCACCGCGGCTTACGTCGCCGACAAGGATCTGATGGTCGCGGTCAACGCCGCGATCGCGCTGGAACGGCCCTTGCTGGTCAAGGGCGAGCCCGGCACCGGCAAGACCGAGCTCGCCCGCCAGGTGGCGTCGGCGCTTGGGCTCGAGTTTATCGAATGGAACGTCAAGTCGACCACCAAGGCGCAGCAAGGCCTTTATGAATATGACGCCGTGTCACGGCTGCGCGACAGCCAGCTCGGCGACGAGCGCTTCAACGACATCGCCAACTACATCAAGCGCGGCAAGCTATGGGACGCCTTCGCGGCGCAAAAGAAGGTCGTGCTTTTGATCGACGAGATCGACAAGGCCGACATCGAATTCCCCAACGACCTCCTGCAGGAGCTCGACCGGATGGAGTTCTTCGTCTACGAGACCGGCGAAACGATCCGCGCCGAGTTCCGGCCCATCGTCGTCATCACCTCGAACAATGAGAAGGAACTGCCCGACGCCTTCCTGCGCCGCTGCTTCTTCCACTATATCCGCTTCCCCGACATCGACACGCTGCATCGCATCGTCGAAGTGCATTACCCCGGCATCAAGCAGAACCTGGTGCGCGCGGCGCTCACCCAGTTCTACGAGATCCGCGAGGTGCCGGGCCTGAAGAAGAAGCCCTCGACCTCCGAAGCGCTCGACTGGATCCGCCTGCTGGTCGCCGACGACATAGCGCCCGAGGACCTGCGCGCCGACCCAAAGAACATGCTGCCGAAATTGCACGGCGCGCTGCTCAAGAACGAGCAGGACGTGCACCTTTTCGAGCGGCTCGCGTTTATGGCCAGACGGCAGCAGTAAGCCGCCAGCAATAGCGCTTTCCCCGTCCGTGGACCGTTGCCGGCAGGCGGCCGCTCCCGCAGCTTCGGGTCAAAATATTGGAGGAAGAAATGTCCGAGATCACCATCCGCCCGCTCGCGCAGTCCGATCACGCCGAATGGCGCCGGCTTTGGACCGACTATCTGACCTTCTACGAGACGAAGCTCCCGGAAGAGGTCTATGATCTCACCTGGAAGCGGCTGTTCACGGCAGGCGAGTTCGAGCCCAAGGGTTTCATAGCCACGCTCAATGGTAAGGCCGTCGGCCTCACCCACTATCTGTACCACCGCTCCTGCTGGTCGCTGGTCAACAACTGCTATTTGCAGGACCTGTTCGCCGACCCGGAGGTGCGCGGCAAAGGCGTGGGCGCCGCGCTGATCCAAGCGGTGCAGGACGAGGCCGGCAAGATCGGCGTGAAGAACGTCTACTGGATGACGCACGAGACCAACGCCACGGCGCGCCGGCTCTATGATCATGTCGCGCGCCGCACGGGCTTCATCGAGTACGATCTGCTATAAAGGGCTGATGTTCATCCCCTTCTTCCTAGAACTGAAGGCCGCGCGGGTTCCCGTTTCGCTCAGGGAATATCTGTCGCTGCTGGGAGGGCTGGAAGCCGGGCTGGTCGATTATGACGTCGAGGCTTTTTATTATCTCGCCCGCGCCGCCCTGGTGAAGGACGAGCGCCATATCGACCGCTTCGACCAGGTCTTCGCGCATGTCTTCAAGGGCGTCGAGGCGCTTGGCGGTCCTGATGCTGTCGATGTCGCCAACATCCCCGAGGAATGGCTGCGCCGGCTGGCCGAAAAGCACCTGACCGAGGAGGAGAAAAAGCTGGTCGAGGCACTGGGCGGCTTCGACAGGCTGATGGAAACCTTGAAGCAGCGGCTCGAGGAGCAAAAAGGCCGGCACCAGGGCGGCTCGAAATGGATCGGCACCGGCGGCACCTCGCCCTTCGGCGCCTATGGCTACAATCCGGAAGGCGTGCGCATCGGCCAGCATGAGAGCCGGCATCGCCGCGCGGTGAAAGTCTGGGACAAGCGCGAGTTCAGGAATTTCGACGACACCGTCGAGCTCGGCACCCGCAACATCAAGGTGGCGCTGAAGCGGCTGCGCCGCTGGGTGCGCGAGGGTGCCGAGGAAGAGTTCGACCTGCCCGGCACCATCCACGCCACCGCCGAGCACGGTTATCTCGACGTCAAGACCAGGCCCGAGCGGCGTAATGCCGTGAAGCTTTTGATGTTCTTCGATGTCGGCGGCTCGATGGACGACCATATACGCGGCGTCGAGGAACTGTTCTCGGCCGCCCGCGCCGAATTCCGCCAGCTCGAATATTTCTACTTCCACAACTGTCTCTACGAGCGCGTCTGGAAGGACAATCGCCGCCGGCTTGCCGAGACGATCCCGACCTTCGACCTGATCCACAAATATGGGCCTGATTATAAGGTAATCGTCGTCGGCGACGCCTCGATGAGCCCTTACGAGATCGCGCATCCGGGCGGCTCGGTCGAGCACTGGAACCCGGAGGCCGGCAGCGTGTGGCTGGCGCGCCTGTTGCAGCAATGGCCGAACGCGATCTGGCTGAACCCGGAAGCCGAGAAGAACTGGCGGTATACGCACTCGATCGCCATGATCAGCGAGATCTTCGGCGGCCGCATGTTCCCGCTGACGCTGGCCGGCCTGGAAGCTGCGACCAGGCAGTTGTCGCGCAAGCACTAGCCCGCTTTCACTGGCGGCACTTGTAACAAACGCCTATGTTCCGACGAATACCCGTTGCAAGCAACAACGAGCCGCCAAGGCCGAGGAGATTCCATGGACACCCACGCCTATCCCGTCACCCGCACCGATGCCGAGTGGCGCGCCCGGCTGACGCCGGAGCAGTATGCCGTCATGCGCAACCACGGCACCGAGCGCCCCGGCAGCTGCGCCCTGCTCTATGAGAAGCGCGCCGGCACTTTCTATTGCGTCGGCTGCGACCAGCCGTTGTTCGAATCCAAGCTGAAATTCGAGAGCGGCACCGGCTGGCCGAGCTTCAACGATCCAGTCCCGGGCTCGATCGAGACCACCGTCGACCGCAGCTACGGCATGGTCCGCACCGAGTGCCATTGCTCGCGCTGCGGCAGCCATCTCGGCCATGTCTTCGAGGATGGCCCGCCGCCGACCGGGCTGCGCTATTGCATCAACGGCGTGGCGCTGCGCTTCGAGCCATCGGCTTGATCGCTCTAAAATGACTGCGCAAAGGGCGGCTTCGGCCGCCCTTTTTCGTATGGAGCAATCCCAGGAAAGATGTGATGCGGCTCAGGCGACTGCCGTCGCGATCAGCCAGAGCGCCGAGCCGAGCATCATCAGTTGCGCCTTCAGGCCGCCGCTCTTCTCCGCCGTTCGCCAGACGGCGACCGTCAGGAAGATGTTGTAGGTAACGGGGAGGAAATGCACCGCCAGCACCAGCCAGAGCGGCAGCTTCAATCCAAGCAGGATCAGCGCAAGCGCCGATGAGGCGATACTCAGGATCGTCGCGACGAGCAGCATGTCGCGCCAGAACAGCCGGTCGAGCGGCGCTTCACCCCTCCAGCGCGCGCGGAAAAAATCCGTCATCCCGGCGACCTATCTCCGCCCCAGGACATCGGTCACGGCTTCTTCGAAGCGCGAGCACTCTGTCACCAGCCAGTCGGTCATGGCCGGCCAGTTGTCCTCGGCATAGCAGTTCACGTGCCATAGCGAGTTGATGCCGAGACCTTGCGAGCTCTGCTCGGGCTTGAGCTTCAGCATCGCCTCGATGGCCGGCTGGAACGGCTTCAGCCGCGACCATGAGTCCGTTGCGCCGAACTTCTCATTGCGTCCGAAGAAGACGCCGACATGGTTCTGCGCCGGCGCGACATACATCGAAAGCACCAGGGCGAAATCCGGCAGCCCGCGCTGCCAGAACCACGGCCCGCGCCTTGCAAGCGTGGCTCTTTCTTGCGGATGCCGCTCGGCGAACAGGGCCCAGAAGCCGCTATGGCGGAACTCCGAGGCGCGACGGCCGCCGAAGTCGAATTCGGTCATGACCGGCTGCCGGCCATGAGACTCAGACCATGCCGAGAGCGGCCTTGTAGAGGTCGAGGATGGACTCCTCTTCCTGCCGCTCCGCCTGGTCCTTCTTGCGCAGCCGCACGATGGTGCGGATCGCCTTGGTGTCGAAGCCGGTGCCCTTGGCCTCGGCATAGACATCCTTGATGTCGTCGGAGATCGTCTTCTTCTCTTCCTCGAGCCGCTCGATGCGCTCGATGATGGTGCGCAGCTGGCCGGCGGCTACAGTCTGGCTGGTCTCGGTGATTTCGTCGGCCATTTTTCTCTCCGCGTCTTACATGCCGCGACTCTGGCGGCGAATTGGAGCGGGTTCGATGCCCGAGCGGACGCTGCGGGTCAAGACACTTGTCGAGTGCCTGTGGACGGCTGCTGTCAGCCGCCCATAAGGGATCGCGAGCCGATCGTCATTTAAATGCGATCAACAGATCCTTCGCATCGATCTGGTCGCCGGCCTTGACCAGCACCTCGGCGATCTCGCCGTCGCGTTCGGCGTGCAGCGCGGTCTCCATCTTCATGGCTTCGATCGACAGCAGCACGTCGCCCGCCTTGACCGCCTGTCCAGGCGCGACGGCAAGCGCCGACACGACGCCCGGCATCGGCGCGCCGACATGCCCCTCATTGCCCGGCTCGGCCTTGCGGCGCGCCTTGGCGGCGGAAGCGCCATGCGCCCTGTCCGGCACCTTGACGCGGCGCGGCTGGCCGTTGAGCTCGAAGAAGACGGTGACCATGCCCTTGTCGTCGACATCGCCGAACGCCTGGCAGCGCACCACCAGGGTCTTGCCCTTCTCGATGTCGAGGAAGATCTCGTCCTCCGACTTCATGCCGTAGAAATAGGTCGGCGTCGGCAGGACGCTCACCGGCCCGTAGGTCTCCTGCGCGGCGGCGAAGTCGGTG
Source organism: Mesorhizobium sp. (assembly GCF_004963255.1). Classification (GTDB taxonomy): domain Bacteria; phylum Pseudomonadota; class Alphaproteobacteria; order Rhizobiales; family Rhizobiaceae; genus Mesorhizobium. Next base: position 61,335 of record NZ_SUGA01000029.1, on the reverse strand, counting down.
AACACCTTCGGATACATCAGCCAGGAAGCGAACTCGTACTCCGAGAGCTTGCGCTCGAGCTTGGTCTCGATGTCCTTGCGGCTGGCCTTGAGGTCGGCGGGCTTCAGCAGCGAGCCGGGCCGAACGGTAATCGGCTTCTCGCCTTTCAGCGCCTTCTTCTGCAGCGCCGCCGGCCAGCCGCCGGGCGACTGGCCGAGATCGCCGCGCAGCATCGACACGACCGAATCCGGGAAGGCGATGTCCTTGGCCGGGTTCTCGACATCGGCGACGGTGAGGTCCTGGCTGACCATCATCAGCGCCATGTCGCCGACCACCTTGGACGACGGCGTCACCTTGACGATGTCGCCGAACATCAGGTTGACGTCGTGATAGGCCTGCGCCACCTCATGCCAGCGTGTCTCCAGCCCGAGCGAGCGCGCCTGTTCCTTGAGGTTGGTGAATTGGCCGCCCGGCATCTCGTGCAGATAGACTTCCGAGGCGGGCCCCTTGAGATCGCTCTCGAAAGCCGCGTACTGGTTGCGGACCGCCTCCCAGTAGAAGGAGATGTGGCGGATCCATTGCGGGTCGAGACCGGGATCGCGCTCGGTGCCCTTCAGCGCCTCGACGATCGAGCCGAGGCAGGGCTGCGAGGTGTTGCCGGAGAAGGAATCCATCGCCGCGTCGATGGCGTCGGCGCCGCTCTCCACCGCCGCCAGCACCGTCGCCGCCGAGAGGCCCGACGTGTCGTGCGTGTGGAAATGGATCGGCAGGTCGGTCGCCTCGCGCAGCGCCTTGAACAGCACGCGCGCCGCGGCCGGCTTGAGCAGCCCGGCCATGTCCTTGACGGCGATGATGTGGGCGCCGGCCGCTTCCAGCTCCTTGGCCAACCCGACATAATATTTGAGGTCGTATTTCGCCCGCGCCGGATCGAGGATGTCGCCGGTGTAGCATATCGCCGCTTCGACCAGCTTGCCTTCGGCGCCGACCGCGTCCATGGCGACCCGCATGTTCTCGACCCAGTTCAGGCAGTCGAAGACGCGGAATAGGTCGACGCCGCCGCTTGCCGCCTGTTTGACGAAATGCTGCACGACATTGTCGGGATAGTTGGTGTAGCCGACGCCGTTGGCGCCGCGCAAGAGCATCTGCAGCAGCAGATTGGGCGCGGCCTCGCGCACTTTGCTCAGCCGCTCCCAAGGGTCCTCGGTGAGGAAGCGCATGGCGACGTCGAACGTAGCGCCGCCCCAGCATTCCAGCGACAAGAGTTGCGGCAGGGCGCGCGCATAGGTGCCAGCGATACCGACGATGTCATAGGTGCGCATGCGCGTGGCGAGCAGCGACTGGTGGCCGTCGCGCATCGTCGTGTCAGTGACCAGCACCTGGCGCTGCTCGCGCATCCAGGCCGCGAATTTCTCCGGGCCGAGCGCATCGAGCCTCTGCTTGCTGCCCTCCGGGATATGGCCGTTGAGATAGGGCACCACGGGTGCGGCCGCATTCGCCTTCGGCGCCGGCCGGCCGCGCGTCTCGGGGTGGCCGTTGACGCTGACATCGGCCAGATAGGTGAGCAGCTTGGTGGCGCGGTCCTGCCGCTTCACCTGCTCGAACAGTTCGGGCGTCGTGTCGATGAACTTGGTCGTGTAGGAATTGTCGGCGAAGCGCGGGTGGTTGATGATCGCTTCGAGAAAGGTGAGGTTGGTGGCCACACCCCGGATGCGGAACTCGCGCAGCGCCCGGTTCATGCGCGAAATCGCCTCGCCGGGCGTCGGCGCCCAGGCCGTCACCTTTTCGAGCAGCGGATCGTAGAACCGGGTGATGACCGCGCCCGAATAGGCGGTGCCGCCATCGAGCCGTATGCCGAAGCCGGCCGCCTCGCGATAGGCGGTGATGCGGCCATAGTCCGGAATGAAATTGTGCTCCGGATCCTCGGTGGTGATGCGGCACTGCAGCGCGTGGCCGTTCAGCCTGATGTCCTTCTGCGCCGGCACGCCCGATTCCTTGGTGCCGATGGCGAAGCCGTCGAGGATATGGATCTGCGCCTTGACGATGTCGATGCCGGTCACCTGCTCGGTGACGGTGTGCTCGACCTGGATGCGCGGATTGACCTCGATGAAGTAGAACTTGCCGGTGTCGGCGTCCTGCAGGAACTCGACCGTGCCGGCGCCGATATAGCTGGTCTCGCGCGCGATCTTGAGCGCATAACCGCAAAGCTCCTGGCGCAGTTCTTCGCTCAAGTAAGGCGCCGGCGCGCGCTCAACGACTTTCTGGTTGCGGCGCTGGATCGAGCAGTCGCGCTCGAACAGATGCACCGCATTGCCGTGGGTGTCGCCCAGCACCTGGACCTCGACATGGCGGGCGCGCTCGATCAGCTTTTCGAGATAGACCTCGTCCTTGCCGAAGGCGGCCTTGGCCTCGCGCTTGCCTTCCATCACCTCGCGCGCCAGGTCTGCCTCGGCACGGATGGCGCGCATGCCGCGGCCGCCGCCGCCCCATGAGGCCTTCAGCATGACCGGATAGCCGATCTGCGCGGCGAGCTTCTTGACCTCGTCCATGTCGTCGGGCAGCGGTTCGGTTGCCGGCACCACCGGCACGCCGACCTCGATCGCCAGGTTGCGCGCGGCGACCTTGTTGCCCAGCCGGCGCATCGTTTCCGGCTTCGGGCCGATGAAGGTGATGCCGGCTTCGGCGCAGGCCTCGGCGAATTCCGGGCTTTCCGACAGCAGGCCGTAACCGGGATGGATGGCATCGGCGCCCGACAGCCTGGCGACCCGGATCACCTCCTCGATCGACAGGTAGCTCTCGATCGGCCCCATGTCCCTGGCGAGATGCGGCCCGCGCCCGACCTGGTAGCTTTCATCGGCCTTGAAGCGGTGCAGCGAATATTTGTCCTCCTCCGCCCAGATCGCCACGGTTTTGAGACCGAGCTCATTGGCCGCGCGGAACACGCGGATGGCGATTTCGGACCGGTTGGCGACGAGGATCTTCGTGATGGCCAAGGACTGGGCTCCAGCAGCGTAAAGGAGGTGAACGGCGCAATGATTAACGTGAAAATGCTGCAGCGCAAACAATTTTGCGCGACACCTAAAACGGTTTAACTCGCTTGTTTGCGGCAGGCGCGCCGTTGTTGCTCCTCCGCCGGTCTGTCGCGGGCAGCGAGGGCGCGTTCCGAGCTCGTCGGGCGAGGCTTCCGGCCGGCTGCGGCCGCGCAAAAAAATGCCCGGCGCAAGCGCCGGGCATCCGTTGCAAGTCGGCTTCTATTTGCCGGCTTATTTCTCGAAGTAGCTGTACTTGCCGTCGTCACCCTTCTTCCATTCGTAGATGACGTAGTCGGGACGGGTGATGTCGCCCTTGGAGTCGTAGCCGATCTCGCCGATAGCCGTCTTCCACGGACCGCCGGACTTGATGATCTCGGCAACCTTCTGCGCATCGTCGGCCGAGCCGGCCTTGGCGATGGCCTGCGAGATGATCTGCACGGCGGCATAGGAGTAGAGCGTGTAGGCTTCCGGCTCGAAGCCGGCGGCGCGGAACTTCTCCACCACTTCCTTCGCGGCCGGGTTCTTGCGCGGATCCGGAGCGAAGGTGTTGAGCGTGCCGGCAACCGCGTCACCCGCGATCGAGGCCAGCTCGTTCGAAACGATGCCGTCGCCCGAGAACAGCGGCGCCTTCAGGCCCTGGTCGGCCGACTGACGGATGATCAGGCCGGCTTCCGTGTGCAGGCCGCCCCAGTAGATCAGGGTGACGCCGCTTTCCTTCATCTTGGCGATGAGGGCCGAGAAGTCCTTGTCGCCGACATTCACGCCTTCATACAGCACTTCCGTGATGCCGTTGGCGTTGAGGTTCTTCTTGGTCTCATCCGCGAGGCCCTGGCCGTAAGGCGTCTTGTCGTGGATGATGGCGATCTTGGCGTCCTTGAAGTTCTTGGCGATGTAGTCGCCCGCCACCTTGCCCTGCTGGTCGTCGCGACCGCAGGTACGGAAGGTGTTCCACAGGCCGCGCTCGGTGAGCTTCGGATTGGTCGCGGCCGGGGTCATGACGAGTATGCCGTTCTCGGCATAGACTTCCGACGCCGGGATGGTCACGCCCGAATTGAAGTGGCCGTCGACGAACTTGACGCCGTCGGCGACGAACTTGTTGGCGACCGAGATGCCCTGCTTGGGGTCGGAGACGTCGTCGCCGATCTCGAGCTTGAGCTGCTGGCCATTGACGCCGCCCGCCGCGTTGATGTCGGCGACAGCCTGTTCCGCGCCCTTCTGCAGCTGTGCGCCGAAGGCCGCGTTCGGGCCGGTGATCGGACCGGCGACGCCGATCAGGATATCGGCCCACGCGCTGCCGCTGAACGCGATGAACGCGGTCAGCGCAACGGCGGACAAGAGTGATTTTTTCATTGAAACGCTCCCATTTACGGAGTGGGCGTGGATGATACTTTCATGCGATGCCCACCCTTATCGCAGAAAGCATAGAATGCCGATTTTCAGGCACTTGTCACGCCGATTCGTCCCCGAAGCGGCGTAATGGTGAACGTCAACCTTTCGGCTTCCAGCTTAATAAGGAAGCTCTTTCATAGAGCCAGTTATACTGTGTGACCATTTGGTTGGTACGCGTGTATTGATAGCCGAGAAAGCCCAAGATCATCAGCACGATGGTGTCGACGATATAGTAATGCAGCGAGAACATCGTGCCGCCGAACAGCGCGTGATGGATGAACCGGATGCCGATACCGAGACCGAGCATGTAGAAGAACAGCTGAACGTGGCTGCTCCAGGTCTGCGCCGCCGCCTTGCCGGTCATCCATGCCGCCCAGCCGCCGAGCAGGCAGGTGACGAACAGGAACTGCCAGATCGAGGCTTCTTCGTAGAGAATACCTTGCATGATGAAGACCTCTCTTAGTGATGACCGCCTTCGAGATAGGCGGCGCGCACTTCCGGATTGGCGAGCAGTTCCTTGCCGGAGCCGCTCATGGTCACATTGCCGTTGACCATGACATAGCCGCGGTCGGCCAGCTTCAAGGCGCCGAAGGCATTCTGCTCGACCAGGAACACGGTCAGCCCCTGCGTCTTGTTGAGCTCGCGGATGGCGTCGAAAATCTGCTTGACGATCAGCGGCGCGAGACCAAGCGACGGCTCGTCGAGCAGCAAGAGCTTCGGCCGCGCCATCAGCGCGCGACCGATCGACAGCATCTGCTGCTCGCCGCCCGACAGCGTCCCGCCGCGCTGCCCGATGCGCTCCTTCAGGCGCGGGAACAGCGTGAACACCTTCTCGACGTCCTCGTCGTAATGCTTGAGATTGTCGAGGCTGGCGCCCATCTGCAGATTTTCCATCACCGTCATGCGCGGGAAGATGCGTCTGCCTTCCGGGGATTGCGCGATGCGCAGCCGCGCGATTTCATGGGTCGGCATCTTGGTGATGTCGGTACCGGCGAAGGTGATGGTGCCGGCGCGGGCGCGCGGTGCGCCGAAGATGGTCATCATCAGCGTCGACTTGCCGGCGCCGTTGGCGCCGATCAGCGCCACGATCTCACCCTGGTTGACGCTGACATCGACGCCATTCAGCGCCCGGATGTTGCCGTAATAGGTCTCGACCCCCTTGATGTCGAGCAGCGTTGTGCCGGCCATTATTTGCGCCCTCCAGGCTTGCCCGCTGTGGGCTTGGCCGCGGTTTCCTTGCCCTTCGAAGCGCTGCCGGTTTTCGCGGCTGAAGCCTTGGCGGCCGGCTTTTTAGGCGCTGCTTTCGCTGCGCTGGATTTCGCGGCCGGCTTGGCTGCCGATTGCGGCTTGCTGGCGATCGAGGCGGCGCGGGCGTCGACCTGCGCCGCTTTCGACGCGCCCTTGGACACGGTTACCCGCTCGCCCTCGTCCGCATGTTCGACACTGTCGGAAACCGGACCCGCCATCATCGAAGCGGAGTTGCCTGGGCCATGCGCGGAGTCGGGACCCGTATCGAGCTGCTCGATGACGTCCTCGTCGCCGACTTCGGTCAGCACCGTCTCGACCTCTTCGTCGTCGACGCCGAGATAGGCGGCGATGACGCGCGGATCGGTACGGACCGATTGCGGATTGCCGTCGGAAATCTTGCGGCCGTATTCGAGCACCACAACGTGATCGGAAATCTGCATCACCACCGACATGTCGTGCTCGATGAGCAGGATGGACGTGCCGGTGTTGTTCTTGATGTCCATCAGCAGGTCGTTGAGCGCCGCCGATTCCTTCGGGTTGAGGCCAGCGGCCGGCTCGTCCAGGCACAAGAGCTCCGGCCCCGTGCACATGGCGCGCGCGATCTCCAGGCGCCGCTGCGCGCCATAGGGCAGATCGCCGGCCGGATCGTCGGCGCGATCGACGAGGTCGGCCTTTTCCAGCCAGTGCCTGGCAAGATCGATCGACTCGGCGGACGCCTGGCGATAGCTCGGGAAGCCGAACAGGCCGAGGAAGGTGTAGCCAGAGGCCTTCATCAGCTTGTTGTGCTGCGCCACCAGAAGGTTTTCCAAGAGCGTCATGCCGGAGAACAGGCGGATGTTCTGGAAAGTGCGCGCCACCTTGGCGCGCGCCGGGATCTCGTGGTTGGGCAGGCGCTCGAGCAGGTAGGTCGAACCATCGCGCCGGTTCAGCGTCAGCATGCCTTCTGACGGCTTGTAGAAACCGGTAATGCAGTTGAACACCGTTGTCTTGCCGGCGCCGTTCGGGCCGATCAGTGCGGTGATCTCGCCGCGCCTGGCCTGGAAGGACAGGTCGCCGATGGCGACCAGGCCTCCGAACTTCATCGAAAGATGTTCGACCTGCAGGATGAAGTCGTTTGCGGAAGCTTGCGCGTTCATCAGCCGTGCCCCTCCTTGGTGAAGGACGCCGAGACCGCTCTTCGTTCTTTCAGGAAGGCCGTCGGTTCTCGACTGCCGACGAAGCCGCGCGGCTTCCACAGCATGACGATGACCATGGCCATGCCGAACAGCAGCATGCGGTAGAGTTCCGGCGTGAAGTCTGGCCCGAACACGGCCTTGAGGAAGTCGAGTTCGCGCAGGATCTCGGTGCCGCCGATCATCACCAGCGCCGCCACGGCAATACCGCCCAGCGACCCCATGCCGCCGAGAACGACGATGGCGAGGATGATCGCCGATTCAAGGAAGACGAAGGATTCAGGGCTGACGAAACCCTGCCGGGCCGCGAAGAACGAGCCGGCAAAGCCGCCGAACATGGCGCCCGTGGCGAACGCCGTCAGCTTGGTGGTGGTGGTGTTGATGCCGAGAGAGCGACAGGCGATCTCGTCTTCGCGCAACGCTTCCCAGGCGCGCCCCACCGGCAGGCGACGAAGCCTGATGGTGACGAAGGCGGTGAGCAGGCAGAGCGCCAGGGCGAGATAGTAGAGGAAGATCTTGTAGTAGGCCCCTGATTGGGCAATGTGCAGAACCTTGGCGATGTAGTTCGGGTCGGAGACGTTGAAAGACATCAGGCCGAAGAACGACACTTTCGGAATGCCCGAGATACCGGCCGAACCATTGGTGACCTCACGCCAGTTGATGAGCACCAGGCGGATGATCTCACCGAAGGCAAGGGTCACGATCGCCAGATAGTCGCCGCGCAATCTGAGCACCGGGAAGCCGAGCATGACGCCCCAGAAGGCCGCCATGCAGCCCGCGGCCGGCAAAAGGATCCAGAACGACAGGCCGAAATGCGTGCCAAGCAACGCGTAGGCATAGGCGCCGACGGCATAGAAGGCGACGTAGCCCAGATCGAGCAGGCCGGCCAGCCCGATGACGATGTTGAGGCCCCAGGCCAGCATCACATAGATCAGGATTTGGATGCCGAAATTGTCGACCCATTTGAGCGAGCCCTGGAAGCCGAACAGGAGCACCATCGCGATTGGATAGAGCAGTAGGACGACAAGGCCGATCCTGTTGAAGTTCCGCTTCAGGAAGCCAGGTTCGGCGACGACGGCGGGTGCCGTCGCCTTCTCGGCCTTCGACCGCTCCATCGCCGGAATCGCATACGCCACATAGGCAAAACGGCCGAGCGTGACGGCAATGACCACGATGGCGAGCAGGCCCCAGCGCTGCACCAGGATCAGTTCGTTGCTGATGTTCTGGTCTGTCCTGAGACCGATGAACAGCACGAACAGGCCGAGCGAGATGGCGCCGGCATAGAGCGCCTCACGAAAAGCGCGCTGGATGGGAGTGGCGACGGTGTCGCGCTCCGAGGACACGGTAACGGCCATGAGGATCAGACCTTTTCGACTTCAGGCCGGCCGAGGATGCCGGAGGGCAGGAAGATGAGCACGATCGCCAGGATCGAAAACGCTGCGACGTCCTTGTAGTCGATGGAGAAATAGGCCGACCACATGCTCTCGATGAAGCCGATCAAGAGCCCGCCGAGCACCGCGCCCGGCAGCGAGCCGATGCCGCCGAGCACGGCCGCGGTGAAGGCCTTAACGCCCGGCACGAAGCCGTCGGAGAACACCACGACGCCGTAGTACATCAGGAACAGCGTGCCCGCGACGGCGGCAAGGGCGGCGCCCATGATGAAGGTGATGGAGATGGTGCGGTCGACGTCGATGCCGAGCAGCGCCGCCATCTTGCGATCCTGCTCGCAGGCGCGCTGGGCGCGACCGAGCGCCGTCCTGTTGACCAGGTACCAGAAGACCGCGAGCAGCGCGATGGTGACGATCACGATGATGATCTGCTTCAGCGAGATGCTGATGCCGTCGATCGTGTAGACCTGGCTGACCAGCGGCGGGATCGGCTTGTTGCGCGGGCCTTGCGTGACCTGCACGAAGTTGGAGAGCGCGATCGACATGCCGATGGCGGTGATCAGCGGCGCCAGCCGGAACGAACCGCGCAGCGGCCGGTAGGCCACCTTCTCGATCGTCCAGTTGTAGAGGCTGGTCAGAAGCATCGCCACGATCATCATGATCAGAAGCGCCACCACGACCGGCACCGAATAGAACAACGCGCCGAGGATCAGGAAGACGATGAGGGCGGTGAAGGCGCCGACCATGAAAATGTCGCCATGGGCGAAATTGATCATGCCGATGATGCCGTAGACCATCGTATAGCCGATCGCGATCAGCCCATAGATAGATCCCAGCGTCAGCCCATTGATAAGCTGCTGGACGAAGTACTGCATATTTACGCGGCTCCCCTGGAATGTCGCCCGTTTTCGGATCGCACTCCTTGTCGTATTTCCCCTAGTCGTAAAGTTTCGAGCCCGGATTGCAACGTGATTTTTCAATCGCTCTGCGTGGTTTGGAAGCACGCGGTCCGATTGCCCGTTTTTTCACACCCGACCCCTGGACTATCGCGGACCCTAGCATTGGCACAACGCAATGTCTTTGACGATTCAGCCTTATGATGGGCCTCGTGTCGAAGAAACCAGCGTCAAAATAAATTGATGAGAGGAATCCTTGCGCCAACCGAAGCGCCCGGTTTCCGGTCACCGCACCTTCCGCTAGGTTAGGATTCCGTCATCTGTGACGGGCATGTGACGGTGCGGCGCCCTTCGGCCAAGGCGCCGCGCCACAACAGAGAACCTTGAAGCGACGCCTCAGTAAGCAGAGCCTTCCTCGCCATTGAGACTGTGCTTTTCAGTGCCTTTGAGCGGCGGATTGAAGACGCTCACCAGCACCATGTCGCCGGCGCTGTCGGCGCGCAGGAAATGGTCGTCATGGGCATCGAGCACATAGACCGTGCCCGGCTCGACGCGATGGACCGTGCCGGTCATGTCCTCGACCTCGCCGCTGCCGGAGATGCAGTAGCAGGCCTCCAGGTGCCGCCGGTACTGCAGTCGCGATTCGCTGCCGGCGCGCACCACCGTGTGACATATGGTGAAGCCCATGCCGTCTTGGCTCGTCAGCAACCGATGGCTGGTGCCGTTGCCCCAGTCGACGAAGAAGTCAGTTTTTTCTACATCAGCCAATTGTCTGGTGAACATCGCGTCTTTCCATGAAATCAGGTTTGAGAAGCGGCGCCACGCCCTCGAATTCGGCGGGCGAGCATCGACTTATTGGTCTGGCCCGGTTAGATTTTGCGCCGTCGGCCCAGATCAATGACTCAGGTTGCGCCATGCTTCAAATGATGGATTTTGGCCCTTTCTGTTAGAGAATTTTACAGATGGACTATCTGCCGCTGAATGCCATCCGGGCCTTCGAGGCGACCGCTCGCCACCTCAGTTTCTCCGCTGCCGGCGAGGAACTGCATGTCACCCACCCTGCCATCAGTCACCAAATCAGACGCCTGGAGGAGTGGCTTGGCGTCGCATTGTTTCATCGCGACGCCCGCAAGGTGCGCCTGACGGAGGCCGGGCTTATCCTGCAGGCGTCAGCGAGCGCGGCGCTGTCGGAGCTGGGCGCGACCTGTCGCCGCATTCGCAGAAGCGCCGCCCAGGCATCGCTGTCGGTGGGTTGCATTCCCTCGATCGCCAGCCGCTGGCTAGTGCCGCGCCTGTCGGATTTCACGGCGCGCCATCCCGAGATCGCGATCCGTGTAGCCTACGCCAAGGCCGAGGATCGGCTCGAGGAAGACAACGACATCCTCATCACGCTCGGCGCCGATCCCTCGCCGCATGTCACGAGCCTCAAGCTGTTTTCCCGCATCAGCCGGCCTGCTTGCAGTCCGCACTATCTTGCGCGCAAGGGGCGGCTGGAAACGGTGGCGGCCATCGCGGCGGCGGATCTGTTGCACGACGAGACGCGCCAGGGCTGGCAGGAATGGTTTTCCAAGGCCAGGGTCGAAGGGCGCGATGTCGGGAGCGGCCCGGTTTTTGCCGATTTCAACATACTGGCGACCGCGGTCATCGCCGGGCACGGCGTGGCATTGTGCCCGGTCGAGGTTTTTCGCGAGGAGCTAAGGCGCGGCGACCTCGTCGTCCTCTCCGATATTTCGACCGACGACGACAAGGGTTATTTCCTGACCATGTCGGCGCAGCCCTCCTCTGCCGAGGTCAGGTTCGCCGAATGGTTCCGCGATCAGGTTTCGGTCAAAGCCGAGGCTTGACCGGCAAGCCAGCTGGATAGTCCGGCTGACGATCACGTCACGATGAAGCCGTGCGCGAACGGATCGCGGTCGTCGATGAAGATGGTGTTGAGTCCCGTCATCCGCGCCCAGCCACCGATCGAGGGAATGATCGCCGGCTTGCCGGCAACGGAAACCTCTTTCTCCACCCTGCCCTTGAACAGCGAGCCGATGATCGATTCGTGGACAAAACTGTCGCCTTCCTTGAGCTTGCCCTTGGCGTGGAGCTCCGCCATCCGCGCCGAGGTGCCGGTGCCGCAAGGCGAGCGGTCGATCGCCTTGTCGCCATAGAACACCGCGTTGCGCGCATCGGCCTCGGCATTCCGCGGCTTGCCCGTCCACAGCATGTGGGACAGACGGTTGATGCCGGGATTCTCCGGATGCACGAAGGTATATTTCTCGTTGAGACGCTGGCGCACCACGGGGCTCCAGGCGATGAGGTCGCCGGCCGTGTAATCGGCCATGTCCCGGTAGTTCTTCTGCGGCTCGACGATGGCGTAGAAATTGCCGCCATAGGCGACATCGACGCTGATCTCGCCGAGCATCGGGCATTCGACGGTCAGGCCTTCGGCATAGAGGAAGGAGGGCACGTTGGTGATGCGCACCTCCTCGACATATTCGCCAACCTGCTTGTATTCGGCGATGACCAGGCCGGCGGGCGTGTCGAGCCTGAGCACGCCCGGCGTCTTCGGCTTCACCAGCCCATGCTCGATCGCCATCGTTACCGTGCCGATCGTGCCGTGGCCGCACATCGGCAGGCAGCCCGACGTCTCGATGAACAGGATGGCGATGTCGCAATCCTCGCGCGTCGGCGGATAGAGGATAGAGCCCGACATCACGTCATGGCCGCGCGGCTCGAACATCAGCCCGGTGCGGATCCAGTCATATTCGGCGAGGAAATGCGCCCGCCGCTCCATCATCGTCGAGCCTTCGAGCAGCGGCCCGCCGCCGGCGACAAGACGCACCGGATTGCCGCAGGTGTGGCCGTCGATGCAGAAGAAGGATTTCTTGGCCATCATACTCTCTTTTCAGAAACGTCCTGGACGGAAAGGGGTCAGATCGAGCGGCGGAGTCTGCCCGAGAACGAGATCGCGGATCAAGCGGCCGGTCGCCGCCGACTGGGTGAGGCCGAGATGGCCGTGTCCGAAAGCGTAGTAGACATTGGGCGCGCGCGCCTCGCCGATCACCGGCAGCGAATCCGGCAGCGACGGGCGATAGCCCATCCACTCGCGGCCGTCCGACGGGTCGAGCCCAGGCAGGAAACGTTTTGCCTTTTCCAGCATGGCCTTGGAACGGGCGAAGTTGGGCGGCCGCTCGATCCCGCCGAGCTCGACTGCGCCGCCGACGCGCAGGCCCGTCTGCAGCGGCGTGATGACGAAGCCGTGCCCGGAAAAGATCAGCTGCCGCTTCACATCGAAAGCCGACGCCGGCAGCGTCGTGTTGTAGCCGCGCTCGGTTTCGAGCGGGATCCGATCGCCGAGATTTTTCGCCAGGAGATGCGACCAGGCGCCGGCGGCGATCACAAGCCTGCTTGCCGTTCGTCTTGTGCCATCGGCCAGCACGATCGTCGGGCCGTTCGCACCTGCCTCCACGCGCCCGACCCGCGCATGCTCGAAACGGGCGCCAAGCTTTTCCGCATAGGCCCAGACCGCCTTGCCGAGCAGCTTGGGGTCGGCGACCGTCTTCCAGCCCGGCACGAAGGTGCCCTTGACGAAGCGCGGCGAAAGACCCGGCTGGAGCGCCGCCATCTCCTCGCCTTCGACATGCCGGAAGCCGATGCCGAACCGCTGCCGCTCGGCCCAGCCAGACAGCGAGGCGCGGAACTCCGCCTCGCTCTCATAGAACTCCAGCGAGCCGTCCTCGCGCAGCATCGGCCGCGTGCCGGAGCGGTCGAGCAGGCCCATCCACTCGGCCTCAGCAAGCTTCATCATGCCGGCCTGTGTGGCGAGGCTCATCTCGTAATGCTTCGCCGCGCCCGCCCGCCAGAAGCGGATCAGCCAGGGCAGGAGTTTCGGCAGATAGGCCGGCGGAATGGCCAACGGCCCGAGCGGATCGACGAGCCATTTCGGCAATTGCCGGATCATCCCCTTATGCGCCAGCGGCAGCACGTCGGAGAAGGCGAAGGCGGCGGCATTGCCGGAGCTGGTCTCCTCGCACACGCCGGTACGGTCGAAGACGGTTACGCTGCGCCCCGCTTCCGCGAGCAGGGCCGCGGCGCAGATGCCGATGATGCCGCCGCCGATGATGGCGATGTCTTCCGCTTCTCCCCGTTCACGGTGAGAAGAGGCCCGAAGGGCGGATGAAGGGCGGCGCCCCTCCTCGGAATTTTCCTGCACGTGAAGGCTGTCCTTATTCGGCCGCCACCAGCCTGTCCGTCGATCGAGGAGACGTCTGGAGCGACGGCAGCGTCGGCCGCACCGCCAGCGCGTCCCGGACGATCTTCTCGACAGCCTTGCGGCGTTCGCCCGACAGCGGCTGGCGCGGCATGCGCACGCGGTCATTCGTACCGATCGCCAGCACTTCGGCAAGCTTGATGTTTTGGACCAGATAGGTCGAGACATCGAGGTCGAGCAGGGGCCGGAACCAGCGATAGATCGCCAGCGCCTCCTCGCGGCGACCCTGCCGCATCAGCTGGTAGATCGCGACGGTCTCGCGCGGGAAGGCGGTGACGAGGCCGGCGACCCAGCCGATGGCGCCGACCGACAGCGCCTCGAAGGCGAGATTGTCGACGCCGGTGAAGAGGTCGTAGCGATCGCCGAAGCGATTGATGATCTCGGTCGAGCGGCGAATGTCGTCGGAGGATTCCTTGATGGCGACGAAGCGCTTGTCGGACGCCAGCTCCTCCATCAGGTCGACGGTGACGTCGACGCGATAGGCGAGCCGGTTGGAGTAGATCATCACCGGCAGGTCGCCGGCTTCCGCAACAGCACGCAGGGCGGCTACGGTCTCTTCGGGGTTGGTGTGGTAGATCGGGCTCGGCACCACCATCAGGCCGTCGGCGCCTTCCCTGGCCGCGCGGCGCGCGATGCTTGCCGCCTCGCGGGTGCCGGGCTCGTTGACGGTCAAGAGCACCGGCTTCTTGCCGGCGATCTTCTGGGCCGTCTTCAGCACTTCGATCTTCTCGTCAGGCGACAGCATCGGCCCTTCGCCGAGCGAACCGCAGACGATGAGGCCGTCGCAGCCGGCCTCCATCTGCAGGGAGTAGCAACGCTCCATCTCGGCATGGTCGAGGCGGTCGTCGGCGGTGAATTTGGTCGTGACTGCTGGGAAAACTCCGGTCCACATGGCTTGTCTCTCCTCTGATATATCAGTCGTATATCTATTAAGAATTGGCGTGTCAACGCTGAATCCGTTATGATATACGAAAAATATATCAGGAGCCTGCCATTGATCTCCCCACTGATATCCGCTGACGCGAACACCGCCTTCGAACCGGCGGCGACCAAGGCCTATCGCGCGCTGGAGCACATGATCGTCACGCTCGAGCTGGCGCCATCGAGCTTCGTCACGGAAGGCGCGCTGATCGATCGCCTCGGTCTCGGACGCACGCCTGTGCGGGAGGCAATCCAGAGGCTGGCCTGGGAAGGGCTTCTCGACATAAGACCCCGCGCCGGCATCGCGGTCGCGCCGCTTCACGCCGGCGATTGGCTGCGGGTGCTCGATGCACGGCGCGGCATCGAGGTCGTGCTCGCCCGCTCGGCCGCCCGCTTCGTCACCCGCGAGGCCGCCGACCTGTTTCACGAGGCGGCGCTCGCGATGCAGAAGGCGGTGATCTCGGGCAACGTGCTTGCCTTCATTCAGGCCGACAAGGCGCTCGACGAGGCGCTGGCCATCGCCGCCGACAATCCCTTCGCGGCGCGAGTGGCCGCCCCCCTGCAGAGCCACAGCCGCCGCTTCTGGTTCCGCTACAAGGCCGACACCGGTCTTGCCGAATCAGCCGAGCATCATGTCGCGTTGATCCGCTCGATCCTCGACGGCGACGAGGAAGGCGCCGCCAAGGACGCCAAGAAACTGATGGCGCTGCTGCGCGGCCACGCGGAGGTCGCCGCGACGCGTTAATCCCGTCAGTTGTCAGCCGGCTCTTTTTTCGCCGCCCACTTCAGCAAGGCATCGAGAGCCGGGCACAGCGCCTGACCCCAGTCGGTCAGACAGTATTCGACCTTCGGCGGCACCTGGTGATGGACGATGCGGCGCACGATGCCGTCGGCTTCCATCTGCCTGAGTTGCTGGATCAGCATCTTTTGCGAGATCGCGGGAATGGCCCGCTCGAGGTCGGAGAAGCGCAGCACCTTGCCGCCGAACAGGTGAAACAGGATCACCAGCTTCCACCGGCCTTCGAGAATGCGCAGCACGTTCTCGACGCCGATCGCGGCGGACGAAGGCGTCAGAGGCTCGGGCTCACTTCCAGGTAAGTACCTTACTTTTTCGTCGGTTCTTGTCATTTCCACAGCATACCTCATCTTAGCGGCCGACAACAGCCGCCCCCTCCTACAGACGACGGCATCCAATCGGAGACAAACCGTGACCGTGACCCTTCCTCCGCCGTTGGCGGATTATTTCGCCGCCAACAACCGCCACGACATCGACGCGATGCTCGCGCCTTTCGCACCGGAGGCCATCGTCAAGGACGAAGGCGAGACCCATCGCGGAACCGAAGCGATCCGTCAGTGGATGCAAAGCACGACCGACAAATATCACGCGAAAGTCGAGGTGAAGGAGGCCGGTGTCACAGCCAACGCATGGCGGATCGCCGGTATCGTCTCCGGAGATTTCCCCGGCAGCCCGATAACGCTCCACTACAATTTCACGCTGGGCGGCGACCGGATCGCGAAACTGGAGATCGGCCTGTGACCATCCGGCAGACATTCGCGATCGATGACCAGGAGTTCCGGGGCAAGCGCGTGCTGGTCACCGGCGGCACCAAAGGCGCGGGCGAGGCTATCGTTCACCGGCTTGCCGCGGCAGGCGCAAGGGTCGCGACAACCGCCCGTTCGCCCGACGCCGGATCACCGGCAGAACTCTTCGTGCAGGCTGACGTCGCCACTCTCGACGGTGCGGCAAACGTTGCCGCCGCCACTATCGACGGACTTGGCGGCATCGACATCGTCATTCACAGCGTTGGCGGGTCGAAAAGCCCAGGCGGCGGTTTCGCGGCGCTGTCCGACCGGATCTGGCAGGACGAACTCAATCTCAATCTGCTTGCGGCGGTGAGGCTCGACCGATTGCTCGTTCCCGAGATGATCAAGCAGGGATCGGGCGCGATCGTTCATATCTCGTCGATCCAGCGCCGCCTGCCCTTGCACGAATCCACCATTGCCTATGCGGCGGCAAAGGCCGCGCTCTCGACCTACAGCAAGGCACTATCCAAGGAACTCGGCCCCAAAGGCATCCGCGTCAACGCCGTGGCGCCAGGCTGGATTCACACCAGCGCATCGGAAGCCATGGTCAAGCGTTTGGCCGCCCATGCCGGGTCGGACGAAGAAACCGCCCGTCAGGGCATCATGGATGCGCTGGGCGGTATCCCGATCGGCCGGCCGGCATGGCCGCGAGAGATCGCGGAGCTGGTCGCCTTCCTGGTTTCGGATCGTGCATCGGCGATCCACGGCGCCGAATATGTCATTGACGGCGGTACGATACCGACAGTCTGAGCGGCATCCTGCCGCCAGGCTCGCTGCGGCACAGCCTTCGTTCAGGCGCCCGGCATCGCCGCCCTGATCGTCGGGCTGTCCCAGCCCTCGCCGACCGACAGAACGCAGCTTTGCCCCTTGGTGTCGGAGGCAAGGACCGTCCAGCTGCCCTGATCGGAGACGAAAATCTCCAGCACGACGTTCGGGTTGATCAGACCGCGCCCGGCCTCGGTTTCGTGGAACTTGTCGCCCAGCGCCTTGATGATGTCGGCGCGGGCCGCGCATTGCGCCGCCGCGCTTGCCGGGGCGGCTCCAAGGATGATCGCCGCCGTCGCCAACATTGCCGCCACAACAAATCGTGTCATCTGACACCTCCTCGCGCCAGACGAGAACCCCGGCTGCCACCGGCGCTGTTCGGTTGCCTGCACGCATGGCAGGAATACAGCCTAAGGCAGATACCGGTCTGTTGGTTCCATCACACGGCGATGGAATTTTAGAAGGTGCGGATACGCTCTCGACGTGCCGTTCCTGGAATCATGCACCTGAGGTTGGACATAGAACCGAAAAGCGAGAGGGTCGACGCAGCATAAAAAGAAAGCGCGGTCTGCACCGCGCTTCCTTGAAAGCTCTTAGAAAACCGTCCGGCTGGTTCATCGTCGGGATGACGAACTCAGCACCGTCCTTGATGCCTGCCGCGCGCCCGCAGCCGCAACGCGGCGAGGACGCGCAGCCAAAAGACCGTCCGGCTAATTCATCGTCGGGATGACGAATTCCGCGCCGTCCTTGATGCCGGACGGCCAGCGCGAGGTGACCGTCTTGGTCTTGGTGTAGAAGCGGAACGCGTCCGGGCCGTGCTGGTTGAGGTCGCCGAAGGACGACGCCTTCCAGCCGCCGAAGGTGTAATAGGCAATCGGAACCGGAATCGGCACGTTGACGCCGACCATGCCGACCTGAACGCGGCTGGCAAAGTCACGGGCCGCGTCGCCGTCGCGGGTGAAGATGGCGACGCCGTTGCCCATCTCATGGTCGTTGGCGAGCTTGATGGCGTCCTCGTAGCGCGGCGCGCGCACCACCGAGAGCACCGGGCCGAAGATCTCTTCCTTGTAGATGCGCATGTCGGCGGTGACATCGTCGAACAGGCAGCCGCCCATATAATAGCCGTTCTCATAGCCCTGCATCTTGAAGCCGCGGCCGTCGACGACGAGCTTGGCGCCTTCCTTGACGCCGATATCGACGTAACCCTTCACGCGCTCCAGCGCCTGTGCCGTCACCAGCGGGCCGAAATCGGCGGAAGAATCCGTCGAGGGGCCGACCTTCAGGCTTTCGACGCGCGGCACGAGCTTTTCCATGAGCCGGTTGGCGGTGTCGTTGCCAACCGGGACCGCCACCGAGATCGCCATGCAGCGCTCGCCGGCCGAGCCGTAGCCGGCGCCGATGAGGGCATCGACCGTCTGGTCCATGTCGGCGTCGGGCATGATGATCATGTGGTTCTTGGCGCCGCCGAAGCACTGCACGCGCTTGCCGGAAGCCGTGCCGCGCGAATAGATGTAGTGGGCGATCGGCGTCGAGCCGACGAAGCCGATGGCCTTGATGTCCGGATCGTCGAGGATGGCGTCGACCACTTCCTTGTCGCCGTTCACGACGTTGAGGACGCCCTCGGGCAGGCCGGCCTCGATGAAGAGCTCGGCGATACGCAGCGGCACGCCCGGGTCGCGTTCGGACGGCTTCAGGATGAAGGCGTTGCCGCAGGCGATGGCCGGCGCGATCTTCCACAACGGGATCATGGCCGGGAAGTTGAACGGGGTGATGCCGGCGACGACGCCGAGCGGCTGGCGCATCGAATAGACGTCGATGCCGGGGCCGGCGCCGTCGGTGTACTCGCCCTTCATCATATGTGGCGCGCCGATGCAGACCTCGACCACTTCGAGGCCGCGCTGGATGTCGCCGCGCGCGTCGGCGATGGTCTTGCCGTGCTCGCGCGCCAGGATGTCGGCCAATTCGTCATAGTCGCGGGCGACCAGCTCGAGGAATTTCATCAGCACGCGCACGCGGCGCTGCGGGTTGGTGGCGGCCCATTTCGGCTGCGCCGCCTTGGCGTTCTCGACCGCAGCGCGCAATTCCGCCTGCGAGGCCAGCGCCACCGTGCCGCGCACGGAGCCGTCCATCGGCTGCATCACATCCTGCTTGCGGCCGCTGGTGCCGGCGACACGCTTGCCGCCGATGAAATGACCGTATTCGATCATGTTTCTCTCCCTGGATTTAGTGATGGTGCCATTGTCCGCCTTTGCGGCGGCGATGGCAACGCGAGGAAGATCGCAACCGTTGTGCGGTAAATAGACAGCGGCAGTGGAGTGTGCATTAATTGTCGCAAATGCCTGACGTGAAGGACTTCTCAGGTTGAGTTTTCTCGCGCCCCCCTCTGGCCTGCCGGCCATCTCCCCCACAAGGGGGGAGATCAGATGTCGCGTCGGTTTTCGCCAATCGCCGATGCAGGAGAAAGCGCTGCCGGCGACACTGCCAATCTCCCCCCTTGTGGGGGAGATGTCCGGCAGGACAAAGGGGGGCGCGAAGGAACGCAGCGTTGACAATCATCGTGCAGACCATCCCCATGAACTGGGATGACGTCCGCATCTTCCTCGCCGTGGCGCGCGCCGGCCAGATCCTGGGCGCGGCGAAACGTCTGGAGCTCAACCACGCCACCGTCTCGCGCCGCATCGCCGCGCTCGAGGAAGCATTAAGGACAAAGCTCTTCCGCCGCCTCACCACCGGCAGCGAGCTGACGCCGGCCGGCGAGCGCTTCCTCGACATCGCCGAGCGCATGGAAGGCGATATGATCGCCGCGCGCTCGACCATTGCCGGCGAGGGTGATGACGTGTCCGGCACTGTGCGCATCGGCGCGCCCGACGGGTTTGGCGTCGCTTTCCTGGCAAAGCGCCTTGGCGAGATCACCGCGCTTCACCGCGAGCTCACCATCCAGCTTGTGCCGGTGCCGCGCTCCTTCTCGCTGTCCAGGCGCGAAGCCGATATCGCGATCACCGTCGAGCGGCCGACCGAAGGCCGGCTGGTGGCTGGCAAGCTGGTCGACTACACGCTCGGCCTCTTCGCGTCGCGCGCCTATGCCGAGGCCAACGGCCTGCCCAAAACGCCGGTGGAACTCGCCCGGCACACGCTGATCGGCTATGTGCCGGACCTCATCGTCAGCCCTTCGCTCGACTATGCCGCCGAGTTTAGTCCCGAATGGCGCACCAGCTTCGCCATTTCCTCGGCGCTCGGCCAGGCCGAAGCAGTGCGCTCCGGCGCCGGCATCGGGATCCTGCACACATTCGTCGCTCGTTCGATGCCGGAACTGGTGCCGGTCGACATCGTCGCGCCCATCCGCCGCGCCTACTGGCTGGTCTATCATGAATCGGTGCGGCCGCTGCGCCGCGTCCAGCTGGTCGCCAATTTCATCACCAAGGCGGTGGAACGGGAGCGCGGCCTTTTCGTCTAATCCGCGTCGAGCACGAACGAGCTCACGATCTTGTCCGCCCGATCCGCAAACGGCGCCCATTTGCGCGCGGCCTCCTCGGCGCTGTCGGCCGAGACCCCGCAGTCCACGAAGCCGTAATGCGAGCTGCGCAGCGTCAGCGCGATGCGGGAATGGCCGTAGAAGCTGACGTTCTCATCCATATAGTGGAAATCCATGTCGGCGATCCGCACCGGATAGCCGTCCGGGAAATGCGCCAGCCTGTCCTGGCTGAAGCTGGCCGATTGATAAGCGACGCCGACCGTGGTCTGCCAGTTGCTCATCTGCCAGTCTTTCTCCATGAACGCCCTGACATCAGGCGGATTGTCCGGAGCGGTCGGGTCGTAGGCATTTTGCGACACCCTGCAGGTCAGGCCTTTTTCGCCGGACTTGATCTTGAGCCGGATGGTGTTGTCAAAGGCGGTTTCGCTCGCCCATTCCTCGGGATAGGTCAGCGAAAAGCCGTGCTCCCTATCGTGAACGGTCTTGTCCGCGGCAAGCGCCGCCGCGGCGCAGGCCAGATATGCGGTCGCCGCCACTAGAAAAAGACGCATTGCAAAGTCCCCTCGCTGCTACTGATCTTATCACAGGCAGTTGGTCCTTGCCGCCTTGCCTCCGCCACAAATTCAGCCACTGTGGCACCAGCGCGCCTGGCATGCCGTGACCGGGCGCCAGAGCAATTCTAGGAATTGCGTCAGAACAAAAAAGATAGAGCGGTTCGCCCTTTCCGCGAAACGGTGAAGCGCTCTGGGGGACAATCTTCGAAACGCCGGCGGGGAAATGCGAGCCGTTCTTGCCATTCTGCCGCTGCTTTTTCTGTCGGACTGCGCCAATCCCTGGACAAAGGTCCCTGAAGCACAATTGCCGAAGCCGGTACGCTACGCCATGTCGCGACCCTCGCCTTTCGTCATCGGCAATTATTGCGGCCCGGGCACGCGCACCGGCGATCTGTCGGCAAGGCCCGTCGACCGCCTCGATGCCGCCTGCCAGATCCACGATGCCTGCTACATTGCAAGGCACAATCATTGCGACTGCGACGGCGCGCTGGTCGCTTCAGCGCGGAAAATCCGAGACGACAAGACGGCGCCGCGCAAGATACGAAACGAGGCCGAACTTCTGATCGCCACCTTCGCCTTCCCCGTCTGCCGGATCTTTCCGCAAGGCTTCCTGCCGCCGCGCGACCCCGCCGAGCTCAAAGCCGTGAGCGGGGCCGCCGGATGAGCCTCGGGTCTGCCGTCGCCAAGGCATTGCTTGGACTGGCGCTGTCGGTGGTGGCCGGCTGCGCCGGCATGCCCGAACATTCGGCCTGCGCCTTCTTTCCGGGCGACGATTCCTGCGACCGCCCGCCCGTGTCGGCGGACAGCAGCGGCGCCGAGATCGCCATGGCCCATTACTTCGCAAGCGACGGCAACAGCGCTTACGAGAGACAGTTCCAGGCGCTGCTCGCCCAAAACCGCCTCGATGCGCTCGACCGCGCCAACGGCACCGGCCGCTTCGGCCGCGACTGGCGCGACGTCCAAAACAGCGGCTTCCACGCGACCTATCCGGCATTGCAACGATTGGCCAGGCCGCTCGACGACACGGAACTCGCGCCGACGCCAGGCAAGCCTGGCGAAGGCCATTTCACCGGCCGCTGGCGCATGTCGCGGCAGACCCTCTATCTCGATGCCGCCGCGCGGCCCTCGGCGCCCAAGACCTTCAGCTTCTCCGGCCTGCAGGCGCGCTCGGTCGAGATCGTGCTGCGCCAGTCAGGCCAGCGGCCTGTCGACATCGGCGGCACCTGCAACGGCCCGCTTGCGATCCGCGCATCGGGCCGATCCACCACAGTCGCCGCAGCCTCGCCATTCCATTTGAGCCTGCCGGTCGCCGAAACCTCCGCCAGCCTGTTTCCGGACCAGGCACTGACCCGTTGCGATCTGCGCGTCGGCTCCGCCCTGGCGCCGGCGGGCGCGCCGCTGACCTTGCTGCGCGAGGAGACCGCCGATCCCTGGATCACGGCTCTGGACAGCCGCTACGACCGCTGCCCGGTGCCCGATCCGGCGGGGATGGAGGAACTCGACCGCGTCTTTTATGCGAGCCGCTGGCTGTCGCAGACCTGCGCGCTGCCGCTGGGATCGCCGACCCTGCTGCGCAAGTCACGCGACGGCTTCAATGCCAAGGTCGAAGCGCTGCTCGGCAAGAGGCTCCCGGACAGCGCCTTCGACAAGGCCGACCCCGAGCTGCCGCTCGATTTCTCCAACGCCCCGAAACTCAGGCTGATCTACCTGTCGTCGCTGGAATTCAAGGCGGATTTCTCCGGCCGCGTGATGGAGCGGCTGATCCGCCATCACGCAGCACTTGGCACCAAGGTGCGCATCCTGGTCACCGACGTGCTGGAGCGGGAGAAGGACGACGCCATGCTGCACCGGCTAGCGGCAGAATTCCCCAATGTCGAGCTGCAGGAATATCGCTGGCAGGCCGATCACGGCGCGCCGTTCGACGAGCAGATATCGCAGCTGCACAAGACCCATCACGTCAAGATGCTGGCGACGCTGGCCGAACAGCCCCGCCGCTCGCGCGTCATCATCGGCGGCCGCAACATCCATGACGGTTTTCTGTTCCACAGGCCGGTCGACCTGACCCACCATCCGGACCTCGAGCAATACGGCAAGACCGACGGCTTCTCGCTGAACTACTATTCCAACTGGAGCGACTTCGACATGGAGATTGCCGACCAGGCGACCGTCGAGACGCTGGCCGCGCATCTGTCGACCATCTGGCTGCGCGACGCCGACACCAATCTGTCGCGACCGTTCTCCATTCCGGTTCGTTCCATAGCTGCCCCGCGCGGCGTGGCGCGGCATTTCATCTCCGTGCCCTATGAGGATGGGCACGCGCTGGAGGCCTATTTCGTCGAGCTGATCGACACCGCCGAGCATCGCATCGAGATCGTCAATCCCTATCTCAACCTGACGCCCGATATCGCCCGGGCCTTCGACCGGGCGCTGGCCAGGGGCGTGAAGATCGACGTCGTCGGCCGCATCGACCTGAAGGGCGATATCGGCGGCCGGTTCCTCACCGCGCTCAACAAGCTGTTCGTCGAGAAATATGGCGACCGCATCAACATCCGCGAGTTCAAGGCGCCGGATGTCGTGCTGCATTCCAAGATCATGATGATCGACGAAAGGCTGGTCGCCATCTCCTCGGTCAACCTCAACAACCGCAGCTTCTTCCATGACTCGGAAAACGGCATGGTCGTGCTCGATCCGGCCTTCTATGCCAGGATGAAGCCGATCTACCAGGACTACGTTGCGCATTCACGGCCGGTCGCCACCAATGTCACGATCGGCTGGGCATACCGGCTGCTGTTCAGCGACAATTGGGTCAGAGAGGCGTTTTGAAGGATTGAAGCGCGCCGTCTCGATTCCATACCGAGCAGCGCGCTTAAATAGGCTTCAGGTACCGTTCCGGGCTGAGGTCGCGCGCGTTGATCTCCGGCACCCGGTTGGACATGATGTCGGCCAGAACCTTGGCCGAGCCGCAGGCCATGGTCCAGCCGAGCGTGCCGTGGCCGGTGTTGAGGTAGAGATTGGCAACCTCGCTCAGTCCGACCAAGGGCGGTCCGTCCGGCGTCATGGGCCGCAAGCCGCACCAGAAGCTCGCCGCCTTGAGATCGCCGCCGCCGGGGAAAAGATCGCCAACCGAATGTTCGAGCGTGCGGCGGCGCGATTCATGCAGGCGAAGATCATAGCCCGAAATCTCCGCCGTGCCGCCGACGCGGATGCGGTCGCCGAGCCGGGTGATCGCCACCTTGTAGGTCTCGTCCATGACGGTCGACACCGGTGCTGCCTCGGCATTGCTGATCGGCACGGTGATCGAATAGCCCTTGACCGGATAGACCGGGATCGGGCGCCCCAGCTTGCGCATGAACTGCGCCGAATAGCTGCCCATCGCCATCACGAAGGCATCGGCGGTTTTCCATCCGCTATCGGTGAGCACATTGGTGAGGCGGTTGCGGTTCCTGACGACTTTCCGGACGGTCGAGCCGTACTCGAATATCACGCCCCGCGCCACGCAGAGTTCCGCGAGCTTGTCGGTGAACATCTTGCAGTCGCCGGTCTCGTCGCCGGGAAGCCTGAGGCCGCCGACGAATTTGTCGCGCACGGCGGCCAGCGCCGGTTCGGCGGCGACACAGCCGTCGCGGTCGAGGATCTCGTAGGGCACGCCGTATTTCTTCAGCACCTCAACGTCGCCGCCGGTGGCGTCGAGCTGCTTCTGCTTGCGGAAGAGCTGCAGCGTGCCTTTGGCCCGTTCGTCGTAGGTGATGCCGGTCGCCTCGCGCAGTGCTTTCAGCGTGTCGCGACTGTATTCGGCAAGCGGCACCATGCGCGACTTGTTGAGCGCATAGCGCTCGGCCGTGCAGTTGCGCAGCATCTTCAGCAACCAGGTCCACATATTCGGGTCGAACGCCGGCCGCACCACCAGCGGGCCGTATTTCATCAACAGCCATTTGACGGCTTTGATCGGAAC
The DNA here is from genome assembly GCF_004963255.1 of Mesorhizobium sp. GTDB lineage: Bacteria > Pseudomonadota > Alphaproteobacteria > Rhizobiales > Rhizobiaceae > Mesorhizobium. The sequence goes on along the minus strand of NZ_SUGA01000029.1, from coordinate 36,731 downwards.
GCCTGGCCCGGCCCAGGGCGAGGCATAGCCCGGCGACACTTCGCCGGCATTGGCGAAGCTGGTTTCGAGGGCCGGCCCCGGCTGGCGATCGTAGACGGTCACTTCATGACCAGCCTCGGTGAGGAAGTAAGCGGTGGTGACCCCGATCACGCCGCCGCCCAGCACGATGACTTTCATTCTGTCTCCCTCAAAGGCCTTGCACGCCGAGGCGCTTTGGCTCGTTCATCTGTGTGCCGGATTTTGCGGCGCCCGCCAAGGGGCGTGGTCAGGCGCCGACGTAGCGGCGGTGAAAGCGCGTGCCCAGGTTGGTCAGTATCTCGTAGCCGATGGTGCCGGCGTGGCCGGCCGCGTCGTCGACGCTTTGCGAGGGGCCGATGAGCTCGACGAGGTCGCCCTCGCCGAGCCTGCCTGCCGGAAGTGCCGAAATGTCGAGGATGATCGAATCCATCGAAACGCGCCCAATGAAGGGCAAACGCACACCCTCGAACCAGGCGGCCGAGGCGGCGCGCCGGTGCCAGCCGTCGCCATAGCCCAGCGAAATGGTCGCCAGCCTGAGCGGCCCGTCCGCCTGGTGGGTGTGGCCATAGCCGATGCCTGTGCCGGCACCGATCTCACGCGTTTGCGCCACCTTGGCTTCCAGCCTTATCACCGGCAGCATCGGATTGGCTTCGTGGGGTGTCGGGTTGACGCCATAGAGCGCGGCTCCGGGACGGGCAAGGTCGTAATGATAGGCAGGTCCGAGAAAGATGCCCGACGAGTTGGCCAAGGAGGCGGGCGCCGCGGGCAGCATCTTGCGCAACCGGTCGAATTCGTGCCGCTGCTTCTCGTTGGCCACCTGTTGGGGCTCGTCGGCGCGGGCGAGATGGCTCATCACGAAACGGATGTCGATGCCGTCGAAGGCGCCGGCCTCGCCCGCGACCGCCTCGACTTCTGCCGGCGCCATGCCGAGCCGGGCCATGCCGCTGTCGACCTGGATGGCGGCCGGCAGGCTCCGGCCCGCGCTCCGCGCGGCCTGGCGCCAGGCCTTCAGCTGGGTAGCGCTGTTGACGACCGGGCAAAGGCCGGCCGCCAGGGCTTCCGGCTCCGAACCCGGCGGCAGGCCGTTCAGCACCAAGATGTCAGGCCCAGGCCCGATCGCCTTGCGCAGCGCGATGCCCTCGCCGGGCAGCGCGATAAAGAAGATGTCGCAGCCCTCTTTCGCCAGGACCGAGGCCACTTGGGCGGCGCCAAGCCCATAGCCGTCTGCCTTGAGCACCCCGGCGCAGCGAACACCGCCCAGCCGCGCCTTCAACCGGCGATAGTTTTCCCGGATAGCTCCGAGGTCGATCGTCAGGATAGCGCCGGCGGCCGCCTCGCTCACCGGCTGGCTGCCGGCGGCGGATCCGATCAAAGCGCGGCTGGTGTCGTCCATGGCGACCCCCGTTCATTGCATCGGCAATCAATAGAATTCTGTCGTCGATGCAGCAACTGCCCTGAGTCTGATGAGATTCAGGTCAGGCCGAGTCGGAGTCGAAGACGGGCGCGAAGCGACCAAACTGGGTGGCTTCCGAGAACCGGAGCGGGGCGTACTTTTCGTACGCGAGCACCGGAAGCGCAGGAAACCGCCATTTGCAGGCCGGCCTCACCTGAATATCGGCAGCCTCAGGGAGCCAGGTGCTGGAATGCTGCCACCACCTGCTCATAAACCTTGCGCTTGAACGGCACGATCAGTTCGGGCAATTCCCACATCGGCCGCCAGGCCCATTCGTCGAACTCGGCCGTGTGGCCACCGGGCGGCGGATTGATCGCGATCTCGCTTTCGTCGCCCTCGAAGCGATAGGCGAACCATTTCTGCGTCTGGCCGCGATAACGGCCCTTGAAGGCAACGCCGACCAGATGCGGCGGCAGATCGTAGTTGATCCAATGCGGCGCCTCGGCAAGCAGCGCCACGCTGCGCATGCCGGTTTCCTCATAGAGCTCGCGGCCCGCGGCCTCGATCGGCTCCTCGCCCTTGTCGATGCCGCCTTGCGGCATCTGCCAAAGCTGCGTGGTGCCGGCGAACTCGCTGTCCGGTTCGGCGATGCGGTGCCCAACCCAGACCAGGCCGGCTCTGTTGAGGATCATCAGCCCGACGCAGGGACGGTAAGGCAGCGTTTCGGGATCGATCGTCTTGGCCATGGGTCAGCGTTCCAGCGGTCTCGAGGATTGAATGCGGCGAGGCGGGTAGCGTTAGCCCTTTTGCGGATCGATCGCCACCGCCGAGATCGGCACGATCTCGATGCCGCGCTTCTTCGCTTCGGCAATCCAGGACGTCACCGTGTCGACGGTGATGTCGAAGGCCGAACCGATGCCGACGGCGCTGCCCTTGGCCCGCGCCGTGGCTTCGAGGCTGTCCAGCTTCTTGAGGATTTCGCCGCGGTCCTGCACGGCGTCGATCGCCATGTCGCCGGCGACGAACGGCACGCCGTCCTTCAGCGCCAGGTCAGGAGCGACGCTGCGCGAGGATGAGCCGTCATCGATATAGGCAAGGCCGCGCTTGCCGAGGTCGGCGATGAAAGGCTCCATCGCCGAGGCGTCGGCCGAGAAGCGCGCGCCCATATAATTCATGACCCCGGTATAGTTCGTGGTCCTGGACAGCGCCCAGTGCAGGCTCTTCAGGTTCTCGTCCGTGCTGGCCGACACGGTCAGCGTGTTGCGGCCGGGATTGACGTTGGGATAATCGAACGGCTCAAGCGGCACCTGCATGACGATCTCATGCCCGCTCTGCCTCGCCGCCTGCATCCATCGACCGATGCTGTTGCCCTGCGGCGCGAAGGCCAGCGTCACTTCGGCCGGCAGCTTGGCGATGGCGGCTTGCGTGCCGGTCTGCGAGACGGCGAGCCCGCCAATGACGATCGCCACCCGCGCGCCGCGCGCCCCCGACCACGGCCGGGCATAGACGTCGAAGGGCCGCCTGCCGTCGGCGGAACGGATCGGCAGCGGACCCGTGTCGCTGGCCTCGATCAGCGCCCTGTCCGGGATATGCGCGACCTTGAGGTTCTGGCCGAGCGTCGACGGATCGCGGATGACGATCGCCGCTTTCGGCGGGCTGTCGCCCTCCTCGGTCTGGACGTGGATGATCTGCGGCCCGCCGCTCTTCATCGGGGTGCTGGCCTGCGGCGTCGCGGCCGCAACCGGAGCCGGTGCGGCAGGCGGCGCGGGTGTGGCGGGAGCAGCGACGACCTTCGGCGTCGAAACCGCCACCTCTTGCGGCTTGCGGAACGGCTTGTCGCGCAATGCGATCGCGCCGGAAACGCCGATCACGGCAAGGACGGCCACCGCTGCGGCAAGCGTGCCGCCGCTGATACCGCGCGAGGCCTTGCGCTGAGGCCGAAGCGTCTGTCCGAGCGGGCGTTCGATGTCCTTGCCGATCTCAGCCAAGTTATGTTCCCCGGAAGCACGCCCACTTGGAATGAATGTCACGTTCTCGTGACATCTCGCGTGAACTTCACAATCGCTGGCGCGATACCCCAGACGCGTGGCGCCTAACTCTTTGTTTTTACGCAATTCCGGACGGAAAACCGCTCACACTTTTCCTCGAATTGCTCTAGCCGCGGTCCCCGAATCAAACTGCCGGAACCTCGCGGTCCCGGCAGCATCGCATTGCTTCGCTCAGCCGGCCAGAGCCTTGCCCCGGCCGTGACGGCCTTACTGGTTCAGCACGGCCTTGTCCGGGTTCGGCGGGAAGGCCGGGTCGGTCTTCTCACCGCGCAGCAGCTGCTCGGCATAGATCAGCTGCAGATCATCCTTCGGATCCGGCGGCACATAGGCGGCCGAGCCAGAACCGGTCGAGCTCTCGTCGGCACCCTTGATGTGGCCCTTGAGGTCGGATTCGCCGCGGGTCAGGTCACGGCCCTGCAGGTCGGGTGGCAGCGGCTGGTCGACCTTGATGTCTGGCGTGATGCCCTTGCCCTGGATCGACTTGCCCGACGGCGTGTAATAGAGCGCGGTCGTCAGCCTGAGCGCGCCATTCTCGCCGAGCGGTATGATGGTCTGCACCGAGCCCTTGCCGAAGGACTGCGTGCCGACCACCGTGACGCGGCGCAGATCCTGCAGCGCGCCGGCGACGATTTCCGAGGCGCTCGCCGAACCGCCATTGACCAGCACGATCATCGGCTTGCCGTTGATGTCGTCGACCTGCTTCGGCTTGGCGTCGAAGCGGGTGACGTCCTTCGGATCGCGGCCGCGCGTCGAAACGATCTCGCCGCGCTTGAGGAAGGCATCCGACACGCTGACCGCCTGGTCGAGCAGGCCGCCCGGATTGAGGCGCAGGTCGAGCACATAGCCCTTCAGCTTGTCGTTCGGCACCTGCTTCTTGATGTTCTCGATGGCGTTCTCGAGATCGTCATAGGTCTTCTCGGTGAAGGAGGTGATCTTCATGTAGCCGATGTCATTCTCGACCCGGTACTTCACCGCCTTGACCTTGATGATGTCGCGCACCACCGTCAGCTCGATCGGCTTGTCGGCGCCCTGGCGCAGGATGGTGAGCTTGATCGGCGTGTTGACCGGGCCGCGCATCTTCTCGACCGCGTCGTTGAGGGTGAGGCCACGAACCTCCTCGCCGTCGATCTTGGCGATGTAGTCGCCGGCAAGCACGCCCGCCTTGGCGGCCGGCGTGTCGTCGATCGGCGTGATCACCTTGACGAGGTCGTTTTCCATGGTGACCTCGATGCCGAGGCCGCCGAACTCGCCCTTGGTCTGCACGCGCATGTCCTGCGCCTGCTCGGCATTCATGTAGGAGGAGTGCGGATCAAGCGAGGCCAGCATGCCGTTGATGGCGTTTTCGACCAGCGACTTGTCGTCCGGCGGCGTCACATAATTCGCGCGCACACGCTCGAAGATGTCGCCGAAGATCGCCAGCTGCTTGTAGGTTTCCGAACCCGCAGCGTTCGCCGCCGAGCCCGGTGCGCCATAGACCAGGCTCATTGCCGATGCGCCCATCAGCGCGCCGGCAAACAGAAGCGACAGTTTCCGCATCATTTCACGTCCTTCCAGAGAATCGATCCGCCCACCATGGGGCTGGATCGACGGGTTTTCCATCCTTGCGGAACTCGACATAGAGTTCCGACGCCGAATTTTCATTCCGCGAGGCCGAGGTGCTTGCCACCCGGGCCTCTCCCATCGCGCCGATCGGCTCTCCCGCGAGCACCGACTGTCCGGTCGCGACGCTGATTCTGCTCATCCCCGCCAGGACGACATGATACCCATCGCCCGCATTGAGGATCAAGAGTTGACCATAGGAGCGAAACGGCCCCGCATAAAGCACGTTTCCATCCGCCGGTGCGGTGACGATGGCCCCCGATTGTGTCGCAACCATGTCGCCCTGCATCGCCGCGCCATTGCCGTCGTCGGTGCCGAAACGCCGCTTGATCTTGCCGATGACCGGCAGCGCGATCTGGCCTTGCAAGGCCGAAAACGGCGCCGACCCCGTGAGGCGGTTGGCCTCCGGCACCGGCAACGCGGCAAGCTCGGTCGTCGAGGCCGTCGTGTCGCTGTCGGTCGATTTCCGCTCGCCCGCCTTGGCCTGGTCCTGCGCCTTGCGCGCCTTGTCGGCTTCGAGCGAGGCGATCAGGTCCTTGAGGCTGCTCGCCTTCGCCGCCAGCTCCTGCGAGTGCCGTTGCTCGGCCGCCATCGCGGTCTGGGTATCGGCCTGCAGCTTCTTCTTGGCCTCGAGCAGCATGGTGAGCCGCTTCTTCTCCGCCGTCTGGTCCGTGACGGCGGCGGAGAGTCGCGCCCGTTCCGCCTCGATCGAGGCCGTTACCCTTGTCTGCTCCTTGAGATCGGCCATCAGCCGTTCGGTCTGCTGTCGCAGTTCCGGCACCACGGCGCCGAGCAGGATGGCGCTGCGCACCGACGACAGCGCGTCCTCCGGCTTGACCAGGATTGCCGGCGGCGGATTGAGCCCCATGCGCTGCAGTGCGCCGAGCACCTCGGCCAGCACGTCGCGCCGCGCCGCAAGCGAGGCGCGCAGCTTCTGCTCCTCGTCCTTCAGCCCTTCGAGCTTGGCGCCGATATCCTCGATGTCCTGGCCGAGCTTCTGCTCGGTCATCGCCGACTGGATCAGCGCCGCGGTGATCGAGGCATAATCCTTGCGCACCGAAGCGATGTCGGCGGCAAGCTTGGCCAGCCGCTCCGATGACAGCGTGATCTCCTTGGAGACCTGCTCGTATTCGGCCCGGCTCTGATCGGGATCCGGCGCCGCGTCCAGCGTGTTCCCGGCCGCCCGGACCGGCCCGAGCACGACCACGGCGGCGACAAGGGTCAAGCCGCAACGGCTGCGCCAGGTGCGCGTGATCGGGTACCAGCCTTCAGACATCAGGCCTCTAACCTATCCGCCGCTTCGTTAACGAACCATCAACCATGTTGGAAGCGCTATTGTGATCGTAATGTCGAGTTATTGAGGCGGAAATCCGGATAGCTACGTCTTCTAGAGGCTTCGGCCTTGACTGCGTCGAATAACATCCTGCGCCGATACGGCCTGGAATTCGCTCTCGTCAGCTCTCAGACCCGGCTCAAGCTCGCTCTTCAGCCGGTCCCACACTTCGTTGCTGCCCTGCAAATCGCGACGAACCAGGGAACGCTCGCTGGCGCGGACATGAATGCTTTTATCTGCGGCCATGACCCAATCCCACTATGTTCGTTGAAAATACGAAAATGCCGCAGATATTGCCACCGCCAGTTACGACCGGTGATAGGGATGACCCGCCAGGATCGTGGCAACCCGGTAGAGCTGCTCGCCCAGCATGACGCGCACCAGCTGGTGCGGCCAGGTCAGCGCTCCGAACGACAGCACAAGGTCGGCCTGCTCGCGTAAGGATTTGTCATGGCCGTCGGCGCCGCCGATGGCGACGACCAGCGCCTTGCGACCGGCGTCGCGCAACTGGCCGATACGCGCGGCCAGGTCTTCCGACGAAAGCGATTTGCCGCGTTCGTCGAGCAGGATGAGAACGGTGCCAGCCTGCAACTGGGCCTGCAGCTTCTGGGCTTCCTCGCGGCGGCGCTCGTCGGCGCTCTGTCCGCGGCTTTCGGGGATCTCGACGATGCCGGCAAACTCCAGCCCGACCGCGGGCCCGCTCTTGGCGAAGCGCTCGAAATAGCGGTCGGCGAGTTCTCTCTCGGGGCCGGTCTTCATCCGGCCCACGGCATGAATGGTGGTCTTCATCCTCGCCCCGGCGAGCTTGTCTAGCGCATACCGTGAAGGTTCACGGCACGCGGATCAAGGCTCAGTGCAAGGTCTCTTCCTCGAGGTCCGGCGCCTGCCACATCTTTTCGAGATTGTAGAATTCGCGGACTTCGGGGCGGAAGACATGGACGATGATGTCGCCCGAATCGATCAGGACCCAGTCGGCGCTGGCCAGCCCCTCGACGCGCGCATTGCCGAGACCGGCATCTTTCAGCGCCTTGAGGAGATGATCGGCGACAGCCGAGACATGACGGTGCGATCGGCCCGAGGCGATGACCATATAGTCGCCGAGGCTCGATTTTCCCTGGATGTCGATTGAGACGATGTTTTCGGCCTTGGAGTCTTCCAGACTGGCAAGGACTGTGTCGATGGCGAGGCTCGCGGCGGCGTTGCCGCTGATCCCGGCCGGCGAAGGCATGATATCAGCCTTCTTCCGCAGTGCTGTTCTCAGTGTGTTTCCTTTCCCAACAAGAACAACCAAATCACCCTGCAAATCAGGTGACACCACTTAGATAGGCAGAGTTCCATTGCAGTTTCAAGACGACGGCCTCTTTTGCCTGGGCCGCGCCTGATCCGGATCGCTGTTTTAGCAGTGTCTGAAAAGCGGGAACTGATCCCGGACGCATGGGTTATCGGCGCACCGACCAACGGAATCCCCGCCATGCCCACCGACCCACAGAGCGCCCTCATCACCATCCAGGCCGGGCTCGCACAGCTCAGCACCCTGATCGTTTCCTATTCCTTCTCGGCCATCGGCGCCGTGATCCTTTTGGTTGTCGGTTATCTGGTCGCCGGGCTTGCCGAACGCTCGATCTATGCCGGCCTCGGCCATATCCACGGCTTCGACGAGACCTTGCGGCATTTCTTCTCGCAGGTCGTGCGCTACGCCATCCTGATCCTCGTCGTCATCATGGTGCTTGGTCAGTTCGGCGTGCAGACGGCCTCCATCATCGCCGCGATCGGCGCCGCTGGCCTGGCCATCGGACTGGCATTGCAGGGCACGCTGCAGAACATCGCCGCCGGCATCATGCTTCTGGCACTGAGGCCCTTCCGCATCGGCGAGAATGTCGAGGTCGGCGCGATCGCGGGCACCGTCGAGGAGATCGGCCTCTTTGCCACCAAGCTGCGCACCGCCGAAGGCGTCTACATACTGGCGCCCAACTCGACGCTGTGGAACCAGCCGGTGCGCAACTTCACCCGCAACGGCGTGCGCCGCACCGACGTGACCTTGAGCATCGGCTCCTGGAACGATATCGACCGCGGGCAGAAGACGCTGCTTGCCATCGCCGGCGCCGAAAGGCGCATCCGGCGCGAACCACCTCCGATCGCCTTCATCGCCAGTGTCGGCGACGCGACGGTTTCGCTTACCTTGCGCTACTGGACATCGGCCGCCGACTATTTCTCGACCCAGATCGACATGACCAAGCGCGCCAAGCAGGCCTTCGACAGCGAAGGCATCTCGATCCCGCTGCCGCCGCCGGAAGTCCCGGCGCCGGAAGCGCGCAAGCAGTAGCCCGATCGGTCCATCCTCGATCAGTGCTTGGCTGCCGTCTCGTCCGGCGCGAAGGCGAGCTCCACCGGCAGCGGCGTCTGCGCCGACATCGGCGCGAAGCTGCCGCTTGTGGCTGCGGGTGTCGGCCGCCCCGCCGTCACGCGCCACAGCACGAACAGGCAGAAGGCCGAGGCGATGACGATGCCGACATAGATGAAGGTGGCGGTGCCGAAAACGGCGGAAAGCGCCGTCACGATGCCGGGCACGATGAAGCCGGCCAGCGACCAGGCAAACAGCATCGAGCTCGACAGCGCCAGAAGCTCGTCCTTGGCGGCGCGGTCGGCGGCATGCGCGCTGGACAGCGCGTAGATCGATTCCGACGCCCCATCCCAGATCAGATAGATCACCACCAGCGCCATCAGCGCACCGCCGTCGAAGACGATGGCCAAGGTGCTGGCGACGACCGCCAGCGCCGCCGCCCCGGCCAGCACGTAGCGCCGGTCGGTGCGGTCCGAAATCCAGCCGAGCGGAATCTGCAGGATCAGCGTGCCGACCGGCATGGCCGACAACAGCAGCGCCACATCGGCCTGGCTGTAGCCCTTGGCGGTGGCGTGGATCGGCGCGAAGCCGGAAACGATCATCGACAGGCCGCCGACCGCGAGCATGCCGGCGACGCCGACCGGCGAGATCCGCCAGGCGCGGCGTAGCGCGACCGACGCCGCCTGCGGCGCCGGCGGCTGGGCAAGCCTGGTCATGCCGACCGGCAGGATGGAAAGCGCGGTGAAGGTGATGCCGATCAGCGACGCGGCCGCCGAGTGGATGTCGACCAGGGCGAGCGTCGCGTAACCCACGCCCAGCCCGGCAATATAGGCGACATAGAACACCGCCATCACCCGGCCGCGGATCGAATTCGGCAACGCATCGTTCAGCCAACTCTGCGCGACGATGAACAGTCCGCAGATGGCGAAGCCGTAAAGCGCCCGCGCGGCGATCCACAAAAGCGGGATCGGCCCGGCGCCGATCGCCGCGTTGGAAAGCGCGATCAGCGCCGAAAGCACCATGAAGGCGCGGGCGTGCCCGACGCGTCGCACCAGCGGCCCGGTCAGGATGCAGCCGGCCAGCCCGCCGGCCGAAAGCCCGGTGACGATCAGCCCGGCCCAGGTCGGGTCGAACCCGTCGGCGCCGAGCCGCACCGGGATATAGGCGAACATCAGCCCATTGCCGATCGCGATCAGCGCCATCGACACGATGACGCTGGCAATGGCGATCAGCGGCGCCGGTTGTTCGGCGCGGACGGCGTCGGTCTTGGTGGGGTTCTTCTCCAGCATGGTCTGTCAGCATCGCTTACCGGGAAGCAAAAGGCCGCCGCAAAAGCGACATCGCACGCCTTCCCTTCCCCCCTTGTGGGGAAGGAGGGCGCTCAGCCCTTCGCGGCCTTGCGGATCGCGGTGGACGACAGCGACGAGCGCGGGCCGTGGATGAAGGTCCAGGCCGGCGCCGGCATGCGGGCGAGCAGCGGCGCGTCGCCCTCGTCGATGCGGGCGTAGTCGAAGGTCTTGGCGACGACCGACGACAGGAAGGAGAGCGTCGCGCCCGGGCGATCGATGACCGCGATCGGGAAGGTCAGCACGATCTCGCGCCAGCGCTGCCAGCGGTGGAAGTCGCGCAAACTGTCCGCGCCCATGATCCAGACGAAATCGACACCCGGATTGCGCGCCTTGACCAGGGCCAGCGTGTCGGCGGTATAGCGCACATGCTGCGATGCCTCGAAGGCGGTGACCTTGATCCTGGGATTCCTGGCGATTTTTTCGGAGAGCTCGATGCGCTCGGCGAGCGGCGCAAGTTCCCGCGCGCTTTTCAGCGGGTTGCCGGGCGTCACCATCCACCACAGCTGATCGAGCGCCAGCCTTCTCAGCGCGATCTCGGCGACCAGCGCATGGCCGGCATGCGGCGGATTGAACGATCCGCCGAACAGGCCGACCGTCAGGCCCCTGGCGGCGTGGGGCATGCGAAGATAGCGGGCAGGGACAGGCTGCTCGGCTTGCGAAAGCATTCGCCTTGGCCTCCCCTCAGGCCTGCCGGGCGAAAAAGGTCAAGGCCTCACCTGTCCCGATCCGCGCACGCGGTATTTGAACGAGGTGAGCTGCTCGACGCCGACCGGTCCGCGCGCGTGCATCTTGCCGGTGGCGATGCCGATCTCGGCGCCCATGCCGAACTCGCCGCCATCGGCAAACTGTGTCGAGGCATTGTGCAACAGGATCGCCGAGTCGATCTCGTTGAAGAAGCGTTCCACAGCCTGCGCGTCCTCGGCGATGATCGCCTCGGTGTGGTGCGAGGAGAAGGTCTCGATATGCTCGATCGCCTCGCCGACGCCGTCGACCAGCTTCACCGCGATGATGGCATCGAGATATTCCGTCACCCAGTCGGCGTCAGTTGCTGGGCTGGCTTCGGAAAAAGCCCGCAGCACCTCTTGGTCGGCATGGATCTCGCAGCCGGCGGCGCGCAGCGCTTGGAGGATCGGCACCAGATGCGTGGCGGCTACCGCGCGGTCGACCAGAAGCGTCTCGGCCGCGCCGCAGACGCCCGTGCGCCGCATCTTGGCGTTGACCGCGATCTTGACCGCCATGTCGAGATCGGCCGAACGGTCGATATAGAGATGGCAGATGCCTTCGAGATGCGCGAAGACCGGCACCCGCGCCTCGGTCTGCACGCGCCCTACCAGGCTTTTGCCGCCGCGCGGGATGATGACGTCGAGATTGCCGGAAAGTCCTTTCAGCATCTCGCCGACGGCGGCGCGATCGGTGGTCGGCACCAGCTGGATGGCATCCTGCGGCAAGCCGGCGACCTTCAGCCCTTCCACCATGCAGGCATGGATGGCAGCCGACGAATTGAGCGAGTCGGACCCACCGCGCAGGATCACCGGATTGCCGGCCTTGAGGCAGAGCGCGCCGGCATCCGCCGTCACATTCGGCCGGCTCTCATAGATGACGCCGATGACGCCGAGCGGCGTGCGCACGCGCTCGATATGCAGCCCGTTCGGCCGGTCCCACTCGGCGATTACGTCGCCGACCGGGTCCTTGAGCGCGGCGATCTCGCGAATGCCGTCAGCCATCGCCTTGATGCGCGAGGTGTCAAGCTTCAGCCGGTCCATGAAGGAGCCCGACAAACCGGCCTCCTCGCCATTCGACATGTCGATGGCGTTGGCATCGAGGATCGCCTGCTCGTTGCGCAGGATGGCTTCGGCCATGGCGACGAGCGCGGCATTCTTGGACTTGGTGGAAGCAACGGCCAACGGTCGGGCGGCGGCGCGGGCGCGACGGCCGATATCGGCCATCAGCACAATCGTGTCTTCGCCGGATTTTTCATGCAGCTTCAGCATGGTTCATCCTCCGCCCGTCGTCGTTCAATACTTAGTCGTCGGCCAATACGTGGTCGCCGGCGACGCTTACCACAAGGTCGTCGCGATGGATCATCGCCGAACGCGCCTCGTAGCCGAGCACATTTTCGATCTCGGCCGTCTTCAGACCCGCGATCCTTACGGCATCGGCGGCATCATAGGCAACCAGGCCGCGCGCGATCTCGCGGCCCTCCGGCGACAGGATCGCCACCGTGTCGCCGCGCGAGAAATTGCCGCTGACCAGTTTTACCCCGGCCGGCAGCAGCGACTTTCCGGACTTCAAAGCCCCGATGGCGCCGGCATCGACGGTGAGCCGGCCGGCCGGCTCGAGCTGACCGGCGATCCAGGTCTTGTAGCCCTTCACCGGATTGGCGCTCGGCTTGAAGAAGGTCGCGCGCTCGCCGCGCTCGATCGCCATCAGCGGCGACAGCCTTGTGCCCGAGGTGATGATCATCGCCGTGCCGGCGGCATTGGCGATCTTGCCGGCGTCGAGTTTTGTCCGCATGCCGCCGCGCGACAGCTCGGACGCGGCGGCGCCCGCCATCGCCTCGATGTCGGGCGTGATGCGGTCGACCACCGGGATGAATTTCGCTCCCGGGTCCTTGGCCGGCGGCGCCGTGTAGAGCCCGTCAATGTCGGAGAGCAGCACCAGCAGGTCCGCGCCCATCATCGTCGCCACCCGCGCCGCCAGCCGGTCATTGTCGCCATAGCGGATTTCCGAGGTCGCCACCGTGTCGTTCTCGTTGATGACCGGCACCGCCTTCATCTTGAGCAGGGTCGAGATCGTCGCGCGCGCGTTGAGGTAGCGGCGGCGTTCCTCGGTGTCGCCAAGCGTCAGGAGGATCTGGCCGGATTTCAGCCCGTCCTTGCCGAGCGCGTCCGACCAGGCGCCGGCAAGCGCGATCTGGCCCACGGCCGCCGCCGCCTGGCTCTCCTCAAGCTTCAGCGCGCGCTTGCCGAGGCCAAGAATGGTGCGGCCGAGCGCGATCGCACCTGAAGAAACGACGAGCACTTCGGCGCCGGCATTGGCAAGCACCGCGATGTCGTCGGCAAGCGAGGTCAGCCAGTCGCGCTTCAAGCCCGTCGCTCGGTCGACGAGCAGCGCCGAGCCGATCTTCACCGTGATGCGTTTGTAGGATTTGAGCGACTTCATCGTTATGGCTGCCAGCGCGTCTCGACGGGAGCCGGCACGGCATCGCGAGATTCGGCAACCACCGCCATCAAGGCCCGCAGCACGGCCTCGACGCCTTCGCCGGTGACGGCCGACAGAAGCAGCGGCGCGCGGCCGCCGGCGCGCTTCAGCGAGGCCGCCTTCTTCTTGCGGGCCTCCGCGTCGAGAATATCGACCTGGGAAAGCGCGACGATCTCGACCTTGTCGGTCAACCCATGACCATAGGCTTCGAGCTCGGCGCGCACCGTCTTGTAGGCCTTGCCGGGATTTTCCTCCTGCGCCGAGACCAGATGGAGCAGCACGCGCGTGCGCTCGACATGGCCAAGGAAGCGGTCGCCGATGCCGACGCCCTCATGCGCGCCCTCGATCAGGCCTGGAATGTCGGCCAGCACGAACTCGCGGCCGTCGATGCGGGCGACGCCAAGGCCGGGATAGAGCGTGGTGAACGGATAGTCGGCGATCTTCGGCTTGGCCGCGGTGACAGCGGCCAGGAAAGTCGATTTGCCGGCATTGGGCAGCCCGACTAGGCCGGCATCGGCGATCAGCTTGAGCCGGAGCCAGATGCTGAGCTCCTCGCCAGGCAGGCCGGGATTGGCGCGGCGCGGCGCCTGGTTGGTCGAGGTCTTGAAATGCTGGTTGCCGAAGCCGCCATTGCCGCCCTTGGCCAGCAGGAAGCGCTGGCCGACCACGGTTAGGTCGCAGATCAGCGTCTCATTGTCCTCGGCGAAGATCTGGGTGCCGGCCGGCACTTTAAGCGTGATGTCGGCGCCCTTGGCGCCCGTCATGTTGCGGCCCATGCCGTGCATGCCGGTCTTGGCCTTGAAATGCTGCTGGTAGCGATAGTCGATCAGCGTGTTCAGCCCGTCGACCGCTTCCGCCCAGACATCGCCGCCGCGGCCGCCGTCGCCGCCATCCGGGCCGCCGAACTCGATGAATTTCTCGCGCCGGAACGACACCGAACCGGCACCGCCGTCGCCGGAACGGATGTAAACCTTGGCCTGGTCGAGGAATTTCATCGGATTTTCAGGTTTCTGCTATTGCGCTTGCGGGATTGCTCTAAACCAAGGAGCGACACAGCGCGAGGCCGATTTGTGACTAAAGCGCCAGGTGCCCTTTTACCAAGGACGCGGTAGCACTGTGCGGAAGTGCTGGAGGGGCACGTAATGAAGATCGTTTCCTATAACATCCAATACGGCATCGGCCTCGACGGCAAATACGATCTCGGCCGCATCGCCGACGCGGTGCGCGGCGCCGATGTCATCGCGCTGCAGGAAGTGACCCGCAACAACCCGCGCAACGGCGGTCGCGACATGGTGGCCGAGATCAGCGAGGCGCTGCCCGATTATTTTGCCGCCTATGGCAGCAATTTCGAGGTCAATATCGGCTCGCGGCTGGAGAACGGCCGCGCCATCTCGACCTCCTTCCAGCTCGGCAACATGGTGCTGTCGACGACGCCTATTCATCTGTCGCGCAATCTCCTTCTTCCGCGAAGCCGCAGCCTCGAGACCATGAACTTCCAGCGCGGCGCGCTGGAGGCGCTGATCGAGACGCCGCTTGGCTTCATCCGCTTCTATTCCACCCATCTCGACCATCGCAGCCCGGTCGAGCGCCAGGGCCAGATCCGTTTCCTGCGCCAGCGCCTCCTCAACTATGCGCTGGAAGGCGGCGGCCTGTCGGGCATTCCCGAGATCGGCCTGCCGGACCTGCCCTATCCGGAAGCCTTCATCGTCATGGGCGACTTCAACATGCTGCCGGGCTCGCCCGAATATGTCGAGCTTGCCGGCCGGCCGGATCATGAATTCGGCATGCCGCTGACCGCCGATCTCGCCGTCGACGTCGCCCAGCGTCTGGCGGTCGCCGACCTCGTCACCTGGGTGGATCCTGAGCGGCCCGATGACAAGAGCCGCCACAAGTGCATCGACTACATCTTCACCAGCGCCTCGCTCGCCAGATCGCTGAAACGCCTCTGGTCCGACCGGGACGCCGTCGGTTCCGACCACCTCCCGCTCTGGGCCGAACTGGGCTGACGGCTCCTTATCCGGCTGCGTTTTCGCGTTCGACGATCGCCATCATGATAGTATCGCCGTATTGTCCGTCGATACAAATGGCGTCGCGCTGAACGCCCTCCCTGACAAACCCGACCTTGTCGTAAAGAGCGATGGCGCGAGGATTGTCGGCATGCACGCACAGCTCGACCCGGACAAAGCCGACCTTGCGTGCCTGTGCCAAGGTCGCATTGATAAGCCGCAGTCCAAGCCCACGCCCGCGATGGGCGGCAACGATCCCCATTCCGAGCGTGCCGCGATGGGCATGGATGGGTCGTTCAAGGCGTGAGATATCGCACCAGCCGACGACCTCGCCGCGAACGACGGCAACGAAGCCAGGATCGCCCGCCGCGATACGGTCCAACACGAAGCGCCGGGTTTGATCGAGTGGCGGCGCTTCGAGGAACGACAGGTACTTCCGCTCACGCGCAACAAGATCGAGAGCGCGATGAAAGCTTTCGATGTGACCCGGCGCTATCGGCGCGATCGTTTCAATGTCGTTGCTGTCATCGACCATTGGCTTGACCGGCGTCATCCATCAATAGTGGATCCAGTTGCGAAGACTGTTCCACGTCTTGCGATCCAAGCGATAGCGCTCGACAGGAACCTGGCCGGCGACGATTGAGTTCAGCATGCCCTGGCCGGCATACTGGAAGCCGCATTTGTGGATGACCCGGCGCGAGGCCGGATTGATCACCCTGGTCGAGGCATGCAGCACCTGGATCGAGGTCCGCTGGAAGGCGAGGTCGACAAGCGCGTGCGCGGCCTCGGTGGCGTAGCCGCGCTTCCAATAGGGCTCGCCGATCCAGTAGCCGAGCTCCAGGCCGCGATCGGTCGTGTTCAGCCCGGCGCAGCCGACGAAAGTGTCGCTGTCCCTGAGCGTCAGCGCATAGACGATGCCGGCGCGCCGCGACGCCGCCATGGCAAGGAAGGTGCGGCCCTCGGCCTCGCCATAGGGGTGCGGCATGCGGGCCAGCATTTCGGCGACATGTCGGTTGTCGGCAAGCGTGACGAGTTGCTGGAGATCGTTTTCGCGCGGGGCACGCATGACCAGCCGCTCGGTGGCCAGCGCCGGGCAATCGATCGCGTAACTTTCGTCTTCGGTGTCTTCCGCTTCGGCAACCATTTTAGTCCTCCAGGGCAAGAAAAAATGAAAAGGAGAGAGGGCGAGCCCATCTCTCCTGATCCTTTTCCTGGCCTGGCCAGACACCGGTTCCCGAGATGGGCGCCGGTGTTATGGTGCGGAACCGGCTACTCCGCTGCTTTGGTAATCGGGTTCACCGATACGTAGGTTCGGCCGTTGGCTTTCTTGTTGAAGGTGACTGCGCCGGCTTCGAGCGCAAAAAGGGTGTGGTCCGTGCCCATGCCAACATTGGTGCCCGGATGCCATTGCGTGCCGCGCTGACGAATGATGATGTTGCCGGCGACGACGGCTTCGCCGCCGAACTTCTTCACGCCCAGACGCTTGGAGTGCGAATCGCGACCATTGCGCGACGAACCGCCAGCTTTCTTGTGTGCCATTTGACTAACTCCGATGCGCCCTGAGGCGCTTGAATGGTCTTATGAACGCGTTCGCGTTCCGTTTCAAGTCCGTACCGGCGACGATCGTCGCCGGGAAAATTACTTCTTCGCCAGTTCCTTGGCCTGCTCGCGCCAGTCCTTGATCTGGTCGGCGCTGAACGGCATATGCTCGTCGATCTTGGCGACATCCTTGTCGGTGAGCTTGGCGAGCTGCGCGAAGGTGATGATGCCCTGCTCGGCGAGGTCCTTCGCCGCGACCGGGCCGATGCCCTTGATCACGGTCAGGTCGTCCGGCTCGCCTTTCGGCGCCTTGAACAGCGGCGCGGCCTTGGCCTCTTCGCCGGCAGCGGCCTCAGCCTTGGTTTCCTTCTTGGCCTTCGGCTCCTTCGGGGCGGCCTCGGCCTTCGCCTCGGCGGCGACTTCAGCCTTCGCCTCTGCCTTGGCTTCCGGCTTCGCGGCAGCCTTCTTCGACGGCTTGGCGCCACCCAGCAGGATCTCGGCGATCCGCACTGTGGTCAGAAGCTGGCGATGGCCGATCTTGCGGCGCGAATTCTGGCGGCGGCGCTTCTTGAAAGCGATGACGGTGCGGTTCTTGCCCTGCTCGACGACTTCCGCCGTGACCAGTGCGCCATCGACGAACGGCGCGCCGAAGGTGACATTCTCGCCCTCGCCATGCGCGAGCACATTGCCGATCTCGACGATATCGCCGACCTTGGCTTCGAGCTTCTCGATCTTCAGGAGATCGTTGGCGGCGACGCGATACTGCTTGCCGCCCGTTTTGATGACTGCGAACATTTTTTGCCTTTCGCTGTTCGGTCGGCCTCGATGAACCGCCTCGGGCGGTTCGGCCGTCTTTTTGTCAGTCTGCGGGTTCAAAAAACAAGCGGCGCGGAAGAGCCTCCACGCCGAATGCGGGCTGTCCCTAACCGAAGGTTGCGTTGGAGTCAAGGCAAACGGGCCTGCCCCGGACGACAAGCCGAACCATGCCGCCGGCAAAGCAGGCGGGTGTGCCGTCGCCGCTGCTTTTCGCGGAACATGGAATTCGCTCGAATAGGGCCTTGTAACTCCAGCGGTCAGCCGTTATCTAGTGCGCCGCGCCGCCAACGGCCGACCATGACCTCGCGGAGAGGTGGCAGAGTGGTCGAATGCACCGCACTCGAAATGCGGCATACTCGCAAGGGTATCGGGGGTTCGAATCCCTCCCTCTCCGCCATTTAGCTTCCATAAAAATCCTTTCCTTTCAAAAGCTTCCTTGTTGCGCTTGACCAGCACGAAGCGAAACATATCTTAGACTGTGTAACAAACTGTGTAACATTAGAGAAAGATAATGCGACGTTCCGCAGCGCCAAAGCCGCATAAACGTGAAGGCATCTGGTATCTCGTCCGCAGGGTGCCGAAGGAATTCGCGGCGTTTGATCGCCGCTGCCTAGTACGCATTTCCACGGGCGTCGCCGTGGCTGACGATCCCCGCGGTGTACGGGCGCGAGATGCAGTGCAAAGCCTCGGCGCGGGGCTGGAGGCGTATTGGCGTAGACTGCGGGAAGGCCAATCCGCCGAGGCGGGGCTGCGTTTCGAAGCCGCGAGGAAGCGCGCGCGGTCATTTGGATTGGCCTATCGCACTAACGAGGAACTAGCAGCGGGGCCGCTCGACGAACTCATGGCCCGTATCAAGCTGCTCCTCGACAAAAAATCGATCGAGGACGCGCAGGACGTCTCGGCCGTCATGGGTGGGGAGAAGCGGCCAGCGGTCCGCCTGAGCGGTCTTATCAAGGAATTCGAGACGATCGAGCAACAGAACTTGCTGACCATGTCGCCCAACCAAATCAAGAAATGGCGTAACCCCAAAAAGCGCGCAGTTGCCAATCTGGTTGGAGTCATTGGCGACAAGGAGATCGCAAGCCTCACTCGGGACGACGCAATCGCGTTCCGCGAGTGGTGGCAAAAGCGGATCGTTGAGGATGGACTTGATATCGGTACGGCCAACAAGGACATCGGCCATGTTTCGAAAATGCTGCGCGTCGTCGATCTGACTCACCAGCTCAAGCTGGAGCCGGTTTTTCGAAACCTGCGTCTTTCCGGCGCCGTCCCCGGGCAACGCGCTGCGTTCACAGCGGAGTTCATTCAGGAGAAGATACTCGCTGAAGGCGCGCTCGACGGACTCAATGACGAAGCCCGCCATCTAATCTATGTGATTGCCGATACCGGGCTCAGGCTTTCTGAAGCGGCAAACCTCACCACCGAAACAATCCACCTCGATCGAGAAATCCCGCATGTGCGGGTGCGCCCCAATGGCCGTCGCTTGAAGACCGGTCATTCAGCCCGTGACATTCCCTTGGTTGGCGGCGCACTTGCAGCCATCAAGCTCCATCCGGACGGCTTTCCTCGTTATCGCGACAAGGCCGCGTCACTTTCAGCGCTCGTCAACAAGGTGCTCGCCAGCAAGGAACTTCTGCCGACTTCCGAGCATAGTCTTTATAGCCTGCGACACACTTTCGAGGACCGGCTGACGGCAGTTGAGGCGCCGGAGAAGGTAATTGCTTCTCTGATGGGCCACAAATGGATCCGGCCCAAATACGGCGCGGGACCTTCGTTAGCGCAAAAGCGCGAGTGGCTCCAAAAAATCGCTTTTACCCCGCCCGGGCGAATGTGATTGCGGCGCCATCCAGGCCTTGAGAACCAACCTCACGGCTCCAGCTGTCCGAGCCATTTAGGTTGAGCGTGGCCAGCACGCGCTGCGCTCGCTCGCGATTTCCGAGCTTCCGCCGCATTTGTTCGACCTCGTATTCCAGCCTTTCGAAGGTCGGTATATAGGCATCTCCATGCCGGATGACCAAGTAGGCGGCAACAGCTAGACACCATTCTAGCTCCGTGGCCGATGGATCGGAAAAAGGGGCGACGCCATACCAAGACGAGCAACGCCTCTCGAGGGCTTCCGAACTAGGCAAACGGCCAGCATGTGGCATGGGAAAGAAACCTATGCCTGATCGACGAACCTAAAGTGCTCACGAAGCTTGACCGGTACGCGGGCCATCGGAGGGTTCTGCCTAAAACCGCCAAAAATTTTGAAACACCCATTCATCCGGCTCGAATTCAAAGGGATCGGCGATTTTTGGGTTATGGCTTGCAAGCATAGTTCAGCCCAGACAAGAACGCCTGATATCTTGTCGTGCACTGTCACCCTGCCAAATATGGTGCCGGCGACAACGGCAGTTTGGCGAGCAGAAGAATTCCCGAGACTGAGACGTTCTACGGCTTGGCCCATGTTCGCGCTCCTCCTCGATTGGAGACAGGATGGGCCATATGGAAGCGAATAAAAGGAGGTTGGTGACGAGTCTCGGTAGTGGAGTAGAAACGGGTGGAAAAGCTTGCGCTATTCGCCATCGGCGCCGCTAAGCGCATTTGAGAGAAGGGGCAGCGATCGCCAAGAGATGACGTCCGATCGCAAGCCGGCTAGAAATGCGACAGTGACGCGCCTTTTTTGGCACGACCTTAGCACCCGATCGGGCCTCAGCTGGTCGTCGTTGCGCAGCCGATCGGGTGCGATTTTTATAAAGCTCTCTTGGCTTTAGCTTTGAGAGCCCGTCATCGAGACAAATGCAAGGGAACGGTCCGCCCCCTGGGGACATTCGACATGCCGTGGCAGCTTCCTATGGTGAGCCAGCGCATTCCGATACACGTTTTCCGCGCTCTACCGTTGCTCCAGCACCTGTGCTGAGGCTGAGCGCTTGATCAGGACCCGACCGCTGCTGTTGCGGGATGGTGACTGGGTTGAGGTCGCGAAGACCTTGACCGCGGGTACGTTGTTCATCCCGATGAGCGCTGAGCCGAGAAGCAGCCAAGAACGCTTCCCGTAATCGAATCCTACGGGAACCGCGAAACCAGCGTCCAAAGGACGCAATTCTCCGACGTCGTTCACTCAAGCTCATCTCGCAACTTGAACGCTTGTATGAAGCCGCTGCATGTGCGCCGGTGGACCGGATTGCTGCTATCCAAACCACGTGCTCAGTTTCGCCCCCGTAATAACTCTACCGTCCGAAACGGCTTTCGCGCGTCAGGTCCACCCCACATGAAAGTTCCGCGAGCAGCACGGACGGAGAGGCCGGTCACAACTCCTTCGCGTGCTCTTTTACTACCGAATCAAGTGCCAAATGGAGAGGCACTGCCTTAGAGAACAGGAAGCCCTGCGCGGTTCTGCAGCCAAGCTTGTACAGAGTTTGCCGATCTGCCTCTGTTTCAACGCCCTCGGCCATGACCTCGATCCCGAGCGTCCTACCAAGATCAATCACCGCTTTGACAAGCAGCCGATTCTCCCGGGACTTGGCTAAGCCGCGAACGAAGCCCTGATCTATTTTCACCTTCCTGATCCGACTGTCCTTGAGCGATGCCAACGTCGAAAAACCGGTGCCGAAGTCATCGAGCGCGATAGAAATGCCAGCATGTGAAAGCCGGGCGAGCTTTTCATCCACTCTGTCCGGATCCACTGGGGCTTCTTCGGTAATCTCGATGTCGAACATCGTTGCAGGGAGGTCTTTTGCCGCCAGACCATTAAGAATCATCTCGTCAATATCGCCAGCTTCCAACTCGCACGGTGAAACATTCATCGCCACACGAACATCACGACGGTCAGCTTTGACCAAGCCCTCGATAAGAGCGCAACAGTCGGCGAATACCGTTTGAGTTAGCAGCTGAAGCATTCCAGTTTCGCGTGCCGCTGTCATGATCTCGGGCGGAGAAATGGGACCGTGAAGCGGGTGAGACCATCTTAGCAAGGCTTCAAAACTGACGACGGCTTCAGTTTCGAGTCTTACGATTGGCTGAAACCAAGCGACCAAGCTTCTCATCGTTATCGCCGAATGAAGATCGCGTTCGATTGACTGGCGGCGTTGCAACTCCCGGGCTAGCTCGGCATCGAACAGACAAAATTCATTCCTGCCGCGGCGCTTAGCTGTGTAAAGGGCGATGTCGGCCCGCAACAACATTTCCGTTAGTCCGGGGTTTTCAGCCAAGTAGATTCCTATAGACGCTCCAATGCGGACTGATGCGATCCCAGGATAGGGGCGAGCAAGCTTGGCTATGAGATTGGACGCGAGATTGGTGGGAGAAGGAGAATTCTTTCGCGAAGAAAAAACCAGCACGAATTCATCCCCACCGATGCGGGCGAGCGTTGAGCCCTCCGGTGCTTCTTCCTCTATTCGGCGGGCGATCCTGGCAAGCAGCTCGTCACCCGTTCTGTGACCGTAGGTATCGTTGACAGATTTGAACCCGTCCAGATCAATCAGCATGGCCACAAAGGGTCCATCGGTGTTCTCAAACTGATCGATTGCATGTTCGAGGCCCCGCCTGTTGAGGAGCGCGGTAAGATGGTCCTCCCTGGAATTGCGCTCCATTTCCGCGGCAAGCCGCTCGGCTTGATGTCTCAGGCGGCTCGCGTCACGGAAGCGCGCTTGTCCAACGAACGAGGATCGAACCAGGCCGCCCTCGAAAAGCAGGACGGCAAAAGCCAGAATGTAGTTTTCCGGGGCTCCCTTCGTCAGCAAACATGCGGCGGCAATGAGGAGTGGCGGTGTGATGAAGCATATCGCTGCCGCAGCATATGAGCTGCCGTACGTGACCGCGCCAGCTGAAATGCCCGCCAGAATTATTAGATGCAGCGATGCTTGAGACGTCGTGTATCCAGCCGTTAGGACGGCAAGGAATGACCAGGTGAATCCCGCCAGAAGAGCAAGCCTGCCAAACCAGCGAAGCCGCAGCCAAACCCGTGTCAGATCATCCTGGACTCCGGGTTCCTTCAGCTGATGACGGGCGAGTGCAAGGCGGGCGGCATTTATCGCATTAACGACCGAAAACCAGGCCGCGCCAGCAAGACCGTTCCCGGAAAGGGCCTGCACGGTCAAAATCAGCCCGGACAGCACAATGCTTATCGGCATTGAGACGAAAAGGCCTGCCCTCAGATCAGCGAGCTGGTCCTGAAGGATTCTCGCCTCCAGCGGATCTTCTTTTTCCAAGGCTGGACGGGTCAGCTTGCTTACTCCTGCTTGTCCGCAGCCTATGCAGCCCCCCTGAAGGACGGGTTAATTCTTCAATCGGAGATCAGCGTCGGGGAGCAGGATTACTCCGGTGCATCATGCACTCTCTCATCGCTCGCCCAGCACGCGCAAAAATGCGACTGCTGGTGCAGTATCACCGCTGGAGCTCCGCCGAAATCCCATGCCGGACAAGGGGAACATGTTGGGCAAAGCGAAGCCCCAGATGCCTTGCAAGCCGTGCCGCCAGGTGGTCTCTGGAGTAGAGTCCAACCAATATGTTCGTTGCATGGTAGAGCGGCGCCGCCGACAGGCGCAGCCGCCTTTCGTATATATGCAGCATGTCGGGGTCGCCAACATTGCGGCCGTCGCGGCACGCAGTCATGATTCCACGGGCGAGTTGCTTCTGGCTGCTGAGACCGATGTTGAATCCGTGAGCGGTCACCGGGTGCATGCCGATGGCAGCGTCGCCGATGAGTGCGGCGCTCGGCGCCCGGAATTTGTGCGCCCAGGTCGTGACCAGCGGATAGGTGTGGCGCTTGCTTGCCAAGGTCATTTTTCCAAGGCGCCCTCGACACCGTTTCGTCAACTCCGACAGGAACAAATCATCATCGAAGGCAAGCAGTCTATAGGCCTCGTTTGAGCGCAATGTGAGCAGCAGCGACGACATGCCCTCCGCGAGGGGCAATATCGCTATCGTCTGATGGTGATCGAACCATTCGATGGCGATCTGGTGGTGGGCGCGCTCGTGCCTCACTCGGCAAATCAGCATCGAGTGGCCAAGCCGGTTGATATCGGCGCCGATGCCTAGCAGATCACGCGTGGCGGACAAACGCGAATCCGCGGCAACAACCAGCCGAGCAGTTAAACGCGCGCCATTAGAGAGCGTTACGACTGCTCCTTCTTGGCTGTTTGTTGCATCGACGACCGAGTGGCCGCACAACAGCCGGGCGCGATCCTGCAAGCGGACGATTTTGAACAGCGCCTCGCGGATCCGGCAATTTGGAACCAAAACCCCCAGCGGTTCTCCAGAGTTGCTGGGAGGATCGAAACGAAGAGCGAATGCGCTCGAGCCGTTGAGCACGCGCGCGCCTTGAAGTGCTGATTTGTCCGAAGCCGGGATGACATCCCAGGCGCCGAGCTCGCGAAGGGTTCTGATCGAAGCGTTGGTCAGCGCGATTTCGCGACCATCGAAAGCCGGATTCGCCAGACTATCGAATGTGTTCTGTTCAACAACTGCCACCTTGAGTTCGCTTTGGGCAAGCGACGCAGCGAACGAAAGGCCGACCGGGCCGGCTCCAACGACAACGATGTCAAAATTATCGTCAGAGCCCATCAGCGTGCCGCCATCCGGTCGCCTATCCTCGTGTAACGGTGGAACTGAGCCGAGTGACATGAGCTCCGTGCCCGCCGCATTGCCTAAAGGCGCTGGGCCGGGAGATTCGCATCGATCGGCAACGAAGCACTCAAAGCGCTCAGAGGTGGATGCGGCTAACCGATCCCGCCCTTTCGCCGCGCAGCCGCGCAGATCGCCGCCAGCAAGCGAGACACTCGCGACGCTGGTCAGCGACGGCCGCGCCGCATCGATCGCCACATTCCACCTGGAACCCTTGCGCATACTACTCACGCTCCACGACGTCGAAGCGGGCTCTCTTGCGAGGGTGAGGGTATCGAACGTAGCGCTCTCTCTCGTCATCCCAGCCAAGGTAGCGGAAACTTTTATCCACGACCGCGCATATCTCATCAAGAACCTGCTGCATGGCTTCGATGTCGATGTCCTTGCAATTCAGTCGCCGATAGAGCAAAGCCCACGCGGCGACATAGTCGTCGAAATAGCGCGCGTCACTCGAACCAATGATCAACTTCGGACGGTTGATCGATTTCGAAAACGCACGTCCCAACCCCGATGATGCTCCGCAGCACGTTGACATCACGAGGATCTTCGGCGCTGGATGCGAGCCCTGGAACATTTTTACGAAGTCAGCCCAAAGAAGGCCACTTCGCCCACTGGACGAAGCGATCCCGTCACCATTGCCGTGCCCGGCGATGTGAAGCACGTCGCACTCCGCCTCCATCGCTCGTACTACAGCCTCACCAAATTTCGTTCGGTTCAACGCCATGTGGAGCTCCGCGCGGATGTTGACAGCCTTTAACAAGTGCTGCACGATCGGTCCCTCTTGCCTGTCGGCGAAGTAGTCATTTGCATTGTGGCAGTCGATGATGTGTACGGTGTTCATGGTACTCCAGCCGCTTGTTCGTTCATCGTCGTGACGAGCGGACACCACGCGCGCGGAACCGCGTGACGTGCGCTGGGTTCCGGTACCGTCGCATAGCCTCAAGGCGCGGGCCGGGAATCGGGATGGATCGGCAACGACGCACACAACCCATCAAAGGCGAAAGCTGTTGATCGGCCCCCTGTCCGCGCAGCCACGCGGATGGTCAGCCAGCAAGCGAGATACACACGACGCCGGTCAGCTAATGGCTGCGCCGTAAGCACAAGGCATGGCCGACCACACGACAGAAAACCCAGAACCGTGAAGGTGCTGATAATGACGACCAATCTTTCCGTAAGTCATGCATTTCTCCGTCGAAGACTGGTCAATAGACCACGCCGATGAGTATGACCCTGATCTGGATCAGCCAGACATGACCAATCGGCACTGGCGGTTCACGGTCAGGTGATCGACCGTGACGTTCCACTTTGGAACCCGTGCGCACATTGCCAAGCTCTCGTCCGGCCACGCGAGGTACTCTCGTGGCATCACACGCCTCATACTGGGTGCAATGGGAGGCAGTCCTTCGCACGACAGAGGCTTTTCACAAATGTAGTGTGCAGCTTAGGTCAAGATGGTCATGGAGCATGGAGCATGGAGCATGGAGCATGGAGCATGGACAGCTTGTTCCCGACCGAGCCGGCTCGACTGACGAGCGCGATCCGCGCATCTTATGCACAGCGGATTGAAATCAGCGTTCCGGTTTGTCGTCCCGATCAATTAGTATCCGCTCGGCGGCTCCGTCGAGATCTTCGTATTGACCGCTTCGCAATGCCCAGACGAAGCCGGACACACCCAGTGCACCCAGAAAAAGGGCCACTGGTATGAGATAGAGCAACGTCGTCACGAGGATTATGCCGAATAGCTGACTGCGGAGCGTCCGACTTTTTGAATAACTTGCAGCGTCGCATTCGCCCCGAAGCCGTGCAAGCGCAATGCGTTTCCAATAACAAGCACCGATGAGGCAGACATGGCAATCGCCGCTAACAAAGGCGTGGCGTGGCCCAGGATGGCGATCGGCACGGCGACGGCATTGTAGACGATCGCAATCGCGATGTTCTGGCGGATCAGGTGTCCCGCCTTGCGCGAGACGTCCAGCGCGAGAGGCACTGCCAGAAGGCTTTCGCGCAGGAATACGAAGTCGGCGGCATTGCGGCCAATGTCGGCGGCGGTGGCCGGAGCGATCGAGACATGCGCCGCGCTCAGCGCCGGCGTGTCGTTGAGGCCGTCGCCAACCATCAGAACCTTGTGTCCGTCTTTCGCCAGGGTCTCGATGCGCTCGACCTTGCCCGACGGCAGCAGGCACGGAACGAAGTCCTCGACACCCAGCATTCTTGCAACTTCACCGCAGGCACCTGCGGTATCGCCCGACAGCATTTGCATCGACACCCCAGTATCGTTCAATCGCTTGATCGCCGCCGCCGCGTCGGCGCGCAGCGCATCCTCGAAATCGAAGGTCGCGACAATGAACCCGTCTTTTGTCAGCACCGTTCCGCCATAGCCATGGTTGCCTTCACCACCGGTCCGGGCCTTCCATCCAGCCCATCCGCGTCGACCCAGCCGCCAGATGCTTCCGGCGACAGTGGCTTCGATCCCGAACCCCGGATGCTCTGTGACGGCATCGAATTTGTGTTGCCCGCCAGGAGCGGCAAAGCCGGTTATGGCCTTTGAAAACGGGTGACGCGAGTGCGCGGCCATGTCTGCCGCGATTGCCAGCATGGCCGGATCGATCGACGATGCATTGAGGAGCCGGGGTTGTCCGAGCGTGAGCGTTCCGGTCTTGTCGAACACTGCGTTATCAATCGTCGCCAGGCGCTCCATGGCCGAACCGTCCTTGACCATGATGCCGTTCTCGAACAGACGCCGCGCGGCGACCACCTGAACGATCGGTACGGCGAGGCCGAGCGCGCACGGGCAGGTGATGATCAGAACGGCAATGGCGATCGTCATCGCCCGGTGCCAGTCGCCCGTCGCCGCCATCCAACCCAGGAATGTCACGAAGGCGGTGAGATGAACCACGGGCGCGTAGAGTGCCGACACGCGATCAGCGATGCGGCGATAGTGCGCGCGACCGCCCTCTGCGGCTTCCATCAGCCGAACCATTTCGGCGAGGAACGAATCCTTCGCGGCGGCGGTCGCCTCGATCGTCAGCGGGCCGGTAAGATTGAGCACGCCGGCCTGCACGGCTTCGCCCGGCGCCACGTTTTTCGGCGCGCTTTCGCCTGAGGCCAGCGAGCAGTCGAGATCAGACGCTCCGTGGATGATCTTGCCGTCGACGGGGATCCTTTCACCGGCCGCGATCAGCAGCTGCATCCCCGGTTCGATCTCGCCAACCGGCAGATAGTCGCGCGCGCCATCGCCGCGCAGCACCATGGCGCCGCGTGCGGCCAGCTGCGACAGGCCTTTCACCGCGGTGCGGGCACGTTCGCGCATCACGTGATCCAGCGTCCTGCCGATCAAAAGGAAAAAAAGCAGCGAAACCGACGCGTCGAAATAGGCGTGGTCGCCATGGTTGATCGTCTCATAGAGGCTCATGGCGTAAGCGAGCGACACTCCGACCGCGATCGGCACGTCCATGTTCATGCGGCCGTGGCGCAGTGCATTCCAGGCCGAGCGGAAGAAGATGCCGCCGGCGAAGGCGAGCGCTGGGATGGCGATCAATGCGGAGACCCAGTGAAACAGGTCGCGGGTAGCCCCTTCGGCCCCGGACCAGACAGAGACCGAAAGCAGCATGATATTGCCCGCCGCGAACCCGGCAACCGCGACGGCGCGGATCAACTCCGAAAGCGTCCTGTCCTTTTCATCAATCTCGGGGGCGAAGAGATGCGCCTGGTAGCCGAGCCGTCCAAGCGCGGCGACGAACGGTGGAACCTCGTCGCCACGCCAGCGGACCGAGACCCGTTTCGTCGACAGGTTGACGCGGGCGCTCTCGACGCGATCGAGCGTTCCCAACGCCGTCTCGATCGTCTGGATACAAGCTGCGCAATGAACGCTCGGCACCGAAAGATCGGTTTGGCGGAGATCATCTCCAAGCGATCGGCTCGCCAGCCTGATCTCTTGACTAGACGGCAGGACCGACGTGGTGCTGCCCAGATCAAGCGCCATTTCGGCGCCCGGTGCACAACAACTCATTTCAGCGCTCCATGGGAAATCATGATCCTGCGGACTTCGCGGTAGGGCTCGGCCAGACCGGCGTCAGCGTCGACTTCGACGATCCAGACGCCATCCTTCGGCATGTGCTGGGCTGCGAATTCCTGGCCGGAGGCGAGGGCGAGGTTGACCGCCTTGTCCTCTTTCTCGTAGGCGGGATGGCGAAACAGCACCTTGACGCCATGCAAGGCAATCGGCTTGCCGACGGCGTCGGTAAGGCTATAGCGGACCTCGCCCCATGCGATGGTCAGCTTGCCGGTCCAGCCGAGCGCTGCCTGCGCCCGCCCCTCCTCGGCCTTCTTGTTGAACTGCTGGCTCGCCACATAGGTGTTTTCGACGACAAGGCCGGTCCAGCTCGTGTTGGCGAGCGTTGCCATCGTCAGATTGACCGCGATGACCACCCCGAAAAAGGCTAGGATGATGGCCAGCATGTGCCTGCCGGTGAATACGCGGGGTTTTTCAGCGTTAGCGGTCATCTGGCAGTCTCCGGCGCGTTGAAGGTGGCGGTGTATTCGTCCGCCTCGAAGCTCGCCTTGTCCTCGACACGGAACTTGAAGGTCTGCGCTGTGCCCTGGATTTGATCCGCCGGCTGGCGCACGAAGACCTTCAGCATTTTCAGGCGGTCGGGTTCGACCGGAATGGCAAAAGAACGGCCTTCCGGGATGTCGTCGCCGACCACGCTCATCTCGGCGCCCTGCAAGCCTTGAATCGCGACAACGATCGTCCTTGGCTCGGGGATCATGTTGAGCAGCTTGACGGTGTAGCCGTTGCGGATCGAGCCGTCGGACAGCGTGACAAATTGCGGATTGCGATCATGCAGCACGTTGACTTCGAGCCGATCGCGCGTCAGCAGCGAATAGAGCAGACCCAGGCCGATCAGCGACCAGATACCCATGTAGACGTAGGTGCGTGGCCGAAAGATCTTGCGGATATGGAAATGCGCCACCTTGTCGGAGAACAGGCCATCAGCGGTCCTGACCTGCGACGGGTTGACTGAACTGGAGCCGCCCGCGGTCGCCAGCATCATGTTGGCGTTGTAGTCGGACAGTGTCGCATAGGAGATCAGCCCGCGCTCCTTGCCGAGCTTGTCCATGACCCCGTCGCAGGCGTCTATGCACAGCGCGCAGGTGATGCATTCCATCTGCTGGCCATCGCGGATGTCGATCCCCATCGGGCAGACCGCGACGCAGGCATTGCAGTCGACGCAGTCACCGACCGGCAGCCCTGCGGCAAGGACCTTCTTGGCGTGGCGAGAACGCGGTTCGCCGCGCCAGTCATTGTAGGTGACGGTGAGAGAACTTTCGTCGAGCATCGCTGCCTGGATGCGCGGCCATGGGCACATGTAGGTGCAGACCTGCTCGCGCATCAGACCGCCGAACGTGTAGGTGGTAGCCGTCAGCACGGCGACAGTGATGTAGGCGACGGGTGGCGCGGTGCCGGTGAAGAGTTCGCCAACCAGCGTCGGCGCATCGGCAAAATAGAAAATCCAGGCGCCGCCGGTCGCCGCACCGATGACCAGCCAGACGGCGTGCTTCGATAAGCGCAGCATCAGCTTGCGGGCGGTCCAGGGGCCTGCATCGAGTTTCATGCGAGCGTTACGGTCGCCCTCTATCGCACGTTCGACGACGAGGAACAGATCGACCCACACCGTCTGAGGGCATGCATAGCCGCACCAGGCACGGCCGACAGTCGAGGTGATCAGGAAAAGACCGACGCCCGCCATGACCAGGAGGCCGGCCACATAGAAGAATTCCTGGGGCCATATCTCGATGAAGAAGAAGTAGAAGCGCCGGTTCGCGAGATCGAGCAGGACTGCCTGGTCCGGGGCAAATGGACCGCGAGCCCAAGGCAGCCACGCAGCCAGGTAATAGATGCCAAGTGTGATCGTCATCACCAGCCATTTGAAGCGACGAAAGTTGCCCGAGGCGCGCTTCGGAAAGATCTTTTGACGCGCGGCATAAAGCGGCTTGCGGGTTTTGGCGGAATTGACAGTTTCTGTTTCGAGCCCTGTCAACTGCGTCTTGTCACGCATGTGCAACTCCACTTTCCCAGCCAATGTCAGGGGCACCTGTCGTAAAGCCTCGCCGTAGGATAGCCTTGCCGGGTTGTGCAGATCGCATTAGGGATGGTGTCGAGGCCCGGCTCACGCCGGGCCTCGTCCGCTTGGCAGGGGGGACCGAAGAATAGGACCTTCCATTCCTATTCTCCGCCGCCAAGCGAATGGACATAAACTGCAAGTTCCTTGACCTTGATCTCGCCGAGACGGCCAACCCAGGCCGGCATGACGCCCTGTTTTGGCGCACGGACCTGTGCGGCGATGGCTGTCTCACCGGATCCATAGAGCCAGATCGCATCGGTCAGGTCGGGGGCGCCGAATTCCCTGTTGCCTTTTGCATTGTCGCCGTGACAGGCCACGCAATTCTCGGCAAAGACCTTGGCGCCGGGTTGGATCAGACTTGCATCGCGGACCTTGCCGGAAAGGCTGGCCACGTAGGCGCTGACTTGTGCGATCTGGTCGGCGGTAATGATGTCGCCGAAGGCCGGCATTTCCGACAGGCGCGTGTCCGGATCGGATGCGAAGCGGATGCCGTGCGTAATCGTCTGCTGGATCTGCTCGGCCTTGCCGCCCCACAGCCAGTCGTCGTCGTTGAGATTGGGAAAGCCCTTGGAACCCTGGGCGCCGGAGCCATGACATTGTACGCAATTGACCTTGAAAGCGGCGCCACCGGCGGCGATTGCGAATTCGCGCAGGCCGTCGTCCGCGGCGATTTCCGAGACGCTCTTGGACTCCACCGCCGAGATATATTTGCCCTTGGCGGCCTCAGCCGCGGTCAGCTCGTTCCTGACCTCGTTGCGGCTGGAATAGCCGAGCACACCCGTTGTCGCCGAGTGCAACAGAGGCCATGCTGGATAGGCAATGGTGTAGCCTATCGCCCAGACAATGGTGACGTAAAAAGTGATAACCCACCATCTGGGAAGCGGGTTGTTCAGCTCCCGGATACCATCCCATTCGTGGCCGGTGGTCGAGACGCCAGAGATTTCATCGATATGCTCGTCGCTCATGATCACTCGTCCTCGAGCGGAATGCGGGCCGCTTCGTCGGCCAGCCTTCGGCTGCCGGGGCGTAGGGCAAAGGCGATGCACCCCACGAAGAACAGCGCCATCGCAACCAGGCCCCAGCTGTCGGCAAACGCCCGCATCAAATTGTAGGTCATCAGCGTTCTCCTCAGCGGTAGCCGGCGGCTTCGTCGTAATTTTTGAAGTCGACCAGTGTGCCAAGCATCTGCAGGTAGGCGAGCAGGGCATCCATTTCGGTGACCTGTTGCGGGTTGCCGTCGAAGTCGCCGATCTTGGCTTTTGGGTAACGCGCCTCAAGGCCTGATGTGTCGGCATTGGGATCGGCCTGCGCCGCCAGATCCGCATTGGCGTGGGCGATCATGTCATCGGTGTAAGGGACGGCTACAAGCCTGTTGGCGACCAGATGCGTCGAGAAATCCTTCACGTCGATCGGCGTGTCTTTCAGGAACCCATAGCTCGGCATGATCGATTCCGGCACCACCGAGCGCGGGTCGGTAAGATGCGCGACATGCCATGCATTCGAGTAGCGGTCGCCAACTCTGGCGAGATCCGGCCCGGTGCGCTTCGATCCCCACTGGAAGGGGTGATCGTACATGGACTCGGCAGCCAGGCTGTAGTGGCCATAGCGCTCAACTTCGTCGCGGAACGGCCTGATCATCTGGCTATGACAGAGGTAGCAGCCCTCGCGCATATAGATGTTGCGCCCGACAAGTTCGAGCGGCGAATAGGGGCGCATGCCTTCCACCTTCTCGATCGTGTTGTCGAGATAGAAGAGAGGCGCGATCTCGACGATGCCGCCGACCGTCACCACGAGCAGCGAGCCAACGAGAAGAAGCGTGGCGTTCTTCTCGATGATTGCGTGTTTGTCCATCAAGCCCATTACCTGGCTCCTGATCGCGCAGGTCGGATGGCGACGGGGCTCGGCATCGGCTCCTCCTCGCGCTGGTGGCCGAGGATGGTCCTGGTGATGTTCCAGGCCATGATCAGGGCGCCGGAGAGGTACATGGCGCCGCCGATGGCGCGCAGGACATAGTAGGGGTGCATGGCGGCGACGGTTTCGGCGAAGGAGTAGACCAGGAAGCCCTGCTCGCCATATTCGCGCCACATCAGGCCCTGCATGATGCCGGACACCCACATCACCGCGGCGTAGACGACGATCCCGAGTGTCGCCAGCCAGAAGTGCCAGGTGACGAGCCTCAGCGAGTAGAGCCGTTGACGGTTCCAGAGCTTCGGGACCATGTAGTAGATCGCGCCGAACGAGATCATGCCGACCCAGCCGAGCGCACCCGAATGGACGTGCCCGATGGTCCAGTCGGTATAATGCGACAGCGAATTGACCGCCCGGATCGCCATGATGGGGCCTTCGAAGGTCGACATGCCATAGAAGGCGACGGCCATCACCATCATGCGGATGATCGGATCGGTGCGCAGCTTGTCCCAGGCGCCGGACAGCGTCATCAGGCCGTTGATCATGCCGCCCCAGGACGGCATCCACAGCATGATCGAGAACACCATGCCGAGCGTCTGCGCCCAATCGGGCAAGGCGGTGTAGTGCAGGTGATGCGGCCCGGCCCAGATGTAGAGAAAGATGATAGCCCAGAAATGGACGATCGACAGCCGGTACGAATAGACTGGCCGGTTCGCCTGCTTGGGCACGAAATAATACATCATGCCGAGGAAGCCGGCGGTGAGAAAGAAGCCGACCGCGTTGTGGCCGTACCACCATTGCGTCAAGGCGTCCTGGACCCCTGAAAAGGCGGAGTAGCTCTTGGAGCCCGGGAACGAGACTGGTATGGACAGGTTGTTGACCACATGCAGCATCGCGATGGTCACGATGAACGACAGGTAGAACCAGTTGGCCACGTAGATATGCGGTTCCTTGCGCTTCAGGATCGTGCCAAGGAACAGAATGAGGTAGGCGACCCAGACGATGGTCAGCCAGACATCCACATACCATTCGGGTTCGGCGTACTCGCGGCCCTCGGTGATGCCGAGCAGGTAGCCGGTCGCGGCCATGACGATGAACAGCTGGTAGCCCCAGAAGACGAACCAGGCGAGATCACGGCCGAAGAGGCGCGCGCGGCAGGTGCGCTGCACGACATACAGAGACGTGCAAAGCAGCGCGTTGCCGCCGAAGGCGAAAACGACACCGGATGTGTGCAACGGCCGCAAACGACCGAAATTGAACCAGGGCTGGATGTTGAGATCGGGGTAGGCGAGCTGCAGCGCGATCACCACGCCGACCAGCATGCCGACGACACCCCAGAACACGGTGGCGATCGCGCCGTAGCGGATCGGACCATCCATGTAAGCGGATGGGTCAATCGGAGCTGCTGGCCTGAACTCCGTGTTGCGCAACAGGATCGCAGTGAAACCAGCCACTGCGAAGAACAACACCCACATGTGTCGGCGGAAAGGTTCATCCACGCCGAAGCCGGCGGCCACCAGGGCCGCAAAAGCGAACACGCTTAGAAGGACGATCTCTGTGCCGAATTTCATTGCAGATCCCGATCTCGAATCTGGTGGATGCCAAATCCGCAGCGCACTAATCGCGCAGCCGCCGCCCCCTCGCCCTGATCTATGTCAGGCCGCACGATTTTGTGCGGCGCAATCAGCAGGTGGCGAATGAACGAGGAACGCAGCGCGGGCTCACTCCCTCATGGAAGGCGTTCCCTGGGTTGGGCGGGCGCAGACGCGATCGCTGAGGCGAAAGCTGAGGCTCTGCGCGCGTTGGATGCTATTGCCGATGCCCTGCCAAACGTTGTTCGGATCCCATTGGAAACGAACGCGATCGTTCCGCCGAGCCGTGGCAGATTAAGGACCATGCTTCGCCGGTATGTGCCGAAACACACCTGGCGATTGGTCACGTTCCTATCAAAGCCCGAAAGCTGTTTGTCTCGACAACCGTGACGCCGCTTCGTCGAAGGCGCGGCGACATCGCATTAAAAGGCAAACACGGCCCGCCCCGGAGTCATGCGACATGGCCTCGCCGCTTAGGGCCGCTCGCGTCCGCCGCCACAGCGCTTCTCCAGACGGCTTATGCTGTCCACCGTCACATGGCGTGCGTTCTCAATCCGAATCACCCCGTCAGCCCGCAATCGCGTCAGTTGGCGGCTCACGGTCTCGCTGGTGATTCCAAGGAAATCAGACATTTCGGCACGCGTCAGCGGCAGATCGAAGGAGGCCGACCCGGAAGCCGCATCGAGACTGGAATCGATATTCCGGGCCATCATGAGGAGAAAAGTCGCCACCTTTTCCGGAGCTGTCTTGCGCCCCAGCGTCACCATCCACTCGCGCGCCTCATCGAGTTCATTCAGCGTCTGTTTGAGCAGGCGATGCTCGAATTCCCGTGACGCCTTCATCATCCGTTCGACGGCCGCTCGCGGAAACGAACACAGCGTGACTGCTGTTGCCGCTTCCGCATTGATCGAGCTTTCCTCCTTGAAAGGACGTCCCAGAAAATCCGGTGCAAACTGGAGACCGACGATCTGCTGGCGCCCATCCGACAGGCTCTTTGATAGCTTTACCACGCCTGAAAGCACGTTGGAGTAGCTGTCGACGTTCTGTGCCTCGCCGGTCAACTCCATTCCTGACTCGATCCGGCGACGCGAGCAAGTCTTGGCGAGCCCAACCAAATTGTCTGGATCGAGCGCACCGCAGACACCGCGACGCCGTGCCTCGCAAGGGAAGCAAAGAACAGGAATGCCGGAACTATGAATGTCTTGCCGAAAGGTCATGCGTTCGCCTTACCCGATCCTAACTGCCGGCAGGATACCCATCCAGGTAGAGAAATCCTGCGGCGGTTTGTCCATGAGCGCGGCTGATCGAGATCAGGGTCTGCTTCAGCGATGCGTGCAGTGTTCCGGCGGGCAACACGGTGAACGCGAGATGCAATCGGAAATAGCTGTCAAACTCAGCGAGAACGTCCCACGCTACACCAGCTATCCGACGGCGCCGCATTTCCATTCGGGGATCGATGCTGCCATTTACCGTGGCTGGTTGGAGACGCTGGAAAGCGGCGACGAAATCTCGCTGTACCTGCACATTCCTTACTGCGACAAGCTCTGCTGGTTCTGCGCCTGCCACACCAAGCAGACGCACCAATATGAGCCGGTGGCCGCTTATCTGCGCTCGCTGAATGCCGAAATCGTCACGATTGCCGGTCTGGTGAGCGGCAAGGCACATGTCCGTGCAATCCACTTCGGTGGCGGTTCGCCAACTATTCTGAGGCCCGATGATATGGTTGCTCTTGGAGCGGCCTTGCGGGACAGCTTCGACCTTCTCCCGGATGCTACGGTCAGCATCGAAATCGAAACCAACGACATGGACAAGGCGCGCCTTGATGCACTTGCTCAAATCGGCGTAACGCGGGCGAGCCTCGGCGTGCAGGATTTCGATCCGCAAGTGCAAAAAGCAATTAATCGTGAGCAGAGTTTTTTGCAGACCAAGGCAGTCGTCGACGGGGTTCGTTCGCGGGGCGTCGAATCGGTCAATCTGGACCTGCTCTACGGGCTCCCGAATCAGACACGCGAGACGATCTGTTCCACGGTGGCGCAGGCACTGACCTTGGAGCCAGACCGGATGGCCCTGTTCGGCTACGCACATGTGCCCTGGTTCAAGAAGCATCAGACGATGATCGACGAGGCATGGCTGCCGAGTCCCACTGAGCGTTTCGCCCAATCTCAACTCGCGGCGCGGGCAATTGTCGCCAAGGGATATGAGGCAATAGGACTCGATCATTTCGCGAAGCCCGACGATGCGCTGGCCATAGCGGCCCGCGCAGGGGTTTTGCATCGCAATTTTCAGGGCTACACTGAGGATCGCTGCCCGACACTGATCGGACTTGGCCCTTCGTCCATCGGTCGTTTTCGCCAAGGCTACGTGCAGAACATGGCTTCGACTGCCGGGTACGGGCGCATGGTTGCGGATGGCGGGTTGGCTGCCGTCCGCGGCGTTGCCCTTTCCGACGACGATCGCGTCCGTGGCTGGATCATCGAGCGGCTGATGTGTGATTTTGCCTTCTCGGCAGTCGACCTGGTGGAGCGGTTCGGCAAAGCCGGCGAGCAGCTCCTTCATCGCTCGAGGTCCATCGCACTCCACGATCCTGCCCGAGCGCTTGAATTCGATGGTGACAGTTTCCTCGTACGGACTGAAAGTCGCCCCTTCATTCGAACCATCGCGGCCAAGTTCGATACATATTTCAAAGGGGGAACGGCGAGGCACTCGGTGGCGGTCTGAGCAAAGCACAGTGCGCTCGCCGTTTGGTCGATCGGCGAACCAGCTGCGTTCGTTTTGACCGCTCATAGGCGACTACCGCATCAAATCGTCGACCGTGAACAATCCGAGCCCTAAGCGGCGACCGGCTTCGGCCGGATTTGAA
>NZ_SUGA01000028.1 GCF_004963255.1 Mesorhizobium sp. | reverse complement strand
CTCCCCTTCATTCCGGACCTACCGAATCACCAACTCAGTTCCGTGCAAAGCCCTCCTTGTGGGAGAAGGTGGATCGGCGCGCAGCGCCGAGACGGATGAGGGGTGCTGGAAGGAATGAGGCTGCGGCGATTTCGAACGTGTCGCCAAGCTGGAGCACCCCTCATCCGACCGAGCTTCGCTCGGCCACCTTCTCCCACAACAAGGGGAGAAGGAAAAGAGCGCACTCAGCTCCGCCCGTTCACAAGGTCCCCCACGATGTCGTATTTGCCCGAAATACGCATCTTGTAGACCTCGTAGTTCTCCATCACGCGCTGCACGTAACTTCTTGTTTCCGTGTAAGGAATCCGCTCTATCCAATCGACCACCGCGTCCACGTCCTTGCCGCGAGGATCGCCGTATTTCGCCACCCACTGGGCGGCGCGGTTGGGGCCGGCATTGTAGCCGGCGAAGGTCAGCACATAGGAGCCGCCGAAGCGGTCGAGCTGCTCGCCGAGGAAAGCCGAGCCCAGCGTCGCGTTGTAGCCGGCATCGCTCGTCAGCCGCGCCTGCGAGAAACTCATGCCGGCCTTCTTCGCCAGCTGCTTGGCCGTGCCGGGCATCAACTGCAGCAGGCCGCGCGCGCCAGCGCTGGAAACGGCGCCGACATTGAACTCGCTTTCCTGGCGGGCAATGGCGTAGGCAAGCGCCTTGCCGGATCCGGAGATATTGGCCGTATCGGGAATGACACCCAGCGGATGCGACAGCGCGCCGACATCGATGCCGCGCTGGGCGGCGATCTTGCCGACCTTCAGCGCCATGAAGTGGTTGCCCTGCTTTTCCGCCAGCACCGCAAGCAGCGCCAGCTCGCCCGGGCTGGTCAGCTGTCCGGCAAGGTCGCGATAGAGCGTCTCGGCATAGCGGTCATAGCCCGCTTCCTGCAGCCGCTTGACCGCTCTCACCGCCTCGCGCCCGTCAAAGCTCTGGCGGTCGGCCGCGCTCGGTTTCGGATAGGCGATGTTGAGTGTCCTCAACCCCACGCGCTCGCCGGCGAGCTGGCCATAGAAGGTCGTGCCGTAGCTGGCCGCGCGCGTAAAATAATCCTTGGCGCTGCCCGGACCGCCGACTTCCGCTGCGCGGCCGAGCCAGTAATAGGCGCGCGACAGCGACACCGGTCCCTGGGCGAGCTCGGTGATGCGCTTGAAGTGGGTGGCGGCGGTCGCCGGATCGTTGAGACCGCGCAGCGCGTACCAGCCGGCGTGAAATTCGGCCTCGGCGGCATTGGCCGGGCTTTCGGCCGCATGCATGGAGGCGATTCTGTAGGCGGTTTTCATGTCGCCCTGGTCGACTAGCTCGCGCGAGAGCACACGCCGTTCCACCCACCAGGCATCGGGGTCGACCAGCGAATCGCGATCCGTCGGCGCCTTCATCACGACAGCAGCGGCATCGGCGAATTTCTGCTGTTTGCGCAGATATTCCGCCTCGGCGAAGAAATAGCCGGCCGAGCGCTGCGCCGCCGGCACCGCCTTCAAGAGTTTCGCGGCGTTCTTGTCGCCCTTGTCGGCCGCGGCCCAGGCATCCGCCAGCGGCTGCGCGCCGGCGAGGCCGGCCACGCGCAGGGCCGAGGACGGCCGGTCGGCATAGAACATCCGCTCCATGCGGTAGCGATGGTCGGCCGCCGGGATAAGCGCGCCGAACTCCTTGATGATGGCGTTCTCATCCTTGGCTTCCAGTTTCTCGGTGCGCCAGAACGGCACCAGCACCGCGCGCGCCGCGGCCTGATTGCCAAGCGCAACCTGCGAGCGGGCAAGGATGATCACACCCTCGGGCGTCAGCGGCTGGCTACTGCCGAAAGCCTGAACGACCACTTGCGGCGGCGGATTTTCGCGATAGAGCGCACGTTCGCTGTTCTTGCGCAGCGCGATCGTGCCCGGCCACCCGGGCAGCATCTTGGCGGCGTCGGCAATCTCGCCGCTCGGCACCTGGTCGCCGCCATAGAGCGCGATCGCCCAGGCCAGTATGTGCCGGTCGAGCGAAGTGGCGGGCAGCGTGTCGCGCGCATTGCGGGCTGCGGCAATGTTGTTGGCGGCAAGCGCGTCGAGGCCGCTCTTCAGTTGCGCGATGTCGGAGAATGGGGCGGTGGGGCCAGGCGTCTGCGGCGCATCGGGCATGGGAATAGAAGCCGTCGCGCGCGCGTCGACGCTGCCGCCGATCGCCATGGTAGGTGTCAGCGCGACAATCGCGCCCAAAAGCGCGAAGAGATGAGGCCGCCTCGTCGGCATGGTTGCAATCCTAGCACATCGTCAGCAGGCGCGGGCACTAGAGAACCCGATGCGAAGCCTAGACTTAGGTCGTGAAGGGCTCGTAAACAAAAGGTTATCGAGGCCGTTCGAATTGCGCTTGCTGGTGTCCCGATTCTGAAATTCTCATGACCTTGATATCGGGCTCGGCGCGAATTTCAGAATCGCAAGAACACCAGCCAACTGTCGAATCCAGTGTCGTGGTTTTCTATGTTCGCTCCGAGCCTGATATCGACGTCTGGCGAACATCGAAAACCACGACACTGGCACTACGCCGATGCTTGCCGCTGAACCATGTCGAGACTATGGTGCGCGGCTTCGCTTTCGGTTAGAAGGCGCGCAAGTAACCCGACCGACAAACCTGATACGTTCCCGAGAGTTCCAAGGAGTTTGGAAGACATGCTGAGAGGCTCGCTGACCGCGCTCGTCACACCGTTCGAAAAGAGCGGGCGTTTTGACGAGAAAGCCTTTCGCGCTTTCATCGAATGGCAGATCTCCGAGGGCACCACGGGTCTCGTTCCGGTGGGAACCACAGGCGAGTCGCCGACGCTCTCGCACGAGGAGCACCGCCAGGTCGTGAAGGTCGCCATCGAGGTGGCCAAGGGCAGGGTGCCGGTCGTGGCCGGCGCCGGCTCCAACAACACCGAGGAAGCGGTCGGCCTTGTGAAGTATGCCGAACAGGCCGGCGCCGACGCCGCCCTTGTCGTCACGCCTTACTACAACAAGCCCACGCAGCGCGGCCTTTACGCGCATTTCGCCGCCGTCGCCAAGGCGACCAGGCTGCCGATCATCATCTACAACATCCCGCCGCGCTCGGTGATCGACATGACGCCGGAGACGATGGGCAGGCTGGCGCACGACTTCAAGAACATCGTCGGCGTCAAGGATGCGACAGGCAAGGTCGAGCGCGTCTCCGAGCAGCGCATGACCTGCGGCAAGGACTTCATCCAGCTCTCCGGCGAGGATGCCTCCGCGCTCGGCTTCAACGCCCATGGCGGCGTCGGCTGCATTTCGGTGACGTCGAATGTCGCGCCGCGGCTCTGCGCCGAATTCCAGGAAGCGACACTCTCCGGCGACAGTGCCAGGGCGCTCGAGCTCCAGGACCGGCTCTTGCCGCTGCATAAGGCGATCTTCATCGAACCCGGCCTGTGCGGCGCCAAATATGCGCTGTCGAAGCTTGGCAAGGTCGAAAACGTGGTGCGCTCGCCGCTGGTGACGATCGAGGCCTCGACGGCCGAAAAGATCGACCAGGCGATGAAGCACGCCGGCTTGATCAATTAGCGAGCCCGCTTGGAAACTCTACTCCTGCGGCCATCTGAAGGCGCCACCTGCGCTTCCGATGCTCACGTACTATATGTACGCTCCGCTCCGGTTTTCGGTGGCGCCTTCACCTGACTCGCAGGAGCGAGTTTCGAAACGGACTCTGGACGTCATGAATCAAGTCAAGAAAGCCGATCCCAACAACAGGACGGTCGCCGAAAACCGCAAGGCGCGCTTTTCCTACGAGGTGCTCGACACGATCGAGACCGGCCTGGTGCTGACCGGCACCGAGGTCAAGTCGCTGCGCCAGGGCCAAGCCAACATCCAGGAATCTTATGCCTCCGCCGAGGGCGGCGAGATCTGGCTGATCAATTCCTATCTGCCGGAATATCTGCAGGCCAATCGCTTCAACCACGAGCCGCGCCGGCGCCGCAAATTGCTGGTGTCGAAGCGCGAGATGGCCAAGCTGTCGCAAAGCGTCGAGCGCGAGGGCATGACGCTGGTGCCGCTGAAGATCTATTTCAACGACCGCGGCCGCGCCAAGCTGCTCTTGGCGATCGCCCGCGGCAAGAAACTCCACGATAAGCGCGAGACCGAAAAGCAGCGCGACTGGTCGCGCGAGAAGGGCCGGCTGCTCAAGGAGCGCGGCTAGGCTTTTCATTGTTGCCTGCACAAACGCGCCTGAAAAAAGCCACCGGGCACTCCTCTGTTCCGGCGCCAACGCACCTTCCGACAGGGGGCCATTTTTGGGGAAGCGGATCGTTTTCTGGAGCGTTGCCGGCGTGGTTGTCGCCTGTGCCGTCGCGGCCGGCGCCTATTTCTGGTTCCGTGGCTTTTCACCGGATCGCGCCGAGTTTCCGATCCGGGGCATCGACGTCTCGCATCATCAGGGCAAGATCGACTGGCGGCGCGTCGCGGCCGACGATGTCGCCTTCGCTATCATCAAGGCGACCGAAGGCGGCACCCATGCCGACACCCTGTTCGCCACGAATCTACGCGAAGCCCGTGCGGCCGGCCTCGCGGTCGGCGCCTATCACTTCTTCACCTTCTGCCGGCCGGGGGCCGACCAGGCGAAGAATTTCATTGCCGTGGTGCCACGCAGCGAACCGCTTTTGCCGCCGGTGGTCGACATCGAGTTCGGCGGCAACTGCCCGCAGCGGCCGTCGCCTGAGCAGTTGAACACCGAGCTTGCCGCTTTCCTCGGCCCGGTCGAGACGGCGTTCGGCAAGCAGGCGATCTTCTACCTGACCGACGAGGCTGCCGACGCCTATTCCGCGACCATCATCGCGCGCCGGCGCTGGCTGCGTTCGCTGGCGATGAGGCCGCGCGAAAACGACTGGATCTATTGGCAGTATCACAATATGGGCCGCGTCGACGGTATCGAAGGCGACGTTGATCTCAACGTGCTGAAGGGCAGCCGCGAGACGTTGGCCGAACTGTTCGCGCCGACGCCTTGAGTGCCCGCGCCGCTGAAACATTCACGACCGGCCCGGCGCCGGTTCACTGAGACGTCTGCTGGCAATACGTCCTCCGATCGCTGACAAGCCCATCCCGGCGGCCATGATGGCTATGGCTGCGACCTGGATCGTCATCGGCGTTTCGCCGAGCACCGCCATGCCGACAACCACCGTGGCGATCGGTATGCCGGGCAGGAACAGCGATGCCGTCTGCGGCCCCAATTGCCGGACGATGTAGGTATAGAGGAACATGGCCGCCGCGCCGGCCAGAATCCCCTGGATCACGATCTGACTGATGATTTCCCCGACGGCCGCTGCATGGATTTGGCTTGGCGCAAAGACATAGAGAACCGGCAGCGGCAGGCACGACAGCAGCACCACCGCGGCCGTCGCCGTGACGGGATCGGCATGCCAGCGCCTGACAAGAACGGCATAGGCCGAAAACATCAGCCCCGATCCGATGAAAAGCATGTCGCCGAAGAGAACGCTGCCTGTTCCCTCGCGCGCCGGCGCGAGGAACAGGAACAGGCCCGCGATGATCGCGAGGACGCCGATGGTCCGTTGCCGCGAAGTGCCGTCACCGAAGAAGACGCGCGACAACAGGAACGAAAAGAAGACGATCGACGCTGGACAAAGCGCCGCCGCGTGAGCGGCAGGGGCATAGGTCAGGCCCCAATTGATGATCAGCGGATACGGCAATCCGGCCAGCGCCGCCAATGCCGGGGCCCGTCGCCAGCCAAGCGCCCTCATCCTTGCGAAGCCGCCGCGCCAGACGATCGGCAGAAAGATCACGCCGGC
This sequence comes from Mesorhizobium sp., assembly GCF_004963255.1. Taxonomy (GTDB): domain Bacteria; phylum Pseudomonadota; class Alphaproteobacteria; order Rhizobiales; family Rhizobiaceae; genus Mesorhizobium. The sequence continues at coordinate 73,334 of NZ_SUGA01000028.1, read as the reverse complement.
GCCGCCAAAGCGCAAGGCGGCCAGGTCCGTCGCCGTCAGATGCTCCCTGAGGCTGAAGCGGGCGGCGACGAATTGGATGGCATAGATGCCGATCATGGTCAGGCCGGCGATGAGCGCCAGCCTGGAGTTTCTCGAGTCTCGTGTGTCCGCCATGTTCCGCCGCCGTCGTGACATCGCCACCGAAGATTATCTCCGCAGAACGCGATGGAAGCGCAGGCTATTGCCGAAAAGCCTGTGGCAAAATATGCTCTTTTCTCGAAATCAGAGTGAAACTCGCAGGCCAGAGGCAGATTTGGCGTGAATGCTGAAGCAAGCGACCTTGATGCGGTCGACCGCAATCTCCTGCGGTTGCTGCAGGAGGATGGACGTCGCACCACACTTGATCTGGCGGCGCGTGTCGGCCTGTCGCCGACCGGGACCAGCCTACGCGTAAAGCGGCTGTTTCGCGAAGGCTACATCACCGCGGTCAGGGCCGTGCTCAATCCGACCAAGATCGGGCGTGGCACGCTCGTCTTCATCGAGGTGCGTCTCGACCATACAGCGCCCCATATTTTTGAGCGGTTTGCCGAGGCAGTGACCAAGGCGCCAGAGGTGCTGGAATGCCATATGGTTGTCGGCGGCTTCGACTATCTGGTGAAGGCGCGCATCGCGGAGATGGCCGCCTATCAGGATTTCCTGACCCGGGTCATCCTGCCGCTGCCCGGCGTGAAGGAGACGCACACTTACGCCTCGATCGGCGACGTGAAGCCGGATGCGCTGCTGCCGGTGTGAGTGGGCGTCGAGGCGACAGGAAGGCGCTTGAATTTAGCCCTTCAGGAACGCCGCGATCTCGCTGAACACGTTGACGAACATCTCCTCCGTCAGCACGCCTGTATTGGTGTTGTAGCGCGAGCAGTGATAGCTGGAGAACAGCGCGATGCCGCCGGCCTCCTGCCTTCCGCCGTGGCGGAACGGAAAGGCCGCGACGCGCTCGCCCAGCGCCCGCACCGTCGACTGGTGGGCGATCGAACCCAGCGTCAGTATGGCGCGCAGGTTGGGGAAGCGCGCGATGGTGGGTTTCAAAAAGGTCCGGCAGGTGGCGATCTCGGCGCCCACCGGCTTGTTCTCCGGCGGCACGCAGCGTACTGCATTGGTGATGGCCGTGCCGACCAACTCCAGCCCGTCATCCGGCCGCGCCTTGAACTCGCCGCGCGCCAGGCCCTGCGCGATCATCGTGCCGTAGAGCAGGTCGCCGGCATAGTCGCCGGTGAAGGGGCGCCCCGTCCGGTTGGCGCCGCGCAGGCCAGGCGCCAGCCCGACGATCAGCAGGCGGACCGACGCTTCACCCTCGGGCGGCAGGAAAGTCGGCACCGGCGCGTTGAACCAGCCTGGCTCGCGTTCGCGCCAGGCTGCGATGAAATCATGCAGCCGCGGGCAGAGCGGGCAGTCACGGTTGGGTTCGGGGGAGGTTGCGGCGCTCAAGGCCGCCGCCCGTCAATAATCGTCCTCGTCGACTTCGGCGGGTTCCGGCCGGCGCGCCGGCCGCTCGGACGGGTCGCGGCCGACCTCGCTTTTCAGCGTCATCAGGTCGATGAAATGGTCAGCCTGGCGGCGCAGATCGTCTGAGATCATCGGCGGCTGCGAGGCCATGGTCGAGATGATGGACACTTTGCGGCCGCGTCGCTGCAGCGCCTCGACCAGCGTGCGGAAGTCGCCGTCGCCGGAGAAGATCACATAGTGGTCGACGACATCGGCGAGCTCCAGCGCATCGACGGTCAGCTCGATGTCCATGTTGCCCTTGATCTTGCGGCGGCCGGTCGAGTCGGTGAATTCCTTGGCGGGCTTGGTCACCACCTTGAAGCCGTTATAGTCGAGCCAGTCGATCAGCGGCCTGATCGACGAATATTCCTGATCCTCGACCAGCGCGGTGTAATAATAGGCGCGCAGCAGATAGCCGCGCTTCTGGAAGTTCGACAGGAGCTTGCGGTAGTCGATGTCGAAACCCAGCGCGCGTGAGGTGGCGTAGAGATTGGCGCCGTCGATGAAAAGAGCGATCTTTTCACGGGGATCGAACATTGAAAAACATCCCTTTCAAAAAATTCTGTCGTCTTAAAAGCGTTCGACGAATAGGCCCGACAAATGGACCTCGGTACCGTCACATCCGAGATAACGCGCAATTTGTGGATATCCAAGGGCAGGCCTCGCATTGCAAGCAATTGTGATCGCGACTATGTAGAGCGCACCATGGCGCGCTCAGATGCTGAACTGGGTCGGCTAAGTTGGTGCTGGCGCCATAAAGCTTGTATTTCGGCCGCGCCCGCGTTATGGAGCGCGCCAGCTTTCCATCAAATCCATCGCATGAAAGGGGCAGTCCATGGCCCGCGTAACCGTTGAAGATTGCATCGACAAGGTCGACAACCGTTTTGAACTCGTGCTGCTCGCCGGCCACCGCGCCCGCCAGATCAGCCAGGGCGCGCAGATCACCGTTCCGCGCGACAATGACAAGAACCCGGTCATCGCGCTGCGCGAGATCGCCGACGAGACGCTGTCGCCCGACGACCTCAAGGAAGACCTGATCCACTCGCTGCAGAAGCATGTCGAGGTCGACGAGCCGGAGGCCGAGGGCGAGGTGATCACCGACCAGACCGGCGCGACCGCTGTCGCAGCCGACGCCGACGACGCCGAGGAGAACATCGCTTTCGACCGCATGAGCGAGGAAGACCTACTCGCCGGCATCGAAGGTCTGGTGCCGCCGGAAAAGAGCGACGACTATTAAGCATTCCGGGAACTTGCCTGGATCAAGCATCCGGCACTTCCGTCTCGTAAGTTTCGTGGCTATCTATGGGATGCGTCGCACCTTGGTGCGGCGCATCAATCATTTCAGCACCGCGAGATCCCGCCCATGATGCGTCAGTATGAGCTTGTCGAGCGCGTCCAGCGCTACAAGCCTGACGTCAACGAGGCGCTGCTCAACAAGGCCTATGTCTACGCCATGCAGAAGCATGGCCACCAGAAGCGCGCCTCGGGCGATCCCTATTTCTCGCATCCCCTCGAAGTCGCCGCCATCCTGACCGAGATGCATATGGACGAGGCGACCATCGCCGTTGCCCTGCTGCATGACACGATCGAGGACACCACCGCGACCAGGGCCGAGATCGACGAGCTATTCGGCCCCGAAATGGGCAAGCTGGTCGAAGGGCTCACCAAGCTGAAAAAGCTCGACCTCGTGTCCAAGAAGGCCGAGCAGGCGGAGAACCTGCGCAAGCTCCTGCTCGCGATCTCGGAGGATATTCGTGTCCTCCTGGTCAAGCTCGCCGACCGCCTGCACAACATGCGCACGCTCGACCATATGCCCGAGTCCAAGCGACTGCGCATCGCCGAGGAGACGATGGACATCTATGCGCCGCTCGCCGGCCGCATGGGCATGCAGGGCATGCGCGAGGAGCTGGAGGAGATCGCCTTCCGCTACATCAATCCGGAAGCCTATCGCGCCGTCACCGCGAGGCTTGCCGAGATTTTCGAGCGCAACAAGGGCGTCCTGCAGGAGATCGAGACGGCGCTGTCCGGCCTGTTTGAGAAACACGCCATCAAGGCGAGCGTGAAGAGCCGGCAGAAGAAGCCATGGTCGGTGTTCCGCAAGATGGAAGCCAAGGCGCTCTCCTTCGAGCAGCTCTCCGACATTTTCGGCTTCCGTGTCGTGGTTGACTCCGTCGACGACTGCTACCGCGCGCTTGGCGCCATCCACACCACCTGGTCGATGGTGCCCGGCCGCTTCAAGGACTACATCTCGACGCCGAAGCAGAACGACTACCGCTCGATCCACACCACCATCGTCGGCCCGTCGCGCCAACGCGTCGAATTGCAGATCCGCACCAAGGAGATGAACAAGATCGCCGAATACGGCGTCGCTGCCCATTCGATCTACAAGGACACCGGCGGCAAGATGAACGGCGCCGGCCATGCGATCTCCAAGGAAACCAACGCCTATGCCTGGCTCAGGCGCACCATCGAGCAGCTGGCCGAAGGCGACAATCCGGAGGACTTCCTCGAGAACACCAAGCTGGAGCTGTTCCAGGACCAGGTCTTCTGCTTCACGCCCAAGGGCATGCTGATCGCGCTGCCGCGCGGCGCGACACCGATCGACTTCGCCTATGCCGTCCACACCGATGTCGGCGACACCTGCGTCGGCGCCAAGGTCAATGGCCGCATCATGCCGCTGATGACGGAATTGAAGAATGGCGACGAGGTCGAGATCATCCGCTCCAAGGCGCAGGTGCCGCCGGCCGCCTGGGAATCGGTCGTGGTCACCGGCAAGGCGCGCGCCGCTATCCGCCGCGCCACCAAGAACGCGATCCGCAAGCAATATTCCGGCCTCGGCGCCCGCATCCTGGAACGTGCCTTCGAGCGCGCCGGCAAGACCTTCACCAAGGAGAGCCTGAAGCCGGTTCTGCATCGGCTGGCGCGCAAGGATATCGAGGACGTGCTGGCCTCCGTCGGCCGCGGCGAGCTGAGCTCAACCGACGTCATGAAGGCGGTCTTCCCCGACTATAAGGACGAGCGCGTCACCGTCGCGGCGCCCAAGCAGCGCGAGGAGGGCTGGTCGAAGATCCGCAACGCCGCCGGCATGCTGTTCCAGATGCCCGGCACGCGCGCCGCGCGCAAGGGCAAGGACCAGCCGCGCGACGGCGCGGTGCCGATCCGCGGCGTGCGCGGCGACCTGCCTGTGCGCTTCGCCCCGGAAGGCGCCGTGCCCGGCGACCGCATCGTTGGCATCATCCAGCCGGGAACCGGCATCACCATCTACCCGATCCAGTCGCCGGCGCTGCAGGCCTTCGACGACCAGCCCGAGCGCTGGATCGACGTGCGCTGGGACATCGACGAGCGCACCAAGGAGCGTTTCCCGGCGCGCATCTCGGTCACCGCCATCAACGCGCCTGGTTCGTTGGCCGACATCGCCCAGGTGGTGGCATCCAACGACGCCAACATCCACACGCTGTCCATGATACGCACGGCGCCCGATTTCACCGAGATGCTGATCGATCTCGAAGTCTGGGACCTGAAGCACCTCAACCGGCTGCTGTCGCAGCTCAAGGACAATTCGAGCGTCAGCGACGCACGGCGCGTCAATGGGTGAATAGTGAATAGAAGGTGCTCTCACTACCATTCACCATTCACCATTCACCATTCACCACTCGCCAAAGGGGGAACAAAATGAACACTGACGAAGTGCTGGGCATTTTCCGCGAGGCCGGCGCCGTTCTGGAAGGTCATTTCATCCTGACGTCCGGCCTGCGCAGCCCGGTCTTCCTGCAGAAGGCCCGTGTCTTCATGTATGCCGACAAGACCGAACGCCTGTGCAAGGCGTTGGCCGCAAAAATCCGCGAAAGCGTGCCCGGCAGGATAGACTATGTCGTCGGTCCGGCCATCGGCGGCCTGATCCCTGCCTATGAAACCTCGCGCCACCTCGGCGCGCCGGCCATCTGGGTCGAGCGGGAAGGGGGCGAGTTCAGGCTGCGCCGCTTCGAGATCGCCAAGGGCTCGCGCGTCGTCATCGTCGAGGACATCGTCACCACCGGCCTGTCGATCCGCGAGACCATCGACTGCCTCCGCGGGATCGGCGCCGAGGTCGTCGCGGCCGCCTGCATCATCGACCGCTCGGCCGGCAAGACCGATGTCGGCGTGCCGCTGATCGCGCTTGCCGAATATGAGGTGCCGGCCTATCCCGCCGACCGCCTGCCGCCGGATCTCGCCGCCATTCCGGCGGTTAAGCCAGGAAGCCGCAACATCTGAGGCCTCTACAATGATCGCCGGCATCGACCATTTCGTGCTGACGGTTCGCTCGGTGGAGGCGACCTGCGATTTCTATCAGCGCGTGCTCGGCATGCGGCGACTGGACGAACTGAACCGGCCTACGGCGCTTCTGTTCGGCTCGCAGAAGATCAACCTGCATGAGGTCGGCCGTACTTTCGAGCCGAAGGCAAAGGCGCCGACGCCGGGTTCCGGCGATTTCTGCCTCGTGGCGGCGGTGCCGCTTGCCGAGGTCCAGGCCAGCTTGCAAGCCAATGGCGTGGCGATCGAAGTCGGTCCGGTCGAACGCATCGGCGCGCGCGGCCCGATGATGTCGGTCTATTTCCGCGATCTGGACGACAATCTGGTCGAGGTCAGCGAGTACCCACTCACCTGAGATCGAGCCGCATGGCGCAGCGCTGGTCGGAAGGCATGCCGTGCTCGGCCTCGTCGCCGAGCAGGCCGGTCAGCCGTCCGTCGATCTCGGCGCCTTCCAGGATGCGAAATCCGAACTTGCGATAGAAGGGGGCGTTCCAGGCGACGGCGCGAAACGTGGTCAGCGTCACCGCGACCAGGCCGCGCAGCCTGGCGTCCGCGACCGCTTGTTCGAGCAATGCGCGGCCGATGCCCTGGCCCTGCCGGTCGAGGCGCACGTCCAGCTCCCAGATATGCAGCGCATCGCCCTCGACCCCGGCGCTCAGGAAGCCGACGGGCCGACCCTCCTCGTCGGCGGCAACCCAACATGCGCCGCCTGCGATCAGCGTCCGGTGCCGCTCCGCGCTGATGTTGTCGCCATCGGCGAGCCATGCCAGTTCGGGTATGGCGCGGAAGGCCAGTCCGGCGGATTGCTCGATCTGCGGCAAGGCCTCGGCATCCTCGGCCCGCGCCGGTCGAATGGTGATCATCGGCTGGTATCCTGTTGTTTTCCTCAGTTTCGCCAGAATAAGGGTCTTGTTACAGGCTGTGGCAGACCATCGCGGCGGCGTTTTCGTTGTTTCGCGGCACTGCCGTCGCTATATCAAAGTTTGTTGCCTTTCTGCGCCCTCGAAGCGCAAGATGTGTGGCGCGTCCCGGTGGGCAGGGGCAGCGCGTGTAGGACCGGGAACTGGAACAGAGTGCTTTTTCGACGCCGAGAGCCTGATGGCCTCCTGGAGCGGGTGCGTACTTACCTTTGGCCGCGCCGCTCGTTCTCGCGTTCCGTGCAGTATTTTTCCAAGCGCATCCTGCGGCTGAAGGCGACGCCGCATTCGGTCGCCGCCGGCGTCGCGGCGGGCGTGTTTGCCTCCTTCTTCCCGCTGGGTGTCCATTTCGTCGTTGCCGCCGTGCTTTGCTGGGTGATCGCCGGCAATCTGGTCGCGGCAGCCCTCGGCGCCGTGTTTTTCGGCAATCCGCTGACCTCCCCGCTGCTATGGGGCGCATCCTGGGAAACCGGCAAGCTGCTCCTGCATGAGCGCCTGCCGAAGCATGGGCCGCCCGAGCATCTCGGCGAAATGATGCACAAGCTCTCCTTCGACAAGCTCTGGCATCCCGTTCTGGAGCCGATGCTGATCGGCGCGGTGCCGCTCGGCCTGGTCTTCGGGCTCGTGTTCTACGGCGTCACGCGCTGGGGCATGACCATGTTCCGCGAACAGCGCAGGAAGCGCATGGCCGAGCGTGCCGAGAAGAAAGCGCGGCAGGGCGGACGGGAAGTGCCGGCGGAATGATCATCGGCATCGGCAGCGACCTCATCGACATCAGACGCATCGAGAAATCGCTGGAGCGGCACGGCCAGCGCTTCGTCCAGCGCATCTACACCGAGGTCGAGCAGGCCAAGTCGGAAAAGCGGGCCGCCCGCGCGGCTTCCTACGCCAAGCGCTTCGCCGCCAAGGAGGCCTGCGCCAAGGCGCTGGGCACGGGCATGGCCGAGGGCGTGTTCTGGCGCGACATGGGCGTGATCAACCTGCCGAGCGGAGCGCCGACCATGGCGCTGACCGGCGGCGCCGCCGCCAGGCTGGAGAAGATACTGCCGAAGGGCCATCGGGCGCTGATCCATCTCACCATCACCGATGATTTCCCGCTTGCTCAAGCCTTTGTGATTATCGAGGCGGTGCCCGCCGAACAAGCGCCACATTGATTCCATCTGACCACGAGCGGCATGACGTTGCTCAGCGCGCGCCGAGACTCTATACCAACATCGCACAATCGAGGACGACATGAGCGTGGCTGAAAAATCGCAGAAGAAATCCGGCGGGCTCGGGGAAACCTTTTCCGTCATCATCCAGGCTCTGCTGCTCGCGCTCGTCATCCGCACGCTGCTGTTCCAGCCTTTCTCCATCCCGTCCGGCTCGATGCGGCCGACGCTGCTCGAAGGCGACTATCTCTTCGTCACCAAATGGGCCTATGGCTATTCGCGCTATTCGCTGCCCTTCGGTCCCGATATCTTTTCCGGCCGCATCTGGGGCTCGGAGCCCAAGCGCGGCGACGTGGTGGTGTTCAAGTTCCCGCCGGATCCATCGGTCGACTACATCAAGCGTGTCGTCGGCCTGCCCGGCGACAAGATCCAGATGAAGGACGGCCAGCTCTTCATCAACGACGTCGGCGTGCCGCGCGTGAAGACCGGCCAGATCGAAAATCCCGACATCACCGAAGTGCCTCAGCCCGTCGATGTCTATCGCGAGACGCTGCCGAACGGTGTCAGCTACGACACGCTCGACCTGACGCCGAATTCGATCGGCGACAACACCCGTGAATGGACCGTGCCGGCCGGCCACTACTTCATGATGGGTGATAACCGCGATAATTCCTCCGACAGCCGCTTCACCGTCGGCTTTGTTCCTGCCGAAAACCTGGTCGGCCGCGCCAACCTCATCTTCTTCTCGATCGCCGGCAAGGCGAGCCCGCTCGAGATCTGGAAGTGGCCGTCGCTGATGCGTGCCGATCGCCTGTTCCATTTCGTCCACTAGAGCGATGGCGGCCAGCAAGCGTTTGACCGCCGATGCCCTCGCCGAGGCGCTTGCCCCGCGCACCGGCCATGCCTTCACCGATCGCCAGCGTCTGCAGCGCGCGCTGACCCATGCCAGCGCGCGCTCGACCCATGCCGGCGTCGACTACGAACGCTTCGAGTTCCTGGGCGACCGCGTTCTCGGCCTTGTCGTCGCCGACATGCTGCTCGCGGCCTTTCCCGATGCAGCCGAGGGCGAGCTGTCGCTGCGTCTCAACGCGCTGGTCAACGCCGAGGCGCTCTCCGACATCGCCGAGGAGATCGGCCTGCCCGAGCTGATCCGCGCCGGCTCCGATGTGCGCAATCTCGACGGGCGCAAACGCACCAATCTGCGCGCCGATGCGCTGGAATCGCTGATTGCCGTGCTTTACCTGGATGGTGGCCTCGAGGCTGCCCGCGCGTTCATCCACCGCTATTGGCAGCCGCGCTCGCAAGCGATCGGCGCTGCGCGGCGCGACGCCAAGACCGAGTTGCAGGAGTGGGCGCACCAGGCCGCCGCCGGCGCCGTGCCAGCCTACCGGGTCGACGGCCGCGAGGGGCCGGACCACGACCCGCTGTTCACCGTCAGCGTCAAGGTCGGCTCATTTGCTCCGGCGACCGGCAGCGGCCGCTCCAAACGTGAGGCCGAGCAGGCCGCCGCGGCTACTCTTTTGCTGCGCGAAGGCGTATGGAGCGCGGCATGACAGAAAATGAAACCCCTGAAGTTCCCGCGACGCGCTCCGGCTTCGTCGCGCTGATCGGCGCGCCCAATGCCGGCAAGTCGACACTGGTCAACCAGCTGGTCGGTGCCAAGGTGTCGATCGTCACGCATAAGGTGCAGACCACCCGCGCTATAGTGCGCGGCATCGCCACGCATGACAACGCGCAGATCGTGTTCGTCGATACGCCCGGCATCTTCAAGCCGAAGCGGCGGCTGGACACCGCGATGGTGACCACCGCCTGGGGCGGCGCCAAGGATGCCGATGTCGTGGTGCTTCTGATCGACGCCGAGCGCGGCATCAAGGGCGATGCCGATGCCATCCTCGACCGGCTGAAGGACGTCCGCCAGCCGATGCTGCTCGTCCTCAACAAGGTCGACCGGGTCAAGCCCGAGACGCTGCTCGCGCTGGCCGCGGCCGCGAACGAGCGCGTGCCGTTCAAGCGCACCTTCATGGTTTCCGCGCTCACCGGCTCCGGCTGCAAGGACCTGCTCGACTATCTTGCCGAGACGTTGCCTGCCGGCCCCTGGTATTATCCAGAAGATCAGATCTCCGACCTGCCGATGCGCCAGCTCGCGGCCGAGATCACCCGCGAAAAGCTTTATCTCAGGCTGCACCAGGAGCTTCCCTATTCCTCGCATATCGAGACCGAGAAATGGGAAGAGAAGAAGGACGGCTCGGTGCGCATCGAGCAGGTCATCTATGTCGAGCGCGACAGCCAGAAGAAGATCGTGCTCGGCCACAAGGGCGAGACGATCCGCGCCATCGGCCAGGCGGCGCGGATGGAGATCGCCGAGATCCTCGAACAGAAGGTGCACCTGTTCCTGTTCGTGAAGGTGCGCGAGAACTGGGGCGACGACCCCGAGCGCTACCGCGAGATGGGGCTGGAGTTTCCGGGGTAAGCCGGGCAAGCCACATCCACATTGTGACCAGTTGAATGACGCGCAACGGTGCGGGCGCAAAAGACCGCCTGGCGCCAGGAGCTAGCCGAGGCGCCCAAAGTCTTGATTGGGCCGTCACCGGACCGCCTGGCTTGGATGTCATGCCGGCCGTTCCCGCAGTCCAGTCCGTAGCAACGATGGCTTTCATGGGAATTGTCTCTTCAGAAAAGACGCCGGTATACTGGCCCCGTAGCGATCACTTCTGGCGCTTTCGCCCTCCCGCGGCCTCTGGTTTTATTCTGATGCGCAGCGTTCCGCCTTCGGGTCGTTCGATCTCGAATGCGTTCGTCTTGCGGACAAGATCGCTCAGCTTGCGAAAGCCGAAGGTGCGGGGATCGAAGTCGGAAGCCAGATTGGCAAGCCGCGTTCCGACCGCACCGAGCGGAACCCAGCCATCCTCGCTTTCCATCTGCGCGATGGTTTTGCGGATGATCGGCACGGCCGCCGAAGGCGGCTGCAGTGGCTTCACAGTCGATACGGCTTCAGGCTCGTTTGCTGGCGCGGAAGCCAGCAGGTTCTCGGTATAGACGAATCGCCGGCATGCCTGGCGGAAACTCTCAGGCGTCTTCTGCTCGCCGAAGCCGAATACGTCGATGCCCTGCTCGCGAATGCGGGCCGCGAGCCGGGTAAAATCGCTGTCGGAGGAAACCAGGCAGAAACCGTCGAACCGGCCGCTGTGCAGCAGATCCATCGCATCGATGACGAGCGTGATGTCCGAGGCGTTCTTGCCTGTCGTGTAGGCGAACTGCTGCTGAGGTATGATTGCGTGCTTCGAAAGGACGTCGGCCCACGCTTTCGAGCGTGAGCTGGAAAAATCGCCATAGATGCGACGCACGCTGGCTTCGCCGATCTTGGCGATCTCCTCGAACAGCCCATCGGCGATCTTGGCCGAGGCGTTGTCCGCATCGATGAGAACGGCAAGGCGTGGCGAGCGCGGCTCTGGCGGCATCATGGTCTTTTCCTTAGCGCTGTTCATGCCACCTGAAGTTCTTGCTCTCAATGTCAATGATGTCGCCGCAGTTCGCGCATTCAATCTGGGTGTGAGTACGAATCCAACCGACGAGCGTCTTCGCCTGATGATGGCAACGGGGACATTCCACGTCGATTTCGAAGCTGTCCGACTCGCGCTGTGTCATCTCCATGCCTCAACTTTCGTCAGCAGCGGGCTCTCGCTGTTCTTTCTGCTCCATGGACAATGGTTTCTCCTTCGCAGCTTTCCCGGCAAGCTTGGCTTCTTTCTTGGCCGCCTTGGCCTTGTCTCGTTGACTCCGCTCGTATCGATAGTTCGGCTTCATCGCCATTCGAACTCTCCCTATCTGGTGGATCCGTCAGGCTGAATGCTGGCTGATCGCTACCCGGCCAGCGCGGCTTCAAACCGCGCAGTCCCCCGCCAAGCTCAGTAAATCTCGACCGTGCGGTCGTAGCTGATCCCCGCCCCCTCAAGCGCGATGAGGAATGCGGCACTCGCGTCGTCGGAAGCATAATCTTCGGCGCAGCGCTTCATAGCGTCGGTCCAAGCCAGGCTGTCGTTTCCAGGCCAATGGTCAAACAGGAAATCGGAAGCCTGTGCGACGGACTCAATCAGAGTGAATCCGACCGGACCGGCGATATAGACAACCAAGGGAACCCGGAATTTCTTGTCACCCATCCCGCACCCTACGCCCGATTGCATGGAAAGACGAGCCTGGCAGGCTGATTGTTCGCCCGCTTTGATCGCAAGCCGATGCCGCTACCTGAAATCGGCGGCGGTCAAGGTGTAGGAGTCGCGGCGGTGCCGGGCATAGACCCTGCCTGCCACGTTCTGGATGGAGATTCGCAAGCCATCGAATGCAGAAAGGTAGGCCGTCTCCACGTTAGCCTTGCCGCCCAGAGCGATGCCGTTTTTTGCCAGAGCCTCGGCCTCAATGAAGAAACGGATTTGAAACATGCCGTCATGACCGATGAAGTAGACGCCGTTGCGCTCCGGATCGAAGCTTCGGCTGAGGTTCGGGAATGCCAGCGTCATGACTGACCTGCCGGTTTCTCGGGCGCAGCGAAGAACCGCGGGGCGATCCTCTCCCTGCGGCGCTCACTGCTGCAAAAGTTGAGGGACAGCATGTGTCTCGTGGCTTCCGAACGGCTGAGCCCGATCATGGAGGCGCCGTTCACACGCGCTGGAATGCCCGTGAAGACGTGATAGACGGTCCAGGAACGATCGGCTTCGACGCGACGGCCATATTGATGGTCCCCAAAGCCATATACCTGCGCGCCGCCTGCATTTTCCTCGCCGGGATGAGCCAAGGCGTCGCGAGCGACATCGGCGCGCGGGCCCTCGGCCTTCAAGATGTCGGCCCTTCGTCTGCCTGCGCGGCGATGATGCTCGAATAGATCGTCGCGCCCTCGGCGTCGGCGATGGCGACGGCATCCGGCCATTGGGGCATGTTCAGCGTCCTTGCCAGAAGTCGCGCGATCTCGATCGCCGCGTCGAGGTCGGCCGCGTCTACGGTCTCGCGACCGATGACGGCGTGCGCGTCGTCGGCGACGCGCGTGCGGTAGAATTCGATCACGACCTTCATATGAGTCCGTCTCGCACAAAATCCTGCCGTCAGCCCTTGCTCTTGCTTTGGGCGTGGGTGCCGCCGGCACCTTTGATTTGGCCGAACGCACTCTCAGGCTTCACCGGAACCTTTTCCTGCTTCGGCTTCCTGATCTCCCTGTTCGAGCGCTTCTGTCCCTTGGCCATGTCCGAATGTCCTTTCGATGAGCATTATGCCGCCGTCCGACACTTCGTCGACCGGTTGCAGCGTATCTTCCGTCACCACCCGCTCATGCGGTTCGGCGTCGCTGCGGATGCGGTATTGCGGCGAGCCTCCCCTCGACGGGAGGGTTCGGGTGACATGGTAGATTTCGCCGCTCTTGGGGCCAGTTCCGGGACTGCTCTTCAGCCGAACCGCCTGCCCGATGTCAAAAAGACGTACCGGGGCTCCGTGCCGGATGGGACGTGCGTTGCGTTGCATGAGCGTGATCATGGTTGTCTCCGGTCCTTATCGAGCGCGGCCTCGAGCAAGGCAGGTTCGATCTGCACCATCTGCTGCGTAGGCCCCTTCACGGAGATCGCCGGCAAGTGGATGAACGTGGCCACACGGCGCCATGCGATTCGCGAAGCCCCTTCGAGAGATTCCTCGTCGAGATCGACGCGGTACTTCCCGGCCGGCTGCGGCGCGTCGAAGCCCGGCAGCATAAACGGCTCATTGAAGCGAACGACGGTCGGCGTGGTGCGACTGGTCACTTGCGGCTTTCCGCGGAAACGCGCGCATGCGCTCATCCGCTTCGATCGCAGCCGAACCGCCGAAACGATATCCAATGCTGCCAGTACATCCGTGGTCAGCGCCGGTGTCATTTCAGGGTTCGAACGAAGCTAAATGCCGCGCCGGGATCGGCGCACGCATTCGTTGTCGAAAATTCGGAAGCGGATGGTGAGGCTTCATTATCACGAAGCCACCTCGACCAAATCAACGAATTTATATATGCGCCACAATTGAGCGGCGAGCAAGGCGGTGATAGCGTTTTATTTTTATTGGTTAAATAAAATTCGAACACCGAGCTCAAAGAAATCGGCAGAAAATTTCCTCATCCAATGCGATAATTTGCACACCTCGAAGTTGTTGAGGATGATAATTTTTCCGAACTGGCGAATAATCTCGGTTCTCCTATCTATCGCGAGGCAAGCAGTCTATAGAAGGATATGCGCATCCGTTCCACCGTAAGGAAGAAGTTGCCGTCGAAGCTTGGTCGCCCGACGGCCGCGCCAACTGTGAAGCCCGGCATTTTGAGCACATCCGGGGTCTCGTCCAAGCGAAAACTGCCTCGCGCTTTCGGCAAGCTTGGCACCCAAGCGCCGCTCGCTCTCGCGACGGGGCGCACTGGCGCGAATGGGATGATGGGGACGCTCGTGGCGGCGCTTCCTTCATATGGGCCACTCGCCTTGAAGGTATGTGTCGCGCTCTGGATTGTCGCTGTGCTGGCCTGGGTTTTTGTCGTCATAAAAGCCTGACCCGGTCGGCATCCGTCGAGGCCGAAAACAAGAAGGATGCCAGCATGGCAAAGCGTTATACGGTTCGGGTGGACAAGCCGAACAGTTGCACCGTTGTCGACATCTTCACCGGCCAACCTGCCGAGTTTGAGAAGAAGATGATGATCGGCATCAAGACGCGTCGGGCGGAAAGGATCGCTGGCGAATTGAACATTCAGGACGCCAAGCGGCGGGAAGAGGCCGGCTGGGCATCCTGAGTGAGCGACAAGGCCGATGTCGCGCTCAACGCTCCTCGCCGATCATGTGGAGCGAATGTCGACTGCCTCCTGCAGTCATTTCATTTGAAAGGACAAGGCCCATGAGAACCATGAAAACACCGGATGCCCCGCCCGCCGTGATCGCGGCGGTCGCCAAGTTATCCAGGATTCTGTCAGCTCGACTGACCATCAGAACCGACGAAGCAGCAAGGCGCAGGATCGCTGACACCGACGGCACTCTCAGGCGGGCACGCGAACTCGCGGAACGCAACCGCCTGATTTGAACCAATCGGCCGTTACGAACATCGGAGTCGGCGAGTGCCTTCTAAGGACAGTGACCTTCTCCCGGGCCCATGCGGCGACGAGCAACTCCTCGGCGCGCTGCGCATAATAGCCTGCCAGTATCGAGGCGGATCAGCCAAATCAGGTGAAAAATTGGTTGAGTGGACACTTCAGACCGCGATCGAGGAATACGGTCGCCGCCCAGTAGATATCAACCTTTTTCAGTGGCTACGTGCCATAATGCAGCAGCATCTGAATTGATCGAAGAGCAGGCGGACTAAGTGGCTGAAAGCCGTGGCGGCTAGTTTATAACACAGCGGCGATCAACAAGCCTGGTATCCGGATGTCTGCTTCCAGGCCGCGGCGAGGCCGACTTGAATGATCGACATGAGGCGCATTGCTGCCATTCGCGCCGAGCCAATGAAGGTCTCCAACGAGCCAGGAAGCCGACGATTGCCTGGGGGCCGCTCGTGTCCTTGATTTCGCCTCCCGATCGGTGAAAAGCTCCCCCCATGGAATGGCGCGACGAGGGAATCGTTCTCGGCACCCGCAGGCATGGCGAAACGAGCGCCATCCTCGAGGTGATGACGCGCACCCATGGCCGCCATCTCGGCCTTGTGCGGGGAGGGCGCTCGCGCAAGCAGCAGCCGGTGCTGCAGCCCGGCAACCGCGTCGACCTTCTGTGGCGGGCGCGGCTCGACGAGCATCTCGGCGTCTTCCAGGCCGAGGCGATCGAGATGAACGCGGCGCGGCTCATGGACAGCGCGGTCGCCGTCTACGGCCTGCAGACCATGGCCGCGCATCTGAGGCTCCTGCCCGAGCGCGATGCCCATGGCGGCCTTTACAAAGCGCTGGCTGTGATGATCTCGCATCTGGACGACGCCGACGCGGCGGGCGAGCTGGTGGCGCGCTTCGAGCTGCTCATCCTCGATGAACTGGGCTTCGGCCTCGATCTCAGCCAATGTGCGGCGACCGGCACAAGACAGGATCTCGCTTATGTCTCGCCGAAATCCGGACGCGCCGTGTCGCGCGAGGCCGGTGCGGCCTGGCACGACAAGATGCTGGCACTGCCAGCCTTTCTGCAGCGCGGCTCCGGCCTGCGCGCCGACGCGGCAGCACTGGAAGACGCCTTCCGGCTGAGCGGCTTCTTCTTCACTCGCCATGTTTACGAGCCGCGCGGCCTCGAGCCGCCCGACGCCCGCGCCGGCTTCCTGGCCGCGCTGCGCCGGCACCATGCGGCGGTGAAGGCGATTGCGGGCGAGGCAGGATAGCGGGCAGACGCCTAGTCGGCGCCGCGCCGTTCCAGGAAATCGTCGAGCATGGCGCGCTGGCCTTTCAGGATCTTGACGCCGGCTTCTGGCAGCGAAAACCACCCGACCCTGTCGACTTCGGGAAAGTCCTTCATGCGTCCCGATTTCGGCGGCCACTCCATGGTGAACATGTTGCTCCTGATGGCGTTTGTGTCGACATCTGCCTCGACGCTCCATGCCACCACGATCTTGCCGCCCGGCTGCCTGTAGCTGCCGAGTGGCCGGAAGTCGCCGTCGATGGCGACGCCGAGCTCCTCCTCGGCTTCCCGTTTGGCGGCCTCGAGCTCATCCTCGTTGTCGCCGATCAATCCCTTCGGGATCGACCACGCGCCTTCATCCTTGCGCGCCCAGAACGGACCGCCCGGGTGGACGAGCAGGAATTCGAACACGCCGGCAATGCGCCTGTGGATCAGCAGCCCGGCACTTCGCTGTGGCATCGGTTACCTCACGGCATTTCTTCTGATCGCGCGAGACTAGCACGAGTATTTCACGGCAGAGGTCACGCAGTCTCGCCTGCAATGACGGTAGCCTCGGCGGCCCGCCATTGGATAACCAGGCAAGTTGCTGGCAATCGGCCGCGAAACATGCTCGATCTTGTTAATTGGCAAGACGCTGATTTGAGCCAGTCGTCTCGTTGCCGCATTTGTTGGCCACGATTGGTCTGGTTTTGAGGGAAACCGCCATGTTTTTCAGCCTGATCGCCATTGCCGCCGTCATAGCTCTTTTCGTCATCGTTTCCCGACAGCAGAACCGCATCGCGTTGGTCGAGCGCGAGCTCGGCGTCCTGCGCGGCCTGGTGAAGTCGGGCGCTTCACTATCCGCGCCCAAAGCGGATGCCGCGCAGGAAGGTCTTCCCGAGGAAATCAAGGCAACCGCGGCGCCTGTCACGCCGCTGGCCGACGGCACGACTGTGGCCGAAGAGATCGTCGCAAAGCCCCAGGCCGTCGAAGGCGAAGCCGTGGCCGGACCCTGGGCGAAGACCCAGTCGGCCGCGGCGCAATCCCCCGAGCCATCCGAACCGGAGCAACCTCAACCCATGGCCGAAGCGCCAGCCGCCGGGTCGGCCGCGCCCGCCAAGGCGGCGCGCCAGACCGATGTCGAGACGGCGCTGGGCACGCGCTGGGCGGTCTGGGTCGGCGGCATCGCGTTGGCGCTGGGCGGCCTGTTCCTGATCCGCTACACGATCGAGGCCGGCATCTTCGGTCCCGGCGTGCGCCTGACCATGGCGGGCATCCTTGGCCTGGCGCTGATTGCCGGCGCCGAATTCATCCGCCGCACCGGCTTCAGGGTGCCGGTGCAGGGCGCCGCCGGCGCCTATATCCCCTCCATCCTCACGGCTGCCGGCGCCTTCATCCTGTTCGGCACGGTCTACGCGGCGCATGGCATCTATGGCTTCATCGGTCCGGCGACCGCCTTCGCGCTGCTTGGCGTTATCGGCGTCGCGACCATTGGCGCCTCGCTGGTGCATGGCCTGGCGCTGGCCGGCATCGGCCTTGTCGGCGCCATGGTCACGCCGGCGCTGGTGGCATCGCAGGCGCCCAATCCCTGGGCCCTGTTCGTCTATCTGGCGATCGTGCTTGCGGCGAGCGCTGCAACTGCCCGCATCCGCGACTGGAAGGCGCTCATGGCCGCCGCTTTCGCCGGCACCGGCATCTGGACCATTCTCTATATGGTCGACGCGCCGGACGTGAACCTTGCCGCCGTCCTCTTCATCAGCCTCGCCACGCTGGCGGTGCTTGCCTGGGTCTGGCTCGCCCCGTTCCTGACGGCTGGCCGCGACGAAGCGGCGCAAGGTTTCGATTGGCCATCGATCGTGCCCGGCTTCTTCATCGCCCTGAGCGCGGTGGGCCTGTCCGTCGATCCGGCTTTTGCCAGCGCCGGCGATGCATTGCACGGCGCCGTCCTGCTGGCCGCGCTGGTCGCGGTGGCGCTCTACCGGCCGCGCGCGCTTCCGCTGGTCTTCGCCGCCGGCATCGCCACTGTGCTGATCTATCTCGGCATCATCCCGCCCGCCGCGATCGGCGCCGATGCGCTCGATGTCGGGCTGGACGCCCAGCCTTTGGCGTCGTCCGACACGCTGACGTTCCGCATCGGCATCGCGCTTGGCCTGATCTTCATCGCCGCTGGCTTCTGGGCGGCGCGCCGCTTCGCCGCCACCGTTCCGACACGCGCGGCTTGCTGGGCTGCCTGGGGCGTCATTGCCCCGCTGGTGGTGCTGACCGCGCTGTGGCTGACTTTCGGCGATATCGACCGCGACCTTGGCTATGCGCTGCCGGCGCTGCTGCTGCTGCTCGTCTTTGCGGCTGGCGGCGAATGGATCGCAGGCGCCGAGGAGCCGCCGCTGGCGGGCGGCCCGGCCGTGTCCTTCGCGCTCGGCGGCGCCGGCGTTACCGGCCTGCTGATGCTGCACATGGCCTTCGGCTCGGGCTGGACGACCGAGCTGCTCGGCGCCGGCGCCATTCTGCCGGCGCTGGCGACGCGCTGGCGCTCTTACCCCGTGCTGGGCTGGATCGCGGTGGGCGCGGCGGTCGCGGTGCTTGGCCGCGTCGCCTTCGACCCGACCATCGTCGGCGCGGCGTTTCTGTCGAGGACACCGGTCTTCAACTGGCTGCTGCCGGGCTATGGCGTGCCGGCGCTCGCCTTCGGCTTCGCCGCCTGGCAGCTCGCACGCACCACCAACGGCCGGCCGCGCCTCGCCATGGAGGCGGCCTCGGCACTGTTCGCGCTGCTCACCATCGCCATGCTGGTGCGCCACGCCATGCATGGCGGCGTTATCGACACCGGCGCGGTGACGCTTGCCGAACAGGCGATCTACACGCTGATCGCGCTCGGCGCCGGCGCCATACTGGTCGCCATCGACATGCGCTCGCCGAGTGCGGTTCTGCGCTATGGCTCGATTGCCGCCGGCGTGATCTCGGCGGGCCTCATCGCGATTCAGCATTTCGTGGTGCTGAACCCGCTGCTGACGGACGAGTCGACCGGCACGATCCCGGTCTTCAACCTTCTGTTCCTCGCTTATCTGCTGCCGGCGGTCGCCGCCAGCGCGCTGGCGCTCTATGTCCGCGACAAGCGCCCGCGATGGTATGCGGCGATGCTGGTGCTGATTGCCGCACTGCTTGCCTTCGCCTATGCCACGCTGTCGGTGCGCCGCCTGTTCAAGGGCGAGTTCATCGCCCTGTGGAGCGGACTCGGCCAGCTCGAGACCTACACCTATTCCGCGCTGTGGCTGGTCATCGGCGTGGCGCTGCTCACCGCCGGCGTCTGGCTGAAATCGCAGGTGCTGCGCATCGCCTCCGCGGTGCTGATCGCGGTCGCGGTGGTGAAGGTCTTCCTCTTCGACATGTCGGAGCTGGAAGGCGTGCTGCGCGCGCTGTCCTTCATCGGCCTTGGCGCGGTGCTGATCGGCATCGGGCTTTTTTATCAGCGGCTGCTGATGCGGGCGGCGAGGCAGTGAGGCCCAGGCCTTCTGGGACCGTTATTTCTGGACGTTTGCGTCCAACCCGGACATCAGCTCGTCGTGGACCTCGTCCGGTGCGCCCTCCAGTGTATAAGCGGCGGCATGGGACGAACCGACGAGTTGCCGGTAGTGTCTGACCGACAGGATAATCAGCTTTTCCTTGCCGCGTTTTGTCAGCGCGACAGGCTCGACCATCGCTGCATCGAGAATTTCGCCGGACGCCCGGTTCATATCCGAAAACGTGAACTGCTTCATTGTGGGCCTCCTAGGTATTTCGCCTACTATAGGTATTTTACGTAATTCGACAACCAGCACAGTGCCGCGGGAATAAATCCCCAGCCACCATCGTTATCCACTTTGCTTGGGTAATCGCAGCGGTTCGGCCGCTTCGCGCTGACTGCTTGCACCGCGCCGGGAAGGCGCGTTCTATCGGGATGGAAAGCGACCACGAAACAAGCGGTCATGGACGACAAGAAGGCAGCGATCCTGAGCGAAATACCGCGGTTGCGGCGCTATGCGCGCTCGTTGCTACGCGACCGCGATTCCGCCGACGATCTCGTCCAGGACTGCCTGGAGCGGGCGCTTGTGCGGCTCGACAACTGGCAGACTGGAGAAAGCCCCCGGAGGTGGCTGTTTACGATCATGCATCACTTGTTCATCGACCAGATGCGCAAGGTCAACCGGCGCGGCGAGGCGGCGATGCTGCCTCTCGAAGCCGGCGAGGCCCAAGCCGCGCCCGCCGATCAGGTCGAGACCATCGCCTCGCGCGAGATCATGGATGCCCTGCAGGCGATCAGCCCCGATCGCCGCGCGGCGTTGGTGATGGTCGCCATCGAGGGCTTTTCCTATGCCGAGGCCGCCAACATCCTTGGCGTGCCGGCCGGCACGCTGATGTCGCGCATCGCGCGCGGCCGCGAGGAATTGCGAGGATTGCTCGACGACACATCGCGCCGCCGCTCGATAAGGATCGTCGAGAAATGACCCGCCGCGATTTTTCCGAACGCGATATCCATATGGCCCTCGACGGCGAGCTGCCGGGCGAGGAGCGCATGGCTTACGATGCATGGCTCGAGGCCAATCCCGAGATGAAGGCGAAGTCCGCGCGCTACATTGCCGACCGCGCCGCCATGCGCTCCGCCTTCGCGGACGTCATGGACGAGCCGGTGCCTGCGAGGCTGCGGCAGGTCGTGCTTGGCGAGGCGCCTTCAAAAGCATCGGCCTGGCGCTCGCGCTGGTGGCTGTCGGCTGCCGCGGCCGTGATGCTCGCGGTCGGCGGGCTCGGCGGCTATGTCGCCGGTGTCGACAGCATCGCCCGTGGCGGCGAAGGCGACGACCAGCTCGCCGAGCAAGCAATCGCCGCCCATGTTACCTACGCTGCCGAGAATCGCCACGCCGTCGAAGTCCCGGCAAGCGACAAGGACCATCTCCAGACCTGGCTGTCGAACCGCGTCGGGCTGAAGCTGGTCGCGCCCGATCTTGCAGCCGAGGGTTTCGAGCTGGTCGGCGGCCGGTTGTTGCCTGCCGGCGGCCAGGGCAAGGCGGCGATGCTGCTTTATGAGGACGCCAAGGGCGAGCGCATCTCGCTCTACGTCACTGCCGACTCGTCGGAGACATCGAAGGGCACCTACGCGGCCGAGACGGGCGGACCGGAAGCAGTCTACTGGCTCGACAAGGGCTACGCCTGCGCGGTCGTCGGCTCATTGCCGCGGGAGCGCCTGTCGGACGTCGCAAAGAGCGCCTATGGCCAGCTCGTGGCCGGCATATCGAGCTGAACCGGCTGTGTTTTTCGGTGGCCGGCAGTCGCTTGAACAGCAATTCTGTTCAAACGATCGACCCTTTGCTGCCGCCGCGGAAACTGTCACAATTCGGCCCTAATCAAGGAGCGATAGCGCTTGATGAATACTGGCGCTTCGGCCAGTATTCGCGACGCATCCACCGGGGCCGTTTCTTAAACCCAATCGAGGTTCTCCCAAGCCCGTATGCCTGCCGAGATCCGCAAGGCCCGCGCGTCAGACGTCGATGACCTCGCCGCCATCGAGAAGGCTGTTTTTCCGGGCGACAGGCTCTCGCGCCGCTCCTTCCGCCAGTTCATCGAACGCGAAACCGCCGAGATGCTGGTGGCCGAGAACGAGGGCCGGGTCGCCGGCTATGCCGTTGTGCTGTTTCGCAAGGGCAGCGGCGTGGCGCGGCTCTATTCCATCGCTGTCGGTCCTTTTTTCGGCCGCCTCGGCATCGGCCGGCTCCTGCTCGCGGCCGCCGAAGAGGCGGCCTTCGAGCACGACCGTCTGTTGCTGCGCCTCGAAGTGCGCGAGGACAATGATCGCGCCATCCGCATCTACGAGCAGGCCGGCTATCGGAAATTGGGTCGCGAGCCCGACTACTACGAGGATGGCGCGACCGCGCTGCGCTATGAAAAGACGCTGCGCGGCGACACGCCCACGGCAACCAAAGTGCCGTTCTACCAGCAGACCTGCGAGTTCACCTGCGGCCCTTGCTGCCTGATGATGGCGATGGCGAATTTCGACCGGGGCTTCGTGCCCGATCCGGTCATGGAAATCCGCCTGTGGCGCGAGGCGACCACGGTCTTCATGATGTCGGGTCCGGGCGGCTGCGAGCCTTTCGGCCTGGCGGTCGCCGGCTATGAGAGCGGGCTTGCCGCCGAGATATTCGTCTCCTTCTATGGCGCGCTGTTCCTGCAGTCGGTGAGGAGCGAGGACAAGCGCCGCGTGATGGAGCTCGCCCAGGTCGATTTCCGCCGCCGCGCCGAGCTCTATGGCATACCGGTCAACTACCGTCCGTTCGGCATCGGCGATATCCGCCAAGCCCTCGCCGAGGGCAAGCTGGTGCTGGTGCTGGTCAGCGGCTTCCTTATGTTTGGCAAGAAGGTGCCGCATTGGGTGCTGGCCATCGGCGACGATGGCGACCATATCCTGATCCACGACCCCTGGGTCGAGGATGAAAGGCAGGAAACCATACTCGATGCCGCGAACATTCCAGTGCCCTACGACATCTTCATGAACATGGCGCAGTTCGGCCGCGACGGTCTGCGCGCCGCCATCACTCTGGGAAAACGCTGAACAATGACCTGGGTAATCCTCACAGGCAGGCAGAACGATCTCGATCAGGTGGCCACACCCCACAAGATCATCACCAACCGCGACTATCTCGCGCATCCGGCGCTGTTTCGCGGCCAGCGGCCGAAGGTGATCAACCTGTCGAACAATTACGGCTATCAGAGCCGCGGCTACTACGCTTCGCTGCTCGCAGGCTCGCGCGGCCATAGGGTGATCCCGACGGTCGAGACCATGATCGACCTGTCCGAGCGCAAGCTTTACGAGCACGCGCTGCCGGAGCTCGAGCTTGCCTTGAACAAATGCCGCAAGGACCTTGGCGGGACTTTTCCGGCGAAGGTCGCGATCTTCTTCGGCATCGGCCCGTCGAAAGTGTGGGACCGTTTCGCCAAGCTGTTGTTCGACTGGTTCCGCGCGCCGGCGCTGGAGGTGCACATCAAGGACAGCGCCGAATGGGCCTCGATCCGCAAGATCGGCTTCCTGCCGCTCGCCCGCATGACTGAGGACGAGGAAGAGCTCTTCCTGCAATGCCTGGAGACCTACACCAACCGCGAATGGCGCGACACCAAGGGCCGCACGCCGGCGCGCTATACCTTCGCGACGCTGGTCGATCCGCATGAGGAGCTGCCGCCGTCGGAGATTTCCTCATTGCGCTATTGGGCGCGGATCGCCGAGAAGATGGGCGTCGAGGTCGAGCCGATCACCAAAAAGGACCTCGCCAAGCTTGCCAACTACGACGCGCTGTTCATCCGCGAGACCACGTCGATCTCCAACCACACCTACCGCTTCGCGCGCCGCGCCCAGCAGGAAGGCATGCCGGTGATCGACGACCCGCTGTCGATGATCCGCTGCACCAACAAGGTCTATCTCAACGAGCTGATGACCTACAACAAGGTGCCGGTGCCGCCGACCGTGATGATCGCCGGCACCTCCGACTTCGAAGTGGCGGCGCAGACGCTTGGCTTTCCGCTGGTGCTGAAGATCCCGGATTCGTCTTTCTCGCGCGGCGTCAAGAAATGCGAGAACATGGCGGAGCTGACCAAGCTCGCGACCGAATGGCTGGAGGATTCCGATCTCCTGATCGCGCAGAAATTCATCCCGACCGAATATGACTGGCGCGTCGGCGTGCTCGGCGGCCAACCGCTGTTTGCCGTGCATTACCTGATGGCAAAGAAGCACTGGCAGATCGTCAACCACAAGGCCAGCGGCAAGCCCGACCAGGGCGGCATCAAGACGTTCACGCTTAAGCAGACGCCGCCGCATGTCGTCGAGACGGCTGTGAGGGCGGCAAAATGCATCGGCGACGGGCTCTATGGCGTCGACCTCAAGGAGACGAAGGACGGGGTCTTCGTCATCGAGGTCAACGACAATCCCAATCTCGATCATGGCTGGGAGGATTCCGGCGAGAAGGACGAGCTCTGGGTGCGGCTGACGCAATGGTTCCTGGAACGCTTGGAGCGGCCGGAGAAGTAGGGGCGGGAAAGAGGAACTGGGGAATTGAAGAACTGAAGAACTGAAGACTGGGG
Source organism: Mesorhizobium sp. (assembly GCF_004963255.1). Taxonomy (GTDB): domain Bacteria; phylum Pseudomonadota; class Alphaproteobacteria; order Rhizobiales; family Rhizobiaceae; genus Mesorhizobium. The sequence continues at coordinate 49,034 of NZ_SUGA01000028.1, read as the reverse complement.
TGTCTCGCGGACCATCCGTCCTTGCATTATCCGCTCCTCCTTTCCTACCCTCTCAGTTCTGCAGTTCTTCAATTCCAATCATTCAAGCCGAGGGAAAAGTATGCTGTTCTTCGTGATCGAGGATTTTCACGGCTCGGACCGCAAGGAAATCTACCGCCGGTTCCGCGACAAGGGCCGGCTGAAGCCGGATGAACTCGTGGTGCATCACAGCTGGATCGCGGGTGACATGAGCCGCTGCTTCATGCTGGTCGAAGCCGATGACGCGACGGTGCTGCAGCGCTGGGTCATCGAATGGGCGGATCTGGTCGAGTTCGAGATCGTCCCGGTGGCGACCAGCAAGGACATGGTGGTTGCGCTGGCCGGGCATCTCTGAGCAACGATCCCGGCAGCCGTTTGCTCAATTTGCGTGGAACCGTCTAACTGCGTCTTAAGCCCGATTTGCTATCCCGCCTGTATTGTGGATTGCCTCAAGGCTCTCAGAAGATGATCAGGCTGTTTCAATCAGGTAATTGCGGCCAAATACTCTACATTTTCCTTCTTGTGTTTTTGATCGGATTTGATTTTGCCAAGGACCCGATCGAGCATTTTCTGGTCGGGGCAAAAGAAGGTGTTCAGAAGCAAATCTATGCGGCTGACGGCAACAATATAGCCCGTACTCAGAGGTCCTTTGTCGAGGAACTGAGGGTCCCGGATTATGGGATGCACGATGCTCCGAAATCCGCCGAGGAGCATGCCTCCGCCATCGTCGCCCAGGCGATCGCCATGGAGGCAAAAAGCTCCGCCATCGGGACGATTTACATCTCGATGCTTGCGGCGATGGGCTTTGCCACCCTCGTTGCGATCATTTGGATGGTGTTTGCTCGCGTGCGCGACATTGGCTGGCCTGCCGCCGTGGGGTTCGGCATTCTTGCTCCGAAGCTCGCGATCTCGGTTCTTCCCGGCAGTCTTCCGCAACTGACCTTCGACATTCTGCAATACGGTTTCATCGCCGCCATAATAGTGCTTGGGCTCGTGCCGGGTGGATTTGCCCACGGACCGCGTGCCCAGCCGGTTCGACAGGCAGCCGTAGCCGAGCCGGCGCGTCGCGCCGCAGGCCAATTCGGTCAAAGACGACGCTGAGCAGCAACGCCCAGCGCCGGCGATCCGACGGCGCGCCGGCATTCCTCGACCAGCCATTCCCGGAACGCCGCAACGGCATCGCGCCTCGCGCTGCGTTCGGGGATCGTCAGGCAATAGGGCTGGCGCAGTTCCAGGGACTGCGCGGCGGCCCGCACCAGCCTGCCATCCTCCAGCGCTTGCGCGCAATAGATGCCTTGCGCCAGCGCCACGCCCAGCCCTGAAATGGCGAGATCGAGTGCTGCACGCGAGGAGTTTGCCGAAAGGCCGCGCTGCGCCGCACGGCCGGGCTCGCTTCCCGACGCCTCGAACCAGTTGCGCCAGGATGGAAAGGACGCGCCGGTCGGTCCCCAATCGGTGTGGATCAGCGGCAGGCCAGCAAGGTTTTCGCTATTGGTTGAGGCCAGCGTCGGCGCGCAGACGGGATAGACGGCGTCCCTGACGATCTCCTCGGTCGGATGCTCGCGGTAGTGCGGACCATAGGAGAGGCGGATGTCGATTAACTCATGGTCGAACGGGACGGGGTCGTCGTCGCCCCTGAGCGATATGTCGGCGGCGCCATGGTCGGCGACGAAGCCGGCGAGCCGCTCGGAAAGCCAGCCCATCGCCATGGAAGGCGGCACCGAGATCACGAGCCTTGGCCGGAACGCGCCGCCGCCGACATCGCGCGCGACGCTGCCGATCTCCCGGAAGGCCATGCTGAGCCTGGGCAGCATCTCCACCCCGGCCTCGGTCAGCACGGCCCGCCGGTTGACCCGGTGGAACAGCTTTCGCCCCATCTGCTCCTCGACGGTGCGGATCAGCTGGCTGACGGCCGCGGCCGAGATCGACAGTTCCTCCGCCGCGGCGGCAAAGCTGCCTGCGCGCGCCGCCGCTTCGAAGGCCTGAAGTCCGCGCAAGGAGGGAAGGGCGACCATGGCAATCCAAAAGATAAGTTCACCTTATCCATTTCGCAGAAATCCTCGGTTTTCGAAAGGTTTCTTTTTGAGTACCTTGGCCGCATGAACGCAATCGACCATCACGAAACCGTAGACCATCGCCAGGTGATCGCCTCGCTGACGAATGAGGAGCGCGGCCGGCTGACTGGCAAATCGAATCGGCCGGGCCTTGTCCAGTTCGCGCTCCATCTCGGCGCGATCATCGTCCTTGGCGCGCTGATCGCGGCCAGGGTGCCGTTCTGGCCGGTCCTGATGCTGCCGCAGGGCATCCTGATCGTTTTCCTGTTCACCCTGCTGCATGAAACCGTGCACCGGACGGCGTTCGAAACGCAGTGGTTGAACGATGCGATCGCGCGCTTCTGCAGCCTGGCGATCGCGTTGCCGGCCGACTGGTTCCGCTACTTCCATTTCGCCCATCACCGGTTTACTCAGGATCCGGAAAACGATCCGGAGCTGGCTTTCCCGAAGCCCGAGACGATGCGGCAATACATCGTCCACGTCTCAGGGCTGCCCGTGTGGTGGGGCCACTTCAAGACGCTCTACACCAATGCGATGGGGCGCTGCCGGGACAGCTACGTGCCGCCGAAGGGGCTGCCGAAGGTGAAGGCCGAGGCGCGGACGATGATCGCCTTCTATCTCGTTCTGCTGGCGCTCGCGGTGTGGTTCAAGGCGTCGGTGCTGCTCACTGTCTGGATCGTGCCCGCGCTGCTCGGCCAGCCGTTCCTGAGGCTCTATCTGCTGGCCGAGCACGGCCGCTGTCCCTTCGTCGCCAACATGCTGGAAAACACCCGCACGACGCTGACCAACTGGTTCGTGCGCAAGCTCGCCTGGAACATGCCTTACCATGCCGAGCACCACGCCTATCCCGGCGTGCCGTTTCACCAGTTGCCGGAATTCCACCGGCTGATTGAGCGCCATCTCAAAGTGGTCGAGCCCGGCTATGTGAGCTTCCACGAGAAATACATCGAGACGCTGCGCTGACGGCAACGGCATCAGCCTGACTGGCGCAGCAGCGCCTGCGAACGCAGCAGCCGACTCATGTCGGCCGCTTTGGCCGGCACGCCGATCAGATAGCCTTGCGCCTGCCCGCAGCCGGCCTTGCGCAGCATGTCGAGCTGCGCTTCGGTCTCGACGCCTTCGGCGGTGACAGTAATGCCGAGCTCGGCGCCAAGCCCGATCACGGTGCGCACGATCGCTGCGGTGTCGCGTCTGTCGAGGTCTCGGATGAAGGAGCGGTCGATCTTGATCTTGTCGACGGGGAAGCGCCGGAGGTAGCCGAGCGACGAATAGCCGGTGCCAAAATCGTCGAGCGCGATGCGCACGCCGAGACCGCGCAACTGGCTGAGCGTCCTCAGCACCGCGTCGCTTTCGTCCATCATCACCGTTTCGGTGATTTCGAGCTCCAGGCGGTTGGCCGGCAGGCCCGAAAAGGCGAGCGCCGAGATCACGCTGCGGGCGAAGCCGCCGCTTTTGATCTGCGCGGCCGAGACGTTGACGGCCATGCGCATCTCCGGCGGCCAATGGGCGGCCACGCTGCAAGCCTTGCGAAGCGCCCAGTCGCCGAGCTGCACGATCAGTCCGGTCTCCTCGGCGGCGGCGATGAAGTTTTCCGGCGACACCAGGCCGCGCGATGGCGAGCGCCAGCGCATCAGGGCTTCCGCGCCGACAATTTCGCCGGAGCCGATGTTGAGGATCGGTTGGAAATCGAGCTCGAACTCGCGCTTGGGAAGGGCTGCTTCGAGATCCGCTTCAAGCGCGCGGCGCTCCCGCATCAGGGCATCCATGCCCGGCTCGAAGAAGCGATAGACGTTGCGACCTTCGCTCTTGCCCCGGTAGAGCGCCATGTCGGCGTTGGTGAGCAGCGTGTCTGCATCGCGCCCGTCACCGGGATAGAGCGCGATGCCCAGGCTCACGCCCACATGCATTTCGCGTCCCTTGTCGCGATAGGGCTTGCCGACGATTTCGACGATGCGCTTGGCAAGCTTTTCGGCGTCGGCGGCGCTCTTGATGCCGGACTGGATGATGGCGAACTCGTCGCCGCCGAAGCGGGCGACCATGTCCTTGCTGCTGCGCACGGCATGCTGCAGCCGCCTGGCGACGCATTTCAGCAGCCAGTCCCCGGCCGGGTGGCCGAATGTGTCGTTGACGGCCTTGAAGCGGTCGAGGTCGAGCGAGAGGATCGCCAGCGCTTGGCCTTGGCCTCGCCAAGCGCCTGGTCTAGCTTCTCGCGAAACATCGAGCGGTTGGGCAGGTTTGTCAGCGTGTCATGATGCGCAAGATGCGTCATGCGCTCCTCGACACGGCGTCGTTCAGTCACGTCCTCAAACGTGGCAACCCAGCCGCCGCCGGCGAGCGGCCGCCGCAGGACGAAGAGCGTTCGGCCGTCGACCAGTTCGCGATAGCTCGAGCGCGGCTGGCCCGCGTCAAGGGCCGCCTTCGCCTTTTCCACCTCTATGTCGACTTCAACAGGCACGAAGATGCCGAGAGCCACGAGTTTCTCCAGCATCTGACGGTGCGTCATGCCGAGCGTGAAATCGGCAGCCTTCGCGTTGCAAAGGTCCAGGAAGCGCTGGTTGCGGACGATCAGGCGGCCCTCGGCGCTGTACATCAACAGGCCTTGCGACATGTTGGCCAAAGCGGCGTCGAAGCGTCGGTGCTGCTCCTTCAGCTCCGCCTCGGCTCGCCGCCGCTCGGTCACGTCCTCATAGATCGAAACCCAGCCGCCGACGGCGATGGGCCGATGGGAAATGACGATGATGCGCCCGTCGGACAGGACTTCCTCGTAGGTCGAAGGCCTGGCGCCGTCGATATAGGGCTTGCGGATGGCATGAAGTTCTTCGGCGCTTTGCGAGGCGACGCCGACATCGACGCTGTGCTGCAGAATGTCGAAGAAGCGGATGCCAGGCTTCACCACCTTGGCGTCGAGGCGGAAGAGATCGATATAGTTGCGGTTGCAGATGATCATCCGCTCGTCGGCGTCGAACATGCACAGCCCATGCGACATGTTCTCGACCGCCGCCGCGAAACGCTCGTTCTGGGCCCGTAATTCTTCCGCAATCCGCCGTGCCGGACCAAAAGCGGCCGTTCTTCGCTTGCCGGCGGTGGAAGCCGTCTTGACATGAACGCCGGGCATGAGCACGCCTTCGGACCGTGACCGAACGCTATACTGTCCTGGTAGCCGGTTAATTTAGCGTTCTTTTACATGTCGGAATTAACAGCAGGAAGACCCGGCGTTTGGCTTCTGGCGCAGTCAGTCGCCAGAAAATGAACACCCATGATCGAGTTTTGGAATGCTTGCTGGAACGGTCGTCAGTGTTGGCGCAAGGCTCGTCGCCGCGAAATCTGGTAGACCGCGGCCGGTGGAACATTCAGCATCGTACGACCAACATGTGTTGCTTTGAGACCCAGTCCCTCAAGGATCGGTCGCGCGACAGGGCATCGCGGGCCGTAGGTGAATTGATAGAATGCTCCGTCCGGTTTCAGGTGCGCAAATGCACCGTCCAGGATCGCGATCACCTTCTGGTCAGGCATGCTCAGCAGAGGCAGGCCGCTTATGACTGCGCCGACCGGTGCGCCGTTCGGCAATTTGATCTCCGCCACGTCGGCGGCGTCCATTCGAAGCACACGCACCATAGGAAACCGGGATTTCAAATGAGCAGCGAAGTTCGCGCCATATTCGATCAGAGTGAGGTTTTCTGGCAGAACGCCGCGCTCAAGCAGTTTTGCCGTAAAGACCCCAGTGCCCGGTCCCAGTTCGATCACTTGTCCTATCCCCGGCGTAATGTCTTGCGTGATGATCCTCGCAAGCGCGTTGCCGGATGGAGCGATCGCCGCCACGCGAAGCGGTGCGGCCGCCCAGGACCGGAGAAACATCCAATAGTCGCCCTGCATTGCCCGTCCTTTGAAGAAGCTGTGAGTTTTTTGGCGCGATTTCGATCGATCGATTTCGAAGCCGGACCGGCGGTGACCGGCGGCGGCCGCGCAAATCGCTTCGAGACGTCGGACATCGTCGACTAAAGCGACGCGATCCTGTGCTTCTTCGGGGTGCCCTGAGCCACGTTCGACACGGCCTCCCACGCCTCCCAGGTGGCGAGGCGATTGGCGTAGGCTGCACGCGCGATCGGCAGTCCTTCGGTGCCCACGAAGAAGCGCAACGGCGGCTCCTCAAGGTCGACGATCTGGAGGATCGCATCGGCTGTAGCCTGCGGGTCGCCGAACTCCATGGCGGCGCCCGCCTCGAAGACCTGGGCCTTGAGCTCGGCATAGGCCTCGATTGCGCCCGATATCCTGAGAGAGGAGTGGCTGGAGAAGTCGGTGGCATAGGCGCCGGGCTCCAGCAGCGTCACCTTGATGCCGAAACCCTCGACCTCCTGGGCCAGGCTTTCATGCAAGGCCTCGAGCGCCCATTTGGAAGCGTTGTAGAAGCCTACGATCGGGCTTGCCACGACGCCCGCGACGCTGGAGACGGCCAGGATATGGCCGCTGCCTTGCTCACGCAGCAGCGGCAAGGCGGCCCGGATCACATGTAATGCACCGAAGAAGTTGGTTTCGAACTCGGCGCGAATGGCCACTTCGGCCGCTTCTTCCACCGCACCGACCAGCGCGTAGCCGGCATTGTTAAGGACGACATCGAGGCGGCCGAAATGGCGATGTGCCTGCTCGACCGCTTCCGTGACCTGCTCGCTGTCGGTCACGTCCAGGGCCAGCGGCAACACGGCGTCGCCGTAGCTCTTCTTGAGGTCGGCGAGGCTTGCAGGGTTGCGAGCCGACGCCGCCACCCTGTCGCCGCGCCTCAACGCGGCCTCGGCCCAGATGCGGCCGAAGCCGCGCGATGCGCCTGTAATGAACCAAACTTTGCCGGACATAATCTTTCCTCGTCATTCGCGAAGGCTGAGGGTTACTCGACGAGGATTTGGATAGCCCTTGTGGGCAGGTGGCGCAGTGACGGAGGGCGCCAATTCACTTGCACAAAGCGCCAGCGGCGCATTCCAAGATTGCGCCGAACGGAATGCACGGCTGCAGCTGGAGATTCCAGGAAAAGGTGTGAGCGGTTAGGCTCGGCGCCTTCACCGTAGCCTTCCGCCCGGAAATTTCGTTAAAACAATGAGATAGAGCGGGTTCGCCGTTGCTGTGAAACGGTGAAACGCTAGTGTATGAAGCTGCCCGGAACCGCCGGTTTCGCGCTACCGAAATTGAGTTCCCGCCAGCGATTGGGAGTCGTGCCCTCCCACTCGCGAAAGGCGCGGTAGAAGGAACTCGCGTCCTGGTAGCCGAGCAGGCAGGCGACCTCGTCAATATCGGCAGTCGGATCAGACAGCAACTGCCGGCCGAGTTCCTGTCGTGCGCTGATGAGAAGCTCGCGGAAACTGGTTCCTTCCTCTGTGATGCGCCGCTGCAGCGTGCGCTCGCTCATCCCAAGCTCGCGCGCGATGTCGGAAAGCTCCGGCCTTCCACTCGCCAGGCCTCGCTTCAACGCGACCTTCACCTGCTCGGCAATCGAGCTTTGCGCGCTAAGCTCGCCGAGCGCGGCGGCCAGCGCGGGCGTGAGGATCTCGAGAAGCTCTGGGTTGTGGCCCGGAAAGGGACGGTCGAGATCGGCAGAACGCAGGACCAGCAAGTCGCGCGCAGCGCCGTAGCGGACCGGACATCCGAAATAGTCCGGATGCGCGCCGCTCTTGTCGTCGGGACGCGTGAGCTCGACACGAAGGGGGACGAGATGCTGCCCCGTTCCCCGCCGGCCGAGCTCGACAAGAAAGGCAAAAGCGATATCGGTTGCGACTGCAGGCGTCGGCTCGTTGGCATAGAGCCACTCGGAACTTATCGTGCATTCGCCGTTCTCCTCGACGATATGCAACTGCTCGGGCGAGCAAAGCCGCTTGAAGCGAGCAATCCGGGCGATGCCGTCGCGATAGTTCCGCGCGTGGAAAGCGGCGAGCGTGGAGGGCGGGTGGATCGCGGTGTCGGCGACCTCGACCAGCCGGAGGCCCAGAGCCGGTCTAGCGTAGAGTTCCTCGAGAGCCCTCCACAGCGCGAAATACTGCGCGGTCGTGATGAAGGCTTGCTCGTTGAGGTGGAGCGTGGCGGGAAGCCGGGCCTGGCGCAACAGGGCTGACGCGGGCAGGCCCAGACGCTCCACGGCGCGCCAGAAGGCCCGAGGCACCTTGCACTTGTCGCCTGGAACTCCGCTCATGCCCGTTTTCCCGCCCTGCTGCCGCTTCCGCCGCTCATCGCATCTGGCTGAGGATGAGGCGATCGAACATGCGGTCACCGAACCATTTTCTCACACCGATCATCATCTTCGCATATTTGCCGGCGGCGTAGCGCGTTCTCGGCTTGGCCGAGCTCACAGCCTCCGACACCACATCGGCGATCACGCTCGGATCGCTGCCGCGGCCGTGGCCATAGCTCGCTCGGGTCGTCTTCGCCACGGCCTGCGTCACCTTCGCATAGGCGCCGCTTCCGGATCGCTTCAAAAGTCCATCCGCGACGACATCGCCGAATCCGGTCTCGATCAGACCCGGCTCGATGACCACGACCTTGATGCCGAAGGGCGCGAGCTCGAGCCGCAGACTGTCGGACCAGCCTTCCAGCGCATGCTTGGTCGCGTGATACCAGGCGCCGAGCAAGGTATAGATCTTACCGCCCATCGAGGTGATGTTGACGATCGTGCCAGCCTTCTTCTTACGCATTGCCGGCAGCAAAATCTGCGTCAGGCGCGCGGGGCCAAAGACGTTCACCTCGAACTGATAGCGCGCTTCATCGATTCCGATTTCCTCGACCGGCCCGTAAAGCCCGAAACCGGCATTGTTGACCAGGACATCGACGCCGTCCACTTCGGCAAGGATATTGGCAACAGCCGCTTCGATATCGGCGTCCTTCGAAATGTCCATGCGCAACGCGCGCGCGCCCAATGCAGCGAGGTCGTCCATCTTCTCGATCTGGCGCGCGGCGACATAGACCTGATATCCGTCCCGGATCAGGCGCCTGGCGATTTCCTTGCCCATGCCGGACGACGCGCCGGTCACAAGGGCTGTCTTTCTCTTCCTGTCAAACATGATTGCCTCTTGATCTTGCTCGGCACGGATATAGTGGCAGGCGCTCGCCCATTCAGTGACGAAGCACGCCATCGCAGTGGCAGATTGCGCCAACCTGCGCAGGTTTTCATGAAACTGATTGGCGGTTGTGTCCAGTGAGGGTCGCCGGCCTGCCTTCTTTAGCTTGCCGAATTGGCGACGAACGAGGACTGGCGCATGGCATCCAGTGTCTTGAAACGCTTGAGGAAAGCCGTTTGCGCCCAAGTGACGGATTTGGGCGTGAAGTCGAAGCGGTCGGCGGAGAAGCCGCGCGGGCGGCCGAAATACTCGGTCGCTTCCGCCGTCGAGAAGCCGGCCAGCAGCGTCGCCTCGAAATAGGCGGCGATCTGGTCGGCGCGCTTGATGTCCTTGCGCAAGGAGGCGGCGAGCTCCGCCGGCAGCGAGAAACGCAGATGGATGGCGCGCTGCAGGCGCAGCTCGCAATCCTTGTAGGAGCCGCCCATCACCGATTTGAACGGCGAGATCATGTCGCCGATGACATATTCCGGCGCGTCGTGCAGCAGCGCGGCGAGCCGCGCCTCCGCCGTGGCCTGCGGTGCCAGCTCGCCATAGAGCGCCTCGACCATCAGCGAGTGCTGTGCGACGGAGAAGGCGTGATCGCCGCTGGTCTGGCCGTTCCAGCGGGCGACGCGGGCGAGCCCATGCGCGATATCGGCGATCTCGACGTCGAGCGGCGAAGGGTCGAGCAGGTCGAGCCGCCGTCCCGAAAGCATGCGTTGCCAGGCGCGCGGCGGCGCGCCGGCCCGGTCGGCCGCCATCAGGCCTCCTCCGCGCTGGCCGCGCCTTCAGGGAAGCTGAACTTCGCCCAGGCGGGAATCGCGAGCGTCACTGGAACCTCGCCCGCCAGGATCGCCTCGCCGGCATCGAGCGCCGCCTTGACCCGGTCGATGCGGGCAATGGCAAGCCCGGTCCTGCCGCTAACCGAGCCGAGCGCGCCCACCGGCCGGCCGGCGACGGTAAGCTCGGTTCCCGAAGCGGGCAGGGGGCCGTCGGCCGACACGATCAGCACGCGTCGCCGCGCGGTGCCGCGATGCTGCATGCGCGAGACCACTTCCTGGCCAATATAGCAGCCCTTCCTGAAGCCGACGCCGCCGGCTTCGTCGAGCAGCACGTCATGCGGGAAGGCGTCGCCAAGCTGGTAGTCGACGCCGCTTTCGGCGACGCCGTTGGCGATGCGGGCGGCTTTCCAGCCATCAGGATCGCCACCGTCCTTTGCCCCGCCGCCATAAATACGCCTCACCGCCACATCGCGAAAACGCGTGTCGGCAAGCGCCGTTGAATCGGAAGATAAGGCGGTTGAATCATCGCCCCACGCGACCGTGACAACCACCTGATCCTGCTTGGCAATCTCGGCTTTTGCCCTCAGCCGATAAAGCATCAGTCGGCGCACGAAGTCGTCGGCGATGTCGGCCCGGCAGTCGAACCGAAAACCGTTGTCGCCGGCGCGCGAGATCAGGAAATCGAACAGGATCTTGCCCTGCGGCGAAAGCAGCGCGCCGGCTTTCGCCTCGCCAGGCTTCAGCGCGTCGAGATCGGTGGTGAGGATGTTCTGCAGGAAATGCTCGGCGTCGGGGCCTGACACGGAAATGAGCGCGCGGTCGTTGAGCTGGGTAGAGGGCATGAGGGAAAGTCGGCCTGATCTTGCAAAACGTTCGGCCATTACGTAAGCCGGCCACACTCCCCCCGCAAGAGATTGGACCTGCCCATGGCAACCACCTTCGACCTCATCCTGACAGGCGGCACGGTCGTCAACCATGATGGCGAGGGCCGCCGCGACATTGGCGTGAAGGGCGGACGCATCGCGCGGATCGGCGATCTCGGCCAGGCCTCGGCCCGCGAGACCATCGACTGCACCGGCCTGCACATCCTGCCGGGTGTCGTCGACAGCCAGGTGCATTTCCGCGAGCCGGGGCTGGAGCACAAGGAGGATCTGGAGACCGGCTCCCGCGCGGCGGTGCTGGGCGGCGTCACCGCGGTCTTCGAAATGCCCAACACCAATCCCTTGACCACCAGCGAGGCGGCGCTCGACGACAAGGTGCGCCGCGCCACCGGCCGCATGCATTGCGATTTCGCCTTCTGGGTCGGCGGCACGCGCGACAATGCTCGCGATGTCGGCGAACTGGAACGGCTGCCGGGCGCGGCCGGCATCAAAGTGTTCATGGGCTCGTCCACCGGCGACCTTCTGGTCGAGGACGATGAAGGCGTCGCCTCGATCCTGCGCAACACCCGCCGCCGCTCCGCCTTCCACTCCGAGGACGAATTCCGCCTGCGCGAGCGGCTCGGCGAGCGCGTCGAGGGCGATCCGTCGTCGCATCCCGTCTGGCGCGACGAGATCGCAGCACTTCGCTGCACCGAGCGCCTGGTGCGCATCGCCAGGCAGACGCGCGCGCGCATCCATGTGCTGCACATCTCGACGGCCGAGGAGATCGTCTTCCTCGAACAGCACAAGGATGTCGCGACTTGCGAGGCCACGCCGCATCATCTGACGCTGACGGCGGACGATTATGCCAGGCTTGGCACGCTGCTCCAGATGAACCCGCCGGTGCGCGCCTCGCGCCACCGTGACGGCGTCTGGCACGGCGTTTCGCAAGGCATCATTGACGTGCTGGGCTCCGACCACGCGCCGCACACGCTGGCTGAGAAGGCGAAGACCTATCCGGCCTCGCCGTCGGGCATGACCGGCGTGCAGACGCTGGTGCCGATCATGCTGGATCACGTCAATGCCGGCCGGCTCACGCTGCAGCGCTTCGTCGACCTTTCCAGCCACGGCCCGCAGCGCATCTTCGGCATGGCCAGGAAGGGCCGCATCGCCGCCGGCTACGATGCCGATTTCACTATCGTCGACCTGAAACGGCGCGAGACCATCACCAACGCCCAGGCCGGTTCCAAGGCCGGCTGGACACCCTATGATGGTAAGCAGGTGACAGGTTGGCCGGTGGGCACCATCCTGCGCGGCACGCGTGCCATGTGGGAAGGCGAGATCGTCACACCCGGCCAGGGCAAGGCGGTGGAGTTTTCCGAGGCGTTGCCGGCTTAGCCCTGCCAAAAGTTGGATTTGTTAAGCGCTCCGCATTATCTTGTAGGCGCTATGAGCGAGAACATCGCGCCGATCATTCCTGCAGACTTTCCCGAGCTCCAGGCGATTGCCTGGAACCGCGATGTCGCGCGCCCCATCCCCGCGAAAGAGGCCTTTGCGCTTTACGAGCGCAACTGGCGCTTTGTCGATCAAAAGCGCCTTACGGCACGTGAGAAGCTGCTTATCATGAAGTTGGCTGACGAATTCGGCCACGGCATCCTTCTGACCACCGCCTAAGCTGTCGCGACAGTCCTAACCAATAGGCTTGACGGACGTCGTTTCGTTGCCTCGCCACATTGCCATACCTGGGATGCCTTAATCTCCGGCCACAAAGAACAGCCACTGCCCGGTCGGCGTGATGCCGACGCGGTAGAAGATGTAGGCGCCGAACTGCTTCATGTCGTCATAGTCGCTGGCCGTGACCAGCTTGAACAATTCGACGCGCTGCCTCGCGTCGAGCTTGTCGAGCGGCAGCGCGAAGAAATACGGCCAGACATAGAGTTCCTGCGGCGTGCCGGTGTCGACATGGACATAGCCGGCCGAAAGCACCTCTTCCAGGATGGCGAGGATCTCCTGGCCGTCGCCGTCGCCCGAGAGGCCCTTGAGGAAGGTGATCGGGTCGCCGTCGATATCGCCCAGCGACAATTGCGTCATGGAATCGCCCTTGCCGATCAGCGGCCGCAGCTTCTCGATGTCGCCGGTGCGGCAGGCCTCGATGATCAGCCCATGCATGCGCTTGACCGGTTCGGGCAGCGTGTTGAGGTCGTAAACGACCGCCGGCGGCGGCGCGTCCGGATCGGCGCGCGGGCTGGTGATGCCGCCATTGGCGGGGGGCGTTTCCGGCTCCGACTTGTCGGTGTCGTCTGCCGGCTGGCCGCTGTCCGAAGGCTTGGAGCCGGGCGCTTCCGGCATCGGCACGGTCGCGCCGGGCGCGGCGCTGTCGCTGTCGGCGGGCGGGGTCACCGGGGAAGGCAGGTCCTCGCGCTGGATCTCACTCAGTGCGTAGGAAGACGTGCTGGCGAGGCACAAAGGCAGCGCGAGGCAGGAAGCGGCGATCAGGATGTTGAGCGTCAGCCCGCGCGGCCGGCCTGACATCGAAAATCTCACCGCTTGCCTCTCCATTGTTCCCCGGCCTAGATCAGAATGACGTTTCGTTGAACCGTCCTCCTGATCTAACCTTTTGTTGGAGCATGATCTTTTCCGAAAACCGGTTCCCACTTTTCGGGATCATGCTCTAGTCCGGGCGGCGCCTTGAATGGTCAAGCGCATGGGCATGATGCCCAAACGGCGTGCCCTCGTCAAAAGTCACTGTCGAAAAGTCGCTGTTTAAACGGATGACTAGTGCTTCAGCCGCTCCGGCTCGAAGGCGCCGGCGATCACCTTTTCCCGCATGCGGTCGAGCAGCGCCAGCGCCGAGGTCTCGCCATTGGCGCGCAGCATCTCGCCGAAAGCTGTCTCCAGCGCCGCCTCGGCGATGATTTCCGGTTCGATGCCAGCCGACAGGCCTTCCGCCCAAGCCTCGCTGTGGCTCTCAACGGCGGTCAGGCGTTTTTCTTCCCTGACCAATGCGTCGATGTCGCTGACACCATGTTCCATTGCGATGTCCACCTTACTGCAAGCGGCGATCCAACAGTGGACCCGGCTTGGGCTGTCAGTTCGTCCGCAGTCTCAATTAAGCCATTGTAAATACGACATTCTTAGGGTCGAAATTCACATTGTCGGCGAGACTGTGCTCAATCGATGCCGAGCTTAGCCGATTAGGCCGGCTTGCGGGATCAAAACCTTCAGTTTGAGTTAATTCCGCAATCGCGCGCTAACGTTTCATTAACACTGTTGCGAAACCGCAACACATGATTGCACCAGAGCGGGACAGGAGACAATAAGGCACATCACATTGGCGCCGATTGTCGCAAGAAATCTGGGCAAAACGCGCTGGCGGCCCGAGCTGCCTCAGTTCCCGTAGCGCGAAGCGATGTCGCGCGACAGCGTCTCGCCTTCCTTCATGTAGCGGGCGATGGCCTCGGTCGCCGAAGGCGTGCATCGCGTATAGGTGCCGCTGAAGGAGCGGTAGCCGCGGTTGAAGGAGGCGATGAAGCGGGCGCGCCGGTCGGGGTCCGGATTTTCCGACTCGAGCAGCTTTTCCATCTCGATCCGCCACTGGTCGCCCTTTTCGCCGCACAGGTTGCGCAGGAAATGCAGCGATCCCAGCACTTCCGCCAGCCGCATCAGCCCCGGCTCGAACGGCGCTTCTGCGGCGCGCACCGTGGCCGGCGAAGCGGCGATGCCGACAGCGAGGCACGCGGCGAGAAGAGGGGAAGCGCGGGTCATCGGGGCCTTGCGAAGAAAGGGCAAGGCTTTGTGGCGAAACATTTTGTCGCCTGCAAGGCCATTCTGGATGCTCACGGCATGGCGCGTTGCGCAGGGCCGAGCAACTCCTCGGCGACCGAGAACACGTCGCCGGCAAGCGGCATGTCAGCCATTTGCGCCAGCGTATAGAATGCCGCGGTCTCGGCATCGTCGTTTGCCACGGGTTCGCCGCCGGCATAGGCGGCGCCGAACACCGTCAGCAGATAGTCGACCGCGTGGTTTTCACCGCTGCCGTCGATATGGATGTCGCGCAGCGGGCGGTAGTCGATGGCTTCAAGTCCGGTCTCCTCGTGCAACTCCCGCGCGGCGGCTTGCGGCAAGGTCTCGCCCGGCTCGACCTTGCCGCCCGGATAGGCATAGAGCCCTTGCGATGGCGCCCGCCCGCGCTTGACCAGAAGCACGGTGTCGTCGCGCACGACCGCGACGGAAACGGCAGGTATGATCTTGCGCTCTTCCATGCGTGCCGATCTTTCTGCAGGCTTTTGTGGACCGATTGGGCGAATCCAGCTTTAGCCGTTGCGGCGTGGCGGTTCCATCGCCACTTTTGATGGCACGTCAATCGAAGAGCCCAGATCCATGTGCGGACGCTTTTCCCTGACCGCCACGCCGGACCGGACCGCCGCCTTCCTCGGCCTGGCCGAACTGGAGGGATTTCCGGCCCGCTACAACATCGCGCCGACACAGCCGGTGCTGATGGCGCTTGCCGGCCCGCCGCGGGAACCCGGCTCCAACCTGCCGGACCGCCAGGCGATGCTGGTGCGCTGGGGCTTGATTCCGGCCTGGGTCGAGGACACCAAGGCGTTTCCGCTGCTCATCAACGCCCGCGCCGAAGGCGTGTTGCAAAAAGCATCGTTCAAGACCGCCATGCGCCACCGCCGCGCTCTTGTGCCGGCATCGGGCTTCTATGAGTGGCAGCAATCGGGTTCGGCCAAGGGGCAGCCCTACTGGATCCGCCCGCGACGCGGCGGCGTGGTCGCCTTCGCCGGCCTGATCGAGACCTACTCCGAGCCCGGCGGTTCCGAGATGGACACCGGCGCGATCATCACCACTGAGGCCAATGCCGGCATCGCCCATATCCACGATCGCATGCCGGTGGTGATCGAGGAGCGCGACTTCGCCCGCTGGCTCGATTGCCGCACGCAGGAGCCGCGCCACGTGCTTGATCTGCTGAAGCCCGTCGAGCCCGATTTCTTCGAGGCGATACCGGTTTCCGACCTGGTCAACAAGGTCGCCAACACCGGGCCGGAGATCCAGGAGCGCGGCATCGTTTCGCCGCAGGCCGAAAAGCCCAAGCGCCAGAAGCCTGGCGCGGACGAAAACCAGATGAGCTTATTTTAAAGCAATTCCAGGAAAAGTGTGGAGCGGTTTTCCGTTCGGAATTGCGTCAAACCATCCAAAGAAGGCTGCCTGCCCGAAAGGCTGCTTTGGGGCCTTCATCTCCAGGGCGCTCGTAGCGCCCTCGTCACCGGCGCCCCCGTCGTCGGGGACCGCACCGGTTGCGCCGTTTCAGGCAGCGCGCGGCGAGACGATCTTCTGCGCGGGCTTCTTCTTCTTCGCGGTGTGGAGGAGGGCGGCGACGATGGCCGCCGGGCCGATCGCGCGGTAGTGGCTGGTGAGAGCCGGCTGCGTTTGTCGGTTTTGTTCCTGCTTGCTGCGAGCCATGATTCTCTTCCCTGGTAACGGTTTCGTGTTCAGCGTTTGCCGGTCGATTCGGACCAAATCGTGACACCGGGCGGTCTAGCCGGCGAATGTTTCATCACTGTGCCGACATGTTTAATAAAATGTTTCGCCCCGTCTTTACCTGTGATCCAACGACATCTTTCCTAAGCCGAGCGACTTGACGGCAACACCCGCCAGCGCGATAAAGCCCGCCATGAAAACGTCTTTCGCCATTTGTGGCATTTGCATTATTGGCTAGCCTCGCGCTGGTCCGGACGTTTTCGCCTCATCTTCTCCTAGATTGGACAAACGCCCCGGCCAGCAGGCTGGAGCCTGATTTGTGCCTTCGGCGCGGACCCGGTTCCAGTGAACCCAACCAAGGACCGGGACTGCATGTCTGACGCATCAAAGGGCCTCAGCCTCTACAACACGCTAACGCGGACGAAGGAACCGTTCGTCCCGATCGATCCGCAAAATGTGCGCATGTATGTCTGCGGCCCTACCGTGTATGACTTTGCCCATATCGGCAATGCCAGGCCGGCGATCGTCTTCGATGTGCTTTTCCGTCTGTTGCGCCAACTCTACGGCGAAAAGCATGTCACGTATGTGCGCAACATCACGGATGTTGACGACAAGATAAACGCCAGGGCGCTGCGAGACTTCGGCGGCGAGATCGCGGCCGGGAAGTTGTCGCTCAACGATGCGATCCGCAAGGTCACCGAAAAGACCGCCGATCAGTACCACAAGGATGTCGCCGCGCTTGGCTGCCTGCAGCCGACCTATGAGCCGCGGGCGACGGAGTTCGTCGCACCCCGCGCCGATGGCAAGGCCGACATGCTGTCGCTGATCCGCCAGCTGATCGAGCGCGGCCATGCCTATGTCGCCGGCGGCGAGGTGCTGTTCGATACCGCATCGATGCCGGACTATGGCGAATTGTCGAAGCGCAATCTCGACGAGCAGCAGGCCGGCGCGCGCATCGCCGTCGACGCGCACAAGAAGAACCCGGGCGATTTCGTGCTGTGGAAATTGTCTTCGCCCGAAGAGCCCGGCTGGGAAAGCCCGTGGGGCAGGGGCCGGCCCGGCTGGCACATCGAGTGCTCGGCCATGTCGGCCGCCTATCTCGGCGAGGTCTTCGACATCCATGGCGGCGGGCTGGACCTGATCTTCCCGCACCACGAGAACGAGATCGCCCAGTCGCGCTGCGCCCACGGCACCAAGGTCATGGCCAATGTGTGGATGCACAACGGCTTCCTGCAGGTCGAAGGCCAGAAGATGTCGAAGAGCCTCGGCAATTTTTTCTCCATCCATGAGCTGCTGGAGACCGAGACCTTCGGCGGCCGCACATGGCCGGGCGAGGTGCTCAGGCTGGCGATGCTGATGACGCATTACCGCGAGCCGATCGACTTTTCCGTGCGCAAGCTGGAGGAGGCGGAAAACACGCTGCGCAAATGGAAACGCGCGGCAGATCTGGCGCCCGCGGCCGCGAAGGAGCTGCCGGCCGAAGTGGTGGAAGCGCTGTCGGACGACCTTGCCACCTACACCGCCTTCCAGCGGCTGACGCAGCTTGCCGGCGAGGCCGTCGAGGCTGGCGGCGATGGTGGCAATGCCGCCGCTTCGTTGAAAGCGGCGCTAGCCTTCCTCGGCTTCGATGTCGGCGCGGCCAAGGTTGACGAGGCGGCAGTGGCAAAAGCAATCGTGGATCGTCTGGAGTTCATCGCTGCCAAGAACTGGGCCGAGGCTGATCGCATCCGCGACGAGCTTCTGGCACAGGGCGTGCAGCTGAAGGACGGCAAGGATCCTGTCACCGGCGCGCGTGTGACGACGTGGGAGGTCAAAAGGTGATGCGGCTTGGGCGATTGGCGAAGGCCGTGGTGACGGCCAATCTCCCCCCTTGCGGGGGAGATGTCCGGCAGGACAGAGGGGGGCGCCGTAGAGCGCTGACCTCGACTGTCAGGAGGCGTCTGCCGCGCTTCTGGAACGACGACGTGATCCGCGATATCGACAATGTCTGCCAGCATATCGTCATCGTGGCCGGGCTGGCCGCCGCGCCACCAAGGGAGGAGCTCGTCCTGTGATCGATCATCTCGGCATCACCGTTTCCGATTTCGAAGTGTCGAAATCCTTCTACGACAAGGCGATGGCGCCTTTGGGGGCTTCGCTGCTCTATATGGTGCCGGAGGAATACACCGGCGGCGCCAAGGTCGGCGGCTATGGCCGCGATCGGCCGGTGTTCTGGGTGAGCGCGGGCAAGGAGAAGCCGAAGGACCATCAGCACATCGCCTTCACCGCGCGCAGCCGCGCCGAGGTCGATGCGTTTCATGCGGCAGCGCTTGCCGTCGGCGGCAAGGACAATGGCGGGCCGGGCCTGCGTCCGCATTATCATCCGAACTACTACGGCGCCTTCGTCTTCGATCCCGACTGCAACAATGTCGAGGCGGTCTGTCATGACCCTGTCTAAGTCCGTGAAACGGAGTGAGCGATGAGCCTCGACAACAGGCCGATCTACACCGGCGGCTGCCAGTGCGGCGCCGTGCGCTTCCGCGTCGAAGGCGCGTTGGGCGACGCCTCGGTCTGCCACTGCCGCATGTGCCAGAAGGCGAGCGGCAATTTCTACCTGCCGCTGGTGTCGGTGCGCGGCGCCACGCTCGACTGGACGCGCGGCGAGCCGAAACGCTTCCGTTCCTCCAACGCCGCCTGGCGCGGTTTCTGCGCCGAATGCGGCACGCCGCTGACCTTCGAGGCGCCCGACGGTATCGCATTGGCGATCGCCGCCTTCGACGACCCGACCGGCATCGTGCCGACCATCCAGTGGGGGACGGAGGCGAAGCTTCCCTATGTCGACGGCATCCCGAAGCTGCCGTCCGAGGACACGATGGCCGATATCGCCTCTGCGCCTTACCTCGCCGAGCTCGTCTCCTATCAGCATCCAGATTACGACACCGACCAATGGCCGCCGGAGGAAAGACCATGACCGATCAAGTTCGAACCGGCGGCTGCCAGTGCGGCGCCGTGCGTTTCCGCGTGCACGGCAAGCTTGGGCGCCCGTCCATCTGCCACTGCCGTATGTGCCAGAAGCAGTTCGGCAATTTCTTCGGCGCGCTGGTGACGGTGCCGAAGGACGGCGTCGAATGGACCCATGAGGAGCCGAGCTATTTCCAGTCCTCGGTCAACATCGACCGCGGCTTCTGCGCCCGCTGCGGTACGCCGCTGACCTATCGCCAGCCGGGCGCGCTGGAGATCGCGATCGGCGCCTTCGACGACCGCTCCGATCTCGCGCCGCAGATCCAGGTCAACTACGCGGTGCGGCTGCCCTGGGTGGAGAAGATCTTCGAGGCGCCGACCCTCGACGATCCCGATTTCTACCGACGGCAGGAGCAGATCATCTCCTTCCAGCACCCCGACCACGAGACGGCCAACTGGCCGGAGCAGGGCTTGAAACTATGACGATGCACGGCAGTTCCTTGCGTACGCTCTATCCCGAGATCGAACCGTTCGAGTCGGGCATGCTCGATGTCGGCGACGGCCACACCATCTATTGGGAGCGTTGCGGCACCCGGGGCGCCAAGCCTGCCGTGTTCCTGCATGGCGGTCCGGGCGGCACCATCTCGCCGAAACACCGGCGGCTGTTCGACCCGAAACTCTACGACGTCATCCTGTTCGACCAGCGCGGCTGCGGGAAATCGACGCCCAACGCCTCGCTAGAAGCCAACACCACCTGGCATCTCGTCGCCGACATCGAGCGCCTGCGCGAGATGGCCGGCTTCGACAAATGGCTGGTCTTCGGCGGTTCCTGGGGCTCGACGCTGGCGCTCGCCTATGCCGAGACGCATCCCGAGCACGTCAGTGAGCTCATCGTGCGCGGCATCTATACGCTCACCCGCGCCGAGCTCGAATGGTATTATCAGTTCGGCGTCTCGGAGATGTTTCCCGACAAATGGGAGCGTTTTCTCGCGCCGATCCCCGAAGCCGAGCGCGGCGACATGATGGCCGCCTATCGCAAGCGGCTGGTCGGCTCCGACCGCGCGCGCCAGGTGGAGGCCGCCCGCGCCTGGAGCATCTGGGAGGGCGAGACGATCACGCTGCTGCCTGAACCCGAGACCAGCGACCCGTTCGCCCAGGACGACTACGCCGTCGCCTTCGCCCGCATCGAGAACCATTATTTCGTCCATGCCGGCTGGCTGGAGGAAGGGCAGCTTCTGCGCGATGCCTGGAAGCTGAAGGACATTCCCGGCACCATCGTCCACGGCCGCTACGACATGCCGTGCCCGGCGAAATATGCCTGGGCGCTGCACAAGGCCTGGCCGAAAGCGGATTTTCACCTCATCGAAGGCGCTGGCCACGCCTATTCCGAGCCGGGGATTCTGGATCGGCTGATCCGGGCGACGGATCGGTTTGCAGGGAAATAATGATGCAGGTTCGTGCTCTACGGCGCCCCCCTCTGGCCTGCCGGCCATCTCCCCCACAAGGGGGGAGATCAGCAGCTTCGGCCCTGCCGCTTCTCCTGCAACGCTGGAGATTGGCGAAAGCCGAAGTGCCGTCCAATCTCCCCCCAAGCGGGGGAGATGTCCGGCAGGACAGAGGGGGGCGCGAAGGATCCCGGCATTTCGAGCTATCGCCATGAAGAAACAACGCCTCTACCTCTTCGACACCACGCTCCGCGACGGCCAGCAGACGCCGGGCATCGACTTTTCCGTCGAGGACAAGATCGCCATCGCAAAACTGCTCGACGCGTTCGGGATCGACTATGTCGAGGGCGGCTATCCGGGCGCCAATCCGACCGACACCGCCTTCTTTCAGAAGAAGCGGACGGAAAGCGCGAAATTCGTTGCCTTCGGCATGACCAAGCGGGCAGGGGTCTCGGCTTCCAACGATCCAGGGCTGGCGGCGCTGGTGCAGTCGAAGTCCGACGCCATCTGCTTCGTCGCCAAGAGCTGGGACTATCATGTGCGCGTGGCGCTCGGCTGCACGAATGAAGAGAACCTGGAGTCGATCAAGGCCTCGGTCGAGACGGCGGTGGCCGCCGGCAAGGAGGCGATGGTCGACTGCGAGCATTTCTTCGACGGCTTCAAGGCCAATCCTGACTACGCGCTGGCCTGCGCCAGGACCGCCTACGAAGCCGGCGCCCGCTGGGTGGTGCTGTGCGACACCAATGGCGGCACCCAGCCCTCGGAAGTGCGCGAAATCGTCGGCAAGGTGGTCGCCGGCGGCATCCCTGGCGACCATCTCGGCATCCATGCGCATGACGACACTGGACAGGCGGTGGCCAATTCGCTGGCCGCCGTGGAAGCTGGCGTGCGCCAGATCCAAGGCACGTTGAACGGCATCGGCGAGCGCTGCGGCAACGCCAATCTGATCACCATCATCCCGACGCTTTCGCTGAAGCCCGCCTTCGCCGACCGCTTCGAAACCGGCATTTCGGCGGAGGATCTGACCGGAATATCCAGGCTCTCCCGTGCCTTCGACGAATTGCTCAACCGCGCGCCGGAAGCGCAGGCGCCCTATGTCGGCTCTTCCGCCTTCGCCACCAAGGCCGGCATCCACGCCTCCGCGCTGGCCAAGGAGCCGGCGACCTACGAGCACGTGCCGCCGGAAGCCGTCGGCAATCGCCGCCGCGTCATGGTCTCCGATCAGGGCGGCAAGGCGAATTTCCTCGCCGAGCTGAAGCGACGCGGCATCGATGTGCCGAAGGACGACAACCGGCTCGACTCCTTGATCGCCGTCGTCAAGGAGCGCGAGGCCGAAGGCTATGCCTATGAAGGCGCCGACGCGTCCTTCGAGCTGCTCGCGCGAAAAATGCTGCATGGCTTGCCGGAGTTCTTCAACGTCACTTCCTTCCGCTGCATGGTCGAGCGCCGCTTCGATGCCAACGGCAATCTGAAGACCGTCTCCGAGGCGATTGTGAAGGTCGAGGTGGACGGCGAAGAGAAGATGTCGGTGGCGGAAGGCCACGGCCCGGTCAACGCGCTTGACATCGCGCTGCGCAAGGACCTCGGCAAATACCAGAGCGAAATCGTCGACCTCGAGCTCGCTGACTTCAAGGTGCGTATCCTCAATGGCGGCACAGAGGCCATCACGCGCGTCCTGGTCGAATCGCACGATTCCACCGGCGCCCGCTGGTGGACGGTCGGCGTTTCGGAAAACATCATCGACGCCTCGTTCCAGGCGCTTATGGATTCGATCGTCTACAAGCTGATGAAGAACCGCGAGATGGCTGGGCTGGTGGCGGCGGAGTAGGGGGAATTCGGACCGTCAGCCGGCTCGATAGTCGGCATCATAACCGAACCGCCTGAAATCCTCCGCATAGGCCCGCCTGGCCGCATCAACCAGCGGACGCGTCCATGCAATTCCTGGCGTAGGGGCAGACTGGTTGAGCGGTTTTGCCAGCGAGTTTCGAATTTCCTCCGAAGCGCCTAATCGGGCCAAGACGGGATTCAAGCCCTCGGCCAGGGATTCGAGCTTTATGATCTCGACCCTGAAGTCGCTCGAATTCGGAATTATTGCTGACATTAGGCCCCAATGGCCATTCTTGCCGAGAGCAGCCGTTGTGCATGCGCCTTTGACGAAGCTGTCGAAAGACAGTTGGTCTCGGTCGATGTCGGACGAGGACAATGAGGTCATGTCACCCATCAATTGCTCGATTAGTCCGGTATTTCCTGGGTCGGATAGTTTGAGCTCATAGAATTTGTTGAGATAACATGACCGCAATCTGGAGAATGGATTTCTCACCACGGAGAAAATCAGCGTTTCCGGGTCGCGCAGCAGCGATTCGAACAGTTTTACGCCGACGTCGCTCGGGGCAAGCAGTCCGGATTTTCGACGCGAATGATATGCCTCGGGATCGTCATCATGGTTGATTCCGTAGGCGCAGATCGAAAGCAGTCGCTTGACTGTGGTGCAACCCGCCTTGGGTACTTCCACATAGATCAGCTTTCGGTCCGGGAAAACGTGAAAGAAGTAATCGATGTCTGTTGTTGCGCGGTAAGCCCGATAGGCGACCGAGTCGGCCAGATGACGCCTTACGCCGAGCTGTGCTCGGAAAAAAGTATACTTCCTATTCTTTATAGCACTTGTCAGGCGCGACATTGAAGGGCTCCAGAATCACTTCATATTAGAATTCCCCCAAGCGCTAAAATGAGGCTATTACTACGGGCGGGCCATCGCAAACAGAAAATTCTGTAGGCGGGCTGCGGAGGCGAATTGTGATGCGGCACCACGGAAAGGAAGCGGTCCGAGCCCGCTGAGCCATCACCAAAACTCCGTTGATCCATCATAATTTTGTGATGGTCTTGGGCGGCCTACTGGGCCATAGCGTTGGGCCATGGTCACCGCTACAGCCGATCTCGATCAAGACGCCAAGGGCCGACGCGGCTTCCTTCTGGCGCTTGGCGCTTATTTCCTCTGGGGGCTCTTGCCCTTCTACATGAAGGCGGTGGCGCATCTGCCGCTTGCCGAGGTGATCGCCAACCGCGTCGTCTGGTCGGTGCCGATCGCGGCGGCGGTGCTGATCTGGGCTGGCCGCACCGCCGACTTCAAGGCGGCGATCCGTTCCCCCAAAAGCCTTGCCATGGCCGCGCTGACGGCGGTGCTTATCTCGGTCAACTGGGGCATCTATGTCTGGGCGATCGCGGTCGACCGCACCGTGGAGACTGCGCTCGGCTATTACATCAACCCGCTGGTCAATGTCGTGGTCGGCGCCGTGCTGCTCGGCGAGCGGCTCGACCGGCTCCAGATCGCGGCTGTTGCGCTGGCCGCCATCGCGGTGACGGTGCTGACCGTCGAGGCAGGCAAATTGCCCTGGGTGTCGCTGGCGCTCGCCTTCTCCTTCGCCGCCTACGGCTTCTTCCGCAAAACGCTGCCGATCGGCCCGAGCCAGGGGTTCCTGCTCGAAGTGCTGCTGCTCTCAATGCCGGCGCTCTGCTACATCGTCTACCTGATTGCCACCGGCCAGGATCACCTCATCTCCAGCACCGGTTCCGACACGGCCTTGCTGATCGGCTGCGGCCCGATCACCGCGGTACCGCTGCTGCTGTTTGCCTTCGGCGCCAGGCTGCTGCGCCTCTCCACCATCGGCATCATGCAATATATCGCGCCGACCATGGTGTTCCTGATCGCCGTGCTGATCTTCAACGAGCCGTTCGGCACCACACAGGCCATCGCCTTCGCGCTGATCTGGATGGCGCTGGCGATGTACAGCTGGTCGATGTTCAGGGGCCGCGAGGTTCGGCCGGCGGCACCCGCGAGATAAGCAAAAGCGCGAGACGGCTATCCGTCCGCAACCGCGTCGAACAGAGGAGGGCGCCCGATGTACGTTCTGCATATCGGCAACAAGAACTATTCGTCGTGGTCGCTGCGGCCATGGCTGCTGATGCGTGTCCTCGGCATTCCCTTCGAGGAGCGGCTGACGCCGTTCCCGGTCGGGCCGAGTTTCGACCTCTACAGGCAGTTCTCGCCAAATGGCCGCGTGCCCTGCCTGGTCGATGACGGTTGGGCGGTCTGGGATTCGCTTTCGATCGTCGAATATCTGGCCGAACGCCATCCGGGCGTGTGGCCGGTGGATGCGAAGGCGCGCGCCTGGGCACGCTCGGCCGCCGCCGAGATGCATTCGAGCTTCACCGCGCTGCGCAACGACTGCCCAATGTGCTGCGGTGTGCGCGTCGAGCCGTTGCCGATGTCCCCCGCGCTGAAGCACGATCTCTTCCGCATGGGAGACTTGTGGAACGATGGTCTTTTGCGTTTCGGCGGGCCCTTCCTGGCCGGGGACCGTTTTGGCGCCGTCGATGCCTTCTTCGCCCCCGTTGCGTTCAGGGCGCAGTCCTACGGCCTGCCTTTCGAAGGTGAAGCGGCTGACTATCCGCGGCGGCTTCTCGACCTGCCGGCCATGCGCGAATGGTACGCGGCCGGCCTCGCCGAGACGTGGCGCGAACCCGGCCATGAAGCGGAAGTCAGCGCCGCCGGCACCATTGTAGAGGACCTGCGGGCAACAGCATGAGGGTCAGACGCGCCCGAGTCGTCGCACGATCTTGTAAACCACGCCGGCGATGACGACCGAGATCGCCGTCACCACCCAAAAGCCGTGCGGCGTATCGACCAGCGGCAAGCCGCCGACATTCATGCCGAACAGCCCGGAGATGATGGTCGTCGGCAACAGCACCGCCGTCATGACCGACAGGATGTAGAGCAACTGGTTCGACTGCTCGGTGAGCTTCGCCATCAGCTCGTCCTGCAACAGGCGCGTGCGCGCCTGCAGCTGCTCGCCGTCGTGATGCAGCGTGTGCGCCCGATGCGAGAGCCGTGTGGCCATGTCGTTGATCGGGTCGGGCAGCTCGTTGCGATGCGAATGGTCGAGGTGGCGGAAAAGGCTGGTGAGCGTCGCCATCTGCCGGTGGATCAGCACCAGCTGCCGGCGCGCGTCGACCAGGGCCTGGCGTTCATTGTGCCATGCATCGCACACGATGCGGTCCTCGATGCCGTCGAGCGTGTCGCCCATCTTGTCGAGCTCGGCCGCCATGCCGTCGAGCGACTGGCCCATAACCGCCTCGATCAGCTCGGCCGGCCTGCGGAATTTCCGCGTGCCGCTCTCCACCAGCTTGCGGATCCTGTCTACCGATTCCAGCGGCTGCTTGCGAGCGCCGACCAGCATCCTGTCGTTGAAGGCGAAGCGGAAATGCGTGAGCCCGCGCGCCTCGGCGAAATCGTGCCTGAGGTCGGGCAGGTCGCCGTAGAGGAAGTCGTCCTCGAAATCGATCTGGCAGCCATGACTTGGCGACAGGAAGGCGTCGCGCACCGGCGCCGGCAGGGCCGTCTCGGCGCCGATCTCGTGGCGGGCGCGCATGTCGGTGATCTGGTAGCTGCGCCAGCTCCAATGCGCCTCGGCGGGATCCGCGGTGCGGGAACCGTCCGCCTTGAAATGGTAGATGAAGAACAGCCCGTGCTCGTCCGGCAGATAGGGCGAGAGGTCAGTGCCTTCAGCGGGGAGGGCGATGTTCATGGCGGCTTCGCCGGTTCTTGATGCGGTCGTGGTCGCGGGGGCGGCCACGGCAAACCTACCATGGCGATTGCCGCCTGGTGTGACAGTTTGATGACCGGGCTTAGCGCGTCTCCCTCTCGGCGAGGGCTGTCCTGTCGTTTGCTCGTTTGCCGAACGGGTCGTGCAGCCGGCAAACGGCCCGGTCAAATGGTAGATCGGTGAGCCGGCATCGCTATCCCGCTGCCAGCCACTCCCGCGACTGCGCAAAGGTCCTGAAGGATGTTGCGTCCATGGGGCGCCCGAAGGCGTAGCCCTGCAGGATGTCGCAGCCAAGCTCCTTCAGTATGCGCCCATGTTCCATCGTCTCGACGCCTTCCGCCACGACCCCGATGCCGAGCGATTTGCCGATCTCTATGATTGACGACACTAATCGCCGCTGCGCCGCCGAGCCGGTTATCGGCGTGATGAGCTGCCGGTCGATCTTGAGACGGCGCGGTTGCAGTTTGAGCAGGCTGACGATGGATGCGTAGCCCGTGCCGAAATCGTCGATCTCGATGTCGATTCCGAGTTCCTTGATGTGTTCGATGTTCCAGGCGACGAGGTCGTCGTGCTCGTCGAGAAAGATAGACTCGACGAGCTCGAACGAGACGGTTCCCGCCTTGATCGCCAGCTTGCGCAGGCCCTTTATGAGATCCTTGTCTTCCAGCCTTCGTGCCGAGACGTTGACCGACACGCGCGGGATGTTGAGCCCGTCGAGCGACCAGCGCTGGAAATTCTCGAGCGTTTGTTCGAGGATCGTGCGGTCGATGAGCGAGACCACGTTCAATTCCTCGGCAACCTTGAGGAACACGTCGGGGCCAAGGATGCCGCGCTGTGGATGGCGCCAGCGCGACAGCGCCTCGACACCGACGATCTCGAGCGTGTTGGCGTCGAACTGCGGCTGGTAATAGGCAATGAACTCGTTGCGCTCCAAGCCGCCGAGAATCTCGTCGGCGGTCTGCTTGGTCTTCACGATCTCGCTTTGCAGCTCTTCGTTGAAGAACTCGTAGCGGTTGCGCCCTCGGCTCTTGGCCCGGTAGAGCGCGAGGTCGGCATTGACCAGCAATTGCTTGGCATCGATGCCGTTATTGGCCGCAATCCCGATGCTGACCCCAAACCGGCATTGATGGCCCTTATAGTCGACGGGTTGGCGCATCTCTTCGATGATCCGGTCCGCGAGGACGGCGAGTTCATCGTCCCTGCATTCGCGGCACACCACGATGAACTCATCCCCGCCGATGCGCGCCACGAAGTCGGCTGTCCGGACGTTGGCCTTGATGACCTTCGATGCATGCATGAGCATGGCGTCGCCTGCCGCATGACCAAGCGTGTCGTTGATCTGCTTGAAGCGGTCGAGGTCGAGATGCAGCAAGGCGGTGCGATCATCGTGCGCCCCGGCCAGCATCTCATCGAGATAACGGCGGTTAGGCAGGCCTGTCAGGGAATCATGCAGCGCGACGTGCTCGATCCTAGCCTTGGCGGTCTCGAGCTCGGCATTCTTCGATTCCGACAATTGCCGCTCACGCACCAGATTCTCGTTGAGCAGGACGTCGCTGGTCACGTCCCATTCAGCGCCGATCATCTTCGGCGTGTCGTCGACGTCCTGCAGGAAGCCTGCCCGGGTGCGCACATGGCGGACGGTACCGTCAGGTAGGAGAAGACGGTACTGCGAGGAATAGCGGCCGTGGGTTTCGGCCGCCGTGTCGAAGTCCTTCCTTGCGCGCTCCAGGTCGTCTGGATGAATGGTCAGCGCCCAGTCGTCATAGCCACGCGGCCGGCCGTCAGCCGGCTTGCCATAGATTTCGTTGACGCGGTCGTCCCACACGAGCTGCGAGGTGGCGAGGTCATGTTCCCACACGCCGATGCCCGAGGCGTCGAGGGCAAGCTCCAGCCGCTGCGAAAGCCGCCGCAGCTCCGCGTAGTTCTTCTGTCTCTCGCCGAACAACCAGCCGGCTATCAGGATGGGCAACACAACCAGCGCGCCGGCCAGCGCCATCGTTGCCCACAAGGTGGCCTCGTTCTTCGGCGTGGCCGGCCAGCCGTGTTTCGGTATCGCCGACAATTGCCAGGACCCCAGCGGCAGTTCCACTTCGGCCGTCACCGGGGTGCCGTCGACCACGTTCTCGCTGCCGAAGAAGCGCTGGCCGCCGCCGCCCAGCGCGTCCTTGCCTGTCAGGGCGACCTCGATATCGAGGTCCGGGTCGGTGAGGCCGCTTGCGGCAAAAAGCCTGTCGACATCGATGACCGCCGAGAGAATGCCCCAGAACCGGTCACCGCCGCCCACTGTCGGTACGAAAATCGGAATCCTGCCGATGAAGCCTCGGCCGCCCTGGACGAGGTCTACCGGACCCGCCAGGACCAAGGCGCGCTGGTCACGCGCCCGTAGCGCCGCCATGCGTTGTGCTTCATTCTTGCGGTAGTCGAGCCCGAGCGCCTTTTCGTTGCCCTCCATCGGGTACATCAACGAGATCACAAGGTCGGGCGCGCCGGCAATGTTGCGCAGCTGCGATTTCTCATTGAAAAGGTTCGCGGCGAGCGCCGCAAATCGCTGTTGCCCCATATACGGCTCGGTCGTGACCGCTGAAGCAAGGCCCTGCACCAGCTGCAGGTTGCCGTTTATGTTGCCCTCGAGCTTGGCGCGAATGATGTTGACCTTGGCCAGCACCTCGGCGCGCATCAGCTGGTCGGAGACTTTTCTGTTTTGCTGATCGACGAAGATCGCGCAGATCGCAAGCACGAAAACAGCGATAGCCGCCGGCAAGTTGGCGGAAGAGAAAACGGCCGGTCTGATGCGGCCGATATTGAAACCCGTCCAGGTCAATTCGACAGGAATACCTTTCGCGGACAGAAATCCATCGGCTGAAGCTAACAGGAAGTGCTTAAATTTAACTTCCGGCCCGGCTTCAAGTTGCGTCACTGGTAGCTTCGCGGCTTATTTTCAGCCCAAAAATTGGAGCGATGCTTAACGCCGGCTAACTGGCCGCGGCTTCCCGTTTCATCCGGGCGAGTCGCGATTTCTATCGCCCCCTGAAAAGATTCTTCCGCGTTCCGGGAATAAAGCCCGGGCCTTCCGGGTCTTGGCTGTAGCGAGGCCATCCTCCCAAGGCACGCATCAACCAACCCGGAAGGAATACGCATATGAACAAGATCGCCCTCACCGCAGTCGCCATCCTCGTTGCCACCGGCGGCGCCTTTGCCGGCAGCGACCACTTCTCCGCGGCCGCTCAGCAGGCAGCCGCCGTCGATACCACCACCACTGCTTCGATCGTGAAGCTGGACCGCCACGACATGAAGCCGGCGGCCAAGATCGCTGCGGATGAGCCCGGCCAGGGCATCTGGGGTCGCTGAGCTAGGAGTCGAGGCCAAAGGTCTTGACCATGTGCGAGGAAGGCACGCCTCGCCCGGTTCAACGACCAGACGTCCCGATCTCCCCGGCGCCGGCCGGTCTTCAGTCGGACCGGCCGGCACCGGCTTCCGCAGCCGGCGGAGGGTCGCACCGGGCCCTCCGCCAATTTCTCACACCGCCTGAAACCTGACGCAAATTTGCAGCCACAAGAGGAGATTTCTGATGTTCAACATGACACGTCGCATGGTGCTCGGATCCGCCGCCGCCGCTGCCGCCTTCGGCATTGCCGGCAAGCTGGAATTCGCGCCCGCGGCTTACGCCGAAACCCCGGTGGAGCCGCTGGTCGGCTTCTACAAATACAAGGTCGGCTCGCTCGAGGTCACCGCCGTCTATGACGGCATTTGGCGCAAGCCCCACGACCCGGCCTTCATCAAGGACGTGTCGGTCGACGATACCAAGGCCGCGCTCGCCAAGGCGGGGCTGACCACCGAGTTCATGCCGATCCCGCTCACCGTGGTCGTGCTCAAGATGAACGGCCGCACCATCATGATGGATGCCGGCTCGGGCGTCGGCCAGTGGCAGGCCAACGCCACGCATCTGCCGGCCAACATGAAGGCCGCCGGCATCGATTACAAGGCGATCGATACTATTCTGATCTCGCATTTCCATCCGGACCATGTCTGGGGCCTGATGGAGAAGGGCACCAACAATCCGGTGTTCCCCAATGCCGAGCTGGTCGTCAACGCCACCGAGTACAATTGGTGGACGGATCCGAGCCGCCTCGCCAAGCTGCCCGAGGGCCGCAAGCCGGCGGGCAAGCGCATCGCCGAGAATTTTCCGAAATGGAAGAACTGGAAGCTGGTCGACGACGGCGCGGAAGTGGTGCCCGGCATCCGCCTCATGGCGGCGCCCGGCCACACGCCTGGCCATTCCGTCTACCATGTCGATGCCGGCGCCGAGCAGTTCCTCGTCTCGGCCGACACCATGTACGTGCCGGCGCTGCTTGCCCCGCATCCCGAATGGCAGGGCGCCTACGACCAGGACGGTCCGACGGCAATCGCCACCCGCCACCGGATCATCGACCAGGTGATCGCCGACAATGTCCGCATCTGCGGCTCGCACTTCCCGTTCCCCGGCACAGGCAGCTTCGTCAAGGACGGCAACGCCTACGCCTTCACCCCAACCCAGATCTGATCGGGAAATCCGATCTGAATCAGATCCTGAACAGAAAGCGACAACGCCAATGAAACACTTAACTTTCGCGGTGCTCGGCGCCATAGCGGTCCTGACCGTGGCACCCATCGTCATCGCCGTTCCGGCCTATGCGGTGGACGACATCGAAGGCACTGATGCGCCCGACCTGACGGCCGTCAAGGCCAAGATCGACGCCAAGGACTATAAGGGCGCGCTGGCCGATCTGCGCGACCTGGCGCAGGACACCCAGCAGGCCGACGTCTACAACCTGCTCGGCTTCACGCTGCGCAAGACCGGCGACTACCAGACCTCGCTGACCTACTACACCAAGGCGCTGGAGCTTAAGCCCGACCACAAGGCCGCGCATGAATATCTGGGCGAGCTCTATGTCGAGACCGGCGACAAGGCCAAGGCCAATGAACAGCTCGCCTCGTTGCAAAAACTCTGCCCGTCGGGCTGCGAGGAGCTTTCCGACCTCAAGCAGGCGATCGACACGAAGGTGACGAAGTAGATCAGCCCGTTCCTCGCCCCCACAAAGTGGGGGAGAGGTAGCCGCGAAGCGGCCGGAGAGGGGCCCTGGCGCTGATCTCTCCCTCCAATACAACGTTTTGGGCGCCACGGCGGTAGCGCCCGAAAACCGGAGCCGGCGTTCCTCTCCCTCGCGCCGGCTCCGACCTTTCAACCTCGAGCGCGCGTCCACGCGGGCGCGTGACGGCCACCTGTTTCCAAGGATTGGAGCCGATCATGACACCGACCGAACTTGCCGAAAAACTTAACGCCAGGGACCTCGTCCTGCTGGCCGGCCGACTGCTTCTGTCGCTGATCTTCGTGCATGAGGGACTGCAACTGGCGACGCATTTCGAGGGCGCTCAGAAGGCGATGGCCGCGCTTGGCGTCGGCACGCCGCTGCTCATTGCCACCATCGCGCTGCAACTCGGCGCCGGCCTGTCGGTGGCGCTCGGCATCCTGACGCGGCTGGGTGCGATCGGGCTCGGCCTGTTCTGTCTGATGACGGCCAGTCTCTTCCACACCAATTTCGCCAGCCAGAACGAACTGTTGCATTTCGAAAAGGACTTGGCCATCGCCGGCGGCATGTTCATCCTGGCGCTGAGCGGGGCGGGCAGGTTGGCGGTGGATCGCGTGCTTTGCGCGACGCTGAAGGGCAAGGCCGGCGCGAGCGCCAAGGCCGGCACTAACGCCGCACCTGCCGAGCCGCATCTGTCGACCGGTGTGACGAGCCTGCCGGTGTGATGTCCAGAGGCGCCTTTCGATCAGCCCTGGCCGGCGAGCGCGGACAGGCTTCCCAGCAGCTTGGGCCGGTCCTTGCCGATCATCAGGACGCTGCTGTCGGGGGCGAGCAGCGCCGAGAAGGGCAGCATCGCCGCGCCGATCGGCGAGGCCTCCGGGCCGAACTGTCCAGGCACAATTTCGGGCGCGACAATGCCGATGGCGCTGACGCGGTTGAACTGCTTTTGCACCTTCGCCAGCAGCTCGAGATGAATCGAACGCGGTAGGATCGAGTCCAGCACGATCGCCTCGATGTCGATGACCGAGGTGATCGCGATGATCGCCTCGACCAGCGCGTTGGCGCAATCCTCGATCCATTCGAACAGCGGCTCGCGCGCGCCGGGCGGCATGGGATCGAGCTCGCGCACCCGCACGATCTCGACGCCACGCGATTTCAGGTGATTGACCAGCACATAGATCGAGGCGCGGTGCAGCAGGCTCTGGTAGCGCGCGGGCTTAGCCGCCACCGAATCCAGGCTTGAGGGCGAGACCGGCAGCGGACCGAGCGCGGCGCTGTTGCCATGCGGTCCGGTATGCACCTTGCCGCCCTGCACCAGGCCGCCGCCGACGAAAGTGTCGATCGAGATATGCATGAAATCGTGGAAGCGAGCGCCGGCACCCTGCACGAGCTCGGCCAATGCCGCCGAGGTGGCGTCGTTCTCGATGAACACCGGTGTCTTCGGCGGCGTCGCGAAGAAGGTCATCAGGTCGATCGCTTCCCAGCGGGCGCCAAGGTCATCCGGGAAACCCAGCTCCTCGCTCCATCCGCCCAGAAAATAGGGCGAGGCGATGCCGACGCCGACGATCGAGGCGTCGTCGAGCCCGTCGACCAGCGCCTCGAAATTGGCGAGCGAGGTGTTGCCGGCCCGGCGCACCAGATCCGGGTCCGGATAGCGGTATTCGTGCGAGGCACGCGCGCGCACTTCGCCGGCGAAATCGACCAGCACCGCTTCCAGCGCGCGCCGGCCGATCTTGATGCCGACGCTGTAGATGCGCTCGGGCGCCAGCCGGTAGAGGATCGACGGCGATCCGCGCTGCCCGAACCTTTTTCCCACTTGCTTTACGAAACCGGCCTGCTCCAGCCCGTCGACGATATCGGCGACAGCGGCGGGGGTGAGGTGGGCGGCGCGCGCCAGATCGGACTTGGACGCCTCCTTCAGGCGGCGAATGGCATCGAGCACGAAACGCTCGTTATAATGCCGAACCTTGACCGAATTGCTGCCTTTTCCCGACAAAACGCCATCTCCCAGGTCTTGCCGCAAGCACGGCCGGCTCTATCTGCAATCGCGACCGTG
Source organism: Mesorhizobium sp. (assembly GCF_004963255.1). Classification (GTDB taxonomy): domain Bacteria; phylum Pseudomonadota; class Alphaproteobacteria; order Rhizobiales; family Rhizobiaceae; genus Mesorhizobium. The sequence continues at coordinate 15,656 of NZ_SUGA01000028.1, read as the reverse complement.
AAGCCGTTGGATCGCGTCGAAGCACGGCGAGACACTGCGCGTTGCGCGCAAGGAAGTCAATTTTCCGGTTGCGGCTCTGGGGTATTTAATATAGCAAACTGAAAAAATAACTACGACCAGGGAGGAAACGTGCTGCAGCAAGGCGCGCTTGGCGAAGTCGTCGCGACGGCGGGAGGAACAGCCGTTCCAGTGGCGCTGGTCGGCGCCACCAAGGCCTTTGGCGGCACGATTGCGCTGAAGGACGTTTCCTTCGACTTGCGTTCGGGCGAGGTGCTGGCGCTGCTCGGCGAGAACGGCGCCGGCAAGAGCACCTGCGTGAAGCTGCTCGCCGGGGTGTATTCACCGACCGACGGCCATGTCGAGGTCGACGGCAAACCCGCCGCCTTCCGCTCGCCGCACGACGCTCAAGGTGCCGGCATTGCGGTCATGCACCAGCATCCCGGCCTGTTTCCCGACCTGTCGGTGGCGGAGAACATCTATCTTGGCCATATGCCGCGCGACCGTCTCGGCGGCATCGACAACGCCGCCATGCTTGTCGGCGCCAGGAAGGTGCTGGCGACCGTCGGCCTTGCCGTGACGGCCGATACTAGGCTCGGCGCCCTGCGCACCTCCGAGCAGCAACTGGTCGAGATCGCCCGCGCGCTATCGCTCGACGCGCGCGTGCTGATCATGGACGAGCCGACCGCGGCACTTTCGCAGCGTGAGGTGGAGCGGCTTTTCGCCGTTGTCGCCGATCTCAAGGCGCATGGCGTGGCGATGATGTTCGTCGGCCATCGCATGGATGAGATCTTCCGCATCGCAGACCGCATCGCGGTGCTGCGCGACGGTCGCCTCGTCGGCGTCCGGCCAAAAGCCGAGCTTGGCCGCGCCGCTGCGATCTCCATGATGGTCGGCCGCGAGATCAGCGACCTTTATCCCGACCGCCGCGAAACGCCCGGCGCGCTGGTGCTGGAGGCGAGGGGACTGTCGCGCGCCGGCGCCTTCGCAGATATCGACCTCAAGGTCCATGCCGGCGAAGTGGTCGGCCTCGGCGGTCTGGTCGGCAGCGGCCGCACCGAGATCGCGCGCGTGTTGTTCGGCATCGACCAGCCGGACGGCGGCGAGATCCTCATAGATGGCATGCCGGTGCGCTTCGCTTCCGCGCGCGACGCCATGGATGCGCGCATCGCCTATGTCTCGGAGGACCGCATGGGCCAGAGCCTGGTGATGGATTTCGGCGTCCTCGACAACGCCGTGCTGCCAGTGCTGGACAAGGCATCGCGCTTCGGCCTCTACGGCACCGACCGCGCCATCGGCCTCGTCGCCGACTGGCTGAATCGCATGAAGCTGCGCTTCGCCGGCTACGGTCAGCCGGTCAAGGAACTTTCCGGCGGCAACCAGCAGAAGGTGGTGCTGGCCAAATGGCTGCGCACCGAGCCGCGCGTCCTGATCCTTGACGAACCGACGCAGGGCATCGACGTCGGCACCAAGGCCGAGGTGCATGCCATGATCGCCGACCTCGCCGCGCAGGGCATGGCGATCCTGTTGATCTCTTCCGAAATGCCCGAGCTCATAGGCATGTGCGACCGCATCGTCGTGCTGCGCGAGGGCCATCGCACGGCCGAGTTCGCTAGCGGCGAAGCGACCCAGGAAAAGGTTCTCGAGGCCGCGACCCGTACGGTCGAGCGGGCCGGCGCGACGACGCAGACGGAACAAGCCGCGCTCGAGGAAGCAAGCAAAGGCCCGGCAAATATTCTCAAGCGTCGCGAGTTCGGATTGCTCGCCGCGATGCTGGCGGTCGCCATTCCCGTCACCATCATCAATCCGCGCATGGTCAGCGCCGCGAACCTGACGGCGGTATCGATGGATGCTGCATTGCTGGTCGTCGCAGCACTTGCCCAGATGCTGGTGCTGATCACTCGCAACATCGATCTCTCCATCGCCTCGGTGATCGGCCTGTCAGCTTATATGGCGGCGAGCATGGTCCAGGCCTATCCCGGCCTCGACATCGCGATCGGCCTGGCGACCGCTTGTGCCGTCGGTACGGTCTGCGGGCTCATCAACGGCCTCGTCGTCACTCGGGGAAAAATCCCGGCGATCGTCGTCACGCTGGCCTCGATGTCGATCTTCCGCGGCTTCAACTCGATCTGGGCCGCCGGCGACCAGGTCAGCGCCGACGAGGTGACGCAGAGATGGCTCGACATGACAGGGCTGAAGCTCGCCGGCGTGCCGCTGATCGTCGCCATCGCCATCCTCATCCTCGGCGCCGGTTATGTGCTGCTCTACCGCACGGCGATCGGCCGCGAGCTGTTCGCCACTGGCTCGAATCCTGACGGCGCGCGCCTCATCGGCATTCCGGTCGACCGGCGCATCCTGATGGCCTTCGGCCTGGCCGGGCTGCTCGGCGGCCTCTGCGGCGCGTTGTGGGCCTCGCGCTACGCCACCATCGACGCCCGCGTCGCGCTCGGCTTCGAGCTGACGGTGATCGCGTCCGCCGTGGTCGGCGGCGTCGCCATCCGCGGCGGCTCCGGCACGCTGCTCGGCATCGTGCTCGGGTCGCTGACGCTGTTGGTGATCAAGAACGGGCTCACTTTGGTGCGCGTCGATCCGCTGTGGCTGCAGGGTGTCTACGGCCTGGTGATCCTCGTCGCCATCGGCATCGACACCTTCATCGTGCGGCGCGCCGAGCAGGCCAGACAGGCGAGGATGAGATGACGAAGTTCCTCCGCTCGATCGACTTCTGGGACCTGCTGCTCGCCGCCGCCTGTCTCGCTGTCTTCCTCTACGCCGCGATCTTCGTGCCGAACTTCGTTTCCGGCTTCAATCTCTCGCAGCTTGCCGCCAGCGCGTCGGAAAAGGCGCTGCTGATCCTGCCGATGACGCTGCTCATCATCTGCCGCGAGATCGACCTGTCTATCGCATCGGTGCTGGCGCTGACATCTGTGATCTTCGGCCTCGCCGTCCAGGCCGGCATGCCCACATTCGTCGCGATCCCGCTGACGCTGCTCTTCGGCGCGTTGCTCGGCGCCTTCAACGGCTTTCTGGTGTCCGCGCTCGGCCTGCAGTCGCTGGTGGTGACCCTGGGCACGATGGCCCTCTACAGGGGCATCGGCTACATCCTGCTCGGCACCGGCTCGGTCAACATCCTGCCACCCGCGATCGTCGATTTCGGCATCGATAATCTGCCGGGAACGCAGATCCCCTGGACCGTCGTGCCCTTCCTGCTGCTCGCTCCGGTTTTCGCCGTCATGCTGCAGAAGACCGCGACCGGCAAGCGGCTCTACGCGCTTGGCGGCAGCCCCGAAGTCGCGCGCTATTCGGGCATCAACACGCGCCGCATGGTGCTTTCCCTCTTCGTCGTATCGGGCGTCGTCGCGGCCATCGCCGGCATCGTCTACACGGCGCGCCTTGCCAATGCGCGCGCCAACAACGCGCTTGGCATGGAGCTCGACGTCATCACCATCGTGCTGCTCGGCGGCGTCAGCGTCTTCGGCGGCAAGGGCAAGCTCACCGGGGTGATGCTGGCGCTGGTGCTGATCGCCATCATCCGCAACGTCTTGGCGCTCAACCAGATCGGCGGCGACGCGCAGGGGATGATCATCGGCCTGCTTCTGATCGGCTCGCTGCTGGTCGGCAATTACTGGCGCTCCCTGGAGGAGCGGCTCTCAAGATCGCGCGCCTTGCGCGAAACCAAGGGGTGATCTCGGGCCCCTTCCTGCAAGCCCGAATTAAACGGAGGAGTGTACAATGAAAGCGTTTGGACTAGCCCTGCTCGCATTGACCATTCTGCTTGCCCCTGCCTCGTTGGCCCTGGCCGACGAATGCGCCAAGGAGCCGGTGACCGTCGGTTTCCTGCCCAAGCTCGACACCGATCCCTATTTCAAGGTCGCCCAGCAGGGCGCGGAGGAGGCCGCCAAGGAGATCGGCGGTAAGGCGATCCAGGTCGCGCCCTCGCAGGCCACCGCGGAAGCGCAGATCGACTTCATCAACAGCCTGGTCACCCAGAAGGTCGGCGTCATCGCCATCTCGGCCAACGATGCCAACGCCGTCGCCCCGGCGCTGAAGCGCGCGGCGCAGCAGGGCGTGAAGGTGGTGTCTTACGATTCCGACGTCGCCGGCGACGCCCGCGCCGTCTTCGCCAATCAGGCCAAGGGCGACAGCCTCGCCGAGATGATGCTGGAAAGCGCCTACAATCTGATGGGCGGCGAGGGCGACTTCGCCATCCTGTCATCGACGCCGACGGCCACCAACCAGAATGCCTGGATCGATTTCATGAAGAAGAAGATGGCGGCCGAGCCGAAATTTTCGAAGATGAAGCTGGTGCAGGTCGCCTATGGCGAGGAAAGCGAGCAGGTCAACCAGCAGCAGGCGCTGGCGCTCGTCCAGGCCTTCCCGGACCTCAAGGCGATCATCGTGCCGGCCGGCATCGGCCTGCCGGCAGCGGCGCGCGCGCTGGAGGAAGCCGGCCTGATGGGCAAGGTCAAGCTGACGGGCTTGGCGCCGGCGACGCTGATCTCGAAATACATCAAGGACGGCTCCGCCCAGGACATCTGGTGGAACGTCTCCGATCTCGGCTACCTGACCTACCAGGCCGCCCAGGCACTGGCGCAGTGCAAGATCACCGGCAAGGAAGGCGAGAAGTTCAAGGCCGGCCGTCTCGGCGAATACACGATCGGCGCCGGCGGCGAGCTGGTGCTCGGCCCGGCCAAGATCGTGACGCCGGAGAACCTGGCCGAGTTCAAGTTCTGACCCTGTGAACCCAGGCGGGCGCCGTCTACCACGGCGTCCGCCACCTCTTCCCCAATGGACGGACGGTTAGGCATGAAGATCCTGCTAGCGGGTGAAACCTTTTCGGCCACTACATCGGTGGCTTCCGGCGCCGAGGTGTTAACCAGCGCCGCCTATGTCAACGGCGCCGCGGCCTTCAACGCCGCCCTGGCCGCCGAAGGCATTTCGGTCACCCAGATCGGCGGCGAGCGCTGCCCGGCCGAATTCCCCTACGACCTCGAAGCACTGGCGCCTTACAAGGCGGTGGTAATCTCCGATGTCGGCGCGCTGAGCCTGCTGGTGACGCCCGAGGCCCGCGCGGGCCGCGTCGGCGTCAACCGACTCGAGGTGCTGAAAACCTATGTCGAGGCTGGCGGCGGCTTGATGCTTGCCGGCGGCTATATGGGCTTCCAGGGCATGTTCGGCACCGCGCGCTTCCACGACACGCCGGTGGAGGACGTGCTGCCGGTGCGCTGCCTGCCCTTCAGCGACGGGCTGGAAGTGCCGCAAGGGCTGCAGCCTTCCATCCTGCAGGCGTCGCATCCGATCCTTGCCGGCGTCGAGGGGCCGCTGCCGCCGATCCTCGGCATGAACAAGACAGATTTGCGCCGCGACGGCTCCTCGCGGCTGCTCGCTTCCTGCCATCATCGCGGCGCGGACTGGCCGCTGCTTTCGGTGCGCGAGCTTGGCAAGGGCCGGACCGCCGCCTGGACGACCGACATCGGCCCGCACTGGCTGTCGCAGGATTTTCTCGCGTGGCCGCTCTACGGCCGGCTGATGGCGAACATCATCCGCTGGATTGCGGGCGGCTGACCTCACCGCTTTGACCAGCGCCGCCCCCGACACTCCCTGCGGGCGCTTCGCCGAGTTGACCGCCTTGGCGAGGCGGCGCTGGTCAAACCCTTTTCATTTTTGCAACACGCCAAGGCCCAAGGACCGACCATGAGCGACTGGAACGATCTCGTCTCGCGCATCCTGGCGACCGAAGCTGGCGGCGCGCGCACCATGATCGCCATCGCCGGACCGCCTGCCGCGGGCAAATCGTCCATCTCGGAACGCCTGCAGGCCGAGCTCGCCGCCGAAGGCGCCGAAATCCTGCCGATGGACGGCTTCCATTACGACAATGCAGTGCTCGATCAACTCGGCCTGCGTCAGCGCAAGGGCGCGCCGCAGACCTTCGATTTCGACAACTTCGAGCTGACCCTGCGGCGCGTGCGCGATAGCACGGCAAGCGTCGCCGTGCCGACCTTCGACCGCCCGCTCGACCTGTCGCGCGCCAGCGCCAGGCTGATCGCGCCGGCGACCCGCTATGTCATCGTCGAGGGCAATTACCTCCTGCTCGACCGCGCGCCATGGTCAGGCCTTGCCCGCCTTTTCGACCTGACGGTCGTCCTCACCGCGCCCCGCACCGAGCTCGAACGAAGGCTGCTCAAACGCTGGACAGACCTGAGCTACCCGGATGAATACGCCGTCGCCAAGGTTCGCGGCAACGACCTGCCCAATGTCGACCTCGTGCTGGAGCACAGCATGCCGGCGGATGTGACGTGGGAGTCGAGGTGAGGGCAGTCCCTAAAGCACGCTCGTGATCCCGCCATCCACCAGCAGCGTCTGTCCCGTGACGAAACTCGCGGCATCCGATGCCAGGAACACCGCCGCGCCAGCCAGTTCCTCGACATCGCCCCAGCGCCGCATCGGCGTGCGGCCGGTGAGCCAGGTCGAGAATTTCTCGTCGGCGACGAGAGCGGCGTTCAGCTCGGTCTTGAAATAGCCGGGGGCGATGGCATTGACGCGCACGCCGTGCTGGCCCCATTCGCCGGCCATTGACTTGGTCAGCATGGTGATAGCCCCCTTGCTCGCCGCGTAGGGCGCGATGGAGGGGCGGGCGAGCGCGCTTTGCACCGAGGAGACGTTGATGATGACGCCCTTGCGACGTTGGATCATGCCCTTCACCGCGGCGCGGCTCACCTTGAACACGCCATCGAGATTGGTCGCCATCAGAACGTCCCAGTCGGCATCGGAAAAAGTCTCGAGCGGCGCGCGGCGCTGGATGCCGGCATTGTTGACCAGGATGTCGATCGGCCCGGTGCGGGATTCCGAAGCCGCGATTGCCGCATCGACCGACTGGGTGTCGGTGACGTCGATTAATGACTCCGCGACCGTGTGGCCTTCGGCACGCAGCCTGTCGGCGGCAGCCTCCAGCTCTTCCATCTTGCGGCCACCGAGCGTGACGCGCGCGCCGGCCGCGGCCAGCGCCTCCGCGAAGGCAAGCCCCAGCCCGCGGCTGGCGCCGGTGACGAAGGCATGCCTGCCCTCGAGGCCGAAGAGGCGGCCGAGATAATCAGTCGAACGCAATTTGCACCTTCATCGATTGCGATTTGTCGCTGGCCAGCTCGAAGGCTTTTCGCGCCTCGGCGAGCGGCAGCGTATTGCTGAGCAGCGGCGCGACGTCGATGCGGCCGGAGCCGATCAGGTCGACCGCAAGGGCGAATTCCGTGTCGAAGCGGAAGCTTCCCTTCACCTGGATTTCCTTGGTGACGATGACCGACATAGAAAGCTCCGCCGTAGCGCCCTGGCCGACGGTCACCAGCGTGCCGCGCGGCTTGATGACAGGCAAGGCGCTGGCCACCGTCGCGCCCTGGCCGGCGGCCTCGAAGACGACGTCGAAATACCCCTTGTTGGCGGCGTAGCCGTCCATCGCCTCGGCATGTGTGGCGACATTGATCGTGCGGTCGGCGCCGACCTTGGCGGCGTATTGCAGCGGCCTGTCCTGCACGTCGGTGACGACCACCTCGCGCGCGCCGGCAAAGCGGGCGGCGAGCACCAGCAGCGTGCCGATCGGTCCGGCGCCCATGATCAGCACGCGGCTGCCATAGATCGGCGCCTGGGCGACGGCATGCAGCGTCACGGCGAGAGGCTCGGCGAAGGCGCCGGCCGTGGGGTCGGAGCCCTTCGCCAGCGGCACGGCGTTTTCGGCGCGGCAGACGAGATGCTCGGCAAAGCCGCCCTGCACATGCGGCATGCGCATCGCCGACCCCAGGAAGCGCATGTCGAGGCAATGGATCGGTTGCCCGGCCCGGCAGAAGGCGCAGACGCCGCAAGGGTTGGCGGGATTGACGGCGACCGCCGTGCCCACCGCCGGCCCGGAGACGTCGGCGCCGAGCGCTTCGACGCGGCCGGCGATCTCATGGCCGAGGATCATCGGCTCCTTCATGCGCACGGTGCCGAAACCGCCATGGCGGAAATAATGCAGGTCCGAGCCGCAGATGCCGCCGCGCGCAATGCGCACCAGCACTTCGCCGGGCCCGGGCTCCGGCGTCGCGCGCTTCTCGACGTCGAGGTCGAGCGGCCGGCGCAGCACCACCGCGCGCATGGAGGATGTTGGCGACAAACCGGCTCTCCGCTGTTTCCCCAACAGCTAACAGGAAACCTGCGATGCCTTCAACTGCATTTATCTGACAAATCAGATGATATGGACAGGTTCGGCTTGGTGAGGTAACACCGACGGTTGTTGGCAGACTGAATGGTCCAGGACAAATGGCAGGCAACCAGACGGCGTCGGTGACGGACGAGATAACCAACAGTCTCGGCCGCGAGATTCTCCGCGGACTGTTTCCGCCCGGCGCGACCTTGATTGGCGAGGAGGAGATCTGCGCCCGTTTCGGCGCCAGCCGCAGCGCCGCCCGCGAAGCGGTGAAGATCCTGTGGGCCAAGGGCCTGCTGGTCACCCGCCCGCGGCGTGGCTCGCGCATCCGCCCGCTGAAGGACTGGAATTTCTTGGACCCCGCGGTGCTGGGCTGGCTGCGCGCCAGCGCGACACCGCGCCACTTCATCATCGAGCTTCTGGAAGTGCGCCTGGGCTTCGAATGCGAGGCGGCGGCACTTGCCGCGAGCCGCAACAACCCGGATGAGATCGCCGCCATCCGCGAGGCCTTCGAGGCGATGCGTGCGGCCTCCTCCGGCCAGGGCGATCCGGTCTTGTCGGACGCCGCTTTCCATGAAGCGGTGCTTGCCGCCACCGGGAACCGCTTCTTCCTGCCGCTCTCGGCGCTGATCCACACAGCGCTGCAGTATAGCGTGCCGACTACCAACGCGCTGTTCGGTCATCCGGTGGGCGATCTCGACGCGCATGGCAAGGTGCTGAAGGAGATCGAGTCCGGCGACTCGGCAAGGGCCCGCACGGCCATGCACGACATGCTGAGCGAGGTGCTCGCCCGCGTGCGCACGGCCGCTGAACTCACCGGTGCCGGCTGAATCGTTCAGGCCGGAACCTGGCTGTCGTCCCGGTCTGCTGTCACGCGCAGTTAAGGCCGGACTGGTACATTACGCTGCGTTCGATCGGGGAATAATGGGCCATGAGCCAGCGCGCGTTCATCACTCTGCTCGTCCTCCTGGCGGTGCTGGTCGCGCTGTCGGCGACGTCCTTTCCAGGCGCGATGATCGGCTTCCTGTTCGGCATCGCCATTGCCTTCTTCGTCGCCGGACCGGTGATGCTGATCGGCAAGGTGCTCGAGAATGCCGGCATTCCGATATCCGGTGGGGCGGTCTTGTGGATGCTGGCCGGGTTTTATGCGCTGCTCATTCTCTTCGCGGCATTCCAGACCTGGCGCCGGCTTCAGCGTCAGGAAACCGGCCAGGCGCGATCCGCCGGGCTGCGGCTGGCGCTGCTCGTCGCGTTGCCTGCGATCGCATGGTTGTCGGTGAACGCGATGCAGGACGCCTGGCCGTGAGGTCGCCAATATACGGCAACCTCACGAACAAAGCTCGATTCAGCGCTTCGGCCCAAAGCCAGGATAGGGGTTGAGCGGCACGATCGCCGCGATATCCATCATGCCGGCCTCGATCAGCGGCAGCGTGGCGAGATGGCCGCGCACTTCCTTCTCGTCGGCCGCTTCGAACATCATGCCGCTGCCGGGGATGTCGCCACGGTTCCAGATCTGGCGCACCGCGCCTTGCACGTAAAGCGTCTTGCGCTGCTCGGACTCCGGCGGCAGCAGCGGCGCGAAATCGGCGTCGCTGAATTTTTGGGTGTTGCGGCTGAGCAGGGCAAAGAACTGCATGGCGTTCTCCTTCGTGGTTGGGTTGACGGGGGAGATATCGCGCCGGCTGTCCAGACTGTCCAAGACTGATTAGGATAAAGTTCAGACCTTTGAGGACTTGGAATTGGAGGCGGAAAAATGCTCGACCTGCGCCAGATAAGATATTTCGTCGCCGTCGCCGAGGCCGGCAATGTCGGCCGCGCCGCCGAGCAGTTGCACATCTCGCAGTCGCCCTTGAGCCGTCGGATCATGCAGCTCGAGGAGCAGCTCGGCGTCACGCTCTTCGAGCGCGCGAAGCAGCGCGTCCATCTCAACGCCGAGGGCAGGGCCTTCCTCGCCGAAGCACGCGCCTTGCTTGCCAATGCGGCGCGGCTGGAAGAAATCGGCCGCAACCTCGCCAGCGGTGCCGCGGGCAGCCTTGCCATCGGCTATGTCGAGGGCGCGGTGCATGCCGGGCTGATCGCCGCGATGCTGAAGGATTTCCGCCGGGCGCGGCCGGATTTCCACCTGCAACTCAGGAGCCTGCGAACGGCTGCGCAGTTCGAGGATATGAGGCAGCGCGTGCTCGACCTCGGTTTCGTCTATTCGCCTGTGCCGGAGGCTGACCCCGACCTGAAAAGCACGCTGATCCGTCGCGAGCCGCTGGTGCTGGCAATGCCTGAGGGCGACCCGCTCGCCGGTGCCGTCGCCATCGCGCCCGGCCAACTCGACGGCCGCGTCTGGATCACCGTCGTGCGCCAGCCCGGCGACACCAACCGCGCGCAGTTCCTGGCGGCCTGCGCCGAATCCGGCTTCATGCCCGACATCGCCTATGAGACGAACGATCCGTTGACCTCGCTCGGCCTGGTCAGCGCCGGCCTCGGCCTGGCGACGGTTCAGGAAAGCCTGCGCAGCGCGGCCCCTCCGGGCGTCGCCTTCCGCGACCTGCCCTGGTTCAAGCGCAGCGTGTCGATCCATCTGGCATGGCGCAGGAATGATCGGCGGGTGGTGATTGGGGATTTGAGGAGGGCAGTAGGGGAGTAGGGGAAGCATTCTAGGCGCCGTTTGCGGCACCCAACATACTCCCTTACTCCCCTATTCCCTTACTCCCTTAAATCTACATCTTATCTATCACCGACTGCACGCCCTCCGTCGGCGCATCGACCGAGGAGCCTGCCACCATGATGGCGGCGACGATTGCTTCCGGGTCGTTGACCACCAGCGGCTTCACGCGATGCGCGGTGTGGATGAAGCCTTCCTCCGACATGTGCTCGATCAGCGCCAGCATCGGGTCCCAGAACCCCTTGACGTTGGCGAAGACGATCGGCTTGCGGTGATGGCCGAGCTGCGCCCAGGTCATGATCTCGACGATCTCCTCCACCGTGCCGATGCCGCCCGGCAGCGCCACAAAGGCGTCGGATTTTTCGAACATGCTGTGCTTGCGCTCGTGCATGTTGTCGGTGATCAGCAATTCGTCGAGCTTGTCGAGCGCGGTTTCGGTCGCTTCCCTATTGATCAGGAAGCGCGGGATGATGCCGGTGACCTTGCCGCCGGCCTTGAGAGCGCCATCGGCGACGGCGCCCATGATGCCCTTGGTGCCGCCGCCATAGATCAGGCGCAACCCGGATTTGGCAAGCGAGCGGCCAAGCGTGTGGCCGGCCTTGATATAGGCCTCGTCGCGGCCCGGAGACGAGCCGCAATAGACGCAGACGGATCGAATCGTGTTCATGACGATGATTGGTGATGGGGACGGTTGGCCGGGTCAAGCCCGCGGACGGGCTTTTTCTTGTGAGCTTGGAGAAAACACGCTAGACCGGCGTTAGGTGGCTAAGGGGGCAATATAAAATTATGGCTATCAATCCTTCTAAGGCGTTCTTGTTCGCGGCGGGCGGCGTGGCCGTCGTAGCCGCGGTCGCCTACGGATCGGGCGCGCTCGATCCCTATATCGACAGCCAGAAACCGGCGCAGGTCGCGGCGCTGCCGCAGACCGATGCGAAACCGGCTGAATCCTCGAGCACGACCACCGAGGCGCGCGTGCCTCAAGCTCCTTCAAACACAATGGCCCCGGCCAACACGATGGCGCCAGCCAACAAGAACGCAATGGCGCCCGCCGCCCAGACGCCCGCCGCCGCAGCCGGTCCGACGCTGCCGACCTTCGATGTCGTGCGCGTCGAAAGCAACGGCTCGATCGTCGTCGCCGGCAGCGCCGCGCCCAACGCCAAGGTCGAGATCCTGAGTGGCGGCACGGTGCTCGGCTCGACCGATTCCGGCCCCGACGGCGCCTTCGCCATCGTGCTCGACGATCCGCTGAAGCCCGGCGACTATACGATCACGCTGCGCCAGACGGTTGGCGGCACGGCCATCGCCTCGGCCCAGACCGCTGTCGTCTCGGTGCCGCAAAGCCCGACCGGCCAGGTGCTGGCGATGGTCGAGGAACCGGGCAAGGCCTCGCAACTGATCACGGTGCCGCAGGCCGAGACCAAGCCGGCGGCGCCGGCCGCCACCAGTCAGGCGGCACCGGCAGCCCAGGCTCCGGCTGCGACCGCGCCGGCAGCGCCCGCACCGGCCGCGTCGGATTCGGCTGCAGCGCCGGCCGCCACCGATCAGGCAACCGCACCGGCTGCGGCCGAGCCCAAGATCGCCGTCGAAGCGGTCGAGATCGACGGCAGCAAGATCTTCGTCGCCGGCACGGCCGATCCCGGCCGCAAGGTGCGCGCCTATGCCGACGCCATCCTGCTCGGCGATGCGCAGACCTCCGCCGACGGGCATTTCCTGATCGAGGCGACCCGCGACATCCCGGTCGGCAACTACACGATCCATGTCGACGGCCTGGACAGCGACGGCGTCAAGGTCGTCGCCCGCGCCGCCGTGCCGTTCGAGCGCGAGCCCGGCGAGTCGATCGCAGCCGTCGCTCCGAATGAGACGAAGACCGGCGAGGCCAAGCCGGCCGAGACCAAGCTCGCACAGGCACAGGGCGCCGGATCCCAGGCGGCGGAAGCCAAGCCGGCGCCAACGGCCGAAGCGGCCAAGCCTGCCGAGGCTCCGGCCAAGGTCGCCGAGGCGACGCCGTCGACCGACGTGGCTGAGACGGTCGCGCCGAAGCTCGAACATGCCGATGGCGCTGTCATCATCCGCCGCAACGACACGCTCTGGCGCATCTCGCGCCGCGTCTATGGCCATGGCACGCGCTTCTCGACCATCTATCTCGCCAACAAGGACCAGATCCGCGATCCCGACCGTATCTGGCCAGGCCAGGTGTTCAAGGTGCCGTCCAAGTCCAAGGAAGGCGAGGACGCCGACATGAAGGCTATGGGCGAGCAGATGACCGCCGCGCCGGCGAAGACGGAGTAGGGTGGCGATTAGCTGATCTCCCCCCTTGTGGGGGAGATGCCCGGCAGGGCAGAGGGGGGCGCTGTCCCGCCGGCCCGTAAGTTTTGTCCTTTTTCGCAAATCGCGACCTTGCGCGATATGCCGGCGATCCTGAGCGATCTCGTTCCTTCGCGCCCCCCTCTGGCCTGCCGGCCATCTCCCCCACGAGGGGGGAGATTACACTTGCTACCCATCCGCCTAGCTTGCCCTCCCATCCTCCATCGTCTATCGCCGATGGACGATGACCGAATCCCCCGAAAGCCGTTGTCCCGACAGCCGCGCCATCGCGCTGCGCCTGGCGGCGCTCTCGCATCCGGCGCGCATCGAGATCCTGAAACATCTCTCGGCCAGCTCATGCTGTTCGTGCCGTGAGGTCGTCGACCATCTCGATCTCGCCCAATCGACCGTTTCGCAGCACCTGAAGGTGCTGGTCGAAGCCGGGCTCGTCCGTTTCGAGGCCGACCGCCAGCGCTCGCGCTACGCGGTCGACCATAACGCGCTTGCGGGCGTCTCCGCCTCGCTCAACCAACTCGTTGCTTCCTGCTGCCCCGGCAGTTTACCCAAAAGGCAAGACTAGTGGCCGAAAAGACCGTATCCGCCGAAGCCGGCACCCTCACGACCCTGCGCAACCTCTGGCCCTATATGTGGCCGGCCGAGCGCGCCGATCTCAGAGCCCGTGTCACCTGGGCGACGCTGCTTCTGGTCGTCGCCAAGCTCACTTTGGTCGCCGGCCCGTATTTCTTCAAATGGGCGACGGATGCGCTGGCCCATGCCGCGAAGACCCCGCCGCCGCTGCCGTCCTTCCTGCTCGCGCCCGTGGCGCTGGTCATCGCCTACAACGTGCTGCGCCTGGTCCAGCTCGGCTTCAACCAGCTGCGCGACGCCCTGTTTGCCCGTGTCGGCCAATATGCGGTGCGCCAGCTCGCCTATCGCACCTTTGTCCACATGCACGAGCTGTCGCTGCGCTTCCATCTGGAGCGCCGCACCGGCGGCCTGTCGCGCATCATCGAGCGCGGCACCAAGGGCATCGAGACGATCGTGCGCTTCATCATGCTGAACACGGCGCCGACCATCCTCGAATTCGCGCTGACGGCCGGCATCTTCGCCTTCACCTATGGCTGGAAATATGTCGCCGTGGTTGCCGTCACCGTCTGGCTGTATGTCTGGTTCACGGTCAAGGCCAGCGACTGGCGCATCTCGATCCGCCGCGACATGAACGACAGCGATACCGACGCCAACACCAAGGCGATCGACTCGCTCTTGAACTTCGAGACGGTCAAGTATTTCACGAACGAGCGCATGGAGGCCGAGCGTTTCGACCGCTCCATGGCGCGCTACGAGATCGCCGCGACCAAGACCTGGACCTCGCTCGGCTGGCTGAATTTCGGCCAGGGTCTCATCTTCGGCCTGGGAACCGTCATCGTCATGTGCATGTCGGCGCTGGAGGTGCAGGCCGGCACGCAGAGCGTCGGCGACTTCGTCTTCATCAATGCCATGCTGATCCAGCTTTCGGTGCCGCTCAATTTCATCGGCTTCATCTACCGCGAGATCAGGCAGGGGCTGACCGACATCGAGCACATGTTCGACCTGCTCGACGTGCCCCAGGAGATCGTCGACAAGCCGGATGCGAAGCCGCTGAAGGTCGGCTCCGGCAAGGTCGAGTTCCGCGACGTTCATTTCTCCTATGATCCGAACCGCAAGATCCTGAAAGGTGTCTCCTTCGAGGTGCCCGCCGGCAAGACGGTGGCGATCGTCGGCCCTTCGGGCGCCGGCAAGTCGACCATTTCCAGGCTTCTGTTCCGCTTCTACGACGTGCAGGGCGGCCAGGTGCTGATAGACGGCCAGGACATACGCGACGTCACGCAGGAGAGCCTGCGCGCCGTGCTCGGCATGGTGCCGCAGGACACGGTGCTCTTCAACGACACCATCGCCTACAACATCCGCTACGGCCGCATCGGCGCCAGCGAGGAGGAGGTTCGCAAGGCCGCCGAGCTTGCCCAGATCGGCCCGTTCATCGACAAGCTGCCCGAAGGCTACAAGTCGATGGTCGGCGAGCGGGGCTTAAAGCTGTCGGGCGGCGAGAAGCAGCGTGTGGCGATCGCCCGCACCATCCTCAAGGCGCCGCCGATCCTGATGCTCGACGAGGCGACCTCGGCGCTGGATACCCAGACCGAGCAGGAGATCCAGGCGGCGCTGGACCTCGTCAGCAAGGGCCGCACCACCATCGTCATCGCCCACCGCCTGTCGACGGTGATCTCGGCCGACGAGATCATCGTGCTCAAGGATGGCCAGATCGCCGAGCGCGGCACGCACACGGCGCTGCTGGCCAAACACGGTCTCTACGCCTCGATGTGGGACCGCCAGCGCGAGGCGACCGAAGCCGAAGAGCGCCTGCGCATCGCGCGCGAAAGCGACGAGCTTGGGGTGATTGTAAGGAGAAGAACGGCGGAGGTGAGCTAGCGCCGGCGTCCCCTTCTCCCCTTGTGGGAGAAGGTGGCCGAGCGAAGCTCGGACGGATGAGGGGTG
>NZ_SUGA01000027.1 GCF_004963255.1 Mesorhizobium sp. | reverse complement strand
CCGGACCTACCGAATCACCAACTCAGTTCCGTGCAAAGCCCTCCTTGTGGGAGAAAGTGGATCGGCGCGATAGCGCCGAGACGGATGAGGGGTGCTGGACGGATCGCAACCGTTGGATGAACCAGCATGCCCGAAAAGATCATCCTTGCCTCCAGCAGCCCGTTCCGAAAAACCATGCTCGTCAATGCCGGCCTCGATATCGGGGCGGTGCCGGCAAATGTCGACGAGCGCGCCCTCGAGGCTCCGCTGAAAGACAGCAGCGTCTCGCCGGAGGATGTCGCGTCGATCCTGGCCGAGGCCAAGGCGACCGAGGTCAGTGAGCGGAGGCCCGGCTCCCTGGTGCTCGGCTGTGACCAGACGCTGTCGCTGGGCGACGAGATCTTTCACAAGCCCGCCGATATGGAAGGCGCCCGCCGCCACCTGCTCGCGCTCTCGGGCAAGACGCATCAGCTGAACAGCGCCGCCGTGCTTTGCCGCGACGGCGAGGTGCTGTGGCGCCATGTCGGCATCGCCAGCCTCACCATGCGCAAGCTCGACCCCGCCTTCATCGGCCGGCATCTGGCGCGCGTCGGCGCCAAGGCGCTGGGGAGCGTCGGCGCCTATCAGATCGAGGGCGAAGGCATCCAGCTGTTCGAGAAGATCGAGGGTGACTATTTCACCATCGTCGGCCTGCCGTTGCTGGCGGTCCTGAAGGAGCTGCGCGCGCTGGGAGCCATTGATGGCTGAGAAACGAGCCTTTGTCACCGGACATCCGATCGCCCATTCGCGCTCGCCGAAGATCCACGGCTATTGGCTCAATAAATACGGCATCGACGGCAGCTACCAGGCGATCGACGTCGCGCCGACGGATTTCGCAGATTTTCTGAAATCTCTCGGCGAGGAGGGCTACCGCGGCGGCAATGTCACCATTCCGCACAAGGAAGCCGCCTTCGCCGGCGTCGCCCGCCGCGACCATGCGGCCGATGAAATCGGCGCCGTCAACACGCTGTGGTTCGAGGACGGCGTTCTCTGGGGCGGCAACACCGACGGCTACGGTTTTGCCGCCAATCTTGACCAGTATGCGCCTGGATGGGCGGTCAATGGGCCGGCCGTGGTGCTGGGCGCCGGCGGCGCCTCCCGCGCCGTCATCCACGCGCTGAAAGAGCGTGGCATCAAGGACATCCGCATCGTCAATCGGACGCTGGCGAGAGCCGAGGAACTCAGCCGCCATTTTGGCCCTGGCGTCTCGGCGCATGGGGCGGTCGGCGAGCTGCTTGCCGATGCCGGTCTGCTGATCAACACCACGGCGCTCGGCATGCATGGCGATGCGACGCTCTCCGCCGATCCGGCCGGCTTGCCGGACCACGCTATCGTCACCGACATCGTCTATGTGCCGCTGGAGACGCCCTTGCTTGCCGCCGCCAGGGCGCGTGGCCTGAATACGGTCGACGGGCTCGGCATGCTGCTGCATCAGGCGGTGCCCGGCTTCGAGCGCTGGTTCGGCCGCAAACCCGAAGTCACGCCCGAATTGCGGCGTATGATCGTCGCCGACATAGAGGGCCACTGATGATCGTGCTCGGCCTCACCGGATCGATCGGCATGGGAAAATCGGCGACGGCGAAAATGTTCGCCGAGGCCGGCGTGCCGATGCATGATTCCGACGAGACGGTGCATCGCCTCTATGCGGGCAAGGCAGCACCTTTGGTCGAGAAGGCCTTCCCTGGCACGACTGAGGCGGGCGTGGTCGACCGCGTGAAGCTTGGCCGGCAAGTGCTCGGCGATCCCGCCGCGCTGAAGAAGCTCGAGTCAATCATTCATCCGCTGGTGCGCGCCGATGCCGATGCGTTTCTGGCGAGGCATCGCGCCGCCGGCGCGCCGCTCGCCGTGCTCGACATCCCGCTTTTGTTCGAGACCGGCGGCCGCGACCGCGTCGACAAGGTCGTGGTCGTCACCGCGTCGCCCGAGATCCAGCGCGAGCGCGTGCTCGCCAGGCCGGGCATGAGCGAGGAGAAGTTCTTATCGATCCTCGCCAAGCAGGTGCCCGACGCCGAAAAGCGCCGCCAGGCCGACTTCATCATCGACACCGGAAATGGCTTCGAGGCGGCGCGGAAGGCGGTTGAGGCCGTCATCGGCGAATTGACGGGGGATAAGTCCGGCGGGGATGGTTCCTGACATTACAGCGCCGCGCGCCCGAAGGGCGCAAAGGACGCTGTAACACTTTGATTTTGCGCATGATCCTGTTTTGAAAATCGGTTTCCGATTCTGAGGTTATGCGCGGGGCTGACAGCAGTCCCCATTGCCATTTTGTTCTGGTTTGTGATTCTGCTCCTTGGAGCGGATTGATTCGAAATGCGTGAGATCATCTTCGATACGGAAACCACCGGCCTCGATTTGCGCGAAGACCGCATCATCGAGCTCGGCGGCGTCGAATTGGTAAACCGTTTCCCGACCGGCCGCACCTTCCACAAATTCATCAACCCGCAGGGCCGCGCCATCCACGCCGAGGCGCAGGCCGTGCACGGCATCAGCGCCGCGGACCTGGCCGGGAAGCCGACCTTCGCCGAAATCGTCGATGAGTGGCTGGCCTTCACCGACGGCGCCAAGCTGATCGCGCACAACGCCACCTTCGACCTCGGCTTCCTCAACCTCGAATACAGCCGGCTCGACCATCCGGCCATCGATCCCGGCCGCATCATCGACACGCTGGCGCTGGCGCGGCGCAAGCATCCGATGGGTCCGAACTCGCTCGATGCGCTCTGCCGCCGCTACGGCATCGACAACACGCGCCGCACCAAGCACGGCGCGTTGCTCGACTCCGAGCTGCTGGCCGAGGTCTATATCGAGCTCATCGGCGGCAAGCAGGCGGCGCTGGTGCTGGAAACCGTGTCGGTGCAGATGAACGGCGCCGGCGAGGTTGCCGATATCGACATCTCGATCGGCGCGCGGCCCATCGCCCTGCCGCCGCGGCTGAGCGAAGCGGACCGCGCGGCGCATGCCGGGCTGGTTTCGACGCTTGGCGAAAAGGCGCTGTGGCTGAAGGTGGCGGTGGGCTGAGCAGGCTAGTCGCGTGGGCAGCGATCGTTCGCGCCCCCCTCTACCCTGCCGGGCATCTCCCCCACAAGGGGGGAGATTGGCAGCTTCGCCGCGCCGCCCATCCTGCAACGTTCGTGATTGGCGAAAGCCGGCGTGACGTCGATCTCCCCCCTTGTGGGGGAGATGGCCGGCAGGCCAGAGGGGGGCGCTGTCCCGCCAGCATCTCCAACAAAAAAGCCCGGCACTTGGCCGGGCTTTTCGTAACTCGATGAGGCGCCTTCTCAGCTCACCTGGACCTTGCTCGCGGCCTGGTCCTCGGCGATGCGTTGCTGGAACATCTGCGCGAAATCGATCGGGTCGAGCATCAGCGGCGGGAAGCCGCCATTGCGGGTGGCGTCGGAGATGATCTGGCGGGCGAAGGGGAACAGCAGCCGCGGGCATTCGATGAACAGGATCGGCAGCATGTGCTCCTGCGGGAAGCCCGAGATGGCGAAGACGCCGCCATAGACCAGCTCGACATTGAACAGCACTTCCTGGTCGAAGGAGGCCTTGGCGTTCAAGGTCAGGTTGACGTCGAACTGCTTGTCCGAAAGCGGGTTGGCATTGACGTTGACGTTGATGGCGATGCCGGGAGCCTTGTCGCGGCCGCGCAGCGAGTTCGGCGCGCCGGGGCTTTCGAAGGACAGGTCCTTCACATACTGGGCAAGCACATTGAGCGAGGGCTGGTTCTGGGTGCCGTTGCCGTTGGCGGCGCCGGTCGCCGCGTCATCATTGCTGGCCATGAGCCTTTAAGTCCTTCTGCCTGGGCAGCATTGCTGACCGGATTGAAATCGCGGGTTCGCTACCATGGCCCGCCGGACAAAACAAGTTTTGCCGGTTTATCGGGCAAAGGGCCTGGGACTAATCGTTTTTCAGCCGCCGCCACGGTGAATTGTGATCCGGCCGGTTCGGATAATCGTCGCGCGAATAGTCGCTGTCGTCGAGATCGATGACGGTCTCGCGCCGGCGCGCCGCAAAGCCGCTCGAGAAGCTGGTCGCCATGACGATGCGGCTCTTGAGCAGGCGCCAGGCGAAGTCGCGCACCGGCGGCAGCAGCAGGAGAATGGCGAAGATATCGGTGATGAAGCCAGGGATGATCAAGAGGATCGCCGCCAGCACGATCATCGCGCCATGGGCGAGCTGCCGGCTGGGATCATGCCCGGCATCCATCTCGGCCCGCACCCGCGTCATGACGCCGAAACCCTGATGCCTGAGCAGCAGGCTGCCGGCGACGCTGGACAGGATGACCAGCCCGACCGTCGCCAAGGCGCCGATCTCGCGGCCGACGACGACGAAGCCGGCGATCTCCAGCAGCGGCAGCAGGAGCAGGAACAGCGGGATGAAGGAAATGCGCAAAGTCTCGACCGATCGCTTTCTTCTTTTGGGGGCGCTCGCGGACAATCGCCGCTGGCCTTGGCGCCCTTAGATAGGTATGGCTGCCTTTGATTTGAATGATTGCGCCTGCCGTTCTATATGCTTTGGGTGTTGAACGCTATGCGACCGCGGTCCCCGAGGGGGTCACGCAGGTCCGGCAAGAACAGGGTTCGAGTTGGCGGAAAATATGGGTTTCTTCGACTTCGGCACGATTTTCTTTCTGATTGCGGCGGTTGTGATCTTTTTCCAGCTGCGCAACGTGCTCGGACGTCGCACCGGCAACGAGCGCCCGCCCTTCGATCCCTATTCGGCGAGCCGCACGCGCGAGGCCGATGCGGCGCAGAAGCCGGAAAATGTCGTGTCGCTGCCGCGCAAGCGCGCGCCGGGCGAAAGCTCGGCCGAGACCTATGCCGCGATCGACGCCTTCGCCAAGCCGGACACTGATCTCAACAGGGGCCTGCGAACGATCAAGGACAACGATCCGTCCTTCGAACCGAAAACCTTCGTCGACGGCGCCAAGATGGCCTATGAGATGATCGTCATGGCCTATGCCGACGGCGACCGTAAGACACTGAAGAATCTCCTGTCGCGCGAGGTCTATGACGGCTTCGTCGCCGCCATCGGCGAGCGCGAGGCGAAATCGGAAAAAATCCAGTCCTCCTTCGTCGGCATCGACAAGGCTGACATCGTCTCCGCGGAGATGAAGGGCTCGGAAGCGCATATCACGCTGCGCGTCGTTTCCGAGCTGATCTCGGCGACCCGCGACAAGGCCGGCGCCGTCATCGACGGCGACCCGGAGACGGTGGCCGAGGTCAAGGATGTCTGGACCTTCGCCCGCGACACCCGCTCGCGCGACCCGAACTGGAAGCTCGTCGCCACCGAAGAAGAAGATTGATCTGGAGCATGATGCCGAAAAGTGTGGAGCGGTTTTCGGATGACATCATGCTCCATCTCTTTGAATTAGAGGCGGATTCAGATTTCAGGTCGGACAGACCTGAAATCATCCGGCTCTAAGCGGCGGGGCTCGGTCGTGCCGCTCTCTCCCATATTCAGCGAAAAATCTTTTGATGACCTGCTCGGCTGGAGCGAGGACGACCATGCTGCGGCCTTCGCGGCCTTTCGCCGCTCGGCCTTCCATGCGCCGATAAAACCTTACCGCACCGGCTCGCTCGGCATCGATTTCAACGCCTTTGCCGAGGCCTATGCCGAGGCCCGCGCCGTTTCGACCCCGAATCGGTCCGAGGCGCGGTCCTTCTTCGAGCGGCATTTCGTGCCGATGCTGGTGAGCGCCGAAAACGGCTCGGATCTCGTGACCGGCTTCTACGAGCCGGAGGTCGAGGCCTCGCCGGTCAGGACGGGACGGTTCACCGTGCCGTTGCTGTCCCGCCCCGCCGACCTGATCGACATCGACGACAGCAACCGGCCGGCCGGCATGGATCCTTATCTGGCCTTCGCCCGTCGGACGGATGATGCTCCCGTCGAATATTTCGACCGTGGCGAAATCGAGCGCGGCACGCTCTTAGGCCAAAATCTCGAAATCGCCTGGCTTGCCGAGAAGGTTGACGCCTTCTTCGTCCATGTGCAGGGCGCAGCTAGGCTGAAGATGACCGACGGCAGGCTCATCCGCGTCACCTATGCCGCCAAGTCCGGCCAGCGCTTCACTGGCCCGGGCAAGATCCTGAGCGAGCTCGGCGAGATCCCGCTGGAAAAGGTGACGATGCAGTCGATCCGCGCCTGGTTCAAGGCGCATCCGGAGCGGGTCGACGAGACCCTCTGGCAAAACCGCTCCTACATCTTCTTCCGCGAAGCCGCGGTCGATGATGCCGCGCTTGGGCCGATCGCCGCCGCCAAGGTGCCGCTGACGCCCGGGCGCTCGGTCGCCGTCGACCGGCTGCTGCACACATTCGGCACGCCCTTTTATATCGACGCGCCGACGCTTACCGCCTTCGACCAGAAACCGTTCCGGCGGTTGATGATCGCGCAGGACACCGGCTCGGCGATCACCGGGCCCGCGCGCGGCGACCTTTTCGCCGGCTCGGGCGACGCCGCCGGCGAGATCGCCGGCGTGGTCCGCAATGCGGCCGATTTCTATGCGTTGGTTCCGCGTGCGCTTCTGAATGGAGCGACCCGGTGAACCGCCGCGACGACCATCTCAGTGACGACGACCGCATCCTGTGGAACCTGGTGGCGCGTTCGGCCCGGCCCCTGAAAGGCAAGACCGCTGTCGAGATTCCCGAAATCATCGAGCCCAAGCCGACGCCGGCCGCCGCTCCGGTCAACGGTGTCCCGGCCGTCGCCGCGAAACCGAAGACGCCGCATGTCTCGCATTCGCTCGACGACCAGACGCTGCACAAGCTGAAGAAAGGCCGGCTCCCGATCGAAGGCCGCGTCGACCTGCACGGCATGACGCAGGACGAAGCCTATTCGCTGCTGCTCGCCTTCCTGCATCGGGCGCATGCCGGCGGCATCCGCTACGTTCTGATCATCACCGGCAAGGGTTCGTCCTCGGGCGGCGACGGCATCCTGCGCCGCGCCGTGCCGGCCTGGCTGTCGACGCCGGCCTTCCGCCATCTCGTCTCCAGCCACGATCACGCCGCCCGCAACCATGGCGGCTCGGGCGCGCTCTATGTGCGGCTGAGGCGGACGCGCCCATGAGGAGCTCGCAATGAGCGGCTCGGCAATGAGGGGCCGGCGATGAGCAGGTCGACATGACTCCGTTCGGCGAGAAGCTCCGGGCGCTGCGCGCCGAACGCGGCGTCAGCCAGAAGGCGATGGCCGAGGCCATCGGCGTCAGCGCCGCCTATCTGTCGGCGCTCGAGCACGGCCGCCGCGGCGCGCCGACCTGGACGCTGATCCAGAAGATCATCGGCTATTTCAACATCATCTGGGACGATGCCGAGGACCTCGCCCGGCTTGCGGAGAGCTCGCATCCGAGAGTCAGGATCGACACGTCCGGCCTGTCGCCGGCGGCCACTGAACTGGCCAACCTGCTGGCCGAAAGCATCGAGAGGCTGGATGAGGCGGAATTGCGCCGCCTCAGCGCATCGATACGCACGGCACTCGGTCGGCCTCTATAATCCTTGCGTTAGGCGCCAGCGGATCGCGATTGTCCACTGGCGCTGGTTCGACTCCATCTGAACTCTTGAGATCAGAACTTGCCTGCGCCGTTGGCGCTGCCGCCATTGGTGCTGCCCCGTCCGCCCTTGCCTTCATGACCCTGATGATCACGGCCGCCATTGCCGCCGCCCAGGCAGTTCGCGGAACCGACGCTGCAGCAGCGGCCGCTCCAGAGGTCATTGAGGTTTGTCGCGGCGCAGCTTTTGTAGGTCTGGTCCGCCAGAGCCGATCCGGTCAGGGCCGAAATCGCGACGGCGGCAAGAAGGGTGTTGCGCAGGAAAGAAGTCATTTGAGTTCTCCATGGTTGGATTTGCCATTCACGGCTGTGTGTCGCCGGCCGAATGGGAATGGTTCATGGAGTTGTGTGATTTTTTCGGAGGCTCATCACCTTCGTCATCCACGGGCGGAGCGGGAGCGAAGCGGACGCGGGTCTGCGCCGCGTCGCTACGCTCCTTGCTCCGCCCTGGAATGACGAAGCCGAGGTGGCGCGCCCGGTTCCTACTGCACCGAGCCGACCAGCACCGCCTGGCCGTCGCGGATCGAGACCCAGCGCCCAGTGTTGTCGACCGCCTGGCGCTTGAGGAAGCGGTAGCCGGTCGCGTCCCAGGCTTTCACCTTATCAGTCAGATTGTCGAGCACGTAGTCGCCCTTGTCGGTGCGCACCGTCAGCACCGAATGGCCTTCGCCATCCGGCTTGCGCACAACGGTGATCAGGAGATCGGCCAGCGACATGCCCATGCGATAAAGCTGGCGGCGCTTTTCCAGCACATAGTCCTCGCAGTCGCCATAGCCGTCATCCGGATAGGCCCAGACTTCATCCTTGCCGTAGTGGTCGAGATCGCTCAACGGCTTGACGGCGGCGTTGACCTTGGCGCTGACATTGACCAGCTTGCGCCACAGGCCCTCCGTCATCCTGGCCGGCTCGAGATCGGCCGGATGGATGTTGCATTCGTTCGGACGCGCTTTGCAGAAATCATAGTGCCCGATCGGCTGCGAGGTCAGGCCGCCCGTGGTCATTGCGCCCGCCGCCCAGGCGGGCACCGCCCAGTGAGCTGAAATCGCCAGCCCTGCGACTGAACACAAACGCAGAATCCGCGTCATCGCTGAGGAAGTCATTGCCCCCGCCGCCCTGTTCTTTATTAACGAAACGTTAAAGGCGATTTACAGTCCGTGTCAATTAGAGACCGCGGCCAGTTTGACGGCATGGTTACCTGGACGATCCCGTAGCGGCACTTTCGCAACAGAGGCACCGGCGCAACACCAGCGGCCGCCGTCCGGCGGCGGAACGGAAGTCCGCTCTGGCGCGGTCCGCGGTGTTCAGCCTTTCGCGGAACGGACCAGTCTCGGCCTCGTCGCCACACGTTGCTGGCGGCCATAGCTGGAAATGAAGTCGGCGATGCGCGGCACGATCTCGGAGCGGAAGCGCGAGCCGTTGAAGACGCCGTAGTGGCCGACGGCCGGCTGCACGTAGTGGACATGCCTGTCGGCTGGAATGTTGACGCACAGATCATGCGCGGCCTGGGTCTGGCCGAGCCCCGAAATGTCGTCGTTCTCGCCCTCGATGGTGAGCAGCGCAACGTTGCGGATCGCTGTGCAGTCGACCGTCTCGCCGCGATGCGTCATCTCGCCCTTCGGCAAAGCGTGGCGCACGAACACGGTGTCGACCGTCTGCAGGTAGAACTCCGCCGTCAGATCCATCACCGCCAGATATTCGTCATAGAAGTCGCGGTGCTTTTCGGCGCTGTCGCCGTCATGCTTCACAAGGTGCATGAAGAAGTCCTTGTGGGCGATGATGTGGCGGTCGAGATTCATGCTCATGAAGCCGGAGAGCTGCAGGAAGCCCGGATAGACCACGCGGCCGAAGCCCGGCACCGGCCAGGGCGCCTGCATGATGACATTGTCGCGGAACCAGTCGATGCCCTTTTCCTTGGCCAGAAGATTGACCGCGGTGGGGTTGCGGCGCGTGTCGACCGGCCCGCCCATCAGCGTCATGGTGGAGGGCACGAAGGGATCGCCGCGCCTGTCCATCAGCGCCACCGCCGCCAGCACCGGCACCGAAGGCTGGCAGACGGCCATCACATGGGTATCGGGGCCGAGCGCATGGAACATCTCGATGACGTAGTCGATATAGTCGTCGAGATCGAAGCTGCCTTGTGCCACCGGCACCATACGGGCGTCGACCCAGTCGGTGATATGCACGTCGGCATGCGGAAGCATCGCCTCGACCGTGCCGCGCAGCAGCGTCGCGTAGTGGCCCGACATCGGCGCCACGATCAAAAGCTTCGGGTCAGGCTTACGCCCCGCGGGCAGCGCGCGCTCGAAACGCACCAGGTTGCAGAACGGCTTCGACCAGACGGTCTTTTCCGTCACGGCGACGCTCTTCCAGTCGACGACGGTCTTGTCCAGGCCGAATTGCGGCTTGCCGTAGCGGCGGGTGGTGCGCTCGAACAGTTCGGCGGTCGCCGCGACCGAGCGGCCGAAGGGGGTGTGGGAGATCGGGTTGAGCGGGTTGGAGTAGAAGAGCCGCACCGCGTCGGCATAGAGGCGCGCGGGCTGCAGCGCCGCATGGTTCATTTCGTAGAGCTGGTAGAACATCGAGAACCCCGTTGCCGTCCGTCGACCAAAGGGACGACGAGCAGCGCCGAGCCTTGAATGTCTCCCGGCGAGGTTAACAAGATATTGTTGCGATGCAATACGTCATTATGTCTGACGAATGCTTCTTTGGTTCAACCTGTTGGAAATCAGGCTTGAGCGGGCGAGCCGGCTCACGGTGCGGTGCCGAAATGTGAAGGATATGTGTCCGGCCCCTCACGCCGGACACCGGCCATGATCCAGAACCGTGGGGCTGCGTTGGATCATGGTCCGGCGAAAACCGTGGAGCTCTTTAGGCGCGCGCCATGCAGACGGCGGTGTGGCCCGACCCGATGAAGCCCAGCTGGCTGGCGGCGCCGCGGGACAGGTCGAGCACGCGGCCCTTCACGAACGGACCGCGATCGTTGATGCGCACGACGACGCTGCGGCCGTTGTTCTTGTTGGTGACCCTGAGCTTGGTGCCGAAAGGCAGCGTGCGGTGGGCGGCGGTCAGTGCCGAGGGGTTCATGCGTTCCCCTGAGGCGGTTCTGGAATGCAACGCATACCAGGAAGCGCGGCCGCATTGCGCGGCGGCGGAGGAGGCGGACGAGGCGCCAGCCATCAGGCCAGCCGCGATCGTTACCGCGACAAGCGCGGTCTGGTTGGTTTTCTTCATGCTTTGGGGGTGGCTCCGTTGATCGAATAGCCCCGCCTAAGTGCCGAATGAGGCGGGAAATGCGGCAGCCTTCTGGCGGTTCCATGGCGATGGCACACGTTTGGAGTCGCCGCGAAACAGTTTGTCATGATATTCTTGGAGCCGGAAAAGCGTATTCTTGATGAATATCGGACCGCCATCCCGGACGTTCCGGACAAGATCGGTCCTCAAGATTGGAAGTACAGAGGAGCCGGACTATTCCGATTCCTCGGCGTCTTTTGTTGCGTCCCCGTCGCCGTTCAGGATCGACTTCCGAAGAGGGTCAAGCCGATGCGATTGATCAGGTTTGTGCTGGCGCTGATTGTGCTTTGCCTGGGCGCGCTATGGTCGCTGCAGGGGCTCGGCCTTGTCGGCGGCAGCTTCATGACCGGCCAGACGCGATGGCTCTATATCGGCCTCGTCACCATGCTGGCCGGCATTGTCGGACTGCGCTGGGCGAGCCAGTCGCGCGTTTGACTTGCAGTGTCGGCGGGCGGCGCGGGCGCTTAGAGCAATTTCAGGAAAAGTGTGAGCGGTTTTCCGTTCAGAAATTGCAAAAAATAAAGAGATAGAGCGGTTCGCCGTTTCCGTGAAACGGTGAAACGCTCTAGGCCCGGTTGAACAGGTGATCCAGGATGGTGCCCTCGATATGGGCCAGCTCCGCCGAACCGTGCCGGCGGGGCCGGGCCACAGGCACGTCGAGATCGAGGGCGACCCTGCCGGCGCCGATCACCACGACGCGGTCGGCCAGCGCGACGGCTTCGCCGACGTCATGCGTCACCAGCACGGCGGTGAACTTCTGGTCGAGCCATATCCGTTCCAGAAGCTGCTGCATCTCGATGCGGGTCAGCGCGTCCAGCGCGCCGAGCGGCTCGTCGAGCGCCAGGATCTGCGGCTGGCCGACCAGGGCACGGGCAAGCGCGACGCGCTGCTTTTGACCGCCCGACAGCACCGAGGGCCACTCGTCGGCGCGGTCGGCGAGGCCGACCTCCTCCAGCATGGCAAGCGCCCGCCGCCTGGCGTCGGCGCCGCCGGCGATGCCGGTCAGCCCGATCTCGACATTCTTCACCACGCTCGCCCAGGGCAGCAGCCGCGGCTCCTGGAACATGAAGCGCGTGCGGCTGTGACCCTCCTCGGCGGCGCCGAAGGTCAGTGAACCGCCGCTTGGGCGATCAAGCCCGGCGAGCAGCCGAAGCAGCGTGCTCTTGCCGCAGCCGCTCTTGCCGATGACGGCCAGGAACTGCCCGGCGCGCACGTCGAGGCTGATGCCGTCGAGCACGATCTTGTCGCCGAAGCGCTTTCCGACCTCCTTGAAGGCGAAGGCCCGGCGGCCTTCGACCGAGCCGATCGTGCGTGCGGTCGCCGGCGTGGCGACGAGGGAGCGTGCTGCGGTGAGGGTGGCGGCTGGCATCTTGTTCTCACCCTTTCTGGAAGGCCGGATGCCAGCCGAGCGACAGGCGCTCGAGCAGGCGGGCCAGGCTGTCGGCGAGCTTGCCGAGCAGCGCGTAGATCAGGATCGACAGCACCACGACGTCGATCAGCAGGAACTCGCGCGCCTGCATGGCCATGTAGCCGAGTCCGGAGCTGGCCGAGATCGTTTCGGCGACGATCAGGGTCAGCCACATGATGCCCAGCGCATAGCGCAGGCCGACGAAGATCGAGGGCAGCGCGCCGGGCAGGATCACCCGGAAGAACAAGGCGCGCCGGTCGAGCCCGTAGACCCGGCCCATCTCGACCAGCTGCGGATCGACGCTCTGGATGCCGAGCAGCGTGTTGACATAGATCGGGAAGAACACGCCGAGCGCCACCAGAAAGAGTTTTGCTTCCTCGTCGATGCCGAACCACAGGATGACCAGCGGGATCAGCGCCAGATGCGGGATGTTGCGGATCATCTGCAACGTCGTGTCGGTCAGCCCGCGGCTGAGCGCCGACAATCCATTGGCGAGGCCGAGCGCGAAGCCGATCGAGCCGCCTATGGCGAAGCCCGACAGCGCGCGCAGGGTGGAGACGCCGATGTTGCGGATCAGCTCGCCTGACAGTGTCAGCCGCCAGAAGGCCTCGGCCACCTGGCTCGGCGCCGGCAGCACATTGGCCGGGATCAAGCCCGCGCGTGCGGCGGCTTCCCAGCCGGCGATGATTGCCGCCGGCAGCAGCCAGCCGGCCGTGCCGTTGCGGGCAAGGCGAGCGGCCAGGCTCATGACGCCGCCTGCAGGCGGCTGGCGCCGTGGAAGCCGACCGAGAATTCGTTGGCGATATCCTTGTGCGCCCGCTGCCGCTGCGTGCCGAGGCCGAGCCGCGGGAACAACAGCTCGGCGACGCGATAGGCCTCCTCGAGATGCGGGTAGCCGGAGCCGATGATTGTGTCGATGCCGATCGCCTGGTATTCGCGGATGCGCTCGACGATCTGCTCGGGCGTGCCGACCAGCGCCGTGCCTGCGCCGCCGCGCACCAAGCCGACGCCGGCCCAAAGGTTCGGCGAGACGACGAGCCGGTCGCGCCGGCCGCCATGCAGCTCGGCCATGCGCCGCTGCCCGACCGAATCCATCTCCTTGAGGAAACGCGCCTGCGCATTCTCGATCTGCGCATCGGTGACGTGGCTGATCAGCCGCTCGGCGGCGCGCCAGGCCTCGTCCTCGCTCTCGCGCACGATGAAATGCAGCCTGATGCCGAAGCGCAGCTTGCGGCCGCGCCACGCCGCCTTCTCGCGCGCCGAGGCGATCTTGCCGGCGACCTGCGCCGGCGGCTCGCCCCAGGTGAGATACATGTCGACGAGGTCGGCCGCGAGCTCCTGGCCGGCGTCGGAGGAGCCGCCGAAGTAGAGCGGCGGCCGCTCCTGCAGCGGCAACAGATCGAGGCGGCCGTTTTCGACGCGATAATATCTGCCTTCGAAATTCACCCGCTCGCCGGACACCAGCCCACGCCAGATGGTGAGGAATTCCTGCGCCTGCGCATAGCGCTCGTCATGCGGCAGGAACACGCCGTCGCCGGCAAGCTCGGTCGGGTTGCCGCCGACCACGACATTGAGCAGCAGGCGGCCGTTGCTCAGCCGGTCGAGCGCCGCGGTCTGGCGCGCCGCGAAGGTCGGCAGCGTCACGCCGGGTCGCAGCGCAACGAGGAATTTCAGCCTCTCGGTCAGCGTCGCGAGGCCGGTGGCGGTGATCCAGGAATCCTCGCAATTCTGCCCGGTAGGCAACAGCACGCCGGGGAAACCCAGCCGGTCGACCGCCTGTGCGATCTCCTTGAAGTAGCCGAATTCGGGCGGCCGCTGCTGCTTCTCGGTACCGAGATAGGAGCCGTCGCCATGCGTCGGGATGAACCAGAAGAAATCGAGCGGGCTGGCTGAAGCGGTCATGGCTGAACCCTGAGAGAAGACAGGAGAAAATACGGCGGCGCCGGGCGCTCGCCGCCCGGCGCCGTGAAAGAGATCAGTTGCCCGGCGCGGTCCAGACGGCGTCGGAGATCCGCACCGCTTTCGGGATCAGCCCGAGCTTGAAGAAGCGGTCGGCCGTCGCCTGCTGGCCGGCGACGATCTCGTCGGTGATCGGATAAATGCCGAACTTGGTGCGGTTGGCGGCGATCGTCTGCGCGTCGAGCGGCACGCCGGTCACCTCATGCAGCGCCTCGGCCACCTTGTCGCGGTTCTGGTCCGCCCATTTCGCCGCGTCGCCGAGCGCGGCGATCGTCGTCGAGACGAAATCCGGATGCGCCTTGGCGAAATCCTTGTTGGCGAGGAAATAGGTGTTGACCTTGAGCACGTCGCTCGAGCGGGCAAGCACGCGCGGCTGGTAACGGGTCTCGGCGATGGCGAAGAACGGATCCCACACCGCCCAGGCGTCGATCTGGTCGCTGGCGAAAGCGGCGGCCGCATCCGCCGGGCTGAGGTAGACGGGCGTGACCTGGTCGAAGGGGATGCCGGCTTTCTCCAGCGCCGCAACCAGGAGATTGTGCGCGCTGGTACCCTTGCCGACGCCGATGCGCTTGCCCTTGAGGTCGGCCAGCGACTGGATCGGCGAGGCCGGCTTGACGAAGATCGCCTCGCCCTCGCCATTGGAGGGCAGCGCCGCCGCATAGACGATGTTGGCCCCGGCCGACTGGCCGAAGATCGGCGGCGCGTCGCCGGTCCAGCCGACATCGATGGCGCCGACATTCAAGGCTTCCACCAGCGGCGGGCCGGCGGTGAACTCGACCCACTTCACCGTGACGCCCTTGTCGGCCAGCGCCTTCTCGATGATCTGCTGCTGCCTGGCGATAACCGGCAGGCCGGTCTTCTGGTAGCCGATGTTGAACGCCTTGAGATCATCCGCCGCCGCGGCGGCGGATGTCGTCCCAAAGGATGCGGCAAAACCCGCCGCTGCCAGCAGGCCGACGCCGAAAGCGCGTCTCGTCAGATTGAACATGACCCTCTCCTTCGATTGCCCGGCTGCCGGGCCGATTGGAATGGGGTCAGGCTAGGTAAATCTATAAAGCTAGTAGAGAAAAGACCTTGCGAGTTCGGGGCGCAAGTCGGAATCATTTTCTCAAATCGGCTTCGAAATCATAGAGCGCTCCAATTCGAACAAGGAGCGCCCCTGCGGTCCGATCATTGCGACCAGTACTGCCAGGCCCAGTAGAAGCTCTCGTCGCGGGGCGGTAGGCGATCGCGGTCGCCGGCAAGCAGCACCGGCGTCGGCGATTTCGGTTCGTCTGCCCGCTGTTTGTCGCTCGGCGGCAGACGCAACAGCCAGGCACCGACATGCGCGAACAGCACCGCGGTGGAATGGGTCACAAGTCCTGCTCCTTCGCTTTCGTTCATTCCCGCCCCGCCCAGGGCACCAGGACCCGCTCGATCCGGCGGATGATGAATTCCAGGGCAAAAGCGATGATCGCGATCACCAGTATGCCCATCACCACCACGTCGGTGACCAGGAACTGCGCCGCCGACTGGATCATGAAGCCGAGCCCGCGCGTCGCCGCGACCAGCTCGGCTGCGACCAGCGTCGACCAACCGGCGCCGAGCGCGATGCGCAAGCCGGTGAGGATCGAAGGCAGGGCGCTGGGCAGGATCACGTGGCGGATGACCTGGGCGCGCGTGGCGCCGAGCGAACGCGCCGCGTCGACGCGCTCGCGCGAAACGCCGCGCACGCCGGCGGCGGTCGACAGCGCCACCGGCGCCAGCATGGCGATGGCGATCACCAGGATCTTCGACGGCTCGCCGATGCCGAACCAGATGATGATCAGCGGCAGATAGGCGAGCGGCGGTATCGGCCGCAGGAATTCGAGCAGCGGGTCGAACACGCCG
This sequence comes from Mesorhizobium sp., assembly GCF_004963255.1. GTDB lineage: Bacteria > Pseudomonadota > Alphaproteobacteria > Rhizobiales > Rhizobiaceae > Mesorhizobium. The sequence continues at coordinate 72,487 of NZ_SUGA01000027.1, read as the reverse complement.
CGCCCGATCCGGCTGATGCCGATGGCAAGGCCGACCGGGACGCCGACGAGGATTGCCGCGACCAGCGCCGCGAATACGCGCCAAAGGGACGCGACGATGTGCTGGAGCAATGTCGCGTCGACGAAGCCGTCGCGGGCGACGACGACGATCTTTGCCCAGACCGCGGCGGGCGAGGGCAGGAAGACCGGCGACACCAGCTGCAGCAAGGACGCCGCCGTCCAGGCGGTAAGCAGCACCAGGATAGTGATCGCGCTGACCAGCCTGGCCGAGACGACCGCACGTTTCGGTCGCGGCCGGGACCACGGCACGGAAAGCCCGTCGGTCTCGCCGGCCTTCGCGGCGGGCCTTTCGCTATAGGTGCTCACGCTCATGCCGCTTCTCCCTCGAAGATCGCATCGGTCAGCTCAGCGCGGGCCGCAGCAAAGGCGGGATCCGCCTTGATCGCCCGGATCGGCTCGCCGGCGGCGTAGCGGCGGCCGAAATGGGTTTCGAATGTCCGCACCACATGGCCGGGTCCCGGCGCCAGCACGACAATGCGGGTGGCGAGCACCAGCGCCTCCTCGATGCCATGCGTCACCATCAGCACGCCGACCTGGGCTGCCGCCCACAGGTCGAGCAACGTCGTCTGCATGCGCTCGCGCGTCAGCGCGTCAAGCGCGCCGAGCGGCTCGTCGAGCAGAAGGAATTCGGGTTCGGCGGCGAGCGCCCGGGCAAGGCCGACGCGCTGGCGCATGCCGCCGGAAAGCTCCCAGATGCGCTTGTCGCCGGCGTCGCCGAGCTTGACCAGCGACAGCAGCTCGTCGGCGCGGCGCGCCCTTTTGTCGGCGGATACGCCACGCAGCCTGAGCGCGAAAGCGACATTTTCCCGCGCCGTCAGCCAGGGGAACAGCGCATCGTTCTGGAAGACAACGGCGCGATCGGAGCCGGGCCCGGTGATCGGCCGGCCGTCCACCGTGGCCAGGCCGCCCGCGGGCTCGACCAGGCCGGCGGCGACGTTGAGCAGCGAGGTCTTGCCGCAGCCGGATCGGCCGACCAGCACGACGAAATCGCCCTTCGCAATGTCGAGCGAAACACGCTCGACCGCCGGGGCCGGCTGGCCGTCATAATGGACGCTGACCTTGTCGAGGGTGAGATGCGTCATTCTGGCCTCTGCTGCATCAAGGCGTTGGATCCTAAGGCCTGCCCGAAGCCGCGCCTCGTAAGCGGCTCCGGGACAGGCAAGCGCAAGGCCAGGGAAGGAGGCCGCGCTTCCGAACAATCCCCGGAAAGGCGGTCATCCTTCCGGAGATTGCGTGGAGAAGGCTCAGTTCGAGGCAAGCGCCTCGCTGGCATATTTGGCCGTCACATATTTCGAATAGTCGGGCAGCACGGCGTCGATCTTGCCTTGCTCCTTGAGGAATGCGGACGTCGCCGCGACGGCCTTCACGGTCGCGCCGCCGAGGAACTTGTCCGAAGCCTGTTCTTCGAGCGACGGGAAGACATAGCCCTTGAGCAGTTCCGGCACCTCTTCCAGCTTGGCGCCGGTGAGCTTGGCGATCTTGCCGGCTTCCGGCGAGGACACCGACCAGGCCTCCGGCTTGGCGAGGAACTTGGCATAGGCCTCGCCGGTCACCTTGACGAAGTCGCGCACGGCTTCGGGGTGCTTTTCGGCGAAATCGGTGCGCACGATCCAGGCGTCGAAGGTCGGCGCGCCCCAGGCGGCCACCTGCGAGGAGTCCAGCACCACCTTGCCGGTGGTCTTCACCTGGCCGAGCGCCGGGTCCCAGACATAGGCCGCGTCGATGTCGCCGCGCGCGAAGGCGGCGGCGATCTCCGGCGGTCGCAGATTGAGGATCTGCACGGACTTCGGATCGACATTCTCATGCTTCAGCGCCGCGAGCAGGCTGTAATGCGTGGTCGAGACGAACGGCACGGCGACCTTCTTGCCGGCAAGGTCGGCGACCTTCTCGATGCCGGAGCCATTGCGGGCGACCAGCGCTTCCGACGGGCCGATAAGGCCGACGACGAAGATGGTCTGGATCGGCAGATCGCGGCTGGCGGCCGCCGCCAGCGGGCTCGAGCCGACATAGCCGATATCGACCGAGCCGGAAGCGATCGCGGCGATGACATCGGCGCCGGAATCGAACTTGCGCCAGTCGATCGCGGCCTTGGTCGCTTTTTCATAGGCGCCGTCGGCCTGCGGCACTTTCGAAGGCTCGACCACCGTCTGATAGCCGATGGTGATCTTGAGATCCTCGGCGCTGGCCGGGCCGAGCAGGGCGGCGCCGGCAAGAGCGGCGGCCAGCGAAAGCAACAGAATGCGTCGTGAAAGGATTGACATTGAAAGGCTCCATAAACCCCTGAAAACTGGATTGCCTTTCTATCGTCCGTTAACTCTATCAGGTTTGTAGAGTTAAATCCTTCCAAGGAAGGGCGCTTTGTTGGAAAAGTGTCGCCGGGTACCGGCGGAACGGGCGCAAAGGAACGGTCGCGGAGAGGGTTTGGTGCGCCGCGCCTTCGTCATCCTAGGGCGAAGCGAAGCGGAGGCCCTAGGATCCATGCCGTTACATCCATGATAGGTAGCACGGTGCAGAATAAAGACTGGGCACAACAGCAGATGGTTTTGCGCCGTGGCATCGCCTCGATGTCACGGCATGGATTCCAGGGTCTGCGCGCGTCGCTTCGCTCCTTGCTCCGCCCTGGAATGACGACCGAAAGGGATGGCGTAGCCAAGCGCCAGGGGTGATCGGCCCAGCGAACGAAAATTCTCCTGTCACCCCGTCGCGGCAAATCCATGCTTCAAAGGGCAGGTGAATTGGAACCATGATTTCGTGCCCAGCCCTCTTAGTATAGTAATCTTATCAACATTGGGAGTGAGAGAACGATGCGCGACCTTCTGAAAACCGTTCCGGCGATCGTTCGTGGCTTGCGGCTCAGCCCGCCCGCGGCGCTCGCCGCACGCTGATCGCTCGAACAAAAACCGGCTCGCAACCATGGTTGGACGCGGCAACTCCATCATCATTGTCGGCGGCGGCGCAAGCGGCGTGGTGCTGGCCGCGCATCTGCTGATGTCGTCAAACTCCGATCTGCGCGTCACGCTGATCGAGAAGCGTCCGCATTTCGGCCAGGGCATGGCTTATTCCACTCTCCTGTCGGCGCATGTGCTCAACGTAAAGGCCTCCGGGATGAGCGCCTATGCCGACGACCCCACCCATTTCGCGCGCTGGGTGCTGGAGCACGGCTTCGCCAAACCCGACCAGGGGCCATTCTACGCGCCGCGCAGCCTCTATGCGCGCTATCTGAAGGAGCTGCTCGACGATCTGGTGGAACGTGAGCGCGAGACCGGCCGGTTGCGGCTGGTTGCCGAGGAGAGCCTGTCTATCTCGCCGACGCCGGCTGGCGTCGAGGTGGTGCTCGCCAACGGCACCAGCGTCGTTGGCCATCTGGCCGTGCTTGCCACCGGCCACGACGAGCAGCCCGGCGCCTTCCAGGGCCACGCCATCCGCATGGGCACGGAGGCCGACACCGCACTCGATCCGCAAGCCGGTGTCCTGCTGCTCGGCACAGGCTTGAGCATGGTCGACGCCTTCCTGTCGCTGGAACAGCGCGGCCATCGCGGCCCGATCGTCGCGGTATCGCGGCGCGGCCTGCTGCCGTCGCCGCATCGCAAGGGCAACCCGATCAAGCTCGATATCGCCGACATCCCGCTCGGCACGGAGCTTTCCTATTTCGTCGGCTGGTTCCGCAACCTGATCCGCGAGACCCAGAAGGCCGGCGGCGACTGGCGCGACGTGGTCGATGGGTTGCGGCCCTTCAACCAGACGATCTGGCAGAACTGGCCGTCCTCGGCCAAGCGCCGCTTCGTCGAGCACACCAAGGCCTGGTGGGACATCCACCGCCACCGCATGGCGCCGGAAGTCTACGCGCGCGTCACCGAGGCGGTCGGGTCAGGCCGCGTCCGCCTCGTCGCCGGCAGGGTCGTGAATGTCGAGGCGAACGGCGGCTTCACCGTAAAAATCCAGCCGCGCGGCACGCAGGCTATCGAGACCCTGGAGGTCGCCCGGCTCTATGACTGCATGGGCATCGCCCGCGACATTTCGAGGACCTCGAACGGCGTGGTGCGCTCGTTGATCGAGCGCGGCGTGGCGCGCCCCGATCCGCTGCGCCTCGGTCTCGACGTCACCGCCAAATGCGAGCTGATCGCGGCCGACGGCACGGTGTCGTCGAAGCTGCTCGCCGTCGGCCCGCTGACGCGCGGCACCTTCTTCGAGATCGACGCCATCCCGGACATCCGCGTGCAATGCGCGAAGCTGAGCAAGCAGCTGCTGGGGTGAAATTTCTGCTGAGGTCGGCACTCTACGGCGCCCCCTCTGTCCCACCAACTTCCACAGGAGAGGCGATAGAGCGTCCTCCGTGAAATTCCATTCCTCCACTCGCCGCCGGATTGGCACGATCTATCTTCTTTCCGGATGAAAAGGGCTGGAAAAGACAGGGCGCGCGCTCCGCGAAGCCGGAATGGATTTCCGCGGGCTCCCGCACGAGATTGCCGACATCCGCCTCGAACTGCTTCGATGGAGCACTCAAGATGAGCGAGCAGACAAAAGCGCCCGGCGGCGCGGACGCCAACCTGTCGAGGCTTCGGCCGCCTTACGCTTCGGTGCTCGACCTGATCGGCCAGACGCCGATCGTCGAGCTGACCAAATTCGACACCGGCAAATGCCGGCTGTTCATCAAGCTCGAAAGCCAGAATCCCGGCGGCTCGATCAAGGACCGCATCGCACTGTCGATGATCGCCGCCGCCGAGAAGGCGGGCAAGTTGAGGCGCGGCGGCACCATCGTCGAGGCCACCGCCGGCAACACCGGCCTCGGCCTCGCCCAGGTGGGCATTCCGAAAGGCTACCGCATCATCCTGGTCGTGCCCGACAAGATGTCGCGCGAGAAGATCCAGCATCTGCGCGCGCTCGGCGCCGAGGTGCGCATGACGCGCTCCGATGTCGGCAAGGGCCACCCCGAATATTACCAGGACATGGCCGAGAAGATCGCTTCCGAGCTGCCCGGCGCCTTCTATGCCAACCAGTTCGCCAATCCAGCCAATCCGCTGGCGCATGAGACGACGACCGGGCCGGAAATCTTTTGGCAGCTCGACGGCGACGTCGACGCGGTGGTGGTCGGCGTCGGCTCCGGCGGGACGCTCACCGGGCTCGGCCGCTTTTTCGCGAAACATTCGCCCAAGACCGAGATGGTGCTCGCCGATCCGGTCGGCTCGGTGCTGGCGCCGCTGATCAAGACCGGCAAGATGGAGGAGGCGGGCAGCTGGACGGTCGAGGGCATCGGCGAGGATTTCGTGCCGCCCAACGCCGATCTGTCGCTGGTGAAGAAGGCCTATTCCATCCCCGACAAGCAGAGCATGCTGGCGGTGCGCGATCTCTTGTCCAAGGAAGGCATCCTCGCCGGTTCGTCCTCGGGCACACTGTTGTCGGCCGCACTTCGTTATTGCCGCGAGCAGACGGCACCCAAGCGCGTCGTGACCTTCGTCTGCGACAGCGGCAACAAGTACCTGTCGAAAGTCTTCGACGATTTCTGGCTGGCCGAGCAGGGCCTTGCCGAGCAGGAGCAGCATGGCGATCTGCGCGACCTCGTCATGCGTTCGCACCGCACCGGCGACACCGTCTGGGTCGGCCCGGAGGAAAGCCTGCTAAATGCCTATGGCCGCATGCGCCGTTCCGACGTCTCGCAATTGCCGGTTCTGGATCAAGGCAAGCTGGTCGGCATCGTCGACGAAAGCGACATCCTGGCCAAGGTCGACGGCCCCTATGACGGCCGCTGGGACCGTTTCAACGCGCCGGTGCGCACGGCCATGACGTCGAACCTGCACACGCTGCAGGCCAACCAGACGCTCGATGCGCTGCTGCCTGTCTTCGACCGCAACGAAGTCGCCATTGTCTTCGATGGCGAGGAGTTCATCGGTCTGATAACCCGTATCGACCTGATCAACCATCTGAGGCGCCGCGCAAAATGACTTCGAACGGCAAGAACCGCCTGGCCTTTTCCACCCGCACCATCCATGGCGGCCAGAGCCACGACCCGCTGACCGGCGCGGTGATGGTGCCGATCTACGCCACCTCCACCTATGGCCAGCAGTCGCCCGGCGTGCACAAGGGCTTTGAATATGCCCGCAGCCAGAACCCGACGCGCTTTGCCTTCGAACGCGCGGTCGCCGATCTTGAAAGCGGCACCAGGGCTTTCGCCTTCGCCTCCGGCCTTGCGGCGATCGGCACGGTGCTCGAGTTGCTCGATGCCGGCGCCCATATCGTCGCCACCGACGACATCTATGGCGGCTCGTTCCGGCTGATGGAGCGGGTTCGCAAGCGCTCGGCCGGGCTGCAGGTCAGCTTCGCCGACTTCACCGACTTTGCCGCGGTCGAAGCCGCGATCCGGCCGGACACGAAGCTGCTTTGGGTCGAGACGCCAACCAATCCGCTGCTGCGCATCGTTGATCTCGAAGCTCTCGCGGCGCTTGCCAAGCGTAAGGGTCTGCTTACCGTTGCCGACAATACTTTTTGCAGCCCCTATATCCAGCGCCCGCTGGAGCTCGGCATCGACATCGTGGTGCACTCGACGACGAAATATTTGAACGGCCATTCCGACATGGTCGGCGGCGTGGCGATCGTCGGCGACAACAAGGATCTCGCCGACCAGCTGAAATTCCTGCAGAACGCCATCGGTGCCATCTCCGGCCCCTTCGACAGTTTTCTGGCGCTGCGCGGCATAAAAACCCTGGCGCTGAGGATGGAGCGCCACTCGGCCAATGGCCTGAAAATAGCGCAATGGCTGGAAACGCGAAAAGATGTCCGCCGCGTCATCTATCCCGGCCTCGCCAGCCACCCGCAGCATTCCATCGCCGTCCAGCAGATGCACGCCTTCGGCGGCATGATCTCGGTCGACCTCGACCGCGACCTGGCGGGAACGAAACGCTTCCTCGAACGCACCCAGCTTTTCACGCTGGCCGAAAGCCTCGGCGGCGTCGAAAGCCTGATCGAGCATCCGGCGCTGATGACGCACGGCTCGATCCCGGCGGAGAAACGCGGCGCCATCGGCATCACCGATTCGCTGGTGCGGCTGTCCTGCGGCATCGAGGACGGCGATGATCTGGTCGCCGATCTGGAGCAGGCGCTGGGGCACTGAGCGCAACTGAGTGCACTTCGCGATTTCAGGACGTATCATGGAAGCGCCCGCCGATTGTCCGGTGGCGCCGGGATAGGACTGATGACACGAGGACGCAGCGTTGGCGAAAAATCGGCGACTACGCGCGCCGTCCGCGCGGCCGACAGCGTCGAGCGTGTCTATGCCCGGATCAAGGACTTCGCGATCGACTATCGTTTCCGGCCGGGCGAGCGGATCAACGAGGTCGAGCTCGCCGCCGAGCTGGCGGTCAGCCGCACGCCGGTGCGCGCCGCGCTCAATCGGCTGGAGCGCGATGGGTTTGTCACCTCCGTGCCGAACAAGGGCTTTTTCGCCCGCGAGCTGACGCCGGAAGCGGTGCGCGATCTCTACGAGCTTCGCGCGGCGATCGAGCGTGCCGCCTTCGTGCTTGCCTGCGAGCGGGCGACCGCTGCGGAGATCGAGACGGCGGCCGGGATCTGGACAAGACACAGCAACCTGGAAGACGAGGGCTCATGGGCGAAGATCGCCGTCGCCGACGAGAGCTTCCACATGGGCCTGACGCGATTGTCGAAGAATGCGCAGATGATAAGCGCGCTCGAAGGTCTCTGCTCGCGTATCCGTTTCTTCAGGTGCATCGACCTGGAGTCTTCATCGCGTCGCGAACGCACCTATCGGGAGCATGAGGCGATCATTCGCGCCCTGCGCCGCCGCGACGCCGCGGGCGGAGCGAGCCTGCTCGAAAAGCACATCACGCTGAGCTCTGAGCACGCCATCGAAGTGGCCGCGCGCGGCTTGGCGCGGCTTTTTCCGGAAACCGCCGCGTAAAGAGCTTTCGCGGAAAACCTTGGCGTCCATCCCGACGGCATCTCAAAAGACGGCCATTTCGCAGCCTGCCCCTTGCGGATCTCGCGATAGATTCTAAAGTGTACTCACTTGCGATCTCCGGAGGCGTGATGCGCGTGATCGTCTTGGGTGGCGGCGTGGTCGGCGTCACCACCGCTTACCAGCTGCAGAAGGACGGGCACGAGGTTGTCATCCTCGAGCGCCAGCAACAGGTCGCGGCCGAGACCAGCTGGGGCAATGCCGGCATGATCGCGCCAGGACATTCCTTCGTCTGGTCTTCGCCCAGGGCGCCGATGATCCTGTTGAAATCACTGGTGCTGAAGGATCAGGCGCTGCGCTTCAAGCTGTCGGCCGATCCGAGGCTCTACAGCTGGTCGTGGCTGTTCCTGATGGAATGCACGGCCGAGAAGGCGAGGCGCAACACGCTGCTCAAGCATCGCCTCGCCGTCTACTCGCAATCCGTGCTGCAAGAGGTCGTCGCCGACGAGGCCATCGACTACGACCGCAACGATCGCGGCATCCTTTACTTCTATCGCAGCCAGCAGGCGCTCGACAAAGGCGTCGAGCATATGAAGCTGCTGGAATCTGACGGCCAGCTGATCAAGGTGCTCGACCGCGACGCCATCGTCGCGCTCGATCCGTCGCTGGCGTCGGCCAAGGATAAAATCGCCGGCGGCATCCATTGCCCGACCGACGAGACCGGCGACCCGGCGAAGTTCACCCGCGCGCTGGCCGCCAAGGTGGTCGAGCGCGGCGGCGAGATCCGCACCGGCACCACCATCACCGGCATCGAGACATCTGGCGACGGCGTCGCGGAGGTGATGACCGACAAGGGCGCGGTCAAGGGCGACGCCTATGTGCTGGCGCTCGGCTCCTACAGCCCGCTGATCGCCAAGACTGTGGGGCTCAGCCTGCCGATCTACCCGGTCAAGGGCTACTCGCTGACCATCCCGGTCGGCAACCGCCCGGCGCCGCCGACCATCGCCGCGATCGACGAGCACAATCTGGTCGCCGTCTCGCGCTTCGGCGACCGGCTGCGCGTCACCGCCACCGCCGAATTTGCCGGCTACGACACCAGCCACAAGCCGGCCGATTTCGCCTTCATGAAGGGCGTGACCGAGGAGCTTTATCCCGAAGGCGCCGATTACGACCGCGCCGAGATGTGGGCGGGGCTCAGGCCAATGACGCCTAACAACCTGCCCGAATTCGGCCAGCGGCGCCTGGGCAACCTCTACCTCAACACCGGGCACGGCCATATCGGCTGGACCATGTCACATGGCTCGGCCCGCATCACCGCCGACCTGATCGCCGGCCGCAAGCCTTCTGTTTCCATGGAAGGCCTTTTGAACTGAACGTTCGGCCCGCACGGGATCGACAACAAGAAAGGGAACGCCATGTCCGTCAGCGCCGCTACCCGCCCTCAGTCGTCAGGACCGGTCGATCTGGGCGTACTACCATCGCAGATCGATGGCGGCCTCGCCTCGCGCGCGGCGATCGGCCTCGCGATCCTCGCCACCGACCAGACGCTGGAGCACGAGTTCCGCGCGCTGGTGCGAATTCCGGGCGTCGCCTTCTACGAAGCGCGCCTCTTCAACGACAACGACATCACGCCGGACACTTTGCGCGCCATCGGCCCGCGTATCGCGCCGACCGTTGATCTCATCCTGCCCAGCATTCCGCTCGACGTCGTCGGTTTCGGCTGCACTTCGGCCACCATGACGCTTGGCGAGGAAGCCGTCTTCGCCGAGATCAGGAAGGCGCGGCCGGGCGTCGCCTGCACCACACCGGTCACCGGCGCGCTGGCCGCCTTCAAGGCGCTCGGCGCGAAAGGCATCGGGCTGCTGACGCCTTATGCGCCCGAGATCAACCAGGGCCTGGTGCGCTATTTCACCGGCCGCGGGCTCGACATCGCCGCCGTCGCCACCTTCGACCGCCGCGACGACCGCGAGGCCGCCCGCATCTCGCTGGCTTCCATCGAGGCGGCGGCCGAACGCATGGCTGAGGTGCCCGGCGTCGACGCGATCTTCATCTCCTGCACCAGCCTGCGCGTCGCCGAGGCGGTCGCCGATCTGGAGCGCCGCATCGGCATCCCCGTCACCTCCTCCAACCACGCCATGGCCTGGCACTGCCTGCGCCTCGCCGGAATCGACGACGTGGTGCCGGCGGGTGGCAGGCTGTTCGCGCTGCCGGCTGTTTGATTGGCTTGCAGGGATAGGAAGCGCATCCGGCGGGTAGTCGCACAGGGCGCTCCCCTCTCCGTCTCGGCTTTGCCGAGCCACCTCTCCCCGCCTCTGGCGGGGCGAGGAACCCAAGCCTGCGGAGGTCGGCGCGCTCGGCGATTAGCGTTTCCTCGCCCCCACAAAGTGGGGGTCCGAAGGACGGGCGAGACCCGTGGCTCGCCCCGGCACGGTGGATCGGCGCGCAGCGCCGAGACGGAGCGGGGGCCAGCGCTGCCATGGGCGATTGGCCTCAGGTAGCGAGGGACGACATTTGCTTTCCTCCGCCCGTTAACCGAATCGGAAGGAGATGTTTAACGCTTCGTCTCTATGTCCCGCCCTGGGGAGGCGCAGACAGAGCGAGCATGATGAACGACGAAAAGCGAAATGAATGGCGCGCCATATTCTACGTGCAGGCCCGCGTCGCCATCCTGTTTGTGCCGGTCGTGCTCAGCCTGCTCCTCATCGGCATCTTCGCCGGCAACGAGCGCAAATCCGTGCCTGATGCCGTCGATCCGACCGTGACGGGTTCGGTCCGCTAAGCTGATTCCTGTCGGCAGACGTTGAGTAACGTGCCAGCGTCGCGGATCGTCTGGCGCGCATCCGTTGGACCGTTTGTTTAAGCATGACTAGCGAGCCGACTTGGCGGGCACCGCCCTTCGCGCTTACATGATATGATACGAGGATCAGGCAGGCTCGGAAGGCAAAGCTTTGAAACGCGTTTGGTCCGACGATCAGCGACTTTCCGCCCATTCCTTTCTGGTCGCCTATTTGCTGGCGAGCCTTGCCGCCGGTTTTCTGCTTACGGTTCACCCGATATTGACGTCGTCTCAAGTGAAAGGGCTCGATGCCAATGTTCTTGCCTGGCTCTTTACGCTTGTTGTGTACGTTTTTGCCGCGCCATGCCTTTCCTTCCTGATCGGAATGTTTGCGGCCATCCCGGCAGTTCCCCTGATCCTCGCCTTACGCTTTATCGGATTGACCGGGCCGGTCCCGCACGCATTGGCCGGCGCGGGCGCGGCCGTTGCAGCGGCCGCTGAGGTGGACATGCTGATCCCTTTCGGCGGCAACCATATTGATTGGTCGACCGTCGCGGTCGGGGCGGTGGCTGGGCTCGTCTACTGGATTGCCTTTGGACGTGTACGCACCGTATTGGTGAACAGGAGGCCGTTGGAGCAGGCGTAACCTCAGACAAACTTCGGGATCGGGCCGTTTTGCGGCGTCGTATCGCCCTCGAGGTCGACGAAAACCTCGTCGACAAAGCACCAGGCCCAGCCTTCCGGCGGGTCGTAGCCTTCGATAATCGGATGCTGCGTGGCGTGGAAATGCTTCGTCGCGTGGCGGTTGGGCGAGTCGTCGCAGCAGCCGACATGGCCGCAGGTCCGGCAGAGCCTCAGATGCACCCACCAGGATCCGCTCTTCAGGCATTCCTCGCAGCCCAACGCGCTCGGCGTGACCTTCTTGATGTCCCTGGTGTGCCTGCATTCGTCCATCACGGTCTCCTGGCCGGTTCGGGCTGATTTATTCGTTGGCGGCGGCGCCGTTCCGCGCCAGATAGGCATGCAGGGCCGCGACCACCTGCGCGCCCTCGCCGACGGCGGCCGCGACGCGCTTGGTCGAGCCGCAGCGCACGTCGCCAATGGCGAAGACGCCGCTGCGGCTGGTCTCCATCAGCCCGTGCCCCGGCGTCGTGTCCGGTCCGGTCCGCACGAAACCCTTCGCATCCAGCGCCACATTGCAATTCGCCAGCCAGTCGGTGTTCGGATCGGCGCCGATGAACAGGAAGAGGTGGTGGATGGCGCGCTCCTTCTCCTCGCCGGTGATCCGGTTGCGCCAGCGCAGCCGCTCGAGATTGCCCTCGGTGCCCTCCAGCGCCACGACTTCGGTCTGCGTCAGCACCTCTATGTTGGGCTGCGCCTTGATGCGCTCGACCAGATAGCGAGACATGGTGGCGTCGAGGTTGTCGCGGCGCGCCAGGAGCGTCACCTTGCGCACCTGGCTCGCCAGATAGACGGCCGCCTGTCCGGCCGAATTGCCGGCGCCGACCAGCGCCACCTCCTGGCTCTGGCAAAGCCTGGCCTCGATCGGCGAGGCCCAGTAATGCACCGACGTCCCCTCGAACTGCGCCAAATTGGCGATGTCGAGGCGGCGGTAGCGCGCGCCGCTGGCGATCACCACCGCGCGTGAGCGCACGCTCTCGCCATCGCCGATGGCAAGCCTGTAGCGGGCGCCGTCGCCGGCGTCGTCGAGCAGCTTCGCCTCGTCGGGGATCACCATCTCGACGCCGAATTTCTGCGCCTGGTTGTAGGCGCGCGCCATCAGCGCCATGCCGGTGATGCCGGTCGGGAAGCCGAGATAGTTCTCGATGCGGGCCGAGGCGCCGGCCTGTCCGCCGAAGGCGCGGCAGTCGAGAACGATCGTCGACAGCCCTTCGGAAGCCGCATAGACGGCCGCCGCCAGCCCCGCCGGCCCGGCGCCGACGATCGCTACGTCATAGACCTTGTCGCCATCGATCGGCCGCAGCAGGCCGACGCAGCGGGCAAGCTCGTTCTCGCCCGGATTGTGCATCAGCTTGCCGTTCGGGCAGAGCACGATCGGCAGATGGTGCGGATCGACATGGAAGCGTTCGATCAGCGTTTTGGCGCAAGGGTCGGTGTCGGAATCGAGCGCACGATGGGGAAGCCCGCTGCGCCGCAGAAACCCTTGCAGCCGCAGCACGTCGCCATTGCCCGGAGGACCGATGACGACCGGCCCGCTGGCGCCGCTTTCAAGCAGGCCGACGCGGCGCAGGATCAGCGCCCGCATGACGCGCTCGCCGAGATTGGCCTCCTGCACCATCAGGTCGCGCAGCCGCTGCGAGGGGATGACGATGGCCTCGACCGGCTCGACGGCCTCGGCATTGACCAGCGACGGCCGGTTCGACAGCTGCGCCAGCTCGCCGATGAAATTGCCGGCGCCATGCGTGACGATCGGCTCAGGCCGGCCGAGCCCGCCGGCCTGTGTGATGTCGACCTTGCCCGACAGGATGAGGATCACGCCTGGCGAAACCGTTCCGGCCGTCACGATATGATCTCCGGCGGCATAGGAGCGCGCCTCGCCGAAGCGCCGCATGCGCTCGATATCCGCATCCGAGAGGATCGGGAACATCTGGTCGCGGCGGGCGGCAATGGTCGGGCTGACGGAAGGGGCCATGATGAGACCGTAACGTCCGGAGCGGCTGGTTTGAAGCGCTTTGTTGGGGGACTGGCCGGAAGGGGAGGTTGGCTCAAAAAGAAAGCCCGGACGAACCGGGCTTCTTCTTTGCGTTCTCGAACCACGGAGGCTCAAAACGAGAATTTGGTGCCCAGAAGAGGACTCGAACCTCCACTCCTTGCGGAACACGGACCTGAACCGTGCGCGTCTACCAATTCCGCCATCTGGGCTGGTGGGCGCTCATGTAAGCGGGCAAACGATGTGTGTCAACGCGCTTTTTTCACCAGCGTTGACGCCGCCCCTCATCCGCCCTTCGGGCACCTTCACCCCGTGCGGGGAGAAGGAAGCTCACCCCTCCAGCACTTCCTTCTTGGCCACGGTGGAATCGGCGTTGAGCTTGTAGATCACCGGCACGCCGGTGCCGAGCTCGAGCTTGACGATCTCCTCGCCGCTCTTGCCGTCCAGCGCCATGATCAGCGCGCGCAGCGAGTTGCCATGCGCGGCGACCAGCACCGTCTCGCCGCGCAGCACGTGCGGCTGCACCTCGTGCAGGTAATAGGGCCACACGCGCGCACCGGTGTCCTTCAGGCTTTCGCCGCCGGGCGGCGCGATGTCGTAGGAGCGGCGCCAGATATGCACCTGCTCCTCGCCCCATTTCTTGCGCGCATCGTCCTTGTTGAGGCCGGAGAGGTCGCCATAGTCGCGCTCGTTCAGCGCCTGGTCGCGGATGGTCTTGAGCTCGCTCTGGCCGACGACGTCGAGGATCAGCTGGCAGGTCTTCTGCGCCCGCTGCAGCGCCGAGGTGTAGGCGATGTCGAATTTCAGGCCGCGCGCCTTGAGCTTCTCGCCGGCGGCCAGTGCTTCGGCGGTGCCCTGCTCGGTCAGGCCGACATCACGCCAGCCGGTGAACAGGTTCTTCAGGTTCCATTCGCTCTGGCCGTGGCGCACGAGCACGAGAGTTCCCGACATGTTTGCTCCTTTGGAATTTTATGGGATGAGACGCCTCAGCTCAGGCCGAGCACGTCCCGCATGGAATAAAGTCCGGGCTTCTTGCCGCGCGCCCAGAGCGCCGCCTTGACCGCGCCGCGGGCGAAGATCGCCCGGTCCTCGGCATGGTGCGAGAGCGTGATGCGCTCGCCGGTGCCGGCAAGGATGACGCTGTGGTCGCCGACGACGGAGCCGCCGCGCAGCGTGGCGAAGCCGATCGAGCCCGCCTTGCGCACCCCGGTATGGCCGTCGCGCACCCGCACGCTGTTGTCGGCGAGATCGATGCCGCGCCCCTTGGCCGCCGCATCGCCGAGCAGCAGCGCCGTGCCGGACGGCGCGTCGACCTTGTGGCGGTGGTGCATTTCCAGGATCTCGATGTCGAAATCCTCCGGGTCGAGGGCCTTCGCGGCCTGCTCGACCAGCACCGCCAAAAGGTTGACGCCGAGGCTCATATTGCCGGATTTGACGATCGTCGCATGGCGCGCGGCGGCAGCGATCCTGGCATTGTCCTCGGCCGAGCAGCCGGTGGTGCCGATGACATGGACGATGCGCGCCTGCGCGGCATAGCCGGCGAATTCGACGCTTGCCGCCGGCGCGGTGAAATCGAGCACGCCGTCGGCCTTGGCGAAGGCCGGCAGCGGATCGTCGACGATCGGCACGTTGATGATGCCGATGCCGGCTAGCTCGCCGGCATCCTTGCCGAGATGGGGGGAGTCTGGCCGCTCGACCGCGCCGGCGACGCGCGCGCCGGGCATGCTGTGGATCGCGCGGATCAGCGTCTGGCCCATGCGGCCGGCGGCGCCCACCACGACCAGGCCCATATCGCCGGCTTCACTCATGCGCTTCTCCTGATGGTTTTCTTGGCGCGGCTGCGCGGCGCCGGGGCCGAAGTCTGGCTTGCGTTGGCGTCATCGACAAGCCCCAGCCCCTTCTTGCCCTGGATTCGATGGAAACGGGCATAGATGCCGTGCGGGTCGGCCATCAGCGTCGCATGCGTGCCTTCCTCGACCAGCCTGCCCTCTTCCAGCACGATGATATGGTCGGCATTGACCACCGTCGACAGCCGGTGCGCGATCACGATCGTCGTGCGGCCTTCCATGACATGGGTCAGCGCCTCCTGGACCCGCGCCTCCGCCTCGTTGTCGAGCGCCGAGGTCGCCTCGTCGAGCAGCAGGATCGGCGCTTGGCGCACGATGGCGCGCGCAATCGACACGCGCTGGCGCTGGCCGCCCGACAGCGTCGAGCCGCCTTCGCCGACCGGCGTGTCGTAGCCTTGCGGCTGCTGGCGGATGAACTCGTCGGCGGCGGCCAGTTTCGCCGCCTGCTCGATCTCGGCATCGGTGGCCGACAGCCGGCCGAAGCGGATGTTGTCGCGGATCGTGCCCTCGAACAGGTAGGGCGCCTGCGCGACATAGGCGATCGATTGGCGCAGCGAATGCTTGGTCACCTTGGCGATGTCCTGGCCGTCGACCTCGATCGAGCCCTTGTCGACGTCGTAGAAGCGCTGCAGCAGCGCCACCAGTGTCGACTTGCCGGCGCCCGAGGCGCCGACGATGGCCGTCACCTTGCCGGCCGCGGCGGTGAAGCTCAGATCCCGCAGCACCGGCATGTCGGCGTTGTAGCCGAAGGTCACATTGTTGAAGCGCACCTCGCCGGTGGTGACCTTCGCCTCGACCGCGTCGGGCGCGTCGCCCTGCTTCGGCTCGAGGTCGAGCAGCTCGTAGATCATGCGCGCGTTGACCAGGGCACGTTCCATGCCGACCTGCGTGCGCGCCAGGCGCCGCGCCGGGTCGTAGGCCAGGATCAGCGCGGTGATGAAGGAGAACACCGCGCCCGGCGGCTGCCCGAGCACCAGCGCCCGATAGCCGGAATAGGCAAGCACGGCGGTAACCGCGAGGCCGCCCAGGATCTCGGAAATCGGCGACAGCCGCTCCGCGACGCGGGCGATCTTGTTGTTACGCTGCTCGGCCGTGTCGGCCATGATGCCGATGCGGCGCGCCAGCTCGTCCTCCAGGGTGAAGGCCTTGACGATGGCGATGCCTTGCGTCGCCTCCTGGACCGAGCCGTTCAGCCGCGAGTTGATCAGCACGGATTCGCGGTTGATCTTGCGCAGGCGGCGGGTGATGTAGACGACGGCCCAGATCAGCGGCGGTCCGATCAGCAGCGAGCTCAGCGACAACACCGGATCCTGGTAGATCATCACGCCGACGAGTGCGACGAGCGAGACCGCGTCACGGCTGATGGAGGTCAGCGTCAGCGACAGCAGATCGCGGATGCCGCCGACATTCTCGTTCACCTGAGCCGCCAGCCGGCCGGAACGGGTCTCGTTGAAAAAGTCGACGCCGAGCTTCATCAAATGGTCGAAGCTGCGCTTCTGGTAGCGGGCGACCAGATTGTTGCCGATCCTCGCCAACGCCACCGCCTGACCGTAGCCGGCGAAGCCGCGCAGCACGGAGGCTCCCATGAAACCGGCGCAGATCCACACGATCATATCGCTGCGCCGTTCGTAGAAGATCTGGTTGATCATCGGCGCCATGATCCACGCCGTGAAGGCGGTGGTGCCGGAAACAATCAGCAGGCAGGCGACGGCAACGACATAGGTCCAGCGATATTCCTTGCCGTTTTCGGCCAGGATGCGGCGCAGCACCGCGCTGACCTCGGTGGGCTGGACTTTCAGTTTAAGGGAAGTTTGAACGGTCAAATCAGGGGCGCTTCGTAGTTTTCGTCGGACAGGCTGCGTTCCGGCACCCCTCTTATCGCCCTGGCTACAGCTTGCCTATGGCGAAACTTCGTCGAGCCGGCCGATCGCCAGCCCGAATCCGGGCGGGATCAGGCCCGCCAGTGCCGCCCCGCCGTATTGACGCCGAACAGCGACGGTGTCCTGGCATAGGCGGCAAGGCCGAGCAGCGCCGCCAGCGGATGGGTGATGACATAGACCGGCATTTCGCGCATCAGCGCGCTGTGCGGCGCCTTGTCCTCGAAGGCGGCGCGGAAATTGCCGGCCTTCAGCGCCGGCACGATCTTCTGCGCGATGCCGCCGGTGAGGAACACACCGCCCCGGCCCATGAACACCAGCGCCAGGTCGCCAGCCGTGCGCCCGAGGCAGGTGACGAACAGTTCCAGCGCCTCCTCGGCCACCGGGTCGGATTTCGCAAGCGCCGCCGCGGTGATCTCGGCCGGCGTGGTGAAGGGCGCCGTCCGGGCATCGGCCTTGGCCACGGCGCGATAGACATTGACCAGCCCGCGCCCGCACAGGATCTGCTCGCCGGAGATGCGGCCTTCGAGCTTGTCGATGTTCGGGAACACCTCGAAGTCGCGCGGCGTGCGCGGGCCGATATCCATATGCCCGCCCTCGCCCGGCACCGGGATCCAGTGGTCGAGCGCATAGATCAGCCCGGCGACGCCAAGGCCCGTGCCGGGGCCGAGCACGACGCGGCTCGCATTGGGCTCCGGCGCGCCGCCGCCGATCTTTTCCATATGCTCTTCGCCGAGCGCCACCACCGCCAAGGCCTGCGCCTCGAAATCGTTGAGCACCACGACCTCGCTCAGGCCGAGATTGGCGATCATCTGCCGGGGTTTCACGACCCAGGGGCAGTTGGTGAGCGGAATCTCGTCGCCGTCGACCGGTCCGGCGATCGCCAGCACCGCCGAGTTCGGCTGGATGGACGAGCGGTCGAGCACCGCCGCCTGGATCGCGTCGTCGATGGTCTTGAAGTTGGCGGTCTGGACGATATGCGGCTCAGTCGCCTCGGAATTGGCGTCGAGCACGATCGAGAAGCGCGCATTGGTGCCGCCAATGTCGCCGATCAGGACCGGAAACCGCAGCCCCTTCTCGTCTTCGCCTGCCATGCTCTTGATCGTCCTCGTTGCGGCGCCACTGCGCCGTTCAATCGATTGACTAGCGCATGACCCCGGAAAGGGAAAGCCCGCTTCGGCGTCAGTTTCCCGGTCTAGGCCTTGGCAGCGGAATGCCGATCTTCGGCGTCGGCGCGAAAGCGCTCGCCTGGGCCGGGAGCGTGCCGCTGGAAATCGTCTCCACCGGCTCGGTCGGCTGCGGTTCGGCTACGGCGACCGCGGCGGCGCTGCCGCCCTGGTAGGTCACGGCGGCCAGCGACGGCGCATCCGTCGCGGCGAGCACCGCCTGGCACTCTTTCGGCAGATTGGCCATCGTCATCAGGTCGCGGGCCTTGGGCGCATCGGGATTCTTGTTGGGTCGCCACGGCTCCTCGGTGAACCACCAGGCCAGCGGCTTGCCGCAGCCGTCATCCGCGGGCGTCGCCTCCTGCCCCTTGCAGCCCGGCGAGCCCGGCTGGCAGCCGATGCGCATATGGAAGTGATAGTCATGGCCCCAGAACGGCCGGATCTTGCGCAGCCAGGAACGGTCGCCGGTGACGGTGTCGCAAAGCTCCTTCTTGATGCCGGGATTGACCAGGATGCGCTCGACTTCCGGATAGCTCGCGGCGCGCTTGAGCAGCCTTGTGTGCGCCGGCGTCCACAGCGCGTCCTTCACCAGATGCGTCTTCTCGTCGACCATCAGCGTGGCGCTCATCGATTCGCGCTGGGCTATGGTCAGCGGCCGCTTCGGCATCGGCGTCAGCCAGATGTCGGCGTCGAGCCCGATCTGATGCGAGGCATGGCCGGTCATCATCGGTCCGCCGCGCGGCTGCGAGATGTCGCCGACCAGAAGCCCCGGCCAGCCATCGGCTGCCGCGTCGCGCGAGAGTTTCTCGATCAGCGCGATCATGGCCGGATGGCCCCAGCGCCGGTTGCGCGAGGGACGCATCACTTCCCAGGTCGGGCCTTCCATCGGCAAGGCGACGCCGCCGGCGAAGCAGCCTTTGGAGTAGAAGCCGAAGGATTGGGCGGGCACGACCGCCGGCAGTTTCTTGGCGCCGAACAGGTCCTTGGCGCGCGGTTCGGCCGAAATCGCGGCCGCCGCCAGCGCGGCCAAGGTCACCAGCGCCAGCGCGGCGGTCAGGAACGGCCTCCTGTCGGGCAGCGATCGCAAATTCATCAGGCCGGATCCCTCTCCAGTCTATCCGTCTGCGGCACGGTGAGGCGAACAGGAACGAATCATACCACGCCCAGCGTCCCGCATCGATCTTCAGCGCCTCATCGGGCTGCGCGGCTCTCCGCCCCGCCAGCTGCCCTCGGCCCACATCCGCTCCAGCGCCACCCGGTAGTTCGGGAACCGGAAGCGATAGCCGGCCGCCTTGATCGCCTTGTTGGCGACACGCTTGTTCTCGCCATAGAAAGACCGCGCCATGGGCGAAAGTTGGGCGGTCTCGAAGGGAATTTCCGGCGGCGGCGCGACGCCCATGAGCCGGGCGGCGTAGGCCACGACATCCTGCGGCGGCGCCGGCTCGTCGTCGGTAACATTGAAGATGCCGCCGAGATTGCCGCCGGCGAGCAGCCACAGCGCGCCGGCGATGTCGTCGCAATGGATGCGGTTGAACACCTGCCCCGGCTTGACCAGCCGCCGCGCCGTGCCCTCCTCGAGATTGGCCAGCGCATTGCGGCCGGGCCCGTAGATTCCGGAAAGCCGCAGCACCGCGACTGGCTTTCCGATCTCGCGGCCAAGCCTCAGCCATTCCTGTTCGGCCGCCACCCGCATCACCGAGCGCTTCGACACCGGCCGGCAGTCGCTGGTCTCGTCCACCCAGGCGCCGCCATGGTCGCCATAGACGCCCACGGTGGACAAATAGCCGACCCATTCCAGCGCCGGCATCGCTTGCCGCAGCGCATCGCCGGCGGCGTTCAGCACCGGGTCGCCGGCCTCGTCGGGAGCGACGGAGACGATGAGATGCGTGGTTTTGGCGAGCGCATCGCCGAGCTCGGGCGACAGCGCGCCGTCGAATTGCAGCGGCTCGATACCGGCCGACCGCAGCGCCTCGAACTTTTCCGGCGCCCGGGTCGTGCCGCAGATCGCCGCGCGCTGCCCGTAGGCCCGCGCGAAAGCCTTGCCGGAATAGCCGGCGCCAAAGATGAAGAAGCGTCTTTCGCTCATCGATGAACCTCTGCGGATGCCAAGCCCGCCAGCCATTCTTCGCGAACCGCCGCATCGATTTCGGTCCTCGAAGCCGTGGCGGCAAGCTCGCCAAATTCGCGATCGGCAAGCAATCGCGACAGGGCCCAGATTGCCGCACCCCGCACCAGCGGCGAGACGTCGTCGAGCAGGTGACGCACAGTGTGCGCTAACGACGCGTCGCCCGAATTGCCCGCGGCGATCAGTACGTTGCGCACAAAACGGTCGCGGCCGATGCGCTTGACCGGCGAGCCAGAGAAGAACGCGCGGAACGCCGCATCGTCGAGCGCGAGCAGGTCCGAAAGCTTGGGTTCGCGCAGATCGTTACGCGCGGCAAGCTTCGCCTCCGAGGCCGCGCTGGCGAATTTGTTCCATGGGCAGGCGGCCAGGCAATCGTCGCAGCCATAGATGCGGTTGCCGATCTTGTCGCGGAATTCACGCGGGATCGGCCCTTTGTTCTCGATGGTGAGGTAGGAGATGCAGCGCCGCGCGTCGAGCCGGTAGGGGGCCGGGAAAGCATCGGTCGGGCAGGCGTCGAGGCAGGCGCGGCAGGAGCCGCAATGGTCGATCTCGGCCTGGTCCGGCTCAAGCTCAGCCGTGGTGAAGATCGTGCCGAGGAACAGCCACGAGCCATGCGCGCGGCTGACCAGGTTGGTGTGCTTGCCCTGCCAGCCGAGCCCCGCGGCTTCCGCCAGCGGTTTTTCCATGACCGGCGCGGTGTCGACGAACACCTTTACGTCGCCGCCGGCCTTTGCAACGATCTTGCCGGCGATCTCCTTCAGCCGGCCCTTCATCACGTCGTGATAGTCGCGGTTCTGCGCATAGACCGAGATCGCGCCGCGGTCGGGTTTTTGGAGGATATCGCGCGGATCATGGTCGGGGCCGTAGTTCATCGCCAGCACGATGATCGAGCGCACCTCCGGCCATAGCGTCGATGGCTCGGCGCGGCGTTGAAGCGTCTCGGCGATCCAGTCCATCGAGCCGTGGAAACCGTCAGCGACGAATTCGGCCAAGCGTGCGGGCGCCAGCGGGATCGCGTCCGGCCGCGTCACGGCGACCGCCTCGAAGCCGGCGCGGCGCGCCTCCGCGTCGATCAGCGTGCGTAAGGTTTCAGAAGTCGAGGTCCGCATAATGCGATACCGGCGACAGGCCGCGCACCCGGTCGGAGAGCAGCGGCCGGAACGACGGCCGCGATTTCACCCGCGTGTACCATTCGCGCGCGGCGCTGTGTTCGCGCCAGTCGATCTCGCCGAGATAGTCGAGCACCGACAGCGTCGCCGCCGCCGCGAGGTCGGCATAGGTCACCTTGTTGCCGGCCAGCCAATGGCGCGTGCCGGCCAGCCAATTGGTGTATTTCATGTGCTGGCGGATGTTGGCGCGGGCGGCCCGGATCGCCGCCGAATCGGGCGAGCCGCCGCCGGCTGTTTCCGGCATCACCGGCTTCAGCACGCGCTCGCGCACCAGATGGCGGGTGACTTCGCTCTCGGCCTTCGCCAGATACCAGTCGGTCAGCCGGCGGATTTCGGCGCGCTGCATCGGATCCTCGGCGAACAGCCTTTTGTCGCGCTTCAGCACCCCGCGCGTCTCGTCGAGATATTCGGCAATCACCATGGCGCCGACGATCGGCACGTCGCCTTCGGCGAGCAGGATCGGCAGCGTGCCGGCCGGGTTCAGCGCCAGGAACTCCTTGCGCCGCGTCCACGGCTTTTCCTCGATCAGCGCCAGCTCCTCGCCATACTCGCCAAAGGCGAGACGCACGAACCGGCAGGTGGCGAACATGGGATGATGGAAAAGCGTCAGCATGGTTCCGCGATGATAGGGCGCACTGGCGAATCGATACCTGCACCGGTAAGTCTTGGCGGCCCGTCATGCGGCCGTCACGGTGTTGCGACCTATAGGGGGACTTCCGCGCCGTGACAAGCAAGCCGTTGTCCCAGCTATCCCCGAAATCCTGAGGTTGCCATGGAAAGCCAGACCATCGTCGAAGCGCTGCTGCTTGGGCTTTTGGAGGGCCTGACCGAGTTCATCCCGGTGTCCTCGACCGGCCACATCCTGCTTGCCGGCCATTTCCTCGGCTTCCACTCCACCGGCAAGGCCTTCGAGATCCTGATCCAGCTCGGCGCGATCCTGGCCATTTTGAGTGTCTATTTCGGCAAGCTCTGGCAGATGCTGGTCAAGCTGCCCAGCGACCCGCAGACCAGGCATTTCGTCATCGGCATCCTGATTGCCTTCCTGCCGGCGGCGGTCATCGGCGCGGTGGGTCACGACTTCATCAAAAACTATCTGTTCGAATCGCCAAAACTGATCTGCAGCATGCTGATCATTGGCGGCGTGGTGCTGCTCGTCGTCGACCGCATCAACTTCAAGCCGGTGCATCACGACGTCGAGCGCTTCCCGTTGAGCGTCTATCTCAAGATCGGCCTGTTCCAGTGCTTGTCGCTGATCCCCGGCACCTCGCGCTCCGGCTCGACCATCGTCGGCGCGCTGCTGATGGGCGTCGACAAGCGCGCGGCGGCGGAGTTCTCCTTCTTCCTCGCCATGCCCACGATGGTCGGCGCCTTCGCCTTCGACCTGTTCAAGAACCGCAACGTGCTGACTTCGGCCGACCTGCCGGTCATTTCCGTCGGCTTCATCGCCGCCTTCGCCGCCGCGTTGATCGTCGTGCGCTTCCTGCTCGATTACGTCTCGAAGAACGGCTACGCGCTGTTCGGCTGGTGGCGGCTTGCGGTCGGGGTGGCGGGGCTGGCGGCGCTGATGGTTTGGGGGTGAGCGGCAGGACCGCTCATTGAGATAAGGCCGAGTTCCTTCGCGCCCCCCCTCTGCCCTGCCGGGCATCTCCCCCACGAGGGGGGAGATTGGTAGTTCTGCCGTCGGCACCACTTCTTGCAACGTTGGCGATTGGCGAAAGCGAGAGCGACATCTGATCTCCCCCCTCGTGGGGGAGATGGCCGGCAGGCCAGAGGGGGGCGCTGTCCCGCCAGCCTATCGCCATTGAGCAGGCGCTCAATCCCTCCCATAAAACGCGTTCTCGACATGCACCGGCCAGCGCCAGGGCAGCACCGCCACCATGTCGAAACGCAGCGAAAGCCGCCCGTAATCCGGCTGGCGCGACAGCCACAGATCCGCGGCGCCCTCGATGCGGCGCTCCGATTCATGGCCGATCGCTTCCATCGCCTCTATCAGCGTGCGGCGCGCCTTGACCTCGACGAACAGCACGAGATCGCCGCGCCGGGCGATCAGGTCGATCTCGCCGAGCCTTGTGCGATGGCGGCGGGCAAGGATGCGGTAGCCTTTCAGCATCAGCGCCAGCGCCGCCAGCCATTCGCCGCGATGACCGCGCCGATAGGCCTTGCGGCGATGGCCGACCGTGCGCTCAGCCACCGTCGGCTCCTTTTTGCTCGACGATGATCTTATCCAAAAACCGGCTTCCACTTTTTGGGATCATGGTCCGTTCTTGAGCTCCAAGAGCCGCCGGTAGAGCGCCTGTTTCTGGCCGCCGGTCATCTTCGCCGCCTCCGACGCCGCCTTCGAGGCCGGCATCTCGGCCGCCAGCGACAACAGCAGCCGGTCGATGTCGGCCGGCTGCTCTTCCGCTGCTTCAGGCGGGCCGACGCAGATGACGATCTCGCCCTTCGGCGTGTCGGCGGCGGCATAGTGGCCGGCCAGCTCGGCCAGCGTGCCGGTGCGCATCTCTTCGAAAGCCTTGGTCAGCTCGCGCCCGATCGCGGCCTTCCGCGCGCCCCCCAGTGCCTCGACCATGGCGGCAAGCGTCTCGGCCAGCCGTCTGGGCGACTCGAAGAAAATCAGCGTTGCCGGCACCGCCTTGAAGGTTTCCAGCTTGGCCAGCCGCTGCCCGGTCTTCACAGGCAGGAAGCCGGCGAACAGGAAGGCGTCGGAGGGCAGGCCCGACGCCGTCAGCGCGGCAAGCGCGGCCGAAGGTCCTGGAATCGGCACCACGCGGATGCCCTGCTCCAGCGCCTCGCCGACCAGCCGGTAGCCGGGATCGGAGACCAGCGGCGTGCCGGCGTCGGAGATCAGCGCCACGCTTTGCCCGGCCGCCAGCGCCTCGATCAGTTTCGGCCCGGCCTCTTGCGCATTGTGCTCGTGATAGGCGGTGGTGCGGCGGCGGATGCCGTAGCGTTCGAGCAGCACGCGCGAGACGCGCGTGTCCTCGCAGGCGACGATATCGGCGGCGGCCAGCGTCTCCAGCGCGCGCAGCGTGATATCAGCCAGATTGCCGATCGGCGTCGCCACCAGATAGAGCGCCGGCGAGAGCGGCCGCGCCGCGATCTCGGTCTGTCCGATCAGGTAGCTGCTTCTGTCGTCGGTCAAGGATAACCCTCCGTCCAAGCAATTCCAGGAAAAGTGCGTAGCGGTTTTCCGTCCGGAATTGCGAAAGAACAAAGTCTCTTTGGCATGGCTGACGGCCTGTTGCAAAACGTGAGGTCGGGTCAAGGAAATCGCCATGCCTTTGCCACAGTGCGGAACGAAACCCACAGCGGCGAATTTAACCCCTGATTCCCCGGGAGGAGGCAGGACCGGACGATGCCCAGTCGCTTCGACATCTTCATCAGCCGACTTGAAAGCAAGGCCGCCCGCGAGGGCATCCCTCCACACCCCATCGCCGCCCAGAGCGGCGCACGTCGCGACAAGGCCGATGCGAAGCCTGACCGCCCCGATGACGCGCATGGCGAGAAGCACCGCGGCAAGCACCGCCAGAAGCACGACGCTTAGAACAACCAGCAACGTTCGCCATCTCGCGCTTCGTCATTCCAGGGCGGAGCAAGGAGCGAAGCGACGCGCGCAGACCCTGGAATCCATGCCGTTACATCGAAGCGCCACCAACGGTGCAGAATTCTGGACCGCCGCACCCTTCGCATAGGTCACGGCATGGATTCTTGGGTCAAGCCCGAGAATGACGAACGCGCTGGGGATCGCCGCAGCCTTCAGAGATACCGAGGCACCTTCGTTTCCAGCAGCCGCACCAGTTCCGGGTCCATGAACTCGTAGTCGTCCGGGATATCGAGGCAGATCACCCTGGCGCCCTTCAGGCTCGATCGGAATTTCTTCTGCAGCTTGGCGCGATGCGCCTTCTCCATGACGAAGATGATGTCCGCCCACGCGACCAGTTCATGCGTCAGCGGGTTGTCGGCGTCATGATTGGTGCCGGCCGATTCCACCCCGATGTCGCGGCGCTTGGAAAACACCTGCTCGGCGGTCGGACTGCGCAGCCGGTTCTGGCTGCAGACGAACAGAACGTTCTTCAAACAGCTTACCGCGCCAGATCCGCCACCACCGCATCCAGCACGATCATGCCGGCGGTCGTGGCGCGTAGCCTTGCATTGCCGACCGGCGCCACCAGCCCTTCTTCCTGCAGCACCGAAAGCCGTGCGCTGGAGAGGCCTCGCCCCGACAGCGCCTCGTAGCGCTGCAGGTCGATGCCTTCGGCGAGCCGCAAGCCCATCAGCAGGAATTCATCGGCTTCCTCGGAGCGCGTGAGAATCTCGCCGCCGGTGACGCCATGCCCCTTGGCCTCGACCAGGTTGGCCCAGGTCTCCGGCATCCGTTCCGCTATCGTCACGGTGCGGCGGCCGTTCTCGACGAAGCGGCCATGCGCGCCCGGACCGACGCCGACATATTCGCCATAGCGCCAATAGGTGAGGTTGTGCCGGCTTTCGGCGCCCGGCCGGGCGTGGTTGGAAATCTCATAGGCCGGCAGCCCATGCGTCGCCGTCACCTCCTGCGTCAGCGCATAGAGATCGGCGGCATGGTCGTTGTCGGGCAGGGTGAACTTGCGCGCCGCGTGAAGCGCATGGAAGGGCGTGCCCTCCTCGATGGTCAGCTGGTAGAGCGAGAGATGGTCGACCGCATAGCCAATCGCCTGTTCCAGCTCCGCCCCCCACGCCTCCGGTGTCTGGCCGGGCCGGGCATAGATCAGGTCGAAGGAGAGACGGGGAAATATGTCCCGCGCCAGCCCGATGGCATAAAGCGCTTCCTCGACATTGTGCAGCCGGCCGAGGAAGCGCAAATCCTTGTCGTTCAGCGCCTGCACGCCGAGCGAGACGCGGTTGACGCCTGATGCGCGGTAGCCGCGGAAACGCTCGGCCTCGACCGAGGACGGGTTGGCCTCCAGCGTCACCTCGATGCCTTCAGGCACCGTCCAGTTCCTCGCCACCGCATCCAGCACCGCGCCCACCGTTTCCGGCTTCATCAGCGACGGCGTGCCGCCGCCGAGAAAGATGCTGGTCACCTCGCGTGGCCCGGTGCGGGCGCGCATGGTTGCGAGCTCGGTCTCGAAGGCGCGGGCGAAGCGCTCCTGGTCGACCGGCTGGTGGCGGACATGGCTGTTGAAGTCGCAGTAAGGGCACTTGGCCGCGCAGAACGGCCAGTGGATATAGACCCCGAAGCCGGGGCTGCGGTCGAGCGGTATGGTCACTGCGCTCATGCGGGCCCTGATCGCGCCAGATCCAATCTGGCCAAATCCAATCGCGCTTCGGCGAATTTCTGGAAGGCGCGGGCGCGGTGCGAAAGCGCCTCCGCCTGGCCGGGCTTCCAGCCATGCTTTTCTTCTGCGCTCATCTCGCCAAAAGTCTTGTCGAAACCGTTGGGCAGGAACACCGGATCGTAGCCGAAACCCAGCGTGCCGCGCGGCGGCCATACCAGCGTGCCCTCGGCCTCGCCCCGATAATATTCGGCCTCGCCGTCCGGAAATGCCAGGCAGATGACGGCGACGAAGCGTCCGCTGCGCTGCGAAGGCTCGGTCGCGCCGGCATCCTGCAACGCGGTCTCCGTCTTTTGCATGGCCATGCCGAAATCCCGGCTGCCGTCCGGCTTCTCGGCCCAGTTGGCGGTATAGACGCCAGGCGCGCCATCGAGCGCGTCGACGCAGAGACCGGAATCGTCAGACAGCGCCGGCAGGCCGGTCGCCTTGGCCGCGGCGAAGGCCTTGATATAGGCGTTCTCCTCGAAGGTCGTGCCGGTTTCGTCCGGCTCGGGCAGGCCGTATTCCTTGGCCGATTTCGCCTCGAAGCCGAACGGCGCCATCAGGTCGGCGAATTCGCGCAGCTTGCCGGCATTGTGGCTGGCGACGACGATCTTCTTTCCGTTCAAAGAATGCATCAGAAACCCCAGATCCTTGGCTCGGCGAACTCGATCGAATTGCCCGAAGGGTCGCGGATATAGATCGAGTGCCCGCCTTGCGGCCATTCGAAATCGCTTTCGATGGCGATGTTGTTGGCGGCGAGATGCTTGCGCCATGCGGCGATTTCGTCGGCGGTAGCCGCAAAACAGAGATGCCCCTCGCCGGCCGTGCCGTGCGGCGGCACTTTCAGGCGAGCGTCCGGCACCGGCGGAATTTTGGTTGCCTCGGCATTGAAGAGCAGCAGCACGCCGTCGCCGCAGCGGAAAAAGACGTGGCGGCCCTCGACCTTGCCCAGCGCTTCGAGGCCGATGATGTCGCGGTAGAAGGCTTCGGCGGCGGCGAGATCGATGACGTAGAGGGCCGATTCTAGGATGGCGGAAGGTCTCATAAGTGCCCTACGCCACCGCCATCTGCTGCAGGCTCACCAGCCGCGAGATGCCCTTCTTGGCCAGCCCCATCAGCGCCGCGAACTGCTCCTCGGAGAAAGGCTCGCCCTCGGCGGTGCCCTGGATCTCGACGATGCCGCCCTTGCCGGTCATGACGAAATTGGCGTCGGTGCCGGCCGAGGAATCCTCGAGGTAATCGAGGTCGATGACCGGCTGGCCGTCATGGATGCCGCAGGAAATCGCCGCGACATGATCCTTCAGCACCTTGGCGACGCTGACCATCTGGCGCGCTTCCATCCAGCGCAGGCAGTCGTAAAGCGCCACCCAGCCGCCGGTGATCGAGGCGGTGCGGGTGCCGCCATCGGCCTGGATGACGTCGCAGTCGACGGTGATCTGCTGCTCGCCCAGCGCCTGCAGGTCGACCACGGCGCGCAAGCTCCGGCCGATCAGCCGTTGGATCTCCAGCGTGCGGCCGCCCTGCTTGCCGGCGGAAGCCTCGCGCCGCATGCGCTCGCCGGTCGAGCGCGGCAGCATGCCGTATTCGGCCGTCACCCAGCCCTTGCCGGAATTGCGCATCCAGGCCGGCACTTTTTCCTCAAGGCTCGCCGTGCACAGGACATGCGTGTCGCCGAACTTCACCAGGCACGAGCCTTCGGCATGCTTGGACACGCCGCGCTCGAAGGAGATGGCGCGCATTTCGTCGGCTTGGCGTTTGGAGGGGCGCATCGAGGCTCTTTCTGTTCTTTCCCGGATTCGTTGGCGGCTTGTAGACGCATGCAGTCTCTCGCGCAAAGGAAAAGGGGGCGCGGGCCAGGGCGGGTTGCGCGGGCCGACCGGGAGTCTATATCTTTCCGGTAGGAGGTTTCTCGCCGGAATGAACAGACCAGTCGATCCGATGTCGCAGTCACCCGGGCTTCAGTCGCCGGTGCTTCAGTCACTCGACATGCGCTCGCGCGATATTTTCCGGCGGATCGTCGATTCCTATCTGCGCGACGGCGAGCCGGTCGGTTCGCGCAGCCTGTCGCGCATCCTGCCCTCCTCGCTGTCGCCGGCCACCATTCGCAACGTGATGAGCGACCTCGAGCATCTGGGGCTGATCTACGCGCCGCATGTTTCCGCCGGCCGCCTGCCGACTCAGACCGGCCTGCGCTTCTTCGTCGATGCCTTCATGGAGCTCGGCGATCTTTCCGACGACGAGCGCCGCATCATCGAGGCGCAGGTGCGCGCCTCAGGCTCCGGCGCGACGCTGGAGCATATGCTGACCGAGGCCAGCCAGATGCTGTCCGGCATGTCGCGCGGCGCCGGCCTCGTGCTCGCCTCCAAGAACGAGGTGGCGCTGAAGCACATCGAATTCATCCAGCTCGAGCCCACCAAGGCGCTGGCCGTGCTGGTGTCGCAGAACGGCGATGTCGAGAACCGCGTCGTCGACCTGCCCGCCGGCACCACCGTCTCGCAACTGCACGAGGCGTCCAATTTCCTCAACGCCCATATCAGGGGCCGCACGCTTGCCGAGGCGCGCGCCGAGATCACCCGCATCAAGGACGAAACCAAATCCGCCCTCGATACGCTGTCGCAGGATCTTGTCGAGAAGGGGCTGGCGGTCTGGGCCGGCGCCGAAAGCGGCCTGCCGGCGCGTCTCATCGTGCGCGGCCGCGCCAACCTCTTGGAAAACGTCACCGCCCAGGCCGATCTCGAACTGCTGCGCCATCTGTTCGAGGACCTGGAGACGCAGGACGGGCTGCTGCAGCTGCTCGACCTCGCCGAGGAAGGGCCGGGCGTGCGCATCTTCATCGGCTCGGAGAACAAGCTGTTCTCGCTGTCCGGCTCGTCGCTGGTCGTCGCGCCCTACCGCGACAAGGACGCCCGCGTCATCGGCGCGCTTGGCGTCATCGGGCCGACGCGGCTGAATTACGCCCGCATCGTGCCGATGGTCGACTATACGGCGCAGCTGATTTCGCGCATGCTCCGCTAGGTGTATCGATATTCAGGTGAGGCCGGCCTGCGAACGACGGCTTCCTGCGCTTCCGGTGCTCACGTACCTTAAGTACACTCCGCTCCGGTTCTCGGAAGCCACCGTTCTCGACTCGGCCTGACCTGAATCTCGCCACACCTAGGGTCGCGGCAGCTGCAGAGGGAGAAAAAAATGGCGTTGGAAGCAATCAAGGCCCAGATCGACCTCCTGCTGCAGGAAATGATCAACCAGCCCGAGGACGACCACGAGATCCAGGAGCAGCTGCGCGAGAAATTGCGGGAACTCCGGGCCATGGGCCTGCCCTTGCCGGCCGATCTCGTCGAGTTGGAAAAGCGCCTCGACGACGATCTGGATACCGAAGAGACCTAAGCTCCGGCGCTCCGTCAAATCCGCGTGCGCAAGCTTCTCTTTTCGGTCGTTTGCCCAATATGTCCTGCTCGGAGCGCCTGACCGAGCGAGGCGCATTGGCAGACGACGGAGAACAGCATGATACGGATCGCTGGCCTTGCGGGCATTGCCTTGATTCTCGCCACCGGTGCCTTTGCGCAGCAGGCCCCCTTGCTCAGCGGCGAAAAGGCCTTCAGCGACTGGAAGGCCGATCGTCCGGGCGTGCGCCGGCTGCTGAAGCCGCAGGATCAACCGGAACCCGATGTGGCGGAGTCCGCCGCCAATGGCGGCGGCGTCACCGATCGCCCGGAGGGCGCGAAGCCACAGCTTCCGCCGGGCTTCTCCGCCGAGCTGGTCGCGTCGGGTATCGACAGTCCACGCGTGGTCCGCGTGGCCCCGAACGGCGATCTCTTCGTCGCCGACAGTCGGGCAAACCAGGTCCGCGTCTATCGCCTGGCCGAGGACAGCGCGAAGCCTGCCGAGACCTCGATCTTCGCCAAGGGCCTGACGCGACCCTACGGCATCGCCTTCTATCCGCCGGGCGACAAGCCGCAATGGGTCTATGTGGCCAACAGCAACAGCGTCGTGCGCTTCCCCTATCGCGACGGCGACCTCGAAGCTTCCGCCAAGCCGGAGACCATCGTCGCGAAAATTCCCGCCAGCCATCATTGGACGCGCGACATCGCCTTCGCGCCCGACGGCAACACCCTCTATTTGTCGGTCGGCTCCGGCTCCAACATCGCCGAGGACATGGGAGCGAAGCCGAAGGGTGGTGTCGAGGCGTGGGCGAAATCGCAGCCGCTGGGCGAGGCCTGGGGCCCGGAGGAAGGCCGCGCCGACGTGCTCGCCTTCGACCCCGACGGCAACAACCGCCGCACCGTTGCCACCGGCCTGCGCAACTGCTCCGGCATGACCGTGCAGCCGGCGACTGGCGCGCTCTGGTGCGTCGTCAACGAGCGCGACGAGCTTGGCGACAACACCCCCTTCGAATACGCGACCGCCGTCAAGGACGGCGCCTTCTATGGCTGGCCCTGGTATTATATCGGCGACTATGAGGATCCGCGCCACGAGGGCGCGCGGCCCGATCTCGCCGGCAAGGTCACGATGCCCGACGTACTGATCCAGGCGCATTCGGCGCCGCTCAACATCGCCTTCTATGACGGCGGCAATTTCCCGGCTGAGTACAGGGGCGACGCCTTCGTCACTTTGCATGGCTCGTGGAACCGCAATGTCCGCACCGGCTACAAGGTGGTGCGGCTGCGGTTCAAGGACGGCAAGCCGACCGGCGAATATGACGACTTCGCCACCGGCTTCGTCATATCCGACGACGCGGTCTGGGGCCGCCCGGTCGGTGTCGCCGTGGCCAAGGACGGCGCCCTGATCCTCACCGAGGACGGCAACGGCACCATCTGGCGCGTTACGTATGGAGATGGCCGGTCCTGACGGTTCCGACGCCACAGCTTTTCACAAATTTCTGGTGCCAGGTCGGAATTTATCCTACCTAGTAGGTAGCGAGAAGGAGTCCAACCGTGAACAACGCCGAGAAAGTGAGCGTTACCATGGCGCGCGAGCAAATGCAGGCTATCCGCGAGAGAGTGGAAGCCGGCGAATTTGCCACCGTCAGTGAAGCCATGCGTGACGCCGTGCGGGTATGGCAGCGGCAACGCATCGAGGATGCCGAGCGCCTTGAGGCTATCCGAGCCCGTGTCCGCCGCTCCATCGAGGATCCCAGGCCGTCCTTGAGCGAAGACGAGGCCGACGCCGCGCTTGAGGCCGCTATCGCCGGAATCGACAAAGACCTGGACCGTGCGGCGTCTTAGGGTCACCTACCGACCCGACGCCATCGCGGACCTGGCCGAAGTTTACCGGTTCATCGCCACGCAGGGCCAAAGCCGCAACGTTGCATTGGCCTTTGTTCGGCGCATACGTGCCCGCTGCCGCAAGATTGGCGATGCGCCAAACGGCGGCCGACGACGTGACGACCTTCAAGCAGGGTTGCGCACCGTGCCTTTTGAGCGCAGCACTGTAATTGCTTATCGCGTCGGCAAGACCGTGGAAATCGTCAATGTATTTTACGGCGGCCGGGATTATGAGGCGTTGTACCGGGGCCACGACGAAAGCACTGAGGAATAAGAGCAGACGCTTGCAAAGGGGCGACCGCGCTCATGGTTTTGCGGCATGACTCATGGCGAACTCATGCACCGTGCCGCGCGGCGTTAGCATTGCGGGATCAACAATCAGGCTCGGGATCATGACACTCACCGGTTTCCTCGCTTACAGCGCCGCCCTCGGCGTCGCCGCCGCCATTCCGGGCCCCGGCGTCACGGCGCTGGTTGCCCGCGCGCTCGGCTCCGGCTTCCGTTCCTCGCTTGCCATGTCATTTGGCCTGATGCTCGGCGACCTCACCTATCTCACCGCCGTGGTGCTTGGGCTGGCCTTCGTCGCCCAGACCTTCGGCATGGTCTTCTTGGCCATCAAATGGGCCGGCGTCGCCTATCTCGCCTTTCTCGCCTGGCGCTTCTGGACCAGCGGCATCACGCCCGAGACCGTCGAGGCGCGCAAGGCCAGGGGCGGGCTGCTGTCGAGCTTCATCGCCGGGCTGACGGTGACGCTAGGCAATCCCAAGACGATGATCTTCTACCTCGCCATCACGCCGACCATCGTCGATCTGAAGACGATCACGCTCGCCGACTACGCCATTTTGGCGATGCTCACCGTGGTGGTGCTGTTCGTGGTGCTGGTGCCTTATCTGGCTTTGGCCGCCAAGGCGCGCTGGTTCCTGAAATCGCCGCGCGCGCTGAAGGTGCTCAACCGCACCGCCGCGGGCTTCATGATGGGCGCGGCCGCCGCGATCGCGGCCCGCCAGTAGGCTCCAATCTCAACCCGTCCCGGATTTCAGCCAAGTCATTCCGAAATCGGGCCACTACGGAAAATGCATTTCCGCTGCGGCGCGCTTTTCAGCAACCGCCCCACTCGGATATTTTAGGTCGCCGGCCTATCTTGCGCGGCTGAAAGCCCTATTCTGTTTTGCCTATGCCATTGCCCTGGGAGCGAACCAAATGAACAAGCCCGTCACCTCCGCGCGCGTGCCCGGCCGCGGCCGCGTCTTCAATTCGATCACGGAGACGATCGGCGACACGCCGCTGGTCAGGCTGGACAAGTTCGCCAGGGAGAAGGGCATCGTCGCCAACCTCATGGCCAAGCTCGAATTCTTCAACCCGATCGCTTCGGTCAAGGACCGCATCGGCGTCGCCATGATCGAGGCGCTGGAGGAAGCCGGCAAGATTACGCCCGGCAAGACCACGCTGATCGAGCCGACCTCCGGCAACACCGGCATCGCTCTCGCCTTCGCCGCCGCCGCCAAGGGCTACAAGCTGATCCTCACCATGCCGGAGACGATGTCGGTCGAGCGCCGCAAGATGCTGGCGCTGCTCGGCGCCGAGCTGGTGCTGACCGAAGGACCGAAGGGCATGAAGGGCGCCATCGCCAAGGCCGACGAGCTTGCCGCCACGCTGCCCAACGCCATCATCCCGCAGCAATTCGAGAACCCCGCCAATCCCGAGATCCACCGCCGCACCACGGCCGAGGAAATCTGGAACGACACCAATGGCGAGGTCGATATCTTCGTCGCCGGCATCGGCACCGGCGGCACCATCACCGGCGTCGGCCAGGTGCTGAAGAAGCGCAAGCCCTCGGTGCATGTCGTGGCGGTCGAGCCGGAGGCCTCCCCGGTTCTGTCGGGCGGCCAGCCCGGTCCGCATAAGATCCAGGGCATCGGCGCCGGCTTCGCGCCGAAGATCCTCGACACGTCCGTCTATGACGAGATCGTCAGGGTCTCGAACGAGGATTCGGTCGCCAATGCCCGCCTGGTCGCGCGCCTTGAAGGTGTGCCAGTCGGCATCTCCTCGGGCGCGGCGTTGCAGGCGGCCATCGTCGTCGGCTCGCGGCCGGAGAACAAGGGCAAGAACCTCGTCGTCGTCATCCCCTCCTTCGCCGAGCGCTATCTCTCGACCATCCTGTTCGACGGTCTGGGGGCGTAGGCGGCATATACCTCGGGCTTCAGCGGCCCCTCGCGGTCGTCATTCCAGGGCGAAGCAGGAGCGAAGCTTCGTCGCGGAGCCCCTGGAATCTATTCTGTGACCGTGGCCAAAGAATGCCACGGCCCAGAATGTCCCAACCTCGTCATCCACGGGCGGAGCAAGGAGCGAAGCGACGCGCGCAGACCCGAGGATCCATTCCGTGACTTCGACGCGTCGCAACGGTGCAGAATTCTGCTCCGCTGCATCCTACGATCGAGGTCACGGCATGGATCCCAGGGTCTCCGCGACGCCGCTTCGCGGCTGCTTCGCCCAGGGATGACGAAGTTGAGAGGCTTCCGCCAATCCCCAGCGTTTGCGCCGATCCCCCGGAAGGGTGATGACGCCTGCTCACTGAGCAAACCGACATTAACCCCCCACAAGCTTCGCCTTCTCACCCTGCAGGAAACGCCGCAGCGCCGGGTCGCGCTCAAGGCCGATCGCCTGGTCGTAGGCCTGCGCCGCCTGCTTCGTATTGCCGAGTCTGGCCAACAGCCCGGCGCGGGCGGCCCAATAGGGCTGGTAGTCCTGCAGCCGCTTGTCCTCGCCCAGCACGTAAAGCGCCGCCAATCCTGCCGTTGCGCCCTCGGTCTCGGCGATCGCCACCGCGCGGTTGATCGCCACCACCGGCGAGCTGGCGACGGCCTGCAGCGCGTCGTAAAGCTGGCGGATCGCCAGCCAGTCGGTGCCGCTGCCGCGCCGGCGCGCCGCGTGGGCGGACTGCACGGCGGCCTCCAGCTGGTAGCGGCCGATGATGCCCCTTTGCGCGGCGCCCGCCAGCAAGGCCTCCGCCTCGTCGATCAGGCTGTCGTCCCAAAGCGCGATATCCTGTTCGGCCAAAGGCACGAAGTCTCCATCCGGGCCGCGCCGTGCCGAGCGGCGCGCCTCCGCGAACAGCATCAGCGCCAGTAGTCCCAGCGCCTCCGGTTCGTCCGGCATCAGCGAAGCGACCAGCCGTCCAAGCCAGATGCCTTCGCCGGCGAGGTTGCGCCGGCTGGCATCGGTACCGGTCGCATCCGACCAGCCTTCGGCGAAGGTCGCGTAGATCGCTTCGAGCACCGTGCTCAGCCGCTCGCCCAGCTCCGCCTGTTCTGGCACGCGGAACGGAATCCCGGTCTCGCGGATGCGTGCCTTGGCGCGCACCAGCCGCTGCCCCATCGTCGCCGGCGAGACCAGGAAGGCCGAGGCGATCGTCGCGGCGTCGAAGCCGAGGATCGTCTGCAGGATCAGCGGCGCGCGCACGCTGGCCTCGATTGCCGGATGGGCACAGGCGAACATCAGCCGCAACCGGTCGTCGGGCAGCTCCTCGCCGCTCATGCGCGCCTCCATTTCCTCGGCGATCAGCTGCAGATGATCGCGCGCCGCCTCGCCGGTCAGCCGCCGCCGCACGGCGTCGACGTCGCGCCGGCGCGCCACCGCGAGCAGCCAGGCTTCCGGCTGCGCCGGCACGCCGCTTCGAGGCCAGCGCTCCAGCGCGGCGGCGAAGGCGTCGGCCAGCGCGTCCTCGGCGCCGGCGACGTCGCGCGTGCGCGCCGCCAGCCAGGCGACCAGCTTGCCGTAGCTGCGCCGGGCGGCCGCTTCCGCCGCCGCCCGCGCGATCTCCGAGCGATCATCCATCGCGGCTCACTCCGCGGCGGCGACGTACTCTGCCATTTCCCAGATCGGCCGCACCTCGACCGTGCCGGTGGAGGACGCGGGACAGCGCGCGCCCCATTCGATGGCCGTGTCGATGTCGGCCGTCTCGATCATGTAAAAGCCTGCCAATTGCTCCTTGGTGTCGGCATAGGGGCCGTCGAGCACATTGGTCTTGCCGCCGGCGAGCCGGACCGAGGTGGCCGCCTGGGTCGGGCGCAGCCGCTCGCCGGCGATATAAGCGCCGGATTTCTTCAGCGCCTCGGTATAGGCGCCATAGGCCGCGAGCACCTGCTGGGTCTGCTCCTTTGGAGCATTCGCCATCGCGGCTTCGTCATTGTAGATCAAAAGCATGTATCGCATGGTCTTCTCCCGTTTCTTGAAGGCCGCGTCGTTGCGTGCCGACCTATGTCGTGTGGCATCGACCGTTTTCGACAGGCGCCGGAAAAATCTTTCGTCCCCAAAGCAGCCAAGCGCAAGCCGGCGCATTTTTCGCCGCCACTCAACCGTTCGTCCAGATGATGATCCCAAAAGTGGACTCCGGTTTTTTGGAAAGGATCTGATCAAACAGAATGCGTTGAATTGCGGGTTGGCATTTGGCTCCTCCTGTCTAAACTCACGAGCCTCGCGACGGGGAGGCGACGCGACTGTTTCAGGAGGAGAAACCCATGCTCGATTTCAGGACGAAATTTGTTGCCGCCGGCGCTTTGGCGCTGTCGCTGGGTCTCGGCATCGTGTCGGCCGGGGCGCAGGAGTTCATCAATGTGCTCACCGGCGGCACGTCGGGCGTCTATTATCCACTCGGCGTCGCGCTGTCCGAAATCTACGGCAAGGGCATTGAGGGCTCGCGCACGCAGGTTCAGGCGACCAAAGCTTCGGTCGAGAATCTCAATCTCCTGCAGCAGGGCAAGGGCGAGATCGCGTTCGCGCTCGGCGATTCGGTCAAGATGGCCGCCGAGGGCAACACCGAAGCCGGCTTCCCGGGCAAGCTCGACAAGTTGCGCGGCATTGCCGCGATCTATCCCAACTACATCCAAATCGTCGCCAGCCAGGACTCCGGCATCAAGACGCTCGCCGACCTCAAGGGCAAGAGCCTGTCGGTCGGCGCGCCCGCCTCCGGCACCGAGCTCAACGCGCGCGCCATCTTCGCCGCCGCCGGTCTGAAATACGAGGATCTCGGGCGCGTCGAATACTTGCCCTTCGCCGAGTCGGTCGAGTTGATCAAGAACCGCCAGCTCGACGCCACCTTGCAGTCGGCCGGCCTCGGCGTCGCCTCCATCCGCGATCTCGCAACTTCCGTGCCGATCAACGTCGTCGCCGTGCCGGCCGGGGAAGTTGCCAAGATCGGGGCGCCCTATCTTTCCGTGGTCATCCCGAAAGGCACCTATGAAGGCCAGGCGGAAGATGTCCCGACCGCCGCGGTAGGCAACTTCCTGATCACCCGCGCCGACGTCTCCGACGACACCGCCTATCAGATGACCAAGCTCTTGTTCGAGCATCTCGACCAGCTCACCGCCGCTCATGCCGCCGCCAAGGCGATCGATCCGGCCAAGGCGCTGGACGGCATGCCCGTGGCGTTGCATCTCGGCGCGGAACGATACTACAGGGAAAAGGGCCTGCTGAAATAGGCCCTCACCATCGAGGAATGGCTATCGCATAGCGCAGCGCCCGCCCCTTCATCGGGCCGCTTCGCGGCCACCTTCTCCCCGGGGGAGGAGAAGAGGTTGGCAGCGACGCCGACAATCTCCTCCCCTCGGGGAGAGATCAGCCGAGCGAAGCGGAGGCTGGGCGAGGGGGAGCGCCATACACGGTTTCCCTCCCCTCAACGGAGAACGGTATTGCCCGCCAGGAACCCGCCAATGACCGAGACCCCGACCGTTCTTTCCCCGGCCGTCGAAGAACAGGTCGAAGGCCTGCCGCCGGGCTTCGGCGACGGCCTCGCCGGCAAGGCCGCCTTTGCCATCGCCGTCGCCTTCTCCGTCTTTCAGATCTACATCGCAGCCTATGGCAGCCTGCCCAGCCAAGTCGTGCGGGCCATGCATGTCGGCTTCCTGCTGCTGCTCGGTTTCGCCCTGATCGCCAATTTGCGCGCCACCGGCGTGGCGGCGAAGGCCGCGTTCTGGACGCTCGGCGCGCTGGGCTTTCGCGACAGGCCTCTACAACTGGATCTTATATGCCGACCTCATCCGCCGCTCCGGCTTCCTCACCACGCCGGACCTGGTCGTCGGCACGCTGCTGGTTGTGCTGGTCTTCGAAGCCGCCAGACGGCTGATGGGCCTGCCGCTGGCGGTCATCGCCTTCATCTTCCTCGCCTACTGCTTCGTCGGCAATCATCTGCCGCCGCCCTTCATCCATCGCGGCTATGATTTCGCGCAGCTGGTCGACACCTTCGCCTATGGCACCGAGGGCATATACGGCACGCCGGTCTATGTGTCGGCCGCCTATATCTTCATCTTCGTCGTCTTTGCCGCCTTCCTCGAGCGGGCCGGCATGATCGCGCTGTTCAACGATTTCGCGCTCGGCCTCGTCGGCTCATGGCGCGGCGGCCCGGCGCAGGTTTGCGTGCTCTCCTCCGCGCTGATGGGCACCATCTCCGGTTCGGGCGTCGCCAATGTCGTCGCCAGCGGCCAGTTCACCATTCCGCTGATGAAGCGCTTCGGCTTCCGCTCGGCCTTTGCCGGCGCGGTCGAGGCGACCTCCTCGATGGGAGGCCAGATCATGCCGCCGGTGATGGGGGCCGTCGCCTTCATCATGGCCGAGACGCTGAACATCCCTTATGCCGAGGTCGTCAAGGCGGCGATCATCCCGGCGCTGCTCTATTTCGGCGCCTGTTTCTGGCAGGTGCATCTAGAGGCGGGCAAGGCCGGGCTGCATGGCATGGCCAAGGCCGAGTTGCCCGATCCCTGGGAGGCGGTGCGAAAGCACTGGCCGCTCGTGCTGCCGCTCGCCGTGCTGGTCTACCTGCTGTTTGCCGGCTACACGCCGATCTTCGCCGGCACGATGGGCCTGGCGCTGACCATCGTGCTCATCCTCGGCACACCGCTGGCGGCGTTAATCGGACCGCTCGCCTTCCGCGTCGTCTTCTGGCTGGCCCTCGGGCTTGCCGCCGCGTCCTTCATGCGCTTCGGTGTCAATGTGCTGAGCCTCGTCATCGCGGCGCTCGTCATTGCCTGCCTCGCCTTCAAGGGTGGGCGCGAGACGCTGCGCATCTGCGTCGATTCGCTTGCCGAAGGGGCCAAGAACGCGCTGCCCGTCGGTATCGCCTGCGCTATCGTCGGCATCGTCATCGGCACGCTGACGCTCACCGGCATCGCCTCCACCTTCATCGGCTGGATCATCTCCATCGGCGAGAACAATCTGTTCCTGTCGCTGGTGTTGACCATGCTCACCTGCCTGGTGCTCGGCATGGGCATTCCGACGATCCCCAACTACATCATCACCTCCTCTCTTGCCGGCCCGGCGCTGCTGTCGCTCGGCGTGCCGCTGGTGGTCAGCCACATGTTCGTCTTCTATTTCGGCATCATGGCGGACCTGACGCCGCCGGTGGCGCTCGCCGCCTTCGCCGCCGCGCCGATGGCCAAGGAAAGCGGATTGAAGATCGGCATCCAGGCGACAAAGCTCGCCATTGCCGGCTTCGTCGTGCCGTTCATGGCCGTCTACACGCCGGCCCTCATGCTGCAGGACGCTGGCCCGATCGCGGCCTCGTTCGGCTATCCCGTCGAGGTCGCCTATATCGTCGCCAAGGCCTGCATGGGCATTGTGTTGTGGGGCGCCGCCGCCGTCAGCTTTCTCGCGCGGCGCATGGCCTTGTGGGAGCGTCTCGTCGCTTTCGCAGCCGGCCTGCTCCTGGTGGTCGCGCTGCCGCTCACCGATGAGACCGGCTGGGCGCTCGCCCTGGCGTGGATCGGCTGGCATTGCTGGCGCGCGCGCCGGCTGTCCATGGCCGGCGCCGCATGAGCCTGTGCATCCTCGCCGCCGGCAAGACGGTGACGCTCGCCGCCGCCGCCTTCACCCTGTCCTGGACGCATTCGGTGGAACGGACGCGCTGGCGGGAGGATTGGAAAGTGTCGCCCGCCGGACTGCAGGTCGTCGAGGCGCGGGTCAAAGGCTCCGGCGCCGGCATGGACCCGCCCGAGGGCTCGGTGCTGCGGGACGGCTGGTGGATCTATGCGCCACGGATCGGGCCC
The DNA here is from genome assembly GCF_004963255.1 of Mesorhizobium sp. Classification (GTDB taxonomy): domain Bacteria; phylum Pseudomonadota; class Alphaproteobacteria; order Rhizobiales; family Rhizobiaceae; genus Mesorhizobium. The sequence goes on along the minus strand of NZ_SUGA01000027.1, from coordinate 32,300 downwards.
CAGCCGCGTCTGGTGCTCGCGGCGTCCGGCGCCACCGGGGAAGGCTGGACGCTGTGCACGGTCATGGGTTGCCGGGAGCTGGGCGGGGCGGCCGGCGAAGCCACCGTGCTCGAACCCTGCGCCGGCTCGAGCCAACCGCGATAGCGCACTATCAGCCCGGCCAGCCCGCCGATCTTAAAGCATGTCTCCCAAAAGTGGGAACCGGTTTCGGGAAAAAGACATGCGTAAAATCAAAAACCTAAAGTGCATGGAGCGAATCTGAAAGATCGCGACGCGCTTTAGCCGATCAGCCGCTCCCGCAACTCAGCCGAAGGAATCTCGCAACTGTCCTTGCGGCCGAACAGCGCGTAGCGGTTCCTGGCGACGCGGTCGTAGAGCCAGTCGCGCAGCGGACGCGGCAGGATGAGCAGCGCCTTCGCGGCGCGCCAAGGCCAGCCGAGCGCGGCCATGACCGCGACGAAACTGTCGAGCTTGGTGAAGGGGGCGCCGTCTATGATGGCGAGGTTGCTGTCATAATCGTCGGTTTGAAGATCGTGCCGGCGAAACAGCGACTCGCCGAACGGCGATTGCGCCGTGGCGAAGCGGAAGCGCTTTTCCCGGTCGAGCCTGAGGATGAGCTGGACGAAACCCGAGCAGAACACGCAGACGCCGTCGAAGACGATCAGCGGCTGGCGGGTGTCATAGGCCTGGCTTGGAGAGGCGGGACGGTTCGGTTCGGGCAGGTCGGTCATGGCGGCCCCGGCTGCTTGTGTCCCTAAAAGCAATTCCAGGAAAAGTGTGAGCGGTTTTCCGTCCGGAATTGCGTCAAACTAGGGAGACACTAAGCCAGCCGGCGGCGGCGTCAAAGTCGCGGCGTTGTCGCACGCCAGTTGGCGGCGAGCACAAGGCGCTCGGCACGATAGGTGGTGGCGCGCTGGTCGGCGGCCGGCCGGCAGATGCGGCTGTGGTGGGCGCGTTGGCGGGTCATGATCAGTTCGCGCTGACGCCCAGCGAATTGCCGCGACGCGCACAGGCCGGCCCCGGGCCGCGCATGTAATAGCGCTCCGGCCGATAGGTCGGCGCGACGAATTCGCGAATGGCGGCAGCGTAGCCTGTAATGTGGTTCCAGAAGTTCATTTTAACTGTCCCTGTCCCGCTTTCGGATGTCCCGTCCGAATTGTTCGAGAGCATAGCGTCGAGGCGTGAATAGTCGGTGAACGTGATGTTAATTTCTGGTCCGAAACTCGTTGCATCGTGGCCGGATTGCGGCTGATTCGCGGTGTTTCGGTGCCTTTCGTCGCCTTTCCGCGTCGTGTGACTTTTGCATCACATATGTTTCGTTCCGATGTCGCTTGGCCGCGCTTCCGTTTCACCTTCCCCCGGCGGCAGGAAATTTCCTTTCGCGCGACCGGGCGAGCAGGAACCTGTCCCGGAAGACGACGTTGATCCCGCAAGGGCCGGGATGAACCCGGCCATGTTGACGGCTATCCCGCCGCGCAACTTCCCGATAATGCGAAACATGGAAAGGCAACCGCCATGGGCTTCTTTTCGAAGGACATCAAGACACTGGACGATCTCTTCATCCACACGCTGCGCGACATCTATTATGCCGAGAAGCAGATCGAGAAATCGCTGCCGAAGATGATCGACAAGGCGACCGATCCGCAGTTGAAGGCCGGCTTCGAGAAGCATCTCACGCAGACCAAGGGTCACATCGAGCGGGTCGAGCAGGTGTTCGAGCTGCATGGCGTCAAGGCCAAGACGGTCAACTGCCCGGCCATCGACGGCATCCTCGCGGAGGCCGACGAGGTGAGCGGCGATGTCGACGACAAGGAAGTCCTCGATGCGGCGCTGATCGCCTCGGCGCAGGCCGTCGAACACTATGAGATAACGCGCTACGGCACGCTGATCGCCTGGGCCAAGCAGCTCGGCCGCAGCGATTGCGCCAATGTTCTGGCCAAGAACCTCAAGGAAGAAGAGGCGACCGACCGCAAGCTCACCGAGATCGCCGAAAGCAAGATCAACCTGCAGGCGGCCGAATAGCCTGACGATAAGGCCGGCGCGTGGCGTCGGCCTTCCTTCCCCGGGGAACCGAAGCGGCGTTCCAGCCGTTTCGGTTTGTCCGATCCTGCCCCGATGTTGCAAGGAGTGTTCGTCATGGCGCCGCGCCCCGCCTGGAGCGGTTATCTCAAGCTTTCACTGGTCACCTGCGCCATCCAACTGAGCAACGTCGTCACCCACGCCGAAAAGGTGTCCTTCCACATCCTCAACCGCAAGACCGGAAACAGGGTCCGGCGCATCTATGTCGACCAGAAAAGCGGCAAGCCGCTGGAAGAGGATGAGGAGGTCAGGGGTTTCGAGGTCGGCAAGGACGAATTCATCCGCATCGAGGACGAGGATATCGAGGCGGTCCAGATCGAGTCCTCGCACACGCTCGATCTCGACGGTTTCGTCGACAAGGCCTCGATCGACCAGGTCTATCTCGACACGCCCTATTACGTCTCCCCCGCCGACAAGGTCTCGCAGGAGGCCTTCGCCGTCATTCGCGATGCGCTTGCCGAGAAGAAAATGGCCGGCCTCGCCCGCATCGTGCTTTATCAGCGGGAGCGCCCGGCGATGATCGAGCCGTTCGGCAAAGGCATGCTGCTGACGACGCTGCGCTACGGAGACACGGTTCGCGAGGCATCCCAGATCTTCGCCGACATCCAGTCCGCGAAGCTAGACGGCGAGATGGTCGGGCTCGCCGAGAACATCATCGACAAGAAGAAGGCGAAGTTCGATCCTGCAAAGTTCAGGGATCGCTACGAGGAATCGCTGCTCGAGCTGGTCCGCTCCAGGAAGGCCGGGAGAAAGGCGCCGAAGGCCAAGGCATCGCCGAAACCGTCCAATGTCGTTAACCTGTTCGACGCGCTGAAGAAGAGCCTCAACGCCGACGACGGCAAAGCCGGCAAAGCATCCTCCAAAGCGCCGACCAAACGAGCGAAGGCCAAGGCCGCGCCGAAGCGCAAGTCCGCATAGGAGCCCGCAATGGCCAGCCTCGAACAATATCACGCCAAGCGCGACTTCAAGAAAACCGCCGAGCCGGCCGGCAAGGTGAAGCGCGGCAAGCAGGGCGGCGGCATCTTCGTCGTCCAGAAGCATGCCGCGACGCGGCTTCATTACGATTTCCGGCTGGAGCACGACGGCGTGCTGTGGAGCTGGGCGGTGACGCGCGGCCCGAGCCTCGACCCGCATGAGAAGCGGCTGGCCGTGCATGTCGAGGATCACCCGATCGACTACGCCTCCTTCGAAGGCACCATTCCGAAGGGCCAGTATGGCGGCGGCTCGGTCCTGGTCTGGGACGAGGGCAGATGGACACCGGATGGCGATCCCGCTCAGGGCATGAAGAAGGGCCATATCGACTTCGAGCTCGAAGGCCACAAGCTCAACGGGCGCTGGCATCTGGTCAGGCTGAGGCCGCGCCCCGGCGAGAAGCGCGACAACTGGCTGCTGATCAAATCCGACGATGCCGCTGCCCGTCCTGGCGAGGATATCCTCGAAGAAGAACCGCAATCGGTGAAATCGGGCCTGACCATCGAGGAGGTCGGCGAAGGCAAGGCGGCCAAGGGGCAGACACCGAAGGTCTGGCAGTCAAACAGGCCGGCCGCCGGCAAGGCCAAAGCCGGGCAGGCTAGGCGCCTCGAATTCATCGAGCCGCAGCTGGCGACGCTGGAGAAGGAAGCACCCACCGGCGACGACTGGCTGCATGAAGTGAAATTCGACGGCTATCGCATGCAGGCGCAGATCGAAGGCAGCGAGGTCAGGCTGCTCACCCGCGCCGGCCTCGACTGGACCGGCAAATTCGAGGGGCCGGTCACCGCCGCAGTGGCCAGATTGAAATGCCGCGATGCCATCATCGACGGCGAGGTCGTGGTGCTGGCCGACAGCGGCGTGTCGTCCTTCCCCCTGCTGCAGGCGGACCTGTCGGCCCGTCGCGCCGACCGCTTCATCTATTATGTCTTCGACCTGATGCGGCTCGACGGCGAGGATCTGCGCCGCGAGCCGCTGGTCGAGCGCAAGCAGGCGCTGGCCGAACTGCTGGGCGAGCAGCCCGAAGATTCGGCGCTGCGCTTCAGCGACCATTTCCACGAGCCCGGCAAGGTCATGCTGCAGCATGTCTGCCGCATGGGCCTCGAAGGCGTGGTGTCGAAGCGCGCCGACGCGCCCTATCGCAGCGGGCGGGGGCTCACCTGGATCAAGTCAAAATGCACGCTCCGGCAGGAATTCGTCATCGGCGGCTATCTGCCTTCGGACAAGACCGGGCGGGGCGTGCGCTCGCTTCTCGTCGGCTATTACGAAGGCGGCAAGCTCAATTACGCCGGCCGTGTCGGCACCGGCTTTTCCGGCAAGGTGATGGCGGATTTGAAGAAGAAGCTCGATCGCCTCGAGGCGAAGACATCGCCCTTCTCGGCGACCGTGCCGAAGGGCAAGGGGCTCACCTTCGTCAAGCCCGAGCTTGTCGGCGAGGTGGAGTTCCGCAGCTGGACATCCGACCGTATAATCCGCCACGCCTCGTTCCAGGGGCTGCGCGAGGACAAGCCGGCGGAGGAAGTCGTGCAAGAAAAGCCGAAAAAGGCCGAGAGCCAGGCAAAGCCGGGCGCAAAGACGCCGTCGAAGCCCTCGGCTGGAACGGCGAAGACATCGATTAAACTCTCGCATCCCGACAAGCTGCTGTGGCCCGACGAGAAGGTTTCGAAACAGGACCTGCTCGAACACTACGCGCTGGTGTGGCCGCGCATGGAGCAATTCGTCGTCAACCGGCCGCTGAGCCTCGTGCGCGCGCCGGACGGCGTCCACGGCCAGCGCTTCTTCCAGAAACACGCCTCGCCCGGCATGAGCGACAAGATCGCCCGCATGAAAGATCCGACCGATGGCGAGGAGATCCTCTACATCAAGGATTTCGACGGGCTGGCGGCGCTGGTCCAGTATGGCGTGGTCGAAGTCCACATCTGGGGCTCGACGATCGATGCTCTGGAGAAACCGGACCAGATCATCTTCGACCTCGATCCGGACGAAGGCGTCGATGTCTCCAAAGTGCGCGAGGCGGCGCTCGACATCCGCAAGCAACTCGATGAGCTGTCGCTGCTGAACCTGGTCAAGACCTCCGGCGGAAAGGGCTATCATGTGCTGGTGCCGCTGAAGCCCTCGGCGGAATGGGACGAGGTCAAGGATTTTGCCCACGACTTCGCCCGCGCGCTGGAGCAGGCGGCGCCTGACCGCTACACGGCGACGCTGTCGAAGAAGGCGCGCACGGGAAAGATCTTCGTCGACTATCTGCGCAACGGCCGCGGCTCGACCACCGTCGCGCCCTATTCCTCGCGCGCCAAGAAGGGCGCCACGATATCGATGCCGGTGACCTGGCCGGAGATCGAGAAGGGTCTTCCGCCGAATGCCTTCCCGCTGGGGGGTAAGACGACGCTGGCGCAACTGAAGAAGGCCGATCCGTGGAAGGAGTTCTTCAAGCTGGGGAAGGCGTTGAAGCGGAGTTAGCTGGCGCAGCAAGCGTCGCTGTCCCGCCAGCATCGCGAGATTGTCCGCCTAGGACAGAAACACCCTCTCGAACTCCCGCTTTCCTCCGGGCGAGAACACCACGGCGCGGCTGTCTTTCTCGCGGCGGGCCCATTTCTCGGCGATGATCTTGTCGAGGATGGCGGCGCCGAGCGTGCCGGCGAGATGCGAGCGCCGCACGCTCCAGTCGAGGCAGGCGCGGCACACCGGCCGCCGCGCCTTGGCCTGGATGTCGATGCCGAGCGCGGAAAAATGCGAGGCGCCGGCTGACGAGAGCCGGATCTCGTTGTCGCGCAGCAGAAGCTTCTTGTCGAAGAGCCGGTCGAGCATCGCCACCGCCTGCTCGCCGGCGAGGTGGTCGTAGCAGACCCGCGCCACCCGCATGGCCGCGTCGCGCGGTCCCGGCCGCACGCGCTTCGGACCGACCGCCTCGGCGACGCCGATGATCGCCTCGATCATGCCCGCCACCTGCGCGCTGGCGAGCCCGTAATAGCGGTGCCGGCCCTGGCTCGCCAAGGTCAGCAGCCCGCCCTCCATCAGCTTCGACAGATGCGAGGAAGCGGTGGGCAGCGACACGCCGGCTTCCAGCGCCAGCTCCGACGCCGTCAGCGCGGTGCCGCCCATCAGCGCGTTCAGCATATTGGCGCGGGCCGGGTCGCCGACCAGGCTGGCAATGCGGGCGATATCGGGTCCTTCACGCATGGTTCGATCCTCATCGAAGCATTCCCGTCAGGGAAGCATTATTCTGCGGCCATCTCAAGCAGCCCCGGCAAACGCTCCTGACAGGAGAATGCCTAGCACAGGGGGCGCCAGCGATGTTTCGATCACGGTCGAAGCATCGATGTGCGCAAGCAAACCGACGAGGAGACCGACATGACCATCACCTGCTTCATCCGCTATGAGATCGACCCGTTCGGCAAGGCGGCCTTCGAGCAATATGCGCGCGCCTGGGGCCAGGCCATTCCGCGCTGCGGCGCCGAGCTCATCGGCTATTACGCGCCACATGAAGGCTCGGCCACCACGGCCTATGCCGCCTACAACATCGAGAGCCTCGCCGCCTACGAAGCCTATCGCGCGCGGCTTGCCGCCGACCCCGCGGGCAAGGCAAATTACGAGTTCGCCAGGCGCGAGAAGTTCATCTTGAAGGAAGATCGCGTCTTCCTGAAGCTGGTGTCGGGGCCGCACGGTCCAAGGCAGCTCTTTCGCACCGACGTGACCGTCAAGGAAGGAATAGAGGCATGATCGCTGTCATCTTCGAGGTCGAACCGGCCGAAGGAAAGCGCGATGCCTATCTCGGCATCGCCGCCGAGCTCAAGCCGCTGCTCGAAAGCATCGACGGCTTCATCTCGGTCGAGCGCTTCCAGAGCCTGACCGACCCGAAGCGGGTGCTGTCGCTGTCCTTCTGGCGCGACGAGGAAGCGGTGAAAGCCTGGCGCAACACCGAGGAGCACCGCCAGGCGCAAAAAGCCGGCCGCGGCGGCATCTTTGCCGGCTACCGTCTGCGGATCGCCCAGGTCGTGCGCGATTACGGGCTGACGGAAAGGGCCGAAGCGCCGCAAGATAGCCGCGCAGCGAACGGATGAGCCTTCTTCCGCGATCGGAGAAGAAGCGGCCTGCAATCACAAACCGGTGAAGCCTGTAACGAAGCGATCCGCGCTGGCGAAATGGGAGCATGACCCCGCTACGGAGATTGCTTCCCATGACCGGATTGAAGACAGGCCTGCTCGCCGGCGCGATGCTCGCGGCCACGATCGGTGCCGCGGCCGCCCAGCCATTGACCGTGGTCGAGCTGTTCACCAGCCAGGGCTGCTCGTCCTGCCCGCCAGCCAATGCCAACCTGATCAAGGTCAAGGACCAGCCGGGTGTGCTGGCGCTGTCGTTCAACGTCACCTATTGGGACTATCTCGGCTGGAAGGACACCTTTGGCCGCAAGGAATTCACCGACCGCCAGGTGACCTATGAGCCGTCGCTCGGCCGCGACGGGCCATTCACGCCACAGGTGGTGGTGAATGGCCGCGCGGATGGCGTCGGTGCTCGGTCGGGCGAGATCCAGGGGCTGATCGCCAAGGGCGGCCGCCCGCAGGGCCCGGAGCTTTCGCTCGGGCAGGGCAAGGTCAGCATCGGCGCCGGCAAGGCGCCGGGCGGCGGCGCCGACATCTGGCTGGTGCGTTACAACAGAGGCGTCGTCGAGGTGCCGGTGGCGCGCGGCGAGAACACCGGCCGCACGCTGCCGCACGCCAATGTCGTGCATGCGCTGACAAAGCTCGGCAGCTGGAACGGCGAAGCGACCACGCTGCCGCTGCCGGCGGCCAGCGGCGGCTTGAGCACGGCCGTGCTGGTGCAGGCGCCGCGCGGCGGGCCGATCCTGGCCGCCGCCGCCAACTGATTTTTCATTTCCTTCGCGCGGGGCCGCATGAGCGGCAACGCTTCACCAAGGCCCGCATGCGCGCGCCAAAACCCAAGGAGTACGACCATGACCAAGTTCCTCACGCTGCCGGCTCTGGCCCTCGCGCTTTCCGCTTCGGTCTTCGTAGCCGGCGCCCGCGCCGATGACACGACCAACGCGATGAAGCCCGCCAATGCGATGGCGACCGATGCGATGAAGCCGGCGACGGATGCCATGAAGCCGGCCGACGCCATGAAGCCCGCCGATGCCATGAAGCCCGATGCGATGAGTACTGAGGCGATGAAGCCGGCCACGGATGCCATGAAGCCGGCGACAGATGCCATGAAGCCTGCAACCGACGCCATGAAGCCGGCGGATGCCATGAAGCCGGCGGATAGCACTGCTCAGTGAGGCTAGGCTTGCGGCGCAGCCGGCTCGGAGCCAATCGCGAATGTCAGCGCTGGCCCCCGCTCCGTCTCGGCGCTGCGCGCCGATCCACCTCTCCCCCGCTTTGCGGGGGCGAGGAAACGCTAACCGCGAAGGGCGAGGACGCCAATGAGCCACGGAGAGGCCTTCGCAAGCCTGGGTTCCTCGCCCCCGCCAAAGGTGGGGGAGAGGTGGCTCGGCGAAGCCGAGACGGAGAGGGGGAGCGCCGTTGGCGGTTGCACACCGCTGCACGGCAAAGTGAGAACCTCCCGACGGCTTCCTTCGTATATACTGAGACAACAGCAAGGAGATCAGACATGAACGGCATAAAGACAAAGGCCGCGCGGCGATCGCCATTTTTCGCGCGCGGCGCCCTGGCCGTGCTCGGCCTTGCGGCCGTTGCGGCTACCGCCCTGTGGCAGAGCCCGGCCCGCTCGGCCGAGGACGCGGTGGTGATCCCGCCGCCGGCAATGGACGAGAAGGCGGCGAGCGGCACCGAGAAGGCGATCTTCGCCGGCGGCTGCTTCTGGGGCGTGCAGGGCGTGTTCCAGCACGTCAAGGGCGTCAGCAAGGCGGTATCCGGCTATACAGGCGGCAGCGCCGAGAACGCCGTCTATGAAGTGGTCGGCACCGGCCGCACGGGCCACGCCGAATCGGTAGAGATCACCTACGACCCGTCGAAGGTCACCTACGGCCAACTCTTACAGGTCTATTTCTCGGTCGCGCACAATCCGACGCAGCTCAACTACCAGGGGCCGGATTCCGGCACGCAGTATCGCTCGACGATCTTCGCCGAAAATGCCGAGCAGAAGAAGGTCGCCGAGAGCTACATCGCCCAGCTCGACAAGGCCAAGGTGTTCCCGAAGCCGATCGTCACCACGCTGGAAACCGGCAAGACCTTCTATCCGGCCGAGGATTACCATCAGGACTTCCTGACGCTGAACCCGACCTACCCCTACATCGTCTACAACGACCTGCCGAAGATCGAAAATTTGAAGTCGCTGTTCCCTAAGCTCTACAGCGAGAAGCCGGTGCTGGTACTCGCCTCCAGCAAGAGCTGAGAGAGCCGGCCGGTTTCCAGACGTAGGGATATTGCGTGGCAGATGACTTGGCGATCGGCCGAAGCTACGCGAAGTCGTCATCCACGGGCGGAGCAAGGAGCGAAGCGACGCGCGCAGACCCGAGGATCCATTCCGTGATTTCCGAGCGCCGCAACGGTGCAGAATTCTGCTCCGCTGCGTCCTCCGGCCAAAGTCACGGAATGGATTCCAGGGTCTCCGCGACGCCGCTTCGCGGCTGCTCCGCCCAGGAATGACGAGGTTCAAGCGGCTTTGGCCAATCCCCGGCCTTTTGCGTTTGCAGGCAAACAGAGCACAATGTGAAGCAGTTCATAGAGTAATACTTGACGCTGCAAAACATTGACGGTCGATCTTCTGCCGCCACATAATCATCGCCGCCACCTTTTCGAAAGCTCTGTTTCAATTGATCCGGACCCCCTGCTTCCGGCGCGGATTTTGTTGGCTGCAGTGATATGCCGGACCAGCCGGCGCTGCATCGGGGAGGACCGACAATGGCCGTCGAGATAAAGGTTTCCGTCTACACCAATGGCGACGACGCCTTCGTCGCCTGGGCGCCGAGCGACTTCATCGCCGGATGCCGGGGTTTCCTGCTCGAGCGCGGCCGCAAGGTCGGCGCGACCGAGAAGATCGAGCCGGTCGAGAACCGCGTCGGCTTCACCAAGGACAAGCCGAAATCGGGCGACCACAGGCCGTCGGACGTCTGGCCGTTCCAGCGCTTCAACTGGACCGACCATGCCGCCGATGTCGGCAATGTCGTGCGCTACCGGGTCACCGCTATGATGAGCACGGGCCCCGGCAAGCCGCTGACCAAGGGCGTTTCCAGCGACTGGACGGAGTGGAAGACGCTTGCCACCGACGCAGGAGGCGGCTTTTCCTGCTACTTCAACCGCGGGCTGGTGCTGTCGCAGTTCGTCGCCCGCTACATGGCCAAGAACAGGCTGACGCCGGCGGCCTTCAAGAAGAGCCTGCAGACCAATGGCGACGCAAAATTCCGCGCCTTCCTCGAAGGCGATCTCGGCCTGCGCATGATCGGGCTGACACAAGGCGCCGGCGACGAGCTGCATGCTGCGCTCTACGAGCTCGGCGACGCGACGCTGGAGACGGCGCTGATCGGGCTCGGCCCGCGGCTGCATCTCATCCTCGCCAACGGCTCCGACAGAAAAGGCGACGGCAACAAGGCGGCGCGCAAGAACCTCAACGACCACGGCATCGCGACCATCGACCGGATGCTGAAATCGAAAGGGCTCGGCCACAACAAATTCGTCGTCGTCTCCGAAGACGGCGAGTCGAAGAAGGTGTGGACCGGCAGCACCAACTGGAGCACCACGGGCCTGTGCACGCAGGTCAACAACGGCCTGCTGATCGAGGACGCGGCGGTCGCCGCGCATTTCCGCAAGCATTGGGACCTGCTCAAGGATGCCTCGCCGCCGAAGACCGACCCGGCCAATTTCACGCCGGCGCTGATCGCTGACAACGACGCGCCGAAAACCTTCACGATCGGCAGCGCCAGGGCCACCGTCTGGTTCACCCGCACCTCGAACGGCGCCGACATGGATGCGCTGCGCGAGGTCATCGGCTCGGCCAGGCAGGCGGTGCTGTTCTTGATGTTCACGCCGGGCAAGCAGGGGCTGCACACGCTTGCCGCAGAGCGGGCCAAGGAGAAAGGCATGTATGTGCGCGGCGTGGTCTCGACGCTGAGCGCCGACGAGGGCGGCACCGAGCAGAATTTCCTCGACATCGACCTGGTGAGCAGCGACCGCAAATTCACGCCCGACCGCTACGCGGTGGCGCAGCCGCAGGGCCTGGACGCGCCGCTTGGGCCGTGGATCGCCGAGGTCAACCGGCGGGAGTTCCTGTCGCAGATCGGCCACGCCATCGTGCACTCGAAAATCCTGGTGACCGACCCGCATTCGAAGGATTGCGTGGTGGTGACCGGCAGCCACAATTTCTCGGCGCCGGCGAGCCAGAAGAACGACGAGAACCTGGTCATCGTGCGCGGCCACAGCAAGCTTGCCGCCGCCTATGCCACCTACGCGATGTCGGTCTACAGCCACTACCGCTACCGCTCCTACATCCGCGAGATGCGCGCTGAGCGCAAGACGCCATGGAGCTATCTGGACGACGACGACCAGTGGCTGAAGACCGAGCTCCGCACCAAGGCGCAGGAGATCGCGTTCTGGACGGCACAAGCCTGATTTCCTTCTCCCCGTAAACGGCCCACAAGCGGGGAGGTCAGCAGCTTCGGCGTCTCTACTCCTCCAGGTCGATCTCCTCGGTCTGGCCGCCGCTGCAGGTGTAGCAGCAATCCTCGCAGGACTCCTGGTTGTTGGGCCCGACGCCCCAATAGGTGCTTTCGTCGCCGTCCACCCAGGCGCCGTAGCAGATCTTCTCGCCCTCGTTGCAGGAGATCGGTAGTTGCTTGGTCTCGCCGTCGTCGAGGTAGAAATCCTTGCCGTCGCCCGGCCAGACATAGTCGCGGTCCTGGCTGTAGAGCTCGACACGCATGGCGTTGGGATGGTTGTTCCTGATCTGGAAAGTGACGTCGCCGGCATGGGCGGCGGGCGCGATGAGGACGGCAAGCGAAAGCGCGGCGGCAACCCGTCGCGCGAAAGAGATGGACATGAGAACCCCCGAGACAGAATCGGCCCCCACGGCCGATGCGGGATGATGGCATGAAGCGCGACGATGCCAAGGGGTGGGGAGGAAAATAGCTGGGTGAAATGGCCCGACCTCTCCTTCTCCCCTTGTGGGGTGAGAGGCGGTCCGCACAGCGGACGAAAAGCCAATTGCTTGGCTTTTCGAGCTTCGAACGCCCTGAGCCTGCGAAGGGCCGGGCAGTGGCTCGGCGCGCAGCGCCGAGACGGATGAGGGGTGCTCCAGCTTGGCAAGAACGCGTGCGTGCCCACTACCGCCAAGGCTGCAGACTTTGATCCCTAACATAAGCAATGATGGTATCGCACACCGCGTCGAGCTCTTTCAGCACATCATCGTTCCAGAACCGCAGCACGCGAAAGCCCCTCGCCTTCAACTCGGCGTCGCGTTCCTGGTCATGCCGCGATTCCGCATGCTGGCTGCCGTCGATTTCGACGATGAGCCTGGCCTCGGCACAGACAAAGTCCGCCACGTACCTGCCCATCGGCACCTGCCGCTTGAACTTGATATTGTCGAGTCGCCGGCCGCGCAGTTCTTGCCACAGGCGATCTTCGGCCTCTGTCGGCTCACGGCGCATAGAACGGGCGAAATTCCGTTTGGCGGGGTTTACGGGTCGGTGCGGCATGGTGCGAGATTAGCCGGCCTTCGTTATTGCTCAAAAATCCGGCGTTGCACTCCGCTGGAGCACCCCTCATCCGTCTCGGCGCTGCGCGCCGATCCACTGCCCGGCCCTTCGCAGGCTCAGGGCGTTCGAAGCTCGAAAAGCCAAGCAATTGGCTTTTCGTCCGCTGCGCGGACCGCCTCTTACCCCACAAGGGGAGAAGGGGAAGAGCTACTCCGCCAAATCCACCGTCTCGGTCGAATGCTCCACGCAGATGAAGCAGCAGGTGTCGCAGGGCTGGTCATTGTCGGGGCCGACGCCGGCGCTGACGGAATCGTCGCCGTCCACCCAGGCGCCCCAGCAGATGCGCTCGCCCGGCTCGCAGGAGATCGGCACAGACTTGCGCGCCTTCGGCCGGATGAGGAACACCTTGTCGCCGCCCGGCCAGACTTTCTTGCTGTCGCGGCTGAACAGCTCCAGCGCGACGCCGTCCGAGCGCTGGTTGCGCACGAACACCGACATGTCGGCGGCGAGGGCCGGCGTGGTGAGGAGAAGGAGAGCGAGCAGAGCGCGAATCATGGCGAGGTCCCCGGGGGAGTAGAGCACGGGTGGGGAAGCGGCGCGACCTCCCCTTCCCCCCTTGTGGGGGAAGGTGGCCGAGCGAAGCTCGGACGGATGAGGGGTGTTGGAAGGAATGAGGCGCCGGCGATCTGGCACGATGCGGCACCGAATGACAGACCAGGCCGCCAAGCTGGAGCACCCCTCATCCGTCTCGGCGCTCCGCGCCGAGCCACCTTCTCCCACAAGGGGAGAAGGGGAGGTCAGCGCCTCACCACCACATGCGGCGCGAATGTCTTCACCGCATCCACCAGGTCCTGCCCGCGCACGTCGAGCGAGGAGATCTCCATATGCACGGTGTTCCGGCCGAAAGGCATCAGGCCGAAGGCGTTAGCGGAGGAATATTTGATTGCGTCGGGCGGCTCGCCGGTGAGCTCGAAATTGAGCATCGCCGCGCCCTTGCCGCCGGCGGCGAGGCGCACGCTTTTCACCTTGCTCCACGGCACCAGCACGTCGCCGGCGCGGCTATCGCGGAAACCGCGCTGGTCAAGGGTCACCTTGACCGAACTGTCGAAGGCGCCGCGCGCGATGAAAGCGCCGAGCGCGAGGCAAGCGGCGGCGAGCAGCGCGATCCACAGCACATGCCCGCCATCCGCGCCCGAAGCCACGCCCTGCAGCGCGCCGAAGCCGAAGACGCCGCCGATCAGGAACGGCCCGAGCGCCGGAAAGATCTTTCCCGAGGGGCTGTTGCGGAGTTCGAGCGGCGCCGCCATGGCCTTCGCGCTCAGCGCCCCGCTTTCAGAAGGGTCCAGATCCAGCCGATGAAGGTTAGCACCAGGAACGGATAGCCGAGCGCCGGCAGCGGCGCCGAGGTGGGCAAAAGCGGCGCGCCCCACAGGATCATCAGGACGGAGACGGTGAAGAGCGCGGCGGCAATGAGCCCCGTGAGCCGCATCCACAGCCCGAAGGTCGCTTGCGCGCTGACCATGACCAGCCCCGCCGCCCACAGCGCAATGCCGCCGGCATAGGAAGGCACGCTCGCCTGCAAGCCAGCCGCATTGCCGGCCAGAAGAAGGCTTTCGCCGGCAAGGAATGTGAGGAAGCCGGCCGCAACGATATCATTGCGGAGCCGCTGGTATTTCATGGTGAACAGAGCCGCCGCGACGACGATGCCGACGCCATCGATGGTCCACAGCGTCTCGCGCAGCGCATCGCTGGCAATGAACGTCCCCGCCATGCCCAAAGCGCCGCCGATGGCGAGCCCGATCGCGGCGACGGTGTCCGAGGTGGAGCGCATGTGGTGTCTCCCCAAGCCGGGGAGAGAGGCTATGCCATAGCGGGCGGATGGTGAAGGGGATTCGCAATGACGAGAACACTAGCAACTCTAGCGAGATGAACGTACCCAGCGACGGGAAAAATTGCTAGGGTTTTCAAATTGGGGGGAATCAATTTGAAGAAAAATACTCCTGAGCGATCGAGATGGCTTCACGCTCGACAGCGAAATGAAGCACGCCGATCCAGATCGAAGAAAAGAAAACTTGCGCGCATCAGAGCGGACTTATCCAAACCGTCTCAGATTGAAAGGCGAGCCGTTGTTCAACGGGTAGAGCCGCCTGAGCACAGCGCGATCCCTCCGAAATTTATTTACATACGCAGGAATCGTAACTCTCGCCGTGAGCTCATAGTCCCGCCTGCGGATTTCTCTTTGAGAACCGACCACGAGGGCGTAGTAAGTTTCTTTCAGAACCTGAGAGACCGTATTTATAATATACGACCCACGTCGTCGAGTTATCTGGGTGTCGACTTCCGGTCGATCAAAAAGTTAACTCCTGGCGCAGCGTTGGTCCTGGCAGCTGAGCTCTATCGGTGGCAGATTTTTACCCGCCGAAAGCTAATGCCCCTGTTTCAGGATGAGTGGGATCCGCTAATTTCTAGAATGCTGAAGGATTTTGGTCTATTCGAGTTTCTGGAGACACCCGATCAACATCCCGAGCCCTCCGGCAATGAGTCACCCTTCTTCAAGTTCATAAAATACCGCAGCGGGGTCGGGGTCACACCAACCGCCTGCAGTGATTTGCTTGACCATTTGTCAGCGCTCGTTGGGTCGATTGAAGCTGAGAAGTTTATTTTCGATGGGCTGGTAGAAGCTCTTAACAACGTTAAGCACCATGCATATCCCGAAAATTCAGGTTGGCACGGCGTCGCGTCGGGAACCTGGCTGATGTGCGGAGCTTATAGTGAGGAGGTTAAGGTTCTAACCGCAGCTGTCTATGACATGGGTGTCGGAATTCCTGCAACTCTACCCCGCTCCGGATTATGGGAGCAAATCAAAGGCATTTTGGCTACGTTTTGAGCCAATGATGACAGCTCTATGATCGCAGCTGCCATGCAGGCGGGGCGAACTCGCACTGGCCTGGTCGAACGAGGGAAGGGGCTTCCAATTATGATGCGTCTCTTTGACCACGTTAAGGGCCACTTGCGTATCCTGAGTGGCCATGGTGAAGTTAGGTATACCGGCGAGGACAAAATCCAGCGGATCAGTCGCCCCCTTAGCCTCGGCGGAACACTAATCCAGTGGCAGATAGCCAAAGTCTGACAGGAAGCCACCAATGCGGACCATTCGGGTAGCAGATGAATTTTCGGCTACGCCGGGAGGTCGGTATTTATCCGATGGCCCTTTCAGCGGCGAAGATTTTCGTGAGCGGATCCTCATTCCCGCCCTCAACGAAGGCTCCCCTGTCACCGTGGTTCTAGATGGGACCAGGGGATATCCGTCGTCTTTTCTTGACGAAGCATTTGCGGGGCTCGCAAGGCAACGGCAGTGGGATCGATCACAATTTTCTAAGCATATTAAGATCGTCGCATCGCCTACCTACAAAATTTACGAGGACGATATCTACCATTATATTGACGTATCTCAAAAACGAGCGAAATGAGCGAATTCGCCCACATTTTCTTGGTATCTTTTATCGGGGGCCTTTCTGCTGCAATAGTCTCCCATCTTTTTTCAATTATTTCAGAAAAGCTTTCCAGGAACCGAAGGATATTTGACGACCTCTACGTAGAGGTAGAGGGCATAATAAGTAAATGCGTAGAACTGTCCTATGCCGTCTGGGGAGCGAGAGGAGGCGATAAACCTGTAGAAGAACTAGATTTGATCTGCCAGATATATGACATATCAACAATTATCTCTTTTTTGCAGACCAAAGGTGCAAAGACTGATCTGCGTGTCGGACCTGCATATGCAAACTTTCGGCGCTCAATATCTGGTGGCGATTTTGACGTAAAGGGGCGCGCGCCTGACCCGACGAAGATGATAGAAATTCGATCATATGCGATAGCGTTCAGAGTGGCCCTTCGGGACGCTCAATATGAGGCTAACCGTTTGTTTTAATCTTAGTTTAGGTGGGGGAGTCGAGCCTTCAATCCCCCATCTTCAGCGCCTGGATAAACGCCTCCTGCGGAATATCCACCTTGCCGAACTGGCGCATCCGCTTCTTGCCCTCTTTCTGCTTGTCGAGCAGCTTGCGCTTGCGGGTCACGTCGCCGCCGTAGCATTTGGCGGTGACGTCCTTGCGCAGCGCCGAGACGGTCTCGCGGGCGATGATGCGGCCGCCGATCGCGGCCTGGATCGGGATCTTGAACAAATGCTGCGGGATCAGCTCCTTCAGCTTCTCGCACATGGCGCGGCCGCGCTTTTCGGCCGCTGACCGATGCACCAGCATGGACAAAGCGTCGACAGGCTCGTCATTGACCAGGATCGACATCTTCACCAGGTCGCCCTCGCGATAGTCGGTCAGATGATAGTCGAAGGAGGCGTAGCCCTTGGAGATCGACTTCAGCCGGTCGTAGAAGTCGAACACCACCTCGTTGAGCGGCAGGTCGTAGGTCAGCATGGCGCGCTTGCCGACATAGGAGAGATCGGCCTGGATGCCGCGCCTGTCCTGGCAAAGCTTCAGGATGCCGCCGAGATAGTCGTCCGGCGTCAGGATGGTGGCGCGGATCCACGGCTCCTCGATCGAGGCGATCTTGACCACGTCGGGCATGTCGGCCGGGTTGTGCAATTCCTTCACCGTGCCGTCGATGAGGTTCATGCGGTAGACGACGGAGGGCGCGGTGGCGATGAGGTCGAGGTTGAACTCGCGCTCCAGCCGCTCCTGGATGATCTCCAGGTGCAACAGGCCGAGGAAGCCGCAGCGGAACCCGAAGCCGAGCGCGGCTGAGGTTTCCATTTCATAGGAGAAGCTGGCGTCGTTGAGGCGCAGCTTGCCGACGGCGGCGCGCAGATCCTCGAAATCGGCGGCGTCGACCGGGAACAGGCCGCAGAACACCACCGGCTGCGCCGGCTTGAAGCCCGGCAGGGCCTTTTGCGTCGGGCGGCGGTCCTCGGTGATGGTGTCGCCGACGCGGGTGTCGGCCACTTCCTTGATCGAGCCGGTGAAGAAGCCGAACTCGCCCGGGCCGAGCTCGTCGACATTGACGCGGGCCGGCTTGAACACGCCGGTGCGCTCGACGAGATACTTTGCGCCGGTGCCCATCATGCGGATGGTCTGGCCCTTCTTCATCACGCCGTCGATGATGCGCACCAGCACGATGACGCCGAGATAGGCGTCGTACCAGGAGTCGACCAGCATGGCCTTCAAGGGTGCTGCGATGTCGCCCTCGCGCGGCGGCGGCAGCTGGTGGACGATCGCCTCCAGCACGTCCGGCACGCCCTGGCCGGTCTTGGCCGAGATCATCACGGCGTTGGAGGCGTCGAGGCCGATCACCTCCTCCACCTGCTCGCGGATGCGCTCGGGCTCGGCCGCCGGCAGGTCGACCTTGTTCAGCACCACGACGATCTCGTGGTTGTTGTCGATGGCCTGGTAGACATTGGCGAGCGTCTGCGCCTCGACGCCTTGGCTCGCGTCCACCACCAGCAGCGAGCCCTCGCAGGCGGCGAGCGAACGCGACACCTCATAGGCGAAGTCGACATGTCCGGGCGTGTCGATGAGGTTCAGCACATAGTCCTCGCCATTCTTGGCGCGGTAGTTGAGCCTCACGGTCTGGGCCTTGATGGTGATGCCGCGCTCGCGCTCGATATCCATCGAGTCCAGCACCTGCTCCTTCATGTCGCGCTCCTCCAGCGCGCCGGTGAGCTGGATCAGCCGGTCGGCAAGCGTGGATTTGCCATGGTCGATATGGGCGACGATGGAGAAATTGCGGATGTGGTCGAGCGGCGTCGTCATGCGGCGCGCTTTAGCAGGGGCGGGGTTGAGGGGCAAGCGCTCTCCCCCTTCTCCCCTTGTGGGGTGAGAAGCGGTCCGCGTCAGCGGACGAAAAGCCAACTGCTTGGCTTTTCGAGCTTCGAACGCCTGAGCTTGCGAAGGGCCGGGTGGTGTCGCCGAAGGCGACGGATGAGGGGTGTTCCAGCTTGGCGGCGGCGCTTATCCAACCGGAGTTTGCCAGCGCCTCACTCCGCTGGAACACCCCTCATCCGTCTCGGCGCTAAAGCGCCGATCCACCTTCCCCCACAAGGGGGGAAGGGAAAGGCGCCGCACACCACTCCCGGAATATTCAAAACCGCTTAAACATTCATCCACTCCTTTAGGGCATCCTTTGCGCCCGGATGCTAAATCGGCTCCGATGCCGTGACGATGAAGGCCCCAAGCATGCCCAGTTCTGCCCGAAAGTTCAGCCCGGCCGCGCTGGCCGGAATGGCGCTGCGATTTCTCGCGCGCCGCGACGGCTCGATGATGCCGATGATGGTGCTGCTGACGATCCCGCTGGTGACGGCAGTCGGCTTTTCGGTCGATTACACCTCGGCGGTGACGACCCGCAGCGACATGCAGAACGCGCTCGACGCCGCGATCATCTCGATCACCACGCTGCCGACCACGACGTTGCTCGCCGACCGCCAGACGGCGCTGCAGCAGGCCTATGCGGCCAATAGCGGCCAGGGCACGGCGACGCTCACCAGTGTCAATGTCGACGCTTCCGGCGCGGCGACCTTCACCGCCACGGCCAACTATCCGATGCCGACCAATTTCATGCAGATCGCCCGCATCAACACGGTGCAGGTCGGCGTCGCCTCCTCGGTGCGCAAGACGCCGGCGCTCGTGCAGTCCACCTTCAAGGTGACGAAGGTGTCGGGTTACTGGGCAAAGACCATGACGCTCTACGGCACCAAGTTCGGCGACACGGCGGCCAAGCCGCTGATGACGATCAGCTATAGCTATAACGGCTATGGCGATCCGAAGGGCTACGGCACGACCACGGTGAGCACCATCAACGGCTCCACCAGCACAGTGGTGCAAAAACAGGTGTGCACGACCGGCACACTGAAGTCCCTTCAGAAGAGCCTGCCCGCCGGATCGGTGATCCAGACCGACCAATACGGCACCAACTATTCTTGCGCCGACACCTTCTATCCCGCCAATGGCGCCGGCGCGGTGATCGACGTCAGCCAGATGGATCAGCTCTATCTGGAGATGGACGTGCCCTCGGGCAATCCGAAGGTGCTGAAGTCGAACGATCCCTCTACCTCGAACCGGCTCTATATCGGCGACAGCGCCACCAAAATGCCGGAGGTGGCGACCGGCCAGACCGTCAACATCTTCACCGCCGTGCCCTGCGGCCAAACCGGGTACCAGGCCTGGGAAGACGGCGGCAATTCGGTGCCCGCCGATGTCAGCAACGCCGACTTCTTCTACACCACCACCGGCAAGTGCGACTACAACCAGCGCCCGTCGGAGACGGTGCTGACGCAGTAGGGCGCGGCGTAGCGCGTTTCACCGTTTCACGGAAACGGCGAACCGCTCTACCTCCTTGTTTTACGCAATTCGGACGGAAAACCGCTCACACTTTTCCTGGAATTGCTCTAAGGCGCATCGCGATCTTTCAGATTCGCTCCATGCGCTTCAGGTTTTTGATTTTACGCATGTCTTTATCCCGAAACCGGTTCACTTTCGGGAGACATGCTTTAGGCGTTCCCGATCAGCACGCCCGCCCCGAACACCAGCGCGCCGCCCAGCACCACCTGGAAGGCGGCGCGCCAGAACGGCGTCTGCATGTAGCGGTTCTGGATGAAGGCGATCGCCCACAGCTCGAAGAACACCACCACCGCCGCGACGATCGTGGCCGTCCAGAAATAGGGGATGAGGTAAGGCAGCGCGTGGCCGAGACCGCCCAGCGTCGTCATGATGCCGACGGTCAGGCCGCGCTTGAGCGGCGAACCGCGCCCCGACAGCTTGCCGTCGTCGGAGGCGACCTCGGTGAAGCCCATCGAGATGCCGGCGCCGATCGAGGCGGCGAGGCCGACGAGGAACGTCTGGAACGTCGCATGCGTGGCGAAGGCGGCGGCGAAGATCGGCGCCAGCGTCGACACCGAGCCGTCCATCAGTCCGGCCAGCCCCGGCTGCACATAGGTGAGGATGAACTGGCGCTGCTCGGCGCTCGCTTCCTCCTCCTTGACCGCGCCCGGCACGTGCTGCTGTTCCAGTTCGTGCGCCGAGTTCTCATGGCCCTGCTCGGCCAGAGCGAGATCGTCGAGCAATTTGCGCGTCGAGGCGTCGGTGGTGCGCTTGGCGGCCTCGACATAGAAGCGATAGGCCTGCCGCTCCATATCCTCGGCCTGCCGGCGCACATGCTCGATGCCGAGCGGCCGCACCAGCCAGTCCGGCTTGCGCTCGTAATAGCCCCTCACATGCTCGCGCCGGATCAGCGGGATGCGGTCGCCAAAGCGCTTGCGGTGCAGCTCGATCAGCGAGTCGCGATGGCCGTCCTCCTCCTCGGCCATCGCCTCGAACATCTTGGCCGATTGCGGAAAGTCCTGCGCCAGGCCATCGGCATAGGCGCGGTAGATGCGCCCGTCATCCTCCTCGGAGGAGATCGCCAGCGCCAGGATCTCCTGCTCCGACAGCGAATCGAAGGAACGGCGGCCGAAGCCGAAAACACGGGAAAGCATGATGGGATCACTCTAGTTTAGAATGATTCTAAACTATGGTTTCAAGCGTCCAACGTCAATTGCGAACGCCACGGGCCGCGCGCGAAAACGGATGACCAGAGCGTGATCGGACCGGCCCCTTCATTATTGCCGAATGTTAACCTATATAGACGCGACAGCCGAAATCGAAGGAGACCAATGCCATGACGGAGAAGAAGCCGCTGCACGCATTCGACGCCAAGCCGGTGCTCGATCTCATCGCCAGCATCGAGGCCGACCTGCAGCGCCTTAAGGGCCTGGTCGAGGAACAGCTCGAGAAATTCGATCCCGCCAACCCGCACAACAAGACGCCGGACGGCAAGCTGACCGAGGAGGGCGCCGAGTGCTGCTACCGCATGTTCGACGAAGGCAAGTCGCGCTACACGGTTTCCCAGCAGATGAAGATATCCTTCGCCGCCGCCACCCACCGCTTCAACACCTGGCGCAAGCTCGGCGGCAAGAAGCGGACGCCGACACTGCTGGGGTGAGCGGGGCGCCGACAGGACGCAATGTGGCGGGACAGCGCCCCCCTCTGGCCTGCCGGCCATCTCCCGCACAAGGGGGGAGATTGGCAGCTTGGGGCGCCCCGCTCATGTCTGCGACCCGGGCGATAGGCGAAAGCCGGCGTGACGTCTGATCTCCCCCCTCGTGGGGGAGATGTCCGGCAGGACAGAGGGGGCGCGAAGGAACGCCAACTTCCAAAACCGGCAACCAACCTTGTCTCCATCACATTTTTTCGTTGGCGCGCCGCCTCGGTTTGCGTGCACCATAGATGCACTCAGATCACGAGGCCCGCCATGACCACCCTGCCCGGCATCCCCGACATCCGCGCCGCCGCCGAGCGGCTTTCCGGCCTGATCGTCGAAACGCCGCTGATCGAATCGCCGGAGATCAACAGGCGCCATGGCGGCCGCATCCTGTTCAAGCCGGAGACGCTGCAGCGCACCGGCTCCTTCAAGATCCGCGGCGCCTATAACAAATTGTCGACGCTGAGCGAGGAAGAGCGCGGCCGCGGCGTCGTCGCCTTCTCGTCCGGCAACCATGCGCAGGGCGTGGCGGCCTCGGCCGCCCTGTTCGGCGTCAAGGCGGTGATCGCCATGCCGGCCGACGCGCCGGCGATGAAAATCGGCAATGTGCGCAGGATGGGCGCCGAGGTGGTGACGTTCGACCGTTTCAAGGAGGACCGCATGACGGTCGTGCGTCCCTATATCGAACAAGGCATGGCGCTGGTGCCGCCCTTCGACGATCCGGCCATCATCGCCGGCCAGGGCACGATCGGGCTGGAATTGATGCGGCAGGCCAAGGCGCTCGGCGTGGCGCTCGACGCCGTCGTCATCCCTTGCGGTGGCGGCGGCCTGTCGAGCGGCATTTCCGTCGCGGTCAAGGACGCCTCGCCGAGCACGCAAGTCTGGGCGGTCGAGCCGGAGCATTTCGACGACACGCGCCGCTCGCTGGCCAAGGGCGAGCGGGTCGCGAACGCTCCCGGCCACAGCTCGATCTGCGACGCGCTGCTCACCGCCGAGCCCGGCGCCATCACCTTCGAGATCAACCGCAAAAATCTCGCCGGCGCCATTGCTGTCTCCGACAAGGCGGCGGCGCAGGCGATGCGCGACGCCATGGCCCATCTCAAGCTGGTCGTCGAGCCCGGCGGCTGCGTCGCCTTTGCCGCGCTGTCCTCCGGCGAGATCGACCTCGCCGGCAAATGCGTGGCGGTCGTGCTGTCCGGCGGCAATGTCGATTTCAGCACCTATGCGGAGATCATGGCGGCGGCGTAACCAAGCACCCGCCAATTAGAAAAGCTAAGATTACGTGGGTATTTGGTTGGCGCGAGTGTCGCAAACCTGTGCAGCACGAACAGCGCGGTTCGAGCAAACATATGGCTCTTTCGATCTACCTTGCCACGAGGAAGAAACTAATCAGCCATGGGGTAAAAAATACACCCGATGGAAACCTCACCCTTACCGACAAGGGTCTATTCCTGCTGTTCGTCCGCTTGGAGAGAGCACAACGCTCAAAATCCTTTGAAGCCGTCCAAGCGGCAGTTCAGTTTATCGAGAGTCACACAGAATCAATTGGTAAGCGATACCTGACGCTCTTTGCCTATATGTACATATATTTCTCGGATGGAACTCCGAAATTGACCGAGCTTGACGAGATCCTGGAGGACGGTGGCGTGAGGAAAACAAAGGAGTACAGACGAGCCGTCACCGACGAAGAGATTGTTATCGCTGCCTGGGGCAAGGTCCAATTCAACCGATATGAGAATAGTTTCTTTCGTGCGTTATATGCACATCGATCCTAATCCAAAGTCCGCCTGAACCGCACCAGCGCGAATCCGGCAAACAGCGCCACGAACACCGCCAGCCAGCCGATTTCCGTCGCCACCGCCGGCAGCTCGGCGCTCTTCAGCATGACCGCGCGGGTGATGCGCAGGAAATGCGTCAGCGGAAAGATCTCGCCAAGGCTCTGCGCCCAGCCCGGCATGCCGCGATAGGGGAACATGAAGCCGGAGAGCAGCAGCGACGGCAGGAAAAAGAAGAAGGTCAGCTGCATGGCCTGCATCTGCGAGCGGGCCATGGTCGAGATCGTATAGCCGAGCAACACCAGCGAAAGCACGAAGACCAGCACCGAGGACAGCAGCAGCGTCAGGCTGCCGACGAAGGGGATGCCGAACAAAAGCTTCGCCGCCACCAGCACCACCACCACCTGCACGGCGCCGACCACGAGGTAAGGCAGCACCTTGCCCAGCATGATCTCCAGCGGGCTCGAGGGCATGGCCAGAAGGTTTTCCATCGTGCCGCGCTCGGTTTCCCGGGTCAGCGCCATCGCCGTCATCATCACCATGGTCATCTGCAGGATGACGCCGAGCAGGCCGGGCACGATGTTGTATTGCGAGACGCCTTCAGGATTGTAGCGCCGGTGCACGACGACATCGAGCTGGCCGCGCGCCGCTTCCCTGGCCGCGTGCTGGGTGCCCTGGGCTCTCAGCAGCGCCTGGCCGGCAACGGTGCTGAGCGTGGAGATGGCACCGCTGGCGACGGACGGGTCGGTGGCGTCGGCCTCGATCAGGATCTGCGGGTTGTCGCCGCGCTCGACACGGCGCGCGAAATCGGCGGGAATGGTGACGACGAAGGAGACGTCGCCGCGCGCCATCAGGAACTCGGCTTCCTCAGCGCTTTGCGCGACATGGTCGAAGCGGTAGTAGCCGGTGGTCTGCAGCGCCGAGACCATCGCCCGCGTGTAGGGATCGCTGCTGGTCGCCACAAGTGCGGCCGGCAGGCTCTTCGGGTCGTTGTTGATCGCAAAGCCGAACAGCACGAGCTGCATCAGCGGCACGCCCAGCATCATGGCGAAGGTGATGCGGTCGCGCCGCATCTGGATGAACTCCTTGATGAGCAGCGCGCCCAGCCTGGCGAAGGAGAAGACAGCGTTCATGCCATATTGTCCTTCGAGCCGGACATGAACTGAATGAACACATCCTCGAGGCTGGTCTCGCCCGGCGTCACCGTCACGTCCTTGTGCTCCTTCTCGACGTCGGCGAGCGCCTTTTCCAGCGCCGCCTTGTCGGAGCCGACGACATGCAGCGTCGCGCCGAACGGTGCCACCTGGTCGACGCCGGGCCTGCCCTGCAGCGCCTGGGCGACGTGGTCGAGCCCCGGCCCATGCAGCACGAACGTGGTCAGCCCGGCATTCCTCACCACCTCGTCGACCGTGCCGGTTGCGAGCATCTTGCCGTAGGAGATGTAGCTGATGCGGTGGCAGCGCTCGGCCTCGTCCATGTAATGGGTGGAGACGAGCACCGTCAGGCCGCCGCCGGCGAGGCGATGGATCTCGTCCCAGAACTCGCGCCGCGCCTTCGGATCGACCCCGGCCGTCGGCTCGTCGAGCAGAAGCAGCTTCGGCTTGTGCATGATGCAGGCCGCCAGCGCCAGCCGCTGCTTCCAGCCGCCGGAAAGCGTGCCGGCCAGCTGGTTGCGGCGGCTCGCCAGGCCGAGCTCCTCCAATGTCCTGGCCACATAGTGCTCGACCGGCTTCAGCTGGTAGAGCCGCGCCACGAATTCGAGGTTCTCGCCGATCGTCAGATCCTCGTAGAACGAGAATTTCTGCGTCATGTAGCCGACTTCGCGCTTGATCTTGAGCGCGTCGGTGCGGATGTCGAAGCCCAGCACCGTGCCGTCGCCCTCGTCCGGCGTCAAAAGCCCGCACATGATGCGGATGGTCGTCGTCTTGCCCGAGCCGTTCGGCCCGAGGAAGCCGACGATCTCGCCTTCGGCGACCGTCATCGTCACATGGTCGACGACGGTCTTGTCGCCGAAGCGCTTGACCAGGCCGCGGACGTCGATGGCGTTCATTGCCCGAGATCCGTCCCGATATCCGCCAAGTCGACATCGACGATCTGGCCGGGCTGCAGCGGCCCGGCATCGCCCTCCGGCCGCGCCTCGACGAGATAGACCAGCTTCTGCCGGTTCTCGGGCGAGTAGATCACCGGCGGCGTGAATTCCGGATCGGGCGAGACATAGCTGACGCGCGCCTTCAGCCCCGCCGCGCAGCCGTCGCAATGGACATTAAGCTCGCTGCCGACCTTGACCGACGAGAACGCGCTTTCGGGCACATAGACGCTGAGCTTCACGGCACCATCCGGCAGCATCGAGATCACCGGCGCGGTCGGCCCGGCCGTGTCGCCGGGATTGCGGATCACGTCGTTGATGCGTCCGGGCGAGGGCGCCGTCAGCACCCGCTTCGACAGCCGCCACTCAGCCTGCCGCAGGGCCGACTGCGCCTGCTTGACCTGGTTGTCGGCGGCCTTGATCGTCTCGGGGCGCGCCGGCAGGTTGCCGACGGCGAGATTGGCTTCCGCCTGGCCGACCTGGGCATTGGCCGTCTCCAGCGAAGCCGAGGCGGTGTCGTAATCGGCCTGCGTGCCGGTGCCGCGCTTATAGAGGTCGCTGGCGCGGTCATATTTGCGCTTGGCGTCGGCGGCCTGGGCTTTTGCCATGTCGACCTCGGCCTTGAGCACGGCGATCTCTTCCGAACGCTTGCCGACCTGCAGGTCGGCAAGCTGCGCCTGTGCCTGGGCAAGCGCGGCCTCGGCCTGCGCCACCTCGATCTTGGCATCGGCGTCTTCCAACGTCGCCACTGCCGCGCCGGTCTCGACGCGGTCGCCGCGCCTGACCGTCACCGTCGCCACCTGGGCCACTTCGATCGGTGCCATCAGCACATATTCGCCCTCGACATAGCCGACGGCGAGGGGTGCCGCCGGCGCGCAGGCGCCGAACAGTTGGGCCGCGAGCGGCAACGAACAGAGAAAGCTCATGATTTGCCCTTCTTGCCGGCCGGCGCATCGCGCGCCGCCAGCATTGCCCTGAGATTGCCGGTCGTGACCGCCACCACCTTGGCGGCCTCTTTCTCGCCGATCTCGCGCCAGCCCATCCGGCGCATCACCGCTTCGCGGCCGATGCGGAAATAGATGACCTGGCCGATCAACGTGAAAACGGTGAGCCGGGTTGCCTCGCTCTCGGCCGGCTCGCCGGTCGCCTGTTCCCAGATCTGGCACAGCCGGCGATGCGTCGGCTCGAAGACGCCGGCATAGATGCGGTCGAGCGCGGCGGTCGGGTGCGACAGCTCGCGAAGTACGAATTGTACGATCTCGCCCGCCTGCGGACTGACGACGACAAAGCCCACCATCCGCTCCAGCGCGGCGAAGAGCTGTGCCCGGGCGGCTTCCGGGCTTGCCGTGACGGTCGCCTGGGCGCCGCCCAGCGCCTGGCCGGCGATGCCCTGGATGGTTTCGACGATGAAGTCGGCAGCGGCGGCGCGCAGGCCCTCCTTGCCGCCGAAATGATAGGCGATCGAGCCTATATTGGCCTTGGCTTCCGCCGCGATCTGGCGCGTCGACGTGCCGTCGAACCCCTGCCGCCCGAACAGCTTGAGCGCCGCGTGCACCAGTGCCGCACGCGTCTGCTCGGCGGTGGTGGCCTCGCGCTGCTGCCTTTTCGCGCTAGATTGATTTTCCATGTCCCGGCTTTTAATCAATCGATTGATTAAAGTCAAATTTGACTTCGGAGTCGGCTTGCCTTCCCGTCCCCCACAGGCTTTAGTGCGCGGCCATGGGCAAGGAAGTCGAGCGCAAGTTCCTGGTCTCCAGCTCCGCTTGGCGAGACGAGGTCGAGGCGGAGATCCGCATTCGCCAGTTCTATGTCGCCGCCCAGCCCGGCCGCACCGTGCGCGTGCGCATCTCAGACGGGCGCTCCGCCGAGCTGACGTTGAAGTTCGGCGTCAGGGCGCGCGAACGCGATGAATTCGAATATTCGATCCCGCTTGCCGAGGCCGAGGAATTGATGGCCTTTGCCATCGGACGTGTCATCGAGAAGACACGCCACCATGTTAGACACCGTGGCTATCTCTATGAAGTCGATGTTTTCGGCGGCAAGCTCGCGGGTTTGGTGATCGCGGAGCTGGAGACGCCGGAGGACGTATCTGACGAAATGCTGCCCGACTGGCTCGGTCGCGAGGTCACCGGCGAGTCGAGGTTCTACAACGCGTCGCTGGCCCTCGGGGGGATACCGGAGATCGCCGCATGAGCTTCCGCATCGATCCGCGCTTGCCGCTGACCGGCGAGGTCAGGCGCATATTGGCCGACGAGATCGGCAGGGCCATCAGCCATCTCGAGACGGCGCGCGAGAAGCCGGAGCAGGGCCTGCACAAATGCCGCAAGCGGCTGAAGAGCGTGCGCGCCTTGCTGCGCCTGGTTCGTTCCGGGGACGAACCGTTCTGCCAGACCGAGAACGAATGCTATAAGCAAGTCTCGGCGCTGCTCGCCGGCCCGCGTGAGGCGACGGCCCTCATCGAGACCGTCGATCGTCTCGCCGATGCCTTTCCGGAGCAATCGGCCGGCGGCGGCCTGGATCCCGTGCGCGAACGGCTGGTGCTGCGCCAGCACGAGCTCCATGCCGGTCCCGGCCTCGACGCCGCCATCAATGCGGCGATAGCCGCGTGCCGGGAGGGACTGGAGCGCATCGACCGGCTGGCGCTGCCCGACCAGCCGGAACAGGCGGCCGATATCCTGGCCGACGGCGCCCGCGCCACCTTGCGGCGGGCGAAGAAGGCGCTGGACAAGGCGGAGGCGCGCGGCGAGGACGAGGATTTTCACAACCTGCGCAAGGCGGCCAAGGCGCACTCCATGCATCTGTCGCTGCTCGGCCGCCTGTGGCCGACGCCGATCAAGGCGCGCCGCAAGGCGGTCGACAGGCTCGGCGAGCAGCTCGGCGAATTGCACGACGTTTTCGTCATCCGCGCTCTGCTCGACGCCAAGGGCGAGCCGCTCGGCCCCCCCGACGAAACGAAGCTTCTGCGCAAGCTCTTGAAGCGCTCCGAGAAGAGCCTGACCAAGGCCTGCCTCGCCGCTGCCGCCGAGCTGTTCGGCGACAGTCCCAAGCGCTCGGCCAAAAGACTGGCCCGCAAGGCGCGCGACGACCTCGCCGCGCCGCAGGAAGAAGCAAAAGCGGCCTGATCGCGGCGCTCATGCACGTGATGGCTTTCGGCCTGGGTCAGGACATGCCTATGGCGTGGCCTACCGAGATCGGCCGCCGGCGCAGGCGTTTCGCATGGCGCCTGTATCACGATGAAACCGCAACAGCGCCTTGGTCCTCGGCTCTGTGCTCGACCCAGACATGGACCGGTTCGTCCCGGCCGCGGACGCTCACCGGCCCATGATCGCTCGCATTCAACTGTGTCGTGGGCGATTCCGCCTTTGCGGCCTCTATCAGTCGTGACCCAAAGCAAATATTCGCCCGAAGCTCGCGGCAGAGCGACTGCAAACGGCTGGCGACATTGACGGTGTCGCCAACCACCGCGAACGACAGATTGCGCTCGCTGCCGACCGCGCCGATGACGACTGCGCCATATTGTGCACCGATGCGAATGTCCAGCGACGGGTATCCCCTGGACACACGCTGCACATTCCATGCTTCGACAGCGGTGACCATCGCTTCAGCGCACTTGATGGCCCGGGTCGCGTCGTCATGGCTGGTTTGCGGAACCCCGAATGTCGCCATGATGCAATCGCCGATATAATTGTCGACGGTGCCATTGTGGTCGAAGACGACCTGCTCCATGCGGCGGTGGAACTGACGCAGAAGTTCGAACACTGCTTCGGCCGGATTATTCTCGGAATAGTTTGTGAAGCCGACGACGTCCGCGAACAGCACCGCGATATCCTGCCGGCGGACCGGGCCGAAGGGCTCGTCATCCGCGGCGAGCTGGTCGACGACGTTGGGCGAAAAATGCCGGGCGAGATTGGCGCGGGCGCGCTCCGCCTTGACATAGTCTTCCGACAGACGTCGGGAACGAGAGACCACCAGCGCCATGATCGCGCCGATGATCAACACAACCAGCACGTTGGTTGCCTGCGCGAATGTATCGACGAAGTTGGGGTTGAGATAGAGGTTCAGTCGCTCTGTCATCGGCAGCGAATAGAGGTTCGTCGCCGGAATGACTGTTGCCGGATGAAAAACCACCCATCCCACCCCGATCGCCCACGTCAAAGCGGCGAGCGCGCCGAGATAGAGCGCCAAACGTGGCGAAAGGGTCAGCGCGCCAAGGCATACGAAAATCAGCAGGAATTTGAAGCTGCCCTCTCGCAGTTGCATCGCAGCCGGCGTGACCTCGGGGGAAAACGGGTTGGGCGTTACCAGCAGAACGGTCAAAAGAATTATGTCCAGCGTGCCGACGAGATAACCGATCCACCATGGCGCCGTGGGGCGGCGCGCAAAGAGAAACTGGATCAGGCCGACGAGCTGGAACAGCACGAGGCCCGCCAGCACGAAGAGCAGCGCGGCATCCCAGCGGCTGATCAATGAAAAAAAGCAGGAGATCACGGCGAGCGATGCGGTACGCGCCCAGAACTGCAATCCAGCACCTTGCCGTTCTGCGCGCTGGCGCAATTTTTGCAGACGCGAATGGCGGCGAAGCTCGAGTGTTGGCGCGGTCGGCATTGGATCACTTCGATTTCGCATTCGGCAAACCCGCCCACCACTGTCCGGCAAATCAGTGCGCGAATTCTATCATGAATGTTGATGCCGGATTTCTACTCTATCCCGATGTGCCCAACGGGCTCGGTCGGCGTCGCTGGCGCATGCGATGGCGAAGATGGCGGCAGTCCGCGCCGACGGAGCGGCGCGCGACAAGCTCGACCGCCAGATGCAATCCTGCTCAAGATGATTGGTCAGGCCGGCAAGGGGCGGCGTCCCTTTGCAGGAGGGGCGGCCTGGGCACCCGCATCACGAGGATGCGGCCCGATCGGCATGATCGCGGGAAACGGTGTGGCGCCGAAGGCGAAGGTCCATTTGTAGCCGGTGAGCTGGTCCTCGGGCGTGGTGTGCTGGTCGTGATGGGCAAGCAGCCGGGCGCGTTCGGCGAGCTCGTCGGCCTCGCGGCGCAGCATCTCGGCCGTTTGCGGCCGCATGCGCCGGGAAAAGCTGATGAAGGTCGCGGCCTGTTCCATATGGCCGAGCGCCCAGCCGACAAAATTCTTGTTGGTCATCTCGAAATGCGGCTTCAGCGGTCCCTCGAAATCCCACTGGATCGGCGTGTCGACGAGCAGCCTTGCCG
Organism: Mesorhizobium sp.; assembly: GCF_004963255.1. Classification (GTDB taxonomy): domain Bacteria; phylum Pseudomonadota; class Alphaproteobacteria; order Rhizobiales; family Rhizobiaceae; genus Mesorhizobium. The sequence goes on along the minus strand of NZ_SUGA01000027.1, from coordinate 1,500 downwards.
ACAGGCCGCGCCCCAGCGCCACCAGCCCGAGTTCCTCGAGGTCGCGCAGATAGAGGAACATCGAGGCCTCGCTCAGGCCCTGCGAGCGCATGATGGCTTCGGGCGTGAATTTCTCCGACAGCATGATGAAGACGAAGAGCAGCGCCGGCCGCGCCGCCAGCCTGCGTTCGATCTCCGGCGAAACGCGGTTGGCCGGACCCGGTCCGCGATTCATCGCGCCGAGCACGTTCTCCAGCTCGACGTCCGCCGCGGCGCAGATCTCCATCAGCCGGTCGAGCTTGCAGTTCCGCTCATGGAAGATCCGCTTCACCGTCGGCTCGGAAATGCCCATGCGCTCGGCCAGCGTCCGGTAGGTCAGGCCCTTGGCCTTCAGCGTCCGTTTCAGCGCCTCGAAGATCGGACTGTTCATGGAATGCGCCTCTTACTTGCGATTTCGTATCTATCCTCGATACTAGCCTCGAACCGTCTTTCCGAAAAGTATCGGAAAATCTAGCTCTCCCTCGTCACCACAGGAGAGCACCATGAGGACTATCATCGCTTCGACCGTCATCGCCGTCGCCGGCATCGCGGCGGCTCCGGCTGCGCAGGCCGGAGAGCTCTGGCGCGCCACCGGCTTCGAGCAGCCGGAATCCGCGCTTGTCGATACCGCCAACGACCGCATCGTCGTCTCCAACATCGTCGGCGATCCCGGCGCGGCGGACGGCAATGGCTATTTGTCGCTGCTGTCGATGGACGGCAAGGTCATCGCGCGCCACTGGGTGGACGGCATGGACGCGCCCAAGGGCATGGCGATTTCCGGCGGCAGGCTCTACGCCGCCGATATCACCAAAGTGCGCGTCGTCGATCTCGCCAGCGGCAGGCTGGTCGAGACGATCGACGTGCCGGGTTCTGTCTTCCTCAACGATATGACTGAGGACAGCGCGGGCAAGGTCTATGTCAGCGACATGCTGGCCGACACTATCTACCGCATCGACGGCGACAAGCCGGAGTTGTTCGTCAAGGATGCGCTGCTTGCCTCGCCCAATGGCGTATTCGCGGATCGCGGCAGGCTGATCGTCGCGTCCTGGGGGAAGGGCATCAACAAGGCCGATTTCAGCACCGCCGAGCCCGGCGGGTTGCTGTCGGTCGACGTCGCCACGAAGACGATCACGCCGCTGCCCGGCGCGCAAAACTTCGCCGATCTAGACGGCGTCATCGCCATGGGCGGCACCATCTACGCCACGGCCTACATGACCGGCACGCTTTACAGCTACAAGCCCGGCGGCAAGCCGGAAGCGGTAGTGCAGTTCAAACCGGGCAGCGCCGATATCGGCACCGATGGCAAGGCGACCATCTATGTGCCGCTCATGGGCGAGGGCGAGGTCGCGGCGCTGTCTCTGGATTGAGCCGGGCGAAAGTGATCGTGGAGTTAGTGGTTGTCACAGCGGACGACTGAGAAGCGCCGTGTTCCTTCGCGCCCCCCTCTGTCCTGCCGGACATCTCCCCCACAAGGGGGGAGAT
>NZ_SUGA01000026.1:83004-92100 GCF_004963255.1 Mesorhizobium sp. | reverse complement strand
TGCATGAACATGCGCTCGCCGAAATGGTGCCCGGAATGATCGTGTCTGTGCATGAATTGCTCCTTGAGTTATATCTTACGATACATCTTAAGTAAGGCACTCCCTTCGTCGAATCAAGATATATCTTACGATGTATCGCAGGAGGGCCAAGCCTTTGGCATTCCGCCTACCAGCGGCCCTTACGACGGTTCCAGGCGTAGAGAAGGTCCGCGAAACGGTCATAGGCGATGCGCGTCAGCGGCAGCGTTGCCACATTGCCGAACAAGCTCGCCAGCCACCCCTCGCCCGGCGTAAGCCGCCAGACCGCGATCGCCACGTCGGCGCCGATCAGCAACCGGCCTTCGCTGTCGGTCGCGTGCAGCCGGCGGCGGATATCCTCCAGCGAGGCGCCGAAGGCGCAGAGCGCTTCCGGCTCGAAATTGATGTCGCGAAATTCGACGCGGCCGGCTTTGACCGCCTCGATCAGCCGCCGCTTCTGCCGGTTGATGCCGGCATCGCACACCGGACAGCGCGTGTTGTACCAGACGGTCAGCGGCGGCTTGGGCATGGCGCGACTATCGGCAATGCGGCGCGGCTTCGCAACAGCCGCGCCGATCCCGGCTTCAGCCGCCTACCCGAGCGAACTGATGATCTCGCGATAGGCGAATTCCGGGAACGCCTTCATCGTCCGTGTCTTGACGTTGCCGCCCGACGACAGCATCAGCGCGAAGCGGGCGAGCACTGCGTCGTCCGGGGCTTCGACGATGGCGACCATGTCGCATTCGCCCATCGTCAGGTAGAATGACTTGAACGATCCGCCCATTTCGCCCAGCAGCTTCTTGGCGGCATCGAGCCGCTTTGGCGACTCCCGCACATTTCTGGCGCCCAGCTCGGTCCAGTTGATAAGCACGATGTAGGTTGTCATGGCACACCTCCCACCGGGAGCCACGGAGCGCGACGCCGTTCGACCGGCGCCGGGGCGGGCATCCGGCTTGTCGCCCACAAATGCATCCGACACCCGAATTATCCTCCTGTCGGGCAGATGCGGCAAGGCGGCAGGAAAGGTGGCCGGAAACGCCAAAGGGCGCCCGAGGCGCCCTTTGGGTTTGCTTGTCTGACCTGCGGATCAGCTGTCGAGGAAGCTTCTGAGCTTACGCGACCGGCTCGGATGCTTGAGCTTGCGCAGCGCCTTCGCCTCGATCTGCCGGATACGCTCGCGCGTCACCGAGAACTGCTGGCCGACTTCTTCCAGCGTGTGGTCGGTGTTCATGCCGATGCCGAAGCGCATGCGCAGGACGCGTTCCTCGCGCGGCGTCAGCGAGGCAAGCACGCGTGTCGTCGTCTCACGCAGATTGGCCTGGATCGCCGCATCGATCGGCAGGATCGCCATCTTGTCCTCGATGAAGTCGCCGAGATGCGAATCCTCCTCGTCGCCGACCGGCGTTTCGAGCGAGATCGGCTCCTTGGCGATCTTCAAGACCTTGCGCACCTTTTCCAGCGGCATGGCGAGCTTTTCCGCCAGTTCTTCCGGCGTCGGCTCGCGGCCGATCTCGTGCAGCATCTGGCGCGAGGTGCGAACGATCTTGTTGATCGTCTCGATCATGTGCACCGGAATGCGGATGGTGCGCGCCTGGTCGGCAATCGAGCGGGTGATGGCCTGCCGGATCCACCAGGTGGCGTAGGTCGAAAACTTGTAGCCGCGACGGTATTCGAACTTATCGACCGCCTTCATCAGGCCGATATTGCCTTCCTGGATGAGGTCCAGGAACTGCAGGCCGCGGTTGGTGTATTTCTTGGCGATGGAAATGACGAGACGCAGGTTCGCCTCGACCATTTCCTTCTTGGCGATCGCGGCCTCGCGCTCGCCCTTCTGCACCTGGTTCACGATCTTGCGGAATTCCAGGATCGAGATCGCCGTTTCGGTGGCGAGGTTCTGGATCTCGGCACGCAACTCCTTGATCGTGTCCTTCTCGTTCTTGGTGAATTCCTTCCACCCGCGCGAGGTCAGGTTGGCGATCGAGCGGGTCCAGTTCGGATCGAGCTCGGAGCCCTGATATTCCTTGAGGAATTCCTCACGGCGCACGCCATAGCTTTCGGCCAGACGCAGAAGCTTGCCCTCGTTCTGCACCAGGCGCTTGTTGATGTCGTAGAGCTGCTCGACCAGCGCCTCGATGCGCGCGGCGTTGAGCGACAGCGACTTCACCGCCTTGATCAGCTGATCCTTCAGCTCCTTGAGCCGCCGGTCCTGGCTCGGCGAGAGCGTGCCGGCGGCGGCGAGACGGTTCTCGACCTGCTGGTCCTGCAGCTTGCGGAGCTTCTTGTAGGTGTCGGCGATGACGTCGAGCGTCTCCATCACCTGCGGGCGCAGTTCCGCTTCCATGGCGGCCAGCGACAGGCTGGCCTCGTCCTCGTCGTCTTCCTCTTCCTCAAGCCCGCGCGTGTCGCCGCCGACATTGGTGATGTCGTCTTCTTCCTCACGCGCCGCCGCGCGGCCACGCGGCTTCTCTTCCGGCTTGGACGGCGCTTCTTCGACGCGTTCGACCACCGGCGCCTGCTTGGCCTCCGGGCCGGCATAGGTCGCTTCGAGGTCGATGATCTCGCGCAGCAGGATCTTCGATTCGTTGAGCTCGTCGCGCCAGATGATGATGGCCTGGAAGGTCAGCGGGCTTTCGCACAGACCCGCGATCATCGTTTCGCGGCCGGCCTCGATACGCTTGGCGATGGCGATTTCGCCCTCGCGCGACAGAAGCTCGACCGAGCCCATCTCGCGCAGGTACATGCGCACCGGATCGTCGGTGCGATCGGTCGGCTCTTTCTTGGTGGTCGTGGCGGCAACGGCGGTGCCGGTCTGCTCGGCCAGCTCGTTGGCGTCTTCCTCGCTGTCGCCGGCGGGCTCGGCCTCAGCCTCTTCGCCCTGCTCGTCATCCTCGACGACGTTGATGCCCATGTCGCTGAGCATCGCGTTGATGTCTTCGATGCGGTCGGGATCCGTCTCTTCCGAGGGCAGCACCGCATTCAATTCGTCGAGCGTGACATAGCCGCGTTTCTTCGCGGCCTTGATCATCTTCTTGACAGCATCGTCGGAAAGGTCGAGCAGAGGGCCATCGGTGGCGCCTTCGCGTTCGGTCTCGACCTCTTCCTTTTCCTTTGTCGCCATTCTTTGTCGTCTCCAAGCGGCCCAATATCGAGGCCGCGTAAACTGTCGGACCGGTTACGCCGGATGTGCTCGTACCGGAATGCTTTTTACCGGCCCGGCAACCGCGTCATCTCTTTTGTTTTGTGCATCTCGTTTGCCCCAAACCGGTTTCCACTTTTGGGCGACATGCATTAAGTCCAGATTAACCCTGATATCTGGAGCAGGCATTTTGCCTGTCCAGCCGTCACCGGCACCTCACATCGCTCAAATTTCCCGCCGACGCCGGGGCACGGTTAACGTTTCGAATCGTCCTGATTCCGCCAATCTGCCAGAAGGTCAAGCGCCTCTGGCATGATTCGCATGAAAAAAGCGAATCAATTACCCGACTTAGAGGCGTCGATTCGACGCGCTGCGCATTTTCGTTTCACTTCCAATGGGTGGTGTCCGGCCCTAAACGCGGCCAACCCTGCCCGATGAAACGCCGAACCCTTCGATCAGCGCTTCCGTTGCCTGCACATCGTTGAATTGCGCTTGAATCTCGACGAGATGCCGGAAGTTTTCATCCGAAGGGTCTGCATCGAGCGCCGCCTGCGCCTGTTTCAGCTCTCTATGTAAGGTGCGGGCGCTGCGCTGCAAGTGCATCGCCTGGTTGAAGGCGTCGCGGGCGTCGTCGAGCGCGGCGGTTTCGAGCGCCGGCCATTGCCGCGCCCGCTTGATCAGCTCCACCGCCCGCTCCCAGATGCCGCCGCAGCCGGCGCGCTCGATGGTGGCGATGACCGCGCCGCGCTCGTCGGCCGCGTCATGCGCCATCGCGTCGAGGATGGCCGCGTGAAGCTTGCGCAAATCCGAATTGGCGAGGTCGAGAAATTCGACGTGGGCGAAATTCTCGTCGATCAGTGCCGGGTGGTTGACCAGGGCCACGATGATCGTCGCCTCGCGCACCGACATGCCCTCGCCGCCGCGCTTGACCAGCGCCGACTGGCCGAGACTTTCGGTGATCGCCATGCGGCCGCCTCCGCCCTTGGCGAACTGCCCGCCGGGCGCCGCGGCCTTGCCCTGGCCGCGCTCTCCCGGCCGGCCGCCATTCTGGCGACCCTGCCGCGGGCCACGCTGCGAACCGAAGAAGCTCTGTTCGCGCTCGCGCATTTCCTGCTGGTAGTGATAGCGCGTGCTTTCGTCACGAATGCGGCTGGTCAGCTCGCGCAGCGTCTTCCCGAGCTCCGCCCGCCGCTCCGGCGTGTCGAAGACGCCGCCCGCCGTCTCGCGCATCCACAACAGATCGACCAGCGGTCGCGCCTCGGCAAGCACAGCGCGGAATGCCTCCGGCCCCTCGGCTTTCACCAGATCGTCGGGATCCTTGCCTTCCGGCAACAGCGCGAAGCGTGCCGAGCGCCCGGGTTGAACCGCTGGCAGCGCAAGGTCGGCGGCGCGCCATGCCGCTTTCAAACCGGCTTTGTCGCCGTCGAAGCACAGCACCGGCTCCGGCGCCATGCGCCACAGAAGCTCGAGCTGGTTTTCGGTGAGCGCGGTGCCGAGCGGCGCCACGGCGTTCTCGAAGCCGGCCTGAGCCAGCGCGATCACATCCATATAGCCTTCCACCGCAATCACTGTGCCGCCCTTGGCCAGTGCCTTGCGGGCGCGGGCGAAATTGTAGAGCACGTTGCCCTTGTGGAAGAGCTCGGTGTCGGGCGAGTTCATGTATTTGGCCAAGGCATCGGGCGCCAGCGCCCGTCCGCCGAAGGCGATGATCTTGCCGCGCGAATCCGGGATCGGGAACATGATGCGGTCGCGGAACCAGTCGTAGGAGACCGGAATGTCGTCGCCGTGCCGCACCAGCCCGCAAGCCTCGATATCGGCCTTCGGCACGCCCTTGGCGGCAAGATGCTCCTTGAGCGCGTTGCGGCTGTCTGGCGCATAGCCCAGCCGGAACGATTGCTGCGTCGCCGACGTCAGTCCGCGCTCCCGGAGATACGCACGGGCTTTGGCGCCGTCGGCGCTCTGCAGTCGCTCCTGGAAGAAGGCGGTCGCCATCTCCATCACCTCGGTCAGGCTGGCGCGCTCCTTCTCGCGCCGTTCTTCCCGTTCATCGCGCACCGGCATCGGCACGCCGGCCATTTCGGCGATCTTCTCGACCGCTTCGGGAAAACTCATGCCGTCGAGCTCGGTGAGGAACTTGAAATGATCGCCCGACACCGAGCAGCCGAAGCAGTGATAACGGCCCTTCTTGTCCTCGCAGTGGAAGGACGGGCTTTTCTCGCCGTGGAACGGGCAGCAGGCCCAATAGTCGCCGCGCGATGCGTTGGTCTTCTTCCTGTCCCACGCGACACGCGTGCCGATCACCGATGAAATCGGCACGCGGTCGCGTATCTCGTCGAGGAAGGCGGGCGGAAAGCGCATCTAAGAAAGCTCGTTTGCCCTCCATATAATCAAGCCGGCCGGGCGCTGCGACTCTGTCCTGCCCATCGTACCCGCTTTTCACAGACGAAAGGAAGGCGGCCGGGGCGGCCGCCTTCTTTCTGCATTGCCGGTCGTCGCGGACTACTGCGCGGCGATCGCGCCGAAGATGATGCCGGACAGGATGCTGACCAGCACATAATCGTTGCCGACGCGGATCCACTCCTGGCCGGGGCCGGGGCGGCGCAGACCGTAGCGGTGCCAGTCGCGGACCGGCTGGTGGCGCCTCCAGTTGGAATACTTCTGGCCATTGCGCCAGTGGCTGCGCTTAACGACGACCTTCTTCTTCACGACGACCCGCTTGTCGACATGCCGGCCGGGCTTCTGCCAGTCGACCTGCGTGTAATTCGACTGCGGCGCGCTCGGCTGGGAGAGCGGCGCGGCCTGGCCTGAGAAGGCCGAGGCACCCAGCATCGAGGCGGTGACGGCGCAAAGTATGAGACGCTTCATGGTCGGTACTCCTTGTTGTCGATAGACGCAGGAGTAACCGCCAACGGATGAACCGAAACTGAACGCTGGAATTACAATTCCGTAATGATTTCCGATGCTTGCTCAAGTCGCTTCAACAAAACTGCGGATTCCTCCGGCCACGCCGCCAAGCGCTGGGCATCATGAAGCGAAGCGCAGCCGCCAAGCGCATGCAACCAATGCCTTCTCCGTTCATTTCCGACATGCGCCGTCGAGCCGAGACGATCATAACATCAGAGAAATCTATTATTCGGCTAATCTTAATTGGTATATTTCGACGCGTTGAATGGCTAAGATTCGTACTCCTCTCCACGTCGCCGCAGCCACCCCGCGAGGTTCGCTGTGAGCGGCTCCGTCGTCCTCCTGCACCTTGCCGGCGCGGTGGCGCTGATGCTGTTCGCCACCCGCATGGTGAAGACCGGCGTCGAGCGCGCCTATGGCGACGTGCTGCGCCACAAGCTGCGCGCCACCATGCGCAATCCGGTCATGGCGGTGCTCACAGGCTGCGGCTTGGCAGTAGCGCTGCAGAGCTCGACCGCGGTGACGCTGCTGGTCGGCTCCTTCGCCGGCGCCGGCATCGTTTCGGGCGCCGCCGGACAACTGGCGGTGCGCGGCGCCGAGATCGGCTCGGCGCTGGTGGCCAAGCTGCTTACCTTCGACCTCACGCTTCTGGTGCCGCTCTGCCTGATCGCGGGCACGGTCATGTTCATGGCCACCGAGCGGCGGGACTGGCGGCAGACGGGGCGCATCCTGATCGGCGTCGGCCTGCTGATCCTGTCGCTGGAGATGATCGGCCAGGCGTCGGAGCCGCTGCGCAACAGCCAGCTGATGCCGCTGATCATCAATTATTTCTCGGGAGATTCCATCACCACTTACCTGTTGGCCGCGCTGGTCACCTGGCTGTTCCAGTCGAGCATCGCCGCGGTGCTTTTGATGGCGACGCTGGCGGGCCGCGGGCTGATCACGCCGGAACTGGGCGTCGTGCTGGTACTGGGCGTCAATCTTGGCTCGTCGCTGATTGCACCGATGCTGACAAGGTCGGCGCCGCCCGAGGTGCGCATCGTGCCGATAGGCAATCTTTTGATGCGCGGCCTCGGCTCGCTGATCATGCTGGTCCTGATCATGACCTTCAAGCCGGATGTCACCTTCCTCGGCAGAAGCGCGCCCGATCAGATCGTCAACGCCCACATCCTGTTCAACGTGCTGATCCTGCTGGCCGGACTGCCGCTGGCCGGCCTCGTCTACCGCGCTTCCGAAAAGATCGTGGCGCTGGGCAGCACGCCGCAGCCGGCCGCCACGCTCGAGGTCGTGGAGCTGTCGGCGCTGAACGAGAGCGCCCTCGATACGCCGAGCCAGGCTTTAGCCAACGCGACGCGCGAGGTGGTGCGGGTCTGCGAGACGGTCGAGATCATGCTGAAGCGCATCATCGAGCTTTATGAGGATGCCGACCCCGCCAAGATCAAGGCGCTTGCCGCGCTCGACGACCGCGTCGACCAGAAGCACGCCGCGATCAAGCTCTACCTAGCCAAAGTCACTCGGAACCCGCTGACCGAGGACGAGGCGTTGCGCTGCCAGGAGCTGATCGGCGCCTGCGTCAAGCTGGAACAGGTTGGCGATATCATCGTACGCAACATGCTGGTGCATGTCAGGAAGAAGCTGGAGCGCGGCCTGGAGTTCACGCCGGAAGGCTGGCAGGAGCTTTGCGCCTTCCACTCCTCCGTGCTCGCCAATGCGCGGCTCGCCTTCAACGTGCTCGTCTCGCGCGACCCCGAGACCGCGCGCCAGCTGGTGCTGGAAAAAGACCTTTTGCGCGAGCGCGAGAAGGAAACCAGCGCCAGCCATTTCCTGCGCCTGCGCGAAGGCACCGCCAAGAGCGTCGAGACCAGCTCGATCCACCTCGACACCATCCGCGACCTGAAGCAGATCAACTCGCTGTTGGCCTCGATCGCCTATCCAGTGCTCGAGGAGCGCGGCCTGCTCGGCGGCTCGCGCTTGAAGACCGGCTGAGGCTATGCAAGGCAGCCGAAAAATTTGTCTTTGCCCATTGTCGCTTGCGTCGGCTAAAGATCGCCCGAGGACCTTTTGGAGGACGATCGGTCGATGGACACGCATTCGCGCAGCTTCGCCAAGGCGCTTTCGTGGCGCGCCACCGGCACGATCGACACGATGATCATATCGCTGGTGGTCACCGGCAGCATCAAGCTCGCGGCCACCATCGGGCTCACCGAAGTCGTCACCAAGTCGCTGCTCTACTATCTGCATGAACGGGCCTGGCTGAGGATCCCGTATGGGCGCAAAAAGCCTGCCTAGAGCATGATGCCGAAAAGTGTGAAGCGGTTTTCGGACGACATCATGCTCTATCTTTTTGATTTAGAGTCGCAGTGACAGGCTGGTTCTGATCGGTCCAGTCAAGAAAAGCTAAAGCGCCATCGTCAATTTCTCCATTGCCGCGTCCGCGCGGGCGTGGTTTGAGGCCATGCATTCCTCGCATATGTTTTGATCCATGCTGCCGCTGATTGCTCTTTTCCTTGCCGCCTTCGCCTTTGGCACCACCGAATTCGTCATCGCCGGCGTGCTGCCGGAGGTGGCGCAAGGCCTCGGCGTTTCGGTGCCTACCGCCGGCTATCTCGTCTCCGGCTATGCCTGCGGCATTGCCGTCGGCGGCCCGCTGCTGGCGCTCGCGACCAGCAAAGTCTCGCGCAAGACGCTGCTGATCGGACTGACGGTCGCTTTCACACTCGGCCAGGTGGCCTGCGCGCTGGCGCCCGATTTCACCGCGATGCTTCTGCTGCGCATTGCGACCGCTGTGGCGCATGGTTGCTATTTCGGCGTCGCCATGGTGGTTGCGGTCAGCCTGGTGCGCGAGGACCAGCGCGGACGGGCGGTCGCGGTCATTCTCTCTGGGTTGACGGTTTCCAATGTCATCGGCGTGCCCGCCGGCACCGCGATCGGCAGCCTATGGGGCTGGCGCGCAACCTTCTGGGTGATGGGCGCGCTGGGCTTCGTCGCGATCCTCGCCATGCTGGCGCTGCTGCCGCGAACGGCGGGCGCCGCCAGCC
>NZ_SUGA01000026.1:0-82994 GCF_004963255.1 Mesorhizobium sp. | reverse complement strand
GGCCTGGCGCGCGAAGTTCGTGTGCTCGGCCGCCAGCAGGTCTGGACCTCGCTGATCCTGATGCTGATGCTGATGATCGGCCAGTTCGCGCCGTTCACCTACATCACGCCGATGCTGCTCGAAGTGACAGGCCTCGACGAGAGCCTGATCCCCTGGGTGCTTTTGCTCAACGGCGTCGGCGCCACGATCGGCGTCCTCGTCGGCGGCAAGCTCGCCGACTGGAAGCTGATGCCGTCGCTGATCGTCATGCTCGCCCTGCAGGCGATGGCGCTCGGCGTCATCCATCTTGTCAGCCCCTACCCGGTGCCGATGATCGTGGCCATCGTCATCTGGGGCGGTCTCAACTTCGCCATCGGCGCGCCGATCCAGACGCGCATCCTCGCCTGGACGGCCGATGCTTCCAACCTCGCTTCCGCGCTGATCCCGTCCGGCTTCAATGTCGGCATCGCGCTCGCCGCGTCGCTTGGCGCGGCAATGCTTAATGCCGGCTACGGCTATCGCAGCCTGCCGCTCGCCGGCGCCCTGGCCATGCTGGTGGCGGTGGTGGTGGCTGTCGGCTCGCAGGCCTGGGAATGGCGCAGCCGCGCGACGCCGCCGCTGCCGGCGGCGGCCGAGTAACGGGCCGCGCCAAGCTACGGTTTGCTGCTTCAGACCTTCGGTCGCGAGGAGCCCGGCACTCTTGATAGGATCGAGGCCAGGCTCTGAAGGCCTTCCTTCAACCGTTCGCGGTTGGGCGTGGCGCCCAGCGCCAGGCGGAAGCCATTGGCGACGTCCATTCCTATGGCGAACTCTTCGGCAGGGCTGATCGCCAACCCTCGACGGCGGGCAATGTCGGCGAGTTCGGCCGAGCGCAATTCGTTCTTCAGCGGATACCAGAGGTGCAGGCCGGCATCCGTTGCTACAAAACCCTTGGGGAGGATGGTGCGGGCAATCTCTTGCCTGGCCTGTGCTTCGGCGCAGACGGCAGTGGTGATCTCATCGGCTAGGCCGTTTCGCAGCCACTCGCAGGCAAGGCCCGTCATCAGCGGCGGCGCCATCATGGTGGTGCCGCGTATCGCTGCCGCGATGCGCTCGGCGGCCTGCTGATCAGGCGCCGCCAGGAAGGCCGTGCGCAGGAAAGGCGAGATGCATTTCGCCAATGTCGCGACATGGAAGGTCCGCTCCGGCGCCAGATTGAGAAAGGTCGGTGGCGGCGCAGCGAGCAACCTTCTATAAGGATCGTCCTCGACGATGGTCAGCCCGAGCTTGTCGGCCATGCGGGCGAGTTCCCGCCGCCTGCTTTCGGGCATGACGGATGCGGTCGGATTTTGCAGCGTCGGATTGAGGTAGAGGACGCGTGCGCCGTGCCGCCGCACCGCCTGCTCGAGATCGTCCGGCCGAATGCCGTCAGCGTCGTTTGCGACAGCGGCGAGCTTGCGCCGCGTGGTCCCGGCCAGCGCGATCAGCCCTGGATAGGTCAGCGCGTCGGCAAGGATCGTGTCGCCCTCGCGCGTCTCTGCCAGCACGACGGCCGTGAGCAGCGCCTGCGCGCCCGAGCCGACAACGACCCTGTCGACCGGCAGCCTGTCTCCCGCCGCGGCGAGCCATGACGAGCCGGCGGCGCGCTCCGCGGGCGAGCCTGGGCCGGGATGATAGGAAAGCAGCGCTTCCGCGCTGGAGCGCTTGAGCAACGCCTCGATGCCTGTCCGGATCAGTGCCGGCAGGTTGAGGCCGGCGGGCGCCGGCGGGATGTTCATGCTGAGATCGAGGACAGGTTCTTCCGGCTCGCCCGGCGTGACGAAGGTGCCGCGACCCGCCGTCGCGTCGATCAGGTTCCTGCGTCGGGCTTCGGAAAACGCCCGCGTCACGGTCGTAAGATCGACCCCCAGCAGCCTGGCGAGTTCCCGTTGCGGCGGCAACCGGTCGCCCGGCTGCAAGCGGCCGCCCGAGCGGGCATCAGCGAGAGCGTCCACGATCTTCAGATAGACCGGTCGCGGTCCCGCCTCCAGAACCGGAAGCCAGCCCATGTCATTTTCTCGGGTCACTTATTCGCATCCATACATTTTGTCGCATTGTCTGCATACAAGAATGATATATGTATGCATCAGCGATCTCAAGGCCAGTCCAGCCTCACGCGAGATCCACCGGAGAGACCATCATGCAAGACCTTGCGCATTATCCACCCCTGGTACCTTGGCAGGTGGGAATTCGCGGACGCTGCCCGCGTTGCGGCGAGGGCCACCTGTTCGACGGATTCCTGAAACTGGCGCCGAAATGCGAGGTCTGCGGGCTCGACTATTCCTTTGCCGACCCCGCCGACGGCCCGGCCTTTTTCGTCATCTGCTTTGCCTGCGTGCCTTCGGTGCTGTTCGCCGTCTGGGCGCAGGTGACTTTCGAGCCCTCCATGTGGTTCCACGCTTTCGTTTCGATCCCGATCGTTCTCGCGACCTGCATCCCACCGCTCAGGCCGCTCAAAGGCTGGCTTGTGGCAAGCCAGTTCTACCACAAGGCGGAAGAAGGAAGGCTGGCCAGGCCCGGCGAGTGACCGCCCAACCGCTTGGATCTAAAGATCGATCCGATATTTGAGGCTTTCCGCGCCACCATAGGCGGCGACCTTGGTGAAGCGCCCGACAAGGATGCCGCCATTGGCGAGGGTCACCTTCTGGGATGCAAGATTGTCGAGGTCCGTGGTGATCTCGACATGGTCCAGGCCCACTGCCCTCGCCTCGTCAAGCATCAGCCGCAACGCTTCGGTGGCGTAACGGCGCCCCTCTTTCCACGGCACCACCGCATAGCCTATATGGCCAAGCACGTGCGGCGGCAGCGCCGATGTGCCTCTTTGCCAGCGCAGCCCTATGGAGCCGGCAGTCTCGCCATCCCAAATCCAGCGCCGGAAGCCGGGCAGGCGCGGCACGGTCGTGCCGTCGGGCAAGGTGATGGGCGGCCCCTTGGCCTCGGGGTCGTCGAGGCTGGCGAGAAATTCGACGGGATCTTTCTCGATCGCCGCAAGCTGCTCGCGCGTCGCTTCCAGGAGCCGCACATTGTCGGGCGACCAGCCGCGCTCCAACGCGGCCTTGTAGGATGGCAAATGTTCGAGCGCGGGTCTGACGATTTCGATCATGTTCGCTCCTGTCGAGATCGGCATAGCCGCCGCGTGGATCGCTCTCAAGTCGCCTGGAACTGGATCTCGCCCTTGTTCAGGAAACAGGCTTTGTCGAACAGCGACAGGTCGAGCGGGTTCGGCAGCCGGATATCGCCGATATCCGGGAACGGTTTCCCGGAGGAATCGTAGGACCTGTCGATCTGCGAGATGAAGACCAGCACCAGCCCACGTTCCCGGGCGAACGACCTGAGCGCGCGTATCTGGACCATGAGCTCCGGATTCTCGCGCCTTTGGTCGAGCAGTTGCAGATAGTCGATGACCGCCAGCGTGCCGGGCGGCGCCGATCGCAACGCCTCGATAATGTAGTCGGCGCTGATGGCGTCGGAATTGTCGAACTCGAACAGATGGTCGAAATCGGCAGGGTCGGCGCCGATGTCCCGGAACCGATTGAGGATGTCGGCATGCATATATTCCAGGGTGAAGAACACGGCGCGATTGCATTGCTTCATGGCCGCCACGGCAAGTTCGAGGCTCATCAGCGTCTTGCCCTGGCTCGGCCGCGCCGCCACGAGGACCATGTCGCCGGGCATAAGCCGCTCCAGCAGGCTGCCCGCGGGCGTCGCCTCGGCGGCTTTGGCTGCAAGCAGGCTCCAGCTGCCGAAGCCTTCCTTGGCGGCAACGCGGTCGAGCGCCGTGTGGAGTGGAACATTTTCCCGGCGAGAAAGCAGCCTCGCCTGGCGTTTCAGATGATAGACGGGTGCGGAAAGCCGCATCGAAAACCTCCTGCCGCGAGCAGTCTTGGCAACCCCTCCTTATGCCTGGCGCCCGAACAGTTGGTTGGTGATGGACTGCCCTGCATGAACAATGCTTCCCGATGGAGGGAGGAGGCGTGGGCGCGCCGGGAATCAGATGATATCGCAATCGAAGCAGACCGGAAATCCGACCTCCAAAAGGCGTCGCTAAACTAGAAGTGTTTCGCCGATGCGTGCGAGACCTTCTATGATTAGTCCAGGGTGATTCACGGGGTATGAGACATTTCGACAGGAGGGGCAAAACGGTGCGGTTGAGATCTGTTCCGCCGGGTGTGGCCATCTTTTGCCTTGTCGCAATCCTGGCCGCGCTGACGGCATCGGTCAGCTCATTTGCCGCCTTGCGGCCGTCGATCATTCCCGATTGGCTGCAGCGCCATGTCGGCGACGGCGAGGGCCAGATCTCTGAGGTCGTGCTTGAGCGGGCGCGCGCGCTCTACCAGAAGAAAGTCAGTGACGGTTCGGTCAGCAACCCCTGCTATTTCGCCATGGATGCCACGCGTCCCGGCGACCTCGGCAACAGCGTGCTCGGCCAGCGCTACTACATCATCTGCGAAGCCAAGCAGCTCTTCCGTGCGGTCTCCTCGGGCCATGGCGGCGGCCGCAACCTGAAGGGCGTCGCCGACTTCTCCAACGGCAGGCGTTGCGCGAAGAACTTCGGCAACGCGATGGATTCCGAGCTGACGGCCGGCGGCGCCTATATGACGGCGGAGACCAAAACCTCGTTCAAGGGCTATTATCGCGTCGGCGCGCAGAACGCGATGTTCATGCGCAGCTTCATCCAGTTCGACGGCGAAGGCGAGACGGCGAACGCCAGGCAGCGTGTGATCGGCGGGCATCCGGCGGCTATCCTGAAGGGCTTGTGCATGCGCAAGTACCCGCAAAGCTCTTACGCCGATCACGATGGCTTTGTGCCCTACGGCAAGCTGGTGAATTACGCCGGTGGCCGCAGCAATGGCTGCACCAGCTGGTCGCCGGCCGATGCCGAGCAGATCATCCCCCTCGTGAAGAACAGCCCGACGACGCTCTACATTTACCCTGAATCGCGCGACATCGCCACCGTTGCGCGCGCCAAGGCCGCCGGCCAGGCGCTCTCAGCCGCGGGCACCTATTGGAACGCCTCCTGCCTCAAGGAGATCGGCACGCCCAAATTCTGGCCGAAGAAGATGCTGGAGCCGATCATCGCGCAGTACAAGAAAGACCATCCGGCGCCGCCGCCGCAGCCGGTGCCGATCTGCAAGGACTGAAGCAATTCCAGGAAAAGCGTGTAACGGTTTTCCGTCCGGAATTGCCAAAAAACAAGGAGATAGAGCGCTTCGCCGGTTCCCTGAAACGGCGAAACGCTCTTAGGTTGCCGCTTACTGCAGCAGCCCCTTGATGATGGCGCTGGCCTTGGCGAAGTCCATCTGGCCGGCATATTTCTGCTTCAGCGCGCCGATCACCTTGCCCATGTCCTTCTGGCTGGCGGCGCCGGTCGCCGCGATCGCCTCGCGCGCCGCCGCCGTGATCGCCGCCTCATCGAGCTGCGTCGGCAGGAACTCGCGGATGATCTCCATCTCGCCGCGCTCCTGGGCCGCCAGCTCCGGCCGCTTGCCGTCCTCGAAGGCCTTGGCCGATTCCTCGCGCTGCTTCACCATCTTGGCTAGGATCTGCAGGATCTCCTCCTCGCTCGCCGGCGGCTTGCCGGCGCCGCGATTGGCGATATCGCGGTCGTGGATGGCGGCCTGGATCAGCCGCAGCGTCGGCAGGCGGTGCTTGTCCTGCGCCTTCATCGCGCTCTTCATGGATTCGGCGATTTTCTCGCGCATCGTGCTTCTCCTTCGAATGCGGCGGACAATAGCTTCGCCGAACGGGCAACGCAAATTCCCGCAAGCTGCTGATATTGCTGGACGAATAGAAAACAGAGCTGGCTGGCGGCGTCCGCATTGACCGTTCGGGTGCCTTCGCCTATGTACTCGGTCCTGCATGAGACAATGAGTTGACGCGCGGAGGCTGGAAAATCCTGCTTCGCGCGCTTTGCTGCGCGAGTGGTCCCATTGACCGGTCGCACCGCCTGACAGGAGTGCCGCCATGGCCACGACCACCGCCCCCTGGGCCACCGAAAAGCCGACCGCCCTTCTGGTGCTCGCCGACGGCACGGTGATCGAGGGCCGCGGTCTCGGCGCCACCGGGTCGGCCGTTGCGGAAGTGTGCTTCAACACGGCGCTGACCGGCTACGAGGAGATCCTCACCGATCCGTCTTATGCCGGCCAGATCGTCACCTTCACCTTCCCGCATATCGGCAATGTCGGCACCAATGACGAGGACATCGAGGACTTGCATCCGGCGGCCCGCGCCGGCGCTGTCGGCGCGATCTTCAAGGCCAATGTCACCGATCCGTCCAACTATCGCGCCGCCGGCCATCTCGACCAGTGGCTGAAGCGGCGCGGCATCGTCGCGCTGTCCGGCATCGACACCCGCGCGCTGACCGTGCTGATCCGCGAGAAGGGCATGCCCAACGCCGTCATCGCGCATGCGCCAGACGGCGTCTTCGACATCGAGGACCTGAAGCAGCGGGCGGCTGCCTGGTCGGGACTGATCGGCCTCGATCTCGCCAAGGAGGTCACGTCGGGCCAGTCTTCGGTCTGGCGCGAGACGCCGTGGGTGTGGAACGAGGGCTATGGCGAGCAGGACGCGCCGTCGATGCATGTCGTGGCCATCGACTATGGCGTCAAGCGCAACATCCTGCGCCTGCTGGCGGGCCTGGGCGCCAAGGTCACCGTCGTCCCGGCCAAGACCGGCGCTGAGGAAATCCTCGCCATGCAGCCGGACGGCATCTTCCTCTCCAACGGCCCCGGCGACCCGGAAGCGACTGGCGAATACGCCGTGCCGGTGATCCAGAACCTCTTGAAGACCGACATTCCGGTGTTCGGCATCTGCCTCGGCCATCAGATGCTGGCGCTGGCGCTCGGCGGCAGGACCGAGAAGATGCATCAGGGCCACCACGGCGCCAACCACCCGGTCAAGGACCACACCACCGGGAAGGTTGAGATCGTCTCGATGAACCACGGTTTCGCCGTTGACGCCGACTCGCTGCCCGAAGGCGTCGAGGAAACCCACGTCTCGCTCTTCGACGGCTCGAACTGCGGGATCGCGTTGACGGGCCGTCCGGTCTTCTCGGTCCAGCATCATCCCGAGGCCTCGCCCGGCCCGCAGGATTCGCATTACCTGTTCCGTCGCTTCGTCAACCTGATCCGCGAGCGGCGCGGCGAGGAAGCTCTGGCGGAGCGGGCCTAGCTCAAACCGCCAGCCTAAGCAGCGTCCGTCACCGCCGCGTCCTGCGCATGTATGCGCTCGACTTCCTTCGGCGTCGGCCTGGCTACTTTCGTCACGAAGACGATGACCGCCAGCGTCAGGAAAATCGCGCCGAGCACATAGGGCGCGCCGCCGAACACCACCGGCGCGCTCGGCCCGGTAAACCAGGAAAAGATCGCCGTGTAGAGCAGCGGCGTGATGATCGAGGTGATCGAGAAGATCGAGGTCATCGCGCCCTGCAATTCGCCTTGCGCCGAAGGCGGCACCTTGGCGGCGGCGAGGCTCCTCAGCGGCGGATCGGCCAGCGCCTCCAGGCAGCCGGCAACGATTACCGCATAGACCATCCAGCCCTGCGTCGCGAAGGCATAGCCGAAGGCGCCGAGCGCGGTGAAGGTCAGCCCGATCGCCGCCGTCCTCCACTCACCGAGTTTCGGGATGATGCGCGGCAGCACCGTCGCCATGATGATGGCGCCGCACAGGCCGAAGGCGCCGAGCGAGAAGCCGATCTGCTGCTGGTTCCAGCCATAGCGGTAGTTGGAGACGAATGCCCAGACCGCCGGATACATCATGTGGCCGAGCGTCATCAGGAAGAACACCAGCCCGATCCAGCCGATGCCCGGATAATTGCGCATCTGCATCAGCGTGCCGACCGGATTGGCGCGCTTCCACTCGAAGGGCCGGCGGTGTTTTTCGTCCAGCGTTTCGGGCAGGAAGACCATCGCGATCAGGAAATTCACGAAGGCAAGTGCTGCGGCGAAGTAGAACGGCACACGCGGCCCGAACGTGCCGAGCACCCCGCCCAGCACCGGGCCGATGACAAAGCCGACGCCGAAGGCGATGCCGAGCAGGCCGAAATTCTTCGCCCGGTTCTCGTCGTTCGAGATGTCGGCGATGAAGGCCGATGTCGTCGAATAGCTGGCGCCGGAAATGCCGGCGAGCACGCGGCCGATGAACAGCATCGGATAGGACCAGGCGATGGCGCAGATCAGATTGTCGATCGAGAAGGTCAGCACCGAGGCAAGCAGGACCGGCCGTCGCCCGAAACGGTCGCTCAGGCCGCCGATGATCGGCGCGAAGAAGAACTGCATCGCCGCATAGACGAAAAACAGCCAGCCGCCCTCGATCGCGGCCTCGCTGACGCTGACGCCGCTCAGTTCCTCCAGATAGGCCGGCAGCACCGGCATGATGATGCCGAAGCCGATGATGTCGAGCAAAAGCGTCGTGAAAACGAGCGCAAGGCCCCGCTTGGCGGTTTTCGGGTCGATCATGGTGACAAGCTCCTCATCCGCCCTGGGGCACGGGCGGGACGGACCTTATAGGCGAGGTCAGCGGCCGGAACAATCCGCGAACGATCGCAAATGCCTTATGCTGACACCACTTGCCACCAGCAGGCGCCGATCGCGGATCGTCACTCGAAAAGGAGCGGAAACGCCACCTCAGATCGGACCGCTCATCGTGTTGCAGTCGGACAGCTTGCCGCTCTTGAAGCCCCGCGCCAGCCAGGTCTGCCGCTGCTGCGAAGTGCCATGGTTGAAGCTTTCCGGCACGACATAGCCCTGCACCTTCTTCTGCAGCGTGTCGTCGCCGATCTGCTTGGCGGCGTTGAGCGCGCTTTCGATATCACCCTGCTCCAAAATGCCCTTCTGCTGGGTGAAATGCGCCCAGACACCGGCGAAGCAATCGGCCTGAAGCTCGATGCGCACCGAGAGCTGGTTGGCGTCGGCCTCGCTCATGCCCTGCCGCATCTGGTTGAACTTGCCCATGATGCCGGTGAGGTTCTGCACATGATGGCCGATCTCATGCGCCACCACATAGGCGCGCGCGAACTCGCCCGAGGCGCCGAATTGCTGGTCGAGCTGCTGGAAGAAGGTCATGTCGAGATAGACCTTGTGATCGCCAGGGCAGTAGAACGGCCCGGCCGCCGCCGAAGCGAAGCCGCAGGCCGAACGAACCTGGCCGCTGAACAGCACCAGCTTGGGGTCCTCGTAGGTCAACCCCTGGGATTTGAAAATGCCGGTCCAGGTGTCCTCGGTATCGGCAAGCACGGTCGCGACGAACTGCTTCATCTCATCATTGGCGGGCGCGTTGCCATTGTCCTGTGCCTCGGTGATCTCGCCGCCGCCGCCCGGCAGCAAGCCGCCGTCGCCGCCACCCAGGATCTGCGACGGGTCGAAGCCAAAATACCATCCCGCGAGCACAACCAGGATGACCAGGAGGATGCTGCCGCCACCGCCGGTGCGGCCGCCGATCGGGACGCGGAACTGACCGCCGCCACCCAATCCGCCGCCACCGCCGCTGTCGCTGCGCTCGTCCTCGATGTTGTCGCTCTGACGACGGCCTCTCCAAAGCATGGCAACTCCTCGCAATGCGAATGTCCTGGAGGGGCTGGCCCGCGACCGCCCCATGCTGACAAGTATCGCAACGGCCAGTCCAAGTCACAGAATTTTTCGCGGTCGAAAAATGCGCGGGCCGGAGGAAACTCCGATCGGCCGGTTAATTTCCACTCCCGATAAACCGGCTGAAAACCTCAACTTTTCTGCTTGGCGCCGGCGCTTTTGCCGTCCGAACTTTTCGACCGTTCCTCGAAACGTGCAGCCCCCTTCTTCAGAGGATGGCCGGTCTCTGCCTCGGTCTTGCGTTCGTCCCCGGCGGCCGCCTGCCGCAATCCCCTGGCCGCTTGCTTTCCCTTGGCGGTTGGTGCCTGTTCGATGCCCATTGCTTCCTCCCTAAACGCGATAATCGCGCGATGTCGGAGGTAATGCGGCCGGGATGCGTAGGTTCCGCGTCAACACGCGCGATGGGAACCGGGGAGCTAAGCCTGGCGATGCGTCATCGCCCGGCGGAAGGCGTCCAGCGTCTCGGCGCTGACATGGTGCTCGATGCCTTCGGCATCGATGCGCGCCGTCTCCGCACTGACGCCCAGCGAGCGCAGGAAGGCTTCCACCGTCTGGTGGCGGATGCGGCTTTCCTCCGCGACCTTGCGGCCGGTCTCGGTCAGGAACACGCCGCGATATGGCTTTCGCGAGACCAGCCCGTCGGCGCACAGCCTGGTCAGCATCTTGGCGACCGTCGGCTGCGCGACGCCGAGCCTTGCCGCGATATCCACTTGCCGCGCCTCGTTGCCATCCTCGATCAGGTCGGCGATCAGCTCGACATAGTCCTCGACCAGCGCGCTGCGGCGCGCCTGGCGCTGCTGCCGGAATCCTTCCGAATGGATTTCGGCATCGGGAAGCGGCTCCTCGCGTCGAACCGGTTTGTTCCTCAGCGCCAATATGCGCTCCTCCTGAATCGGGACCGCATCCATAGCACGAAACCCCTGATGACCCGGCCGTTTATTTGCATTCCCGCGCGGGCGCAACCGGCGTTTCCGCCGCCCGCCCTGGAACTTGCTCCCGCGGATCACGAAAGCATGATCAATGAAACATAGCATATTGCATAATGTTGAGCTGTGGCATAGATAGGAGGCACGTTCGATAATTCCAGCGGAAATCCCATGTCCGATGCCGATGCAGCAACCGTAGCCCGACCCGCGTGGCGATTCGACAGGCCGGACGTCGAGCAGCCCAGCCTGCGCGAGGTGAATGCCTCGATCGCGGTGCCGCGGACCGGCGTCTGGTTCCGCCGCCTGTTCGCCTTCATGGGTCCGGGCTACATGGTTTCGGTCGGCTACATGGACCCGGGCAACTGGGCGACGGACCTCGCCGGTGGCGCGCAGTTCGGATACACGCTGCTTTTCGTCATCATGCTGTCGAACCTGATGGCGATCCTGCTGCAGGCGCTCGCCGCCCGCCTCGGCATCGCCACCGGCCGCGACCTCGCCCAAGCCTGCCGCGCCTATTATCCGCGCCCCGTCAATCTTGTGCTCTGGATCGCCTGTGAGCTGGCGATCATCGCCTGCGACCTCGCCGAGGTCATCGGCACCGCAATCGCGCTGCAGCTTCTGTTCGGAATTCCGCTGATCGGCGGCGCCATGCTGACCGCGCTCGACGCCTTCCTGGTCCTGCTGCTGATGAACAGGGGCTTCCGCTATCTCGAGGCCTTCGTCGTCGCCCTGCTGATCATCATCTTCGGCTGCTTTGCCATCCAGATCTTCGTCGCCGCGCCGCCGGCCGGCACGATCCTGCATTCGATGTTCGTGCCGTCATCGCAGATCGTCACCAATCCGGCGATGCTCTACATCGCCATCGGCATCATCGGCGCCACGGTCATGCCGCATAACCTTTATCTGCATTCCTCGATCGTGCAGACCCGCGCTTATGAACGCACCGAGACCGGCAAGCGTGACGCCATCAAATGGGCGACGACGGATTCGACCATCGCGCTGATCCTAGCGCTGTTCGTCAATGCTTCGATCCTGATCGTCGCGGCAGTCGCCTTCCACAACACCGGCCACCACGACGTCGCCGAGATCGGCCAGGCCTTCGAACTGCTGTCGCCGCTGCTTGGCCTGAGCATCGCCTCGATCCTGTTCGCCATCGCCCTGCTCGCTTCCGGCCTCAACTCGACCGTCACCGCGACGCTTGCCGGCCAGATCGTGATGGAAGGTTTTCTGCGCCTGCGCATCCCGCAATGGGCGCGGCGCCTGCTGACGCGCGGCATCGCCATCGTCCCCGTCGTTGTCGTCACCGCGCTTTATGGCGAGAAGGGCACGGCCGAGCTGCTTGTGTTCAGCCAGGTGGTGCTGTCGATGCAACTGCCCTTCGCGGTCATCCCGCTGGTGCAGTTCGTGTCGGACAGGAAGAAGATGGGCAGTTTCGCCATACCGCGCGGCGTAGCGGCGCTGGCCTGGGTGGTGGCCGCAATCATCCTCGTTCTCAACTTCAAGCTGCTCTACGACACCTTCGCCGGCTGATCGCGACATTCCAGCCGCACGCGCTATCTTGGCGCTATGGCAGAACCCGACGAAGCCCGCAGATTCTACGCCAGGCTGATGGCCGCGCAGGCCCGCTCAGCCGATCCGCGCATCGAGGAGGTCTTCGCCTCGGTGCCGCGCGAGGCCTTCCTCGGTCCGGGACCATGGACCGTCTTTGCCGGTGAAGGCCGGTTCGAGACGCCGAGCGCCGATCCGACCTACATCTACCAGAACGTGCTCGTCATGCTCGATGCCGACAAGGGCATCAACAATGGCGAGCCGCTTCTGCACGTGATGTGGCTCGGCAAGGTCGAGCCGAAGCCAGGCGAGGCCGTCACCCATATCGGCGCCGGCACCGGATATTATACGGCGCTGCTGGCGAGACTGGTCGAGCCGGGCGGAAGCGTCACCGCCTTCGAGATCGAGGCCGATCTTGCCGCGCGCGTCAAAGCAAACCTTGCCCGGTACGCCAACGTCGAAGTGGTTCAGGGCGACGCCGTCGCCAATCCGCTACCGCCCTCCGATGTCATCTACGTCAATGCCGGCGTCGTCGCCCCGCCCGCCGCATGGCTGAAGGCGCTGAAGCCCGGCGGCCGCATGATCTTCCCATGGCGCCCGTCCGAAACCGTCGGCCTCGCGGTCCTCATAACCCGCCTGGAAAACGGCTTCGCGTGCCGGCCCTTCATGGGCTCCTGGTTCATCCCTTGCGTCGGCGCCTCCGCCGTTGAGCCAGGCGCGAAAATACCGACCCGCGAGCGCGCCGCGCGCACCCGATCGATCTGGCTTAGGGAAGACAAGGCGCCCGACCGCACCGCCACCGCCGTCTTCGGCGATGTCTGGTTCTCGTCACGGGCCATTCGCGCTAACAACACACGGTAGAAATTCGCGGAGCCGTGTCGGAAAGCGGCCTTGCCGTTCGTCCTTAGCTCGAAATCCGGCCGTGACGGGCGCGGACCAGCCAAAAGGAGAAAGACCATGCGCAAGATCATCGCCGCCACCTTCGTCAGCCTTGACGGCATCATGCAGGCGCCCGGCGGACCGGAAGAGGATCCCGTCGGCGGCTTCGAATTCGGCGGCTGGACCTTCCATTACTTTGACGAGGTGGCGGGCACGGCAATGGAGGAACTATTCGCCAAACCGTTCGACCTGCTGCTCGGCCGCAGGACCTACGACATCTTCGCCGCGTACTGGCCGTATCAGAAAGATTCGATCGCCGACGTCTTCAACCCGGCGACCAAATATGTTGCGACGCACCGGCCGGATTCGCTGACCTGGGAGAACACCCGGTCGCTCGGGCCTGATATCGTTGCCAGGCTTAAGGAGATCAAGCAGGAAGACGGGCCCGACCTGCTCATCCAGGGCTCCGGCAACTTGATCCAGACCCTGCTTGCGAACGGGCTGATCGACGAGATCCGGCTAATGATCTTCCCGCTGCTGCTGGGCAAGGGCAAGCGTCTGTTCGGTGACAACGCTGTCCCGGCGGCGTTCAAGCTCGTCAAATCGCAGGCTACGACCACCGGCGTCATCATGGCGACCTATGAGCGCGCGGGCGAAATCCGCACGGGCTCGTTTGCCCAGCAGGAGCCTTCGCAGGCCGAACTCGAACGGCGCAAGAACTGGAAGTAGCGCCAAGGCTTGTCTTTCCTCGCCCCCGCCAAAGCGGGGCGAGGAAAGACAGTATACTCACGCCGCCTGGCGATAGCGCGCCAGACCCTCGCGGATACGGCTGGCGAAAGCCTGCGCGGCCGGCTGGGTGGCATGTTTCGGCAGATGCAGATTGACGGAGAAATTCGGCAGCGCCGGAAGGCCGGCATCGGACAGGATGTCGAGATCGGCCGGCACCGTCGAGGCAAGCCAGGTGGTCACGGCGAGGTCGGAGCGCACCGTCGCGGTCGTGGCATCGATGTTGCCGTTTTCGAACACGGTGCGCCAGTCGAGCCCGTGCTCGGCAAGCGCCGCCAGCACCGCCGGTCGGAAGGCGCAAGTGTCGGCGACGATCGAGACCGGCAGCGGCCGTTTCAGGCGTGCCGCGCCGCCTCTGGCGCCGACCCAGACCAGCCGGTCGACGAGCAGGCATTCGCCGGCGCTGGGACCGACGCGCTCCTCGATGACCGCAAGGTCGATCGTGCCCGCCGCCAGGGCCGCCGCGAGTTCCGGCGAGGAGGCGCAGACCAGCGAAATCTCCACCTGCGGATAGGCTTCGGCATAGGCTTTAAGCACCGGCGCCAGCAGCGTGCCGACGAGATCGTAAGGCACGCCGATCCGCACCTGTCCGGCAACCGCCCCGCCCCTGATTTCGGCGAGGATCTCGTCATTGAGCTGCAGCAGGCGCCTAGCCTTGTCGAGCAGCCGCTCGCCGGAACGGGTCAGCTTCAGGCCGCGGCGGTCGCGCTCGAACAGGCTTTGCCCCAGCACATCTTCCAGCCGTTTGATCTGTTGGCTGACGGCGCCTTGCGTCAGGTGGAGCGCATTGGCCGCCGCCGTCATGCTGGCCTTGTCGGCCGTCATGACGAAGGTGCGGATGAGGGTCGTGTCGAGATCGCGGATCATGGCTTCAATTATATTCTCTAATGCAAACCATATCAAACATTGCATTTACTGATGCTGCGAAGCGCATAAGCATGCCGGCTTCTCGACTGGGAAGCCCGCATGTCCGAAACCATCATTCCGCTGGTCGTGTTCGCGCTGATCTCGACCGCAACGCCCGGCATCGCCACGACATTGTCGACTGCCTCCGGCGCGCAATTCGGCTTCCGCCGCTCGGTGCCGCTGATGGCCGGCAGCGCGGCGGGACTGGCGACCGTGGCGGCCGCGGGCGCGGCGGGCCTCGCCGGCCTGCTTGCCGCCGTGCCGTCGCTGCAGCTCGCCATGAAGATAGCGGGCTCGCTCTATCTGATCTGGCTGGCGATCAAGATTGGCCGCAGCGGTCCGCCCAATCTCGACATCAGCATGACCAGGCCGAACAGCTTTTTCGGCGGCGCCGGCATCCAGTGGATGAACCCGAAGGGCTGGGCGATGGGACTGGGCGCTGCGGCATCCTTCGCGGCGCTCGCCGACGGCCCCTTGCAGCTTGCGCTGCTGCTCGGCGCCGTGTTCGGCCTCGCCGCGGCTTTCTCGCTGTCGCTGTGGTGCGTGGCGGGGGCCCTGCTTGCCCGCCTGCTCAAGACGGAGCGGCAGTGGCGCGCGCTCAACATCGTGCTCGGCCTGCTGCTGGCCGCCTCGATCCTGCAGATGTGGCGGCCAGCTTGAGAGGAGATTAGACCGCGTAGCGCGCCGCCGGCTTGCCGGAGAACAGGCTGCCGAAGAACTGGTCCCTGGCGCCGAGATACGTCGTCAGCCCGGCCGCGTCGGCAAGGCCGGGCGCGGTGACGGTCTCGCCCTGGGCGAAGCCGGCAAGTGCCGCGTCGACCAGATCCTCGGCGCTCATGATCCAGTCCGGATTGATCCTGTCGAGGCTGATTCCGGAGACGTCCCACAATTCGGTGCGGATCGGCCCCGGCACCACCGACTGGACCTTCACATTGGTGCCGGCGACTTCCTTCTGCAGCGCTTCGGTGAAGTTGGCGACATAAGCCTTGGTGCCGCTGTAGATGCCGCCGACGGCAATGCCATAGGCCACCACCGAGGCGATGTTGATGATCCCGCCGCGATTGCGCTTGAGCAGACCCGGCAACACCGCGCGGGTCAGCCTGGTCAGCGCAATGACATTGACCTTGATCATGCGCTCGGCCGTGTCTGCGTCGGCGTCAGCAATCGTCTCCAGGCCGGCCACGCCGGCATTGTTGACCAGCAGCGTCACGCTGTCATCCGTCGCGACCGCCTGCTCGACGCGGCGCAGATCGGCATCGACGGAGAGATCGGCGACGATCGTCTGAACCTTGCGGCCATAGGCATAGGCGAGCCTGTCGGCCACCTCCTGCAACCGGTCGGCGCGGCGCGCCACCAGCACCAGATCGTAGCCCTGCCCTGCCAACCGGTCAGCATAGACCGCGCCGATGCCTGAGGACGCGCCGGTGATGACGGCCGTGCCCTTGTTGTCCTTCGTGCTCATTGTCCTGTTCCTTTTGTTCGCTTCGCTTGGTTCGGCGCCGATGGTCAGTTCATCCGCCGCGCCTCTGATTTCAATTAGTGGCATATGCCACTTTTGCCGAAGTAGGTATATGCCACTATCTTGTCAACGGCAGCGGCAAAAACTATTTCTGCGACAGGCTGGCGCGTCTTTGCGCCGGCAAGGAGTGATGATGACCGAAGCTCGAAAACCGGGATTCAGCGACTGCAACAACGCCACGCTGCGCCGCGCCGCGCGCAGCCTAGGCCGCTTCTATGATGACGCGCTGGGGCCAACAGGTCTGAAGAGCACGCAGTTCGGTATGCTCTTCCAGATCCACATCAGCGACGAGCCGGCGATGGGCGCCATCGCCGAGGCGCTGATCATGGACCTTTCCGCGCTCGGCCACACGCTGAAGCCGCTGATCCGCGACGGTTATGTCGAGACTTTCGCCGACAAGGACGACCGCCGCGTCAAGCGCGTGCGGCTGACGCCACGAGGCCAGGCCAAGCTCGACGAGGCGCTCAAGCTCTGGAGCATCGCCCAGCGGCAATTCGAGGAGAAGGTCGGCGCGGAGCAGGCGGCGAAGCTGCGCGCGGCGCTGGATGCTGTGGCCGATCTCGATCTGGAAATGCCGGCGGCCGCTCCTTCAAATTGAAGAAGCGGCCGTCCGTCACGCTTTCAAGCAGCTTATTCCGCCGGCATCGCGACCGGGCGCGCAAAAACGCGACCGGCCAGCACGATACCCAGGCCCAGGATTGGGAACATCGCGGCGATCAGGCCGAGATCGGCCGGCGCGCCGAAGCGCAGCACGGCGGCGCCGACCACCGCGCCCAAAGCGACGCCGAAATAGAGCGCCGAAGCATTGAGCGACAGCACGATCGGCGCGGCGTCGGGCGCGATCTTGAGGATGCGGCTCGCCTGCGCCGGCGGGAAGGCCCAGCCGACAATGCCCCAAGGCACCATCATGGCCATTAGCGCCGGCCCGGCGATCCAATGCGGCAGGAAGGTCGGGATCAGCGAGAAGGTGGCGAGCATCGCGGCCGACAGCGTCAGCGACCAGGCGACGGTGCGGGTCGCGCCGAAGCGGTCGGCCGCCTGGCCGCCGGCGATGTTGCCGACGACGGCGCCGACGCCGAAGGCGAGCAGCATGCCGGGCAGCGCGATCGGCGACAGCCCGCCGCCCTGAATGGCCAGAGGCGCGATGAAGGCGAAGACGGTGAAGGCGCCGATCAGCGCAAGCGCCGTCGTCAGCAGGATCGGCATCACGCCGGGGCGGACCGCCGCAGCCAGCCTGCGCTTCAGCGGCAGCCTGGTGCCGATGATGCCGCGCGGCAGCCGCCACCACAGGATCGCGCCGGACAGCGCGCCAAGCGCGGCGATGGCGAAGAACGTGCCGCGCCAGCCGGCGACCGCCGCGACCAGCGCGCCGAGCGGCGCGCCGACCGCCACCGCCACCGTGGTACCGCCGACGACGACGGCAATGGCGCGCGCCCGGTGATGGTCGTCGACCAGCGCCACGGCCGTGCCTTGCGCGGTCGCCGCGAACAGGCCGGACGACAGCGCCATGACGATGCGGGCGATCAAAAGCAATTCGAAGGACGAGCTCAGCGCGGCAACGATGTTGCCGATGACGAAGAAGACCAACGTCCACAGGATGACGCGCCGCCGGTCCCATTCGCCGGTCAGCGTCGCCAGCACCGGCGCGCCGATAGCGTAGGCTAGCGCGAAGGCGGTGATCAGCGAGCCGGCGAGCGGCACCGAAATGCCGGCGTCGGATGCGATGTCGGGAAGAAGGCTTGAGATGACGAAGCCTTCGGTCGAGATCGCAAACGATCCGAGCGCCAGCCAGAAGATCCGCTTGTCCATGGGAATTGTCCTTAGTTCAAAAGTTATTGAACAATTGGACATAGCAGGGCATGATGTCAACCGACCCGGGACAAAATAGCTGAACCCTGCTGACAGCCCTGTGTCAGGACGGGGCCGAAAGAACGAGGCTGCGTCTACCGGCAGAGGAAGGAGTCGCGTTGAAGTTCGTTCAGTTTGTGCTTAATTCTTGGTCATGAGCCTGCCCCATCCAACCGCCGACCAGATCAGCCTGCCGATCGTGCTTGCCGTGCTCGGCGACCCGACCCGGCTTTCCATCGTGCGCTATCTGGCTCGCAAGGAAGGCGTGCCGATGAACTGCAGCAAGTTCCTCGACCTCGCCTCCAAGACCAATCTCAGCTACCACTTGGCCAAGCTGCGCGAAGCGGGCGTCACCCGCAGCGAAGCGGTCGGCACCAGCCGGCTGATCACGCTGCGCCGCGACGACCTCGACAGGCGTTTTCCAGGCCTGCTCGACAGCGTGATCGCCGCGGCCGACGGCGACAAGGACCTGCCGGCGGTCGGCACCGCCGAAGTCGAGGTTTCGGCCTGAACAGCATGCGCATCGCCGTTCTCGCCGACATCCATGGCAACCTCCTGGCATTAGATGCCGTGCTCGACGATCTGAACCGGCGCGGCGGCGCCGACATCACCGTCGATCTCGGCGACTGCGTCTCCGGCCCGCTCTGGCCGCGCGAGACGATGGAACGGCTGCAGACGCTGAACCTGCCGACGGTGCGCGGCAACCACGACCGACGCGTCGCGCAGGACACGGCCGACGAAACCATGTGGCCTTCCGATCGCTACGCCCAGGAACGGCTGACTCCGGCGCAGCGCCAGGCCTTGCTCGCCCTGCCGCTGACATTGGAGATCGCACCCGGCGTCACCGCCTTCCACGCCCGGCCGGACCATGATGAGAAATATCTCGCCGACGCCATTGTCGACGGCCAGTTGGTGCGCGCGCCGCTTGAGGCGATCAGGCGCCGGCTGAAGCCGCTCGATCCCGCATGCCGCCTTGTGCTGTGCGGCCACAGCCACCGCAACGAGCTCATCCGCATCCCCGGCGGTCAGGTCATCTTCAATCCCGGCAGCGTCGGCTGCCCGGCCTATGACGACGACACGCCGCCGGCGCATGTCTCGGAGCAAGGCTCGCCGCACGCCCGCTACGGCATCGTCGAGCTTGGCAAGGACGGCAGTCCCAGCCGCTTCGAGAGCATCGCCGTCGACTACGACCATGAAGCCGCCGCAAAGCAGGCCGAACAAGCGGGAAGGCCGGAATGGGCGCGAGCGCTGCGGACCGGTTTTATGAAGGATTGAGCGAAGCTCATATCCAGGATTAAGCAGAGCTTGTTTCGAGCGCCACGATTGAAGTGCATTGCTTATGGCCGAGGGATGAAGCGCAAAGTCACGCTCCGATCGTCGCTGCTGATCGCCGCTCCTTTGTGTCTGGCCGCTCTCCCGGCCTTGGCTCAGGATGCGCCCGGCACAATCATCTCCATCATCGGCGGCCTCGCGCCGGATGATCTGCTCAACATTCGCGCCACCGCTTCAGCGGGCGGAAAGATCGAAGCCCGCCTGCCCAACGGCTCGGCCGTCAAGAATTTCGGCTGCAAGACCGTCAACAATTATCCTTGGTGCAAGGTCGAGGACACGCAGGACGCCCACATAACCGGCTGGGCGCCCGCCCGCTATCTCAGCCCCAATAATCCAGCGTCGCCCCCTGAAGACAGCGCCGCGCCGGCGGATGCGGCTGCCGCGCCCCAGCCACCTCTCGAAGAACCGCAGCCTGATATAGCGGCGCGCCTGGGCGGGGGCGAGCCGGCGGACCCGCCTTCCGCGACCGAGATCGTCAGGACCGCCATGCTGGATGCCTACGGTCTCGCTTTCGTGACCTCGGCGAGCACCGAATCCGATGGCCCTGCCCCGGACGCGGCCGGCGGCATTCCCTGCGCGCGCCACATCGGCCAGCCGATGACCCGCTGCGCGGTGACTGTCGCGCGCAAGGATGGCGACAGCGATGTCACGGTGACTTGGCCGGATGGCGGTG
This sequence comes from Mesorhizobium sp., assembly GCF_004963255.1. Taxonomy (GTDB): domain Bacteria; phylum Pseudomonadota; class Alphaproteobacteria; order Rhizobiales; family Rhizobiaceae; genus Mesorhizobium. The sequence goes on along the minus strand of NZ_SUGA01000026.1, from coordinate 62,996 downwards.
TGCGCATCATCACCTTCCATGGCGGCCAGCCGAGCAGCTCGGATTCGCCCGAAGAATTCCGCTTCACCCGCGAAGGCACGCTCAACATGATCCGGATCGGCGTTTCAGAGCGTTTCGAGATCACGGATCAGCTGGCGCTGGGCGATTAGGGGAGTAGGGCAGTAAGGGAATAAGGCAGTAGGGGGAAGAAAGCACCTACTGCCCTACTGCCCTACTGCCCTACTCCCCTACTCCCCTACTCCCCTTCATTTTCGGGGTTACATCCCGCAAAACTCTTCCCTATAAGGCCCTCCTAGCCTGATACCAGAATCGCAAGCACAACCGGCCGGGACCTCCCCCGTCCCGGTTTTTCGTGCAAGCCGCTCGCCGAACGGATTTTTCGAATATGCCAAGACGCACCGACATCAAGTCGATCCTGATCATCGGGGCCGGCCCCATCGTCATCGGCCAGGCTTGCGAGTTCGACTATTCCGGCACCCAGGCCTGCAAGGCGCTGAAGGAAGAGGGTTTCCGGGTCATCCTGGTCAACTCCAATCCGGCCACCATCATGACCGATCCGGAGCTGGCCGACGCCACCTATATCGAGCCGATCACGCCCGAAGTGGTAGCCAAGATCATCGCCAAGGAGCGGCCGGACGCGCTGCTGCCCACCATGGGCGGCCAGACGGCGCTCAACACGGCGCTCTCGCTGCGCCGCATGGGCGTGCTCGACCGCTACAATGTCGAGATGATCGGCGCCGACGCGCATGCCATCGACAAGGCCGAGGACCGCGCGCTGTTCCGCCAGGCGATGAGCAAGATCGGCCTGGAGACGCCGCGCTCGATGCTGGCAAACGCCACCGACGTCAAGAACGCCGACCGCAAGACGCATGAGGCCGAGCGCGCCGCGCTGAAGGCCGAGAACCCGGAAAACCTCGACGCCGCGCTCGACGCGCTGGAAACGCGCTGGAATCTCGGCGAAGGCGACCGCAAGCAGCGCTATATCAGCCATGCCATGGCGATCGCCGCCCAGGCGCTCGACCATGTCGGCCTGCCGGCGATCATCCGCCCCTCCTTCACAATGGGCGGCACCGGCGGCGGCATCGCCTACAACCGCGCCGAATTCTACGACATCGTCCAGTCGGGCCTCGACGCCTCGCCCACCACCGAGGTGCTGATCGAGGAAAGCGTGCTCGGCTGGAAGGAGTATGAGATGGAGGTCGTCCGCGACAAGGCGGACAATTGCATCATCGTCTGCTCGATCGAGAACCTCGATCCGATGGGCGTGCACACCGGCGATTCGATCACCGTCGCGCCGGCGCTGACCTTGACCGACAAGGAATACCAGATGATGCGCAACGCCTCGATCGCGGTGCTGCGCGAGATCGGCGTCGAGACCGGCGGCTCCAACGTGCAGTTCGCCGTCAACCCGGCCGACGGCCGGCTGGTCGTCATCGAGATGAACCCGCGCGTCTCGCGCTCCTCGGCACTGGCCTCGAAGGCAACCGGCTTCCCGATCGCCAAGGTCGCGGCCAAGCTTGCCGTCGGCTACACGCTGGACGAGCTGGAGAACGACATCACCGGCGGCGCGACGCCCGCCTCTTTCGAGCCGACCATCGACTACGTGGTGACGAAGATCCCGCGCTTCGCCTTCGAGAAATTCCCCGGCGCCGAGCCGGTGCTGACCACCGCCATGAAGTCGGTCGGCGAAGTGATGGCCATCGGCCGCACTTTCCAGGAATCGCTGCAGAAGGCCTTGCGCGGATTGGAAACCGGCCTGACCGGATTGGACGAGATCGAGATACCCGGGCTCGGCCATGGCAGCGCGCCCGCCAGCCATGTCGACGACCGCAACGCGATCCGCGCCGCGCTCGGCACGCCGACGCCCGACCGGCTGCGCATGGTGGCGCAGGCGATCCGCATGGGCACCTCGCTGGAAGACGTGCACGCCATGTGCAAGATCGACCCGTGGTTCCTCGAGCAGATCGCCGGCATTATCGCCATGGAGGAGCGCATCCGCGAGCACGGCCTGCCGCAGGACGCCGTCAACCTGCGCATGCTGAAGGCGATGGGCTTTTCCGACGCCCGCCTCGCCTCGCTGACGAAGACCGACGCCGAAGCCGTCCAAAAGGCCCGCGAAAAGCTCGACGTTCATCCGGTCTACAAGCGCATCGACACCTGCGCCGCCGAGTTCGCCTCGCCGACCGCCTATATGTACTCGACCTATGAGGTGCCTTTCGTCGGCGAACCCGCCAACGAGGCGCACGTGTCGGCGCGGAAAAAGGTCGTCATCCTCGGCGGCGGTCCGAACCGCATCGGCCAGGGCATCGAGTTCGACTATTGCTGCTGCCATGCCGCCTTTGCGCTGCGCGACGCCGGCTATGAAGCGATCATGGTCAACTGCAACCCGGAGACGGTCTCGACCGACTACGACACTTCCGACCGCCTCTATTTCGATCCGCTGACGGCGGAGGACGTGCTGGAGATCCTGCGCGCCGAGCAGGCCTCGGGCGAACTGGTCGGCGTCATCGTCCAGTTCGGCGGCCAGACGCCGCTGAAGCTCGCCGACGCGCTGGAAAAGGCCGGCATCCCGATCCTCGGCACCTCGCCCGACATGATCGACCTGGCGGAGGACCGCGACCGCTTCCAGAAGCTCTTGCACAAGCTGAACCTCACCCAGCCGAAGAACGGCATCGCCTATTCGGTCGAGCAGGCCCGCCTCGTCGCCGGCGAGCTCGGCTTCCCGCTGGTGGTGCGCCCGTCCTATGTGCTCGGCGGCCGCGCCATGCAGATCATCCACGACGAAAGCATGCTGCAGACCTACCTGCTCGACACCGTGCCCGGCCTGGTGCCGGAGGACATCAAGCAGAAATACCCCAACGACAAGACCGGCCAGATCAACACGCTGCTCGGCAAGAACCCGCTTTTGTTCGACACCTATCTCAAGGGCGCCATCGAGGTCGATGTCGATTGCCTCTGCGACGGCAAGGAGACCTTCGTCTCCGGCATCCTGGAGCATATCGAGGAGGCCGGCATTCATTCGGGCGACAGCGCCTGCTCGCTGCCGACGCATTCGCTGCCGTCCGACCTCGTCGACGAGCTGGAGCGCCAGACAGCGGCGCTCGCCCGCGCGCTCAACGTCGGCGGCCTGATGAACGTGCAATACGCTATCCAGGACGGCACGGTCTATGTGCTGGAGGTCAACCCGCGCGCGTCGCGCACCGTGCCCTTCGTCGCCAAGACCATCGGGCGTCCCATTGCGAAGATCGCGGCCCGCATCATGGCCGGCGAGACGCTGGAAAACGCCTTCGCCCATTACGGCGCCATGCCCGACCCGCGCAATCCCGGCCACATCGCGGTCAAGGAAGCCGTCTTCCCCTTCGCCCGCTTCCCCGGCGTCGACATCCTGCTCGGCCCGGAAATGCGCTCGACCGGCGAGGTCATGGGCCTCGACCGCGATTTTGCGCTGGCCTTCGCCAAGAGCCAGTTGGGGGCCAATGTCGACCTGCCCCGCTCCGGCACGCTGTTCGTCTCGGTCCGCGACGAGGACAAGAAAGGCATCCTGCCGGCGGTGAAGCGCCTCGCCGATCAGGGCTTCAAGGTGCTCGCCACATCCGGCACCGCCCGCTTCCTCGCCGAGAACGGCGTGGTGGCCGAAAAGATCAACAAGGTGCTGGAAGGCCGTCCCCACATCGAGGACGCCATCCGCAACCGCCAGGTCCAGATCGTCTTCAACACCACCGATGGCCAGAAGGCAGTGTCGGACTCAAAATCGCTGCGCAGGGCCACGTTGATGCAGAAGGTGCCGTATTACACGACACTGTCAGGGGCTGCCGCGGTGGCGGAAGCGATTGCGGCGCTGCGGGCGGGGAACCTGGAGGTTCGGCCGCTGCAGGAGTATTTTGGGTGAGGCCAGGTTAACCCTCGCGGAGAAGGCTGGCGGGCGAGAAGGTGCCGCGCCTCCTCCGCAAGGCAAGGTTTATGCGTCAATTAAGAAGATAGCATCGGCGCCGTCATTGTTTCAGAACCACGACACTTGATTATTTTCTGCTACTTCGTAGTCTGTTGTCTGTTCAGGGGGAACAGATGGAAAGACGCAAAACTGAAAGTGCCGCTAGCGTTCCCAAGACTAGAGCCAAAGGCGCTTTGCAAAAGACAACGAAATCGGCACCGGAGCGGCAAGAAGATAAGCCATATCTAACTTTTGGAATAGGTTGCTTCCATTTTGCCAGCCTACGACCAGCTAACGAAATAACTCGTGAAAAATATTTTCAAGATTTGAAGGAATACTTTCTTTCAGATAAGCTTGTTGTCAACTTTGAGATAGATAGCAGCGATATAACATCCGTATTTGCCGAAGAGCGCCCAGAAAATATAACTGAAAACATATATGAATCAGAAATAATTTACCCGTACGTGAGAAATTGTTTAATAAGATTTGAGATACATGTCCCTAAAAGAGTTCAAAAAGAATACATACTTTCTTGGCGCGAGCCAACTGCCAACGAAAACTTCGTCGTCGAGATAGACTATTCAGAAGATATACCCGTAACGTATGTCTGGCTCGACGCTGACGAGCCATCCCCCTCCACGGCAGTGTCGATCTTGTGGAAGCATTTAAAGAGCTCGAATCCCGAAAGTAAGGCAATCAAATTTCAGATGACTGGCCCCTCGCCATTCCACACTAATTTTGTGGTTAGGAAGACAAATGGCAGGACACTCGATATATCTATAAAAGAAAAACGGGGTTACGATCAAATGACTATTGTCGTCCCCGATGTAATTGAAGAAAGCGATGTAAAAGAAATTGTTAGATATCGATTAAATGAGGAGTTTTCTATCTTTTACGAAGCTTCAATAGACCGAGTAAGATTCCACAATGACTTCTCATTGATTTCTGATAAGATAGAAAAAACGATAAATAAAGAGTCTTTACGGGATAAAATCAAAAGAATGATAGTAGGTGGAGACCCAGAGATATATGATATTTCAATTGAAATTGAAAAGATAATGATCAATCTTGAGAGAATGCTATCTGGATATAAGGAGAAACTTTCGTACATTGAAAAATCATTTGGAGAGATTATCAACAAGTCAAATATAGAAGATCGTCTCTCCGAAATAGGATCCGTTCCACTTGAGAGGTATCTCAGCATAATCTCCATTCTACGTAGCAGACATGAAAGTAGTAGGGCTAACTATACAGTTATTATTGCAGCCATAGTTGGAGCCGCCGCAGCTCTACTCTCGTCTAAAATATTTTGACTGAGCCTATTTTTTCAAATAGCGCGCTTTCGCCAGCGATTTGCTAACCATCCTAGGGCCATTGCTGTGTCAGCTTGAGCGGAAGAACCCTCAAGCCACCGCCACGCACTCTATCTCGATATCGAATTCCATCGGCCATGACGCCACCGGCACGAAACTGCGCGCCGGCGGGTTGGTGGCAAAATACCTCGCATAGACCCGGTTGATGGCGTTGTAGAAGCCGGAATTGACGGCGTAGATGCGCACCATCACCACCTTGTCGAGTGTCGTGCCGGCCGCTTCCAGGCAGTGTTTCAGCGCCTTCAGCGACGCCTCGGTCTGGGTCTCGATGTCGCCGCGCACCATCTCTCCGGTCACCATGTCGACCGGCGGCGTCGCCGAGATGAACACGAAGCCGTTGGCCCGCACCGCCGTCGAGCACGGCAGGCCAAGTGCGCGTACCTTTGCCGACATCACGGGCACTTCGATGATTTCCTGGTCCATGGTGGTCCTCCTGATTTGCGGAGGAGCTTATCGCGGCGGCGAGGGAACGCCAGCCTTCCCTTCCCCCCTTGTGGGGGAAGGTGGATCGGCGCGCAGCGCCGAGACGGATGAGGGGTGTTCCAGCGGAGTGAGACGTCCGTTCACACGCACCCTTCCCATCGACGCCGGAAGGCGCGCAATGGCTGTCGTCTCGTTCCTTCCAGCACCCCTCATCCGTCTCGGCGCTAGCGCGCCGATCCACCTTCTCCCACAGGGGGAGAAGGCAAAGCCTCACTGATGCGCGACCGCCAGGTCCTTCACGTGCTTCTCGTGCATCTTCAGCACCGGCAGCGTTTTCTTGGCGAATTCCTTCATCGCCGGGTCGTCGCCGGAATTGGCGTAGGTGGAAAACAGCGCGACGGCTTCCTTATGCGCGTCGGTCTGCATCTTGATGTATTTGGCGTCGAAATCCTTGCCGCTCACGCCCTTCAATTCGTCGAGCATCTGCTGCTCCTTAGGCTGCAGCGCCGGGCCAGCGGGCTTGATCGACGCGGTGGTCTGGCCCTGGCTGAGCGCGGCCTTGAAGTCCTCGCCGGCCTTGGTGTGGTCCTTGATCATATCGGCGGCGAAAGCCTTGACGTCGGCCGAAGCCGACTTCTCTTGTGCCAGCTTGCTCGATTCGATCTCGAACATATTGGCATTCGGCACGGTCGTGACGAAGGTCTGGGTATCGACCTTGTTGTCGGTCACCATCGGTCCCACAGCGTCTGTGTTGGTGTCGTTTGATTGGGCGAACGCGGCGGGCGCGCCGGCAAGAAGCGCGACGGCGACCAGGGGCAGCAGCGTTTTCATCTCAAAACTCTCCAAAACAGCCCCTCCGCCTTCCCCAACGCGAGATTGGCGCCAGGGTTGCTTAAAAGGCCGTCGAAAGGGCATGCAGGAACCAGCCCCGCTTTGCCGCATTGCTTCGCGTCAGCTAGAACCACTCGGGAACGGGGAGCAAAAATGACCGACAGCGACGAGATCGACCTGCGCTGCCCGCAGATCGTTGCCGACAACGCCGCCAAGGGCCTCAGGCTGCGCCAGCAGTTCGGCCGCGGCGGCACCGAGATCGGCGTCGCCCGCGCCACCGAGCTCAAGAACCGCAGGAACCTGTCGCCCTCGACCATCCGGCGCATGGTCAGCTATTTCGCTCGCCACGAGGTCGACAAGAAGGGCAGGAATTATGGCAACGAAGACAATCCATCGGCCGGCTACATCGCCTGGCTGCTGTGGGGCGGCGATGAAGGGCGCGCCTGGGCACTGGAGATGAAGAAGAAGGTTGGCAACGCGCCCGACATCTAGCCCTTCACCCCGCCGGCGGTGAGGCCGGAGACGATGCGGCGCTGGAAGATCAGCACCAGCGCCACCAGCGGCACGGTGACAATCACCGAGGCGGCCATGATGTTGCCCCAGGGGATCTCGAATTGCGAATTGCCGGAGAGAAGCGCGATCGCCACCGGCACGGTGCGCTGCGTGTTGGTGGAGGTGAAGGTGAGCGCGAACAGGAACTCGTTCCAGGCGCTGATAAAGGCGAGCAACCCGGTTGTGGCGAGCGCCGGCCATAGCAGCGGCAGGAAGATGCGCGTCAAGATGGTCCACGGCCCGGCGCCGTCGAGGATCGCCGCCTCCTCGATCTCGACCGGCAGGTCGCGCACGAAGGTGGTGAGCACCCACACCGTGAACGGCAGCGTGAAGATCATGTAGGACAGGATGAGTGCCAACAGCGAATTGTAGAGATGCAGCGCCCTGACGATCTCGAACAGCCCGGCCAATGCCGCGACCTGCGGAAACATCGACACCGACAGGATGGCGAGCATCAGCGCCGAGCGCCCGCGGAAACGGATCCGCGCCAGCGCATAGGCCGCGGTGACGCCGAGCAGCAGCGAGACCGCCACGACCGCGCCGGAGACGATCAGCGAATTGAAAAGATTGCGCAGGAAGGGACCTTCCGTCAGCACGTTGCGGTAATTGGCGAGGCTGAACGAATGCGGCCAAAGGTTAGCCTGGAACAGCTCGGTCCCCGATTTCAGGCTGGTGATGATGGCGTAGTAGAACGGAAACACCGCGACCAAGACGATCGCCAGCAGCAGCAGATAGAAGGCGGCGCGCTTCAGCATTTTCACCTCAGCGCCCTCCCTCGAAACTCAGCCGTCCAAGCCGGATATAGGCGATGGTGAGCAGGCCGATGATCAGGAACAGCAGCGTCGAGGCGGCCGAGCCATAGGCGAACTTGTCGAACTCGAACAGGTTCTCGCGCGCGAAGATCGACATCGACTTGGTCTGGACGTTGTTGGGCGTCAGCACATAGATCAGGTCGAAGATGCGCAGCGCATCGAGCGCGCGAAAAATCACCGCCACCATCACCGCCGGGCGGATCAGCGGCAGGGTCACGCGCCAGAAGATCTGCCAGGGGTTGGCGCCGTCGAGCTTCGCCACTTCCAGGATCTCGCGCGGCAGCATCTGCAGCGCCGCCAGGATCAGCAGCGCCATGAACGGCGTCGACTTCCAGATATCGACGATCAGCACCGCGACCATCGCGGTGTCGGCGCTGGCGGTCCAGGCGATCTTGCTGTCGATCAGGCCGAGATTGAGCAGCACGACATTGATGATGCCGAACTGATCGTTGAGCATCCACTGCCACATCTTGGCCGAGACGATGGTCGGGATCGCCCAGGGGACGAGGATCGCGGCGCGCACGATGCCGCGCCCCTTGAATTCGGCGTTGAGCGCCAGTGCGACGATCATGCCGAGCGCCGTCTCGCAGGCCACCGAAACCACGGCGAAGCGCACCGTGTTCCACACCGCCCGCCACCAGACCGGATCGACCAGCAGCCCGTCATAGAGGACCCGGCCGCTCGGCAGGGTGAGCACCGAGAAATAATTGTCGAAGCCCACCCATTGCCGCGCGTCGAGATCGGCCAGCGACGCATCGGTGAAGCCGTAATAGACCGTGCGCAGGAACGGCCAGCCGGCGACGATGGCGAGCACGAAGAGCATCGGCGCCAAAAACAGCCAAGCCGTGCGCACGCGCCGGCGCATCAGCGGCGATCGCCGTGCCGCGCTCACCAGCCCTTGCCCTTCAGCCTGGTCAGCCGCGCCTCGATATCGGCCAGATTGTCGGCGGCGGTGCCGTTCCCGGAGATCGTGTTGTGGACGGCGGTCCAGAACTGGCTCGATGCCTCGTTGTATTTGATCCTGGCGGTCGCCGAGGGACGCGGCTGCGCGTTGAGGAAGATCTCTTTCCAGCGCGGCACGATCGGCTGCTGCCTGGCGATGTCGGGGTCGTCATAGAGCGCCGCGATGGTCGGCAGGTTGGACGTCTTCAGCGTCCGGTATTTCTGCATCTCGGGCGACGCGATGAACTTGACCAGATCGATCGCGGCATCCGGATGTTTCGAATATTTGGACACGGCAAGGTTCCAGCCGCCCAGCGTCGCGACCGGATGCCCGCCTTCGCCGGCCGGCAGCGGCGCCACGTCGAACTTGCCCTTGATCGGCGAATTCTCGCTGTTGCCGAGCGCATAGGCATATGGCCAGTTGCGCATGAAGACCGCATTGCCGGTCTGCCAGACGCCCCGCGTTTCCTCCTCCTGATAGGCGAGCGCGCCCGGCGGCGCGATGGTGCCGATCCAGCCCTTGACCCTCTCGAGCGCCGCGGCCGCCTTCGGATTGTTGATGGAGATGCGGCCGTCCGGCTCGATGATCCCGCCGCCGCCATTCGACATCACCCATTCGAGCGCGTTGCAGGTCAGCCCCTCATAGGCATTGCCCTGGAAGACATAGCCCCAGAGGTCCTTGTTGCCGGCCGCCCGCTCCCTGTCCATGACGCGCTTCGCGGTGTCCTGCAATTCCTGCCAGGTTGTCGGCACCTTCAAGCCATATTTGTCGAGCAGATCCTTGCGGTAATAGAGCGCCGGCGCGTCGGTGAAGATCGGCAGCGCGACCAGCCTGCCGTTGACCGTCTGCGATTGGATGATCGATGGGAAATGCTTAGCCACCACATCCCTGGTCGCCTCGGTCAGGTCGACCAGCTGGCTGGCCAGCTGCGGCGCCCAGATGACGTCGGTCTGGTAGACGTCGATATCGCTGCTGCCGGCGGCAAGCCAGAGCCGGTATTGGCCGAACTGGTCGGTGGTCGAGGGCGGGATGACGACGATGCCGACCTTGTTGCCGCTCTTTTTCTCATAGAGGTCGAGGATCTCGCGCAGCACCTTGATGCCGTTGCCGGTGTCGCCCGACACGATCGACAGCTCCACGGCTCGCGCCTGGACAGCGCCCAGCAGGATGACGGCAGCCAACGCCAGGAACGCGGGAACAAATTTCACGGGATTGCGGGCCTCCCTCAGCGGCCGGCGGCGCCATTTCGGCGTCGCGGCTCATCAAGGCCCCTGCGATGAATGCGCGATGCCGCGTAGGGTTCCATGCGCTCACGCGCGCCGGTTCGGTCCGGCAGGTCGGTGAAGCCGCCTCGGTCAGCTTGACCGCGTCGGCGTCCTGCTTCCCTTCACCCGCTTCACGAAAGCGGACGGGCTCCGAAACCCCCGCCCCGGAGCCCGTCTGGGAGTGGCTGACGCATGCCGGCACAGCCCCCTCCGACGCCTTGCCAGCGTCGATCCGCCGATCGGCCGCCCGGCACGACGACGAATTAGCATGCCCTAACGTCAGCCTATGTGAAGGAGTTCACAATGCCGGGACGCTATTAACCTTCCCAGTCGACCGGGATCATGCCGAGCCGCTCATAGAGCCTCAAGGCCGCGGTGTTCTTCACCGTGTTCGTCTTGAGATCGACATGCGTCGCCCCGCGCTCGCGAAAAATAAGGAACACGTGCCGCATCAGCGCCTCGCCGATACCCTGCCTTCTGGACTCCGGATGGACGGCGAGGTCCTTGACGAAACCGGATGTCCAGCACAGCGCCGCGCCCGCAAGCAGCCCCTTGCCGTCGATGACGAGGAAACAGAGAGCGGGATCGAACTCGGCGTCGCCGGCAATGCGCGGCCACCAATCGTCGAACGGCCCGTCGGCGCCGTCGTCGAACACCTCTTCCAGCAGCGCGTGCAAAGCCTGCGCGTCACGATGTTCGAAAGCGCGCATGACGAAGCCTTCCGGCCAATGCGGCGCGGCGAGCGTATCGTCGAGCAGCTTGCGCAGGCGGATGTCGTTGGGAGCCGGCGGACGAGGCGTCGTGTTCTCATGCATGGCGCTGTCTCGAAACGCCGCGCGGACCGTCCGCTCAGGCGTCGGGTGGCAGGCGATGCCGCTTGCGGTCGGCGCCAAGTCCCGCCGCCTCGAGCAGGCCCTTGCGCTTGGCGTCGTAATAATAGCCGGTCTGGTAGAGCGTGTCGGCGCGCTTGGCGTTGCCGCCCGAGACCAGCCAGGCGCCACGCAGATATTTCACGGCGTATTTGAGATTGGTCTCGGCGTCGAACAGGCCGGTCGCCGGGCCGTCATAACCCATGCCGCGCGCCGTCGCGTGCTTGATCTGCATCAGTCCCCAATGGCCGTGATTATAGGCTTTCGGGTTGAAGGTGCTCTCGCGGTTGACGACATGGCGCACCAGTTCGACCGGTACTTCATAGAGCGCCGAATATTTCTCGATCAGCCGCTCGATCTCGCCGCGCGGGCCGCTGGCGTGCTGCTCGGGCTGGCCGGGCGCCGCCAGCAGAGCGGGGTTGTCCGGCGCCACGTAAGCAACCTGCTGGACACCGGGCATAGGGGCGATTTTCGCCGACTGGCCGGTGACCGGCATGGCGACTCCCGCGGTCGTATAGACCGCCGCCTGCTTGATGGATGCCGCTTGCTTGATGGATCCTGGGCCAGTCGGCGAGCCGCCGGCCGTCAGCACCGGCGGCGGCGGAAACTTGCCCGCCATCGGCGTCGCTCCGGCGAAGGCCGCGGGCTGAGCCAGCACCGCGCCGGGCTGGACAGGCGGCGGCAACAGCGCGCCTTGCGTCGCAAGCGCGCTTTGCGTCGCGAGCGCGCCAGGCGTGGCCGGCGCGCCGGGCGCGGTCGCCATGGCAACGGCATCCCCGGTAAGCGCGGCGGTCTGCACCTGCGCGAGGCCGGAAGGCTCCGGCAATACGGCCACCGTTTCGGGCAGCGCGACCGTCGGCGTGTCGTCCGCGACGGCAGGCGTCGAGGCTTCCGCAAGCGCGGGCGCGGCCTTCATTTGCGAGGTCGAGGTGCAGCCGCCCAGACTAGCAGCAGCAACGAGCACGCCGATCGCGGTGAATATGATTTTAGCTGGCAAGCCGTGAGGGTCCGGTTTGTCTGTCGTTAAGGAGTCCTTACACCAGCGATTCACACCCGGCAATCGGGGCCACCAGGCGGTTTTCGGGTGGCGGGAACAGGGTGGAAATGCCATATTGTTCTGGATATGTACTCGTATTTCACTGTTTTGCCGAAGGAAAACGCCATGAAACCCGCATCTGAGATCACGGCCGGCCACGCAGTGTTAGAAACAGTGATCGGCTTCATGGGCATCGCCTGGAGCGAGAAGGGCCTGATCCGGCTCTGCCTGCCCGAGCGCAGCCGCGAGGCGATCGAGCGCCGGCTGTTTCGTCACCAAGGCGTCTCGAGCTCAACCGACCAGCCGCAATGGGTGGTCGAGCTGATCGCCTCGATCAAGGCTTACGCTGCCGGCGAGGACGTCGACTTCTCCGGCGTGCCGGTCGACCTCGAAGGCGTCGACGATTTCCGCCTGGCCATCTATGACGCAGCGCGCAAGCTCCGCTTTGGCGAGACCACCACCTATGGCGAGCTGGCCAAGCGTGCCGGTCATGCCGGGCTTCCGCGCGAAACAGGAGCAGCGCTCGGCGCCAATCCGGTGCCGCTGGTCATTCCCTGCCACCGCATCCTGGCGGCCGGCGGCAAGATCGGCGGCTTCTCCGCGCCGGGCGGCTCGGCCACCAAGGAAAAGATGCTGGCCATGGAAGGCGTTCGCGTCGGCCCGCCGCCGGCCGCGCAGGCCTCGTTCGGGTTCTGAAGGGCGCTACCCGGCCCTTCACCCGCTCTCAGTCGTTGTGCAGGAACCGGCGGCGGAAACGCCGATCGAAGTCCGGCCGCTTGCAGACATAGACCATGCAGGACCTGGTATCGGCGCTCGGCACATAGGCGCGCGACCTCACCTCGCCCGCGTTGCAGAAGCGCTCGTCGCGCACATAGCGATCATAAAGCGGCAGCCCCGGCACCCGCGTCGACTGATAGCGCAGAATGACGGCGCCCTGTCTGGCGATCGTCGCCTGCACCCGGTCGCAGCTCATGCGCGTCGGATCATAGCGCGACACCGCCTGCGCCTCGGCGGCCAGCAGCAGGAAGCAGGCGGCAAGCAGAATGGCTTTCATGGTTCTCCTCCCTGGAACGGCGAGCATTTCATCTCTCCACAACGTGTGACCGGTGTCAAAACTTCCGTGCGCCGCTTCCAAACGCCTGAGGCTGCACGCCGGCAGCGCGCAAGCGAACGTCTTGTTTTCTTGCAAAAACTATCCTATATCCGAGGCATTGAATTTGGCCGATCGATCGGGCCGCGATCTTCGCGTTTGCTGACGTCTATCTCCAAAGTTTCGATACCGCCGGCCGGACATTGTCCGGTCAAACAAAAGCAAATGTGAAGGGCATTCTATATGGCAACTGGTACGGTCAAGTGGTTCAACGCCACCAAGGGCTACGGCTTCATCCAGCCTGACAATGGCGGCGCGGACGTTTTCGTCCACATCTCCGCTGTCGAGCGCGCTGGCATGACGAGCCTGGCTGAAGGCCAGAAAATCAACTTCGAGATCGAGCAGGACCGCCGTACCGGCAAGTCCGCCGCTGGGTCTCTGAGCAAGGCAGCCTGATTTGGCTTAAGCATTTTGCAGCGTGGCTTAACCGCCAAGCGCCGCGAAATGCGAGTAAGTAAGGCGCGCGCCGGACGAAGGTTCGGGGCGCGCGGCAAGTCACGGATGTACTGACGGTCGCGCGATAAGCGCGCCGGAGCGGAAAGACCGACAAGCTGGAACAGCAGATAGCTGCCAGCCCGGACCGGACGCTCCCGATCAGGCTACCGGCATAGGAAGGCGGGCAATGCCCGCCTTTTTGTTGTCTGGATTCCGGTGGATTGCCGTCTGGGTTGAATTGGTCCCACTGGTAGTACCATTTTAGCCCAACAGTGGTACTATCGACGCATGACTAAGCTTGAACAGATCGAAAAATCCGTCGCAGAACTCAGCCCCGAAGAGCTGAAGGCCTTTGCCGCCTGGTTCGAGGCGCTGCAGGCTGATTTGTGGGATAAGCAAATCGAGGCCGACGTGAAGGCGGGACGGCTGGACAAATTGCTAGCCGAAGCCCGCGCCGAGATAGCTGCCGGTAAGTTGCGCGACCTGTGAGGCACCGCGCTACAGCGAGCTTTTGGACAAAATACAACTCTCTGCCGAAATCTATTCGTCGCGTAGCCGACAAGAGCTTTGCGTTAATGAAGACTAATCCCCGACACCCGTCTCTGCATTTCAAAAAGGTGGGAGAACTCTGGTCGGCGAGAATAGACGACAATTACCGGGCCTTGGCCCTGGAAGGCGCCGATGGGTTCCACTGGATCTGGATCGGAAACCATGCCGAATACGATCGTCTCATTAAATAGCGTTCGGCATTGAATAGCCGCAAGATGATCACAGCGTAAGAAAGAATTACCCTACCCACTCGATCGGCACATGTCCCTTGTCCGCCTCGACCCGCTTCAGCCAGGCGGCGACCGCCCGATAGGCCTCGATCTGGAAGCCGCCCTTCTCGGCGGTGTGTGTGTAGGCATACAGCGCGATGTCGGCGACGCTATAGGAATTGCCCGCGAAGAATGCGTTCTGCTCCAGATGCCGGTTCATGACGCCCAGCGCCTTGTTGCCGCGCTCCAGCGTTAGCGCCAGCCGCTCCGGCGTGGCGTCCTTCGCCCGTTCCGGAAAGGTCAAAAGCGCCTTGCGCACCGCGATATAGGGCTCGTGGCTGTATTGTTCGAAGAACAGCCATTGGTAAGCCAGCGCGCGTTCGTATTTGTCGGCCGGCAGGAAGCGCGTTCCCTCGGCGAGATAAAGCAGGATGGCGTTGCTCTCGGCGATGCGCCTGCCGTCGTCGAGCTCCAGCATCGGCACCATCGCGTTCGGATTCTTGGCGACGTAGTCGGGTCTGCGCGTCTCACCGGTATGCGAGCTCACCTCGACCCGGGTGAAGGGGATGCCGAGCTTCGCCATCAACAGCCGCGGCTTGTAGCAATTGCCGCTGTCGGCCATGTCGTAAAGGATCATGCCTCTTGCCCTCTCCGAGTCTCGTGGGAACGCTCTAACGCGCGCGGCTAGGTCGCATCCAGTGATTTGTTTTTACGAAAAACCATCAGCGCCGCTGATAGGTCTTCCTGAGCATCAGCGTTGCTGGTGCAGGGGCACAACCTTGTTGCCGGCGTCGAGCAGGGCGTCGACGGAAAGCGGCTCTTCCTTGAAGATCGTGCCTGCGAGCGCCGGGCGGGCGAGATGGAAACCCTGCAGCAGGTCGGCGCCACCCTCGAGCGCGACGCGCAAGTGCTGGGCGTTCTCGATGCCCTCGACCAGGACTTTGGCGCCCCGCTCCTGCAGCATACCCACCAATGGCCGGAAGAAGCGCTCGGCGGCGGCGTGGCGGCAGAGCGCGCCGAACCAGGCGCCGTCGATCTTGACGATCTCGGGCGCCAGCAGATTGATGCGCGCTTCGGTGGAATGTCCGGTGCCGAAATCGTCGATGGCGATACGGATGCCATCGCGCCGCATTTCACGAACCAGGCTGGCAAGAACGTGATCGTCCGCCGCCTGTTCGGTGATCTCGCAGACCAGCAGGCCCGGCTCCAGCTCGAAATCGCCGAGATGCCTGGTCATCAGCCGGATTTCGGCCAGCGCCCGCCCGAGATGATCGTTGACCATCGGATTGTAGTTGAAGAACAGCGTGAGCCCCTCGAGGCCGATGTTGCGGTAATTGCGGAGATGCAGCATCCGGCACATCGTTTCGACAAACAGCCGGTCGGATGCGGGAACGCCGCCGAAGAAGTTCGACGGAGCCACCGGCTCGGCGATGCGGCGCGGCTCGATCAGCCCCTCGACGGCGACCGGCCTGAGCATCCTGTCCTCCGGCGCGAAGATCGGCTGATAGGCGCTCCACAGCCGGAATTCGCCGTAAATGCCGAACTGAAGGCCGATCTCGTCGGCGAAGATCGCCTCGGCGACATTGCGCCTCCTCTCCTGCCTTTCGTTCATGGCGCGACCTTGCGCCCGAATACCCTTGCCCGCCGCGACCGCTTCGCCGGAGCCGCAGGGCTTGCGGCAGCCGACACCGTGCTCTCTTCAGCCGGAGGCTGCACGAAGACGCGAAAGCTGGTGGGAGCAAGTTCGGGCCGGGCAAGCACATAGCCTTGCACCATGGAGGCGCCGGACTTCTCGGCAAGCTCCAGTTGCCAGCCTTCCTCGATACCTTCGAAGACGGTGCGGATACCCTGGGTTTCGAAGCCCTGCACCATCGCCGTCAGCAAAGCGAAGCCGGCGCCGGACTCCATCAGATGCGTGATCCACTGCGCATCGAACTTGACGATGTCGGGCTTCAGTTCCTGGATCCGATGGATGTCGGATTCATCGGCGCCGTAGTCGTCCACCGCGATGCGGAAGCCATTGGCCCTCAGCGCCTCGACAAAATCGTAGAGTGCTTCCTGCGAGGCCGACTTCTGCTCGGTAACCTCGCAGACGATGCGGCGCGGATCGATGCCGGCTTCGTGCAGCACCAGCCGCATATCGCGCAATGCCTTGTCGGCAATGCCGCGATCAGTGAAGACCGACGGGTCGAAATTGATGAAGATGGACGCCTCCTGCGGCAGGCAGGCACCGGCGTTCAGAAGATGCAGCGTGCGCGTCAGCGCCTCGATATGCAGCCGGTCGGCCGCCGGGCAGGTGCCGAAGAACGCCGACGGCGACTGCGGCTCGCCGTCGCGGAACGGCCGGATCAGCCCCTCGAAGGCGGCGACCGAAAGTTTGCCCTCCTTGAAGGCGAAGATCGGCTGGAACGCGCTCTGCAGCGTATAGATGCCCCAGACACCGGTCGAGGTGCCGTCATCATGACGGATGATGTGGGCAAGCCCGATGCTGCGCGACAAGGTTTCTCGCTCCGCGAATTGGCGCAATCCGATCTGCGATCCTGGCAGCCAAGGGTTTACCGGCCGTTGATGAATTTAGCGTTGCCGCTCACGCAGGCTGACTTTGGTCACGCCTCGTTGACCTCTGGCTCATCGCACAATGCTTGCGCTCCGCGCCATGATACGACATGAGAGGCGCCGCGGCCGCTCCTGGCCGCCTTTCCTAGGAGACTTTTTGTCATGGCCTTTCTCGCCGACGCCCTTTCCCGCGTTAAGCCTTCCGCGACCATCGCGGTGACGCAGAAAGCGCGCGAGCTGAAAAATGCCGGCCGTGACGTGATCGGCCTCGGCGCCGGCGAGCCGGACTTCGATACGCCAGACAACATCAAGAACGCGGCGATCGAGGCGATCCGCCGTGGCGAGACCAAGTACCCGCCGGTGTCGGGCATCGTGCCGCTGCGCGAGGCAATCGCGAAGAAATTCAAGCGCGAGAACAATCTCGATTACCGGCCGGAGCAGACCATCGTCGGCACCGGCGGCAAGCAGATCCTGTTCAACGCCTTCATGGCGACGCTGAACCCCGGCGACGAGGTCATCATTCCCCGCCCTTACTGGGTGAGCTACCCCGAAATGGTGGCGATCTGCGGCGGCACGTCGGTGTTCGCCGACACCTCGATCGACAACGGCTTCAAGCTCACGGCCGAGGTGCTGGAAAAGGCGATCACGCCGAAGACCAAATGGCTGCTGATGAATTCGCCGTCCAACCCGTCGGGCGCCGCCTACACGGAGGCCGAACTGCGGGCGCTGGCCGATGTTCTGCTCAAGCATCCGCATGTCTGGACGCTGACCGACGACATGTATGAGCATCTGACCTATGGCGACTTCGTCTTCAGGACCATCGCCGAGGTCGAGCCGAATCTTTACGAGCGGACGCTGACGATGAACGGCGTGTCGAAAGCCTATGCCATGACCGGCTGGCGCATCGGCTACGCCGCCGGCCCGGTGCCGCTGATCAAGGCGATGGACATGATCCAGGGCCAGCAGACCTCGGGTGCCTGCACCATCGCGCAATGGGCTTCCGTCGAGGCGCTCAACGGCCCACAGGATTTCATCGCGAAGAACAAGGCGATCTTCCAGGGCCGGCGCGACCTCGTCGTCTCGATGCTCAACCAGGCGCGCGGCATCTCCTGCCCCTCGCCCGAAGGCGCCTTCTACGTCTATCCGTCTTGCGCTGAGCTGATCGGCAAGAAGACGAAGTCCGGCAAGGTGATCGACACCGACGAAGCCTTCTGCTCGGAACTGCTCGACGCCGAAGGTGTGGCGGTGGTGTTCGGCTCGGCCTTCGGCCTCGGTCCGAATTTCCGCATCTCCTACGCGACCTCGGAAACCTTGCTGGAGGAAGCCTGCACGCGCATCCAGCGCTTCACCGCGTCCCTGACCTGAACGGCCGAGAAGCTCCGAACGCGAAGAAGCCGGCGTCACGCCGGGTTTTTTGTCAGAGGCTTGTCTCAGCCGCCATACTGCTCCGGTGTCACCGCTTCCAGCCACTCCGCATGGACGCCGTCCATCGCCTCCTGCA
Source organism: Mesorhizobium sp. (assembly GCF_004963255.1). Classification (GTDB taxonomy): domain Bacteria; phylum Pseudomonadota; class Alphaproteobacteria; order Rhizobiales; family Rhizobiaceae; genus Mesorhizobium. The sequence goes on along the minus strand of NZ_SUGA01000026.1, from coordinate 44,561 downwards.
TGGCGATATGGGTCATGGCGGTTTTCCATCCGGCGCCGTGCCAGTGCTTCTCGCCCGGCGCGAAGGAGATGACGTCCCCTGCCCTGATCGTCTGGATCGGCTCGCCCCAGGTCTGGGCAAGTCCGGCGCCGGCCGTGACATAGAGTGTCTGCCCAAGCGGATGCGTGTGCCAGTAAGTGCGCGCGCCGGGCTCGAAACTGACCAGCGTCGCCCGCAGCCGCGCCGGCGCTTCTTTCTCGATGATCGGCGTCTGCAGCACCCGCCCGGTGAAATAGGCCTCCGGCGCGATGATCGTCGGCACGCTGCCGCACGCAATGATCTTCATCGTTCAGATCCTCGAACTCGTTGGTCGTACAAGGGGCCGCGCTCGGCCTCTCGTGGAGCAGTCTCCTCCTGCGGACAGGCCATTGCAACGGCTTTGGGAAGTTGCCGGCGCGGCAGCTCCGGTAGCGCGCTCAGCCACCAGCATTTTCTATTTTAGAATGTCTGAATACCGTCATAAATCATTGCTTTTTAACCATAAAATCGCCGCCTCGATCCATCCGCCAGAGAACAGGTCAAGACGATCGCCGCGCTCAGCGTTTGTTAACGGCTGAGGTTCTAGCCATGGCGCGTGCTGTGGGGGCGCGGACATGAGTATCTTGGCGACAATCAAGGATCATAGCGGCCGTATCTATCGCGGCATCCAGGCTCTGCTCGTGATGAGCATCGCCTCCACCGGGCTCGCGGCTTTCGAGCTGACGGAGAACGCTTCCCGCGCCGGCGCGCTGACGATGTCGGCGGCATCGACCCTGTTGGCGCTTCTGGTCTTGATGTATATGCGCTCGAGCGTCGTCCAGCGCCTGCAATCGGCGGAGGATGCCGAAGCCGAGAAGCACCGCTTTCTCACCGTCGATGCCATGACCGGCGCCATGACCCGGCGCTATTTCATCGAAGCCCTGCGCGACCGGCTGGGCGGTTTGCGCAACCGTCGCCAGGCAAGCCTGCTTCTGATCGACCTCGATCATTTCAAGCAGCTCAACGACACGTTCGGCCATCAGTTCGGCGACCTGGCGCTGGCGCATCTGGTCGCGGAAGCGCAACGCATCTTCGAGGACGGCGTCATCGGCCGGCTCGGCGGCGACGAGTTCGGCGTCATGGTTCCACATGGCGACGTCGCCGTCATCAACAAGGACGTGCGCCGGCTGCTCGATGCGATGCGGGCCGGCAAAAGACATGAAGGCAAGATCATTCCGCTGTCGATCTCGGTGGGTGTGGCGCTTGCGCCGCTGCATGCTTCGAACGGCGCTGAGTTGATGCTGCTGGCCGACCTTGCGCTCTACGAAAGCAAGGCAGGCGGCCGCGGCCGCGTTACCGTCTTCGACGAGGAGATGCTGTCGGACAAGCGCTATCGCCGGCTGGTGGAACGCGAGCTGCGCGCCGCGATCTATCTCGGCGAGCTGGAACTGCATTACCAGCCGATCGTCGATCCCGACGGCTCGGTCGACGCGCTGGAGGGATTGATCCGCTGGCGCCATCCCGTGCGCGGCTTGATCTCGCCGGCGGAATTCATCCCGATCGCCGAGCGCTCGACGCTGATCGACATGATCGGCGAATGGGTCTTCAAGCGCGCCTGTGCCGATATCGGGCATTTTCCCGAGCGGCGCATCTCGATCAACGTCTCCGGCGAGCAGCTGAAGCGCGATGAGATCGTGACGATGTGCGACAGGATCCTGCGCGAAACCGGCCGGTCCGCCTCGCAATTCATCATCGAGATCACCGAGACGGTGGCGACAGCCGCGACGCCGGAGGTGCTGAGGCGCCTGGAGGCGCTGCGCGGCCTCGGCTTCCACATCGCGCTCGACGACTTCGGCACTGGACATTGCGGTTTCAACTATCTGAAGTCGCTGCCCATCGACAGCGTCAAGATCGACCGCTCCTATATCCGCAGCCTCGCCCATGACCAGGTGGCGCAGATCTTCGTCTCGGCGCTTGCCCAGATCGCCCGCATCCAGGAGATCGCCATCGTCGCGGAAGGCGTCGAGACCGAGCAGGAATTCACCCTCGCCCGAGCGGCCGGCTGCAGCCGCTTCCAGGGCTATTTCTTCGGCAAGCCGGCACCACGCGACAAGGCAAGCGCCTTGTGTGTCGCCGGCCGCAAGCCGCTCGCCCTCACGGCCTGACGAACAACAAATGGCGGCCTGACAAACCCAAGCCGGCGAAAATCCTATTTCTCTTGCCCTCCCGGCGAACCCGTGTGACGATGGCCTTGGGAAGGGGTGAATAAACCCCGCCCGCGACGGCCGAACAGGCCGGCCGCCGCTCTGCACAGGGTGCGATCGGAGCAAAAACCGGTTTCCACTTTTGCTGATCGCTCTCTTGGGAAACGCCTGAGTGGAGGTCAGCCATGGGTACTCGCGCCGGAGGACGACGCACGGGACCGAAATGCATCGCCATAGTCGGTCCCTTTGCAAGCGGTAAGACGACACTTCTCGAAGCAATCCTCGCCCGCACGGGCGCCATTCCCCGCCAGTCATCCGTTTCATCGGGCAACACCGTCTCCGATCATTCGCCCGAAGCCCGCGCCCACGCCATGAGCGTCGAGGCGACCTTCGCCACCACCGATTTCATGGGCGAGCAGATCACCTTCGTCGATTGCCCCGGCTCCATCGAATTCGCCTTCGAGGCCGAACCCGTGCTTGCCGCTTGCGACCTTGCGGTCGTCGTCGCCGAGGCCGACGAGAAGAAGATCCCGGCGCTGCAGCTGATCATGCGCAAGCTCGACGATCTCGCCATTCCGCGCATCCTGTTTCTGAACAAGGTCGACAAGGCGATTGCGGGCGTGCGCGAGACGCTGAAGATGCTGCAGCCGGCAAGTTCGGTGCCGCTGCTCTTACGCCAGATTCCGGTGCGCAAGGACGGCATCGTCATCGGCTCGATCGATCTGGCGCTGGAACGCGCCTACATCTATCGCGAATATGCCGAAAGCCAGGTCGCCGAGATCCCGAACGACGACAAGGCGCGCGAGCTGGAAGCGCGTTTCTCCATGCTGGAGACATTAGCCGATCACGACGATCACCTGATGGAGCAATTGCTGGAGGAGATCGAGCCGCCGAAGGACGCGATCTTCGACGATCTCTCGGCTGACCTGCGCGCCGGCGCGGTGACGCCGGTGCTGATCGGCACGGCAGAAAAGGGCAATGGCGTGCTGCGCCTGTTGAAAGCAATTCGCCACGACGCGCCGGACGTCGAGGCGACGAGGAAGCGCCTCGGCGCGCCGGAAAGCCAGACGGTGGTGCAGGTGATGAAGACCATCCACACGGCGCATGGCGGCAAGCTTTCGGTATCGCGCGTGCTTTCAGGCCAACTGGTCGACGCCGCCGAGCTTTTCCTGTCCAACGGTGACACGACGAAGGTCTCCGGCATCTACAGGATGCTCGGCAAGGACCAGATCAAGCAGACATCGGCCAAGGCGGGCGACACCGTCGCGCTCGGCAAGCTCGACAACGTCAAGACCGGCCAGACGTTGAGTTCGGCCAAGGGCGGTATCCGGCCACTGGTCACGCTCGAGCCGCCACAGCCCGTCTTCGCCTTCGCGCTTCGCCCCAAGGAGCGCAAGGACGAGGTCAAGATGTCGGCCGCGATCCAGCGGCTGGCCGAGGAGGACCCTTCGCTCAGCCTGCGTCACAATCAGGATTCGGCCGAGACCGTGCTGTCGGGCCACGGCGAGATGCATCTGCGCGTGGTGCGCGAGCGCCTTGAGGGCAAGAACCAGATTCCGATCGAGGGCCATGCCCCGGCGGTGCCCTACCGCGAGACGATCCGCAAATCGGCGCAGCAGCGCGGCCGCCACAAGAAGCAGTCCGGCGGCCACGGCCAGTTCGGCGACGTGGTGATCGAGATCAAGCCGCTGCCGCGCGGCTCCGGCTTCCAGTTCTCCGACACCATCACCGGCGGCGTGGTGCCGAAGACATACATCCAGTCGGTCGAGACCGGCATTCGCGACTATCTGAAGACCGGCCCGCTCGGCTTCCCGGTCGTCGACGTCGCCGTCAACCTGTCGGACGGCTCCTACCATGCGGTCGACTCCTCGGACATGGCCTTCCAGATGGCGGCCAAGCTGGCGATGAAGGAAGGCATGGCCGCCTGCTCGCCGGTCCTGCTGGAGCCGATCATGAAGGTCGAGATCGTCACGCCTTCCGACGCGACCTCGAAGATCATCGCGCTGATCCCGCAGCGGCGCGGCCAGATCCTCGGCTATGACGCGCGGCCGGACTGGCCAGGCTGGGACGTTGTCGAAGCGACAATGCCGCAGGCCGAAATCGGTGACTTGATCATCGAGCTGCGCTCGGCGACCGCCGGCGTCGCCAGCTACAAGGCCGCTTTCGACCATATGGCCGAGCTCACCGGCAGGCTCGCCGACGAGGCGATGAACGCGAATGGCAAGGCCGCCTGAACAGGTCGGCCTGCCTGACTGTTGGAGATATGCAAACGGCGTCCGGATGATCCGGACGCCGTTCTATTGCGGACCGTATTCCTGGGAGGCAACGGCTGGTCCGCCGCATCCGGAAAAATGGTTCGGACGCGGTAGCTGCCTGAGCCCGGCCATTTCGAGTGATGCCCCCATCTCTCGAACCGACCAACCGCGTCCTATGCTCTGGTTAAACCATAGACTGCGTCTGCGACATGTTACCCGATGTTACATGTCACTGTTACGTGTCGGATTCGGTCGTGTTTTTGCCGGCTCGAAGGCATGCGGGCAACAAAAAAGCCGGATCAATAAAGATCCGGCTGAGTTTGATTGGAAGTGCCGATTAGGGCTAACCTCCAGAGGGGAACACTCGAGGGCGCTAATGGGAGGAGAACGCGCCCCAGAGATGTGGCTACATATGTGCTCATCATGCCCAAGAAACAAGCATCTATTTTGCAACACACGCATGCAAAAAGACGCAGGCTGTGGTCCAACCTATTCCAGAAAGCCATAGGACCAGGAAAATCGCGGATTTCAAGCCGTTTCCTGATCTAAAGCGACTGCTTAAATGCCAAATCAAGCCGATTTTGCTCCGAAATATAGGCGACTCGGCAAATGATGCCGATTTCGGCATGCCGAGATTATTTTTGCGGCAGGGGATCGATGATGCGGACTTTTTCAGCAATCGCCGGCAGCGCCCTGTTCTTTGTGGTCGCGCCGGGCGTTGTCGCCGGACTGATGCCCTGGCTGCTGAACGACCATTATCGCAAACCTCTGGCGACTGTGCCGGGCGTCGTGGCCGCGGGCTGTATTCTCGTGATCGTGGCAGCTGCGATCCTGCTGCACGCCTTCGCTCGTTTTGCCCTCGAAGGGCTGGGCACGCCCTCCCCTGTGGCGCCGACGGAGAAATTGGTCGTGGGCGGCATCTACCGCCATGTCCGCAACCCGATGTACGTGGCCGTGCTGGCGATCCTCCTCGGCCAGGCACTGATCTTTTCGAGCTGGACGGTCCTGGTCTACGGCCTCATCGCCGCGGCGGCGATGATCTCCTTCGTCAAGCTCTATGAAGAGCCGACGCTCGCCAGCCGCTATGGCGAAGAATACGAGGCCTATCGCCGCGCCGTGCCCGGCTGGCTGCCTCGGCTGACGCCATGGCGCGGATAAACCGCGCTGAGGGTGCGCCGAGATTCAGGTCAGGCCGAGTCGAAATGGTGGTTTCCGAGAACCGGAGCGGAGCGTACTTGAAGTACGTGAGCACCGGAAGCGCAGGAAGCCGCCATTTGCAGGCCGGCCTCACCTGAATATCGGCGCACCCTAATAAGACCAGCTACGCGCCTTCGCGATGACAAAATCGCGAAAAACGTGCAGCTTCGCCTGGTTCTTCATCGCGTCGGGATAGGCGAAATAGGTGTCGAAGGACGGCACTTCGGTCTCCGGCAGCAGCTGCACCAGGTTCGAGTCCTTGTTGATCACATAGTCCGGCAGCATGGCGATGCCCGCGCCGCCCTGCACCGCCCGCTTGATCGACAGGATGTCGTTGATCTGCAGCGTCGGCACCCGCTGCGCGCCCTCGAAATCGCCGACTGTCTCCAGCCAGTTCAGCTCCGACAGATGCGAAGGCACCGGCACGCCGAAGGTGACAATGCGATGGTTCCTGAGCTCCGCGATCGAGGCCGGCCTGCCGAACTTGGCGATATAGGACGGCGCCGCGTAGAGGTGGAAATGCACTGTGAACAGTCGCCGCTGGATAAGGTCGGGTTGCTGCGGCTGGCGCAGCCGGATCGCGCAATCGGCCTGGCGCATGGTGAGGTCTAGCTCCTCATTGGCCAGGATCAGCTGCAGGCTGATCTCGGGATAGAGTTCGATGAATTCCTGCACGCGCTCGGTCAGCCAGCCGGCGCCCAGTCCCACCGTGGTCGTCACGCGGAGCACGCCCGACGGCCGGTCCTTGGTCTCGGTCAGCCGGGTCTTGATGGTTTCCAGCTTCATCAGCACGTCATGCGCCGTGCGGAACAGCATCTCGCCTTGCTCGGTCAGCACCAGGCCACGCGCATGACGATGGAACAGCGCGACGCCGACATCATGCTCCAGCGCGCTGACCTGCCGCGATATAGCCGATTGCGACAGATGCAGCGTCTCGGCGGCATGGGTGAACGACCCAGCCTCCGCCGCTGCGTGAAATACGCGTAGCTTGTCCCAGTCCAGCGCCATGATTCCCCTCGCGTTGCATTTGGCGTCTGAATGAAAAATCAGGCTTTTAAACGGCTTTTTTCAGCCGAGTTGTCACTCCGCCGCTTCGCGGTGAACCTCGATGCCCGCCAGATATTTTTCGGCCTCGAGCGCCGCCATGCAGCCAAGCCCCGCAGCCGTCACCGCTTGGCGGTAGACATCGTCGGTGACATCGCCGGCCGCGAACACGCCAGGCACGTCGGTGCGGGTCGAATCGGGTGCCGTCCACAGATAGCCGTTCGGCTTCTGCTTCAGCTTGCCGACGAACAGCTCGACCGCCGGCGCATGGCCGATCGCGACGAACACGCCGTCGACCGGCAGCTTCGATTCCTGGCCGGTCACTACGTTGCGCAGCGTCAGGCCTTCGACGGAAGGCGGCAACGGCGCCTTGCCTGGACGTCCGGTGATCTCGTCCACCACCGTGTCCCAGATGACGCGGACATTGTCCTTCGCCAGCAGCCGCTCGCGCAGGATGCGCTCGGCGCGGAAATCGCTGCGCCTATGGATGACGGTGACGCTTTTGGCGAGGTTCGACAGATAGAGCGCTTCCTCGACAGCGGAATTGCCGCCGCCCACCACCGCGACGTCCTTGCCGCGATAGAAGAAGCCGTCGCAGGTGGCGCAGGCCGAAACGCCGAAGCCCATGAAGGCCTGCTCCGACGGGATGCCCAGCCACTTGGCCTGCGCGCCGGTGGCGATGATCAGCGCGTCGGCCGTGTAGACCGTGCCGGAATCACCGGTGGCGCGGAACGGCCGCACATTGAGGTCGACCTCGGTAATGATGTCGTTGATGATATCGGTGCCGACATGCTCGGCCTGCGCCAGCATCTGGCTCATCAGCCAGGGTCCCTGGATCGGATCGGCGAAGCCCGGATAATTCTCGACGTCGGTGGTGATCATCAATTGGCCGCCCTGCTGCAGGCCGGCGACCAGCATCGGCTTCAGCATGGCGCGGGCGGCATAGATCGCCGCCGTGTAGCCGGCCGGGCCGGAACCGATGATGAGAACGGGCGCATGTTTGGTGTTCATGAAAGTCCCCTGCGGCGCGCGGCCGTGGTTTTGTCGAGGTTAATGTAAGGGTTGCCAACCATGGCAGCAAGACGAACGGACCGTCGTCCCCGGAAAGCTGCCGTCAGCCGGATATTCGCAAAATCGCAGCTTTCGTTCCTCTAAAAATCGCGTCGATGAGGGGCTGGCGCGGACACAAAAGTCGTTTAATTACAAATTCGCGAAAGATTCTTGCGCAAAGCTGAGACCGCCATGCCGCTGAAAGCCGATCTCGACGCCATCGACTGGAAGATCCTGCGCGAATTGCAGAGCGACGGGCGCATGACCAATGTCGAGTTGTCGAGCCGGGTCGGCATCTCGGCGCCGCCTTGCCTGCGCCGCGTCAGACGGCTGGAAGAAGCCGGCATCATCCGCGGTTACCGCGCGCTCCTCAACGCGCCGGCGCTCGGCATGGATGTCGTCGCCTTCTGCCTGATCGGCCTGCATCATCAGGCCGATGCCGAGCTGAAGACCTTCGCCGAACGCACGCGCGGCTGGCCGATCGTGCGCGACGCCTGGATGGTCTCGGGCGAATCCGATTTCCTGCTGCACTGCGTGGCAAGCGACCTCGGCACCTTCCAGACCTTCGTCATCGAGGAACTGGCTTCGGCCCCGAATGTGGACACGGTGCGCACCGCCTTGACCATCCGCCGCGTCAAGGATGAGGGGCTGGTGGCCTTTCAAACTTGATGTGCCGGCTTCCGGAAATTCCGCTGCAGAAACAACAGGCTTAACTTCAGGACTTGAATCAACCTGCGATCAAAGCGATCGTATCGCAGTGAGCAGTCCACCAAGGTCCGTTGCGTCGCGCAACGGCAACACCGAAAGCCCGCCCATCGTCGAGCCTTCGCCGTCGACAAGCCAGCCACGCGTGAGGCCGGCGCGCTGGCCGGCTTCCATATCCGCCAGCTTGTCGCCGACGATCAGTGATCGTTTCAAGTCCAGGCCGAGCTGCCGGCCCGCCTCCAGCAGCATGCCTGGATTGGGCTTGCGCATCGGATGATCGGCCATCGCCAGTAGACCGGTGCCGGCCTCGTGGTAGGCGCAAGCCAGCACCATGTCGACAAACGCGTTCTGTTCAGCCAGCAGGTCGAGCACGCGCCCGTTGACCCGGGCGAACGCGTCCCAGCCGAAATAGCCGCGCGCGATGCCGGACTGGTTGGTGACGACCACGGCCGGAATGCCCTGCTCATTCGCGGCCGCGATGACCGGCGCGATGCCATCGCGCAGCGCCATGGCCGCCGGATCGCTCGGATAACCGGTATCGACATTTATCGTGCCGTCGCGATCGAGGAACAGCGCCGGCCGGCCCGCCGGAAAGCTCCGGTCACCAACCCGCTCGACCCAAAGGCCCGGCCCGGCCAGCGGAAAGCCTTCGCTCTCAGCCATTGCTGAGACGCGCTTCGACCGCCTCGCACAGATGGTGGTAGAGGCACAGATGCCCCTGCTGGATGATCGGCGTCGAGGTCGACGGTACGTTGAGCAGGATGTCGGTCAGCGGCGCGAGCTTGCCGCCGGTATCGCCGGTAAGGCTGATCACCGTCATGCCCATCATGCGCGCCTGCTCGGCGGCGGCAAGGATGCTCGGCGAATTGCCGCTGGTGGAAATCGCAAGCAGCACGGCGCCTTCCGATCCATGCGCCTCGACCTGGCGCGAAAACACCGTGTCGAAGCCGTAATCGTTGCCCCAGGCGGTCAGCACCGCGGCGTTGGCCGGCAGCGCGATGACGTTGTAGGCCTTGCGCTCCTTCAGGAAGCGGCCGACCAGCTCGCCGGCGATGTGGATGGCATCGCTGGCCGAGCCGCCATTGCCGCAGATTAGCAGCGCCTTGCCTTGCGAAAGCGCGGTCACGACCGTGCTCACCGCGCGCTCCATCTCACCGGTCAGGTCACGCTCGACCATCGCCGAGATCGCCGCCGCGGAGCGGACCAGATAGTCGTTCAAATCGGACATGAGACCCTCAGTTTGCGGCACGCAGCTTGCCGATCGTGTTCGTCGTGCTCTTGCCGGCGACGAGATCGACCAGCACCACGCGTCCGCCTGCCTTCTGCACCACATCGGCGCCGACCACGGTCTCGATCGTGTAATCCGCGCCCTTGACCAGAATGTCGGGCAGCAGCGCCTCGATCAGCTTGAGCGGCGTGTCTTCCTCGAAGACGACGACGGCGTCGACCGAGGCAAGTGCTGCCAGCACACAGGCGCGGTCATGCTGGTTGTTGACCGGGCGCCCCGGCCCTTTCAGCCGGCGCACCGAGTCGTCGCTGTTGAGGCCGAGCACCAGCCGGTCGCACTGGCTGCGGGCGGCATGCAGCAGGCTGACATGGCCGGCATGCAGGATGTCGAAACAGCCATTGGTGAAGCCGACCGTGAGGCCCTCTTCCTTCCAGGCAGCGACCATCCTGGCCGCCGCATTGGCGTCAAGAATGGCATCGGTATGAGCCGTCGGCCCATGCGAGCGGAACAGCGCGCCGGACAGTTCCTCGACATTCAGCCGAGCGGTGCCGCGTTTTCCCACCACGACGCCGCCGGCCGCATTGGCGATGACGGCGGCATGCACCCGGTCGGCGCCGGCGGCAAGCGAAAGCGCGAAGCTCGCGATGACCGTGTCGCCGGCACCGGAAACGTCGAACACTTCGCGGGCCTGGGTGGAGATGTGGCGGGCATCCTCGGCGGAGACCACGCTCATGCCCTTCTCGCTGCGCGTGGCGACGATGAACTCGAAGTCATGCTCGGCGATCAGGTCGCGCGCGGCGGCCACGATCTCGTCATCGCCGAACACCTTGCGCCCGACCGCCTCGCCAAGCTCCTTGCGGTTCGGCGTCACCGCCGTCGCACCGGTATAGCGTGCATAGTCGCGTCCCTTCGGGTCGACCAGCACCGGCTTGCCGGCGTCGCGGCAGATCGCGATCAGCTCGCCGGCGACGCCGTCGAGCAGGATGCCCTTGCCGTAATCGGAAAGGATCACGATGTCGGCGCGGCCAAGCGCGGCCTGGAAATGATCGATGAGCTTCGCCCGCTCGGCGGAGCTGAGCGGCTTGATCTCTTCCTCGTCGAAGCGCAGCACCTGCTGGTTCAGCGCGCTGAAGCGGCTTTTCGACGAGGTCATGCGGGTCTGGCGCTGCAGAAGCCCGTCCGTGTCGACGCCGATCTCGCTGAGCATGCGCATCAGATTGTTGCCGGCCTGGTCGGCGCCGATCACCGACACGGGTATCGCGGCCCCGCCCAGCGAAACGATGTTGGAGACGACATTGCCGGCGCCGCCCATGTTCAGCGTTTCGCCCCGTCCATGCAGCACGGGGATAGGGGCTTCCGGCGAGATGCGCTCGATCACGCCGCTGACGAAACGGTCGAGAATGAAATCGCCGACCACCAGCACGGTGACCTCGCCGAACCGGGCGATGGTGCGATGCAAAGGTTCCGGAGAGGGCGGATTGTGCTTGATCATCTCGCTCGACATATGCCTGAAAAAGGCAGGACTTGATTAGGTTTCAGCGCCGGAATTGTGGCGCACCTGGCTCAACGCGATGCGGATATACCGCAATTGGGGCGAGCGCAACGGCAGGCCCCGATTGGCTGCGGCCGGAACCAGCTGTGCAATCAGCTTCTCTGCAGGGCCACGTGGACGCCGAGGCCGACCAGCACGGCGCCGCCTGCGCGCTGCATCAGCCGATGTGCGCGGCCCGAGCGCCGCAGCCGGGCGATCATCGCGCCGGCGAGGAATACGCAAACAATATCGGCGGAGGAAAACATCAGATTGACGATGGTTCCAAGCACGACGAACTGCAGCCAGACCGGGAACACCGCCGAGGCATTGATGAATTGCGGCAGAAACGCCATGAAGAAGATCGCCGTCTTCGGATTGAGCACCTCGACTGTGATGCTTTCGAAAAAGGCGCGCCGGGCCGATTTCCGCTCGATGGCCGGCAAATCCGTATCGCCGTCCGTCCGTTTGCGGAACATTGAGACGCCGAGCCAGATCAGGTAGAGCGCGCCGCCGAGCTTGACCGCCAGATAGAGCGGCGGCACGGCGTGGAACAGGACGGACAGTCCCGCGGCGGCCGCGAAGACATGCACATAGCCGCCGAGATGAATGCCAAGAGCCGCCGTCAGCCCCGACCAGCGGCCCCGCGCCATCGTCTGCGCCGCGGCGTAAAGCATGGCGGGTCCGGGGATGTAGGCGAAGATCGCGGTGGTGGCGAAGAAGGCGATCAGCAGTTCGGTCGGCGGCATTTTTGGTCATTAGTCCGCACGGGGGATGGCTTTGGATTGGCCTTTGCGGACAACCGCAATGAAAGCACCCATGACTTTCTTGTGGAATGATGGACTGAACGCGCCTATGCGCGCGCCCGGTTCGAAGTAAGCCGACGATTCCAGGATATCGTGGTTGTACTCATCGATTATGACCCAAAGAGGGATGGGGTCAAGGCTGGCGCGGCGGCGTTCAATTTCCGGAATGGCAACGGCGATACGATCGCGCCCCGGCTGCGTGGAGGTGATTGCGAGGATGAAAAGGTTGGTCCCCCCGGCTTTCCCGGGAAGAACGGCCACGAAGGCGACGGGCCGTCTCTTGCGGCCTTCGGTCTCGCCGTCTCCATGCTGGCGATACCACAGATATGGATATCGCCAGATGTCGGCGGCAACCGGCTTAATCACGATCCAACTCGGCAGCGTACTCCTCGAGCATATCGACATGCTCTGACGGGGCGTCCTTGGCGGCGTAGGCACGGCGACTGTCGTTGACGAAGCGAGCCTCATAGGCCTCGATGCTCATGAGGACGTATCTCGGCTTGTTGTGACGGGTGATGGAGACAGGCTGCTGGCTGGCAGCCGCAAGAACATCACCGAGATTCTGTTTCAAATCAGTCGACGGGTACTGCTTCATGGCACGCTCCGTTTTGGATATAATAGACAAAACAGACGAAATAGACAAGATTGGCGACCCTCAATACGGGACGGCACCAGTTTTATCGACACTCACACCAGCCTCCCCTATAAGAGCCCGGATCGCAAACAGACAGAGGCCTTCATGATCATCGTCACGGGCGGCGCCGGCATGATCGGCTCCAACATCGTCGCTGCTCTCAATGCCGAGGGGCATGACGACATCGTCGTGGTCGACGATCTCACCGACGGCCACAAGATCGCCAACCTCGCCGATCTCAAGATCGCCGACTATCTCGACAAGGACGATTTTCTCGCCCAGCTCGAGAATGGCGCGCTCGGCCGCATCGAGGCCGTCTTCCACCAGGGCGCCTGCTCGACCACCACCGAGTGGAACGGCAAGTTCATGATGGAGGTGAACTACACCTATTCGAAGCGGCTGCTGCATGCCTGCCTCGACCTGCGCGTGCCCTTCCTCTATGCCTCCTCCGCATCCGTCTATGGCGGCGACAGCGAGTTCCGCGAGGAACCCGAGTTCGAGCGCCCGCTCAACGTCTATGCCTATTCGAAGAAGCTGTTCGACGACTACGTCCGCCGCAATGTCGACACCGACCATTCGCAGGTGACGGGCCTGCGCTATTTCAACGTCTACGGACCGCGCGAGGCGCACAAGGGCGCCATGGCGTCCGTCGCCTTCCATCTGTTCAACCAGGTCGAGCGTGGCGAAAATCCGAAACTCTTCGGCGCCTATGGCGACTTCGGCCCGGGCGAGCAGAGCCGCGACTTCATCCATGTCGGCGATGTCGCCGACGTCAATCTCTGGCTTTGGAAAAAGGGCCAGAGCGGCATCTTCAACTGCGGCACCGGTTGCGCCCAGCCGTTCCGGGCCATCGCCGAGACGGTGATCGACACGCTGGGCAAGGGCGAGATTGAGTTCATCCCCTTCCCCGACCATCTCAAGGGCAGCTACCAGAGTTTCACGCAGGCTGATATGTCCCGCTTGCGCGCGGCCGGCTACAATGGCCAATTCCGCACAGTCGAAACCGGCGTCAGGGACTATGTCGAATGGCTGAAGGCCCAACGATCCTCGTGATCGGCCCACGCTGGGTGGGCGACATGGTCATGGCGCAGTGCCTGTTTGCGGCGCTGAAGGAAAAACATCCGAACGCGGCGATCGACGTGCTGGCGCCGGCCTGGGCTGCACCCTTGGTCAGGCGCATGCCTGAGATACGCAGCCAGATCGACTTCCCGCTGATGCCGGGCGCGCTCGAATTCCGCAGCCGCAGGCGCTTCGGCCGCCTGCTGCGCGGCCGCTACGACATGGCGTATGTGCTGCCAGGGAGTTGGAAATCGGCGCTGATCCCGTTCTTTGCCCGCATTCCGCACCGCGTCGGCAATCTGCGCGAGATGCGCTATGGCCTGCTCACCGACATTGTGCCGCTGCCCGAGGCGCTGAAGCGGCGCACGGCGCGCGCCTATTTCGGCCTCGCGCGCGGCGGCACGTTTCGCGCGCCGAGGCTCACCGTCGACAAGGCCAACCAGGCCGATCTGCTGGCGCGGTTCGGGCTGACGGGAAGAAAATTCGTGGCTCTCATGCCAGGCGCCGAGTTCGGCCCGGCAAAACGCTGGCCGAGCGATCACTATGCCGGGCTTGCCCGGGACATGATGGCCAGGGGTCTGGGCGTCGCGCTGCTCGGCTCGAAGAACGATGCCGACGTGACCGGCGAGATCGCAGCACTTGCGCCGGGCGCCATCGACCTGGCCGGCAAGACCCGCCTCGAGGACGCCATCGACCTGATCGCCGCGGCGAAGCTTGCGGTCTCGAACGACAGCGGCCTGATGCATGTCGCGGCCGCCGTCGGCACGCCGATCGTCGCCGTCTACGGTTCGACCTCGCCGGAAAACACGCCGCCGCTCAGCGAGCGCTCCGAGCTGATCTGGCTGCATCTGTCCTGCTCGCCCTGCCATAGGAAGGTCTGTCCGCTTGGGCACCTCAACTGCCTGAAGACGCTCGATATCGCTCGGGTCACCGCCGCGGCCGACCGCCTGCTCAAGGTTCCGGCGGCCGCATGAAAGTGCTGATCGTCAAGACATCGTCGATGGGCGATGTCATCCACACGTTTCCGGCCGTAGAGGACGCGGTGCGCAACCGCCCCGATATAAGCTTCGACTGGTGCGTGGAGGAGCCGTTTGCCGGCATCGTGGCCTTGCATCCGGCGATTGGAATGATCCACAAGGTGGCGGTCCGGCGCTGGCGCAAGAGGCTTTTCGACGGCGGAACATGGCGTGAGATGGCCGGGCTGCGCCGAGCGCTCCGTGCCTCCCGCTACGACCTCGTCATTGACGCCCAAGGCTTGCTGAAGTCGGCCCTGGTCGCCATCCAGGCCGGAGCGCCGATTGCCGGCTTCGATCGCGCCAGCGTCCGTGAGCCTTCGGCGACGCTGTTCTATCAGCGCAAATACGCCGTGCCGCGCGATCTGCATGCCATCGAGCGCACCAGGCGGCTGTTCGGCCTGGCGCTGGGCTACGAGCCTGACCTGTCGGCGCTCGACTCCGGCATCGTGCCGCCAGCGGGCGCGCTACTCGGTGTTGAAGGCAAAACCGCTTTCCTGCTCCACGGCACCAGCCGCGAGGACAAGAAATGGCCGGCCGAGGACTGGATCGGAACCGCGCGCGAGCTGGCCGACCGGCAATTCACGCCGGTGGTCACATGGTCGAATGAGGCGGAAAAGAAGGTGGCGGAAGCCATTGCCGGAGCCGTGCCAAGGACAGTGCTGGTTGCGAAATCGCCGCTCGCGGACGTCGCCGCGATCCTCGGCCGCTCGGCGCTGGTCATCGGCGCCGACACCGGCCTGACGCATCTCGCCAGCGCCTTCGGCCTGCCGACAGTCGCCATCTTCCTGGCGACCGAGCCCGGTCTCACCGGCCCGCGGGGAAAGTTTGCATCGACCTTGCTTGCGCCGCCCGGCGGCAAGATCACGCCGGCTGAGGTGGTGGCCGAGGCGGAACGGCTACTGGCGCGGCGCGCTGTCTCCCCCCTTGTGGGGGAGAATGGATTTTCACGGTCTTAGCCGGAGCACTTCGCGAAGGCTAAGTCGTAGAAAATCCAAGAGAGGGGATTTCGTCGGGCGCCCGGCCCTCGTCGCACAGCGCTTGTCCCCTCTCTTGCGATTTCTAACACTTAGCCTTCGGCTAAGATGTTGAAATCGCTTTCTCCCCCACAAGGGGGGAGATTGGAGCTAAATGAACTGCACCTGGACGATCTCATACCCCCGGGCGCCGCCAGGGGCGTTGACCTCGATGGCGTCACCGACTTCCTTGCCGATGAGCGCTCGCGCGATCGGCGAGGAGATCGAGATGCGGCCGGACTTCACGTCGGCTTCCTGGTCGCCGACGATCTGGTAGGTCTTCTTTTCCTCGGTGTCCTCGTCGACGAGCACGACGGTCGCGCCGAACTTCACCTTGTCGCCGGAAAGCTTGGAGACGTCGATGACCTCGGCGCGCGCGATCAGATCCTCGAGCTCGTTGATGCGGCCTTCATTGTGGCTCTGCGACTCCTTGGCCGCATGATATTCGGCATTTTCGGACAGGTCGCCATGCGAGCGCGCTTCGGAGATCGCCTCGATGATACGCGGACGCTCCTCTTGCTGGCGCCAACGCAGTTCTTCCTTCAATGACGCGAACCCCTCGCCTGTCATCGGGACCTTGATCATATGCCTGACCTTTCCTGCCGCCACCCCCGCTTGTCGGGAGCAGCCTTGTCAAATGGGTACAAAAAGAAAACGGTCCGGCAGCCTCGGGCTAACGGAACCGTTTCACCACAATTTCCCTGAATATAGCGATCTTGGCGCGATTTTCACGCCAAAAATGAAGTTCGGCAAAATGATCACCGCTTTCGCGGATGCCGGCTGGCGGCGAACAACAAAAAGCCGGCTACGATTGCTCGCAGCCGGCCCGAAGCGCTTGCAGCCTGTTCAGCTCCGCAGGAAATGATCGATCTGTTCGGACAGCATGCCGTATTCGCGCGAGCCCGTGCCGGTCCGCTTTTCGATTTCCTTGAGCTGTTCCTGAGCGCCGGCGAGATCGCCGATCTGCAGATGCGCTTCGCCGAGATACTCGCGCACAAGCGTGTAGTTCGGGTCGATGCGCAGCGCTTCCTCGTAATAGCCGAGGCCGACGGTGACGCGGCCCGAATGGCGGTGCGAATAGCCGAGATAGTTGAGGATGCGCGGATCCTGCTTGTTGGCGGCGAGCGTCAGCACCGAGATCGCCTCGTCATAGCGCCCGGCCATCGCCAGATCGTGGCCGGCCTCGTAGATGCTGTCGTCATCCAGCATGCCATATTGCGGCTTCACGCATTTGTTCTTCTTCTTGTCCCAGACCTCGCCCTTCTTGCAGGTAGTGGTCGTCTGGCCACCGCTGCCGCCGGCGCTTCCCCCGCCTTCTCCGGCCGCAAAAGCCGGGGCGACGAACAGCGGCAGCGCCGCAATAGCCATGACTTGAACAAGCAATCGTCTGCGCATCGAAGCCTCCGTGAGCGTGACAATGGCAGATTAACGCCGCTCTGGTGCGGTTTCATCCCGAAATGCGGGCGGCTGGCGAACTATTTTGCGCGGCTCGAAAGAGAGCCTTGCCTCCGGGCGTGACGCGCGCTGCAAATCCGCTATCATCGGACCACGCGCATCACGTGGAGAAGGACCGTGCAGCAGCGCCGCGAGAAAGAATGGGAGCTTTCCATCGACCCGGACACGGTGCGCCTGTTCATCCTCAAGGCCAAGGCGCTGAGCGCCGGCGTCAACGAGGATTATGACGATGGCGCCGAGCACGAGGTCGAGTTCGACGGCGATGCCCATGCCAGCCACCACCATGACGGCCTTGTCGAGGAGGCCTCGGAAAACCTCACCGAGGAAGAATTCCGCGAGCTGATCAACGATCTCAACATCGATGAGGCGGCCGAGCTGATCGCGCTCGCCTGGGTCGGGCGCGGCGACTATGACGCTTCCGAATGGGCTGACGCGGTGGCAGCCGCCAGGGAGCGTCCAAGGAAGCGCACGGCCAAATACCTGCTCGGCCTGCCGATGCTGGCCGACTGGCTGGAGGAAGGCCTTGAAGCCATAGGCGCGTAACGCGCCGGTAACCGATTGTGATCGGCAAGGCCGTCGGTGCAGGCAACTTCGCGACGCGATTGCCGTTTCGGGGCGATGGCAACGCTGAGCATTTCCGGATTGTGCAGATTGGCGTTGCCTTTTGCGGCGGCAGCCTTGCTGGTAACGCCGGCCACGGCCGCCAAGCATCATCACCGCCACAAGAGACATTTGCCGCCGGCCAGCGAGAGCGCCGCTCCAGTACCGGAGACGCCGCAAACGATACCGGCGCCAGGGTCGCGTCCTCAGGATATGGAAAACCGCGCCGACAAGTCCGGGCAAGGCAAAAGCCGCCTCGACAGCAACGACGACTTCCTCAACCAGGAGAAGTCGCATCCGAAATGGGACGCCCATCCGCCGCGTTCGAAGGACGCTCAATCCGGGGCGCGGGCGGAGCCCGAACCGCAAATGCCGGAGATTGTCCCCACGCCGACCGAAAAACCCGCCGAACTGGAGCCGGAGCCGCCGGAAACCGCGCCGCAGCCGCCGGAAAAGCCCGCCCAACCAGGCGAGGAAAAGATGCTTCCCGATCCCCGTTCGGCCGATGTGCCGGCCGACAAGATGCCGGCCGAGGAAACCGCATGCCGCGAGCGGCTGAAGGCGATGGGCGTCGAGTTCGAGGAGCACAAGGCCGAGCACGATGTGCAAATCGGCTGCTCTATCCCCTATCCGATAATTTTGAAGACACTAGGCAAGTCCATCGGCATCAGCCCGGGCACCGAGCTCAACTGCCCGATGGCCGAGGCGGCGGCGCGCTTCATGGCCGATGTCGTCCAGCCTGCGGCGAAAGCCGAGCTCGGCGCCGATTTGAAGTCGGTCAACCAGGCCTCTGCCTTCGTCTGCCGCCCGCGCAACGGCACCCGCAAACTGTCGGAACACGCCTTCGGCAACGCGCTCGACATCGCAAGCTTCACCTTGTCGGACGGAAGCAAGATCGAGGTCGGGCCGGCGCCTCCTGAAAAAGATGCGAAGTTCCTCGACGCGGTACGCAAGGCTGCCTGCGGGCCGTTCAAGACGGTGCTTGGACCGGGCGCCGACCCCGACCACGCGCTGCATTTCCACCTGGACCTCGAACCCCGCCGCCACGGCGGCCCGTTCTGCCAATAGGCAAGTCGGAAGTCTTGGCCGCTTCTGACCAAACAACAACGCCGCAATTCCGCCTCATGCATGAATGCCGGCGCTGATCCTTCCTTTACTCTTGCCCACTAAACTTGTGCCATTCGGGGACGAGGACGCCTTTCGATGGCTCGAAGACTTGGCGCTATGCTGGTGGCGGCGCGATGGAACAAGCGTGCGCGCGTCGCGGCCGTCGGGTTGGTCGCAGGCGCCGCCATCGCGACGATATCGGCCTGCACGACCGGTGATGTCTTTGCGCTGCAGCCGGCCGTCGATGTCGGTAGCCAGACGGCAGCCGTGCCGCAGCCCGACACGCCGCAATATTCCGGCATGCAGCGGCTCGTTCCGTCCAACCCCTACATGACCCAGGCCGCCTATCCGCGCATGGACGAGCCGATGTCGCCTCTGGAGCAGATGCCGGCCAGCGAGATCGACTGCCGCAACGAGCTGAAGCGGATGGGCGTCGTCTATCAGGACGTCCAGCCGATCCATGAAGGCCAGTGCGGCATCGATTTCCCCGTGAAAGTCTCGGCGATCGGCAGCGTCGCCATGAAGCCGGCCGCGACACTGACCTGCAACATGGCCGCCACCTTCGCCGCCTGGACCAAGAACGAGCTGCAGCCGGCCGCCCGCTGGCGCTATTTCTCTGGCGTCAAGGCGATCCACCAGGGCTCCAGCTATTCCTGCCGCAACATAGCCGGCGAAGGCGTGTTGTCCGAGCACGGCAAGGGCAACGCCCTCGACGTCATGAGCATAGAGCTCAACAATGGCGACGACATCGACGTGCGCAAGCCCGGACTGTTCGCGTTTCGCACCCGCGGCTTCCTCAACAATGTGCGCGCCGACGGCTGCGAATATTTCACCACGGTGCTCGGCCCGGGCTATAATTACGACCACCGCAACCATTTCCATTTCGACATCAAGAACCGCAAAAGCGGCTACCGCGCCTGCCGCTGAGGCGGCTCTGCCCCAAAACGGCCAACACCGCATAAAATGGTCGCGCAAGGATGGGAGCGGGTTTGGTGGATAAACGAAGCCTGAGGCGGCGAGCGGCGATCTGGCTTGCGGCTATTTGCGCCTTCTATCTGGCGCTCGCCTATGTCGCCGCGCCAGAATTCTGGACCTGGCGGGAACGCGGCTTCCGCACCCGCCCCTTCGAGATGGTGACGCATACGCCGCAGGGCATTCCCGGCGATCCGATCAATGTCGGCCTCGTCGGCACCGAGAAGGAAGTGCCCCACGCCTTCGCGGTCGCGGGCTGGGATACGGCCGATGCCGTGACGCTCAGGACCGCGATCGATATCGGTGAAAGTGTGCTGTTTTCGCGCCCCTACCCCGATGCGCCGATGAGCCGCCTATTGTTCGAGGGCCGCGCCCAGGACCTGGCCTTCGAGAAACCGGTCGGCGACAGTGCCGACCGGCGCCACCATGTCCGTTTCTGGCTGACGGATGCGTTCGGCGATGATGGCCGTCCGCTTTGGCTGGGCGCCGCGAGCTTCGATCGCGGCGTCGGCCTCAGCCACGACACGGGCGCCATCACTCACCATATTGGCCCCGACATCGACGCCGAGCGCGACTTCCTTATCGGCGACCTGAAGGCCGCCGGCCTGCTTACCTCAACCAGCGAGATACCGGGAATCGGCGCCACGAAGTCTGGGCGCAACGGCGGCGGCGATCCCTATTTCACCGACGGCATGGCCGTGATCGGCGTCTTGAGCACACGGGAGTGACGGCACGGCCAAGCCAAACGGCAGCGCAGACTGTCATGCGGATGGGGGCCCGGTCGGCGGCTTCAGGCTGTCCCTTATGGCTTTGGCTTCCCTGACCAGGGACGACCAGTTCGATCCGAGCAGCGAGATCAGTTCCAGCGCCTGCGCCTCGGAAATACCGGTCTCCTCCAGAAGCTTCTGGACGAGGCCACGTTTTGGTTCGAGCGCCATTAGGCAACCCCCAACAAGCTACCCTAACTATATCATTTGATATTGGTTCCGCCCTATCCCATTGATTTTCCATGATCCGCTTTTGAGATTTCGTGGTGGTGTCCTGCTCGAATGTCAAACTCGCACAGCCTGCTTACCACGTCCTGCCGAACGACCGTCCGGAAGCCGGTAGGGCGCGCGCCAAAGCTGTCATCTTCCAAAAATACCGGCCGGCTATTTTCGAATGCACTGCAGCAATGCTATTGACCGCCCATGCTTTACGTTGAAATCGCCGTCGTGGCCGTCCTCATTCTGGTGAACGGCCTTTTGTCGATGTCGGAGCTTGCCATCGTCTCGTCGCGGCCCGCCCGCCTCAAGGCGATGATCGACCGCAACGTCAAGGGCGCCGGCCGCGCGCTGGCGCTAGGCTCGAATCCAGGCAAGTTCCTGTCCTCGGTGCAGATCGGCATCACGCTCGTCGGCGTTCTCTCAGGCGCCTTCTCGGGCGCGACGCTCGGCGAAAGGCTGGCGCAATATCTGGCGTCGACCGGCATTCGCGAAAACATCGCCGACCCGGTGGGTGTCGGCATCGTCGTCGCTCTGATCACCTATGCCTCGTTGATCGTCGGCGAGTTGGTGCCGAAGCAGATCGCGCTCAAGGACCCGGAACGCGTCGCGGTCCGCGCCGCGCCGGCAATGACCATCCTTGCCACCGTCTCGGCGCCGCTCGTCTTCCTGCTCGACCTCTCCGGCCGCGCCGTGCTGTGGCTGCTCGGCCAGGCCGGCGAGGCGGAAGAGAAGGTCACCGACGAGGAGATCAAGATGCTGGTCGCCGAGGCCGAGCATCACGGCACCATCGAATCCGACGAGCGCCGCATGATCGCCGGAGTCATGCGTCTTGGCGACCGCGCCGTGCGCGCCGTGATGACGCCGCGCACGGAGGTCGACTGGCTCAACCTGCAATCCGATGAGACGGTGATCCGAAAGCTTTTGATGGAAACGCAGCACTCGCGATTGCCAGTCGGCGACGGCAATGTCGACGCCATGGTCGGCGTCATCCAGACGCGCGACGTGCTGGCCGCGCTTCTTGCCGGCAGGGTCTTGGATCCCCGCCAGCATGTACGCGCCGCCCCCATCGTGCACGACCAGGCCGACGCGCTCGACGTGCTGCAGAAGCTCAGGGAATCGGACGTGCCGATGGCGCTGGTCCATGACGAATACGGCCATTTCGAAGGCATAGTCACGCCGGCCGACATCCTCGAAGCGATCACAGGCGTGTTCCGCTCCGATCTTGAGGCCGGCGAGGAGGAAAATGCCGTCAAGCGCGACGACGGTTCCTGGCTGCTCGCCGGCTACATGCAGGCCGACGAGATGGCCGAGGTGCTGGGCATCGACCTGCCGGAGAACCGCGACTACGAGACCGTGGCCGGCTATGTGCTGTCGCATCTCCACCATCTGCCGACGACCGGCGAGTGCGTCGACGCGCAAGGCTGGCGCTTCGAGGTGGTCGACCTCGACGGCCGCCGCATCGACAAGCTGATCGCCACCCGCCTGCCCGACGGGCATCGCCCGGTGGCGCGCTGAGCGGAACCTTAGCGTCAACTTGCGGTTTCAGGTCATGGGGAAAAATCCATGGCCGAAGACAAGCAAGAACGCGACGCGCGACTGAAGGCGGAGAAGGAATTCCGCATCCGATTTCTCGTGCAGGAGACCGGGATCACCGACTCCCAGGCCCGCGACCTTGTCGACATGATCGGCATCGACGCCAGTTCGCTTCTTCGGGAAGCGCGGCTGCTGAAGAAGAAATAGGTGGCGGAGCTTGATCGCGGTTCCGTTTGATTGGCCTCGGCGCGCGCACGGACTGTCGATTGCCAACGGCAGCCGCCAAGGGCGAAGCTGACCACGTGTTGCCCGGGCAGCCAAGCCGCGGGGGCAAGGTCCGGTCCGCAAATCCTGTGTCACCATGATAAGCGGGCCGGACCGCCCAGGTTCCGCCCGCCCCTTAACGCTGGCGATCGCGTTTCCCATCCGCATAATCAAGTCAAAGCTTATATTTACATTGCTTATATTCAATGAAGCTAATGTTGCTTTAAAGTAACGGCAAGAAAAAATCAATAATCGACAATTCAACTTCAAGACAGGAATCAAACACCAAGTTAACCTCTCGGCGATTTGGTCGGTGCGCCGTGCGGGCGATCCGGCGTGGCGGGCAGCAGATTCCGGGCGGGCAGATCAATGAAGACGAGCGGCGGCGCGCTTCGGCGCATGCGGGACGGGATGCTCCTTGCCGGTGTCAGCGGCGCGGCGATCTCCTGCCTGTTTCTAGGCGCGGCCTCGGCGGCGACCTACATGGTGAGCAACGAGACGGAGCTGCGCGCCGCCATTAACTCCGCGAATACCGACGGCGATCCCAGCTCATTGATCGTCATGACCCAGAGCTTCGCGGTTGCAGGATCGACAGCACTTCCTGATCCGGGGAAGCCGATCACGATCGACACGCAAGGCTTCACTCTCTCTGGGACCTTAAACGGTGCCGGCGGCGCCATCAGTTTCTCGCAGACGGGTTCCCCTGATCAGGTCATTTTTTCTGGCACGCTCATAGGTGCCGATGGCGGTTCTGCCAGCTCGCAAGGCGGCATTACGGCTAACCGAACGATATTCATAAACAGCGGCTCGATCACCGGCGGCAACGGCAACGCCGGATCTGGCGGAGCAGGTGTCCGAGTCTCGACCCAATCGTCGGTGACCAACAGCGGCATCATCCAGGGTGGCAACAGCGCCACGACCTCCGGCGGCGCAGGCGTCGATATTGCCGGCGGCGCCGGCACAACCAGCACTCTAGCCAACAGCGGCACGATCCGCGGCGGAGTTGGTCCCACGAATGGTAGCGGCTTTAACGGGGTCGGCGTGGGCGTCCGGATAGGCGTTGATCAAATCAACAATACCGGGACGATCGAAGGCGGGGCCGGCGCCTTCGCGATAACTAGCTTCGGCCTAACGGCCAATATCAACCTCGTCAACAGCGGCACGATTCGGGCTGGCGCCGGCCAGGCGACTGCGATCCTGTTGGCCCCGACAGCGACCACAGGCTCCCTCGCCCTAGAACTTCAGGACGGCTCGCAGATATTTGGCAACGTGGTCGCGAACGCGACGGCGACCACGGATTCGCTTCGGCTCAGCGGAACAGGCTTTTCCATCCTGGATGGTTCGATAGGCGCCGCCGGGCAATATCGGAATTTCGATATTTTCGAGAAGACCGGCAGCGGCACCTGGGCACTGACGGCGGACAACACCGCTACGACCAACTGGGATATTCAGCAGGGGACGCTGCAGATCGGTAATGGCGGCACGACTGGCTCGATCATCGGCGATGTGACCAACGACGGCATGCTCGCCTTCGACCGCTCCGACGTCTCTACCTTTGCCGGCATCATCTCTGGCAGCGGCACGGTGAACCAGATCGGCACCGGCACGACCATACTCACCGGCGCCAACACCTATGGCGGCGGAACCACGATCTCGGCCGGCACATTGTCGGTCTCCGCCGACAACAATCTCGGCGCTGCTTCCGGCGGCCTGACCTTCAACGGCGGCACGCTGCAGACGACCTCCGCCTTCACCAGCAGCCGCAATGTCGCCCTGACCGACAACGGCACGTTCCAGACCGATGCCGACCTTGTCCTGACGGGCGTCATCAGCGGCAGCGGCCTTTTCACCAAGACCGGCGCCGGCATGCTGACCTTATTGGGCAACAACAGTTATACCGGCGGCACGCGAATTCTGGGCGGGATCCTGGAGGCCGAGGGCGGCAACGCGATCGGCGACCAGTCTGCCGTGATTGCCCAGGCCGGTGTGTTCCGCGTCCTCGGCGACGAGACCATCGGCACGCTCTCGGGCGATGCCGGCACGGTGGAGCTTGTCGGCGACCTCACGACCAGCACGAATTTCGCCAACACGACCGCGCTGTTCTACGGCGGCATCACCGGAACCGGCGGCTTCGTCAAGAACGGCGCCTACCGCCAGGTTCTGGCCGGCAACAACAGCTATCAGGGCGCGACACAAATCCTGGGCGGGACGCTCTATGCGGTCGGTTCGGGCATCGACTCCATTCCCGACGCGTCGGCCGTGACGGTGGCGGCCGGCGCCACATTATCGTTAGCGCGACCCTCCATCTCCTCCAGCATCACGGGGATTGACAGCGACGACGAGACGATCGGCTCGTTGTCGGGCGCCGGCAATGTCGCTCTCGGCGACAGGAAACTGACGATCGGCGGCGACGCCAGCACCACGTTCTCCGGCTCGATGTCGGGTGCCGGCGGCTCTCTTGCCAAGCTGGGCACCGGCACGCTCACGCTCTCGGGCACGAACACCTATACCGGCGCGACGACGGTCGACGCAGGCAGGTTGCGCGTCGACGGCTCGCTCGGAAATACCGCCGTCAGCGTCAACAGCTCCGGCACCCTGTCGGGCGTGGGAACGATCGCGGGGCCGGTGACGGTTGATGGCACAATCGCGCCGGGCGACAGCCCCGGCACGCTCACGGTCGGTTCGCTGACACTCAACGCAGGCGCGAAACTCGACTACGAGCTCGGCGTTCCGGGGACGGTCGGCAACGGCGTCAACGACTTGATCGTGGTCAATGGTGATCTCACCCTCGACGGCACGCTGAACATCACCGATGTCGGCGGCTTCGGTCCCGGCGTCTACCGGCTCATGAACTACGGCGGTGCGTTGACGGACAACGGGCTTGAGTTCGGGACCACGCCCGTCTCCGCGAGCGATCTCTTCATCCAGACCAGCATCGCCGGTGAGGTGAACCTGATCTCCAGCGCCGGCGTGACGCTGGGCTTCTGGGACGGCGGCAATACGGGGCTGCATGACAACGGCGCGATCGACGGCGGTGACGGCGTGTGGGACGCGACGAACCGCAACTGGACGGAAGCCGATGGCGCGATCAACGGCAAGTGGGGTCAGGATTTCGCGGTGTTCGCCGGTCAGGCCGGCACCGTCACGGTCGATGATTCCGCCGGCGCGGTCGGATTTACCGGCATGCAGTTCATGACCAACGGCTATGTGATCGACGGTGACACGCTCACCACCAACACCGCCGCCACGACGATCAGGACCGACGCCGGCGTTACGGCGACCATCGCCGCGCAGATCGCCGGAAGCGGCGGTCTGGTGAAGACCGATACCGGCACGCTCGTGCTTTCCGGCGCGAACACCTACAGCGGCGGCACGACGATCTCGACCGGCACGCTGATCGGCCAGGCAACGAGCTTCGGCAGCGGCGATATCCTTGATAACGCGGCTTTGGTTTTCGACCAGCCGACCGATGCCGCCTTCTCCGCCATCCTCTCCGGCACCGGCACGCTGGCCAAGTTGGGGAGCGGCAATCTCAATCTCACCGGTACGAACACGCTCAACGGGGCGACCACGATCGCGGCCGGCAAGCTTTCGGTCAACGGCTCCCTCGCTAACTCCGCGGTGACCGTCTTGAGTGGCGGCGCGCTCGGCGGCAACGGCACCGTGGGGTCGACGACGCTGCAGACCGGCGGCGTCATCGCGCCCGGCAACTCGATCGGCCAATTGACTATCCAGGGCAATTTCGTCGGCGCCGGCGGCACGGTCGAAATCGAAGCGATCCTCGACGGCGATGCCTCCTCCACCGACAGGCTGATCATCACCGGCAACACGTCGGGGACCGCCAACATCAAGGTGACCCCTGTCGGCGGCGCCGGCGCGCAGACCGTCGACGGCATCAAGATCGTCGATGTCGGCGGCGTCTCCGCCGGCACCTTCAATCTGCAGGGCGACTATATCTTCCAAGGCGACCAGGCCGTGGTGGCAGGCGCTTACGCCTACCGGCTCTACCAGAACGGCGTCAGCACGCCGGCCGATGGCGACTGGTATCTGCGCTCGGCGCTGATCAATCCCGTCGATCCGGGCGGCCCGACCGCGCCGCTCTACTCGCCGGCCGCGCCCATCTACGAGGCCTATGCCGGCGTGCTGCAGAGCTTCACCCAGCTCGGCACGCTGCAGCAGCGCATCGGCAACCGCTCATGGACTGTCGCCGACCAGTCGGCGACAGGCAGCGCCATCCAGGGCGGCAACCCGATCTGGGGGCGCATCGAGGCCTCGCACAGCGAGTTCGAGCCGGGCACGACCACCACCGGCACCGATTATGACGCCGATCTCTGGCGGCTCCAGGCCGGCCTCGACATGCTGCTCTCCGAGACCACCTCCGGCATGCTGGTCGGCGGTCTCACCGTCCACTACGGCACGGTGAAATCAGACGTCTCCTCTTCCTTCGGCACCGGCTCGATCGACGCAACCGGCTATGGCTTTGGCGGCACGCTCACCTGGTATGGCAAGAACGGCTTTTATGTCGACACCCAGGCCGAGCTCACCTGGTTCGACAGCGATCTTTCTTCCGCGACGCTCGGCAGGAAGCTCGCCGACGGCAACAACGGCTTCGGCTACGGCCTCGGCATCGAGGCCGGGCAGAAGATCGCGCTTCATGGCAACTGGTCGCTGACGCCGCAGGCGCAGCTCTCCTACGCCTCGGTCGACTTCGACACTTTCACCGATCCCTATGGGGCGCTGGTCTCCAACGGCGGCAGCGACAGCCTGATCGGCCGCCTCGGTCTCTCCGCCGACTATGAAAGCGATTGGAAGGACAAAGCGGGGCAGACGAGCCGCTCGCATGTCTATGGCATCGCCAATCTCTACTACGACTTCCTCGATGGTACCGATGTCGACGTCTCCGGCACCAAGCTGACCAGCAAGCCGCAGCAGCTTTGGGGCGGCCTCGGCGTCGGCGGCTCGCTGAGCTGGGCCGACGATCGCTATTCCGTCCATGGCGAGCTGCTGGCGCGCACCAGCCTGGAGGATTTCGGCGACAGCCATGCCTTCGGCGGCTCGGTCGGTTTCAGCGTGAAGTGGTAGGCTGACGACGATAGGCCGAAAAAGGCAACCAGCGGTCGCTGGAAACTTTCCGATGCGTATAGGAATTTAATCCTTGGTGGGGCGATTCTCGCTGGAGGTCGCGGTGGTTCGTCGTAACAAGGCAAAGCAATTATCGGAGTCGGAGCTTGACCGGTTCCTGATGGCGGCAGGAGAGCTGCATCGCAGTATTGTGGCCCCGTTGATATCGACGCAATGCGATCACTACCGCTCGATGCAAACCCTGCACGAGGCATTGCTGAAAGCGGTGAAGGACATCACCGGCAAGGACGCTGCTTTTATTCGCTGGTTTGGGGCGGGGTCGCAGTAACTGCGTCGCCCGCGGCGCTTGCGCGTCCCTCAATGCGCGTCCGGCGGCGGCGCCTTCGGCGTCACGTTGCGCAGGAACGGGACCAGTGCGGTAGCGATGACGAAAGCCACCATGATGACCAGGAACGCGTCCGCATAGGCCATGGTGGAAGCCTCGCGATAGGCGAGCTGCCAGAGCTGCTTCAGCGAGGCGGCGTGGCCGTCTTCGATGGCGCCGGGCAACTGGCCGTAGCGTTGCGCAACGTTGTCGACAAGGCGCATGGCCGCCTCGTTCTGCGGCGTCAGATGCGAAGCGATCGTCAGGAAATGGAAGTTGGTGCGGTTGTTGAGGATCGCGCCGCAAATCGCGATGCCCACCGCGCCGCCCAGATTGCGCATGGTGTTGAACAGGCCGCTGGCATATTTCAGCCGTTCCGGCGGCAGGCTGCCGAGCCCGAGATTGACGCTGGGCGCGACGGCGAAGACCTGCGGGAAACCGCGAAAGATCTGCGGCAGGAGGAGCTCGGCCGAGCCCCACTGACTGGTGATGGCGGAAAAACTCCACATCGAGGCGCCGAAGGATGCCAGGCCGAACATCATCAGCCAGCGCGTGTCGAAGCGCTTGGCGAGGAAGATGTAGACCGGAACGCCGACCAACGAAGCGACGCCGGTCGAAAACACCGCTAGCCCCGTTTCAAGCGCGTTGTAGCCGCGCACATAGCCGAGGAACAACGGCGTCAGATAGATCGTGGCGAAGATGCCGATGCCGGTGATGAAGGAGAGAAAACAGCCGATGGCGAAATTGCGGTTGCCGAAGGCGCGGAAGTCGACCACCGGCTGCGCATAGGTCAGGCTGCGCACGACGAACAGGACGAGCGTGACCACGGCGACGACGGCGCCATTGCGGATCGTGGCGTCGTCGAACCAGTTCCAGCGCGATCCTTCCTCCAGCACATATTCCGCCGTGCCAAGGCTGACCGCCATGAGCGCCATGCCGATATAGTCCGCGCCCTTCAGCAACGACAGATCACCCTTGTCGATCTTGACCAGCAGCGCGACGAGCACGGTGATGACCGCCCCGGGGATGACATTGACATAGAACAGCCAGTGCCAGTTCAACGTGTCGGTGATCCAGCCGCCGATGACTGGCCCTAGCGTCGGCGCGATCGAGGCGATGCTGCCGACGACGGCGGCGGCGTAGACGCGCCTAGGGCCCTGGAAATAGTGGAAGGACGAGGTGAACACCGTCGGGATCATCGAGGCGCCGAGCAGCCCCTGCAGCGCCCGGAACACGATCATGCTTTCGATGTTCCAGGCAAAGCCGCACAGCATGCTGGCCAAGGTGAAACCGGCGGCCGAGATGGTGAAGAGCCATCTGGTCGAGAAGACGCGTGTCAGCCAGCCCGACAGCGGGATGACGATGATCTCCGCCACCAGATAGGAGGTCTGCACCCAGCCGATCTGGTCCTGCGCGGCCGACAGGCCGCCGCCGATATCCTGCAGCGAGGAGGCGACGATCTGGATGTCGAGCAGCGCGATGAACATCCCCACGCACATCACCATGAACGGCAGGATGCTGGCGAGGAAGGATTGCGGGGCGGCCGGCGCTGACATGGCGCCCTCAGCGCGATCCGGTATCGACGGTGACGACGGTGGACAGGCCGGGCCGCAGCGCGACCTTGCCCGCCTGGTCGGCGTCGATCGCGATCCTGACCGGTACACGCTGCACGATCTTGGTGAAATTGCCGGTCGCGTTCTGCGGCGGGATGACGCTGAAGATCGCCCCCGTGGCCGGCCCCAGGCTGGTGACATGGCCCTTGAGCGGCTGGTCGGGAGCGATATCGGCATAGACGGTCGCGGCCTGCCCGTCGGCCATCGCCCGCAACTGGTCTTCCTTGAAATTGGCGTCGACCCACAGCCCAGAGGCAGGAACGATGGTCAAAAGGTAGCTGCCCGGCGAGACATAGGTGCCGACCTGCGCCAGCCTGTTGCCGACGATGCCGTCGATCGGCGAGCGGATTTCCGTGAAGCCGAGATCGAGCTGGGCGGTGTCGAGATCCGCCTTGGCGGCCGCGACTTCCGCGGTCGCCTCCGAAATCTGGGTGTTGAGGACGTCGAGCTGCTGCCTAGATGCCGCAAGCGCCGCCCGCGCGGCGGCGACGGAGGCCTGCGCCTGGCCGTCGGCCGCGGCGCTCTTCTGGGCATCCTGCTGCGAGCCGGTGCTGGCGCTGGCAAGCACCGCGTAGCGCTTGGCATCCTGCGCGGTGAACGCGGCGGCAGCGCTCTTGGCCTCGAGATCGGCGCTGGCCTGCTCGATCAGCGAGTTCTGCAGCGATATCTGGGCACGCAGATTGTCGAGCGCCGACTGCTTCTGCTCAACCGATGCCTGCGCACGTTCCAGCGCCGCCTTGAACGGCCTGTCGTCGATGCGGATGACAGGCTGGCCGGCGGCGACATGCTGGTTGTCCTCAACGAGCACCTGGTCGATATGGCCGGCGACGCGCGGCGCCAGCGGCGTGACATTGCCGCCGACATAGGCGTCGTCGGTCGTCACCATGAAGCGGTTGGCCTGCCACCACTCGGCGCCATACCAACCGGCGGCAGCGATAGCGATCAGGGCTGCGCCGAGCAGCAGCGGCTTGCGCCGCTTCTTCGCCGGCTTCGGGGCTTCAACGACGGAGGCCTGCAACTCGGCCGGGGAAAGAGCCTTGTTCATCTGCTTCGCACCTCTTCCTGGCCGCCATTCTCGACCAGCGGGAGGCCCGGCCCCTCGCTGCTGAAGCGGTAGCGTTGCCGCATGCGATCGCTGGCTCTCGGTCCCGTGGCCAAGGCGAAGCCGCCGCTGTCGAGCTGCCTGCCGGTCTCCTTGTCGACCAGGACCGGATCGGCCCAGCGCCCGTCCGCCGTGTCCACCACGACGAGGCTCGGGCCCTCGGGCGCCAGGTGCCGGTTGCCCCACGCAAGCAGCGTAAGCAGCACCGGCCGGAAGTCGCGGCCCTTGGCGGTCAGCACATATTCATGGCGCAGCGGCCGTTCGCAGTAGGCGCGCTTCTCGAACAGCCCGCGCTCGACCAGGCTGTTCAACCGCCGCGTCAGGATGTTGGGCGCGATATCAAGGCTCTTCTGGAACTGGTCGAAGCGGGTAAGGCCCTGAAATGCGTCGCGCAGCAAAAGGATGCTCCACCACTCGCCGACCTCGTCGAGGCTGCGCGCGATCGGACATGGGCGCGTTTCGAAGCTCGTCCTGGCAACCATTTCCGTCGCTCACTATCAAGATGCAAGTCACGAATAGCCGAGTTAGTTGCATAATGCAAGTCACTATGCGGCGCAGATCTGGAATCGCTCGACACGAAGTCGTGAGCGGTCTCGTACCTGCTGGCTGTTTGGCTATTCTCGGACGAAGGTGTCGAGGCTGGTGCCGAAGGCACGCCAGGTCCCGACCTGCTTGCGGGAAGCGATTTCGCCCTCCTTGCCGGTGATGGTGCTGCCCGCCACCGTCAGCCACATCGTCTCCAGCTTGCCGTCCCGCAATATGCCGGTGTAGCTCACCGCGGCCGGGCCGGCCGTACCCTCGCCGGCGGCCGTCACGCCAATCACATCGCCATGCGCGATGCCGAATATCGGCACGGTCTGTCCATAGAAGCTGCTGTCTTCGAGCGCCGTGCGGAACGTGCCTTCGATCCGACCGCCCTCCTCGCGGGTGATATCGAGGACGGACCCATACTGATTGCGCCATCTGCCGCGCCAAGGCATTCCGCTCCTCCACGACCGTCTTCGTCTTTCGGCGGATTCGGTCCTGCATCTAAAGCACCGCTCCGAGCGGTCAAGGACCGCCAGACGTGCCCGGACCGAACGCAGGACAGTGCGCTGGTTTAGGGGATCAAGCTGGGTCCAGGGAACATCGGTGGTTTTGAGTCCACCGCGCATTGAAAAGGGCGGCGCAAGCGCCGCCCTTCGGGAGGATGATGTTTCGTAGGCGCTTTAAGCGGCCTGGGCTTCGCCGGCGATCGCGTCGGCGGCGCGGGCCGCCTTCAGCACCTTCGCCCACCAGGCGACGTCATTGACCAGCGCCACGGCGGCCTGGTTCAGGTGCTCGAGATCCTCGAGCTTCTTCTCGCCCTGGCGCACCGCAAGGAAATCGCCCCAGGCGATATGCACGGCCGACTTGACTGGCGCCATCTGCAGCTCGACGGCGATGAGGCGGAGCTGTTCGACCGCGCGCGCGCCGCCGACCGAGCCGTAACCGACAAAGCCGGCCGGCTTCTTGTTCCATTCATTGGCGGCGTAATCGATGGCGTTCTTCAGGACACCGGTCGGAGCGTGGTTGTATTCGGCGGCGGTGAAGATGAAGCCGTCGAACTCGGCGACCTTCTTCTGCCAGCGCTGCGCCACTTCGTTCTGTGACGGCGCCCAGGCGGAGGACGCAACCTCGTCGAAGAAAGGCAGCGGCCAGTCGCGCAGATCGACGATCTCGACGTCGATGTCGGCATGAGCCTTGGCGATCTTCGCGATCCACTGCGTCGGCACGTCGGCGAAGCGAGCGGCGCGTGTCGAACCGACGACGATGGCGATTTTGGGCTTGGACATAAGGGGCTCTCCTTGCGGGAATTTCTGGTATCGTTTGGATACCGGCGCTATATGTGATACTGACAAACCAGCGCGCAAGGGGGCACGTTTATGTTACTGAGGCACCCGCATATCACCGAAGACTGCCGTGCCGTGTCGGAAATCCTGCAGCGGGTCGGCGATAAATGGACCGTGCTCGTGGTCGGCAAGCTGGGCGACGGGCCGTTGCGCTTTAACGAATTGCGCGCCGCCGTCGGCGGCATTTCGCAAAAGATGCTGACCACCACCTTGCGTGGTCTGGAACGCGATGGCTTCGTCACGCGCAAGGTGTTTCCAACCATTCCGCCACGCGTTGACTACGAGCTGACCGAGCTCGGTCATGAACTGCTCGTGCCGGTCGGCGCGCTTGGCGAATGGGCCCGGAAGAACACCAATCGGGTCCGCGAGGCGCGGGCGAGATTCGACAGCCAGCAAGCCTGAACCCCTTTTTGGTTCAAAGGTTTGCGAACCATTGAACAACCGTGCCGCTCGGCGCCGGGCCCGTCGTGCCTCCGGCTTTGGCCGGATCTTCTGCGGCTCTGCAGCCAGCCTCGCAGGCGTCGCCACGCAACCGTCTCGACAAGGATGACTGTCTTTAGCCGGCCACCGATCAGGCGCTTGCAGCGGTAGTGGTGCAGCACGGTGTCGAGCAGTTCTCGTGCTGCGCGTCCTTCTTGTCGATCGCCTTCAGGCCCTTCACGCATGCGACGCGTGGAAGGTCTTTGCTGATCTCCACATAGGCTGTAACGCCGAGCAAGCAGACCAGCGCGATAAGGGCTGCCACGAGCCAGCCGTTCAGCATGTGTTGACGCATTGTTTTCCCCCTCGCGACCACAAACTGGGGCGCGAAGGCAACCATTGGATGTCGCGGAGCGCATCTTCCGCGCGGGCGTCGTTACAAAACCGCAAGCTTGGGAGAATCGGAGACCCGTCAGCTCTCGGCCGGAACCGGCTTCGGCTTGCCCTCGCCGTCGAGTGCCACCATGACGAAATCGGCATGGGTGACCTTCTCCATCAGGTCGGAAAGGTAGCGCTGCGCCCAGGCCTCGACCTTGAGCAGCATCGAGGTGCGGCCGACGCGCTCGACATGGGTGTAGATGCAGAGCGTGTCGCCGATCTTCATCGGCTTGGCGAAGGACATCTCCTTGACCGCGGCGGTGACCACGCGCCCCTTGGCGCGCTCGGCGGCGCGGATGCCGCAGGCAAGGTCCATCTGCGCCATCACCCAGCCGCCGAAGATGTCGCCGGCGGCATTGGCGTCGGAGGGCATGGCGAGCGTGCGCAGCGTGAGATCGCCGAGTGGTTTTCCGTCCGCGTAATGCACCATGGCGAAATCCTTAGGGGGTCAGTTGCTGTTGCCTAGCAATGCGACCGCCATGTCGCAAGCTCTGGTGAAAGCGAAATGCGCGCCACCCCGCCAGTCGCTTTTTTCACAAGCCATGCCGGAAGGTCCGGCGACGACGTGAACCGGCAATGTCTAGGCTAGGCTACGAATTTCGGAGCGCGGCCGCCCATCATGCAGACTTATGATTTCATCATCGTCGGCTCCGGCTCGGCCGGTTCGGTCGTGGCCGACAAATTGTCGGCTTCCGGCCGCTTCTCGGTGCTGGTGCTGGAGGCCGGCGGGACCGACCGGCGCTTCTACGTCCAGATGCCGCTCGGCTACGGCAAGACCTTCTTCGACCCGGCCGTCAACTGGAACTACAAGGCCGAGCCGGATCCGGGTCTCAGCAACAATGCCGACCACTGGCCGCGCGGCAAATTGCTCGGCGGCTCGAGCTCGATCAACGCCATGGTCTTCATCCGCGGCGCGCGCGAGGATTTCGATGCCTGGGCCGCCGCCGGCAATCCCGGCTGGGGCTATGACGACCTCCTGCCCTCATTCAAGGCGATGGAGGACAATGCGGCTGGCGCCGACCAATGGCGCGGCGTCGGCGGCCCCTTGCACGTCACCGATTGTTCGCGCGCGGTGCACCCGCTGACCAAGCGCTATCTCGCTGCCGCCGAACAGGCCGGGCTGCCCTTCAATCCGGACTTCAACGGCGCCTCCCAGGAAGGCGTCGGCGTCTACCAGATCACGACCAGGAACGGCCGCCGCATGTCCGCCGCCCGCGCCTTCCTGCGCCCGGCGATGAAACGCTCCAACGTTCGCGTCGAGACCAACGCACTGGCGACAAGAATCCTGTTCGAGGGCAAGCGCGCGGTCGGCATCGAATACGAGCAGAACGGCGAGACCAAGACGGCTCGCGCCGGCCGCGAGGTGATCCTTTCCGGCGGCTCGATCAACTCGCCGCAGTTGCTGCAGTTGTCCGGCGTCGGCCCCGAGGCGCTGCTTGGCAATCTGGGGATCCCGGTTGTCCACGCCAACGACAATGTCGGCGCCAATCTGCAGGACCATGTCGGCATCAACTATACTTTCAAAGGCAAGCTGCCGACGCTGAACCAGATCCTGCGGCCCTGGTGGGGCAAGCTGCTGGTCGGCATGCAATACATCCTCTTGCGCTCCGGACCGCTGTCGCTGTCGATGAACAATGCCGGCGGCTTCTTCCGCACCGATCCGTCGATGGCGCGGCCGAACATGCAGCTTTATTTCCAGGCCTTCTCGACCGTCATCCCGAAAAGCGGCGAACGTCCGATCCTGACGCCCGACCCCTGGCCGGGCTTCTCGATCGGCCTGTCCAACTGCCGCCCGTCGAGCCGCGGCGAGATCATGATCCGCTCAAACAATCCGCGCGACTATCCGAGGATCACGGCCAATGCCTATTCGACCAATGCCGATGTCGACGAGATGCTGGCCGCGGTGAAGTTCGTGCGCAGGATCGCCGCGATGCCGGCCATGGCCGAGATCATCGAGGAAGAGGTTCTGCCTGGGCCCTCGATCCAATCGGACGCCGACCTCATCCAGGATTTCAGGAAGCGCTCGGGCACCGTCTACCACCCGGTCTCGACCTGCCGCATGGGGCCGGACGCGGCGCGCGCCGTCGTCGATCCACGGCTTCGGGTGCACGGGCTCGAGGGCCTACGCGTCATCGACGCTTCGATTTTCCCCGACAACATCACGGGCAACACCAACGCCGCCTCGATCCTGACCGGATGGAAAGGCGCCGACCTGGTTCTGGAGGATCAGAAATGAAAATCACCGACGTGAAGACCTGGGTTGTCGGCAACCCGCCGCCCGGCATCGGCGGCAAGTATTTCATCTTCGTCAAGCTCACTACCGATGGCGGCGTCGTCGGCTATGGCGAAGCCTATAACGCCACCTTCTCGGCCCATGTCACCGCCAGGATGATCGAGGACATGGCCGAGCGCTATCTCGTCGGGCGCGACCCGCACGACATCGAAAACCTGTTCCGCCGCATCTATTCCTCCGGCTTCACCCAGCGCCCGGACGTCTCCGGCATGGGCTGCTTTTCCGCGCTGGAGATGGCCTGCTGGGACATCATCGGCAAGGAGGCCGGCAAGCCGGTCTACAAGCTGCTTGGCGGCCAGGTGCACGAGACGCTGCGCGCCTATACCTATCTCTATCCGCACACCGGCAGCGTCCACTCGGAAGATGCGCGCGGCCGGAATGTCTACAACGACCCCGACATGGCCGCCGCCTGCGCGCTCGAATATGTCGAGCAGGGCTTCAACGCCGTGAAGCTCGATCCGGCCGGGCCCTACACCGCCTATGACGGCCACCAGCCGCGCCTGATCGACATCGACCTCTCGGCGCGCATGATCAAGGCGATCCGTGAAGCTGTCGGCACCAGGGCGGACATCCTGTTCGGCACGCATGGCCAGTTCACCGCCTCCGGCGCGCTGCGCCTGGCCCGCGCCATCGAGCCCTACGATCCGCTGTGGTTCGAGGAGCCGGTGCCGCCGGATATGCCCGAGGTGATGGCGCAGGTCGCACGCGGCACCTCGATCCCGATCGCCACCGGCGAGCGGCTGACCACGAAATTCGAGTTCGCCCGCGTCATCGAGAACCGTGCCGCGACCATCCTGCAGCCGGATCTCGGCCGCTCCGGCGGCATCCTCGAGACCAAGAAGATCGCCGCCATGGCCGAGGCCTACCACATCCAGGTGGCGCCGCACTGCTATTGCGGCCCGATCGTCGGCGCCGCGAACATCCAGCTCGCGGTGACGCTGCCCAATTTCCTCATCCTGGAATCGCTGAAACAGTGGGACGGTTTCCACGCCACGCTGCTCAAGAAGAAGATCGAATGGCAGGACGGCAACGTCATCCCGTCGAAGGAGCCTGGCCTCGGCGTCGAGCTCGACGAGGCGGTCTGCGACGCGCACCCCTATGACGGCAAGGACCTGCATCTGCAGATGATGCAGACGCCGTTGATGCCGTGACCCTCGCTTACGCCTTCATCGGCCTTGGCCATCTCGGCGGCAATCTTGCCGCCAGCCTGCTGCGCAAAGGCTTCGCCGTCACGGTCTTCGATCGCGACCCGGCGGCTGTCGAGCGCCTCGTCGCGCTCGGCGCCACGGCGGCGGCGAGCCCCGCCGAGGCCGCTGCCCGCGCCGGCAACGCGATCACCTGCCTGCCTTCCCCCGAGGTCAGCGAAGCGGTGCTCGCCGACGCGGACGGATTGCTCAAGGGCCTGCCCGCGGGCGGCGCCTGGATCGAGATGTCGACCAATGGCCGCGACGAGATTTTGCGGCTCGCCGCGCTTGCTTCGGCAAAGGGCATCGAGACGCTCGAATGCCCTGTGACCGGCGGCGTGCATCTGGCGGCGGCCGGCAAGATCACCGCTCTCGTCGGCGGCGACGCCGCGCTCTACGAACGCCATCGCCCGGCGATCGAGGCGATGTGCGCAAGATCCTTCCTGATGGGACCAGTCGGCTCGGCGGCGGTCATCAAGGTGATCACCAACATGCTAGCCTTCATCCATCTCGTCGCCGCCGGCGAGGCGCTGATGCTGGCCAAGCAAGGCGGTCTCGACCTCGCCCAGGCCTATCACGCGATCGTCGCCTCTTCCGGCAACAGCTTCGTCCACGAGACCGAAAGCCAGCTCGTGCTCAACGGCTCCTACGATATCGGTTTCACCATGGACCTGGCGCTGAAGGACCTCGGCTTCGCGCTCGCCATGGGCAGGGATTTCGGCGCGCCGCTCGATCTGGCGACACGCGTCAACGCGATCTTCGAGGAGGGCAAGCGCGCCTATGGCGGCGATGCCTGGTCGACGCAGATCGTCAAGCTGCTTGAGGATGCGGTCGGCACGGAGCTTCGCGCGCCGGGCTTTCCGGCCAGGCTCGAACTGTAATCCGGCAAGAATTTAGCCAGCTATTTCAATCACCTGACCACTTCGGCTGAATCAAGCCCTCAGCCAGTTGACTCAACCTCTGAGCCTCAGCGCGCCGGGCAGGATCTCGAACGTCGCCGGAATCCGCCCCGGCGACTCGCCGTCTATGTCGACCAGCGCGCCATTCTTCTCGACATCGCCCAACGGCTCGACCAGCACCTTGCGGCCGCGCAGGATGGTGATCGCCGGATGGTTGCGGTGCCGCCCGCCATAGAGCAGGCGGATGTCTCTTATCAGGCCGAGCTTGCCGGCTGCGCGCAGGATGACGATGTCGAACAGGCCGTCGGCGAGCTCGGCGTCCGGGGCGATCATCATGCCGCCGCCGAAGAATTTGCCGTTGGCCACTGCCACCAGCGCCATGCGCGCCTCGACCGGCTCGCCGTCGTCGATGGTGATCCGGACGTCCTGGAAGCGGTAGCGGACGAACTCCAGCACCGTGCGCCAGAAGAACAGCGCCTTGGCCGAGACCCTGCCCTTGCGCTTGTCGGCATTGACGGCGCGATCCGTCGCGCCGGATAGGCCGAGGCTGGCGATGTTGATGAAGTGGCGGCTGGCCAGCTTGCCATGATCGTCGATATAGCAAACCCGCCCGGCGTCGACTTTCCGCGCCTTGGTATCGGCGATCCGTTTCAGCGTGGCATCGATGCCGCGCGGCATGCCAAGCCCGCGCGCGAAATCGATGCCGGTACCGCATGGCAAAAGCCCGAGTTCGCTCGTCCTTCCGGTCTCGTCCTGCGCCTGCAGCAGCCCGTCGGCCACTTCGCTGGCGGTGCCGTCGCCGCCGGCCGCGATCACCAGCCCGCATCCGCCGGCGGCGAGGTCGATCGCCAGCCGCTCGGCGTCGCCGGCGGCTTGCGTCTCGCGCAGGTCGAAATCGCCGAAATTCGCCTTGAGCGATGCCGCCGCCTCCGCCCAGTGCCGCTTGAGCCTGCCGCCTCCGGCAATCGGATTGAGAACCACCCCGACCTTCAAACCGACCTCCCCCGAGGCACATCGCGCGAAATGCGCGGCAGAATCCGCGCTGGCGCCCGAAGTCTTTTGCCGACCCAAACTCTTTTGCCGACATTCAAACGCGGACCGGGCGGCGCGACAAGGCTCCAACATCCAAGGTCGCTAAAAAAGCGGGGCAGGCTGTCTAAGGGGTTCGGCCGCCGAATTCCGAGGTTTTGCCGTCGGTCCCCGATAATCCCGCTATCCACAGGCAGGCGGGCATTCCGCAAACCGCTTACCCGGCGTACATTCAACCCATCTCAGGCGGCCACTGAACGCCCCAGCCGAAAGGCAAAAGCGCAAGGCGGATTTCCTGAGGCCCGTACGGCCCAGAACGAGAGCAGGTTCGCCTGTTGGAGGGACGGATGCCGAGACCTACGGGTGCCGCGGAAAGCGTGCCAACGCCGACGGCGGACCGATGCTGCCATGAAGGCCGGGAAAAACCTTCGATGGCACGCTGGGCGAAGCCCGCAAGGGTGGAGATCGGCGTGGTCTGGAACGGGCGCTGCCCTCGGGTGGCGACTGGAAGGACCGTCAAAATCAAGGCTGGCCTGGCGCGACGACTTCACGGAAGTTGCTGCCTTGACCGGTTCCTGATCTGACAGGGAGGCGCTGGGAGCAATCCCAGCGCCGACTGTCTTTTTGGGTAGCCAAGCATGCCTGAGGCATTTCGGTCACAGTCGCCGCCTGAGCAACCTTCGGAAACGTCCCGTCATCCACATTTCACAATCGTGGCCAAATCCCGCCTTGTTCGGCATGGATTGATGCGAGTGGGGTGAAGGGGCAATTTCGAAGGGACAAGACCGTGATCAAGACCGCCCTTGTCGCCATGACCATCGTCGGCTGCGACTGCGACGCGAAGCTCTGCGAATATATCGGCGAGACGCCGGCCAAGTGGGCGACGATTGCCGACTGCGAGGCGGCGATGAAGAGCCAGATGCTGCATCAGAAGAATTTCAACTATCCGTTGGTTTCGGGCATCTGCCGCGTCAAGGGCTCGGCCTCTTCCTCGGAGCTTGCCGCGAAAGCCTCCAGGCCGGATCTGAAGCCCAGGAACCGCGTGGTCGAAACCATCGCCCCGCTGCCGCCCGAGCTCGACCATCGCCCAAGCGTTCCAGTGGGCGGAACCGTGACGGCCAGCGAAACGGAAGCCGCGAAGCCCGTCGCCTTCGATGGGTCGGTCGATGGCGGCCGCGCCGTGCTTTACCGCACCAAGGCCGGCTATGCCGTGGTCAAGACCGATCTCAGCCGCGCCGCCGGCGCGACCGTGGACGCAGCGAAGCGCTCGGCAAGCTGGCTGGCCGATCTGACAGGGCTGTAAGCCCATCCAATTGAGGTCAGGCCGCCTCACCTGAATATCGGCACGCCCTACAGCTTGACCTTGAGAATCTCCCAGAACTGCATTCTCCTGGTCGCCGATGCGCGTGATGAATAGCAGACGCTGGTTCCGACGTAGCGCTTATCATTTCGATGACGGTTGACGTGGGCCACTTTGCAAACCACCCGGTTGATCACGTCCCCGCGATGCGGAAAGATAGAGGCCTTTCGGAAGTTGGGGGCCCTTCGATGACCTTGGCTGTTCGCGCCGCACTGTGTCTTTTCTCTATGTTGGGGTCGGCGACGGCCGGCGCTCAGGCAACCGATCCGAACGATGACCACGTGACCATATTCGCTCCCGGCGATCCGGAAATGGCAGCCGCGACAAAGCAGGCGCTTTCCGGCCTCGACGAGTTCCTCGCGCTCGCCGACAGCCCTCCGGCCGGCACGTCGCGCTTCAAGCTGAAGGTGAAGGTAAAGGACGGCAATATCACCGAGCATTTCTGGGTCGTGCCCTTCCGCCGCACCGAGGCCGGATTTGTCGGAATCCTGTCGAACCAGCCCGCCGAGGTGCATAACGTCTTGCTCGGCCAGAACATCGAATTCACCAGGGACGATATCTCCGACTGGGGCTACACCAGGAACGGCCATCAGGTCGGTAGCTTCACCGTCTGCGTGATGTTCAAAAGGATGTCGAAGGAGGAAGCCGACGACCTGCGCGCCAAGTACGGCTTCGACTGCTGAGCCTAGCCAACCGACTCGTCCTTCGCGCCGATCTTGCGCACCAGCGCCGCCGTCGCCAGCATGGCCCCGAGATCGGTGATCATCGGCGCGACATGCGCGTTGTAGTCGATCGGCTGCGCAATATCCGGCAACTCGAAGAAGTTCTTCGAGCGCGGCATCAGCAGAAAGCCGTCGCTGCCGCTGAGCGCCACCCGCGCCTGGTCGTAGGGCCATGTCTCGCGCAGCCAGGTCAGCGCCTGCGCCATCCGGCCGGTGACCAGAGGCCGCGCCGCCTCGACATTGTCGGTGCGGAATTCATAGCTCGCATCGAGGTCTTCGACGCCGGATGACAGCTCCTGCATCTTGGAGGCGAACATGCCGCGGAAGAAATGCGCCACCTTGCCGGCCTTGCGCGCCGCGACCAGCGTTCCCGGGAACGGCTCGATGGTTTCGAAGGCGACGATGACGCCTTTGAAGGCGGTCGTCTCGCTTTTGCCGGATCCTTCCCAGAGCTTTGCCTCGTAAAGCTCGAAGGGAAAATCCTCATAGCGTCCGGAAATGACGTCGTCGAAGCTCTGCCGGTTGAAGGCGCCGACGGTTTCGCGCGGCATCCTGTCGAAGGAGTTCGGCCGCACGCCGTGCTGATAGCGCACG
Source organism: Mesorhizobium sp. (assembly GCF_004963255.1). GTDB lineage: Bacteria > Pseudomonadota > Alphaproteobacteria > Rhizobiales > Rhizobiaceae > Mesorhizobium. Next base: position 2,937 of record NZ_SUGA01000026.1, on the reverse strand, counting down.
TCGCGCACGAAGCCGAAGATCATCGGCAGCAGCGTGTCGCGGAACGACTGCTGCAGCCGGGTCGCTGGCCGCAGCGCCTGGAAATAGAGCACCACCGCCGCGACCATGCCGCCGAGATAGAGAAAGACATGCGGCGTCGAGAGCCATTGTTCGTGAGGATCGGCGACAGCGTTGAACAGCCAGGCTATCAGCGCGACGAAGACGACGACCAGGCCGACGAACACCGGCACGCGCCAGCGTACCTGTCTCTGGGCCGATGCCCGTTTCGCCTCATACGCCTCGATGCCGCGCCTGATGCCCGCGATAACCGCCTCGCTCGGCATGAAATCCGCTGCTTCCATGGCCACCCCCGGCCGTCGCTGAGATCGGCCTATGATAGCGGCTTTCGCGCGAAAGTCGCCTGCGCTTGCGGCGGGTGGAGCTAGTCCCCCGAAATCGGGAAAACCGCCTCCAGCCGCGCCGCAACCCGCCGCTTGAGCGCGCCGTCCAGAGCCTCCACCGGCACCAGCCGCTCGTGGTTGCCTGCTCGCAGTCGCATGAAGAAATGCTGCCGGTAGGCGGCGATCCTACCGTGCGTGGCCGGATCGGCGCTGACGTCGACCACGAATATCGAGCCGATGCGTGCCGGCCATGGCAGCCTGGTCAAGGCAGTGCCGAGGAAATCGCCGAGCCCATAAGCGGTGACACTGCCGCCGATGCGCTCGACGGGCTGCACGACATGGGCATGATGGCCGACGATCAGCCCGGCGCCCTTATCCGCCAGCAGCCTCGCCAGCGCCCGCGTCGCCTTGCGCGGAAAATGCCGGAACTCCCAGTCCCAGTGCGGCACCGCGCAGGCAAGGTCGATACCGGACATTGCGTTGCGGGGCCATTCGGCGGCCTGCATCAAGACACGTTCCTCAAACGGCGCGGCGCCGGTGTTGCGCCAGAGCGTAAAGGCCGCGAAGCCGATCGTCAGCGATCCGGCGGCATGACGCTGGACAGGTCCGCCCGCAACCGTTCCGACGGTTCGGATCCCGAGCCGGTCGAGCGCCGCGAGCGTTTCCTCGAAACCGCCAATCCCCTGATCGAGCACGTGGTTGTTGGCCAGCGACAGCACCAGCCTGTCGCGCGCGATGCCGACAGCAGCAAGGGCGTCAGCGAGAAAGCGCTCGCTCATCGCATGATGCGTGCCGAGCCATGTGCCCATCGCCGCGCGTGACCGTTCGATGATCGGGCTTTCGCAATTGCCGACCACGAGGTTTGCAGACGAAAGCAGCCCGGCAATCGCCGGATCGCATTCCGGCGCATCGCGATTGGCAACGGCCGAAATGTCGCCGACGAAGGCCAGCCGCACCGTCCGCATCGGCGGCGGATCGCTCAACCTCGCCTTGGACGCAGCAAAACCATTGCTGTCGCCGCCAAGCGACGGCCGCAGCAGGCGCGGCAGCCAGGACAGTTTGTAGGAAAGCGGATAATTCGACACGGCCAGGTCCAGTTTTGCTTTCTCTAGACTGTCTGCCCAGCCGATTGAAGCCGACCGCCGTATCGAAAGCTGCCCCCCAATCGGCGTGGGCTAGGCGACGCCACGAGCCAAATGCGTATATGCTTGCGACACGACGCAGTGGAGGGCGATGACGATGCGTAGAACGGTCCTTGCAGCAGCCTTGTTAGCATTCCTGCCGGCGTCCTTCGCCTGGGCGGAGATGCCGGACGCAGCCAAGTCCTTGTTCGAGGCGAAGAGCGTGGCCGAGCGGAACACAGCGCTATCGACATTGGAGGCCTCAGCGGCGAAGGACCCGGCATCGGGCTATGCGGCCGGCGCCGGCGAGTTCTTCACTGCGCTCGAGCTCCTCGCCGGCGGTCTGCATCGCTACGGCTTCGATAGCCCGAAATCCTTCATGCTGCCGCTGATGCAGTTGCCCGTGCCGGACAATCCCAACCCGCAGCCTCTGACCTATGAGGAATTCCGCGCCATCCTGGTCTCGTTCCGCGACCGGCTGGAAAAATCCGCCGCAACGCTGGGTTCCGTCCCGGCCAACGCCGACATCGGCATGGTCGTCGACCTCACCCGCGCTGGCATCGATCTCAACGAGGACGGCGCCATCGCGCCGGAGGAAAGCTTCGCCGCGATCATGGCAGCGCTCTCACGCGGCAGCGTCGACATGAGCGCTGCCGCGCCCTCGCTCACCTTCCGCTTCGACCGCGCCGACGGTTTCTGGCTGCAAGGCTATGCGGAGTTCCTGATGGCGCAGGCCGATTTCTGGCTGGCGCATGATTTCAAGGCCATGTTCGACGGCTCTTTCCACATGCTGTTCCCGCGCGCCAAACTGCCGCTGCAGGACGCGCTGGTGCCGCTGGACGTCGGCATGAGCGGCAACATGTTCGCCTCGGAATGGCGTTTCGCCGACTTCATCTCGCTGGTGCATCTCGTCAACTGGCCGGTGGTCGAGCCGGAACGCCGGCAGGCCGCGCGACGCCACCTGCTGGAGATGATCCGGCTGTCGCGCGAGGACTGGAAAGCGATCCTGGCCGAGACCGACAACAACCGCGAATGGCTGCCCGGGCCGCAGCAGAAAGGCGCCAATCCCCTCACCGGCCTCGACGTCGGCCAGGAGCAGGTAACCGCTTGGCTCGCCACGCTGACGATGGCGGAGGACCTTCTCGAAGGCCGCGTGCTGCTGCCGCATTTCCGCATCGCCGGCAAGGGCATCAACATGAAGCGCTTCTTCGACGAGCCGAAACCCTTCGACCTCGTTCTGTCGATCACCGGCCCCGGCATCGCGCCCTATCTCGAGAGCGGCAAGATCCTTACCAGCGACGATTTCGACCAGATCCAGCGCGAGTTCGGCGGCGCCGGGTTTTTGACGTTTGCGCTGTGGTTCAATTGAGTGTCGCAAGTCTGGGTTCCTCGCCCCCATGAAATGGGGGAGAGGTGGCTCGGCGAAGCCGAGACGG
>NZ_SUGA01000025.1:74466-92288 GCF_004963255.1 Mesorhizobium sp. | reverse complement strand
AGCTGCCAATCTCCCCCCTTGTGGGGGAGATGTCCGGCAGGACAGAGGGGGGCGCCGTAGAGCGCCCTCACTGGCCTATCGGACTCTTCGACCTGGGTGAAGGCCACGCCCTCGGCATCGCCCTGCCCTACGGCAGCATGCCAGCCCAACCCCTCATCGACCTCGCCCGAGAATCAGCGAATCTCGGCGCCACCGAAATCCGCCTCGCCGCAGGCCGCGCCCTGCTTGTCCTCGGTCTCTCCCCATCCGCCTGCGCCTCGCTGCACTCCTCCGCCGCCACGCTCGGCTTCGTCACCGACCCCACCGACCCTCGCACCCGCATCGCCGCCTGTCCCGGCACGCCGGCCTGCACCTCCGGCCGCATCGCTACCCGCGCCATCGCCGAGACGATCGCAAGGGAAAGTCCCGATCTCCTCGACGCCTCCCTCACCCTCCACGTTTCCGGCTGCGCCAAGGGCTGCGCGCATCCGGGCACAGCCGCACTGACATTGGTCGGCGACGAAAACGGAGCCGGACTTGTCGTGGACGGGACGGCAAAGGCCCTTCCTGCCGGATACAGGCCGGGCTATGACGCCGCGCGCGGCATCGCCGACATTGCCGGGGCGCTCCACCGTGAACGACATCAAGGCGAAACCGTCGCCGCCTGCCTCACAAGGCTTGGCGCTGCCGGCATCGCCGAACTCTATCGACGGAACCAGTAAATGGCCGCCTACGACTATATCCATGACGGGATGGCGATCTACGAGCGCTCTTTCGCCATCATCCGCGCCGAGGCTGACCTGTCGCGCTTCTCCGAGGCGGAAGCCGATGTCGCGATCCGCATGATCCATGCCTGCGGCCAGGTCGAGGCCGCCAGCCATTTCGTCTTCTCCGACGGTTTCGTCGAAGCGGCCCGTACCGCCCTCGCCGCCGGTGCGCCGATCTTCTGCGATGCCGAGATGGTCGCGCATGGCGTCACCCGCGCCCGGCTGCCGGCCGGCAACGAGGTGATCTGCACGCTGCGCGACCCGCGCACGCATGACATCGCCAAAGAAATCGGCAACACCCGCTCAGCGGCGGCGATCGACCTCTGGGGCGAGCGCATGGCCGGCTCGGTCGTCGCCATCGGCAATGCGCCGACCGCGCTCTTCTATCTTTTGGAAAAACTGCGCGACGGCGCGCCAAAGCCGGCCGCGATCATCGGCATGCCTGTCGGCTTCGTCGGTGCCGCAGAATCGAAAGATGCGCTGGCCGAGAATTCCTATGGCGTGCCCTATGCCATCGTGCGCGGCCGGCTGGGCGGCAGCGCCATGACCGCCGCCGCGCTCAATTCCCTGGCGAGGCCCGGCCTGTGAACACGATCATGAAAGGCCGTCTGGTCGGCGTCGGCACCGGTCCCGGGGATCCGGAGCTGCTGACGCTGAAGGCCGCGCGCGCGCTGGCCGAGGCCGATGTCGTCGCCTATTTCGCCAAGCGCGGCAACAACAGCAATGCGCGCGCCATCGTCGAGGCGCGCTTCCGGCCGGACATGATCGAGCTGCCGCTGCTCTATCCGGTGACGACCGAGATCGACAAGGATCACGACGAGTACCGTTCGCAGATCACCGATTTCTACGAGCAGTCGGCCGAACAGGTCGCCGAGCATCTCGGCGCCGGCAGGATGGTGGCCGTGCTGTCGGAGGGCGATCCGCTTTTCTACGGCTCCTACATGCATCTGCATGTGCGCCTGGCACATCGCTTCCCGACCGAAGTCATCCCCGGCATCACCGCCATGTCCGGCTGCTGGTCGGCCACTGGCCTGCCGATCGTCCAGGGCGACGACGTGCTGACCGTGCTGCCGGGCACGATGAGTGAATTCGAGCTGTCTCGTCGCCTCGCCGACACCGATGCCGCCGTGATCATGAAGGTCGGCCGCAATTTGCCGAAGATCCGACGCGCGCTGGAAGCGACCGGCAAGCTGGCCAAGGCTGTCTATGTCGAGCGCGGCACCATGCCGGGCAGCGTTTCGATGCGACTTGCCGACAAGCCGGACGACAAGGCCCCCTATTTCGCCATCGTGCTGGTCGCCGGCTGGTCGGCCAAGCCTGGGGCCAAGCAATGAGCGGCCGCCTCACCGTCATCGGGCTCGGACCCGGCAATGCCGACCAGGTCACGCCGCAGGCTGCGAATGCCGTCGCCGAGGCTTCCTTCTTCTACGGCTACAAGCCCTATCTCGACCGGCTGGAGCTGCGGCCGGATCAGACCCGCATCGCCTCCGACAACCGCGAGGAGCTCGCCCGCTCCAACGAGGCGCTGGCCAAGGCCGCCGAAGGCCACGACGTCGCCGTCGTTTCCGGCGGCGATCCTGGCGTCTTCGCCATGGCCGCGGCCGTCTGCGAGGCGATCGAAGCCGGCCCCGCCGAATGGCGCGCCATCGACCTCGCTGTCGTCCCCGGCGTCACCGCCATGCTCGCGGTCGCCGCCCGCATCGGCGCGCCGCTCGGCCACGACTTCTGCGCCATCTCGCTCTCCGACAATCTGAAGCCCTGGGACCTGATCGAACTGCGCCTGCTGGCGGCTGCCGGCGCCGGCTTCGTCATCGCGCTCTACAACCCGATCAGCAAGGCCCGCCCCTGGCAACTCGGTCGCGCCTTCGAATGCCTGAAGGCGATCCTGCCCGGCACCACGCCGGTGATCTTCGGCCGCGCCGCCGGCCGGCCCGACGAGCGCATCGAGGTTTTCCTGCTGGCGGACGCCGATGCGGCAAAGGCCGACATGTCGACCTGCATCATCATCGGCTCGCCCGAGACCCGCATCATCAGGCGCGGCGAAAAACCGGCGCTGGTCTACACGCCGCGTTCGGCAACGGGCGCGAAAAGATGATCGACTTGGGCCGCCAGCGCTTCGACGGTTTCGGCCGAGGGCACGTCAGGCAGAGGCGGCCGACGGATCATGATCACCTCGATGCCGAGCGCCCGCGCGGCGGCGATCTTGCCATAGGTCGCCTCGCCGCCGCTGTTCTTGGAGACGACGGCATCGATCCCGTATTTTTCGAGCAGCGCTCGCTCATCCGCTTCCGGAAACGGTCCGCGCGCCAGCAGATAAAGCGCATCGGGCACGGCCAGCTGCGGCTCGACCGGGTCGACGCTGCGGATCAGGTAACAGTGCTGGGGCGCGGCCTCGAAGGCGCCGGCCTCCTGCCGCCCGATCGCGAGGAAAACGCGGCGCGGCGCCGTGCCGAGCGCCCTCGCCGCCTCAACGACACTGTCGACCAGCGTCCAGCGATCGCCCACGACAGGCTCCCAGCCGGGACGGCGCAGCGCCAGGATCGGCACACCGGACTGTCTGGACGCTTCGGCGGCATTGGCCGAGATGCGCGCGGCATATGGATGCGTGGCGTCGATCAGCACGTCGACGTGTTCCTCGCGAAGATAGGCGGCGAGCCCCTCCGCGCCGCCAAAGCCGCCGACACGCACCGGCACGCCTTGCGCGACCGGACTTTCGGTGCGGCCGGCCAGCGACAGCGTGACCGAGAAATCCGCACGACGGACGAGCTTTCCCGCCAATTGCCGGGCTTCCGTGGTTCCGCCGAGGATCAGAATGCGGTGGGTCATCATGCCTGCTAAGGATCCGCGCGCCGCCAAGCCCGCCTCAAAATGGCTCACCATCGTCGGCATCGGCGAGGACGGTGTAGCGGGTCTCGGCGACGAGGCCAAGCAGCGCATCGCGCAGGCGGACGTCGTTTTCGGCGGCAAGCGGCATCTCAGTCTTGTCGGGTCGCTGGCCAAGGGCCAAACCCGCCCATGGCCGACGCCCTTCGATGCCGAAATGCGCGACGTGCTGGCGCTCGCGGGCAAGCACGTCTGCGTGCTCGCGTCCGGCGACCCATTCTTTCACGGCGTCGGCGTCACGCTGGCGCGCAAGGTGAAGCCGGACGAGATGCTCGTTCTCCCGGCGCCGTCGTCTCTATCACTGGCAGCCTCCCGCCTCGGCTGGGCCTTGCAGGACGTCGAGACGATCTCACTCCACGGCCATTCGATCGACCTGATCCGCCCCCTGCTCCAACCCGGCGCGCGCATCCTTGCCCTGACATCGGACGGCGACGCGCCTGCGGCGATCGCCAGGCTGCTCGACGAACTCGGCTTCGGCCCTTCGCGGCTGACGGTCCTCGAAGCGCTCGGCGGTGCCGATGAAGCGCGTCGCACCACCTGCGCCGACGCCTTCGATCTCAAAAACATCAATCCGCTCAATGTGCTGGCGCTCGAAGTTGAATCAACGCCGGATGCGCGCATCCTGCCCTTGACCGTCGGCCTTGCCGACCACCTGTTCGAGCATGACGGCCAGATCACCAAGCGAGAGGTCCGCGCCATCACGCTGTCGGCGCTGGCGCCAAAGCGCGGCGAGCTGCTGTGGGACATCGGCGCGGGCTCCGGCTCGATCGGCATCGAATGGATGATGGCGCATCCTTCGCTGCGCGCATTCGCCATCGAATCCAATGGCGAACGCGCCGCGCGCATCGCCCGCAATGCCGCGCATTGCGGCGTGCCGGGCCTTGTCGTGGTCGAAGGCTCGGCGCCCAAGGCGCTGGCCAAGCTTGAAACGCCAGATGCGATCTTTATCGGCGGCGGCGGCAGCGATGACGGCGTGCTGGAGAAAGCGATCAAGGCGCTCCGTCCCGGCGGCCGGCTCGTCGCTAATGCGGTGACGCTGGAAATGGAGGCGCTGCTGCTCGACCAGCACAACAGGCGCGGCGGCGACCTCACCCGCATCGCGCTGTCGCGCGCTGCACCTGTCGGCTCGATGCAAGCCTGGCGCCCGGCCATGCCAGTCACGCAGTGGAGCTGGATCAAGCCATGATGGTCGCGGGCATAGGCAGCCGCAAAGGTGTGAGCGTCGAAGACGTGCTGGCGGCGATCGAGACCGCGCTTGAAGCGCATGGCCTCGCGATGACGGCGCTTTCGGCCCTGGCGACGACCGAATTCAAACGCAACGAAGAAGCCATTTTCGCTGCCGGCCGTGAACTCAACCTTCCCGTAATAGTGGTTGATGCTTCCGGCTACGAACCGTCACTCCCCCTCACCCGGCCTCCGCTTCGGTCGGCCGACCTCTCCCCAAAGGGAGAGGAGATGACAGGCGCTGCCGCCAATCTCTTCTCCCCCACGGGGAGAAGGTGGCCCGAAGGGCCGGATGAGGGGGCGTCTCTGCTCAGTCATTCGGATCTCTCGCAGAGCCGCGCCGGCACGCCGTCGGTTTCGGAAGCGTCCGCGCTCGCCGTTGCCGGAGCCGGCGCAAGATTGCTCGGGCCTCGCACCGTGCTTGGCCCGGTCACCTGCGCCATCGCCATCAGCGGAGACGCGCCATGACGGTCCATTTCATCGGCGCCGGTCCGGGCGCGGCCGATCTCATCACCTTGCGCGGCGCGCGGCTGCTGGCCAGTTGCCCGGTCTGCCTCCATGCCGGCTCGATCGTCGCGCCGGAGTTGCTCGCGCATTGCGCGCCCGGCACGAGACTGGTCGATACCGCGCCGATGTCGCTCAACGAGATCGAGGCCGAATATGTCGCCGCGCACAAGGCCGGCCAGGATGTCGCGCGCCTACATTCCGGCGACCTCTCCGTTTGGAGCGCGGTAGCCGAACAGATCAGGCGGCTGGAAAAGCACGGCATCCCCTACACGCTGACCCCAGGCGTGCCTTCCTTCGCGGCAGCAGCGGCAGCACTTCGCCGCGAGCTCACCATCCCCGAGCTCGCGCAAAGCCTGGTGCTGACCCGCATGTCCGGCCGCGCTTCGAAAATGCCGCCGGGCGAGACGCTGGCGGGCTTCGGCCGCACCGGCGCCACGCTTGCCATCCATCTTGCCATCCACGCCATCGACCGCATCGTCGCCGAGCTGACGCCGCTCTACGGCGCCGAATGCCCGGTCGCGGTCGTCTTCCGCGCCTCCTGGCCTGACGAGCGCATCCTGACCGGGACGCTCGGCACCATCGAAGCGCAATTGGCGCAGAACCCGATGGAGCGCACGGCGATCATCTTCGTCGGCAGCGCGCTTGCCACGCAGGATTTCGGCGAAAGCTCACTCTACGACGCCCACTACCAGCGGCGTTTTCGCGGACGGGATGGATTGTGAACGGCAGCGCCAACATGAACGGACGGGCTACGGTTGAGCAGGCGCTGGCGCGGCTGAACTTCAAGCCGCGTGAGCTGAAACCGGGCCATGTCTGGCTGGCCGGCGCCGGCCCCGGAGATCCCGGCTCCCTGACGCTGGAGGTGCTGGCGGCGCTCGGGCAATGCGACGCGCTCGTCTATGACGCGCTGGTCTCGCCCGACGTCGTGGCTGTCGCTCAAGGAGCCGAACTCTTCTACGCCGGAAAACGCGGCGGCCAGCCTTCGATGAAGCAGGACGACATCAACGCCCTGCTGGTGCGGCTGGCGCGCGAGGGCCGCCGCGTCGTGCGGCTCAAGGGCGGCGATCCCTATATTTTCGGCCGTGGCGGTGAAGAGGCCTTGGCATTGGCGGGCGAGAAAATCCCGTTCCGGGTGCTTTCCGGCCTGACCTCCGGTCTCAGCGCGCTGGCCGCGACCGGCATTCCCGCCACCATGCGGGGCATCAACAAGGCCGTCATCCTGGCGACCGGCCATGCGGCGGGCACCGATGACGATATCGACTGGGCTGCCATCGCCCGCACCGGACAGCCGGTCGTGGTCTATATGGGCATGGCCAATTTGCCGGTGATCGCGGCAAAGCTGCTCGAGGGCGGCCTCGCGCCGTCGACCCCCGCCGCGGTGATCGTCGCGGCGACCACGCCCCAGGAACGTATCGTCGTCGCCACGCTCGCCACCATCGCGGACGAAGCCGCGGCCGCCGGGCTGGCTTCGCCGGCGCTGATCGTCGTCGGCGGCATCGTCGCCATGCGCGCGGCACTGACGGGCGACGCATGACGGCGCGCGCGATCATCATCGGCGCGCCGCGCTCCGGCTCGGGCAAGACCAGCGTCACCATCGGCCTGTTGCGCGCGCTTGCCCGGCGCGGCCTGAAAGTACGCGGCGCGAAGTCCGGACCGGACTATATCGACCCCGGCTTCCACACCGCCGCCACAGGCCTCTCCGGCGTCAACCTCGACAGCTGGGCGATGTCGCCTTCCCTGCTCAACGCGCTGGCGGCCCAGGCCGCGGATGACGCCGAATACGTCATCCTCGAAAGCGCGATGGGCCTGTTCGACGGCATTCCCGCGCCGGAAGGCCGCTCCGGCTCGGCTGCCGATCTCGCCAGGCTCTACGGCCTGCCGGTGCTTCTGGTGCTCGACGTTTCCGGACAGTCGACCACGGCCGCCGCCGTCGCCAAGGGTTTCGCCACTTACGATCCGGATGTGCGCATGGCCGGCGTCGTGCTCAACCGCCTCGGCAGCGAACGCCACCGGCGGCTGTCCGGCGACGCCATCGAGGCGATCGGCCTGCCGGTGGTCGGTGCCATCCTGCGCGATCCGACGCTCAACCTGCCGGAGCGGCATCTCGGCCTCGTCCAGGCCGGCGAGTACGAGAACCTGATGGCGCATCTCGACCGGCTGGCCGACACGGTCGAGAAATCGCTCGACATCGACGCCATCCTCGCGCTGGCGACACCTCTGCAGCCCTCGTCCGGCGGCTTTGCCGACGCCTTGCAACCTCCCGGGCAGCGCATCGCGTTGGCGGAAGACGCCGCCTTCACCTTCCTCTACCCACATATCGCCACGCATTGGCGAAAGGCTGGCGCCGAGATCGTGCCTTTTTCGCCGCTGGCCGACGAATCGCCAGACGAAGGCTGCGATGTCTGCTGGCTGCCCGGCGGCTATCCGGAACTGCATGCCGGCAAGCTTGCGGCCGCGACCAACTTCCAGGCGGGAATGGCGCGCTTTGCGGCGACGAAGCCGGTTCACGGCGAGTGCGGCGGCTTCATGGTGCTGGGCGAAGGACTGGAAGACGCGGAGGGGACAAGCCACAGGATGCTCGGCCTGCTTGGCCATTCGACCAGCTTCGCCAGGCGCAAGATGAATCTCGGCTATCGCGAGGCTAGGCTCCGCGCCGCCTGCCCGCTGGGACCGGAAGGCACGCTGATCCGCGGCCACGAATTCCACTATGCGCAGATGACGGCCACCGGCAATGACGAGTCCTTGGCCGATCTTGCCGATGGTCAGGGCAACCTGCTCGGCGCTTCCGGCTACCGGCGCGGCCATGTCAGCGGCACCTTCTTCCACGCCATTGCGAGGGGTGCATGAGCGGCCCTTCCGCGCCCCGGCAAGTGCTTGACGATATCGGGCTCAGCCTCGTCTTCTTCACCAGGCTGAGGCTGCCCTCGAGCGACTTCGGCGGCCGCAGCCTGGCGGACGCGATCTGGGCGGCGCCCTTTGCCGGCCTCGCGGTGGCGATCATCGGCGCGCTCGCCTACGCCATCGCCTACAGCATGGGTCTTGCCACCGGTCCTGCTGCGGCGCTCACGCTCGCCGCGACCATGCTCGCCACCGGCTGCTTGCATGAGGACGGGCTTTCCGACATCGCTGACGGCTTTTGGGGCGGCAGGACGCGCGACAGGAAGCTGGAGATCATGCGCGACAGCCGCATCGGCGCCTATGGCGCGGCCGCGCTTGGGCTGTCGCTGCTTATCCGCTGGAGCGCGCTGTCCGAACTCGCCGGTCCCGGCCACATCTTTCTGGCGCTGCTCGCCGCGCACGCCGCTTCACGCGGGCTTTTCGGCGCCTTCATGCATCTTCTGCCGCCGGCCCGCAGCGACGGTCTGTCGGCGAATGCGGGCACCGTCACCACCGTGACCGCCATCATCGGCGCTGCGCTCGGCGCGGTGGCGCTGCTGGCGCTTGGCCTTGGCGGCGCGATCGCCGCACTCATCCTGCTCGGCCTGGTCTTCGCGGGCTTCCGCGCGCTTTGCCTCAGCCAGATCGGCGGCCAGACCGGCGACACGATCGGCGCCCTGCAGCAACTCGGCGAGATCGCCGTTCTTCTCGTCGCTTCCGTTTGCCTTTCCTGATTCTCTTTCGGAGACCTTGCCCCCATGTCCCCCCAATCAACGTCCTTCAAATCGCTCGAAGACCTTCGCGCCGCCTGCCTCGATCTCTCCAATGGCAGCGACACCGCCGCCGCTGCCGTGGCCAGGCGCCAGGACACGCTGACCAAGCCGCCGGGCAGCCTCGGCCGGTTGGAGACGACCGCCGCCTGGCTGGCCCGTTGGCAGGGCCGCGACATGCCGGAGCTCGGCAATGTGAAAGTGATCGTCTTCGCCGGCAATCACGGCGTCACGGCGCAGGGCGTCTCGGCCTATCCGTCGGAAGTGACGGTACAGATGGTGGCGAATTTCGCCGGCGGCGGTGCCGCCATCAACCAATTGGCCCGCATTGCCGGCGCCAAGCTCGATGTGATCCCGCTCGATCTTGACCATCCGACCGGCGATTTTACGCAGGTTCCGGCGATGGACGAAAAGGCCTTTCTCGCTGCCGTCTCGGCCGGTTACGACGCGGTTACCAAGGATCTCGATCTCGTCTGTTTCGGCGAGATGGGCATCGGCAACACCACCCCGGCGGCCGCGATCTCGACGGCGCTGTTCGGCGGCGGCGCGGAAAAATGGACCGGACGCGGAACCGGCGTCGACGATGCCGGCATGAAGCGCAAGGTGGTGGCGATCGAAGCGGGCCTCAAGCGCCACGCCGATTCGCTGTCCGACCCGTTGAAGATTGCCGCTGCCCTTGGCGGACGCGAGCTCGCCGCCATTCTCGGCGCCACGCTCGCCGCGCGCAAGAACAACGTGCCGGTACTGCTCGACGGTTTTGTGTGCACCGCCGCCGCCGCTCCGCTCGCAAGGCTGCATCCAACTGGCCTCGCCCATACCATCGCCGCCCATGTCTCGGCGGAAGCCGGCCACCGCCGCCTGCTCGAAGCGCTCGGCCTGCCGCCGCTGCTCGATCTCGGCATGCGGCTCGGCGAAGGCTCAGGCGCCTGCCTCGCCGTCAACATCGTCCGCTCGGCGCTGGAGTGCCATACGAGGATGGCTAGCTTTGCCGAGGCGGGGGTTTCGGAGAAGTAACAGGACTTCCCAATAGATTGGCCCGCAATCTTCAGTTCCTCAAATCGGCTTAAAATTTATCTAAATTTGGCGGATTTTGCCTGCCGCACTGATTTGATCTCGGATCAAATCAAGATCAGCTTACGATTAATTTCAGATGATTTGTGATTATCATCACAGATCAAATACCGATGCCGTGCCAAATCACACATCGTGATCATTCCAGTGTTGAGATTGATTCAGAAACGGAGGAAGGCATGGCTCGCTCGATTAGAGTGCTGTATCGGGGAATGAAAGGCACAATTCGTCAGAACTTCAATTGGGACCCGATCAACTTAGACTCTACGGTGATCATAACAGCAGCGGAATTTATACCTGCCTTCGGTGGCTTTGGTGGCGGACCGAAGACGCTTGGGCGCCCAAATCTTGGCGCCGCTAATGTTTATGTGACCAATGTTGGCCCCCACGGCGTGGCCGGCGGGGAAGCAGGAGGCGTTGAATTCCTTCTTCATGTCGACTGGGATAGTCCGTTGGACATCGTTGCAACCATCACCGTTCTGGATGACATCGAGGAATTCTTCCAGGCGTAGCGGACATCTTCCGTGGCCTGGTGCGGCATTGGCACTTACGGATTGATCCTGCGATCGCCGGTTGGGCAGCAATCGTCATGAGAGCTGTCTGACAGGCGATCGTTGCAGGTCTTGGGCCTTAACGGCTCAATCCGCCGCGAAGACGGGCTAAAAGGAGAAATACCATCGGAAAATTTGGTGGGTGTGCACAGGATCGAACTGTGGACCCGCTGATTAAGAGTCAGCTGCTCTACCAACTGAGCTACACACCCACACCGCCGGGAAAACCAGCGTCGGCGGCGCATATAGCCGCCGCTTTCGGGGATGTCTAGCCCTGCCGGATCATTTCCCGACAAATCGCTGAATTGCCGCAGGCATCAGACAAAAAGCTTGCCTTCGGCCATCTTGATCGCATGGCCGCCGATGCGCGCCGAGGCCAGTTTTCCGCCATCGACATTGAGTTCCAGCCGGATGCGCGAGGGCCGGCCCATTTCAAGGCCCTGCTCGATCCACAGCTGCGATATGCCGTCGGTCGGGGCGTCGAAATGCATGATGGCGCCGGCAAAGGCCGCGGCAGCCGAACCGGTCGCGGGATCTTCGTAGGACGGCGTGCCGGGCACGATCATGCGGACATGGAACGCGCTGTCATGATGCACCGTCTCGCGGCAATAGACATACGGGCTGGCGAAGGCCCATTCGCTCTTGCGCGGCGCCAATTCCGACCATGCCTGGTTGTCGAGCCTGATCTTGGCCGCCTCCTTCAGCCCGGCAACGGGAATCGTCACATAAGGCACGCCGGCCGACCAGAAGGCGACGCGGTGATTCTCGAAGCCGATCTCGTGCGGGGCAAGGCCGAGCGCCGCGCCGATCGCTTCCGGATCGGCCTTGAGCTCCAACGGTTCCGGCAGTTTCGCCAGGTCGAACTCGGCGAAGGTCGAGCCGTCATGCTTGCTCACCGCGCAACGCACCGGCCCAATATTCTCCTCCAGCACGAAAATGCCGGCCTCCTCCTCGGCGAGTTCCGCCAGCGCGATCGCCGAGCCGACCGTCGGATGCCCGGCGAAAGGCATTTCATAGTCAGGCGTGAAGATGCGGATACGGTTGCGGTGCTTGGGATTGTCCGGAGGCAGCACGAACACCGTCTCCGACAGATTGAATTCGCGCGCGATCGCCTGCATGCCGGCAGTGTCGAGCCCATCGCTGTCGAGCACCACCGCAAGCGGATTTCCGGCCAGCCTTTCGGTGGTAAACACATCGTAAAGCAAGTAATTGCGCGTCATGGAGAAAACCTTTCGCCTCGCCCCGAATTTCTGCCCCAATCCCAACATGAGGGAAATTTAATTTGAAATTCGAACCTCAAAGCCTGATCTGTGCACGGACAGGGACATCGATTTCCAGCATAGGGGTCCGGGGTGGACCAGGTTGTCAATCCGCCAACGGCGGAATCCGGTACTTCCATAGAGGCCGCGCTCAGCCTCGACCGCAAGGGCGTAAGCCGCAAGCGCCGCCGCCTCTGGCTTTACGCCCTGCTGGCGATAGCAGTCGCCGCGGCCGGCGTCGCCCTTTATCAATGGTACGCCGCGGCACCCCCCAGGATTGAATACACCACCGTGCCGGCGGCGACCGCGGACCTTACCGTCGAAGTATCCGCCACCGGCACGCTGCAGCCGCTGACCCAGGTCGACATCTCCAGCGAGCTTTCCGGCATCGTCCGCTCCGTTGCGGTCAATGAAAACCAGCAGGTCAAGAAGGGCGACGTGCTGGCGACGCTCGATACCGCCAAGCTCGAGGTCCAGATCGAGCGCGCCACCGCCTCCGCCAAGGCAGCTGCAGCTGCCGTCGAGGACGCCAAGGTGACCTTGCAGGAAAACGAGAACGCGGTGGTGCGCGCGAGCGCGCTGACCAGGCGCGGCATGGCGACGGACCAGTCGCTCGAAGCGGCGACCGCGACGCGCGACCGCTCGAAGGCGGCGCTCGACAGCGCCGAGGCCAATCTCGCCATCGCCCAGGCCGACCTCAAGGCGCAGCAGACAGACCTGGCGAAAAGCACCATCTATGCGCCGATCGACGGCATCGTGCTCACGCGTTCGGTCGACCCCGGCCAGACGGTCGCGTCCTCGCTGCAGGCGCCGGTGCTGTTCGTCATCGCCGCTGACTTGAGGAACATGGAATTGCGGGCGGCGGTCGACGAGGCCGATATCGGCCAGGTCAAACCCGGCCAGCATGCCCGCTTCACCGTCGATGCCTTCCCGGACCGTCCCTTCGACGCCGAGATTCGCGACATCTCCTATGCCTCGGTCACCACCGATGGCGTCGTCACCTACAATGCGCGCCTTGAGGTCGACAATGGCGAGCTTTTGCTCAGGCCCGGCATGACGGCGACGGTCTCAGTCGTCACAAGGCAGGCCAAGGGCGTGCTTACCGTTCCCTCGACGGCGTTCCGCTATCGCCCGATGCAACAGGCGGCGCGCGGTTGGAGCCTGAGCGACCTCTTCACCGGCCGCATGGGCCGCCCAAACCGGCAGCGCGAGGCAACGAAGGCGCCAACCGACGGCTCGCGCACGCTCTATGTGCTGGAGAACGAAAGGCCGCATCCGGTCAATGTCAAGGTCGGCTCGACCGACGGCGAGCTGACCGAGATCACCTCCGGCCTCGACGCGGGCGCTCAAGTCATCACCGGCGCGCAGCAGCGGAGCTGACGACATGTCGGCTCCTTTGCTCATCACCTTCGACAAGGTCTGGAAGAGCTATGGCGAGGGCGAGGCCCGCGTGCATGCGCTGGCCGGCGTCGATCTCGCGATACGCCGCGGCGAATTCGTCGCCATCATGGGCCCCTCCGGTTCTGGCAAGTCGACGGCGATGAACATCATCGGCTGCCTCGACACACCGACCGCCGGGACCTACTCCTTCATGGGCGTCGATGCGGGCCGCCTCGACCGCAACCGCCGCGCGCTTTTGCGCAACCTTTATGTCGGCTTCGTCTTCCAGGGCTACAACCTTCTGCCGCGCACCACCGCTGCGGAAAATGTCGAGCTGCCGCTGATCTATCGCGGCGTCGCCGCGCGCGAGCGCCGGGATCTGGCCATGCAGGCGCTGGCCGAGGTCGGGCTTGTCGGGCGCGAGCACCACACCCCCGCCGAGCTGTCGGGCGGCCAGCAGCAGCGTGTGGCGATCGCCCGCGCCATCGTCACCAGGCCGACGCTGCTCGTCGCCGACGAGCCGACCGGCAATCTCGACACCGCGCGCACGCATGAGATCATGGAGCTGCTGACAAGGCTCAATGCCGAGCTCGGGCTCTCCATCGTCATGGTCACACATGAGGCCGATGTCGCGGACTATGCCGGCCGCACCATTCGCTTCCTCGACGGCCATGTCGCCTCCGACACGTTGAAAGCGGAGGAAGCCGCATGATCTGGGAGACCGTCCGCCTTTCGCTGCGCTCGATCCGCCGCAACGTACTGCGCTCGTTCCTGACGCTGCTTGGCATCGTCATCGGCGTCGCCGCCGTCATCGCCATGGTCACCATCGGCTCCGGCACGACGGAGAAGGTCAAGGCCGACATCTCTAAGCTCGGCAGCAACCTGCTTGTCGTCCGCGCCGGCCGGCCGGCGGGGCCCGGCGGGCCGGGAGGTCTCGACCAGGCGGTGCGGCCGCTGGCAGAAAAGGATGTCACCGCGCTCGTCGCGCATCTGAGCGGCGCGCGCGCGATTTCGCCTGCCTCGCAAAAACAGGTCCGCGTCATCTTCGGCACCGAGAGCCTGACCTCGGGCGTGACCGGCACGGACAGCGCCTATCTCGACGCCCGCGACTGGAAGCTGGTGTCGGGGCGGCCGTTCAGCGATTCCGAAACGCGCGCCGGCACCGGTGTCTGCCTGATCGGCGAGACGGTGCGCCAGCAATTCTTCGGCGCCGGCGATCCGGAGGGCGAGATCATCCGCGTCAACCGCACCTCCTGCAAGATCATCGGCCTGCTCGAGCCCAAGGGCTATACCGGCTTCGGCCAGGACCAGGACAATGTCGTGCTGATGCCGCTGCACGCCTATCAGCGGCGCATCGCCGGCAACCGCGACATCGACAACATCTACATCGCCGCCGACGACCGCACGCCGACCAGCGAGCTGCAGCCGCGCGTCGAGGACATTTTGCGCGACACGCGCCGCATCACGCCTGACCGCGATCCCGATTTCGCCATCCGCGACATGACCCAGATCGCCGACGCCATGACCAGCGCCACGACCACCATGACCGGCATGCTGGGCGCCGTCGCCGGTGTCAGCCTCCTGGTCGGCGGCATCGGCATCATGAACATCATGCTGGTCTCGGTCACCGAGCGGACGCGCGAGATCGGCATCAGGCTGGCGATCGGCGCGCACGAAAAACACATCCTCATCCAGTTCCTGGTCGAGGCGACGGTGCTGTCGCTGCTCGGCGGCATCATCGGCATCCTGATCGGCCTGTCACTGGCCGGCCTCGCCTCGATGGCGCTGACGATACCGTTCGCGCCGAGCCCCGCCGTCATCCTGCTCGCCGTCGCCTTCTCCGCGCTGATCGGCATGGTGTTCGGCTTTTTCCCGGCGCTGCGCGGCGCCCGCCTCGATCCGATCGACGCGCTGCGGCACGAATAGCACCCGGCATCGCTCGGCTCTGTTGCCGCAAATCCTGCGGTGATAAAGCGGTCTCCTGGGAAACCTTGAAGGGGACGGACGAAATGAGCAGGAAGGCGCGTGTGATCCTCGCGGCAATTGTCGTCGAGGCGTTCCTGGGCGGCATCTGGTGGTATCTGGCCCGCTTCGGTCTGGCCAATCCCGACCGCGTCGCCCCCAACTTCCAGGAAGTGGTCGGCCAGACCATGGGCATGGCGATGGGCGCGCTCCTCGGCCTCTGCTTGATCCTTTTCCTTGTCGCCGCCCGCAATGACCGCAAGGCCGCGAAGCCGTGATCGTTCCGGCGCGCCGCTCGCGCGGTTGCTATTCGCTGTCGGCGAAGTGCCATTCGATCAGCGGTTTCATATGCCCCATAAGACCATCCGGCAGGTCGGCGGCGTTGCGGATTATGACTGGCCCCTCGATCTCCGGCTCGGCCTCGGCCGCGACGAAGGCGCTGATGCGCCGCGCCAGTTCGTCGGCCGGTTCGGCAACACGGTAGCGGCGGAAGATCACCGTGCCGCTCGCCGTCGATAGCGCGTAATAGCGCTGCCCACGCTCGGCCGCTGAAAGATCGAGCCCGGTCTCCTCCCCCACCTCGCGTATCATGTTGAAGTCGATATCGACCAGCCCGTCGCGAAAATCGGCCGGCTCGAACGAGCCGGCGGCGAAATAGACGCGGCCGGCATTGACCGTGTGCCAGCCCATGCGGATCGCCACCAGCGCATTGTCCCCGGCGACCAGCATGGCATGCGCATAGGCGTGCTCGGCGCCGGAATTCTCGCGCCGCTTACGCCACAGCATGAAGGTCGAATAATTGACCGCATGGCAGCGGCCGACGAGGCGGCTGTCCCGGTATGCCAGCTCGGAAAGCAGCACCACCGTGCCGTCGAACAGCGCCGGTTTGGCCGCGATCTCCTGGCGCCAGTTCTCGGCGATCGCCTCCGCATTGCTGACGGCGAAGGGATGCGGCCCGGGATCGAGGCGCACGTCAATCGCATCGACCGGCAGGATGACGTTGCGGGGCAGATCGAAACTCAAAGGGTCACGCCATGTCCAATGTGATCGCCACGGGGCAATGGTCCGACGCTTTCGGCCTGTCCCAGCCGGCGCGCGGGAAGCGCTCGACCTCCTGGCCCGCCGGGAAGATGGTGCGCCAGGGCTGGCCGTTGCGGATGATGTCGGGCACGGCGGTCGCGTTCTTCGCCGCCAGTGCCTTCGACAGGAGGATGTAATCGAGCTGGCAGAGATGCCGCTCCTCCGGGCCGCGCGTGTGGTAGAAGCTCCAGCGGTCCATCTCCGGCCGCCGCTCGACGACATTCTCGCAGAAGCCGCCGGCGGTCAGCACATTGATCGAGGACTGGGCCTCATCGACGACCTCGAAGCGATAGCCGTCGAAGCTGTCGCCCTCGATCCTCACACGCTGCCGGTAATCGTTCATGTCGCCGCAGATCGCCCAGCGCTTGTCGGCGGCATGGTCCTTGCCGAAACGCTCCTCGATGATGCGGCGCACGGCCTGCGCCTCGGCCATGCGCAGCGGCATTGTCGCCTCGCGGCCGTCCAGCCCGTTGCGCGGCGAGCCCATCGACTTGAAATGCACGAGATAGAGTGTCAGCGGCGCGCCGCCGACAGTGAGGTCGACCTCTAGGCAGTCCCGGCGAAAGATGCGATCGCTGGCCACATGCCCGAGCGCCGCAAGCTCCGGCGTGAAGAGGCCGAACCGCTCGAACGTGACATAGGCGTGGCTCGTCATGCGCACGAACTCGATCGGCTGGCCCTGCATGGTCTCGTTGCGCATCATCACCGCGACATCGATGCCGCGGGAGTCGTTGCCGGCCGTGGTGTATTTCTGACGGTAGCCCTGCCCGATCATCTTGAACAGATAGCCATATTCGAACGCCTTCAGCGCCTCGATATTGTCGACCTCCTGCATGCAGATGATGTCCGCGCGAGTGGCCGCGATGGCGAGCGCCGTCAACTGACGGGTGTCGTCGGACTGGGCGATCGCGCGGGCCTGCTCGAGGATCCGGTATTCCGCCTCGCTCTGGATGTCGAACAGCGCCAGCGTGCGGTCTTCATTGAGCTGGTTTCGATAGCCCGAGAAATCGAACCTGTTCATCAGGTTCTCGACATTGAAGGTGGCGAGGCGGAGCGACATGGCGGTGACCTTTGCGCGCAAGTGAGGCCGAAAACAAGAGCCGGGCGTATGCTCGTCATGGTTGATGGAACCTTTCCGTTCATCTTCCGTTCAGACGAAAAGTTCCAACAATAGCCCATTCCCGGGGTGCTCTGGGCGTGGGGCCTTTACTCCTTGGAGAGTGAAATGAAACCGCTGTTTTCTTCCTTCAGATCCGGGCTCTTAGCCTTGGGGCTCGTTGCGGGCGTGACCGCACCGTCGGTGGCCGGCCCGATCCTGCAGCCCGACCTCGGCGTCGCAACGAATACCGCCGCCCCGACGATCATTCCCGTGCGCGACAGCTGGGCTGGCGGCAACAACTACTCGCCGCAGATGTATGACTGGCGCTGGCGGCGCGGCGGCGAGTGGCGCGGCCGCGATTTCAGACGCGACGGCAACCGGCACTTCTCCCGCAACTGGGACCGCAACTGGGA
>NZ_SUGA01000025.1:0-74456 GCF_004963255.1 Mesorhizobium sp. | reverse complement strand
AGATGGAATGGCGATGGCGACTGGCGCTGGCGGCATCGCCACCACCGGCACTTCCGCGGCGGCGACGCGGCGATCCTGGGGCTGGGTCTTGGGCTGGGCCTGGGCAGCATGTATGGCAATTACTACGATCCCTACTCCTACGATCCCTATCCGCGCTATGTTCAGCCGCGGCGGATTTATCGGACCGAACGGCTGTCCAGCGCGCATGTCCGGTGGTGCTACGATCGCTACCGGTCGTATCGCGCCTGGGACAACACTTTCCAGCCCAACTACGGCCCCCGCAAGCAATGCTGGTCGCCCTACAGCTGAGCTTCGGCACATAAACAAGGAAACGGCGCCCTTCGCGGCGCCGTTTTATTTTGCCGCAACCCTGTGCCGCGACCTTGATAACCCTAAATTCATCGGCGGCGCCTATTCATCCAGTCGGTGCTCGACATGCCGATTCGCGGCGAAAAATTCGCCAGAACGTACCCTGCAATGGCCGAAAACGAACTTAGAATCCAACGCCGCCAACGCGTCCTGAAGGGAGCGGCGATCCTGACCGGCATCAACAATTCCGAGGTGACGTGCACAGTACGCAACATGCATTCGAACGGTGCGGAGTTGAAGGTGTCGATCGACGCACGCGTGCCGGACGAATTCCTGCTCTATGTGCCGGTCGATGGCATCGGCTACAGGGCCGTGGTGCGCTGGCGCCGCGAGGACCGCATCGGCGTCGAGTTCACCGGCACCGAGCCCAAGCCACACTGGCACTACGGCTGAGCTGCGGCGACACCGCCGCCAATCTCGCAAAGAAAAGGCCGGCGGATCGCTCCGCCGGCTTTTCCGAGCAATATGAAATTTCGATTTAGTTCTTGGCCTTGTCCACCAGCTTGTTCTTGGCGATCCACGGCATCATCGCGCGCAGCTTGGCGCCGACTTCTTCGATTTGGTGGCTGTCGTTCATGCGGCGGATGCCCTTGAAGCGCGCCAGGCCGGCCCGATATTCCTGCATCCACTCCGAGGTGAACTTGCCGGTCTGGATGTCCTTGAGCACGCGCTTCATCTCGGCCTTGGTGTCAGCGGTGATGATGCGCGGACCCGAGACATACTCGCCCCATTCGGCGGTGTTCGAGATCGAGTAGTTCATGTTGGCGATGCCGCCCTCATAGATCAGGTCGACGATCAGCTTCACTTCGTGCAGGCACTCGAAATAGGCCATTTCCGGCGCGTAACCGGCTTCCACCAGCGTCTCGAAGCCGGCGCGGATCAGTTCGACCAGACCGCCGCACAGCACGACCTGTTCACCGAACAGGTCGGTCTCGCATTCCTCGCGGAAGTTGGTCTCGATGATGCCGGACCGGCCGCCGCCGACGCCGCAGGCATAGGAGAGCGCAAGATCGAGCGCGTTGCCCGAAGCGTCCTGGTTGACGGCGACCAGGCACGGCACGCCGCCGCCCTTCTGGTATTCGCCGCGCACCGTGTGGCCCGGGCCCTTCGGCGCGATCATGACGACGTCGACCGAAGCCTTCGGCTCGATCAGGCCGAAATGCACGTTGAGGCCGTGCGCGAAGGCGATCGCGGCGCCGTCGCGGATGTTCGGGGCGATCTCGTTCTTGTAGATGTCGGCCTGCAATTCGTCGGGCGTCGCCATCATCATCAGGTCGGCCCATTTGGCGGCGTCCGCCACGCTCATCACCTTGAGCCCGTCCGCCTCGACCTTCTTGGCGGTCGCCGAGCCGGCTTTCAGGCCGATGGCGATTTCCTTGACGCCGGAATCCTTGAGGTTGAGCGCATGCGCCCGGCCCTGGCTGCCATAGCCGATGATGGCGACCTTCTTGCCCTTGATGAGATTGAGATCGGCGTCACGATCGTAATAGACACGCATTTGCTGTTCCTTCCCTTTTGAAGATCAGAGGGCCAGCGGCCCGTTTTTTGCTCCGAAGAGAGCGAGAAACTG
Source organism: Mesorhizobium sp. (assembly GCF_004963255.1). GTDB lineage: Bacteria > Pseudomonadota > Alphaproteobacteria > Rhizobiales > Rhizobiaceae > Mesorhizobium. The sequence continues at coordinate 72,517 of NZ_SUGA01000025.1, read as the reverse complement.
TTGCGTCGCGCGGCGGGCATCGCCGCCGATCGTCGCCTCAGTCAGTTCCACCCGGTCGCCGAGCAGCAGACGGATCTGCACGTCGCGGCCGACCAGGCCGAAAAAGGTCCGGAACGCCGTCTCGGCGTCTTCGAAATCGAGCAGTCCGGCCTGACGGCCGGCTTCAAGCACCGGCTTCAGCCGCCTGGCCAGCGCAAAGCGGCCATTCTGCAGCACAATGGCGCCGAGATCATCCTTGCCGGAACCGGCATGGCCGACGGCCACACGGTTGAGCGCAATCGACGTATCGCTGGAGATCACCTTGAGCCAGTCGGAGGCGAAGCGTTCGAGGCTTGCCGTCAGCGACGCGAGGTCCAGTCCCTTGCGATCGACCGGCGCCACGCGCACCTTGGAGGCCTGCCACTGCACCGTCGCCGTCAGCAGCCCGTCGCGGTCGCCGAACCATTTGTAAAGCGTTTCCTTGGAGCAGCTCGCCCGCTGCGCCACCGCGGTCATGGTCAGGTTGTCGCCCTCTTCCACCAGCAGGCGGAGCGCCGCGTCCAGAACGGCCTGCTGGCGCTCCGTCAGCGTTTCGCTTCTGTCGATGTCGGCGCCTGCCTGCAGCACGGACTTTCCCGGTTTTCTGGTCGCCTAGAGGCGTACCGTACGTTACGGTTCGGCTTATTGCGCATTCCTGTTTACGATGCAAGGGGCTGCGGCGAAAAATCACCGGCGAAGCGAAGGCTCGCCAGCTAATCGCTGGCCGGCGGATGGCGCAACCGTCCGAGCAGGCCGGCCAATGTCTTCAGGTCCTGGGCTGAGAGCCTGCCGTCCATTCGGTCGGCAATGCAAGCGCCATAGACCGCCCAGATGCGCCGGCGCATCTCCCGGCCGCTTGCCGTGATGCGAACGGTCTGCCCGCGGCCATCGTCGGAGACGGGCAGCTTTTCGACCAGACCATCCGCCTCCATCCGGGCCAGCAGCCGTGAGACGCCGTACTGCGCCAGCAGCACGCGATCAATCAGCTCGAACGGCCTGAGCCCGCCCTCGCCCGCTTCGGCGAGTTCGTGCAGCACGTCGTACCAGGCGAGCGGCGGCAGGCCCTTTGCCTTCAGCGCGTCCTCGGTCCTCTCGACCAGTTGGCGCGAGACGCGCATAAGGCGCGCCCAGGCTGCAATGGCTTCCGGCGACGGCGACGTCTTTGTCATCGGCGCAGCCTAGCGGATAGATGCAATTGCATCAAGCTTGACGATCGATGCATTTGCATCCATATAGATGCAATTGCATCAACAAGGAACTCTGCGATGAAACATGAAATCTGCAAAATCGCCGACATCCCGCAGGCCGGCAGCCTGATCGCGCCCTTCTTCGGTCGCGAGGTCCATGTCTGGCGCAGCGGCGAACGCATCCGCGCCGCGGCCAATGTCTGCCTGCATTTCGGCGGACCACTGGACTGCAAGGACGGCACGCTTGTCTGCCAATGGCACGGCGCGAAATTCGACATGGAAACCGGCGAGCGTCTAGAAGGACCGGCGCCGAAAGGCTCGCGCCTGATGTTCCTGTCGACCCGCATCGAGGATGGCGCGCTCAACTATGTCTGGGGAGAGTGAGATGACCGCAAGGCTCACCCTCGTCAGCCATCACCTCTGCCCCTACGTCCAGCGCGCCGCTATCGCACTTGCCGAAAAAGCTGTGCCGTTCGAGCGGGTCAACGTTGACCTTGCCGACAAGCCTGCTTGGTTCAGAGCCGTCTCGCCGCTCGGCAAGGTGCCTCTGCTCCGCGTCCGGCACGGCCACTCGGAGGAGGTGATTTTCGAATCCGCCGTCATCCTCGAATTTCTCGAGGAGACCGAAGCCAATCCGTTGCACCCTGCCGATCCGCTGGCGCGGGCCAGGCATCGCGCCTGGATCGAATTCGGCTCGGCCATCCTCAACGCCATAGGCCGCTTCTATTCCGCCACCGACGAAGCCGTTTTCCTCCATGAAAGCAGAGGTCTGTCCGAAATGTTCGCTCGTGTGGAGGCCGAACTGCTGGCAAGGCAAAGTGGCCCATGGTTCGCTGGCGAGCGCTTCTCGCTGGTCGATGCCGTCTACGGGCCGGTCTTCCGCTATTTCGACACCTTCGACCGCATCGATGATTTCGGCATTCTGGATGGCAAGCCGCGCGTCCAGGCCTGGCGCACGGCCTTGAGCGGCCGCCGATCGGTGAAGGAAGCCGTCGGCGCGGACTATCCGCGACGGCTGCATGCCTTCCTGCAGGCAAAAAGATCCTATCTGTCCGAAATCATCCCGCTGCGGACCACTGAAACCCCGCAAGCCCGATCCTCCTGAACGGGTCGATCACCGTTCCGGCGAACCATGGCCGCAAGGAATTGCGGCCCTGGCGGAACTCTCGCCAGGGGCGCTACCATGCGGTCGCGGACAAAGGGCAGAGTTGCCGAGTCCGACTGGTAGAACGGCGTCAGCGACAGCGCCCGGAAGATGCGCACATGCCAACGGCGTGCGCGCGCGTAAATACCCAGCGCTTCATCGACGCCGCTCGCCTGCGCCAGCGCATGGCTGAGCGCCGCCGCATCATTGCCCGCCCGAGCCAAGCCGGCCGGACAATCTCCCAACGGCACCGTCAAATCAAGTTGACGCTTCGGCGCGCCTGTCAGGCTTGAGCCGCGTCGAAAGCGGCACGTGCCTCGCGCACGGCGTCATGGTTGAGCTCGGCCCACTGGACCAGCATCTGCAGGGGCGCAAACATCGAGCGTCCAAGATCGGTCAGGCTGTATTCGACGCTCGGCGGCTTGGTCGGGAAAACTTCACGGTGCACATAGCCGTCGCGCTGCAGGTCGTAGAGCGTTTGCGTCAGCATGCGCTGCGAAATGTCGGGAACCAGCCGGCGCAGCTCACCGAAGCGGTAGGGCCTCTCTGCCAGCGCCATGACCAGCAGCGAGCTCCATTTGCCGCTGATGCCCTGGATCACGTCGCGGACCGGACAGTCGGCGAAATTGCCGCCGTTGGTCATCGCCTTATAGACCTCGAGCTTGGCTTTCAGATTGAAGATCTTGCTGTCCATTGCGATATCCGCCGATCGAAACTGAAGCATGTCTCCCGAAAGCGGAAACCGGTCTCGGGTTAAGGACATGCGTAAAATCAAAACCTAGAGCGCGTGGAGCAAATCTGAAAGATCGCGACGCGCTTTAGGCCGGCAATGGTGGTTCCCTCGCCGTGCCTACCTCCCGAAAAACTGCCTTCTTTACGGCCCGAGGTCAATTCCTATTTTAGTGCTGGTCTCTTTTTGAGACTACCACTTGATCCGCCTTCGACGCAATTTTTCAGGGACTCCCCCATGACCGAAACCCTTCTCGTCACCGGCGCTTCCGGCCAGCTCGGCCGAGCCGTCATCAATCACTTGCTGGAGGCGCAGAAAATTGCGCCCTCAAGCATCATCGCCGCCACCCGCAACCCCGAGAACCTCGCCGACCTTGCAGCGCGCGGCATCGCTGTCAGGGCCGCCGACTTCAACGACAAGGTCTCGCTGGAGAAAGCTTTTAAAGGCGCCGACCGGGTGCTGATCATCTCGACCGGCGACCTCGATTTGAAGACGGGCCGTCGCCTGAAGCAGCATGAGACGGCCGTGGCCGCGGCCAAGGCGGCGGGCGTTTCGCATCTGCTCTACACCTCGATGCCCAATCCCGAGCCGGGCTCGCCCGTGCTCTTTGCCGGCGATCACTACGGCACCGAGCAGGCGATCAAGGCAAGCGGCATCCCTTACACCATCTTCCGCAACGGCTGGTATCAGGAGAACCTGTTCATGTCGCTGCCGCACGCCATTTCGTCGGGCAAGTGGTACACGTCGGCCGCCGACGGACGCATCGCCCACGGCGCGCGCGACGATATGGCGGCCGCTATCGCCGCCGGCCTCGCGTCCGGCTCCAGGGAAAGCCACATCTACACGCTGACCGGCCCGCAGGCCTACACCACGAACGAGATCGCGGCGCTGGTAAGCGAGGTGACCGGCAAGCCGCTGGAGGTCATCCAACTGCCGGACGAGGCGCTGACCGAAGGCGTCAAGGCGGCGGGCGTTCCCGAGGATTTCGCCCGCATCATCGTCTCCTTCGATGCCAACACGCGCGCCGGCCGCATTGCGGAGGTGACCGATGCCGTCGAGAAACTCTCGGGCCGCAAGTCGCGCACGCTGAAGCAGTTCCTCGAAGCGAACAAGACGGCACTGCTCGGCTGAAAACCGGCGCGCCTGGGGAGTCGTCCCCCCGGGCGCGCTTCACTTCGACTTCTTGAGCAATCCAAGCAGGACCAGGCTTTCGCCGGTCGCAACGAGCGCGTCTTCGCGTGATCGCGGCGTCCAGCCAAGCAGGCGCATGGCCTTGGCGCTCGTCGCGTTCCTGGCTTTGCCCAGTTCCGACACGATCTGGGCCGCCTGGCCGTCGAACAGCCCGACGATCCGGACCAGCCAGTCCGGCAGCTCTCTTGTGGTAACCCGCGACGCCGCATTGCCGAGCCGCGCTTTCAGCGTCCGCGCGATCTCCAGCATCGTCATGAAATCGCCGCTGATGGCCAGGAACCGCTCGCCTTTGGCGGCAGGATTGGTCATGGCGCGCAGATGCAGGTCGGCGACGTCGCGCGCATCGACGACGCCGAACACCATGCGCGGCAGTCCGGGCATCTCGCCATCCATCAGCCGCCGGATGAAATCCGTCGATGTCGAATGATCCGGCCCCAGGACCGGCCCGAAGATACCGACCGGATTGACGACCGCCAACTCCAGTACGCCGCTTTCGCGATCGATGAAATCCCACGCTGCCCGCTCGGCCAGCGTCTTCGATTTCACATACGCGCTCACCTTCTCGTTCAGATCGGTCCAGTTCTCCTCCGTAAACGGACGTCCGGCGACCGGTGTCTGGCCATAGCCGACAGCGGCAAAGGATGAGGTGAGCACCACCCGTTCGACACCGGCATCGCGTGCGGCCCGCAGCACGCGCAATGCCCCTTCCCTGGCCGGGACGATCAGGTCGTCCTCATGCTTCGGCACGCCGGGCGGGAAAGGCGAAGCGACGTGAAGAACGTACCGGCATCCGGCGACCGCTTCGGGCCAGCCCGTGTCGCTCATGAGATCGGCATGCGCGAAGGAAAGCGCGTCGCCCGGCTCGGCACCGCCGACCTTTAGCATCGCAAGAACATCGGCTTCGCGCCTGGCCGAGCGCACCGTGGTGCGCACGCGGTAGCCAGCGTTCAGAAGCGCAAGGGTGCAATGAGCGCCAAGAAAGCCGGACCCGCCGGTCACAAGCACCAACTCGCCGCTCATGCCCCGCCTCCCGACAGCGGCTGTTCAAGCCGTCAAATAGCCACCTGCGTACCGATCTCCACGACGCGTCCGGTGGGGATCTGGAAATATTCCGTTGCGTCCGCCGCCGTGCGCGCCAGGCCGATGAACAGCCTGTCCTGCCAAAGAGGCATGCCGGAATTGGGGGAAGCCTTCAGCGAGCGCCGCGACAGGAAGAACGACGTCGTCATGATGTCGAACTTCCAGCCCTGCTTGCGGCAGATGGCCAGCGCGCGCGGAATGTTGGGCTGCTCCATATAGCCGAAGGTCAGCGTCACGCGCATGAACAGCTCGTTGACCGTCTCCAGCTTGACCCGCTCGCTGTCCGGCACCACCGGCTGCGGCGCCGTCACCACCGACAGGATGACGTTCTTCTCGTGCAGCACCTTATAGTGCTTCAGGCTGTGCATCAGTGCCGTCGGCGCGCTCAGCGGATCGCTGGTCAGGAACACGGCGGTTCCCGACACCAGCTGCGGCTTCTTCTTCAGAAGGTTGCCAGCCAGGAAATCGAGCGGGATCTCGTTGCGGCGGGTCTTGTCGAACAGGTAGCGGCTGCCGCGCACCCAGGTCCACATGCCGAGGATGATGGCGAAGGCAACCGCGAGCGACGCCCAGCCACCCTCGAACACCTTGACGATGTTGGAGGCGAAGAAGCCAATGTCGATCAGCGCGAAAACCACTGTCAGGGCGACGGCAGGCCAGATGTTCCACCTCCAGATGCGGGTCATGACGATGAACAGCAGCGTCGTCGTCACCAGCATGTTACCGGTTACCGAGATGCCGTAAGCCGAGGCGAGCTTGCTGGATTCGCCGAAGCCGACCACCAGCAGCATCACCACAAGCGCCAACAGCATGTTGACACGCGGCATATAAACCTGGCCGGACTGCTTTTCGGACGTATGGAGAATCTCGAGCCGCGGCAGCATGTTGAGCTGCACGGCCTGCCGGGTCAGCGAATAGGCGCCGGAGATCACCGCCTGGCTGGCGATGACCGTCGCCGCAGCCGCCAGCACCACCATCGGGATCAACGCCCAGCCCTCGTTCATCTCGAAGAACGGGTGACCGACGGTGCCGCCCTTGGCGAGCACATAGGCGCCCTGCCCGGCATAGTTCAAAAGCAGGCAGGGAAACACGATCGCAAGCCAGGCCAGGACGATCGGCTTGCGGCCGAAATGGCCGAGGTCAGCGTAAAGCGCTTCGGCGCCAGTGACGGCCAGAAACACCGCGCCGACAGTGACAAAGGACACGTCAGGCGAATTGATGAAGAAGGCCACGATGTAGTGCGGGCTGATGGCCCAAAGGATTTCCGGATCGTCAATGATGTGATTGAGCCCGGACAGGCCGATGGCGAGAAACCAGACTGCCGTCACCGGACCGAAAACCAGGCCCACACCGCCGGTGCCGAAGCGCTGGACCGCAAACAGCATCGCAAGGATCAAAAGCGTCAGCGGCACGACATAGGGCTGGAAGGCCGGTGTGACGACATTCATGCCTTCGACCGCCGAAAGCACGGAGATAGCGGGCGTGATGACCGCGTCGCCGAAGAACAGCGATGCGCCCACGATGCCGATGGCAAGCACGATCGCCGAACGCGCCGGGAAAGTTCCGCGCGCCAGGGCCATCAGGGACAGCACCCCGCCCTCTCCACGGTTGTCGGCGCGCAGCACGAACATGATGTACTTCACGGTCACCGTGATCGTGAGCGACCATATGATCAGCGACAGGACGCCGAGAATATCGGCGCGGTTCGCGACATCACCGCCGGAAGAGGCGTGCAGCGCCTCGCGGAACGCATAGATCGGGCTGGTGCCGATGTCGCCATAGACGACGCCGAGCGCGCCCAGCATCAGCACCTTGGTGCTGTGCTGCTCGATTTCAGGATGGCTCGATTGGTCGGCGGGTTCTGCCTCAGCACCATTGGCAAGGGCCATGGACGACACTCCGATAAACGCGCGGTGCTCTACGCTTGCTGCAGTGCAATATCAAGTGCCCTTGCGTGAGGGCTCCCATGCCGCCGGCGCACGGCTTTTGGTCTACGGACCGGCCCGCGTTTGTTCATCCCGCGCAAGTCGCTCTCGTTCAGATGGCCACTTGCGTGCCGATCTCGACCACTCGCCCGGTGGGGATCTGGAAATACTCCGTCGCATCCGCCGCCGAGCGAGCCAGCCCGATGAACAGCCTGTCTTGCCAAACGGGCATGCCGGAATTGGGCGAAGCCTTCAGCGAGCGTCGCGACAGGAAGAAGGACGTGGTCATGATATCGAACTTCCAGCCCTGCTTGCGGCAGATTGCCAGGGCCCGCGGGATATTCGGCTGCTCCATGTAGCCGAAAGTCAGCGTCACGCGCATGAACAGCTCGTTGACCGTCTCCAGTTTGACGCGCTCGCTGTCCGGCACCACCGGTTGCGGCGCAGTCACCACCGACAGGATGACGTTCTTCTCATGCAGCACCTTGTAGTGCTTCAGGCTGTGCATCAGCGCCGTCGGCGCGCTCAGCGGGTCGCTGGTCAGGAACACGGCCGTGCCCGACACAAGCTGCGGCTTTTTCTTCAGGAGATTCGCCGCCAGGAAATCGAGTGGGATTTCGTTGCGGCGCGTCTTGTCGAACAGATAGCGCGTGCCACGGATCCAGGTCCACATGATGAGGCCCATGAGGCACGCCACCGTGATCGACACCCAGCCGCCTTCGACGATCTTGACGACGTTGGCCGAGAAGAAGCCGAGATCGATGACGCCGAAGAGCAACGCCAATGCCAATGCGGCCGCGACCTGCCATTTCCAGAGCCAGCGCATCACAACGAACAAAAGGATCGTCGTCATCAGCATCTCGCCGGTGACCGAAATGCCGTAGGCCGACGCCAAGGCGCTCGAGCTACCAAAGCCGACGACCAGCAGCATCACGCCGAGCGCGACCAGCAGATTGACCCGCGGCATATAGATCTGGCCGCTCTGCATCTCGGATGTGTGCTGCACCTCGATGCGGGGCAGAAGGTTGAGCTGCACGGCTTGCCTGGTCAGCGAGAAGGCGCCGGAGATCACCGCTTGGCTGGCGATGACCGTTGCGGCTGTCGCCAGGCCGACCATCGGCATCAGCGCCCATTCGGGCAGCATCTGAAAGAACGGATTGGTGGGCTTGCCGCCATGCGAGAGCACGAAGGCGCCCTGCCCGAAATAATTCAAGAGCAGGCAAGGGAAGACGATTGCGAACCAGGCCATCACGATCGGCTTGCGACCGAAATGGCCGAGGTCGACATAGAGCGCCTCGGCCCCGGTCACCGCCAGGAACACGGCGCCGACGGTAACGAAGGCGCCTGTCGGCGTGGTGGCGAGATAGTAGATCGCATAATACGGATTGATCGCCAGGAAGACGGACGGATCGTCGACGATGTGATAAAGGCCTGCTGCGCCGATCGCCAGGAACCACGTCGCCGTCACAGGTCCGAACACGGCCGCCACCTTGCCGGTGCCGAAGCGCTGCACGGCGAAAAGCACCGCCAGGATGACCAGCGTGATCGGAACCACGAAGGCATCGAGCGCCGGCGTGACGACTTCCAGGCCTTCGACCGCCGACAGCACCGAGATCGCCGGCGTGATGATCGAATCGCCGAAGAACAGCGCCGCACCGCAAAGGCCGATCACCAGGATGAGCTTGGAACCCGGCGGGTAGGCGCTGCGCGCCAGCGCCATCAGCGATAGGGTGCCGCCCTCGCCCTTGTTGTCGGCCCTGAGCACGAAGGCGACATATTTGATCGTGACGATGATAGTCAGCGCCCAGACGATCAGCGACAGCACGCCGAGGACGTCATTGCGGGCAACCGAACTCGAAGACGCGTGCAGCGCCTCGCGAAAGGCGTAGATCGGGCTCGTGCCGATGTCGCCATAGACGACGCCCAGCGCGCCAAGCATGAGCACCTTGGTGCTGTGCTGCCGCTCGGTTTCGGCATGGCTCGGACGCTCGAGGGATTCCGTTTCACTGGCGTTGGCTAGCACCATGAACCCCACTTCACCGAATTCGTCACGCTCCGAGGCCGCCGCGACGCGGGCGGCAGACCAAGACTGTCGAACTACCCAAAGTCCCCTACCATCCGCAGGCCTTCAAGAACCGCCCGACCGTGCCGGCCATGCCATACTCCAGCGCATCGGCTGTCAACCCATGTCCGATCGATACTTCGGCCAATGCCGGGATGCGTTTGGCCAATGGCGGTAGGTTCTCGACGGTCAGATCGTGTCCGGCATTGACGCCGAGCCCCGCCTTGAATGCTGCGTCAGCGGTTTTTCCCAGTCTTTCCAATTCTTTGGCCGCCTTTGCGGAATCGGAATGAAAGCCTCCATAAGGGCCGGTATAGAGCTCGATGCGGTCGGCGCCGGTGTCGCGCGCCGCATTGACCCCGTTCGGATCCGCATCGGAAAACAGCGACACGCGGAACCCGCTTTTCTTCAACCGTTTGACGATCGGAGTCAGGAACGCCGCCTGAGCGACGAAGTTCCAGCCATGGTCGGAGGTTGCCTGCGCCGGGTCGTCCGGCACCAGCGTCACCTGCTCGGGCTGGTTCTTCTCGACCAGAACCAGGAAATCCTCGGTCGGATAGCCCTCGATGTTGAACTCCGCCGTGGGGAATTCGTCGTCGATCAGAGCCCTGATCTCCGGCAGATCGGAATGCCTTGTGTGCCGCTCGTCGGGCCTGGGATGCACCGTCAACCCATGCGCGCCGGCGGCAAGGGCAATACGGCCAATTCCAATGACGCTCGGCCACGGCAGGTCGCGGCGGTTGCGCAGCATGGCGACGGCGTTGAGATTGACCGAAAGCTTGGCGGGCATGAGCTGGGGTCCAGTGGATCGGCGGGCATCTATAGCGCCTTTGACGGGAACAGATAGGGGGTTTCGCGTGTTCCAGGGGACAGTTGGAGGCTAAGGTGAGGATTTGCAGTGAATTTCCTTGAAGCCGTGCCGGCCATCCGCCGCATCGAGACCAACCGCGACGCGCTTTTCGCCATCGACGTCGTCGGCGATGTCTCGCCGGCCGATGCGGAAAACCTGTTCGGCCTGCTGGAAGCCGCCTACGCGCTGCATCCGAGGATCGACGTGCTGATCAGGCTGACCGACGAGGAAAGCGTCGACTGGGCCAATATCAAGCAGGACACGCTCCGGCAGGGCGTGGCCGACGCGATGGAACATGTCGTGCGCTGCGCCGTCATCGGCGAGCCGAGTTGGGCCTCCCTCGTCGCGGGCGTGTTCCCCAAAACGCTGCCTTTCGAAGTCAGGCGCTTCGATGTCGACGATGAGGAAGCAGCCTGGCAGTGGCTTGGCGCAAGGCCGACCTGATGGCCAAAAACCTCAGCGAACGATTGTCAGCCGCTCGGCGGCGCGGGTGATTGCCGTATAAAGCCAGCGCTGCCGGGTCTCCTTGAAGGCCCAACTCTCGTCGAACAGCACGACGTCGTTCCACTGCGAGCCCTGCGCCTTGTGCACGGTCAGCGCATAGCCATAGTCGAAATCGTCGAAGCGCTTCTTCTGCTGCCAGGGGATCTCGGCATCCGGATCCTCGAACGCCGCCTTGAGCAGCTTGATCTTGGCGACACCGCGGTCGGGATCGTCCTCCTCCGGCGAAACCAGCAGGTTGATGCCGGGCTTCACCGTCTCGCGCGACGAGGTCATCACCTTCCACAGCGAGCCGTTGAGCAGCCCCTTGGCCGGATCGTTGCGCAGGCAGACCAGCTTGTCGCCGGCCTGCGGAAAGTCGGCGTTGAACCCTTTCAGCTCGCGCAGCCTTTGATTGTAGCGCCGGCGTGTGCGGTTGGTGCCGACCAGCACCTGGTCGGCCTTGAGCACCAGGTCCTGGTTGACTGCTTCCCTGCCGATCACCTGCGCCGTGCCGTAGTCGCCATGCATGAATTCCCGGCCCTCGCGCACGTCGAGCGCCAGCCGGATGATCGGATTGTCGCGCGCCTGGCGGTGGATTTCCGTCAACAGCACATCAGGCTCATGCTCGGTGAAGAAGCCGCCGCCTGAGATCGGCGGCAGCTGGGCCGGATCGCCAAGCACCAGGATCGGTGTGCCGAAACTCTGCAGGTCGCGGCCGAGCTGCTCGTCGACCATCGAGCATTCGTCGATGACGACGAGCTTGGCGCGCGAAATCGGGCTTTGCCGGTTGAGTGAAAAGGTCGGCGACATCGAGGTCTTGCCGGTCACCTCGTCCTCGACCGATTCCTCACCCTTCGGTCTGTAGATCAGCGAATGAATGGTGCGGGCGTTGGTCGCGCCCTTGGAGCGCAGCACCTGCGCCGCCTTGCCGGTGAAGGCGGCGAACTGCACCTGGCCGTCGACATGCTCGGCAAAATAGCGCGCCAGCGTCGTCTTGCCGGTGCCGGCATAGCCGAACAGCCGAAAGACCTGCGGCCGGCCCTCCTTGAGCCAGCGTCCGACCGCCTTCAGAGCCTCATCCTGTTGGGGAGAAAATTCCATCTGTCCGACAGACCGGATTCGCAAGCGAAAGACAAGATTGGCCGCAATACCGACCGTTGTCGGCGACAAAGCGGCCACCTTCGATAGCCCAGGCTATCAGCCGGAAATAGGAACGTAAAGAGAACAAAGACGATCTACCGGCTAGCGCCCGGATCATTCTCCAGCAGGATCGGCTTGCCATGCGGCGTTGCGTGCGCGGCGCGCTCCCAGGCGGCGGCAAGCTCATCGACCTCGCCTTTGCGGGCGACACCCTTCCTGCACAAGAGCTTCTCCAGCGCCGCCAGCCAATGCTCGTAATAGTCGTGGCCGTCGCTCGCCGCGCCAGGTTGCTTCACCTCGGCCGACAAGGCCTCCGCCCATTCGCTCCACGAAAACAGGCCCTTGTCGTGCAGCGCAACGGTTAGGGCGAAGGCTTCGGCCTGCCACGGCTCGGCGAAGACGGGCTCGTCGAACCCCGCCGGCAAGGCGCCTTCATGCCGGCTCAAGATAGCTCTCCCAGGCATCGATCGAGACGCTGAGCGTCGGATCGGCGCCCTCGCCCCAGATTTCGGCTCCGTCGAACACCACGGTATAGACCCATTGCGGGTTCTCGCCCTTGCCATGCGCATTGCTGTCCGGAAAGACGAAGCCGCCGCGAACGGCCTCGATCCTCCCGGTCTTGTCGCGCGCGTAGCGCGGCAGGCGCGTATGGCCGGTCGGATTGAAATTCTTCGTCCGCACGCGATCGCCCGCTTGGAACCGTGCCGGCGTAGCGACAGGCCGGTCGCACGGCCCGCCCTTGGCGAGCACCGCCGGCACATCCGCTGCCTTGAGCACCCTTTTTGGCGTCGAGGCCGCATCGACCGCTCTGCCGGCGGCAAGGTCGCGCTCGGTGACGAAGCCATGGCGCTTCAGCAGCGTTTCCAGCGCCTTGATCCAGATCTGGTAGTAGCTCGACGAATAGTAGTCGGCGGGATGCAGCGATTCCCGCGCATGCCGGCTTTCATCGATGTTCCAGGCACCCATGGAGCCGGCGGTGAGCGTCACGCCCAACGCCCGCCTTTCCCATGCCGCGTGGAAAAAGGGCTCGTCCTTCTCGGGCGCGACCGGCCCGAAGCCCATCTGTCCGCCGAGATCCTGCGGCCCGTTCATGCCGGCTCCCTTTCCGGCTCTTTGGCCAGCGCCGTGCCGATCATCGCGTCGCGGCTGACCAGCTCGGCGAGCTGCTCCTCGCTCCAGCCTTCCGTTCCTCGGGGTCGCATCGGCACCACCAGGTAGCGAAGCTCGGCGGTCGAATCCCACACGCGGATCTTCTTGTCCTTGGGCAGCGTCAGCCCGAATTCCTCGAGCACGCCGCGCGGATCGATCACCGCCCGCGAGCGGTAAGGCGGCGCCTTGTACCAGACCGGCGGCAGGCCGAGCACCGACCACGGATAGCAGGAGCAGAGCGTGCAGACGACGAGATTGTGCGTCTCCTCGGTGTTGAACACAGCCTGCATATGCTCGCCCTGGCGGCCGGTATAGGAGAGCGACTGGATCGCGGCGGTGGCGTCGCGCTTGAGCCAGTCGGCGTAGGCCGAATCGTTCCAGGCTTTCGCCACCACCCGTGCGCCATTGCGCGGGCCGATCTTGGTCTCATAGGTATCGACGATGACGTCGATCGCTGCCGGATCGATCAGCCCTTTCTGGGTCAGGATCGTCTCCAGCGCGCGCACGCGCGCCGCGAACGGGTCGAGCTCGTTGTCGTGGTGATGATCGTGGGTCATGCCCTGAAGACTAGGATCGGCTGCCGTTGGCCGCAAGCGCGAGGCCTTGGGCCAGTGGAACTGGAGCGAAACTGAGGCTTCCCTCCAGGTTTGTTTTCCGAGGCATGATCTTGATGCAACTTTTCGGGATCATGCTCCTACTCGGCCGCCACCTTCTTCGGCTCCGACTCGCCGTCGAACAGCGAGCCCTGCTCGCCGCCTTCCACCAAATGCAGCGCCGGCTGATTCCTTCTCGACGAGAAGCTGAGCAGCCAGCCCGAGAAATTCTCGAAATAGACGTAGATCACCGGTGTGACGAACAGCGTCAGCGCCTGCGAGGCGAGCAGGCCGCCGACCACCGCGATGCCGAGTGGCTGGCGCAATTCGGCGCTGGCGCCGGTGCCGAGCGCGATCGGGAACGTGCCCATGAGCGCGGCAAGCGTCGTCATCATGATCGGCCGGAAACGCATCAGGCAGGCCCTGTGGATGGACTCCTTCGCCGACATGCCCTGTCGCCTCAGCTCCAGCGCGACGTCGACCATCATGATGCCGTTCTTCTTGACGATGCCGATCAGCATCAGAATGCCGATCACCGCGATCACCGAAAGATCCATGCCGGCGAAGCGCAGCGCCACCACCGCGCCAAGCACCGCTGACGGCAGGCCGGTGAGGATGGTGAGCGGATGGATGAAGCTCTCATAGAGCATGCCGAGCACGATGTAGATCGTGAGAATCGCGCCGCCGATCAGCAGGCCCTGGTTGGCCAGCGAATCCTGGAAGGTCTTGGCGGTGCCGGCAAAGCTCGTCGAGATCGCCGTCGGCATGCCGATCTGCTCCTTGAGTTGCTCGATGCGAGTCACCGTGTCGCCGAGCGACACTCCCTGTGGCAGGTTGTAGGAGATCGTCACCGCCGGCAGCTGTCCGAGCTGGTTGATCGTCAGGGCGCCGGCCGTGCGGTCGACGCGGGCGAAGGCGCCCAGCGGCACCAGGGTGCCGCTCGACGTCCGCATCTGGATGGCCAGCATGTGTTCCGGCGACCATTCGATCTTGGGGTCGAGCTCGGTGATGACCTCGTAGCTGTCGGCCGAACCGAAGATCGTCGAGACCTGGTCGGTGCCGAAGCCTCCGTAAAGCGCGGAGCGCAGCGTGTCGGTGTCGATGCCGAGCTGCGCGGCCTTGTCGCGGTCGATCACCAGCGATGCCTGCAGAGCGTTGTTCTGCAGGTCGCTGGTGACGTCGGTGAACATCGTGTGGTCCGCGGCCATGGCATCATTAAGCTTTTGTGCCCAGACGTCTGTCTGCTTGGTATCGAGCCCCTGAACCACGAGTTGGTAGGCGCTGGCTGACGACCGCGAGCCGAGCCTGAGGTTCTGCACTGGCTGCATATAGGTCTCGATGCCCGCCACGCCGGCCAGCTGGCGTCTCAGATCCGCAAGCACCTTCTCGATGTTGGGGCGCTGGTCCTTGCCTTTGAGCTGGACGAAGAGTTGCCCCTGGTTGAGCGCGTTGTTGCCGCTGCCGGCCGACCAGGCCACATGGTCGACATAGGGCGACTTCGAGAACACGCTGGCCACCTGCCCTTGCAGCTTCGCCATGGCGTCGAACGAGATGTCCTGGCGCGCCATGGTGGTCACCGATATCTGGCCGATATCCTCCTGCGGGAAGAAGCCCTTCGGCGAAACCTGGATCACCCACACCGACGCCGCGGCAGTGGTGATGAAGACCAGAAAGATCAGGAAGGTATGGCGCAGACAGAAGCTCAAGAGCCAGTCATAGGCACGGGTGACGATGTCATGCCTGCCGGCGCTATGCGCGTCGCGATCAGCCTTGGTCACCGACAACAGCCGGGAGCAAAGCATCGGCGTCAGCGTCAGCGAGACGAACATCGAGGCCAGGATGGCGACGGTCACCACGACGGCGAATTCGTTGAAGATGCGGCCGATGACGCCGCCCATCAAAAGCACTGGAATGAACACCGCCACCAGCGAGATCGAGATCGAGATGATGGTGAAGCCGATCTCGCGCGCGCCCTTCAGCGAGGCGTCGAAGGCCGAGAGCCCATCCTCTTCCATGTGGCGGAAGATGTTCTCCAGCATGACGATGGCGTCGTCGACGACGAGGCCGACGGCCAAAGTCAGTCCCATCAGCGAGATGTTGTCGATGGAAAAGCCGAACAGGAACATCGCGCCAAGCGTGGCGATCAGCGAGATCGGCACCGCCACTGCCGGGATGATCGTCGCCGTCACCCTGCGCAGGAACACGAAGATCACCATCACCACGAGCGCGATGGTCAACAGCAGCGTGAACTGAACGTCGTCGACGGCCTGGCGGATCGAGGTCGAGCGGTCGTTGAGCAGCTTGATCTGGGCGGCGGCCGGCATCTGGTCCTGGAAGGATGGCAGCATCGCCTTGACCTTGTCGACGACGTCGACGGTGTTGGCATCGGGCTGGCGCTGCACCGCCATGATGATCGCGCGGGTGCCGTCATACCAGCTCGCCGTCGTCGTGGTCTGCACGGAATCCACGACGCGGGTCACCTCGCCCAGCCGCACCGGATGGCCGTTCTTCGTGGCGATGATGAGGTTGGAGAAGCCGGCGGCGTTGGTCAGCTGCGTGTTGGCGGTGATCGTCAACTGCTGCTTGTTGTTCTGCAGCACGCCGAGCGGCGTGTTGCTGTTGGCCGAGGCGATCGCCGCCTGCAGCTGATCGATGGAGATGCCGCGCGCGGCAAGCGCGGACGGATCGATCTGGATGCGCACCGCGTATTTCTGCTGGCCGAAGATCGACACCTGGGCCACGCCGTCGATGGTCGACAGCGAAGGCGAGATGACATTTTCCGCGAAGGCGTCGAGATCGGTCAGCGGGACCGTGTCGCTGACCAGCGACATCAGAAGGATCGGCGCGTCGGCCGGATTGACCTTGCGATAGCTCGGTGGCGAGGTCATTTCCGGTGGCAGGGATCTTTGCGTGCGCGCGATCGCCGCCTGCACGTCGGCGGCGGCGGCATCGATGTCGCGGTTCAGCACGAACTGGATGGCGATCGATGTCTGGCCGAGCGAATTGGTGGTCGAGATCGAATCGATGCCGGCGATCGTCGCGAATTGCTTGATCAGCGGCGTCGCCACCGATGTCGCCATCGTCTCCGGCGACGCGCCGGGCAGGCTGGCCGACACATTGACCACCGGAAATTCGGCGCTGGGCAACGCCGCCACCGGCAGGAACTTATAGGCAAAGATACCGCCCAGAATGAGGGCGAACGACATCAGCAGCGTGGCGACGGGCCTGCGAATGCAGAATTCGGAGATCATTGGGCAGCCCCGCCGGCCTTGTCTGCCTCCGCGACCTTCGGTGACGCCTGGTCACCGGATCCGACCGCGGCCTTGCCTTCATGCACCGTCGCCCCATTCTTCAACCGCGTCTGGCCCTCCACGACGACCTTCTCGCCGCTCTTGAGACCATCGCTGATGGCGCTGTTCTGCCCCTCCGTCAGCGCCACCTGCACCGGACGCATCTCCACGGTGTTGTCAGGCTTGACGACATAGACGAAGGGGCCCTTCTGACTGGGCTGCACCGCGACCGTCGGCACCGAGGTCATGTGCGGCATCGTGCCGGCATCGAGCACCACATTCACATATTGCCCCGGCCACAGCGAAAGATCCGGATTCGGTATGCTCGCCCGCGTGGCGATGGTGCCGGAAGCGGTGTCGACGCTGGAATCGACGAAGTCGAGCGTGCCCTTGCCGATGGGCGTGGGGTCACCGTCCTTGGTCAGCACCACGTTGCCTTGCTGCGGGTCGGCGAGCGCCTTGTGCAAAAGGGCGAGATTGCTTTCCGGCAGCGTGAAATTCACCTGCAGCGGGTCCATCTGCGTGATGGTGACCAGCGGCGTCGAACTGCTCGAGTTGCCATTGCTGGTGGTAACGAGATCGCCGACCGAGACGTTGACGGCGCCGAGCCGGCCTGAGATCGGCGCGGTGATGGTCGCGTAGCTCAATTGTACGGTGTCGGCGTCGATCGTCGCCTTGTCGGCATCGATGGTCGCGGCCGCGGCTTTCTGCGCCGCCAGCGCCTGATCGTAGGTCTGCTGCGTGCCTGCCTGCTTGGCGACAAGATCCTTGGCGCGCTGCAGGTCGGCCTGGGCGCTCACCAGCATCGCCTGGTCCTTGGCGAGCGTCGCCTGATCCTTGGCTAGCTGCGCCTTCAGCGCGCGATCATCGAGCGAAATGAGCAGATCGCCGGCCTTGACCATCTGCCCGTCCTTGACCGCGATCGACACGATCTGGCTGGAAACACGGGCATTGATGTTGACCACCTCCGGCGAGGACACGAAGCCGATGGCATAGCGCCGGATCGGAAAGTCGGCGGTGGTCGCGACGGCGGAGACGATCGAGGCGGAACGCGGACCGCCGCCTTTCGCGTTGTCGCCTTTCGCATTGTCCGGGGCGCTGGCCGTCTTGTCGCCGCTCGCCGTCTTGTCGGTGGCGGTCGCGTCAGCCTGCTTGCCCGAAATCAGCTGCTGGACCCTGGTCAGCGTTGTGGGCGAATAATAGAGCCCCGCGGCCGCCAGGCAGGCGACCGCAACAACTGCAAAGGCGATTTTTCCGCGCATCGACAATATGCCTCTCACCCGACACGCCGGACCCGGTGGTCTATCCTAGCTCGATCCACGGCGCCTTGCCGCGATTTTCGCCGAATAGATAGGACAAGGCTTTGGCGGAAAAGGGCCAAAACGCGGCATTACGAAGATTTAATGTGCAGTGCACAAAAGCTGGGCAGCCGGCTAACATGCCGCAGCCGGACCGCTCCCCGGTCCGAAAATCAGCTCAGCGGAGCATCGGCCACAGCGTTGCCGCAAGCAACACGCCCGTGGCGATATTGAACCATTTTAGCCGCACCGGGTCCGACAGGAAGCCGCGCAGCGCCGTACCGAAACCCGCCCAGACGGACACGCTGGGCAGGTTGACGATGGTGAAAGCGATCGAGATCAGCGCCACCGAGACGAACGGGTGATCGGCATTGCTGTAGACGGCCATGGCGGTGATCGCCATCACCCAGGCCTTGGGATTGACCCACTGGAATGCAGCGGCGTCGATGAAGCGCATTGGTCGCCCCCCCGCCCCTTTTCCATCACTGATCGAGCGCGACATGGCGATCTTCCAGGCGAGGTAGAGCAGATAGGCTGCGCCCGCGATCTTCAGCGCCGTATGCAGCACAGGAAACGCCGTCAGCACCGCGCCGAGCCCGAAGCCGACGGCCAAAAGCAGGATCAGAAAGCCGATGCTGATGCCCAGCATGTGCGGAACCGTCCTGACGATGCCGAAATTGACGCCGGAAGCGAGCAGCATGAGGTTGTTCGGCCCCGGCGTGATCGACGTCACGAAAGCATAGACCAACAGAGCAAGGAATGCGTCGAGCGACATGTTATCCTCCCGGATATGTCAGCCTTATTGTCCTTTTTTGGCGGACGCGCAAAAGCCACCGGCGGGGGGACTGCCGGACCAGAGACAAGACTGAAAGTGTCTGAGCGATGCCTGCCTTGCTTACATCCCCTGCGGGCCGCGGTTCATCGCAGCGACGCCGGTGCGGCAGATTTCTACCAGGCCAAGCGGCTTCATGATGGCGATGAACTGGTCGAGCTTGGAGCCCTTGCCGGTGATCTCGAAGATGAAATGCTCGGTGTTGGCATCGATGACCGAGGCGCGGAAGGCATCCGCGAGCCGAAGCGCCTCGACGCGGGCGTCGCCCGTGCCGGCGACCTTGACCAGCGCGAGCTCGCGTTCCAGCGGCCGCTCTTGCCCAAGCTCATGCGAGCGCACGGTCAGGTCCACCACACGATGCACCGGCACGATGCGCTCGAGCTGATGCTTGATCTGCTCCATCACATGCGGCGTGCCGCGCGTCACGATGGTGATGCGCGACAGATGCTTCTCGTGCTCGGTCTCGGAAACGGTAAGGCTTTCGATGTTGTAGCCACGGCCCGAGAAAAGGCCGATGACGCGGGCGAGAACCCCCGGTTCGTTGTCGACCAGGACGGAAAGCGTATGGGTTTCCGGCTTCTCGGTTTCCTTGGCGATGAAATAAGCCGAACCGGTCGGCTGGAGCTGTGCGTTCATGACATGAATCTCTATTTCAGACTTTTGAGCTAATTCTCTGCTTGCGCACGGCTTTCTCGCGCAGCCCCGTCTTGTGGGTACCTACACCAGTTCCCTGCCCTTGGCGTCGATGGCGTTGGCCACCGCCTCGTCGGTCGCCTCGTCCGGCAGAAGCATCTCATTATGCGCCTTGCCCGACGGGATCATCGGGAAGCAGTTGGCCAAGGTCGCCACGCGGCAGTCGAAAAGAACCGGCTTCTTCACCGAGATCATCTCGCGGATCGCGTCGTCGAGCTCGTCCGGCTTGTCGCAGCGTATGCCGTGGCCGCCATAGGCCTCCGCCAGCTTGACGAAATCCGGCATCGCCTCGGTGTAGGAATGCGACAGCCGGTTGCCGTGTAAGAGCTGCTGCCACTGGCGCACCATGCCCATATACTGGTTGTTCAGGATGAAGATCTTGATCGGCGCCTCATACTGCACCGCCGAGCTCATCTCCTGCATGGTCATCTGCACCGATGCGTCGCCGGCGATGTCGATGACCAGCGCATCTGGATGCGCGATCTGCACGCCGAGCGCGGCCGGCAGGCCATAGCCCATCGTGCCCAGGCCGCCCGATGTCATCCAGCGGTTCGGCTTGTCGAAATGATAATGCTGCGCCGCCCACATCTGGTGCTGGCCGACCTCGGTGGTGATGTAGGTGTCCATATCCTTGGTCAGCGCATAGAGCCGCTGGATCGCATATTGCGGCATGATGACGTCGCTGTTCATCTTGTAGGCCAGCGAATCCCGCGCGCGCCATTTCGCGATCTGCTCCCACCACGGATAGAGCGCCTTCTTGTCGGTCTTGGCGGTCGCCCGCCACAGCCGCACCAGGTCTTCCAGCACGCGGCCGACATCGCCCAAGATCCCGATATCGGCATGCACGTTCTTGTTGATCGAGGACGGGTCGATGTCGATGTGGATCTTCTTCGAGTTCGGCGAGAACGCGTTGAGGCGGCCAGTGATGCGGTCATCGAAGCGCGCGCCGATGCAGATCATCACGTCGCAATCATGCATCGCCATGTTGGCTTCGTAGGTGCCGTGCATGCCGAGCATGCCGACCCAGTTCTTGCCCGATGCCGGATAGGCGCCGAGACCCATCAGCGTCGAGGTGATCGGGAAGCCGGTGAGGTCGACCAGCTCGCGCAGCAGATGGCTGGCCTCCGCGCCGGAATTGATGACGCCGCCGCCCGAATAGATGATCGGCTTCTTCGCGCCGGCCATCAGCTCGACGGCAGCCTTCACCTTTTCCAGGTCGCCCTGGACCTTCGGCTGGTAGCTGGTGCGCGGCGCCGTCTGCGGCGGCACGTAGATGCCCTTGGCGAACTGCACGTCCTTCGGGATGTCGACCACCACCGGGCCGGGGCGGCCCGTCGTCGCGACATGGAACGCTTCATGGATGGTGGCGGCGAGCTCGTTGACGTCCTTCACCAGCCAGTTGTGCTTGGTGCAGGGCCGCGTGATGCCGACCGTGTCGCATTCCTGAAAGGCGTCGGAGCCGATCAGCGATGTCGGCACCTGGCCGGTGAGGCAGACCAGCGGAATGGAATCCATCAGCGCGTCCTGCAGCGGCGTCACGGCATTGGTGGCGCCGGGGCCGGACGTCACCAGGAGCACGCCGGCCTTACCGGTCGAGCGCGCATAGCCTTCGGCCGCGTGGCCTGCGCCCTGCTCGTGCCGGACCAGGATGTGCTCGACCTCGTCCTGTTGAAAAATTTCATCGTAAATCGGGAGAACCGCGCCGCCCGGATAGCCGAAGACGTGCTTGACGCCGTTGTCCTTCAGCGCCTGCACCACCATTTCGGCACCTGTCATTTCGCGCCGCTCGTTCTGTCCATTGCTCATCGGTCTGGTCCCGTACTGTTTCGCCGTTTGGCGATTGCTGGTCGTTTAGTTGGATTGGAGGCAATAAAAAAGGCCCCCGAGGGAGCCTGTGTGGTGCGCATGGGAGGTTTTCGCCCGGCGGTTACACCGCCTTGCCCACGCGCCAGCCTACGAGAATGAGTGCCGTTTTCATGGGCGCGGACAATAAGGGCGAAAACGCTGGCTCGTCAATGGGGTCCGGCGCGAATTCACCCGCCTGTGAGAAACGGCGCTGTTTCGCGCTACCATAGTACAGTTGAGCGCCCGCCGCCGAGGCACCAGTATGTGCCGATGCATGTCGCCCCAAGGGTGGAGCGGTTTGGGACACGACATGCACTATGATGTGACGTTGGCTGCGAGGAGGACGCATGGCTGGCGAACGGGAGCATATCCGCGAGATCGAAGAGGTGCTGTCCGGCGCGCGATCGGTCCGCGACGATATCGTGGTTCAATCCTGGCTGCGCTGCATCGATACGCATCGGCTCGACCCGGCACGTCCGACGGAAGCCTACATCGTGCCCGATACACAGTTGCGCGAGCATCGCGAGCAGTCCGAAAGACTGATCGCCATTGCCCGCAGCGGGCTGGAGACATTGTTCAAGCAGGTGGCCGGCCAGAGCTACGTCCTGCTGCTGGCCGACGCGAAAGGTGTCACCGTCGACTTCCTCGGCGACCCGCTGTTCATGGACCAGTTGCGCACGGCCGGTCTCTATCTTGGCTCCGAATGGTCGGAGAGCCGCACCGGAACCTGCGGTGTCGGCTCCTGCATCGTCACGGGCGAGGCGATGACCATTCACCAGACCGACCATTTCGATACCACCCACACGCCGCTCTCCTGCACCGCCGCGCCGATCTTCGACACCAAGGGCGAACTGACCGCCGTCCTCGACATATCGCTGCTGCGCTCGCCGCAGCCGAAAGTCAGCCAGAACCTTGCCCTTCACCTGGTGACGGCGTCTGCCCGGCGCATCGAGCTCGCCAATTTGATGGCGCAGATGCATTCGGAATGGGTGCTGCGCTTCTCGCGCTCGCCCGAATTCCTCGATGTGGATCCGGAAGCAGCCATCGCGCTCGATGCCTCGGGCCGCATCCTCGGCACCACGCGCGGCGGGGCGCTGCTTCTGGCGCAGGCCGGAGGCGTCGACTGGAGGCTCTCCTCGCCGATCGGTCAGCCGATCTCGCGTTACCTCGACATGGATATCGACGACTTGCCGAACTTGACGCGCGGGCGCCCGACCGAGGAGCGGCTGGTGTTCGGCCGCAACGGCAGCGCGCTGTTCGCGCATGCCATCGAGCCGCAGCCGCCGAGCGGACGCCGCGCCCCCGTCGAGGCGCTGCCGAAACCCATCGCAGAGCTTTCCGGCGGCGACCCGGCCATGGCGGCCATGCAGGCGCGGGCCGCCAAGCTGGCGCGCACCACCATCCCGATCCTGATTCATGGCGAGACCGGCTCCGGCAAGGAATATCTCGCCCGCGCGCTCCACAACAGCTCCGGGCGCTCCGGCCCGTTCGTGGCCATCAATTGCGCGGCCATTCCCGAACACCTGATCGAGAGCGAGCTGTTCGGGCACGCCGCCGGCGCCTTTACCGGCGCCACGACCAAGGGACGCAAGGGGCTCATCGAGAGCGCCGACGGCGGCACGCTTTTCCTCGACGAGATCGGCGACATGCCCTACGCGCTGCAATCGCGCCTGCTGCGGGTGATCGCCGAGCGCGAGCTGATCCCGGTCGGCGGCACAGCACCTCGGCGTGTCGACATCAAGATCATCTCCGCCTCGCACCATGACTTGCGCCGGCTGGTTGCCGAGGGCCGTTTCCGCGAGGATCTGTTCTACCGGCTGAACGCCGCTGCGCTGACGTTGCCGGCGCTGCGCGAGCGCACCGATTTTGAATGGCTGCTGGAACGGCTGGTCGGCGAGCGGGCGCGCCTTGCCGGTCGGGCGGCAAAACTGTCGCCGGCGGCGCGGCTGGCGCTGATCCGTCATGGCTGGCCGGGCAACATCCGCGAGCTCGTCAACGCCGTGGATCTGGCAGTGGCGCTTTGCGACGACGAGACGATCCAGCCTTCCGACCTGCCCGAGTTCGCCATGGCGCGCGTGGAGCCCCCGGCTCCTTCCGCTAGCCTAGTCGCGCTGCGCGCCCCCTCGCCCGAGGAAGAGCGCGCAGCCCTGCTGGCCGTGCTGGCGGCGACCGGCTGGAACATTTCCGAAGCCGCGCGGCGTCTCGGCGTCGACCGCACCACAGTCCATCGCCGCATGAAGCGCCTGCGACTGGAGGCGCCGAACTGACATTACACGGGTGTGGCGCGCCGTAGCGCGTGCAACAGGAAATGCAACAGGCAAGGCGCCGCAAGAGCGTCCTAACGGATTGATTCCATTGATAGCACCAGATGAGCGCCACGGTTGGCACGCCGCTTGCTGCTCATGACGCACTCTAGCAAGTGGAGGAGAACAAATGCTCGAGAGAACACCCACCACCAAGGCACAGGCGCTGCTCGACAAGTTCGGCAAGGCGCTGGAAGCCGGCGACATCGACAGCGCCGTCAACTGTTTCCAGGCCGACTGCTACTGGCGCGACCTCGTCACCTTCACCTGGAACCTGAAGACCATGGAAGGCCAGGATCAGGTTCGCGACATGCTGCAAGCGACGCTGGCCAACACCAAGCCGACCGCATGGGCGGTGGCCAAGGGCGAAGAAGCGACCGAGGACGGCGGCGTCATCACCGCCTGGATCACCTTCGAGACAAGCGTCGCGCGCGGTTTTGGCCTTGTGCGGTTCAAGGGCGACCTGATCTGGACCCTGCTCACCACGATGGCGGAGCTGAAAGGGCATGAGGAGAAAGCGGGCTTCACTCGTCCGCTCGGCGCCAAGCACGGGCACGGCAAGGACCGCAAGACCTGGCGCGAGGAGCGCGACGACGAGATCGCCGAGCTCGGCCATACGAAGCAACCCTATGTCGTCATCATCGGCGGCGGCCAGGGCGGTATCGCGCTCGGCGCCCGGCTGAAGCAGCTCGGCGTGCCCACCATCATCATCGAGAAGAACGAGCGTCCCGGAGACTCCTGGCGCAAGCGCTACAAGTCGCTCTGCCTGCACGACCCGGTCTGGTACGATCACCTGCCCTATATCGACTTCCCGAAGAACTGGCCGGTCTTCGCGCCGAAGGACAAGATCGGCGACTGGCTGGAGATGTACACCAAGGTGATGGAGTTGAACTACTGGTCCTCCACCACTGCGAAGTCCGCCAGATACGATGAGAAGACGAAGGAATGGACCGCCGTCGTCGAGCGCGACGGCAAGGAGATCGTGCTCAAGCCCAAGCAGTTGGTGCTGGCGACTGGCATGTCCGGCAAGGCGAACTGGCCGAAATACAAGGGCCAAGACATCTTCAAGGGCGAGCAGCAGCACTCCTCGACCCATCCCGGCCCGGACAAATACCGCGGCAAGAAGGTGGTGGTGATCGGCTCCAACAACTCGGCGCACGACATCTGCGCGGCATTATGGGAAGGCGGCGCCGACGTGACCATGGTGCAGCGGTCATCGACCCATATCGTCAAGTCGGACACGCTGATGGATATCGGGCTTGGCGCGCTCTACTCCGAGCAGGCGGTCGAGAACGGCATGACGACGCGCAAGGCCGACATGATCTTCGCCTCGCTGCCCTACCGCATCCTGCACGAATTCCAGATTCCACTTTACCAGCAGATGAAGGAGCGTGACGCGAAATTCTATGAAGACCTGGAGAAGGCCGGCTTCATGCTTGACTGGGGCGATGACGGCTCCGGCCTGTTCATGAAATATCTGCGCCGCGGTTCCGGCTATTACATTGATGTCGGCGCTTGCGATCTCGTCATCGACGGCTCGATCAAGCTGAAGAGCGGACCGGGTGCGGCGGTGCAGGAACTCACCGAAACCGGCGTCAAATTCGTCGACGGCACCGAATTGCCGGCCGACCTTGTGATCTATGCCACCGGCTACGGCTCGATGAACGGTTGGGCCGCGGACCTCATCTCGCAGGAAGTGGCTGACAAGGTCGGCAAGGTTTGGGGTCTCGGCTCCAACACCACCAAAGACCCGGGTCCCTGGGAAGGCGAGCAGCGCAACATGTGGAAACCGACGCAGCAGGAAGCGCTGTGGTTCCACGGCGGCAACCTTCACCAGTCGCGCCACTATTCGCAGTATCTTGCGCTGCAGCTGAAGGCCAGGCAGGTCGGACTGCCGACGCCCGTCTACGGGCTGCAGAAGGTCTATCACAAGGCTTGACGCCGGACGCTGTCCATAGATGGAAGCCCGGCCTCGGGCTTCCATCTATCCTGCCTGAGCTTCGGGCAGGTCCACATGGTCGCAACTTGCTGGCTATCGATCTTTCCCTATCCGCTTCCAGTAGATCAGCGTCCCGGTCAGTCCGCCATGCGGCTTCAGCGCAAAGTCGGGGATCTCGCCGGTCAGCGTGAAGCCGAGCTTCTCATAAAGCCCCGCCGCGCCTTCCTCGCTTGCCGTGTCCAGCACGAGCAGCGTGCGGCCCTTCTCGACCGCCAGTGCCTCCGCGGCGCGCATCAGGCTCGTCGCGACGCCTTTGCCGCGATGGTCCCGTCTGGTCATCAGCTTCGCGATCTCGGCGCGGTGCGGCTGGTTGGACGGAAGGTCGAGCAGCAGTGTGACGGTTCCTGCAAGCACCCCATCCTGCCATGCGCCCAGCACCGCCCTTTCCCCGCGCGCGGCCGCGGCAAGCGACTTGCGGCAGAAATCCAGTGCCGCCTCCGCCGGCAATGGATGCATGAAGCTCACCGATCCGCCCGCGGCGACGGTTTCGATCAACAGATCGGCGAGCATCGCAATGGTCGCAGCATCGTCGCTCAACACCCGGATCTCGAGTGCGTTCATGCTGGTGTTCTCCAAGGCGATGCGACATCGGGAAAGGTCATTCGAAATGGCTGCTCCGCCTGCGTCGCCGCGCCCGCCGGATTTCGGCGATCCGGTCGGCGTCGTCCGCGCTGAGATGGCGGCCGCGCTCCAGGATCTCGAGCGTGTATTCCTCATAGGTCAGCCCGAGCCGCTCGGCTCTTTCCAGCCGCATCAGCATGATGGCCTGGCTTGGCGCCTTCCAGGCCTTGTCGTGGGCGGCGCGCCAGGCGAGGAAGACGTAGGCGTCGCCCTTGCCCCAGGGCGGGCCTTCATAATCGTCGAGCGGCGGCCCGCCATTGTGCGAGCGGTTTGGTCCCCTGGGCATTCAGATCAGTCCCTGACCAGCGCCACGAGATACTCCGCCGCAGCCGGTCCGGGAGCATGAAAGACGCAATCCGCCGGCGCCCCCAGCGCCAGGCAGTCGCCTGGCTCGAGCCGGTGCACCACATCACCCTCGGTGAAATCGAGCCTTCCGTCGATCAGCCATATCTGCTGCTTGATGAAAGCGTAGGACGCGGCCGGAAGGCTGACCTTGGCGGCCGCCGGCAAGCTGACCCTGATCAATTCCAGCGGCATCTGCGAAGCCGGCGACAGATGCCGCCTTATGTAGCCGGTTGCCGGATCCTGCCACACCGGCTGCTCGTCCCAGCGCGAAACGCCGCCCCCTTGCAGCTCGGCCCGCGCGATCAGCGTCGACAGTGTCATGCCGAAGGCGGCGGCGATGCGCACCAGGAGCGCCGCGGTAGGACTGGTGGTGCCGCGTTCGATGGCGCTCAGCATCGCCTTGGATACATCCGAGCGCCCCGCAACCTCGGCCAGCGACCAGCCCCTCACCATCCTTTCGGAGTGTATCCGCCGGCCGATCGTGGCAGTGATGTCATTCGATATATCGTTCATTCGTCCAATATATCGGAATCGCGGAGTCTGGGAAGAGGGCTATTCGATCGAATTGTCGCGACCGGCTTAACACCGCCTACACCATTCGACCTCACCTCAATTTAACCCCGCCTGGATAGGGTCGACGCTCCAGGGAATGGGACCAGGTCAGTCATGTTTGTCGAACGCGAAGCCTCCGTTGGCGAACCGATTTCGCAGGAGCGCCGCAACGCCCTGCAAAGCGACAAACGCATTCTCGGCAATGTCGTGCAATGCGACGGCGCGCGCGCCACCATCAGCGCCTACGCCGAGGATGCTGAGGGCACGGTCACCGGCCAATGGACGGTCGGCAAGATGATCTCCAT
The DNA here is from genome assembly GCF_004963255.1 of Mesorhizobium sp. Taxonomy (GTDB): domain Bacteria; phylum Pseudomonadota; class Alphaproteobacteria; order Rhizobiales; family Rhizobiaceae; genus Mesorhizobium. The sequence continues at coordinate 44,882 of NZ_SUGA01000025.1, read as the reverse complement.
CAATCTCGGCACGACGCGCACGGTCGGCCTTGTCTATGAGATCGGCAAATCGGACCGCGCCTGGAGCAATGAGGGCCAGAACCCGATCGAGGTCAGCATCGAACTGATCGGCGAGGTGCGCGACGGCGCAGAGCCCGGCGCCAAGCCGGTCTTCGACCGCGGCATCACCGCCTATCCGCATATCGGCGCCATTGCCCACCGCATCCGCAGCCGCGACCTGCAAGCGGTCTACGATCTGGCAGGACGCCATTCGGTCACCATCGGCACGCTGTCGCAGGATGAATCGATCGATGCCAACATCGCCATCGACGACACGCTGGCGCGCCATTTCGCCATCGTCGGCACCACCGGCGTCGGCAAGTCCACGGCTGTCTCGCTGCTCTTGCGCAAATCGATCGAGGCGCGGCCCGACCTGCGCGTACTCATCCTCGACCCGCACAACGAGTTCGCGGCCTCGCTGCCGGAATATTGCGTCAAGGTCGATTCCAAGACGCTTGATCTGCCATTCTGGATGTTCAGGCTCGAGGAATTCGCCGAAGTGCTGTTTCGCGGTCGCGAGACGGTGCCCGAGGAAGTGGATGTCCTGCGCGACCTGATCCCGGCGGCCAAGAACCTCTATCGCAACCCCAGTTCCGGCACCTATGTCAGACGCGGCAGCGATGCGCTGACGGCGGATACGCCGGTGCCTTACCGCATCGCCGATCTCATCAAGCAAATCGACGAGCGCATGGGCCTGCTCGAAAGCAAGAACGATCGCCCGGTCCTGAAGTCGCTGAAGACGCGCATCGAATCGGCGGCCGCCGATCCGCGTTACCGCTTCATGTTCAGTTCCCGGCTGATCGAGGACACGATCCACGAGACGATCGGCAATATTTTCCGTGTCCCCAACCACGGCCGCCCGGTCACCTGCTTCGAGATGGCGGGCATGCCTTCGGAAGTGGTCAACTCGGTCTGCTCGGTGCTGGCGCGCCTGGCCTTCGACCTGGCCTTGTGGAGCGAGGGCCGGCTAAGGCTGCTCCTGCTTTGCGAGGAAGCGCACCGCTACATGCCGGCCGATCCGCGCCTCGGCTTCGCGCCGACCAGGCATGCGCTGTCGCGCATCGCCAAGGAAGGCCGCAAATATGGCTGCTATCTGGGTGTCGTCACCCAGCGCCCGGGCGAGCTCGACCCGACCATCCTGTCGCAGTGCTCGACCTTCTTCGCCATGCGCCTTGCCAACGAGCAGGACCAGGCAATCATCCGCTCGGCGATCGCCGACTCCTCGGCCTCCACGCTAGCGTTCCTGTCCTCGATGGGGCAGCGCGAAGCCATCGCCTTCGGCGAAGGCGTCGCGACCACCATGCGGCTGAAATTCGAGAAGCTGGCGCAGGAGTTCATCCCCGGAACCGCGAAAAGGGAGCAGGTCGAGCCCTCCGTGGACGGCAGCGATGTCGACCTGGCCATGATCGTCGAGCGGCTCCGCAACGTACCGAAGCCGCAGCAGGCCATGGCCTTCGCCGAGACCGTCGACTCGGCCCGGCAGGCCGGCGACCCGGACTATAAGAAGCCGGCCACAGCCGCCCCCCGCCCTCAGCCCGATGACGACTTCGACACCCGCTACGGCCTGAAGCCCTCGACCTTCGGCATGCGCCAGTTCAACGACTGAACAACCAACCTCGCAAGCACAGCCAAATTCCGAACAGGAATTCATCAGGCCGGATCGAATGAGGTGGCTTTCGAGAAGCCGGAGCGGAGCGGACATTCAGTCCGTGAGCACCGGAAGTCGAGAAAGGCGCGTCAGTCGACCGGCCTCATGAATTCATGTCGGAATTTTAGGCGCAGACGCGGTTGCGGCCTTGCTTCTTCGCCTCATAGAGCTGGCGGTCGGCGCGACGGTAGAAATCCTCGGCGCTCTCCTTATGGTCCCACACGGCAAGGCCGACGCTGGTGGTGACCTTCAGCCGCACATTGCCCGACAGGATCGACAGGTTGGCGATCGCCTTGCGGATGCGCTCGGCGAACCGGGCAAGCAGCTCGACATCCATATTGGGAGTGACGACGGCGAACTCCTCGCCGCCCAGCCGCGCCACCACGTCGTGATAGCGCGTCATGCCCCGCAGGCAGGTGGCTACGGCCCGCAGAACCTCGTCGCCGACATCGTGACCATGCGTGTCGTTGACCTGTTTGAAATGATCGAGATCGAGGATCATCAGCCCGACCGGCCTGTCGATGCGACGAAATTCGTGGAGATATTCACGCAGCGCATCGTCGAAATAGCGGCGATTCTGCATGCCGGTCAGACCATCAGTGAGCGCTGCCTGCTCGAGCGTCTGCGAACGGGCGCTGAGCGAGACCGTCATGGCCCTGAGCTTGCCCTCTTCCCGCACCTGGCCGCGGATCAGCGGGTAGATGAAGAAGGTGCCGAAGAACAGCGCGGTCGCCAGCAGCGCGCCGGTGACGAACAGCAATTTGTTCAGATAGACGATTTTGTCGCCGCGGGATGCGGCATCGAGGTCCGAAGCGATGTCCTGCAACTGACCATAGGCATGGAACGTCACCAGGCCGGCGGCCAGGATCACGAAAATAAACACGAAAAATGCGGATTCCGCCTTATGGAAACGCATCTACTCCCCGCACCACTGGAACCCTCGAGCTTATGCCACATCGGACCTTACGGACCGTTAACCCGGACAACCCTGGCGGGAATTAGAGCAAAGGATTTTAAGGCGTTGATTGAAAAAGGCTTTTCGTCAGTCGTGAACTGCGGGTTGATCGCCCGGTCGCAACCTGCGCCACTCCACGCCCAGCTGGTGCCTGAACCAGGTCGATTGGCGCTTGGCATACTGCCGCGTCGCGATCTTGGCCCGCTCGATCGCCTCGGGAAAACCGGACCGTCCGGCCATCGCCGCCTGCAGCTCGCGTACCCCGATCGCTTTCATAGCCGGCAGATCCGGGTCGAGGCCGAGCGCCGTAAGCTGCCGCACTTCGTCAAGCGCGCCCTTGTCGAGCATCTGGTCGAAACGCGCCTCGATGCGCCGGACCAGTTGCTCCCGGTCCGGCTCGATAACCAGGAAACGGGCACTCTCGCGGTCGATCAGCGGTCGGCCCCGCACCGCCTGCCATTCCAGGAGGGAACGTCCCGAAGCATCGAGCACTTCGAGCGCCCGCACGATCCGCTGACCGTCCGTTGGCCTGAGTTGCATGGCCATGGCTGAATCCTCGTGCATCAGCAGCCTATGCAGCCTTTCGGCTCCTTGCTCCTTGAGCTCGTAGCGCCAGCGCTCACGCACAGCCGGTGGAATGTCCGGCATATCCGAGATGCCTTCGGCCAGCGCACGGAAATACAGCCCGGTGCCGCCGACGAAAACAACCGGACGGCCCGACAGGACGCCATCCTCAATGAGTTTCGTCACGTCGCGCAGCCAGGCGCCGGTGGAATAGGCCGTGGAGGGGTGCACATGGCCGTAGAGGAAATGCGGCACGCGTGCCGTTTCGGCGGCGCTCGGCCGCGCCGTCAGGACATCGAGCACCGAATAGCTCTGCATGGAATCGGTGTTGACGACGACCCCGCCACCGCGTTCGGCAAGATCGAGCGCCAGCGCCGACTTGCCGCTGGCGGTCGGCCCGGCTATCAGGATCGCGTTCTTGACGCGGCCTTCGCCCGCCTGCCTGCCGGAATGTTCAATGCCGCTGATCGCCACTCTAGTGTCCCGTCCAGAAGCCCGCGCCGTGCCGGCCTCGCTTGCGAATATGGCCTTGCAGGCCGCCGGCGCAAGCGCTGTCCGTTGGCTGGCTGAAGACGTCGCCTGCGACCTCGTCCTGCCGCAGACGCCGGATATCGGCGAAATGACCGCCAATCTGCGCGCCGCACTGGCGTCCGAGCCGGTCGATGTTATCGTCCAGCCCGCCGAAGGCAGGCGCAAGAAGATCCTGCTCGCCGACATGGATTCGACGATGATCGATCAGGAGTGCATCGACGAGCTCGCCGACGAGATTGGCGTTAAGGACCATGTAGCGGCGATCACTGCGCGCTCGATGAATGGCGAGGTCGCCTTCGAGCCCGCCTTGCGGGAACGCGTCGCCTTGCTGAAAGGCCTCGACACCGCGGTGGTCGACCGCATCATCGCCAATCGGCTGACGCTCGCCGCCGGCGGCCGCGCATTGGTGCAGACGATGCGCGCCAACGGCGCCTGGACTGCGCTGGTCTCCGGCGGCTTCGACGTCTTCACCAGCCGTATTGCCGAGATGCTGGGGTTCCAGGAAAACCGGGCCAACCGCCTGATCGAGGAAGACGGCAGGTTCGCCGGCATGGTGACCGAGCCCATCCTCGGCCGCGCCGCGAAGGCCGAAGCGCTTCTGGACATAGCGGGAAGGCTCGCGCTGACAACAGAGGATGCCATCGCGGTCGGCGACGGCGCCAACGATCTCGATATGATCCGTCTTGCCGGCACCGGCGTCGCGCTCCACGCCAAGCCGGCGGTGGCCGAGCAGGCACGCATCCGCATCGATCATGGCGACCTGACCGCGCTGCTCTATCTCCAGGGCTACCGCCGGGACGAGTTCGTCGAATGAAGCCGATCCGCACCGAGCGCCTGATCCTGCGCAACTGGGAGGATCGCGACCGCGCGCTTTTCCACCGCATCAACTCCGATGAGCGCGTGATGGAATTCTTCCCGTTCCGCCGCGACCGCGCCGCGGCTGACGCCAAGATGGACGAAGTCCGCGCCTGGATCGATGCGGATGGATATGGCTTCGCCGCGGCCGAGATTGCCGCGACCGGCGAATGCATCGGCTTCGTCGGCTTGTCCGGAACGGAAGACATCGACGTGCTGGCGCCCGGCACGATTGAGATCGGCTGGCGGCTGGCGCCCGAATTCTGGGGCAAGGGCTATGTCACCGAGGCGGCGGAAGCCTGGCTCGCCTTCGGTTTCGAAACGCTTGGCGTGGACGAGATCGTGTCATTCGCGGTCGCGGATAACCATCGTTCGATCGCCGTCATGAAGCGGCTCGGCATGCAAGCCGATCCCGGCGCCGACTTCGATCACCCCAGCGTCCCAGACAGCCACCCGCATCTCAAGCGTCATGTCATGTACAGGCTGTCGCGCGAGGCATGGCAGGCACGAAAAAGGGCGGCTCGTTAGCCGCCCTTTTCATTGAAACATCAATCGCTTGCTGAACGATCCGGACTCAATCCATCCGGATCGTCACGAAACGCAGTTCCCCGGTCTTCGAGGCCAGCATCAGGAGCGCGTTCTTGCGACCCTGCTCCTTAAGCGCTCCGATCCGGTCCATCACGTCCTTCGGCGTGCCGACCGATTCCTGCGCGATCTCGGTGATCACCTCACCGGGCTGGATGCCGCGCTCGGCCGCCGCCGAATCCTTGGCGACATCGGTGATGACCACGCCGGACACGTCGGCCGCGATGCCGAACTTCTGCCGCGTCTGGTCGTTGAGCTCGCCGACCGTCATGCCGAGCACGGAGGCCGTCGACACCGGAGGCGTTGCCTTATCACCGCTGCCCTGATCGGTGCTGCCGTTCTCGCCGCTGGCCAGTTTCTCGCCATCCTCGAGCCGGCCGAGCGTCACCTTGACCGTCTGCTCGACGCCCTTGCGCACGATGACGACATCGACCGCCTTGCCGACCGGGCTTTCCGCCACGACGCGCGGCAAGTCGCGCATTTCATGGATATCCTTGCCGTCGAACTTGATGATGACGTCGCCGGCCTGAACCGTGCCATTATCGACCGGCCCGCCCTTGATGACGCCGGCCACCAGCGCACCCTTGGCGGTCGCCATGCCGAGGCTTTCGGCGATGTCGTCCGTCACCGGCTGGATGCGCACGCCAAGCCAGCCGCGCCGCGTCTCGCCATACTGGCGGAGCTGGTCGACGACGCCGGCGGCAAGCTGCGAGGGGATGGAGAAACCGATGCCGATGGAGCCGCCCGACGGCGAGATGATCGCCGTGTTGATGCCGATGACCTCGCCGGCGGCGTTGAACAGCGGACCGCCGGAATTGCCGCGGTTGATGGCGGCGTCGGTCTGGATGAAATCGTCATAGGGACCGGAATTGATGTCGCGGTTGCGCGCCGAGACGATGCCGACCGTCACCGTGCCGCCCAGGCCGAATGGATTGCCGATCGCCATCACCCAGTCGCCGACGCGCATCTTGGTGGAATCGCCGAATTTCACCGCCGTCAGCTTGTGGCCCTTGGGGTCGACCTTCAGCACCGCGACGTCGGTCTTGGTGTCGGTGCCGACGAGCGTCGCCTTCAGCGTGATGCCATCGGAGAAATTGACCTCGATGTCGTCGGCATCGGCGATAACGTGGTTGTTGGTCACCACGATGCCCTGTTCGGCGTCGATGACGAAGCCGGAGCCGAGGGACTGCACTTTCTGCCCGCCGCCGCCCTTGTCGCCGCCGCGGTTCTTGAAGAAATCGTCGAAGAAATCCTGGAATGGTGAGCCCTCGGGCAGTTGCGGCATCGGCACCGCGCCCGGTCCTTCCGTGCCCTTCACCGTCTGCGAGGTCGAGATGTTGACCACCGCGCCGAGCAGCCGCTCGGCGAGATCGGCGACCGAAGGCGGTCCGTCGGAGGCAACCGTCGGCGTGACGAAGGACGGAACGGCAACAATGCCGACCGCGAATGCGGTGGCGCCGGCGAAGACCATACGCCGCGCCGCGCGCAACAGGGTGTCGGGTATCATCATGGCCTCCCGGTGGTTCTGAAAAGGAAAGGCGCATCCGCAAAGGCGCCTGTCCGGTTCATGTTGGCAAAAAATACGGCACGTTTGCGGCTATAGCTATCGGCGCAAGATAAATCGTCAATCGCTTCGGCACCAAGGAATATCATAAGCCGCGGACGAGCCAGACGATGCCGACGCCAACGGCGATCGCCAACAGCCCGCCGATCCGCAATACATTCTCCGGCATCGACAGTACCTCGGCCGCCAGTTTCCGTGCCAAAGCCGGAAACCCGCCATAGATCAGCCCCTCGATCACCAGGACCAGGCCGATTGCCGCCAGAAAATCCTGCACCGCCTGCTACTGGGCGGTGCCGGGTTGGGTCGCAGGCGCGGCAGGGGCCGTCGCAGGCGCGGTCGGTGGCGTGGAAGGCGCCGGACCGGGCTTGCTGCCCGGGTCGCGGAAGTAGCGGAAGAACTCGGACTCGGGCGAGAGCACCATCGTCGTTCCGGTGTTGTCCAGCGCCGTGCCATAGGCGTTCATCGAGCGATAGAAGTCGAAGAAGGCGGGATCGCGCTTATAGGCGTCGGCGAAGGTCGCGCTGCGCTGCGCCTCGCCCTCGCCGCGCAGGATTTCCGATTCCTTCTGCGCCTCGGCGACGATTTCGACGACCTCGCGGTCGGCCCGCGCCCTGATGCGCTGCGCCGCCTCGTTGCCGCGCGCCCTCAGACGCTCGGCTTCCGCCAGGCGCTCGGCCTTCATGCGGTCATAGGTCTGCTGCGAGACCTCGGCCGTCAGGTCGGTCCGGCGGATGCGCACATCCTCGATGTCGAGGCCGAGCGAGGTCGCGTCGGGGCGAAGCTGATCGCGCACTTCGCGCATCATGTTGCCGCGCTCTTCCGACAGAGCTGCCTCGAAGTCGCGCAGGCCGTAGACACGGCGCAGCGCCGCGTCGAGGCGTGTCCTCAGGCGGGCTTCGGCCAATTCCACCTGGCCGGACACCGCCGCGCGGAACGTGCGCGGATCCGAGATCCGGTAAGCGATGAAAGCATCGACCTCGTAGAACTTGCCGCCAGAAACCTGGACGCGGATGTTGTCGAGGTCGAAGCGCATCACGCGCTTCTCGACCATCTGCACGCTGTCGGCATCGAAGAAGGCGAACGGCGCCTTGAAGTAGATGCCGGGCTCGTTCTTGACGTCGATGATCTCGCCGAACCGCAGCACGATCGCCTGCTGGCCGGCATTGACCACGAACACCGAGGAATAGAGCAGGAACAGGAGGACCGCCGCGATGACGGCGAGGATGGGAAGACGGTTGGCCATCACTGATTACCTCCCGTCGTGGCGCCCAGGGGCGACGGCGGTGCTTTCGGCTGCAATGCCGGCAGCGGCAAGTAAGGCAGCACGCCCTGACCGTTACCCGGCTCGACGACGACCTTGTTCGAGTCCTTCAGGATCCTCTCCATGGTTTCGAGATAAAGGCGCTTGCGCGTGACGTCGGGCGCCTTGGCGTATTCGTTGTAGACGGAGATGAAGCGCTGCGCCTCGCCTTCCGCCTCCTGAACGACCCGGTTCTTGTAGGCGGCCGCGTCTTCGCGGATCTGCGCCGCTTGGCCGCGCGCCTGTCCGAGCTTCTGGTTGGAATATTGGTTGGCCTGCTCGACGAACTTGTCCTCGTCCTGCTCGGCGCGTTGCACTTCATCGAAGGCGTCGGCGACTTCGCGCGGCGGCGCCGCATCCTCGATCGAGACCGCGTTGACCTGGAGGCCGGTCTTGTAGCCGTCGAGCGTGCCCTGAATGATCTCGCGCACCCCGGTGGCGATGCCCTGGCGATCGTCGCGGAAGATATCCTGGGCCGGGCGCCGGCCGACAACTTCGCGCATCGCGCTCTCGGCGACCTGCGCCAGCATGCCGTCGGGATCGGAGACGTCGAACAGGTAGGCTTTGGGATCCGAGACCTGATAGGCGACCGAGAACTGAACGTTGACGATGTTCTGGTCGCCGGAGAGCATCAGCCCGGAGCCGCTGCTCGCGCCGCCGCCGATGCTGACCAGTTGCTCGGAGATCTTGGCCGTCTCGACTGTTTCGATCGGCCACCAGTGGAAATGCAGGCCAGGTTGCGAAAGCTCGGTCTTAGGCTGGCCGAAGCGCAACTCGACGGCAACCTCGTCGGGCTGCACGGTATAAATCGCCTTGAAGGCCCACAGCACGACGAGCGCCAGAGCGATGAGCCCGAGCACAGCCGGACTGGCGCCGCCGCCGCCCGGAAGCGCGCGCCGCAGCCTGTCCTGGCCACGGCGGATGATGTCCTCGAGATCGGGCGGGGAGCCCTGCGGTCCGCTTGGCCCTTTCGGTCCCTGCCCCCAGGGTCCCTGATTGCCGCCGCCGCCCCATGGGCCGCCGCCGCCGCTCTTGTCGTTCCAGGGCATGAATGTCCTTTCGCTTCGGTTCCCTCAGGCCTTGCGGCGCAATCCTAACGCAAGACCCAGAAAACCCATATCGGTTTTCGAAAAGGAATCATGCGCCAAAATCAAAGTATTACGGCGACCTCTTGTGCGTCCGGTTGGACGCGTGCCGCTGCAACACCGTTCTTCTATAGGGACGCGTCGATCCGCTTTCAACGCGATGGGCCATCGTCCCCCTGCGATTTGGATCGGTAGCGACCCTTTGTCGTCATCAACGGTCGTCGCGCCGGCGCTGGTAAACCGTATAACGCGTGGCGTGGCTGTCTTTCTCGCCGGCGGGGAAATCCTCGGTGCTGACGAACTGCCAGATGCCTGGGTCGATCGGCGGAAAATGCGCGTCGCCATCGACGCTGGCCAGCACATGCGTCACATGCAGCCGGTCGGCCAGCGGCAAGGCCTGAGCATAGATCTCGCCGCCACCGACTACGCAGATCTCCTCCGCTCCCGCCATGCAGCGGCCGCGTACCCTGGCCAGCGCGATCGCGTCACCCAGCGAGTGGGCCACCTCGATGCCCTCGGCGCGCCAGGCCTTGTCGCGCGTCACCACGATATTGAGCCGGCCGGGCAGCGGCCGGCCGATGCCTTCATAGGTCTTGCGGCCCATGATGATCGGCTTGCCCATCGTATCGGCCTTGAAGCGCTTGAGATCGGTGGAAAGCCGCCACGGCAGGCCGCCCTCGCGGCCGATCACGCCGTTTTCGGCGATGGCGACATAGATCGCGATATCCATCAGCCGCCGTTCCCGCCATTGTCGGACGGCTCGAGCAGCAGGATGTCGATGTCGCGCTCGGGATAAAAATCCTTCGCGGTGATCTCGAATGTCGTCGGTCCGACCTTTTTGACATTGTCGCCGCAGAAGGAGACGAGGTTTTTGGGGCTGCCCTTGTCGATCGTCAGCTTGAAATTGCCGATGGTGCCGGAGGCCCAGTTGCCTCCCGTGGTGAGGATATAGGCGATCCGGCTCTCGTAATATTTCGGGTAGCCGTCCGGATTCGCCTTGGCCGCCTTGCGCACCGCGTTCTCGAATGTCTGATCCATGCAGTAGCGGGTCTTGTAAGTGTCGTATTGCGGGCTCTGGAACTGGCCTTCGGAGAAGAAGCTGACCGAGGAGGTGCCGCCGACGCTTGGCTTGTAGTGGTGCGAGACATGGACCTCCTTGTTGGCCGGGAAGGTCGAGCGCCACCAATAGGTGCACCGCAATTGCCAGAATGGCACATAGGCGGTCTGCATGCCCGAGCCGTCATCGGCAGTATCCTCGATGATGATGCCGCGGTCCTCCCAGTCCTTGGTGACATCCTTGGGCAGTTTCGCCAGCGCCGCCTTGGCGGCGTCGCCGAACGGATAGAGCGGCACGCTCTGGGCCTTGAGGTCGGCAGTGATGTCGATCCCCAGCGCAAACGCCCTCTGCTCGAGCTGAGGCTTCGCGTCGACGCCGTCGATCGTCACCTCGAAGCCGAGGAAATTGTCGCTCTGCGCCTCCGGAAGCGCCGGCATCTCGTTGGGATCGCCCTCGATGTCGGGCATCGGGAACGCGACGATGGAGCTGACATCCTTGTCGGTGTTGTTGCGGAAGACATAGTCGACCGTCACCTTCTCCGGCGAGATGAAGAGGTCCTCGCTTTGCATGGCGACGGCGTCGCTGCGCGACAGGATCAGGCCGCCGGTGCCGAGTTCGGCGACGGAATCATTGGCGAGGGCCGGAGCGGCCATCATCGCCAGCGCCGCGGTCAGTATGGTGCGTAACATCGACCCCTCCTCTGTGCCGCTATACCGGGACCAGCCGGATGCGCATTTCCATCTACCCGTTTCAAGATAGGGTTTCAAAGCCCTTCGTCACCGGATACGGGTACTTCTGGACACCGCGCCGCCGATCGGGCAGGAGATCGCCATGCGCAAGCTTCTCGTCATTGGCATCGGCGCCGGTAATCCCGATCACATGACGGTCCAGGCCATCGACGGCCTGAACCGCGCTGACGTGCTGTTCATCCCTGACAAGGGGGCGAAGAAGAACGATCTCGCCGATCTGCGCCGGCAGATCTGCGACCGCTTCGTCACTAACCCTAAATCGCGCCGCGTCGAATTCGAGGTGCCGGTCCGGGCGGAGCCGACATCGTCTTACCGGACAACCGTCGACGACTGGCACGAGGCGATCGCAGAGATCTACGAAGCCCTGATCCGCGGCGAGCTTGCCGAAGACGGCTGCGGGGCGTTCCTGATCTGGGGCGACCCGTCGCTCTATGACAGCGCGCTGCGCATCCTCGAGCGCGTCCGCCTGAGAGGCAATGTCGGTTTCGATCTCGAAGTCATCCCCGGCATCACCGCGATCCAGGCGCTGGCCGCAGCCCATGCGACGGCGCTCAACCGCATCGGCGATTCGATCCTGGTGACCACCGGCCGCCGGCTGACCGAAGAAGGCCTGCCGGCCAATGCCGGATCGACCATAGTCATGCTCGACGGCAAATGCGCCTTCAACACGCTGGCCGACAAGGATGTCTTCATCCAGTGGGGCGCCTATCTCGGCACGCCGGACGAGATGCTCATTTCCGGGCGCCTAGGCGATGTCGGCGCCGAGATCGAGAAGGTCCGCGAGGAAGCCCGGCGCAAAAAGGGCTGGATCATGGACACGTATCTGCTGAGGAAATCAGGGGAGTAAGGCAGTAGGGCAGTAAGGCAATAGGGACGCACATCGCGTGCGCAAGCGCTCCAGAACGTTGAGCCCTACTGCCCTACTGCCCTACTGCCCTACTGCCCTACTGCCCTCATCCCGCGTCGATCTCCGCCTGCAGCGCCTGCATATGCACGGCGGCGGCCGATGAGGCGGCTCGCTCTATGGCCCGGAAACGGCTGACGACCGCCAGACCTACCGATGTCAATTGCGCGCCGCCGCCCTTCTTGCCGCCGGTCTGCGCGGCGACCAGCGGCTTGCCGAACACGCGGTTCATGTCCTCGACCAGATCCCAGGCATGCTTGTAGGACATCTCCATGCCGCGCGCCGCGGCCGAGATCGATCCGAAGGCGGCGATCTGCTCCAGAAGCTCAATCTTGCCGGGGCCGATCCGGCCGTCGGGGTCGAGATTTATCCGCAGGCTCAACGATGGCATGCCCTGTCCTCCGCGATCATGCCGAGATTACCCTCTCCGCCGCCAGATCGCTATTCCAAATCAACATAGCGATTGGCCTTTCGTTAACCGTCCGCCTCGACCGCCAGCCCTGCCCCCGTCGTCGCGCGGTCGAAGCTCACTGTCTTGATCACCGCGAAGACCTGCTGGCCGAGCGCCAGGCGAAGGGTGTGTTTGGACTGTTCGGTGATCCGCGCCAGCACGATCGCGCCATTGCAGTCGATCGCGATTTCCACCGTCGGCCCGATGCCCGGCCTGACAGCGGTGATCGTTCCCGCCAGAATGTTGAGCGCGCTGAGACCTGCCGGCCGCTCGGTCGCGATCATGACATCGCGGGCGCGGATGCGAATGCGCACCGAGGCGCCCGCTGCCGCCCCAAGTTTCGGCACGCGGATTTCGCCGGCGGGTGAGCCCAGCACCGTCATGCCGAAGGCCTCGTCGTGGCGCATTACCTTGGTGTCGAGCACTGCCCCGCCCTCGCCGCGTTCTTCGGCCGGCAACAGGTCGAGCCGTTGCATGATCGCTTCGGTCGGGCCTGAGGCCGCGACCTTGCCTTGCGAAAGCACCACGACGTCGCTCGCCAGCCGCGCCACCTCGGCGATGGAATGGCTGACATAGACAATCGGGATTTTGGTCTCGTCGCGCAACCGCTCGATATAGGGCAGGATCTCGGCCTTGCGCGCCTCGTCGAGCGCGGCGAGCGGCTCGTCCATCAGAAGCAGTTTCGGGCTGGCAAGCAGGGCACGGCCGATCGCGACGCGCTGCTTTTCGCCGCCCGACAGTTTCGCCGGCCGCCGGTCGAGCAGATGACCGATGCCGAGCAGATCGACCACCGCATCCATCTTGGCGTAGCGCTCGGAAGCCGGCGTGAACCAGCGGCCATAGCGCAAATTGCCGGCGACGCTCATATGCGGGAATAGCCGCGCATCCTGGAACACCATGCCGATCCGCCGTTTGTGCGTCGGCACGAAGATGCGCGCTTCGGTGTCGACCAGCACCAGCCCGCCGACGGCAATGCGGCCCTTGTCCGGGCGGATCAGCCCCGCGATCAGGTTGATCAGCGTCGACTTGCCCGAACCAGAAGGCCCGAACAGCGCCGTCAACCGGCCGGCGCTCTCGAAACGCGCTTCCACGGCGAAGTCGCCGAAGCGATGGCGGATGTCGACCGACAGCGTCATTCGATGTCCATCCGCCGACCGACGCGCCGCGCCAGCACTTCCGACGCGATAAGCGCGACCATCGAGATGACGATCGAGATCAGCGTCAGCCTGAGCGCGCCTTCGTCCCCGCCGGGCACTTGCGTGAAGGTGTAGATCGCCGAAGGCAGCGTCTGCGTTTCGTTGGGGATATTGGAGACGAAGGTGATGGTGGCGCCGAACTCGCCCATCGCCTTGGCGAAGGAAAGGATCGCACCCGCAATCAGGCCAGGCAGGATCAGCGGCAGCGTGATTGTGGCGAACACCCAGAGAGGATTGGCGCCAAGCGTGCCGGCGGCCGCCTCGATTCTGCGGTCGACCGCCTCGATCGACAGCCGGATTGCGCGCACCATCAGCGGAAAGCCCATGACCCCGCAGGCCAGTGCCGCGCCGGTCCAGCGGAAGGAAAAGACGATGCCGAAATGCTCGGCAAGGAAGGCGCCGGCCGGCCCGCGCCGGCCGAAGGTGAGCAGCAGCAGATAGCCGGTCACCACCGGCGGCAGGATCAGCGGCAGATGCACCAGCCCGTTGAGCAGGGTCTTGCCCCAGAAACGCCCGCGCGCCAGCAGCAGCGCAAGCAGGATGCCGGGCGGCAGGCTGGCGATCATCGCCACCGTCGCCACCTTGATCGACAGCCGGACCGCATTCCATTCGTCGGGAGTGAGGTCCAGCAGCCAGTTCATGTCAGCGTTTGCGCGATCTCTCTTAGTTGCTCGGCGCGAGCACCGTGAAACCCTGCTCCTTGAAGAGTTCGGCGGCCTTGGCCGATTCGACGCATTTCAGGAAGGCAGCCGTGTCCTTGTCCTTCGAATCCGCGGTCTGGGCAATCGGGTAGATGATCGGCGGATGCGAATCTTCCGGGAAGGTGCCGACGACCTTGACGCCCTTTTCCGCATGCGCGTCAGTGGCATAGACGATGCCGAGCGCTGCCTCGCCAGTCGACACCAGCTTCAGTGCCGCACGTACATTCTCGGCCTGCGCGACCTTGCCCTCGACGGACGACCAGACGCCCAGCGATTCCAACGCCGCCTTGCCGTATTTGCCGGCCGGCACGGCCTTGAAATCGCCCATCGCAAGCTTGCCGTCGCCGATCAGCTTGGCGAGGTCGAAGCCCTTCTCGACCTTGGTCTCGACCGTGGAATCCTTTGGCGCCACCAGCACGATCTGATTGCCGAGCAGCTTCACTTCGGTATCAGGCTTGGTCAGCTTCTTGTCGGAGAGATATTTCATCCAGTCGAGGTCGGCCGACACGAACACGTCGGCAGGCGCGCCGCCTTCGATCTGCTTGGCCAGGGCGGAGCTTGCCGCGTAGGAAATGGTGGCGGCCTCGCCGACTTTCGGCTCGCAGGCCTTGTTGACCACGTCGAGCGCGTCCTTGAGGCTCGCCGCGGCAAACACGACCACCTTGTCGTCGGCACGTGCCGCCGTCACCGCCGCCATCAGCATTACCGTGAAACCTCCAATAGCGATCGCCTTCAACCCGAAACCCGTGCCCGTCATGAAGTCTCTCCCTGGTTTCAAAATCCGTACGGCTCGAAGCCCCAGACCGATATATCCGGATGAACATAACAAGGAAAGGCTTTTCGCCTGTCGTGGCATTGTGGGCCGGCATGGTCCCGGTCTACGACAAATCGGAAACAGCGCTGCTCAAGGAGAGACGCATGAAGATCAGCGCCCGCAATATCCTGAAGGGTAAGGTCACCGAGATCGTCAAGGGAGCGACCACCTCGCGTGTCAGGATCGACATTGGCGGCGGCGTGATCGTCACCGCATCGATCACCAATGAGGCGGTCGCCGATCTCGCGCTCGACAAGGGCAACCACGCCTATGCAGTGATCAAGGCCCCGGACGTCATGGTCGGCATCGACTGATGCCGGCATCCGGCTGGCTTACACCGCGATCGGCGCCTTGATATTCGCGTCGGCGAAATAATTCTCGAGGCGGAAATCCTCGAAACGGAAGGCAAAGAGGTCCTTCACCTCCGGATTGATCCACATCGTCGGCAGAGCCTTGGGCGTGCGCCGCATCTGCTCGCGCGCCTGCTCGAAATGATTCGAATAAAGATGCGCATCGCCCAGCGTGTGGACGAAGTCGCCCGGCTTCAGCCCGGTCACCTGCGCCACCATCATGGTGAGCAGGGCATAGGAAGCGATGTTGAACGGCACGCCGAGGAAGATGTCGGCCGAGCGCTGGTAAAGGTGGCAGGAAAGCCTGCCGTCCGAGACATAGAACTGGAACAGGCAGTGGCAGGGCGGCAGCGCCATCGCCTCGACCTCGGCCGGATTCCAGGCCGAGACGATCAGCCGGCGCGAGTTGGGATTCCGGCGAATCTCCTTCAAAAGGCCCGCGATCTGGTCGATCTCGCCGCCATGTCCGTCCGGCCACGAGCGCCACTGCTTGCCATAGACCGGGCCGAGATCGCCATTCTCGTCGGCCCATTCGTCCCAGATGGTGACGCCGTTGTCGTTGAGATATTTGATGTTGGTGTCGCCGGCCAGGAACCACAGAAGCTCGTGGATGATCGACTTCAGATGCAGCTTCTTGGTGGTCGTGACCGGAAAGCCGCGCGAAAGGTCGAAGCGCATCTGGTAGCCGAACACCGAGCGCGTGCCGGTTCCGGTACGGTCGCCACGGTCGCTGCCGTTCTCCAGCACATGCCTCAACAGGTCGAGATATTGGCGCATCGGCTCCGCCTCGATTCGGGTTACAGCCAATCATACCCGACCGACAGCCGGTCGAACACCGCAAAGCGGCTGCGGATGCGGGTCGCACCCAAAAGCCCACGGTGCCGGCACGGTTTCGTGCCGGCTGCCGTGTGGCCAGGACTCAGAGAGAGCCAAGTTTGCCGAGATCCTTGGCAACCAGGTAGTAGAAGGTCACGCGGCTCTTGGTGTTGTCCGCCTGCATGGCCTTGCAGGTCTTCTCGATCGAGGCATTCGCCTTTGCGGCATCGGCGATGCCGAGCTTCTTGCCGATCCAATTCTCGCGAACGCGATCGAGTTCCTTCGGGTCGGTGCAGGACACCAGCGAGGAATCGCGGTTCCTGAGCGCAATCCCCAGATGCTTGACGATCTTATCGACGGCGTCGGCGCTGGCGCCGGCATCGTATTTCTTCACATCCGCAAGATAGTCGGCCATTAAACTTCCCCTCGTCGGCGCCACGGATCCGGTCGATGAGGGTTGTGGCGCGCCGCGCAACCTTTGCGCTAGGTCAGAGACTCCTCACCGGGAACGAGATTTGATTGACTAGGCGCGCGAGTCAACCCTGGCTGCACAGTTTGGCATAATCGGATAAGCGCCGGTTTGGCCTTTATTTTTCCCTCATCGCTCCCTATATTCGCTTCGTCGGCTTGACCGACTATGGCGATAAACAGGCGATGAAATAAGCCGTTCGGACCCGGGGGCGGTACCCGGCGCCTCCACCAAAAACCGCTCTGGCTGACGGAGCGGCTTTTGCTGGGGGCGAAATAGGATCGACGAAGGTGTAAAGATCGTACTTTTGCCCGGCATTGTACCACCGTCATCGGGCTAAACTTATAGTTGCCAACGACAACTATGCGGAAGCTCGTCTCGCTGCTTAATGCGGCGCGAACGCTTCAAATCAAGTCCTAGCGGTTCGCACTTCTAGGCGGGGTTCGGAGGTACCTGGCAACAGAAACCTCCACCTTCCCCCTTATTTGCTTCTTCCCAATCAATCGAACGGCCACGGCTCGTCCGGCGCTTTGATGCGCGGCACGGCCTTGCCGCTCATCCTCCATGGACAGGCGATGCAAAACGATTGCGAGCGATTCTTCGTGCTGACCGGCGGTCCGGGTTCCGGCAAGACCACCCTGATCGAAGCGTTGCAGGCCAAGGGTTTCGCGACGGCCCCCGAAGCCGGGCGCGGCATCATCCGCGACCAGATGGCCATCGGCGGCCCTGCCCTTCCCTGGCAGGACCGTGCGCTCTTTTCCGAACTGATGCTGGCGTGGGAGTTGCGCTCCTGGCACGCCGCACAGGGCGAACCCGGCCCGGTCTTCTTCGACCGCGGCGCGCCCGACACGATCGGCTATCTCAGGCTCTGCGGCCTGCCGGTGCCGGATCATATCGCCAGCGCTGCGGAAAAATTCCGCTACGCGCGCCGCGTCTTCGTCGCGCCGCCCTGGCCGGAGATTTTCACCCAGGACGAGGAGCGCAAGCAGACACTCGATGAAGCCGAACGCACGTTCCGCTCGGTGACCGGCGTCTATGCGGAGCTCGGTTACGAGCTGGTGCCTCTGCCTCTTGCCTCGGTCGAAGAGCGGGTTCGCTTCGTCATCGATCAAGCGGATTTGCGACAGATATGAAAAAGGCCGGGCGAGCCGGCCTTCTTGGCGTTATTACTAGGCGACCTACTCCGCCGGCGCTTCGACCGCTTCGCGCGCGCGGCCGAGCGTCAATTTGGCCAGCGTGAAGGAGATCACCGCGCAAAGCGCGATGCCCGCCACCATCGGCAGCGGCGTACCGTCGAAGAAGATGCCGGCGACGCCCATGGCAAGCGCGCCGATGGCGAAATGCAGCGTGCCCATCAGCGCCGAGGCCGTGCCGGCGATCTCGCCATGCTCTTCCATCGCGAGCACCGAGGTGGTCGGGATGACGAGGCCGAGGAAGCCGTAGCCGACGAACAACAGCGCCGCCATCACGCCGAGCCGGTCGACGCCCGAAGCCATGATCGCGAACAGCGCCACCATCACCGTGGCATAGCCGGTGACCGCCACCCAGACGACGCGCTTCAACCCGAAGCGGTCGGCGAGCAGCCCGGTCAGCTGCGACATGCCGATGAAGGCAACCGCGTTGATCGAGAAGAACACGCTGTAGACCGACGGCGACAGGCCGTAGTGGTCGATCAGGATGAAGGACGAGCTCGACAGATAGACAAAGAAGCTCGCAATGCCGAAGCCGGCAATCGCCACAAGCCCAAGGAAGTTGCGGTCGCCCATCAGGTAGCGGTAGCCGGCTAGCGCCGTGCCGAAGGACGAGCCGGCGCGCTCCTCGACCGGCCGAGTCTCCTTGAGCGAGGTGGCAAGCAGGATGGTGGCCAAGGCAGCCGCGCCCGTGACGGTCCAGAACACGGCACGCCAGCCGAAACTTTCGATGATCTGGCTGCCAGTCAGCGGCGCCAGAATCGGCGACACCGAGAACACCAGCATCAGAAGCGACATAAGCTTGGCGGCCTCGTTGCCGGTGTGCAGGTCGCGCACGATGGCGCGCGGCACCGCCATGCCGGCGCTGGCGCCGAGGCCCTGGAGGAAGCGGAAGGCGATCAGCCACTCGATCGTCGGCGCCATGGCCGAGCCGACGCCGCCGACCATGAACAGCGCGAGACCGGCATAAAGCGGCACCTTGCGGCCGACCATGTCGGAGATCGGCCCGACGACGATCTGACCGAAACCCATCGACAGGAAGAAGATCAACAGGCTCATCTGCACGGCCGCGGTGCCGGCATGCAGGTCCTGGCCGATCGAAGGCAGCGCGGGGAGATACATATCGATCGCAAACGGGCCGATCGCAGACAACAAGCCGAGCACGACCGCGATGCGGAGGAATTTGGGACTCATGATAAAGGCTCTTTTTCGGATCTGGTTGCCGCCGCAAATACCGGCGTCTGAACCAAGGACGTTCCATCCCGCGGGGAATCCTACAATCAGAGTGAATTCATTCGCCCTATCAGGCGAACATATTCGTCTCTCCAGCGGGATTTCCCTTCGTTGCGTCCACAAATTTAGACAGGCTTGTCCAATTCGTCAATCACCGCTATATAGATTTCCATGAGGCACGGCGTTTCTCCTGACACTTTCCCGCCACGCAGCCATGAGGCCAAGCGCGTGTCGGTGGTGGATGCAGCCGCTTCCGTCTTCTGCCGCGAAGGCTATGCCGGCGCCAATATCGACCTGATCGCGGCCGAGGCCGGCGTATCGCGGCAGACCGTCTACAACCATCACGGCGACAAGGAAAACCTCTTTGTCGCCGTCGTGCGCGATCTGACAGAGCGCTGCAATGCCGGCATCTTCGCCACCATCGCCAGCTTCCCCGACCAGCCCACCGACCTCGAGGCCGACCTGATCGCCTTCGCGGTGCGTATGAACCGCAATTGCATCTGCAACCGCGATGGCCGTTTCCTGCGCAAGCTGATCCAGGCCGAAGGCGAGCGTTATCCGGAACTGTTTGCCGAATGGCGCGAACAGGGCCCTGGCCGCACCTGGTCGGCGCTTGCCGCCCGTTTCGCCCGGCTTGCCTTCGCCGGGCATCTTTCGATCGGCGACCCCGACGTCGCGGCGCGTCAGTTCCTGGCCCTCGTCAACGCCGAGCTTCAGATCACGTTCATGCTGGGCGGCATGCCAACCGAGGAAGAGGTGCTGTGCTCCGCCACCAACGGCGTGCGGACCTTCCTCAGCGCCTTTGCCAGGAAGAAGTCGCCAGCCGGCAAACAGGCCGCGCTCGCCCACGCCTGAGCGATCAAATCGCTGTCGCCCCTCTTGGCCTCACCGCTTTGCGCCTATATGCGGTTTACGCCGCGCTCAAGCTTGATTACAGCTATGCGGACGATTCAACGGAACCCGACCATCACATGGCCGACGACCATATCCGCTACGACATTCTGGCCCAGGAGGCACTGCGCGGCGTCATGCGCAAGGTCCTGGCCGAGGTCGCACGCACCGGCCTTCCGGGCAATCATCATTTCTTCATCACCTTCCTGACCGGCGCGCCGGGGGTGCGCATCTCGTCGCGGTTGCGCGAGCGCTATCCGGAGCAGATGACCATCGTCATCCAGTTCCAGTATTGGGACCTCAAGGTGACGGATGCCGGCTTCGAGGTCGGACTTTCCTTCTCCGACGTTCCGGAAAAGCTCGAGATCCCCTTCTCCGCCGTGCGCGGCTTCTACGATCCGTCGGTCAATTTCGAGCTCGAATTCGACGTCAAGACGGAGAGCGTGGAGGACGAGGCCGCCGCTCCGGCGCCTGAACCGATCGCCGTCGTTCCCGAGAAGAAGCCGGAAACCAAGAAGAAGGCCGCCGAGAGCGAAAAGAAGCCGGCGGTCGCCGAGACCGGCGGCAAAGGCGCCGACGTCGTCTCGCTCGACGCCTTCCGCAAGAAGTAGTCGGGCGCCATGGGCGAGGTCATCAATCTCCGCCAGGCCCGCAAGCAGAAAGCGCGCACCGAGAAGGAACGCCAGGCGAGCGAGAACCGGGCGTTGCACGGCCGCTCGAAGGCGGAGCGCGAGCGCGACCGGCTGACATCGGGCAAGGCCGAGACATTCATGGCCGGCCATCGCCGGGAAAAGCCCGACGACCCCGGCAAGCGCTGAGTCCTGCAATGGCCGCGGTCGAAAAACGTTCGGTAACGATCCGCGGTCACCGCACCAGCTTTTCCCTGGAGCAGCCCTTCTACGACGACCTCGTCGCCATCGCCGCGCAGCGTTCGCTGTCGCTCGCGGCTCTGGTCGCCGAGATCGACGAGACGCGCACCCGCGACGCGAACCTGTCGTCCGCGCTCAGGCTCTATGTGCTGGCTTGGGCGAAGCGGGGCGGTGGCTAATACCGCCACGCTGCGGCGTAAAGCTCAACCGCCGTCGAGCGACTTCAACAGATTGTCGATCGTGAACGGATTGGCCTTCGGCTTTGCCGGCGGCGGACTCGAACCGTCATTGACGCCGGGGAGTGACTGGTCCGCCTTTGGCGCCTGCTGAGCCGCCTTGCGTGCTGCTTCCAGCTTCGCCTGCTCCGCCTTCTTGCGATCGGCCTCGGCCTGCGCCTTGGCCGCCTCGTCCGCGGCCCGCTGCTCGGCCTCCGCCTTCGCCTGCGCATCGGCCTTCGCCTGGGCATCCGCTTCGGCCTGCGCCTTGGCGTCGGCTTCCGCCTTCGCCCTCGCCTCTTCGTCGGCCTTGGCTTTTGCTTCGGCTTCCGCCTGTGCCTGCGCTTCCGCTTCGGCTTTCGCCCTGGCCTCCGCCTCGGCTTTCTGCCGCGCTTCTTCCTCTTGCCGGCGCAACTCCTCGGCCGCCCTGTCGCGCTCCGTCTGCAGCGCCGCGTAATAGCGCACCTCGCGCCGCAGCCGCTGCTTCTCGAGCAGCGCTGCCTGCATTGCCTCGACCCGCTGCTGCTCCTTCTCCAGCGCGCGCTGCGTCAGGAACTGCGCCAGCGGACCGCTGTCGAATTGGGGCGCGGTCGCCCCAAGCGGACCGGCCAGGCTGAAATTGACGGCCGGCTCGGAACCGACCAGTGACTCGTCGCCGGGGCGGTAGGTCAGCGTTCCCTTTGCCGTGACGGTGCTCGTGTTGAGATCGGCGGTCACGTCGGCGGACAAGGTCGCGCCGGGATTGTCGAGACTGATCGGCGGCGCCCGCAACGTGCCGTTGGCGACGGTAAAGGTCACATCCGTATCGCCGGCGGCGAAGCTGCCCCCTCCGACGATCTGCGGCGCGAACTCGGCCGTCTTGGCGGCGTCGATATCGCGTCCGATCGTGTCGGCCTTGGCGATGATGGCGCCAAAGCCGTCCGGATTGATGCCGTCCACTTTCAGCCCCTTCAGCGCCGCGGTGCCGGACCCGGACAGGGCCGCGATCATGGCGTCGACCGATTTGCCGCTGGTCGACAGCGCCGCCGAAAGATCGCCGCTGCCGCCGATACCGGCACCGGGGAGAACCGCGGAAAGATCGCCGCCGGCCAGCCGCATCTGGCCGGAGAACAGGCCGGTGCCTTCCGTGTTCTTCAGGTCGAACAGGCCGGTCAGATCGCCGCCATAGAGCTTCGCCTTGAGCTCGGAGACGTGGATGCCTTCACCATCGAGCTTAAGCGAGAATGAGGCGTCATGCGCCGTTGCGAATGGCCCGACGGCAAGCGCCGATGTGTTGAGATCGAGGTCCGCGTTGAAAGGCAACGTCGACTTTTGGCTGAACGGAGTCGTTGGCCATCCGCCCTTGGCGGGCGCGAAGGACTGGTCGCCGAACAGCGAGACCGCCAGCGGATCGAGGTCGAGCTCGTCGAGCGCCAGCGCGCCGGCCAGATGCGGAAGCCCATCCTTGGCATCGATGTTGATATCGCCGGACACCGCAGCCTTGTTGATCGATCCGGTGAGGCCGCTCAGCACCAAAAGCCCGTTGCCGAAATCGGCATCGGCCGCCAGCGACGTCGACGTGCCCGTTCCCATGCCGGGCAGGCCTACGCCCGTCGTCATCAGCCACGGCTCGATATCGGCGGCGTCGAGATTGACCTTGCCCTTGGCTGTAGGGCCTTGCGCCGTATCGGCGACCGTTCCGTCGAAGCTCGCCCTGAAGTCGTCGGCGGTCAGATTGAAGCTGGTCGCGAGACCGCCGGCAACCGAGCCCTTCGCCGAGACGTCGGTGTTGGCGTGGCCGAGCATGCCAAGCGGCAGCGCCGGCAGGCCGTAAAGCGCCAGCAGCGTCGTGGCATTGTCGTTGCGGGCGTTGAAGGTGATCGACACCGGAGCGTCGGTGAGCTTGTCTGCGCTTCCCTTGCCGGAAAGCGAAGCCGAGAAGGCCGAGCCGCCGGCATTGCCCTGGGCCGAAAGCGCCAGGCCCGTGGTGCCATCGCCATTGTCGGCGGCGCTGGTCAAGAGATCGATGCGCGCATCCTGGAAAAGTTCGGGATAGGCCGCCGCGCGGCTCGCCAGGCCTTTGAGCACGGCATTGTCGGGATAATGCTCGGCCGCGACATCGATCAGCGGCTTGAGGTCCACAGCAACGATGGAGGCGTTGAGCTTGCCGGTCGGGCTTTGCGGAAAATCCTTGACCCGGCCCGTGGCGCTGATCGAGGCGCCCGCCAGGCCGCCGATCGACAGCCGGTCGATCTCGAGCAGGCCCTCGCGCAGCCGCAGAGCCGTATCGACCGTATCGGCGC
Organism: Mesorhizobium sp.; assembly: GCF_004963255.1. GTDB lineage: Bacteria > Pseudomonadota > Alphaproteobacteria > Rhizobiales > Rhizobiaceae > Mesorhizobium. The sequence goes on along the minus strand of NZ_SUGA01000025.1, from coordinate 21,569 downwards.
TGAGGCCTAGGGCGCTGACCGGACCCGCCTTGATCTGGAAATCGAGATCGCGGTCCGAAAAGCGGTTGGCGCCCTTGTCGCTGATGAAGATCGAGGCGAAGGCCGCGAGCCCGTCGAGGTCCATCTCGCCGCCCGTCAGTTGCATCAGCACGGAAGGCCTGGCGCCATCCGGCTGGCTGGAATCGATGCTGCCGGAAAATTTCGCCTTGCCGAGGATCAGTTCGAGGTCGCTGAAGGACTGCCGGTTCTCGCTGAGATCGACCTTGGCCTTGAAACCTGCAGCGGGCAGCCGGCGGATCGCCTCGTCGACATCTTTCGACAGCCAGGCGGCAAAGCCGGAAGGCTGCCCGACGGCGAGCAGCAACGAGCCGGTGAAGCCGAAATGGTCCTCGACGCTCAGCATGCCATCCGCTTCGAGCGTCGTGCGGCCAGGCAGCGTCGCGGCAAGCGACTTGACCGACCAGCCCCCTTCGACCGGCTCGGCCGACAGCCGCACGTCGCGCACCGTCGTGTCGCCCGCCACCACCGCCGGCAACCGCACCTCGAGCGTGCCCGGTATCGTCGGCTTCGGCATGTGCTGCAGCGTCTGCTCGAAAGCCGCGATGCGCTGGTCGAGCGTGAAACCCGAACCGGCGGCTCCGCCGACGGCCTCGTCGAACTGCACCTGCGCGCCGCTGGCCTCGACCGCGAAATGCGGCTTCAGGCCGAGATCGACGGAGGCCTTGCCGTCGGCGGTATAGGGATTGTCGAGCGGTCCGGTCTCGAAGCGGAACTCGTCGACATTGAGTTTCTGGTGGTCGAGCGCGAACTTGCCATTCAGCCGGAAGCCCGGATCGGGCTTACCGGTGCTGATCTTGACCGGTTCGCCGTCACTGCCGCGCAGCTCGGCCGAGTTCTTGTCCGCGCCCGAGATCTTGAACTGACCGGAATAGACCGCCGCGCCCTTGACGATGCCAGCATTGCCGTCGGCCTCGATGATCAGCGGATAGGCATCGGGATCGGCCTTCAGCCTGAGCCGCATCTGGCCGTCGGCCTCGACCTTGCCCGTCGAAGCCGAAACGTCCGTGCGCAGGCCGTCGAAGCGCAGCGTTCCGTCCATGCGCCACGGGCCGGTAAGCGCCTTGGCCGAAATCGTCGAGTTGATCTCGGAGACCAGGTGGCTGCGACCGCCGGCGGCATGGCGCAACTCGATCTGCCCCTCGGTCACCGACAGCTTCTCGATGGCGATCTGGCCTGGGTTGAAGGGCGTCGACGGCCGGAGCGCCCAGTCGACGGTGCCGTCGCCGGCGACATTGATGATGGCTTTCGGATGGACCAGCCGCATGTCGAAGATCAGCACCTCGCCGCGCAGGAAAGGTGCCAGCTCCGCATCCATGGAGAAGGTCTCCACCGTCATCGCCGGCTGGCCTTCCGGCCCGCCGGCGACCTCGACATTCGAGAAGGTCACCGACGGAAACGGCAACAGCCGCGCCGTCGCATCGCCCTTCACCGTCACCTTGCGGCCGAGTATGGCGCTGGCCTCACGCTCGAAATCGCCGCGGTAACCCGTCCAGTCGATGAAATACGGCACCACCAGCGCCGCGCACAGCACCAGCACGAACAGGCCACCGAAGATCACGAACAGGCGGGCGAGCATCTGTTTCCCGGGTTGAAAGTCAGCCGCACTCTACCCGCATCCGCGTGTCGATAAAGAGGCAATTCAACGTGCGGCAGCCGCCAATGTCTCCAGTTGCGCGACCGCTCGTCATCGGGATATCTCTTTTGCGAATCCCTGCCCATCCGGCCACGCCCTGGCCGCCATTCCCAACACGGAGCGTCCCCGATGTCAGGCAAGAACTGGGATAGAGTGCCCATCGACGCGCAGAGCGTCGACGCTCCGCTGTCGACAGCCGCGATTTTCCTTGTCGTCACGGTCGGCAACGACAAGGCCGCGCTTTCGACCGCCGCCTCGGTGCTGGGCGAGCTCGACGATCTGGTCAAGAATGTCGGTTTCCGCGACCTGTCGGGCCGGCTGTCCTGCATCGCCGGCATCGGCGCCGGGCTCTGGAACCGTCTGTCGCCCAATCGGCGGCCGCGCGAGCTGAAACCCTTCGCGCCGATCGAGGGAGCGGCCCATTCGGCGCCCTCGACGCCGGGCGATCTCCTGTTCCACATCCGCGCCGAGCGGCCCGACATGTGCTTCGAGCTCGAGCGCATCCTGCTGGACGCGCTTGGCGGCAGCGCGACCGTTGTCGACGAGGTCTCCGGCTTTCGCTATTTCGACGCGCGCGACCTGCTCGGCTTTGTCGACGGCACGGCCAATCCGACCGGCCTCGACCTGCCGGCCTCCGCCTTGATCGGCGACGAGGACGGCGACTTTGCCGGCGGCAGCTACGTCGTCGTGCAGAAATACCTGCACAACATGGCAGCCTGGAAAGAAACGCCGACGCATGTCCAGGAAGAGATCATCGGCCGCACCAAGATCGACAACATCGAGATCGATGACGACGACAAGCCGCGCAAGTCGCACAAATCGCTGGCCACCATCGAGGACGACGCCGGCAATGAATACGACATCTTGCGCGACAACATGCCGTTCGGCCGTCCCGGACAGAACGAGTTCGGCACCTATTTCATCGGCTACACGCGCTATCTGTGGGTGATCGAAAAGATGCTGCAGCGCATGTATGTCGGCGAGCCGCCCGGGGCTTACGACCGCCTGCTCGATTTCTCGACGCCACACACCGGCACGACCTTCTTCGCGCCGACGCGGCCCATGCTGCAGAAGCTTGTCGAAGGCGCGGCGGAATAGACCTGGGCGGCGCGTTACCCCGCCGCTGGCAGAATCTTGCCGGGATTCATGATGTTGAGCGGGTCGAGCGCCTCCTTGATGGTGCGCATGAGATCGACGCCATGGCCTAGCTCATGGCGCAGGAAACCGACCTTGCCCTGGCCGATGCCGTGCTCGCCGGTGCAGGTTCCTTCCATGGCGATGGCGCGCATGTTGAGCCTGGCGACGAATTTTTCCGCCAACGCGATTTCGGCCGGGTCGTCGACATCCATCAGCACCAGCACGTGGAAATTGCCGTCGCCGGCATGGCCGACGATCGGCGCGATCAGCCCCATCTCGGCGATGTCGGCTTCGGTTTCGGTGACGCATTCGGCAAGCCGCGAGATCGGCACGCAGACATCGGTCGACAGGCCCTTGGCGCCCGGACGCAGCGTCAGCGACGACCAGTAGGCGTCGTGCCGCGCCTTCCAGAGCTTTGTCCGCTCTTCCGCGACGCTGGTCCACAGGAACGGCCCGCCGCCATTCTCCTCCGCGATCAATCCGAAGGTCTCGGCCTGTTCGGCCACACCCGCGTCGCTGCCGTGGAACTCGACGAACAGGCACGGACTTTCCGGGTAGTCGAGCTTGGAATAATTCTTCATCGCCCGCATCTGCAGCGCGTTGACCAGCTCGATGCGCGCCACCGGAATGCCCATCTGGATGGTCGCGATCACCGTGTTGCACGCCGCCTCCAGACTGGGGAACGGGCACACGCCGCCGGAGATCGCCTGCGGAATGCCCTGGAGCCGGAGCGTCAGCGAGGTGATGATGCCGAGCGTGCCTTCCGAACCGACCAAGAGCCGGGTCAGGTCGTAGCCGGCCGAGCTTTTCTTCGCCCGCTTGCCGGTCGTCACCGTCTCGCCGTCGGCCATGACAGCGGTGAGCGACAGCACGTTTTCGCGCATCGTGCCGTAGCGCACCGCGTTGGTGCCGGAAGCCCTGGTCGCCGCCATGCCGCCCAGCGAAGCATTGGCGCCCGGATCGATCGGGAAGAACAGGCCGGTGTCGCGCAGATGCCTGTTGAGGTCCTCGCGCGTCACGCCGGGCTCGACCGTGCAGTCGAGATCCTGCGGATTGACGGCGAGGACCCGGTTCATGCGCGAGGTGTCGATGGAAATGCCGCCGCCCGGCGCATTGGTGTGGCCCTCGAGCGAGGAGCCGACGCCGAAGGCGATCACCGGCACGCGGTGGGCAGCGCAGGCGCGCACGATCTCCTGCACCTCCTCGGTCGTCTCGACGAACGCGACGCCGTCCGGCGCCTGGGTCGGGATATAGGTGGTGGTGTGCGCGTGCTGGCCGCGCGTCGCCTCCCCGGTCTGGAAACGTTCGCCGAAGCGCTGCTTGAGGATGCCGAGCACCGCGGCGATGCCTTCCTCGTTGCGTTCGACGGGATTGAGGTCGCTCAAAGCCATGAATTCCTCCGCGAATGGACCAGCGGCCACTCTTGATATGCAGCTATGGATGATGCCTAAAGCAATTCCAGGAAAAGTGTGAAGCGGTTTTCCGTGCGGAATTGCACAGGAACAAAGAGAACCTCAGCCACCACGCCCTGTCCAGCGACGATCAAGGAAAATCAGATGACCATCCCCGCCCCGTTCATCTCCGACCCGATGGCCATCGAGAAGGACTGGATCGACTACAACGGCCATCTCAACATGGCCTATTACAACGTGCTGTTCGACCGCTGTTCGGACGTGGCCTTCGAGATGATGGGCATGGGGCCGAACTACGCAAGGGATCGCCGCCTCACCATCTACACGGCGGAAGTCCATGTCTGCTATGTCCAGGAGCTGCACCTCGACCACAAGGTGAAGGTCTCGTTCCAGCTCATCGACCACGATGAGAAGCGGCTCAGGGCCTATCAGGAAATCCGCCATGTCGACGGCTGGCTGGCCGCGACCTCCGAGCAGCTTGCCCTGCATGTCGACATGGCCGGACCGCGGGTCGCGCCCTTCCCCGCCGACGTGATGGCCAAGGTGGACGCCATGCGCGCCGCCCATGCGGCGCTGCCGATGCCCGAGCGCGCCGGGCGCTCGATTGGCATCAAGCGCAAGAGCGCTTGAAAACCGGCGCGCCCGCGTTAACCTTACCAAGGTTTTAACGTGAACAAGTCGCTTGAGTCCGTTGAACGACTCAGTGACGCGTTTGAAAACCGCCGTACCGGGTTTGCGCGCGGGCGGCTGGCGGAATGCGGTGCGAGGACAGTGCATGAAAACCGACATCAAGGTCGAAGTGGAGCGCTTGGCGGCCGATCCACGCATCACCGACTATGATTTCTGGCGATCGCTGAAGAACGTCGACAACGAGATCTTCCACATCGCCAACAACAACGAACCCATCCCGTTCGACATGATCCGCTGGCGCGCGATTCTGACCCAGGCGCGCATGCGGCGCGGCCACGCCTGATTCGTCCCTCCGCCCATCATCCCTGCCCCGTCACTTCTGCCTGAACCCGCCCAGCGGCGAGCGCGGCTCGACCGGTGACGACTGGATGATGGCCGTGTTGGTCATCGCGTAAGGGATGATCCGGTCGATCACCCGCTCGAGCTCGCTCACCGAGCCAACATGCGCCAGCGCGATAAAGCAATCCTCGCCGGTCACGCGGTCGCATTGCGCGATTTCCGGCAGCTCGCGGATGATGTCCGCCACCACCGAAAGCTGTCCCGGCACCGGCCTGATTCTCAGCCATGCCGACAGCTTCATGCCGAGCGCGGCCGGGTTGATCCTGACCGTATAGGCCTCGATCACGCCGTTCTCCTGCAGCTTGCGGATCCGCTCCGCCACACTCGGCGCCGACAGCCCGACGGCGCGCGCCAGTTCCGCCGTGCTGATGCGTGCGTCCTTTTCCAGGAGCCGCAGGAGCTTCAGATCCACGGCGTTCAGGTCGGCATTTTCATTTCGAAGGTTCTTCAATCCAAACCTCTTCCATCACAAAGCGAAATGGCCATCACACCATTCATTGGACATATAGTCGGCTGGTTTTGCCTGCGATAATGCTCGCATGAAAACGCAAACGCAAATTCCGACCGCAAGCCGGGCCGCCGGTGATGCCGATGCTGCCCTCACCCTCAACGGTCCCACAGCACTTGCCAGAGCGGTCAATGCGCTTCCGCCGCATGTCTGGTTCTGCGTCAGCGCCGTGTTCCACTATCTCGGGCCGGCTTTCGCGGTGCTGCTTTTCGATCAGGTCGGCGTGCTCGGCATGGCCTGGCTACGCATCGCCACCGCCGCTCTCATCTTCGCCCCTTTGACCAGGCCCTGGTGCGTCTTCGCGCGCGCCGACCGCGCTCAGCGACTGCTTTTGCTGACCTTCGGCGCCTGTCTGGCGGTTATGAACTGCTCGTTCTATCTGGCGCTCGACCGCCTGCCGATCTCTCTGGTGGCGGCGATCGAATTCGTCGGCACGATCGGGGTCGCGCTGGTAGGCCTGCGTAGCCCGCGCAATTTTGCCGCGCTGGCTGTCGCGGTCATCGGCACCTTGCTGCTCATCGACGTCAAATGGTCGAGCGATCCGCTTGGCCTGTTCTGGGCCTTTCTCAACGGCGCTCTGTTCGTCGGCTATATCGTAGTCGGCCATCGCATTGCCCAGACCGGCATCGGCATTGCCGGCCTCGGCACCGCCATGGCGGTCGCATTCCTCATCGTGCTGCCCATCGGGTTCGGCGAGGCGCTGCCCGCTTTCTCATCGCCGCAACTGCTGATCGCCGCGATCGGCGTCGGCGTCTGCTCCTCGGTCATTCCCTATATCTGCGACCAGTTCGCCATGGTGAGGCTGCCGCGCGCGAGCTTCGCGCTGATGCTGTCGCTCCTGCCGCTCACGGCTACGCTCATCGGCGTCATCGTGCTGCGCCAGGTGCCGAGCGTCTCCGACTGCACCGGCATTGCGCTGGTCATCGCCGGAGTGGCCATGCATCGGCCAGGAGCCGTGTAGATCAAAAAAGCGACTTCCACGCAGCAACTTAGAAAAACTCCGGTTTGGTTCCTTCACTTTCCTTTCTGTGACAACAAAACCTGCGATTGAACCAATTCCAGGCCTGCGCCGTTGTTGGCGCGGTCAAGGCTTGGAGTTATCAATGGACGGGAAACATACAAGGGAAGCACCAGACGCCTGGCACATGACTGACAGTCTTCACGTCGAGCATGGCAAAGGCGACCCATTCGCGGCGGCCATTCGGGCAACGCGAATGTCGATGCTTATCACCGATCCGCGCAAACCGGACAACCCGATCGTCTTCGTCAATGATTCGTTCCTTCGGCTGACGGGCTATGCGCGCGAAGAGGTCATGGGCAGGAACTGCCGCTTCCTGCAAGGACCGGAGACGGACCCGGCTGCCATCGCGGAACTTCGCGCGGCGGTGGCCGAGGGCAACGACATCAGCATCGACCTTTTGAACTATCGCAAGGACGGTTCCGCCTTCTGGAACGCGCTCTACATCAGCCCGGTCTACAATGACAAAGGCGAGCTTTTGTTTTTCTTCGCCTCGCAACTGGATGTCTCCGACCGCAAGCATTCCGAGCAGCGCATCGTAGCCGACAAGCAGCGCTTTGAAGAGGCGGTGAAGGAACGGACAAGGGAGCTCGAAGCTGCGCTCGAAACGCAGACCGCGCTGCTCCATGAGGTCGACCACCGGGTGAAGAACAATCTTCAGATGATCTCGTCGCTGATTCTGATGCAGAGCCGCATGATCAAGGATGAGGCCGTCAAGGACTCCCTCGCGACGATGCTGGAACGCATAGAAGCGCTGAGCACCGTCCATCGCCGACTCTACCAGTCGAAGGATGTAAGCAGGTTCGATGTCTCCGATTTCGCCAGGGACCTCGTCTCGGATCTGCTTGCCGCATCCGGTCGGCCGCAGATCAGTTCGAAACTCGACCTGGAGCCGATCGTCGTTCCCGCCGACAAGGCGACGCCGGTGGCGCTGATCGTGAACGAGCTTGTCACCAATGCCCTGAAGCATGCCTTCAAGGACGAGACGACGCCCGGCAGCATCGGCGTCAAGATGAGCCAGCCGGACGGACATCTCATCATTGAAGTTTCCGACGACGGCGTCGGCATGGACGGGAACGCCGGCGAGAGTTCCTTCGGCATGCGCCTGATCCGGCAACTCGGGCGCCAGCTTCGTGCCGATGTCGAGTGGCGGAACGCAAGTCCGGGCACGCGAGTTTTAATCAAAATGCCGAACGAAGAGCAGAAAAGGGACATGTCATGAGCCAGCCGCTGAACGTGCTCATCATCGAAGATGAGGCCCTGCTTGCCATGGAATTGGAGAGTCTGATCGAGGAGGCAGGCCACCGGGTCGTCGGCTGGGCCATTTCATCGGATGAGGCAAAGGCCATGGTCGATACCGAACGCGCCGACATCGCGTTCGTGGACATTCATCTGTCGGACGGCCCGACAGGCGTCGACGTTGCCGAGTATATAAAACAGTCGGGTCAGCCGATGGTCGTGTTCATGACCGCGAATCCGAAACGCATTCCAGAGAATTTCGCCGGCGCGGTTGGCGTCATTTCGAAGCCCTACACTATGAACGGGCTGATGTCGGCCCTGCGCTATCTGCACGAAGGCGTGCGCCGCCCGCCTCCGGCGTCGGCGCTGCCCGCTGGCTTCACATTATCGCCCGACTTTGCAGCGGTTTGGGCACCGGCCGTTGCCTGACCCGCGAATCCTCAGGCAAGCTTCTCCTTCAGAAACGCCACCGTCCGGCCCCAGGCGAGATCGGCGGCTTTCTTGTCATAGCGCGCGGCCGAGGTGTCGTTGTTGAAGGCGTGGTTGGCGCCCTCATAGACATAGACCTTGTATTCGACATGCGCGGCGTCGAGCGCTTTCTTGTAGGCATCGATGCCCGCATTGGTCCGGCTGTCGAGACCGGCATAATGCAGCAGCAGCGGTGCCTTGATCTTCGGCACATCTTCGGCCTTCGGCTGCATGCCGTAATAGGCGACGGCGGCCGCCAGGTCCGGTGCATGGACGGCAAGCTGGTTCACCGCGCCGCCGCCCCAGCAGAAGCCGACCGCCCCGACCTTGCCGTTACCGTCCTTGAGGCTCTTGAGATAGGCGACCGTCGCCACGCCGTCGGCCGCGACCTGGGCGGCATCGAGCTTGGTGAACATGTCGCGCGCCTTGTCCTCGTCGGAAGGCGTACCGCCAAGCGGCGACAGGAAATCCGGCGCGAGCGCCACGAACCCTTCCAGCGCCACGCGCCGGGCGACATCGCGGATATGCGGGTTGAGCCCCCGGTTCTCATGGATGACGATGACCGTGCCGAGCTTGCCCTGCTGATCGGCCGGCTTGACCAGATAGGCTTTCATCTCGCCGCTCGAGCCGGGATAGGTGATGTCCTGGCCCTTAACGCGGCTGTCGTCCTCGGCGACGATCGCCGCTTTTGCGGAATTGGCAGCCAGCATCGGCGCGACCGCGGCCGCCGCGGCGCCCGAGCCCGCCAGCCTCGTCAACTGCTCCATGAAGCGGCGCCGGTCGAGCGTCAGATGCGTGTATTCGTCATAGGCGTCGATCATCGCCTGAGTAATAGAAGGTTGAGTGATGACGGGCTTGGCAACGGGCTCGGTCATGGCTTTCCTCGAAGACAGCTGGGAACGGTTGGCAGGGTGATCCGCAAGATAGGGTCGGGATTCAAGCGGTCCAGTCACGTCCAGATGACGATCAAGAGAGCCGCAGCTCGCCCATCACATTTTGGTCATTTCCGAAAGCCTTGATGGTGCTGTCACATAAGGACGCAAAATTGCGGGAGCCGCCTTGCCGATACGAATGACGAAAAGGGGAATGCCATGAACGTCCAGGACATCATCAACACCGTTTCTTCGAAGGCCGGCCTCGACGAGCCGACCACCGAGAAGGTCGTCGGCACCATCTTTTCCGTGCTCGAGCACGAGGCGGAAGGTACCAGCGTTTCGTCTTTCTTCGCCCAGATCCCCGGCGCCGACGCGCTGGCTCAGAAATATGATGTGATGGCCGCCGGTGCGGCCAATTCGGGCGGCAGCCTCCTGTCGTCGCTGCAAGGGGCGCTTGGCGGCGTGCTCGGCGAGAAGGCCGGCGCGCTGATCAACGGCATCGCGGCGCTTAAAGCGTCCGGCCTCGACATGGCGCAGATCCAGCAGGCCGGCGAGACCTTGATCAAGCAGGCGGAGGCCGCCGCCGGCCCCGATCTCACCAACCAGGTGCTGGACCAGGTGCCGAGCTTGAGGGGGCATCTCGGGCTTTGAAGCCCGACGCCTTCCCTCATTTGGGCAGCGTGTAGGCCATCACATAGTCGCCCGGCTTGGTGCCGACCGAGCCGTGGCCGCCGGCGACGATGACGACGAACTGGCGGCCGTCGGCAACCGTGTAGGTCATCGGCGTCGCCTGGCCGCCCGCCGGCAGCCTCGCCTGCCAGAGTTGCCTGCCGGTGGTGAGGTCGTAAGCGCGCAGATAGTCATCGACCGCCGCGCCCAGGAAAGCGACGCCGCCCGCCGTGATCATCGGTCCGCCGATGCCTGGAACGCCGACCTTGAGCGGCAATGGCAGTGGCGTCATGTCGTAGACGGTGCCGTTGCGGTGCTTGTAGGCGATGTTTCCGGTCTTCAGGTCGACGCCGGCGACATAGCCCCAGGGCGGCGCCTGGCAGGGGATGCCGAGCGGCGACAGGAACGGCCCCATCACCACCGCGTAAGGCGCGCCCTCGTTGCGGTTCAGCCCCTGCTCGCTGCCCTTGGTATCGCCCGGCGGCGGCACGTCCGCGCGCGGGATGAGCTTGGACGTGAACGCCAGGTAGGTCGGCATGCCGAACATCACCTGCCGCACCGGATCGACCGCGACACCGCCCCAGTTGAAGACGCCGAAATTGCCGGGATAGATCAGCGAGCCCTGCAGCGAGGGCGGCGTGTAGCGCCCCTCATAGCGCAATTTCTTCAACTCGATCCGGCAGGCCAGCTGATCGAACAGGGTGATGCCCCACATGTCGGCGCCGGTCAGCGGCTTCGGATTGAAGGAAAGGTCCGAGGCCGGCTGTGTCGGCGAGGCATGATCGCCCTCGATCGCGCCGCCAGGCGCCGGCACTTCCTTGACCGGGATGATCGGCTCGCCCGTGCGCCGGTCGAGCACGTAGAGGTCGCCCTGCTTGGTCGGCCCGACCAGCGCCGGCACGACGCCGCTCGCCGTGGTGATGTCGACCAGCGACGGCTGCGCCGGCACGTCCATGTCCCACAGGTCGTGATGCACTGTCTGCCGCACCCAGCGCAATTGGCCGGTGTTGAGGTCGAGCGCGGCGATCGATGAGGAGAATTTCTCGACATTGGCGCTGCGGCCCATGCCGAGCTGGTCCGGCGTCTGGTTGCCGAGCGGCACGTAGAGCAGCCCGAGCTTCTCGTCGGCGCTCGCGGTCGACCACATGTTGGGCGAGTTGTGGGTGTAGGTCTGCCCGGCGGGCAGCGGCGTCGTCACATCCGGATTGCCGGAATCCCAGTTCCACAGCAGCGCGCCGGTGTCGACATCGAAGGCGCGGATGACGCCCGACGGCTCTTCGGTCGAGTAATTGTCGTTGACCGCGCCGCCGACGATGATCTTGCCGGCGACGATGAGCGGCGCCGAGGTCGAATAATAATAACCCGACTTCGGATAGGGCATATTGGCCATCAGGTTCAGCGTGCCGCCCTCCGCGAAGGACGGGCACAGCTGCCCATTGGCCGCGTCGAGCGCGATCAGGCGAGCGTCCGACGTCGGCAGGTAGACGCGCTGCGCGCAGGGCTGGCCGGCGGCGATCTTGGCATCGGCATAATAGGACACGCCGCGGCAGGTCTGGTGCTGGCGGTTGTTGTCGAGCTTGATCTTGGGATCGTAGCGCCACTTTTCCTTGCCGCTCGCGGCATCGATGGCGATGGCGAAGTTGTGCGGCGTGCAGATGAACAGCGCGTCGCCGATCTTCAGCGGCGTAACCTGATAGGTCGTTTCGCCGATATCGTCGGGGCCCTTCACGTCGCCGGTGCGGTAGGTCCAGGCCGGCTGCAACTTGGCGACATTGTCCGGCGTGATCTGGTCGAGCGGCGAATAGCGCTGGCCGAACGGCGTGCGGCCGTAGAAATGCCACTCGCCAGCCGGCATGTCGCCGCCGAGATTGGCAGCCGTCGTAATCTTCTCAGTGCCGAGCGTCCCCGCGATATCCTTCGGGTCGGCGGTCATCGAATAACCGGCGACGGCAAGCGAGGCGAGCACGGCCAGGATCAGTGGCGCGCGTCCGTCGGGGCCGCGCAGGCCGCGCCTCGCCCAAGGCGTCAGAAGCCACAGGGCGATGAGCACGATGACGCCGCCGCGCGGACCGAGCTGCCACCAGTCGAAGCCGATTTCCCACACCGCCCAGCACAAAGTGGCGAGCACGAACAGCGCGTAGAGCCAGAGCGAGGTCGACCTGCGCCTGAAGAGCAGCCAGGCGGTGATTAGGAAGACCAGGCCGGCGATCAGGTAGTACCAACTGCCACCCAGCGCGACGAGCCAGATGCCGCCACCGCCGAGAACGAGACCGATGAGGAAGAGGACGAGGGAGGTGATGGTGACAGCCAAGACGGTGCTCCTTCGACTGTTGCGCGCATCAAGCAATTCCAGAAAAAGCGTGAAGCGTCTTTCCGTCCGGAACTGCGTCAAACAAGATAGAGCAGCTTGCGGGATGCGACAGGCCCCGCCCTGCTGGCAGCTTTCCCCTCACCCGCTCCGGCTGTCAAGTTGGCCCTGGACACGCGAAACTAGAACAAAACGTAGACAGTTCTGGTCTTTCGCTGCCGAATCACTACATTCGGGGGCGATGTCGGGCTTTTCCGAAGACATGCCTTTTTTCGATGAACCGAATGCGCGGCCCGCTGCGGCCCCGTCCGGCATAGCCGCGCGCGCCATGGCGGCGCGCAGCGGGCAGAACAGCGCGCCCGATTATCTGAAGGGCCTGAACCCGGAGCAGCGGCTCGCCGTTGAGACGACCGAAGGCCCGGTCCTGGTGCTGGCCGGCGCTGGCACCGGCAAGACGCGTGTGCTCACCACCCGCATCGCCCACATCCTTGCCACCGGCAGGGCCTTCCCCTCGCAGATCCTCGCCGTCACCTTCACCAACAAGGCGGCGCGCGAGATGAAGCAGCGCATCGGCCACCTGATCGGCGAAGGCAATGTCGAGGGCATGCCCTGGCTCGGCACCTTCCATTCGATCGGCGTCAAGCTGTTGCGGCGCCATGCCGAGCTTGCCGGGCTGAAATCGGATTTCACCATCCTCGACACCGACGACGTGGTGCGGCTGATCAAGCAGCTCATCCAGGCCGAAGGGCTGGACGACAAGCGCTGGCCGGCCAAGACCTTCGCCCAGATGCTCGACAACTGGAAGAACAAGGGCCTCGGCCCCGACGAGATTCCGGAAGGCGACGCGCGCAGCTTCGGCAACGGCAAGGGCCGTCAGCTCTACAAGGCCTATCAGGAACGGCTGCAGACGCTGAATTCCTGCGACTTCGGCGATCTGCTCTATCACCCGATCCGCATCTTCCGCGCCTATCCGGACGTGCTGAAGGAATACCACCGCAAATTCAAATACATACTGGTCGACGAGTACCAGGACACCAACACCGCGCAGTACATGTGGCTGCGGCTCCTGGCGCAGCGGCCCCAGGCGGGACGCTCTGCGACTTCCGACTCGGCCGAAGGCCGCAAGCCCGACCGGGCGTCCGAGCCGTTGCGAGGCCACTCCCGCGACGCCGAAGGCGAGCAAAAAAGAGGGGTCGGGCCCGCGCCGGCAGGCGCGGAACAGCCCGTGAGCGTGAATATTTGCTGCGTCGGCGACGACGACCAGTCGATCTACGGCTGGCGCGGTGCCGAGGTCGACAACATCCTGCGCTTCGACAAGGATTTTCCGGGCGCCACCATCATAAGGCTGGAGCGCAACTATCGCTCCACCGCGCATATCCTGGGCGCTGCATCCCACCTCATCGCCCACAATGAGGGCCGCTTCGGCAAGACGCTGTTCACCGACCGCGACGACCCCGAGGACGACAAGGTGCATGTCCATGCCGCCTGGGACTCCGAGGAAGAGGCGCGCGCTGTCGGCGACGCCATCGAGGCCTACCAGCGGCAGAAGCACAATCTCAACGACATGGCGATTCTCGTCCGCGCGTCCTTCCAGATGCGCGCCTTCGAAGACCGCTTCATCACGCTGGGCCTCAACTACCGCGTCATCGGCGGCCCGCGCTTCTACGAGCGCCTGGAAATCCGCGACGCGCTGGCCTTCTTCCGCGTCGTCGCGAATGGCGGCGACGACCTTGCCTTCGAACGCATCGTTAACGTGCCGAAGCGTGGGCTAGGCGAAGCCACCATCCGCCAGATCCACGACACCGCGCGCGCCATGCGCGTGCCGATGCTGGAGGCGGCGGCGACGCTCGCCGAAAGCGACGAGTTGAAGCCGAAGCCGCGCGCAGCGCTACGCGAGGTCGCGGCCAATTTCGAACGCTGGCAGAAAGCGCTGGAAACGAAGCCGCACACCGAGCTCGCAGAGACCATTCTGGAGGAGAGCGGCTACACCGACATGTGGAAGAACGACCGCTCGGCCGAGGCGCCTGGACGGTTGGAAAACCTCAAGGAGCTGATCCGCTCGATGGAGGAGTATGAATCGCTCCGCTCCTTCCTCGAGCATGTCGCGCTGGTCATGGATGCCGAGCAGAATGCCGAGCAGGATGCCGTCTCGATCATGACGCTGCATTCGGCCAAGGGCCTCGAATTCGAGACCGTGTTCCTCCCCGGCTGGGAGGAAGGCCTGTTCCCGCATCAGCGCGCGCTGGACGAAGGCGGCCGCTCCGGCCTGGAGGAAGAACGCCGCCTCGCTTATGTCGGCCTGACGCGGGCGAAGAAGAACCTGCACATCTGGTTCGTCTCCAACCGTCAGATCCACGGGCTATGGCAATCGACCATCCCGTCGCGCTTCGTCGACGAGTTGCCGGAGACCCATATCGACATCGCCGAAGGCGGCAATAGCTACGGCGGCTATGGCAACCCCTATGGTGGCGGCGCCTTTGCATCGGGACGCGGTGGCGGCCGGCAGAACCCGTACGGCGCCTCGCGCTTCGACAATGTCGGCGCCAAGGACCAGGGCAGCTTCTCCAACACCTATGCCACGCCCGGCTGGCAGCGCGCCCAGGCCAACCGCACCGAGGCGACCGACCGCAACTGGGGCACCCGCTCCGGCCACCAGGTCGAACGTATCGGCTATGGCGAAACAGATAGCGGCTACGGCGCCGGTCGCACCTCGGTGAAAGGCCGCACCATCGAGGGCGAGCTGGTCGCCAAATCCGTCGCCGACACGCCATCGGCCTTCAATGTCGGCGACCGCGTCTTCCACCAGAAATTCGGCAACGGCAACATCGCGGCCATCGAAGGCAACAAGCTCACCATCGACTTCGACAAGGCGGGGCAGAAACGCGTGCTGGACGGGTTTGTCGCGCCGGTGTAATCGGCCTCCTCACCTGTACCTTGCCTGGTTCCACTTATGGCCGAGCAGCGACAGGATGATGATCAGCCCGTTGAAAAACTGGACGTAGAAGCCGCTGAGGCCCGCCGCCACCACGCCCGTCTGGATGAATGACACGGTGACTGCGCCGATCGCGCCGCCGACGACGGTGCCGATGCCGCCCCAGGTCGGCGTGCCGCCGACGAACACCGAGGCAAGCACCGGCAGCAGATAGCCGTCGCCGGCCGTCGGCCACCAGGTGAAGTTGATCATCACCGAGAAGGTGCCGGCGATCGCGGCGCCTATGCCGGTGAAGACGAACACCTTCACCCGCACGAGCTTGACGTCGATGCCCATCTGCTTGGCGCTGTCGGGATTGTCGCCGACCACCTTGACCTGCGCGCCGAAGCGATGCCGGTTGAAGAGCAGCGCCGAGAACACGACGAAGGCGATGGCCCAGAAGATCTGCACCGGGATGCCCCAGATCTGGCTGGAGAAGATCTTGTAGGCCGCGCTATTGGCCAGATTGGTCAGCGCCGTCGACTTGCCCTCGTTGATGATCTGGATCAGGCCGCGCAGCAGGAAGTTCATGCCGAGCGTGGCGATCAGCGACGACAGCCCGCCATAGACGACCAGCGAGCCGACCAGGAAGCCGAGCAGCGTGCCAGTGATGAGCGCGGCTGCAATGCCAAGAAATGGATCGTAGCCCGCCTGCACCACCAGCGCAAAAACCCAGGAGGCGAAGCCCATCGTCGCCGGGAACGACAGGTCGATCTCGCCGCAAGTGACGACGAAGACCAAAGGCACGACGACGAAAAGCGCGACGGGAAGCGTCGTCAGCACCGAGCTGTAGAGATACCAGGTTGTGAACACGGTCGGGTTGGCGATCATGAACACCGCCATCATGACGATGAACACCGCGAGCGTGCCGAGCGAAGCGCGGTTGTCGAGCACGAAGCCGCGCAGCCAATTGTCGGAGGGATGGCTCCATTCCTTGGCGGCCTTCTTGGTCATCTGGCCGCCTGCCCTTCCCAGAGGAGATTGCAGATCGGGTTCCATCGCCTTGCTCATTGCGCTCTCTGCTCCGCTTCGCCGGCATCGTGCAGCCCCGGCAGGCCGCCGGGATGCGCGACATCTTCCATGAAGTTGATCAGGTCGTCGGCCGACTTGACCTCGCTGCGGTCGGCCGTCAGCGCCACCTTGCCGCGGTCGAGCACGACGAAGCGGTCGGCGATGTCGAAGACGTGGTGGATGTTATGGCCGATGAACAGGATCGAGCGGCCGCTCGCCCGCACCTGGCGCACGAAGTGAAAGACCTTTGCCGTCTCGGTCAGCGACAGCGCCGTGGTCGGCTCGTCGAGGATGATCAGCTCCGCCTGCTTGTAGATGGCGCGCGCGATCGCCACGCCCTGGCGCTCGCCGCCCGAAAGCTGGCCGACGATCGACTGCGGCGTGAACACTTTTGAGGTGAAGCCGATCTCGCGCATCAGCCGGCTCGCCTCCGCGACCTCCTTGTTGACCTTGAGCCAGCCCATGAAGCCGGTGAGCTCGCGGCCCATGAAGATGTTGCGCACGATGGTCTGCTGCACGGCCAGCGCCCGGTCCTGGAACACCGTCTCGATGCCGGCGTCGCGCGAGCGCGCCGCGCTCCATCCGGCGACCGGCTTGCCGCGCACCAGGATCTCGCCGCTGGTCGGCTTGACGACGCCGGACAGGATCTTGATCAGCGTCGACTTGCCGGCGCCGTTGTCGCCGATCAGGCCCACCACCTCGCCGCGATCGACGCTGAGGTTGACGCCGCCCAGCGCATAGACCTGGCCGTAGGATTTCTTGATGTCGCGCAGTTCGATGATGCGTTCGCTCATGCGATCCTCGCTTGAATTGTCTGTTATGCCTGCCTCGTCCGCAGGCGGTCCCGCCGGCCGGGTTGGGTCCGGCCGGCGGCCTGGGAGGTCAGCGCAGCGCCTGCTTGGCGAGCTCTGAGACGATCTCGTAGTTCTGCGGCGTGACGAAGCCGGCGCCGGTGTCGATATTCATGGGCGCAAGACCGAGCACCACCTGCTGGCAGAGACTGAGGATCGGCAGATAGCCTTGCATGAACGGCTGCTGGTCGGCCGTCAGTTGCACCCAGCCGCCCTTGAAGGCCTCGACGATCTGCGGGCTGGTGTCGAAGCCGAAATTGAAGATGTCGCCGGGCTTCCTGCCCGCCGCCTGCATGTAGGTGGCGACATTGCCGAGCATCTGCCCGCCGGGATAGCCGACCGCCTTGACGCCGGGATTGTTGAGCAGCGCCGCAGTGATCGGCGGAATCGCGAGATTGGGATCGGCTGCCCATTCGGTTTGTGAATTGATTTGAACGACGTCGACGCCGGCCTCCTTCAGCGCGGCGACGGTCCCACGCTCGCGCGCGCCGCGGCTCTCGTTCTCGAACGGGCCGATCATGATCGCCTTGTCGCCGGCCTTCAGCCCGGCCAGCTTGAACGCCTCGGCGCCGAGCGCGCGCCCTTGCTGCTCCTGCTGCGCGCCGACATAACCGCCGCCGAACGCCGCCACCACTGTCGGCACCGGAACGTTCTGGTACATCATCTTGATGCCGTCCTTATGCGCCTGTTCGGCCAGCGGCATGATCGCGGCGTCGCCCGGATGACCCATCATGGCGATGCCCTGCGGCTTGACGGCGACCGCCTCGCGCAATTGCTGCACCATCTTTTCGACGTCCCAGCCGGAAAAGATGTAGTCGACCTTCGGCCCGAGATCGGCCGCCGCCTGCTTGGCGCCATTGTAGACGATCGTGCCGAAGGCGTCGCCCTCGGCGCCGCCGACGAAGAAGCGGATGTGGACGTCCTTGCACCATTGGGCGTCAAGCGCCTTTGCCGGCAGAGTGGAAATCGAGGCGCAGAGCGCCGTGGCGGCCGCCACGACGGTCGAGCGCAGAACAGTCCTTCTGGTCGTGATGCTCATGCACGTTCCTCCCTTTTGGTCCCTCGCGATGGAGGGTTTCGACAATGATTTGGATCGGCCGGCTCCTCCCGCCGGCCGGCACTCAAGTCGGCCAGTACTCAAGCCGGATTGGGCAGGTAGCTGTTCCCTCCCCGGCATTGCTTGAGATATTCCAGCGCCCGGACTTGGCCGGTGATCTCCAGGTCGCCGCGATAGACCGGGTCGTGCCAGCCCTCGATGTCGATGGCGCCCTTGTAGCCGGCCAGCCGCAATTCGCTGATCACGCGCGTCCAGTCGCTGTCGCCAAAGCCCGGCGTGCGCATCTGCACGAAAGGCAGGCGGCCGAACACGCCATGCTCGCGGATCACGTCCCAGCGCACCGTCGCGTCCTTGCCATGGACATGGAAGATGCGCGGCGCCCATTTGCGGATCTGCGGGATCGGGTCGATCAGGTAGACGAGCTGGTGGCAGGGCTCCCATTCGAGGCCGAGGTTCTCATCCGGCACTTCGTTGAACATCAGCTCCCAGGCGTCCGGGTTGTGCGCGATGTTCCAGTCGCCGCTCGCCCAGTTGCCGTCCATGGCGCAGTTCTCGAAGGCGATGCGCACGCCCTTGTCGGCGGCGCGTTTGGCGAGCGGCCCCCACACCTCGCGGAAGCGCGGCAGGCTGTCGGTGAGCTTCTTGCCGCGCAGGCGGCCGGTGAAGCCGCAGACCATCGAAGTGCCGAACAGATGCGCGTTGTCGATCACCGTCTCCCAGGCCGCGAGCACGCCGCGATCGACCTCGCCGCTTTCGAGCGGATTGCCGAACACGCCGAGCGACGACACGGTGACGTCCGCATCACCGATCGCGTCACGGATTTCGCCGGCGAGGCGCTTCAGGTCCTTGCCGCCCAACGTCTGCCAGAAGAAAGGCTGGATGCTCTCGAAGCCAAGCGGCAGAATCTGTTTTACGTAGGCGGCCGGATCGTCGAGATTTGCCCGCACCATGGTGCCGATCCTGATATCGAGAAGCGGGTTCGGCATCGTCATCCTTCCTGGGTCGCGATCGCCACGCGCCGTCCGGTCTCCGCGCTTTCGATCGCGCCGAAGACCATGGCGAGGCTTTTGATATTGTCGACGCCGCGGGTCTCCGGCTCGGTGCCGGTTTCGATCGCGCGCATGAAATCCTGGATGATGCCGAGATGTCCGCCGACGCGGTCGGCTGGGTCGAGCGCCGGCACCTCGATTGAATGCGTCTTGTCGATGATACCGTCGCGGCCCGACGCAACCACCTCCGCCTTCAGCCCGTCATGGCCGTCCCACAAAAGGCTGCCGCGCTCGGCGACGATGCGCCAGCTGCCCTCCCAGCTGGTGCGGAAACCGTCGGCGCACCAGGAGCCGGCATAGGTGAAGACCTTGCCGCCGCCGAGGTCGAAGACGGCGCTGGCCGACGAGCCCTGCCGGTACCACGAACTGGCCGGCTCCCATTCCTGGCAATAAACGCTGGCCGGCTCGCCGGCGACCATGTAGCGGGCGGCGTCGAAGGTGTGGATCGCCATGTCGAGCAAAAGCACATGGTCCATCTCCTCGCGAAAGCCGCCGAAATGCGGCGCGATGAAGAAATCGGCATGGATGCTGGTCGGCTTGCCGATGGCACCGGAGTCGAGGAAGCGCCTGATCCGCCTGACATTGGCGACATAGCGCCGGTTCTGGACGACGGCATGGACGCGCCCGGCCTGGCGCGCCGCCGCGATGATGGCCCGCGCATTTTCGGGGCTGTCGGCCAGCGGCTTTTCGGTCAGCAGATGGCAATGATGGGCAAAGGCAGAAAGCGCAACCTCGCGACGTGCCGCCGGAACCACGACGTCGAACACGGCGTCGGGTTTCGTCTCGTCGAGGACGGCGTCGAGGCTGGTGCCGATGACGGCGTTGCTGAGATCGTATTCGCGCGCTCTCGTCTGCGCCCGTTCGGCATCGAGGTCGACCAGGCCGGCAATGGCGAGCCCGTCGATCTGCCTTGCGGCATCGAGCCACTGCCTGCTCATGGCTCCGCACCCGACCAGGACGACCTTCATCATCCAGCGCTCCTCCTCCGCTCGGCCCCTCCAGTCCGAGTGTCACGGCATTTCCGGTATCACCGTAAACGTTTTTCCGTAAACGTTTACGAGAACACACCCGATGGCCTAGAATGTCAATCACCCGCTCGCGAAAATCGACACCCACTGCTTGGCCTGAAGGGCGGCCGGTGCTAGCGAAGACATGGGGAGAACCGGCCTTGGCGTCCAGCATCCACGATCTCGCGCGTCACCTGAACATTTCGATCGGCACCGTGTCGCGCGCGCTGAACGGCCGCGCCGATGTCAACGCGGAGACGCGCCAGCGCGTGCTGGAGGCGGCCAGGACGCTGAACTATTCGCCCAACCAGTCCGGCCGCAGCCTGAGGAAAGGCGCTACCCATTCGATCGCCTTCATGCTGCAGCCGCATCCGGGTGACCAGCAATATGGCGAGCCGTTCTTCATCCCGTTCCTGACCGGTCTGCAGGCGCGGCTTGCCGAAAGCGACCTCGATCTGATGGTCGTCATGGGCGAGCCTGGTCAATATCAGCCGGAGAGGCTGCGCCGCGTGGTTGAGACGCGGCGGGCCGACGCGGTCGTGTTGGCCAATACACGGCGGGAAGACGATCGGATCGACTATCTCAGCAAGGCCGGCTTTCCCTTCGCCACGCTTGGCCGAAGCCAATCCGGCGGCGACACCTATCCGTCGCTCGATATCGATTTCGAAAGGGCGGGTGAGGAAGCTGTCGACCGGCTGGTCGCGCGCGGCCACCGACGCATTGCCGCCATCCGCCCTTCGCTCGATCTCAACTTCGGCTACCTGTTCCTCGACGGCTATCGCAAGGCGCTGAAGCGGCACGGCATCGAAGTCGACCCTGGCCTGATCGCCGACGGCTTCATCAACGAGACTGGCGGCTATCAGGTGACGCCGCACGTGATGCTCTCCAAGGACCGGCCGACAGCCATCATCTTCAACAATGACGCCATGGCGCTCGGCGGCTGCAAGGCGCTGGCCGAGATGGGCATCAGGCCGGGCCACGACATCGCGGTGATCGTCATCGTCGACACGCCGCTCTGCCGCTACTTCTCGCCGGCGCTGACCGCCTTCCGACCGTCGCTGGAGCCGATGGGCCGGCGGCTGGCCGAGATGCTGCTCGCCTCGCTCCCGGCTTTCGCCGGTCCCGAAGGCACACGCATCATCCGCGAGGTCTGGCCGCTGGAGCTGGTCGCAAGAGAGAGCGATTGAGGCGGAGCGCTTTCCCTTCTCCCCCTGTGAGGGTTTTGCACGGGAGCCGATATTTAGCGCACGAGGCAGATGGGCGTTTT
>NZ_SUGA01000024.1 GCF_004963255.1 Mesorhizobium sp. | reverse complement strand
GGGGCGGGCCTACAATCCCTGGAATGGCGTAAGCGCCCATTGACCCGATAAAGGTCAGCAGGATAGCCGCTGTGATTCCCGGCATTGCGAGCGGTATTTCGATCGACATAAAAGTTCTAAATCGTGACGCGCCGAGGGTTCGGGAGGCGTTCCGCAGATCTTCTGGTATAGAGGCGAATGCGCTCGTCAAGATGAGCGTCATAAACGGAACCTGCTTCCACATCATAGCAAGGATTACACCTACGCCTTGGTCATCTCGAACCAACCTCGGGAGTGTAATGCCTAGCGGTGCAAGTGCGCGGTCGGCAAAGCCCCCGCGCTCGAACACCACAAGAGCCATCAACCCGACGATAATGCCAGGTACCGCCAAGGGCATTTTATACAGCCCGCTGAATAGCTTACTGCCCAAGAATTGCGTCCTGAGGAGGAGGGCCAGCGGGATCGAGACAAGAAGCGAACTGATCACTGGCGCAACGCCATAATAAACCGATATGGAGAGAGCCCTTAGTACTGTTTGGCGCGAAAATATCCGGACATACCAATTCAGTGTGAAGGCACCGTTGTCCAGCTGAAAGCTACCAATGAGCGCTGACAGAAGCGGCCAACCGAAGAAGAGCAGAAGATAACCGGCTCCTGGCAATAGCAGGAGCGCAACGATGAGCCGCTGATCGCGCAGGGTCGCCTGCATTCAGTTTGCCTTCCTGTTGGCGTCGCCCTCGATAACATGCACCGGTCCCACGAAATTGAGAGCGACACGACTGCCGACATGGACCAGAGCCGAGGCGCCCGACTGACTGACTTTGATCTGTGTCTCCCCGATGCGAACTGAATAAAGGGCAGTCGGTCCCATGAAAGAGACCGCCGTGACAGAGCCTACCCCGTCGTCGTCCGAAATGATCGCAATGTCTTCCGGCCTAGCGGAAACCTGTACCTTCCCAAAAGCATCTTTGTCGCAGCTAATTTCCTGTCCCCACGGCAACTTCGCTCGATGATCGCCCGCGTCGGCCGTCAGTAGATTCGTCTGGCCAAGGAAGCCGGCGGTGAATGCTTTCTTAGGCGCGCGGTAGAGCTCTAGCGGTGTGCCGATTTCGAGCACACGACCTGCATCCATGACGACGATCCGATCCGACATGGCCATCGCCTCGGACTGATCATGTGTGACATAGATGCTTGTTGCGCCGATGCGGCGATGCAAGGCCACCAATTCATGGCGAAGCGTGTCCCGAAGTTTGGCATCTAGGTTCGACAATGGCTCGTCGAAAAGAAGCAGAGCTGGCTGCATCACGATAGCACGTGCCAATGCCACTCGCTGCTGCTGCCCCCCAGACAATTGCCGCGGCATGCGGTCCAACAGACCTGAAAGATTGCAGATCTCAACGGCGTGGGCCAGGCGCCGCTCACGCTCGGATTTCGGCACCTGCTTCATCTTGAGCCCAAAGCTCAGATTCTTCAGTACGGTCATGTGTGGGAAGAGCGCATATGACTGAAAAACCATCGCGATGTCACGCCGTTCCGGTGGAAGCGCGTCTATCTGTTGTCCCGACAAATGAATCTCGCCTGCACTTGCGCGGCTAATTCCCATCAAGATTCGGAGCAGCGATGACTTCCCGCAGCCGGACGGCCCCAGTATTGTGACGAATTCCCCGCGATCTACCGAGATCGAAATGTCATCCAAAACCCGAAGTGCGCCATAGTCCTTCGCAACGCCAACGATGTCTAGTTCGCTCATAACATTTCCAGCCCTTTGAACCGAATTAACGCTGTCCGCCGGAGCCGCGATTCCAGCGGACACGTTTATCTTC
Organism: Mesorhizobium sp.; assembly: GCF_004963255.1. GTDB lineage: Bacteria > Pseudomonadota > Alphaproteobacteria > Rhizobiales > Rhizobiaceae > Mesorhizobium. Next base: position 91,642 of record NZ_SUGA01000024.1, on the reverse strand, counting down.
AACACTATTGGTTCAGGACTTTTTCTTCTAAAGCGTCGGCAAGCGCCCCAGCCATGATGGTGAATCCTGGCTTCCGAAGTCTTGGGAACACGTCGTTTGGAAGGACGTGCAAGCGAACATCATCCGGGATGAGGTCACCGTTAACGTCAGCCCGCGGAGACCTCGAAACCTTATGTTCAAGCTTAAAAGTCTGGAATTCCTTTCCAGCTGCCATATCAATGAACAACATCGCAGCCGCTACATGCTTGGCGTCGGCGGGGATGAACATCGAGTCCCCCGTTCCGACTTCGCCTTTGTCCAAAAGTGTTAGTCGGATAGTATCAGGTAACTGCTTGTTGTTCAGAAATGTCATGACCTGATCTTCCCACACGGTTCCGATATAGATCTCTTGGTTGTTCATCAGGTTGAGAGTGTCGGCATTGCCGTTGGTAAGTTCAGCCACCTTGAACATTCGACGATAGTAATCCCATACAGGGTTTAGGCACTCGGAAGTTGACGCCCAGTCCTCAGCTTGTTCGGGGGTGACTGACGTATTGGTGAGTTGCTCGTGACATGTGCCGACCAAATAGTTAAGCGCCACCGAGTAGAGAAAGCCGCTGCCAGAACCACCTTTTGTAGGCAAGGTTATACCCAGCCGCTTGGGGTTCGCCTCGGCCCAGGCTAGCAAATCATCAAAGGACTTAGGCACCGTCGCTGGCTTTACGAAAGCGGAGTTGTAACCGATCGCTGTCTGGTTCAGATGAATGAGCGGATAGCTGCCGCGCGGCGCGCCCGCACGGCAGGCGAGGCCGGCGAGGAAGCCGAAACGCCGGCAAAGCCATCGCGCCCGGAACTCAGCGGACCGATGCAGAACTATATCGACCTGCATCGTCATGCCGCCGTGCGCACGGCGTTGCTCGACCATCCGGGTGTCGCGCTGCGTCTGATGGTAGCCCACGCCATCGTCGGTTCCGGCCTGTGGACGGTGCGCGTCGAGCCGCAGCGGGCAGCCAACGAAGCGATCGCCGCCAGCATCGCCGCCAGCAAGGCGCAGGTGACTTTTGCGGGGACGCAACGTGAGATTTTGGCTTTGCTCGGCACGCTGGACGAGGACGGGTCGGTCGCCGGCGGCAGTGGTGACGACTTCGCGCTGGCGAGCGTCTTTGCCCGTCTGCTGGCGCTGTCCGACGAAGATGTCGGGCGTATTCTCGCGCTGGTCATGGCCGAAACGCTTTCCGCCGGCAGCGCCATCGTCGAGGCGCTCGGCAACCAACTGGGCCTCGACATGCGCGGCTGGTGGCAGCCTGACGACGCGTTCTTTGACCTGTTGCGTGACAGGCAAGTCGCCAATGAAATGCTTGCCGACATCGGCGGCAGGCATGTCGCGGACGGCAATTCCTCGGAAAAGGTGAAGACGCAAAAGAAGATCATTCGCGACTTCCTGTCGGGCGAGAACGGCCGCGAACCAGTCGATGGCTGGCTGCCCCGCTGGATGGCGTTCCCGGTGTCGAGCTACACCGGACGCGGCGGCTTCCGCACCGCCGATCAGTGGGCGAAGGTCCAGATGCTGTTCGTGTCCGAATGATCATTGGCACGGGCGGGCGGCGAGGTGTGGAACGTCGCCGCTCGTCCGTCTGCCGGGCTGCATCGCGCGCCCGGCAAAGCCTTCCCGACAGCGCAGCGCCGGTCCCTTCTCAGCCGAACGCACTGCCAATCGTCTCCCCGAAAACACCCGGCCCGGTGATGGCAATCTGGCGCTTGCTGCCTGGGCACCATGGCGATGCCGGCACGGCGCCAAGCTCTTGTCCCATCGCCGCCTCGACCTCTGCCTGGCTGCGGCGACCGCGCCTGGCTGTCTCCAATGCTTGGCACCCAGGACCATTCCCCTGCCGCTGGCTTGATGACCTATGGGCGGATCCGGCCCGCCCGAAACCCTCGGCCATCAGCTTTTTTCCCCGCCGCCTGCGGCGGCTCCTCGCGCCCGCTTCGCTGCAAAAAAGCTGCCCGCTCGGGTCCTTCGCTGCCGCTTCGGCCCTATGGGTTCGCGCGGGCCGGACGCGCCCATCACGGTCAGCCATCGCAGGGGAATGGTCCCCGGGCGACAAGCAAAGGAGACTTTCAAATGACCGCGATCGGATACGTCACCAAGCAGGAGAACGGCGGCTACAAGGGCCAGCTCAAGACGCTCAGCGTCCGCGCCGACATCGCCATCGTGCCCAATCAGGCCAAGAGCGCCGACAGCCATCCCGACTTCCGGGTGCTCACGCAAGGCGTCGAGGTCGGCGCCGGCTGGATCAGGACCGGCGAGGCTTCCGGCAAGGACTATGTGAGCCTGTCGATCGCAGCCCCGGAGTTCGGCCCGAGAAAACTCTACGCCAATCTCGGCCGCGCCGCCGGCCAGGATGACGACGACACCTACGCCATCATCTGGAACCCGGCCGACTGACGGCCACAACTCCCGAAGCCCCCGCGCCCCGGCGCGGGGGCTCTTTGATCCGAACAACGCGCGACCGAAGGGCGGCGAAAACTCCCGGCCCACTCTTCGCCCGTCCCGCAGACGCACCCCTTCGCCGATCCTCGCTTCCGTCTTTCAGCACGCGAAACGAGGATCATCATGGACGACGAAAACGAACGCGCCGCCCGCGCCAAGAAGGGCAGTCCGTTTCTCAATACCGCGCAGGCCGCCTTCTATGTCGGCCTGTCCCAGCGGACTTTGGAGAAGATGCGGCTTACGGGCCACGGCCCGCAATTTCGCAAGCACGGCCGCTTCGTCCGCTATCACATCGACGAGCTCGACGCCTGGTCGAAGGGCCGGCCGCAAGGCTCCGATGCCGGTGACAATCGCGGAGGCCGGTCATGATGGCGCGGCCTTCCCTCCACCTGATCGGCAGCGGCTTGCGGCGCTCGCGAGCGCGCAAGACCCTCGCCGCTGTAAGCATCGGCTTGGTTCTGATCGGCTTCAGCGCCTTCGCCAAACCGGCCCCGATCCTGATCTGGAACGCCTCGGCCAGCGCGCCGGTTGGACTCTATGGCCTTGGCCTAGGCGCGGCGCGCACCGGCGATTTCGTGCTTGTCCGCATGCCAAAAACGGTTGGCCAGCTCGCCGATCAGCGCGGCTATCTGCCCCGCGGCGTGCCGCTGGTGAAGCGGGTCGCGGCACTCCCCGGCGAGCATGTCTGCGCCTTCAATGACGCAATCATCATCGGCGGCAGGATCGCCGCCCGCCGCCTGAAAACCGACAGCAAGGGCCGCCCGTTGCCGTGGTGGAACGGATGCCGGCCGCTCGCCAGCGACGAGGTTTTCCTGATCAATGGCGCGGCTCCCGACTCTTTCGACAGCCGGTATTTCGGGCCGGTGCCGGCCGCAAACATCGTCGGGAGGCTCGTGCCGCTATGGACCGAGTGATCCTCCTGGTGCTTGGCATGATCGCTGCCGCGCCATACGCCTGTTCCGCCTCGACCGGCGCCCCGGTCGCCATCTCCTTGAGTCCGCAGCTTGGAAAGTGGCATCGGTTTGTATCGGAAGCAAGCCAACGTTTCCGTGTTCCCGAAAGCTGGATCTACGCCGTCATGGACGCAGAAAGCCGTGGGCAAACCATGCTCAACGGGCGGCCGATCACATCGCGCGCCGGCGCAATCGGCTTGATGCAGGTGATGCCCGGCACCTATGAGGACCTGCGCATCGCGCATGATCTCGGGGCCGATCCGCAAGATCCGCGCGACAACATTCTGGCCGGGACCGCCTATCTGCGCGCCATGTTCGATCACTTCGGTTTCCCGGGTCTGTTCGCGGCTTACAACGCCGGGCCGGATCGCTATGAGGCGCATTTGCAGCGTGGGAAACCGCTGCCGAGAGAGACGGTTTTGTATCTCGAGCAGCTCGAGGCGGCAGGCGTTTCTGCCGACGACATGGAGGCGTTCAAACGCAAATCCCGCCCGGCGAAGGCGCCGAAAGTGCCCTCCGGGCGCGAGCTGCTTTTCCTGAAAGATCGCGTTCCCGGGAGCGGTTCGAGCGGCGGAATTCTGGTGCCGCTCGGGCCTCGGCCGGCGGGATCGTCGCGGCCGGACGGTCGGTGAAGCCAGGCGCTAGTGTGCACCGGGGCGGGGGCGGAAGGCCGGGTTGGCGAAGGCAAGATAAAGGTACCGCCTCCGAGAGGCGGCTAAGTATCTGTCTGCACATCGTTTTCCAAGGAGGCTGCCGGCGGCGCGAGGAGGGTGTAGTGCGCAAGCGATTGATCTTGCTGCAGTTATCCGGGAGGCTGGTGTGACCGACGACGAGTTCAGGCCGAAACTGGGCAAAATCGGGTCGCGCGGATCGAAAGCGGGAAAGCGCTTTGCCGGTCAGGTCCAGGCGGCGATCAACCGAGCTGGCGGCAAACACATAGATGGCGACCGCTTCAATGGTAGCCGCGCCGGGCGCGGAGGTGCGGCGGCCGCGCTGCTCAAATCGCGAGACCGCCATGCGGCTTTCCGACAGCGGCGCGTCGTCGTCAAGGCACGGGTTGTCAAGTTGGTCGGCAAGGGTGGCGACGGGGCGCGTGCGCACCTGCGCTATCTACAGCGCGATGGCGTCACTCGGGAGGGGTCGCCAGGTGAGCTATACGGCTCCGGCAAGGACCGGGTCGACGGCAAGGAGTTCCTCGACCGCGCGAATGGCGACCGGCATCAGTTCCGTTTCATCGTCGCCGCCGAAGACGGCATTGAGTACGACGATCTCAAGCCACTGACCCGGCGCCTTATGGCTCAGATGGAAGAGGATCTCGGCACCAAGCTCGATTGGGTTGCCGTCGATCATTTCAACACCGGCCATCCGCATACGCACATCATCCTCCGCGGCAAGGACGACCGAGGCGAGAATCTCGTCATCGCGCGCGACTACATCTCCTCTGGTTTGCGAGAGCGCGCGTCCGAGCTGGTGAGTCTGGATCTCGGCCCGCGCACGGATCGCGAGATCGAGCTGCGCCTGCGCCAGGAGATGGAGCAGGAACGTTTCACCAGCATCGACCGGCAGCTGCTGCGCATGCGCGACAACGATGGATTTGTCTCGTTGGATGGCCGCGACGCGTTTCGCCAGACGTTGAATCAAGGCCGTCTGCGCAAGCTTGAGCGGATGGGGTTGGCCGAGGAGGTCGCACCGGGTCGCTGGCGGCTCGACGATGAACTTGAAGCAACGTTACGTCGGGCGGGCGAGCGCGGCGATATCATCAAGACCATGCATCGCGAACTGACCGGCAAGGGACTCGCCCGCAGTCCCGCCGATTGTGTCGTCTACGATGCGGGACAGAATCCCGAGCCGATCGTCGGTCGCGTGGTCGTGCGTGGGCTGTCGGACGAGATAAACGACCGGCACTACCTTATCGTCGACGGTGTCGACGGCAAAAGCCACTACATCTACATCGGCAAAGGCGAGGCCACCGAACCGACGCCCGACAGATGCATCGTCCGTGTCACGCCGCGCAACACGGAGCCCAGACAGGTGGATCGCACCATTGCCGACATCGCAGGGGCGAATGGTGGGCGCTACAACGTCGATATTCATCTGAAGCATGATCCGTCCGCCACTGAACGCTTTGCCGAGACGTATGTCCGGCGGCTGGAAGCGATCCGGCGAGCCACCGGCGGCTTGGAGCGCCAGCTGGACGGCACTTGGATCATCGCGCCGGACCATCTCGATCGGGCCTCCCATTACGAGCGCCAGCGGGCGATGGCGGAGCCTGTCGTTGTCGAGAAGCTCTCATCGATGCCGTTGGAAAAGCAGGTCGGCTTCGAGGGCGCCACTTGGCTGGACAGCGCGGTGGTTTCCGAAACGCCGAAGACCTCGCGCAACGCCGGTTTTGGCCGCGAGGTGCGAGAGGCGCAAACTCGACGACAGCAGTGGCTGATCGCGCAAGGCCTCGCCCATGAAGAACAGGACAGGGTCGTCTATCGCGCCAACATGATTTCGATCTTGCGCCAGCGCGAGCTGAACCGCGTCGCCGGTCAGCTTTCAAGCGAGCTCGGCCTCTCCTATTTCGAAGCGAAGCCTGGCGATCGACTGGAAGGCAAGATGATCCGATCGGTCGAGCTCGCCAGCGGGAAATACGCCGTCATTGAAAAGTCGCGTGAGTTCACTCTCGTGCCGTGGCGGCCAGTGCTTGAACGACATGTCGGAAAGGAGGTCTCCGGGATCATGAGTGGCGAGGGGATTTCATGGACCATCGGACGGCAAAGGAGCGGACCGACTGTTTCGTAACTGCTTGCACTAGCCGCCGCCGGTATTTGGCCTAAGAGGATGCAGTCGATGTCAGAAATTAGCCGACAAATCTAATTAGACCGAGCATACGGTAGGTAAACGATTGATAAGGCAACTTATCATTCGTTTTGTTGCGCCGACAAGCTGTGCGTTTTTGGCCAAAAATCATCGCCAAAAGCGCACGGCCGCTTTACCCTCGAAAGCATGATTCGCCTCGATCCCGCGACCGCCAATCCGTCCGTCCCGCCCACCGTTCCGGCCTGGGCGCTCGCAAGCGGCGGCGCGCCCAGCGACGCCGACGCCGCCTTCCAGGCCGGCGCCGCGCTGGCTGCGCTCGACACGCTTGCCCGAGCACAGCCTGCCTGGGCCGGCGCCTGGCGCCAGCGGCTGGCGCTCAAATGCGCCGCCGCCCCGATGCGGCTCGCCGGCCGCGCCGAGGGTGAAGCCAGCTTGCGCGATGCCTGGCAGCTTTGCCCGGCCGGCGCCGATCCAGGTCCCGCCGGCGCCATTTTTGGCGCCTGGCGCCAGCTGGCGCTGCAGCCGCCGGCGGTCAGCGCCGATCGACTGGCAAAAGTGGCCGAGATGCTCGGGCTCGCCTGGGACGACGCGGCGCTCGCCGACCTGTTCACAAAGATCGAGGACGTAGCAGGCTCGCAGCGGCCGGCGCCGCGGGGGCGATCGCCGCCCACGTCGTCGCCATGCTCCCCGATGCCGAGATGTTCGCCTGGTGGCTCGCCGACCTGATGCTGGCGCAAGGCCTGCGCTGGCCGCGGCCGCTGCCGCTGTTGATGGCGCAGGCCTTTGGCCCGGCTTTCCGCACCGAGGCCGGCGGCGGCAAGCGCATCCGACTGGGTGAAACAGGTTTCGAGCGCACGGTCTGCCTTGCGCTGGTTCAAGGGGCGGCCGAGGCCTGCAGGCTGGCGGCCGAGCTGTCACGCTGCGCCGAAAAGCTTCTGGCGGTGGCGCCAAAACTGCGCGCGAAAGGCGCCGGCGACGTGATTTTTTTGCTGCTCAATGAAGATGCCGTCCTCGGGTCGCTGACGACAAAAAACCTGTCGCGCTTCGCCGCGCGGCGGCTGTTTGAACGGCTGCAGCAGCTCGAGGCCGTGCGCGAGCTGTCTGGCCGTCCCAGCTTCCGGCTGTTTGGGCTGTAGCGATGAGCGAGGCCGCCCGTTCCGAGCACCCGCGAGAGAAGGGTGGTGTCCAGCGAATGCTGGTCGACTCCGAGCTCGAGCACCTGCCGCCGGAACTGCGCTGGCGCGAATGGATGGGCCGCGTCGAAGCAGTGATCTTTGCGGCCAGCGAACCTGTGCCGCGCGAGGTGCTGGCGCGAGTGGTGGGAAGAAGCTGCAATCTCGATCTGGTCATCGACGACATCCGCGCCGAGCTCGCCGGCCGCCCCTACGAACTGGTCGCGGTCGCCGGCGGCTGGCAGCACCGGACCAAGAAGGTCTTTGGCGACGTCATCCACGCCGCCTTCGGCGCGCCGGCGGGGCAGGGTGCAAAGGAGCTGACGCAGTCGGAGGCTCTGTGCTGATGTGCATTGCCTATTTCCAACCGATCACCCGTGGCGAGCTGTCTTCCTTCTTCGGCAAGGAGGTGTCGCGCGACCTGATCGGCGTGCTGCGCGCGCAGGACCTCATCGCCTCAGGGCCGCCCAGCCCGCAGCCGGGCGCGCCCTACACCTATGTGACGACGAAAAATTTCTTGTCGCAGTTCGGGCTCGACACGCTGCGCCAGCTGCCGGATTTCGAGGCGCTCGAGGATGCCGGGCTGCTGTCGAAGGAGAAGCTGCTGGCCGGCGACATCGTGCCCGGCGTTCCTTCCAACTATCAAAGCGCCGCCCCAGAGAGAGGATTGATCGTCCGCTGGCGCGTAGCAACCCCTTGCAGTTGCGTGTCCGAATGTGTGGGGGTTTTTCGGACAAGCGGCAGTCCCGGGCAGAGGCGTTCGTATTTCTCCCTAGAGAGCCCGGACGTTTTCGCGCATAGGGATTTTGCAGCCGGGACTCAATGCGACCGCATTTGCGTCGCAATGCAGGCCGCCGCTGTCGGGAACCGGCAGTAGAGTTGGTGATTTACAAGTGGACCACCTATCAATCCACCTCTGATGCGCTGTCCTGTTAAGAGTCTTTGATTATAGGATGTATGAGAGCGCCGTCCTTGCCATGGTGGCGCTGGCGGGGACTTTGGGAAGGTCATTGCAATGGCATCGGCACAGCAATTGATTGGGCTCGTGAAGAGTCACGCCGAAGGCGACGGGGAAAGGTTCTTCGACCTCGCAATGCAGCTTGCCGCGGCGGAAGAGCAAAAGGGCCATGGCCGCCTGGCGGAGCAACTGAGGCAGTGGGCCGAAGCCGGTCAGCAGCCCGCAAGACCCGTGCGCCCGGCGCCAACCCCGATTGCGGCGCCGCGTGGCGATCTGGCTGCGTTTCTCAGCGCGAGCTACCCCACCACCCGACTCAATGACCTGATCCTGCCTGAGCACATCGAAGATGAGCTGTCGCACATCGTCACCGAAACGCGCATGACCCAGAGGCTGGAGGAGAAAGGCTTGCGGCCGCGCCGACGTGTGCTCCTCGCAGGCCCCCCCGGAACCGGCAAGACACTGACGGCTGAGGCACTCGCCGGTGAATTGAAGTTTCCGCTTTTCACCGTGCTTCTGCATGGTTTGATCACGAAGTTCATGGGAGAGACAGCTCAGAAACTGCGGATGATTTTCGACGCCGTCCGCACCATTCGTGGCATTTACCTGTTCGATGAAATCGATGCGCTGGCAGCGTCGCGCGGATCGGAGAACGACATTGGCGAAGCGCGCCGTATTTTGAATTCGTTCCTGCAATTCCTCGACGAGGACACTGGCCCATCGATAGTGGTGGCGACCACCAACCTTCCGGAGATTCTCGACCGAGCGGTTCTGCGCCGCTTCGACCTAGTATTGCCCTATCAACTGCCGGACCCTGAGGCGATCGAGAAGGCAATGCGCCGTCGGCTGCGAGGCTTTGACGTCGATGCCGTCGACTGGGAGGATGTGGTTGAACACGCCGAGGGTCTTTCCACAGCCGATGTTGTGGCGGGAGGGGAAGACGCGGCGCGACGTGCGGTTCTGGGTAATTCAACCGAAATTAGGACCTCCGCGGTGGTCGCGTCCCTCGAGCGCCGCCGGTCACTGCATAGCATAGGGGTGGCAACGCATGCCGAGGGACAAACGGCACTTCATTCTCAACGCACTGTCAAAAAGCGAAAAGTTCAAGCCAAAAGGCCAGCCCACAACAAAGCATCCAAGTGATGTTGCTGATCGAGCCGGTCATGCCCAGGCCCTTCTACAGGCGATCGATCATCTTCCCGACGTAAAGGCGGAAGGAACCGCAGGCGTATATCTCGATGTCGCTGGAAGGCCGGGCGAGATCATGGCCACCAAAAGCCTCAATGTCAGCGGTTTGTCCCTTCTGCGTTTCGAGGCCGGCCAACCCGCCGCCAACCAACCCGCTCGGGCGACAGTCTTTGCGACGGGCGACGCTCTGACAAAGCTGCGCCAGAAAGTCGATGACTTTGCGACGAAGAACCGTGTGAAGAAGGATGGTACCGAGGGGCGACCCTTCAATGCGGATCTCGTGCAAAGCATTGGCGCCATTGTCGAAGCAGGACTTCGCGCGCTATGGCGTAGTCCTGCCGCAAAGTTTCCCGAAGGCGATGCCGCTGTTCCATGGGAACTGTGGCTGGATAAGACCCAAGCTGCGGGATTCATCGGAAACGCTCCTGAATACGGGGTTGCCGTAGGGGCTGATCGGCTTGAGTTCCCGGAAGACATCGTCGTCATCGGGACCGCCACAAGAGAAGCGCTTGCCTTGGCGCTGCGGCGCCTTGGAGGTGTCCGCGCTCTGGCGGCGCCCACGGTCACCGCCGACTATTTCGACGCAATGCCGATCGAGGAGCAGGCTGACTGGCTCGACAATCTGGCCGGGTGGACGACATTCCAGGTGCTGGACGATCCGGGCTATGTCACGTTGCTCGACAGAGGCGTCAGTCGCGCCCATCCGCTTATTCAGCCTGCCCTCAATGTCGACGACAGGCATGCCGCCAATCCTGCCTGGGATGTTGGGGACTTCGTCGGTCACGGCACGCAACTTGCGGGGCTGGCGCTCTATGGCGACTTGACCGTAGCCCTGCAGACGATGCAGCCGATCGAGATCCGGCAGCGGCTGGAGTCGGCAAAGATCATACCGGACGCGGGTCACAATCCCCATCACCTGCTTGGGGCATTGACCCGCGCCGGGATCAACGCGGCGGAACGCACCGGCGATCGGCGTCGCACCTACGCCATGGCGAGCACGACAGAGGAAGATACGCCGCATGATGGCGCTCCCACATCATGGTCCAGCGAGGTCGATCAGCTGACTGCCGGAGTCTCAGGGATCAAGAAAATTCAGCGACTGATGCTTATCTCAGCCGGAAACACCGTCCAGAACATGTTTGGCAACGCCGGCTACCTCGCGGCCTGTGACCATCCAGACAATGAAATCGAATCGCCGGCCCAGGCCTGGAACGCCATCTGTGTGGGTGCCTATACCGAGAAGAATGTCCTGCCAGCCGGCGAGCCAGGCGCCCCTATCGCGCCGGTTGGAGATCTTGCACCGTCGTCTCGGACCGCGAGCTGGTCCTCGCATTGGCCGCTGAAGCCCGATGTCGTGTTTGAAGGCGGGAACTGGGTGGTCAACGGGCCACCGCCGCCGATGCGGCATCCGGCATTGTCTCTTCTCACCACCGACCACACTTACCCGGCTCGCGCGTTCACGACCTGCGGAGACACCAGCGGCGCAACGGCGCTTGCGGCCAAGGCAATAACGGAACTGTGGTCGGACTATCCAACTCTATGGCCGGAGACGGTCAGAGCGGTGTTCGTTTCGTCGGCTCGTTGGACGCCTCAAATGCGCAGTCATCTGCCTGCAAATCCTGGGAAAGGGCATTTCGGCCTATTGTTCAAGCGCTACGGTTTTGGCGTCCCCGACATGCAAAGGGCGCGCCGCAGCGCTTCCAACGCTTTGACGCTGATGGTGCAGGATAAAATCACGCCTTATCGCTTAAGCGACAATGGTGGTGCGGATCATGTCCATAACGAAATGAGGTTGTTCGAGCTGCCGTGGCCCGTCGAGGCCCTGCGCGGCCTCGTCAACAGCCCTGTCACGCTGAGGGTCGCTCTCAGCACCTTTATAGCGCCGAACCCGTCGGAGCCGGCACGTGGCTCCAAGTTCCGCTATGCCTCGCACAACCTGCGCTTCAAGCTCAATCGGCCAAACGAAAGCCGCGCAGCCTTCATAGCGCGCATCAGCAAGGTTGCCGACCAGACGGATGAAGAGCCCGTCGATGAAGATGATGGCTGGACGTTCGGCCGCAATCGTCGCGACGTCGGATCACTACAGATTGACCAGCTCACCTGCTTTGCGTCAGACCTCGCTCGCCGCAACATCCTGGCCGTCCATCCGGTTGCCGGTTGGTGGAAAACAAGGGCAATTGAGGACCCACACAAACGGTCGGTGCGATTCGCCCTTGTGGTGGAGATCGATGCCAGCGAGGCGGACGCGGATCTCTACGCGGAAGTTCAGCAGGCAATCGAGGCGCTCAATGCGGCGCAGGCGGTCGTCGTCTGAAAATGAATTGGGATAGACCGCCTACCGGCCGATACCCGACCAAAACTAGACGCCAGACGTGATGATGAACCGCAATTGTCTAGTTTAGGAGGGTGGCTTGTCCGAGCGAAAGCAAGCCTCTATCGGCTTCGCAGGAGGTTGATCGCATCCCAAAGCGACCCGGCGGGCTCTGTCTCCAATTGCGCTGCAACCACCTCGAGCAACGCCAGGCAGGCCAACAGGCTTGACGGCCAGGAGTTCGCCAACACTGTGACAAGCTCGGCGAAGCGGGCCATACAGTCATTGAGCGTATCCGAACTGACGGCAGAGAATTCCCAAATGGCTTCGGTCAAGCGGAGGAACGTCGAAACCACCGGCGTCTTCAGTGACAACTCAGAGATGCGCTCACTGGCGTGGTTGTTCAGCGACTGGGTCGCTGCTGCAATCAGCAGCTCACAGAAGGAATTAAGGTCATTATCCTTGCCGAAAAGCTGGGCCCGGTAACGCAGTGCTCCGCCCCAGAGCTTACCATCTTCGGCATTGAAGTCCGGTAAACTATCTGGGCCGGGGATCAGGGAACGCAGCCGTGCTCTGGCGTCGGCATCGATATCGTTCACGCCCAGCATCCAAAGCAGAGGCCAATATCCATTTGCGCCCTCGTTGGCATCGGCATCCGATATTTGCTGCATAAGCAACAAGGCCAGTGCTTGCGGCGAGCGTTCATTCAACGGAGGAGGCAATGCCACCACGCCAGCCGAAGCCAGCGGCACCGCCGGATCCAGGTTGAGCCAACACTTCTTCGGCTCGAATCCGCCACTGGGGAGCCAGAGCTCGGGGTGCGGAAGCCAGCTGTTTCCAACTTGCCTCGCTAGAAGGGTCTGCAACTCGTTACGCTGAGCTTCATTCAAGCCGCCCCCAATGTCCCCGATGGCATGCGCAATGGCTACGCCGGCGATCTCGCGCCAGGTGCCGCCGAAAGGATCCTGTAGGCGGCCGGCGAACAATCGCGATCGGTGAAAGACATCATCGAACCGCTGCTTGAGCAAGCCGTCGATGATGTGCGCCGACTCCTTGGGCTCGGCGCCCTGGCTCTCTAGGATCTCCAGAACGGCGTTCGCGTGTACCCAGAGCAATACCGAGCGTTCCGGTTCCGGAACCTGTTGCCATTCTTGACGTCGAGCGGCGCTACGGAAGGCAAGCCGGAGCAGGGCCTGATGCAACACCCCGTAGTCCTCCCAAGGCTTCACGAGACCGCTGACATCGAGGTCCTGCCGCCCCGACCTGAAGAGTGTCGCGAATAAGGCTGTGCGAACCATCGGCGTGGGACCAGCCAGATCAAGCGCTTTCTCGAAACCAATTTCGTCGACCGCCGAGGCGATGGCGGCTTCGGTGCTGGCGCCGAGTTCAAAAGGAATGCTGCCGATGCGTGCGAGGGCTCCGAGCGGACCGACTTCGTCTCGCAATTGGATGAATGGTTGATGGAGCCAGCCGTCAGCCGTTACGTCGAAAGGCGACGACAGACGCAAGAACTGACGGATGGTATCCGGGTGAGGGGGAAGGAGCAGTTCCTTATCGCTGCTGCGGTTCTTGCTGATTTGCTCCTGCAGTCTGCGCAAGCGCCAGGTCATGGCCCTAGAGCGGGCGTGCTCCAGCAACTCACGCCGTGTTTTGGCATCGGGAATCTCAGCGATTTCCCGAGCGGCCGCGTCGAATTCGGGGCCCGTTAGATCAAACCAGGATGGGTGCCGCTTTAGGGCGCGCAGACGCTGCTCGACATCGCCGGACTCGAGCTCGAGTTGATCGTCCGAGACGGTTGCGGTCTTGTTGCCACTTTTGAACAGGAAGGCCATCGGTCGATCTGGTGCCGGCACCGCGTCTGGGATCATGGCGATGGTGGCCCTGCGTTTGCTACTCAGTATGGGCAGGGTCGACTTGCCAGTTGCATAGGCTTCGGCGATTGCCACATAGAATTGCTCTGCCTCGAACCTGAAGTTCTTGCCGAAACCGATGCTCTCCACTTCACGCAATCCAACCAGGCCGTTTAGCAGTTTGTGTCTCTGCAAGACCCGCCGCCAGTCATCGGGGAACGCATTCAGATAGTCGAGAATCAGGCCGACGAGCATCTCCTGGGTGACATCAGGGTGGCGGCCGTCAAGCTTCCCGAGACCAGCCAGCGCCCCGGCAAGGAAGTCCACCAGCCGTTCCCGAAACTTCGGATGGATCTCAAGCCCGGGTTCGACGATGATTCCCATCACCCATTGAAGGAATCTGGTGCGACGTTCCCGCGCCTGGCGGAGGGAATTGCCCCGAATGTCGAACATTGCGGTAACGACCGAAAGATATTGGAGGAACAACAGCTCCTCCCGACCTTCGACGGTCCGGTTGTCGCGGGGCAGGAACTTTGCCTGCTCAACACGAAGATGGCGCGAGGTCCAATGGGCAGCGGCATTGAGCCGTGCCTCGCCAACACTGCTCCGGCTCCACAACGCGGCAAACACCTTTCCCGCTAGCCCTAGGAGGCGGGATAGGAAGAACAGTTCCGGTTCACCCGGTGCTGCTCCGCCGGCATTGTCGGTGAGGTGGCGCGCGTTCGAGAACTGGACGGCGAAATCCCGTCGAATGGCGTTGAGTTCATCGGTGTCAACGAGTCCGGGGCCGTCCATTGGCGCCGCCAGCAGCGCATCGACGATGGCATCCGCCTTTGGTAGCGCGTAGCCGTAGCCCGTTTCTCGAAGCCGTTTGGTGAGATGAACCCTCTCTGGCTCCCCAATCCTTTGGGACAATCGATCGAGAACATTCGTTACATCGATGATTGTGGCGCTGCCGATCTTGCCGACCAGCGACAATCTCCGATCCTCGGCCCAGATATCGCACGGCTCGCCTTCAGCCGCCCCGATGACGCTGAGAAACAGATGGGCACTGACTCCGGAGTTCTTGAGGTCGTCACGATCCCGATGATTGACCGGGAGGAACTGCCAAGTGCCGGCATCGGCTTTGCGAGCCACCAGCCGCCTCAGCTCTGTGATCTTGTCGGCCAGTGCCCGTCCCTCGAGATGCTCGTCGAATCCTCCAAGCCACCGATCCTTACTTTGCGGATCGACTCTCAACGCGACATCCTTCACAAGCCGATCAAGAAGCCCAATGCGTTGCAGCGTGACGAGGTCCCCCGGCGACACGACGAGCTCTAGGGGACAGGTTTGGGGCGCCACGGTTTCGACCGGTGGCAGCGATAGTGAGCCCAGTGCTTTGTCCGCGAGCCCGCGGTCCAGGCCACGGGCAACCAAGTGCGCAAGTAAGCTTGCGAGTGGAACATCAAACAGTGCTGTGTCGTCACTGGGTTCGATGATCAGGCGCCGAACGGTGCCGGATGTCGGGGCGCGGGCGAAAACACCGGCTTCGAGCCGCTTCCGAACATCTCGTGCTTCGTCAGACACTTGCCCGAACCGACTGTCGAGCTCGTTCTCCATCGACCGCAATATTTCGGGCGTCTCGTTGGGCAGCAAAATTCGAGCCCAGGAGTGCTCGAGATGCTCCAACAGGCCTAACTCATTGCCCAACAACAGCGCCGTGATGTCGAGGACCAAAACATCCCTCGGGGTCTCGCTTTTCGCACCACGGCTGCCGCTCCGCAGCAAGAACGGTTTGCCTTCGAGCTTGCCGTCATCCATCAACCGCGGTGGTATTGTGAAAGGTTTGTGAAAGAACCAAGCCAAGTCAGCTGGCCGTCCGTCGAAAACTAGGTGCAATGGTATTTCACTGTTGAGCCATCTTTCCGTCAGGTTCGCATCGGCCCTCTCACGACGGTCGGCATTGTCGCGCGCAAACCGGATCGCCTCTTCCACGCTGTTGATGACGATGATGCCGGATGGCTCGGCATCGGGTCCGAACAGCCGTGGCATGATGACTCGTGCCGCAGCCTGAACACCAAGCTGATTGACGAGGGCGAGTGCGTCGGGAAGCAGTTTGTGATTAAGACGTTCGAAGGAAATGCCCTCGAGCAGACGTCGTGCCAACTCTGGATCTTCGTATTTGAGCTCGGCTGCGATCCTGAGTAGTGCCGTAGCCGAACTCTCGGCCGGGGCTTGTCGGCCGCGAATGACCGCTGCCGCGCCGGTCACGTCGCCGATCCGCAGGCGCATCAACGCAACTTCAAACGCCAGCTCGTTGCTGTTGTTATCGGCTCGCATCTCTTCGAGCGCCCGCAGTGCGAGGCTGGCATCTCCAAGCAATAGCCGCGAGTTCGCTACCAGAACTCCCAGGTCAGTAGGTAGTCGCGACTCGTGGAATGTGCTGGCTTGTTCGTTCGCCAGTGCGACGACATCACTGTGTAAATTGAGAGCAAACGCTGCCCGTAGCGCTATTTCCGAGGAATGTGAAGTTCCGAAAGCCAAAAGAGAAGCGCGGCGCTTATTGACCTCGAACCACTTGCCGTTGAGCGCCAACGTCTCGAACGCCGCCAACTGCATATCGGCCGCAAGGGCGCCCGTATCGAGCATCACCAGCAAGCCATCGGCGTTCCCGTCGCTTCTGATTTTGCTCAGCGCCTCGTTGAATTGCAACGTCTGGCTGTCACCGCCTTCCCCAGTAAGCAAGCCAATCCAGTAGTCCACAATCTTGAGGTCAGCATCGTCGCTGAAAAGCTTTCGGTGCCTCTGCAGCGCGGAGATAGCGCGGCTCTTGGCTCCGCGCGTAAAGATCAGGTAAGCGATGGCGGCAGCATGCGAGGCGTCGCCGCACCCATTCTTTAGTTGGGCATTCAAAGCCCGCACGACCCCCTCTTGATCGAAAGACAAGCCGGCGGAAGTTGCCCAGACCACCGCGCCCGGATGCGGATTGTCCCCGGAAAGAAGTACTGCAGCGAATCGCCCGGCCTCAGTGAAGCGAGCTGGGTTCAGGATCAGGCACGCAAGCCGCCAGACCTGAAGGTCCGCAGCTTGCCCCGGCGTGTCGACGGCGCGCGACAGGATGTCAAAGATGCGCTCGGCCCCATCGAGGGCATCGCGAGCGTCCTGGGTGTCGCGCACCAATCCCGCTGGGATCGGGTTGGGAAAGGTCGACAGTGTCGGCTCGACCTTGTCACTGAGCGCGAAGTTGAATCGAACAACCGCCGCTGCCCACTGGACCGCAAACTGGCGCGGCGCCAAATGCTCCACTGCGGAAATGGTCGCCAAGGCAGTCGGTCGGTCGTGCCAAAGCTGGGCGATCGAACGAAGACGCCCTGGTTCGTAGGCATCGTCGGTCGGTGAGGTGTTTGGCCAAGCATCGATAACGGCAATAGCCTCGGCCGGCCTTTCGAGCTCAAGGAGGAGCCCGGCACGGACGCCAGCCTCAGAAGAGGTAGCGGGGTTGTCAACGAGTTTCAGGGCGAAGGCAGCATCCGCCTCCAGTCGCGCGATGAGCACCGAGGGCGTACGGTCGGAAGCGGGCGCATAGGCATCCGCCTCGCCATAACAGGATTTTGCGAGCGCAAGATCATTGTTCCGGATCGCCAGCGACCCTTCCGCTCGAAGGAACTTCGCCTTTACGTCCGGTGAGAGCATGTCCCACGACAGCCGGTCAGCCTTCAGACTACCGACCAGAGAACGCAGCGGCTTGTTGATGCCCTCGCGGAGCCGCTGAAGAGCATCTTCGAGTTGGTTTGCTATCGCATCACCCAGGCGCTGCCGCACCGCATCTGCGACCCCGCTCAATGACTGGGCCGCCTGCGCGGTTGCGGTGGAATTGGCCGTTGACCCGCTAGGAATTGGCAAGTTCGCCCTTGCCGCCAGAGTCGTAGCTGCGCCGATCGCCTCCAGCCAGCCGGGGTGGAAGAACTTCGCGATCGCATGCGGTATCGGCCTGAGCTTGTCGGTGAGCTTTTTCAGCCCCCAAACCTCATAACCAATGCCCAGCGCTTTGAACCGAGCGCTTTCGACCGCAATTTGTGCGTTGAGGCGGTCATCATTGAGTTCGACCGAGACGGCAAGGACGAACCGCTTGACACCCTTTTCCTTCCAATGCCCGCCGATGTGGTCGAGGAAGTCGTTGCTCCACGCCTTTAGTTTAGCGGGCTGGATGCGCCGATAGCACTTGCACGAAATGACCAGCACTGGTTTCTGGTCATCCGAGAAGCCCTCAATATCCACGCCGAATTGCTCCACACCCGACGTTCGCTTCAGCTCGGCGCGAATGATTCCCGGTTCTTTTTCCGATACGTCCGCAAGGATCTCCTCGAAATCCTCGTCGTGCATCTCGTGGAGGGGCAGACGCCGCTGATTTGGCGCAGGCGGCAATGACCGAAGCTCGCTGCTTGGCTGACCCTTTTCGGCTTTCGCTTTCTTTCGAGCCATACTCAATCGTTACACATATCTCTGCCGGCGATTTCGATGCCAATCGGCGCCAAGTAAAGTGACTCAGATAGCCTGATTCTCGATTTATGGAGAACATGTTGCCGTCAAGGAGTAAAATCCGCTGCAGCAACGGCCGGCGCCTCGGCTTCTAAAGCTGTTCAGTTCTGTTTAGCGGCAAAGTTGTTGACGAACGCAGGAGCGGCTTCCTCAGCGCAGAGCCCTGCTGGCCAGGTTATCGTCGGCTGGATATTGCTTAAGATCACGACTCGGGCTCAATGGCGCAGATTTGCAATATCGAGCCGCGGTTTGGACCCGATTTCCAAATTATGATCAAACATACTCGCGATTCAAGTCCAAGATTGTAACGCTAGATGGGATTGCTAGTGTTGTTGCGGCACCTGATGCGTTTGCCTTGTTTACGCATTGCAAAATGCCGATCGCCAAGCTCGGACAGACGTTCAGCCAAGGGTGGTCGAGACGAGGCTGTCGCGGGCGGCGAACTCGCTGGATATGAGCAAAGCCGGTAGCTCAGTTCGTCGTTTGTTCGTTTAAAGTCGCATAAAGGGCAGTGTGGAACTAACTTATAATTTGCTCTCAACCGGCGCGCCGGGCCGCGCTGCCCGCGTCGTTTTTCAAATTTTCAAGCCACGCGCGGCAGATTGCTTCAACTCGATCAATGAGGTCGGAGACGCGCTCTGCAAGCCACTGAAGGGCTTCGTCCGTGATCTCGAAGTGCCGCGAATAGCGCGCTTTAACATAAGCTTCATTGAGAATGTTGAACCACGCCACAAAGCGTTGTTGATCGCGCGGCCATACTTCTGCCAGTTCTTGGGCCTGATCCTCGGCAAGGCTACGGAGAAATTTTATGTTGTGAGACGCAGGGCTGTAGTTCGTCAGCACCAGCAACAAAGCTCCGTAGGCTTGCTCGATTGATTGATGAAGTAGGAATGCGCTCTCCTTGTAGTCCTTTTCGCCCAGATAGAAAGTAGCACCCTTCGCGAACTTCCTTGCGTGAGGCAAACGGTCCTCCAGATATTCGGTTGCAACCCGAAGGGCGTCGGCCGGCTTAACAGGTATGGGGTTTGTCAGCGGCTCATCGTCAAGCTCATAGAGAAGAATCCCATCGCGACGGATATCCACGAAGAAATATTGACCTTCGCGCAGCGCGGTGTTCACCTCGCGGCGTGAGTGAACGATGAAGCTTACAGGAGTCTCGATCTCCCGCATCAATCGGTCGGCTGCAGCCTGCCAATAACTGGCGAAATCGGTGAGTTTGCGGTTGTTTACCACCACCAGGAGATCGAAATCGGAACGGTATCCCTTTTTGGTATGCGGCTCGTCGACCCAGCCACCGCGGGCATAGGACCCGAAGAGGATGATCTTCAGGATGCGGCCTCGCTTCTTGAAATCGGCCGTTGCGCCCTTTAGCGCGTCGTCGAATTCCTCAAGCAGCACCTCCACCGTCCTGGTCAGCTCACGCTGCTTCGGCGGCGGCAGATGATCGATGCTGGATTTCATAAACAACGGCTGGTTGCCCACTGCATCTGCATAGCTGGAAAACACCACGAATCTCTATAGTGGCCTGTCGGACCAGGCGGAGCAACGCAAATGTCCTTCTGCTTTGTGATGATTTGTTGCGTGTATGTGAACAGCATGACAAAACGCAACATCTTTGCAATGGACCCGTCCTCCCGGCGCCGCGAAAGTTTCATCCATACGCCTCGTTCCCATGGTCCCGGATGACGCCAAAAACCTGCCTCGACCTGACTCTGGGCGACAAGCTCCGCCAACGATGGCCAGTTCTGGTGGCGGTAGATGGCCTTATCCGCTGCCCGTCGCACTCGATTGTGGCCGAAATCACATTCACCACCTCGCGCGTCCGACCCTGCAGCCGCTCGATGACAGGTTATGAGCCGTTGGGATGCGGCTGGAGCTTCGGAGGACATCAAGCCGACAAACAAAGGGTTATCACCTTGATCAATTCGCGACGGCAAGCAAAGGCGCTCGCTTGCCTATGGCCAACCTGAGCGACTCGACAATCTCTTCGGGAAAGCCGCGCTGCAATGAGGAGATTACCATCTCGAACTGGCTTTCGGCATTTGCGGCGACGTCTTCGAAAAGTTTGCGCATCACAGGCGTCCCAACGCCGGCCATCTCGGCAGTCTGCATGAAGTGACGGGGCACAATTTCGTTCACCGAATAATGCCGGTTCTTGCCGACTGACATTGCCAGCTTGAATTTCTTGCGAGGGATCCGTCGAGCATCAAGGCTGGGCTGCGCGGTCAGTACGTCATAGACCGGTGTCATCCGAAATCGCCCGCCGGGCCCGAGAAAAATACTGAAGTTCTTGGCGTGCCCATCAGTCGCGCCGATCAGCCAGAATACGACGCAGGCGCGCAGGAAAACAGCGATGTCGTCCTCCGGCGTATCGCTGCCTTTCAGAAGCTCGACAATCTCGACCACGCCAGGACCGCCCTCGGACTGATATTTGCGCGTGGATGGCACTGACAGCGCTTGACAGATATCTTCCTGCGGCAGGCGAAGCAGGCGACCGTCCCTGGCCCAGAGCCGGTCGAATCGCTCGACGATCAGCGTGCGGCGCTCGCCGAAGTCGGCAATTTCTGCCCGGGCTGCAGGAACGCCGAACGCCTCGAGGAGCTTGAGGCACAGATATTCGTTCTCGACGCTGTTAGAGAGGTCGACGCCGTTGGGCAACCGGCCGATCTGTGGTTTCAGGATATGGGTGGTCGCCGCCGTGCCAATCGGCTTGAACCAGCGCCCCTCCTTGCGCAAGAGCGCCGTCTTTTCCTGGGCGCCGGCGATCGAAATGCGGAAATCCTCGTCCTCCCCGACGCCGAGAGGAGCGGCGGTAAGGTTTTCGATTATTCCAGCGACGTCCCTTTTGCTAACGAGCTTACCCTCGCTGCTGCCAGGAGTGCCCGGATCGACGCCATCGGGAAGGAACTGCAGCGCGCCGACGCAGTCGTGGCCGAGGGCGGCGAGCATGCTGTAGGCGTCGGTGCCTTGCGCGCCGACGCGTTCGGCAACGCGTTTGCGGATGGCGTCGTTGTCAGGAAGCAGATTATCGAAGACGTTGATCACAGGCGCGCCGATATAGCGGTCCTCGCGCAAGGGAAGCGAGAGCGAGACCGGGAAGGTGCCGCGCCATTGAAGCCATTCCCCAGCGTACCGGAAGTCTATTGCGCCAGTCGATTCCCTGCGCAGCACACCAACCAGGCGCCCGTTCAGGAAAACGTTCAGCGGCGGGTGAACCGGCCGTCGCGCCATCAGAACAGGTCCTCGATCTCAGCGGCGCTGCCCTTGCTGCGTGGTCGAACGACAAGTTCAAGGTCGAGGGCGTAGAGAGCAGCCATCAAGGTACTGAGCTGCACCGCTGGCTCGCCGGCCTCAAGGCGGGACACAGTGGCCTGGCGCAGGTGAATTTGCTTGCCTAGTGCCTCTTGTGTGAGGTCGGCCTGTCTGCGGGCGCGACGCAGAATGGCGCCGAGTTGCTTTTCGTTGCGAGCGATCTGGTCGGTCATGATAAACCTTCAGGGTTCCGTATACGCATTCGCGTATTTTTGTCAACATACGCGATCGCGTATTAATTGTTATAATACGCAAACGCGCATAAATCTGCTTAATACGCGATCGCGTGTGAACTTTGTCGCTGAATTACGGAATTAAGAGCTAACAAACTCTCTCTGCGACGCGTCGAAACAGGTACAGATCTGAAGAAAACGGCGGGATCGGTGCCCGAGCCTGGAGAGTGAGCTCGGGCTGCTGGGCGCGATCGCCGCCCTGCGTAGGCGGGGCCTGGTGTCGGGGCGGGATGTCGGCTCTTTGTCAGGGACAACACGCATCTGAGCAAGTTGGCCGTATCCTTGCACGAGCATCTCGTTGACCTAGCCCAAGTCGGGCGGCTGGCGCCGGACGCGCTCCTTTGCCAGATCGATGACCCAGGATCGCCTCCGACACAGATTCTCAAGTCTGGCATTTCGAGCGATACAGCGAATGATAGTGCGTGCCTCGGGGTTGGAATGTGTTTCAGCTCTCCAATCATGGAATGTCCGTCTTTGTACTTCGCATGAAAGGCAGTCCGGAAGGTCTCGAATTTCCACTTCCCAAGAAAGTGAGCTTCAAAGGAGCGTTATCTAGGAGTAGCGAACAACAATTCTGTCCTGCCGGAAGCGGCGCTCCAAGTCGCCTCTGCGGCGCTGCCAATCTGAAACGTCCACCTTTGGCGTCATCACCTCGAAGACAACAATTTCGTCGCTGTCTGTTTCTCCGCCCTCCTTCCAAAGACCCTGCGCAGGTGCCTGGAGATAGGCGGTCACGCCTTTGAAGCGAGCCGCCAGCTCTTCCTTCAGACGGTCGAATTCCCTCCCGGGGAAGGGTTGACCCTGGTTGTCAGAACGCGGCAAGAGGATTTGGACGAGATACATATCAATGGCCGCCGTGCTGCGGGTCTCAGTTCGATCTACTTACAACGTTGATCTGCGGATCGGCCCGATAAGAAAACGGGCGACGCTCGCCCGTTGTTGTCACACTTAGCGACGTCGGGGTCCAAATACGTCGTTCTGCCCTTGGACCGAGTCGCTCCCTGTTTCAGCTCCCTAGGCTCATTTCACTCCCTCGCACGAGTCAAAATGCGGAATAGCACCCACTGAGAGATCGCTTCTCGCAACCTGGTGAAAAGGTTGCCTTCTTTGTCGATGGCGGACCGAACTTGAACAGCAGCCCATCCGGCTTTCATCGTCCCGCCGACATGGCAATGGCAGACGATGGCGTGCAACTGCCAATCCGTGAGCTCGAAGAAGCGCTTCGCTTCGCCATAGCTATCGCTCTTCAGCCCTTCGGCACGCAAAATGGTATCGGCGAAAGCGATGCTGAGTGCGGAGCCCAGGGACTGTGCTTTGTCGCGCACATCCAGGGTCATGTATTCCGTCCCTGGGAAGGCGGCGAGGCACCGCTCGGGATTTCGCTCGAGCAGCATCGCCCAATGCTCCAAGCGCTGGGTGCGCGTCATAGCCGGAAACGATGCTTCGACTTCCGCGACCTCATTCAGTTCTTGAAATGTCTGGTGTTTCATGGCCGTCTCCTGTTGGCGAGGCGCTCTGCCTGCAGAATGCACAGGTCGGAATGGGCCTCGGTCGTCCCTATGCAGGCGAACCAGCAGTTCGTCGGTAAGTTCCACTGGCAAGAAAATTTGACAGAGTGCTAGTTTCAATTTCCCGCCGTCGGTGCCTCGACGTCCCGCGCAACGAGCTACTGCGATGCTTTGACCAGCCGTCGGAGCAATGGGTAATCCTTCAAATCCTTGTAGGGAGTGAGATCTAATTCCCCTGGCACGCAGCGTAGCTGTTCCTCATCGATCGCTTTCTCGTGCTTCTTGATAACGCTTTGATAGTGCCGCCACAGGCCAGCCCCCCTGACCGCATCTCTTTCGATGCGCGAGGCGATTTGATGGGCGTGCAGATAATGCAGTCGCAACTCGTCCAGGAGAGTTTTTTCAACGATTTCGTGGCACACCAGAAATGGTTCGAGCCGTACGTCCTTGCCCCTCGACCGGATGGTGCGCGGCAGGTGGCGATCAATGTAAACCGTCGATGCATCCTTGCTGTATCCAGCAATGTAGGGGATATCGAAGTCGTGGCTGACCTTCACTCGCCGATGAAGCGCGGAAACGACATCAGACAGAACCAGGTCGCTGATGTCTTCAGAGCTATGACGGACCTCGTCGGCTAATTTCAAGACCCGCTCCTGTCCGCTGATGACCAAAGCGCTTGCCCTAGGGCGAGCGCTTTGGGTCGTTCTTTACTTATTGACGATGATCCGCTGCTTGTCGCGGTTCTGGGCGTAAGTCGCCTTGTCGTAGGCAGTCTGCGCCTCCAACTGGTCCTTGGTGAAGTTTGTATAGAGGTAGCGGTTACCGTTCTTGTCGGTCATGAACTTGAGGTTCTCCATACCGACGGCGACCTTCTTTTCGCCAATGCCCAGAAAGCCACCTACATCCACGATGATCGAGTCGACCTTCTTGTCACCCGTCAGGATAACGTCGCCGATCTCGCCAACCTTCGCATCATCTGCGCCATAGACGTTGGTTCCGATCAGATTTGCCGCACTGATTTTGTCTGACGGCATTTGAGTCAAGGTCGTCTTATCGATCGAGGCCGTCGCAGTCGTATCGGCTTTGGTATTAGCCGCTTGGGTGTCCGTCGTGCTGTTTGACGGCTGGGTGGTCGAGGTTGCCGCGGCATCGTAAGACTTCGTATCAAAATTGGGCTGAGCTTTAAGCTCATCCTTCGTCGTCTTTGCGACCAGCCATCGATCGCCGTTCTTGTTGACCCATTCCAGCTTGCTGAAATCATAGGCGACATTCTTTTCGCCCACTCCAAGGAAACCGCCGACGCCAATGACGACGAGTTTGGCATTCCCGTCCTTGTCCAGGACAATGTCTTTGACGTCGCCGATCTTGGTCGCGTTATCGGCGTTGCTGTCATAGACCGCGGCTCCCATGATCTTGGAGACGAGCTTGCCATCGGTGACCGGCGCAACAACCTGCGTCTGGGCAGCAGGCTTGCTTGCATTTGCGGCGTGAGCACCCGCCGTGCAGAGCGCTGTCGACATGAGAGCAGCCGTCGCGGCCGTAGCTAGTATCTTGCGGATCATGGTGAATTCCTCCTGTTGCCTGGTTGACTGAGCATCGGTATCTGCCGACGTCATTTCGACCAACGGAGGGGGTGGCCTTACGTTCCGGAAATGGGTCTATGGTCGCAACTGTGCAAGACTGAAGGCTCATGCAGATCAGTTGCACGATCTGAAATCCGAATAGCGGAGCCGAATTTTATGCACCGGCGAAGCGATGGGCTTTGTCCTCCATCTGCAAATCGCCGGGTCACCTAGCAATCTGTTCTGGGGTGTCGAGATCCGATTCCGTGCCACGCGGACTCCTAAAACTGGAACCAATTGCCGGTTAGTAGATTCCCTTGCGAGTGAATGCCTGGATCAAAAAAGGAGCTCGTCATGGGAAGCATGTCAGACAAGGTTAAGGGCAAGGGCAACGAGGTCGCTGGAAAGGCGCGCCAGGCTGTGGGCAAGGCCGTGGACAACCACGAGGAACAGGCCAAGGGCAAACTCCAGGAAACCAAGGGCGAGGCGCAGGTTGCCAAGGGCCAGGTCAAGGACGCGGTGAAGAACCTCGTCGACAAAGCCTGATTGTCGATATCCAGCTGTCAGCAAAGCCTGCGGCGACGCGGGGCACCTCCGCAAAAGGAAGAAATCCGCGTCGAGACGGCCTGGTTATATTCCCCAGTCGGGGGCTCCAAGAGGCAGGCGGCCTTCAAAACGATCGCGACTGCTGCAGCTGCCATAGTTGACGCCGCCAGCAACCATACCGGGCAGCAACTCGCCCGAGACCGGGTTGCCATTATCCCGACAGGAACTCGATCCTCACGCGACAGCTTTCCGCGCAGGCGAGCGGCGCTTGCCGCCCGGCTCTGATGGCCTAAACTTGCGCGTTGAAAGATGCGCAAGCAGAGCCGCCAGACCCATCGCGTTGAGAACCCGCTCCCTGGGGATACCTCCCTTGCGCGCCATCTCGACACCCCAATGCATGTGGTCGAGCTCGCGGATTGAATGGGCGTCCGGATTGATGCTGAAGATGCAGCCGTAGTCGAGTGCCTTCTGATGCCAGCGCCAGTCGAGATCGAGCCGCCACGGATGCGCGTTGATTTCGACAGCAACTCCATATTTCGCGCATGCTCGGAGGACTTTGTCGACGTCGAGATCGTAGCCAGGACGACGCAACAGTTGGCGACCGGTCATGTGGCCGATGATCGTCGTGACGGGGTTCGCGATTGCCGCAATGATGCGTTCCGTCTGCTCTTTCTCGGGCAACCTGAAACGGCTGTGCACGCTCGCGACAACGAAATCGAACTGCTTCAAGATGTGGTCCGGATAGTCAAGCGAACCGTCGGCCAGGATGTCTGCCTCAATGCCCTTGAGGATGCGAAATTCTCCGCCGTACTTCTTGTTCAGCCGATCGGCTTCGCGGTGCTGTTCAGCAATCTCCTGCAACGAGAGGCCGCCCGCGTAGTGGGCAGACTGTGAATGGTCGGCAACACCGTAATACTCGAACCCGCGCTTACGTGTCGCTTCGGCCATTGCCTCAAGCGTCTCGGTGCCGTCGGATGCGGTCGTGTGAGAATGCAGGATCCCATGGAGATCTTCGTCCCGAACGAGGGGAGGTAGCTGCTGGCTCGCTGCCCGCTCGATCTCATCTCTGCCTTCGCGCAGTTCGGGCTCGATGAACTGCAAGTCCAACGCTTCGTAGATTTGCGCCTCCGTCGCTGATGCGATCAGCTTTCTACCGCGGTAGAGCCCATCGGGTTTGAGGGCGAACCCTCTCTCGGTCGCGTAGGTCTTCAATCGCTCAAGATGGGCCGCCGAACCGGTGGCTTGGAGGAGGCTGGCGCCAAAATGCGTCTTGTCCGTGACGACGAGCCTTAGGGTGGAGTGCTCGGTTTCGGTCCGCTTCTTCCCCAGTGCCACCAGCGCGAGGTCGGCAACAAGTTCGCAACCGCGCCGGAAATCGCCGGCGATTTCCACCCGCGAAAACTCAGGATGCTCTTGCTTCAAAGATATGACCGCATGCTCAAGGAGAGCCGCCGCCTTGTGCAGGTGAAGCTGTGTCTCGCCGCTTCGAGCGATGGCCAGGTTCTGCAGGATCTTTGTCTGAAGCGAAGCACCGAGGCCTTTGAGTGGCCGGATACGATCTGCCTTGGCCGCGGCTTCGAGGTCGGCCAACGAGTTCACGCCGAGTGCCTGGTGAAGCTTCAGGATCTTGTCGGGCCGAAGCCCTGGTACAGTAAAAAGCTCCATTACACCGGCCGGCACCTCCTGGCGCAGCTTCTCAAGGCTTGGATGCGTTCCCGTTTCATAGAGCTTGCGCACAATGTCTGCGATCGCATCGCCGATCCCGGGGATTCTGGTGAGGGCGCCCTCGGCGATGATCCGATCGAGCGGCTTTGACAACGCAGCCAAGCTATCGGCCGCGCGCAGGTAAGCCTTGGTGCGATAAGGATTGTCTCCGCGCAGCGACGTGCGATGTGCATATTCCCTGAGCAGGCTGGCGACTGTCCGCGGATCGGTTTTTGCCATGGTCGAGGCAAACGGAGCCACTCTTGGCAGGTTCCATTCAGGCCGGGTAGCGAAGCCCTAATCCAGTCTTGCTGCCAATCGGGAGCGGGGCTACAGATTTGGCAAAAGTTGGTCGGCTCGACCCCACCCCGCCAGAGATTTGCTGGCTGCGCGTTTCTTCAATTCACCAGCATCGCCGACATGGAAATGCGAGGGCGCATCTATCGTCTTCATCTCCGCCCAAGTGATCGGTGCCGCGATCGGAGCACTCGGTCGGGACCTAGCGCTGTACGGCATGATTGCCGTCGCGCCGCGCTGGTTGCGCAGGTAGTCGACAAAGATCCGCCCCTTCCGTTTCGCCTTCGACAACACGGCGGTGAAGTGAGAGGGATCGGTTTGGGCGACCGCCTGCGCCAGCCCCGAGGCGAAGGCCTTCACCTCAGGCCATTCGGCCTGGGGCGTGAGCGGGGCGATCACATGGATGCCCTTGCCGCCGGTCAACATCGGAAATGTGGTTAGCCCAAGCGCTCTTAGAATGTCCCGGAACTGGAACGCGGCGGCACGCACCGCCTCGAAATCCAGCCCCTCGTCAGGGTCGAGGTCAAACACCAGGCGGTCGGCCTTCTCGACGTCTTCGATCCGCGCTCCCCAGCCATGGAACTCGATGGTGCCCATCTGGACACAGGTCATCAGCCCCTCGGCGTCGTCGATATACAGATAGGGCTCCTCATGCCCGTCCTTTTCGGTGATCCCGACGTGATGGACTTTCTCGCCGAAGCTGCCGGCGTCATGCTTCTGGAAGAAGCATTTCTTGGCGCGGCCCTGCGGACAGCGGACAAGGCTGATCGGCCTGCTGCCTGCCCAGGGAAGCATGATCGCGGCGACGTCAGCGTAATAATCGGCAAGCTGCCCCTTGGTGATGCTGGATTCGGGGTAAATGACACGGCCGCGATTGCTGATCGCGATCGTGCTCGTCGCGGGCGGGGGCAGGGTTGCGGTACGTTGGGCCGTCTCAAGCGCAACGGCTTCCGGCTTCTTGTCCTCGCGCAGGCCGAGATAGCTTGGATGGCGCAGTGTTCCCTCATTGGTCATCTCGGTATAAGCGATCTCGGCGACAAGTCTCGGACGCAGCCAGTGCGCGCCGCGGACCTCCGCGCGCGGTGCTTCGACAGTGGCGGCCTTCTGCTCCAGCGGAGCCATGGTCTTCATCAGCCGCGCCATCTCGGCGGTATCGAAACCGGTCCCGACCTTGCCGGCAAAGCGCAGCTTTCCGCCGTCATGGACACCGAGGATAAGCGATCTGAACGCGCGATCCTTGTCCGACGGCGTCCAGCCGACGATCACGAATTCCTGGCGTTTTATGCATTTGATCTTCAGCCAGCTTCCATCGCGGGCGCCGACATAGTCCGAATCCGCCAACTTCGAGATGACCCCCTCGAGGCCGGCGTCGCAGAAGCGGTTCAGCAATTCTTCGCCCCGGCCCTGGATATGATCGGAGTAGCGCAGGATGGGGCTCTTAGCGGGCAGGATTTCCTCCAGTTTCTCCTTTCGCTCCAGCAGCGGAAGCCTCATCAGGTCCTCGCCGTCGAGCTCGAGCAGGTCGAACGCATAAAAATCGATGCTCACGGGATTGCCCTTCAAGGCGTTCTGGAGCGCCTGGAAACTTGATCGCCCCTCGGCGTCGATGACAACGGCCTCGCCATCGATGAGCGCGGAGCGAACCTTGAGCTTGCGCGCCTGCGAAAGGACAGAGGGGAATCGGCCGGACCAGTCCAGGCCGGAGCGTGTATAGGCGCGCGCTTCCTCGCCGCCCACGGCGACGAGAATGCGGTAGCCGTCATATTTCATTTCGTGGATCCAGCGATCGCCAGCGGGGACGGTGTCCACCAGCTTTGCGAGCTGGACCGGCCGAAAGGCGGGTGGCCCTAGTCTGGCTTGGTTTTGAGGCGGCTTCGTTTGACGAGCGCGCAACCCATCGACTGCCTTTCGCTTGGTCACTTTCACCGCCCCATACTCAGGAGGAATGCCTTGATCAGCGTCCAACGCAGGACTGCTTCATTAGTTTCGATGTTCGAGGGGGTGGGTGCAGCTCTCCGATTACCTGACCCGCAGAAAGGCAGAGCTAGTTTGCGTCAAGAAGGATATGAGGTGCCCTCGACGTCTGCCCGGTTGCGCTCCGGAAGTCGCATGGAAGGCAATTGTTGAATTCTTCATTCGGCGCGTTCCAGGAAGTCTAATTGAGGTTATTGGTCGCGCGCGGATGCGTTGATTCAGCCGATGCGTCCCGGCCTGGCGTGCGAACGCCTTGAGCCCGCGCCTTAGCTTAGATCGTGAATAGCCGGCTGTAGACCGTCAGGCGTGATATCAACCGTCGCAAGCGTGACCGGCAACTTGAAGCGACGGTGACCGGCGCTGCCCGGATTAAGGTAGAGCACACCGTCAACGGTTTTGAGTTTTGGCACATGGGAGTGACCCGACACGACCATGTCGATGCCGAGTGCCGCAGGTGAGACCTGAAGCGCCTTGAGATCATGAAGGACGTAGAATGTTCGGCCCGCCAGTCGCACCAGCGCCGTATCGGCGTAGGTCGCAGCCCACCCGGCCGTATCCACGTTGCCTCTGATGGCGGTAACCGGCGCGATCTGCTGAAGCGCGCTGATGATCTCAGGACTGCCGATGTCGCCGCCATGGATGATGTGGTTTACCCCGGCCAGGCGGCGTTCCGCCTCAGGCCTCAGCAGGCCGTGCGTGTCAGAGATGATGCCTAGCCTGAATGTCATCGTCAGCCGTTATATGGTGAGCACATCGAGATCAGCCGCAATACGGCTGTTCGGAAATTCCCGTACGGCTTCCGCCAGGATTTCTTCATCGGCATAGCGGCCGGAGATATGCGTAAGGATGAGTTGCTTCACGTTGCTCATCGCTGCCAGAGATGCCGCCTGCACGGCCGTGAGGTGACCATAGTCGCGCGCCATGGCCGCATCTCGTTCCAGGAAGGTGGCCTCGATCACCAGAAGGTCGGCTCCGCGGACATGTTCGGCGAGCTCATTGGTAGACTCCGTATCGCCGATGATGACCAGCTTCTTGCCCCGTTCCGGCGGACCCAACACATCTTCGGAAGCAACTGTTTGGCCATCCGCGAGGGTGATAGACCGGCCCTCTGCCAGGTCCTTCCTGATTGGACCGTCTGGCACGCCCAGAGACGTGAGGCGCTCCCCGCTAAGGGGGCGGCGCGGTGGTGTCTCGAGCACGAAACCATAGCTATCTGTGTCGCGGTGACGAACCTGAAAGCAGTCGATCTTGAATTCGTCCGCGTCGAAAACCCGGCCGGGCGTCAGCGGCTCAAGCTCTAGTGGGACCGGCGCTCGTCCTTCACCCCACAGACCAGCGAGCATGCGCACAACGAGGTCGAGGGTGTCCGAACCTCCGTGGACGGTCAGGAGATCGTCACTTTGCCGCAACCGAAGTGTCGAGAGCAGGCCGGGGATTCCAAGGATATGGTCGAAATGCGCATGCGTGAGCAACAGGTGATGAAGCCGCCTGAAGCCGGCGCCGCTGCGCAGCAGCTGGCGCTGCGTGCCTTCGCCGCAATCAACCAGAATTCGATACCCTTCGGCCTCGACAAGCAGGGCAGGGTGATTTCGCTCGGCAGAGGGTACGCTGGCCGAGGTGCCAAGAAAGGTCAGTCTGAAGATCATCGAGCCAGTCTAGCCCGCGAGCGGCGGGGCCTCAAACCGGGCAAGAAACGGCTTCCACGCGGTCAAGTCTGCCAGGGCCGTCTTTGGACTATTTCGACTCGACGCCCTGCTCGGGCTTTATCCCTGTGCTTTCACCATCGCCATGGACGAGATCGCGATCCCAGTCATTGGTCTTGTCGGGCGTCTTGGCAGCCGCCTCCTGGGTATCCCGCTCTTTGTCCTTTCGGGGTCTCGGACCTGGCATATCCCGCGATGATTTTGATCTCATTGTTAGTCCTCTTCGGTCGCTCAATCCGAAACAGGGCGGGATGAAATAGGTTCCGCTGGCTCTGTATGGCGGTGGGACTGCAGCAGAAAGCGTAATCTGTTATTCAGGCGATCCTGTCGATGGGACGGGTCGCGATCTGGCTGTAGCCAGGCATCGGGTTCGGGTCGCCGCTTCATCCGGCAACGGCTTCCGCCACCTCCGCGACGTGCCAAAGCCATTAGCCGGCGACCAGGGAAATCGTTTCATCGAAAGATCCGCGATTACGGTGCGGTCAGCGCCAAGCTACTGCGACACATTGCGATCAGGGAGAGCGAGGGTCTTTATGACGGTCAGGCAATGGGACCTCCTGAAAATGTGTAGGAATATGTTCTTGTTTTGTTCCAACGAGTCAACTACCAGATAGTTGCAAGAGCGAGCGACGGCGATATCATCCCGTTTCACTCGTAGCTTTTTCAAGGAGGAGGCTATGTTGTATCCCGGTCATGTTGTCATGGACGATGAACTTGCGATGCTGGCGGGTGTCCATAAGACCCTGTGCCGGGAGCGCGGGATTGAACTCGACAGCGTGCGTGGGCAGAGGCTTGCGGCTCACCTGTTCAAGATGTTCCTGAATGGGCTCACCGAGCAGGAGGAACTGCTGCACGCGGCGCGGAACCGTGGGCCGCTAATCCCGCCCGGCCAAGCTTTCCAGCAGCCGCTTTCGACTTAAGCCTAGGTCCAGCGACGACCAGGGGCGGCCCGGAACGTCCATGTCGAACTGGTTGAACGCCGTGGCTATGAGCTCGACGGACTCGAGCTCGCTCTCTGGCAGTTTCAGCACCTGAGCTGGCCATTTTTCATGCCCAGGTTCCTTTCGGCGACGGCAACACATAGCGAGTGATCGCACCCAATCGCACGTGAGCCGCATTCGCGATTGGGCTTGGCCGGGCGATGCTAAGTTGCATGTTCAGCGAGCCAAGCCAATGACGCCCACGAAGCTGCTGGTCGGGCAGATCGCCCTTGTGTTCGCGATTGTTGTCGTTGGTGTATGGGCGGCAACGCAATGGTGCGCTCACATGCTCGGCTATCAGCCGCAACTCGGCGCGCCGTGGTTCATCGCGGCGGGATGGCGGATCTACAAGCCATGGAAACTGTTCGAATGGTGGTTCCATTTCGACGCCTATGCGCCCGAGATCTTTGATCAAGCAGGCGCGCTTGCCGGCGCCAGCGGGTTCTTGGGCTGTGCAGCCGCGGTCGCCGGCTCGCTGTGGCGCGCACGGCAGCGCGGACTGGTCACCACCTATGGCTCTTCACGATGGGCGGTGAAACAGGAAATCGAAAAGGCGGGGCTGTTTCGGCCCGCGGGCGTTTTCCTCGGCAAGCTGAACGACCGTTATCTACGGCACAATGGCCTGGAGCACGTCATGGCCTTTGCTCCGACACGTTCAGGCAAGGGCGTCGGGTTGGTCATTCCAACGCTTCTCTCCTGGACTGGCTCGGCCGTCATTCACGATATCAAAGGCGAGAATTGGCAGCTGACATCTGGCTGGCGATCGAAGTTCTCTTATTCCCTTTTGTTCAATCCGACGGACCCGAGATCGGCGCGGTACAATCCACTGCTGGAAGTGCGCAAGGGATCGAATGAAGTCCGTGACGTCCAGAACATTGCGGACATCCTGGTCGATCCGGAAGGTGCACTCGAGCGGCGCAATCATTGGGAGAAGACCAGCCACTCACTCTTGGTCGGCGCCATCTTGCACGTGCTCTACGCCGAAGAGGAAAAGACACTCGCCCGCGTCGCCACCTTTCTGTCAGACCCGCAACGCTCGTTTACCGCGACGCTGCAGCGAATGATGACGACCAACCACCTTGGCGTGGCGGACAAGCCTAAGGTGCATCCGATAGTGGCTTCGGCGGCGCGCGAGGTTCTGAACAAATCCGAGAACGAGCGTTCGGGCGTGCTTTCGACCGCCATGTCGTTCCTCGGCCTCTACCGCGATCCGACGGTGGCTGCGGCAACATCGGCGTGCGATTGGCGCATTGCCGACCTCATGGATGCCGAGCGCCCAATGTCGCTCTACCTGGTGGTGCCGCCATCTGACATCTCTCGCACCAAGCCACTGGTCCGACTGGTGCTCAATCAGATCGGCCGCCGGCTGACCGAGCGTCTGGAGGGTGATCCGAAGAAGAGCAGAAGGCACCAACTGCTCATGATGCTCGACGAATTCCCGGCACTCGGTCGCCTCGACTTCTTCGAAACCGCGCTTGCCTTCATGGCGGGATACGGCATTCGTGCCTATCTGATCGCACAATCCTTGAACCAGATCTCCAAGGCGTATGGCGAGAACAACGCCATTCTCGACAATTGCCATGTGCGGATTGCCTTTTCCTCTAATGATGAACGGACAGCCAAACGCATCTCGGATGCGCTCGGCACGGCGACGGAACTCAGATCCATGCGCAACTATGCCGGCCATCGGCTGGCGCCCTGGCTGTCGCACGTGATGGTCAGTCGGCAGGAGACCGCGCGACAGCTGCTGACGCCGGGCGAAGTCATGCAACTGCCTCCGTCCGACGAACTGGTACTGGTTTCTGGGCTGCCGCCGATCCGTGCGAAGAAGCTGCGCTATTACGAGGATCAGAATTTTACGGAGCGGGTACTGCCAGCGCCGGTGCTGCGCGAACGGGCTCACGCTGACAGTCCGGCGTCACGTCCGGACGATTGGAGTGGACAGGTGCGCAGTGTCGACCGCCGTCTTGCTGCTGACGAAGAAAGCGGTAACGGAGTCGCTGAAGACGAGGGCGGTGTTCAGCAGCAGCGCCATCCGGGATTGCCTGAAGAAAATATTGCCACCTCTCAGGAGCCGGAGCAGGACGATATTTTCAAGCCCGCCGACGATGATAGCGAAGCGCTCGCCGACAAACGTGTGATGGACCGGATTTCCAACGCCGCGCGTGCGTATGGCATCAACGAGGGCAGGGGCGACGACAAGGACATCGTGCCTGGCTTCTGAACGCCGCTCGAAGCCAAAGCGTATCTCAGCGTAGATAACGACCATAAGCGATTTCGAGCAGCCGCCCGATGCTTGTTCTCATCGCCGGCGCAATGCCGGCCTGCCGAGAACAAGCCGCATGAAGCCCCACCGCATTCGTCATCAGTTTCTGCTCGAGCCCGACCTCAGCGAGAAGCTGGACAACCTCAGCCGGGATCCGTCGACCACTAAATCCGCGGTGGTGGCGAAGGCGATCGAAGCATTCATCGAACGGCGCGGCGAGAACGAGCTCGACCGCCGCTATGGCGTGAGGCTTGACCGTCTTTCGCGCGACCTCGCTTACGTCAGGCGCGATGCCGAGATGATCCTCGAGAGCCTGGCGCTCTTTATCCGCTTTTCGATCACGCTGCATGCCCACACGCCGGTTCCGGACAAGGCAACACAGGCGATCGCGCACGAGCGTTTCGACAAATTCGTCGAGCAGGTCGGCCGGCAAGTCGCGTCCGGGAAACGCTCCCTTGGCAAAGACAGCGGCGTGGGAGGGGAAGGATGAGCTCTCATCCGGAAGCCGACCACCGCCGCCGCGCCATGCTGCGCACCGCCCTGGGCCAGGCGATCACCGAAGCTCTCGCCGATCCACTGGTCATCGAGGTGATGGTCAATCCCGACGGGGCGCTGCGGCTCGATAGACTGGGGGAAGGTCGGGTCCACACCGGCGTGTCCATGCATCCCTCCGAAGCCGAACGCATCATTCGTCTGGTTGCCTCCCATGTGCGTGCCGAGGCGCATGCCGATAATCCGATTGTCAGCGCCGAGCTGCCATCGGGCGAACGCTTCGAGGGGCTGCTGCCGCCCGTCGTGCTGGCGCCGTGTTTCGCCATCCGCAAGCCGGCCGCAAGACTCTACACGCTGGCCAACTATGTCGCCGACCGGATAATGCAGCCGCTGCAAGCCGATGCGCTGAAGAAGGCGGTGCGCGAGCGGCGCAACATTCTGGTCGCCGGCGGCACGTCCTCGGGCAAGACGACGCTTGCCAATGCTCTCTTGGCCGAAGTCGCCGAATGCGACGAGCGGGTGATCCTGATCGAAGACACGCGCGAACTGCAATGCGCGGCAAAGGACTGCGTCGCCCTGAGAACGAGGCGGGGTTCGGTCACACTTGCCGATCTCGTTCGCTCGACGCTGCGGCTCCGGCCCGACCGGATCATCGTCGGCGAGGTGAGGGGTGCGGAAGCCCTCGACATGCTCAAGGCATGGAACACCGGGCATCCCGGCGGCATCGCCACGGTTCATGCCAATTCGGCGCGCTCGGCACTCTACCGTGTCGAACAGCTCGCCCAGGAAGCCGTCGTCACTGTTCCGCGCCGCCTCATCGCCGAAGCCATCGATCTGATCGTCTTCATCGCCGGGCGCGGATCCTCGCGCCGCATCGACGCGATCGCTGAGGTCGCCGGCCTCGACGGCAGCGGCGACTACGCCGTTACTCCGCTCACAATTCCGCAACTCCGGCAATTTTGAAAGGTCATCTCATGCGCAAGAAGCTTCGCTTTCTTTCGTCCACCGCGCTCGCGTTTCTCATCACGGCCCCCGCTTACGCCGCCGGCTCCGGCATGCCCTGGGAGCAGCCGCTGCAGCAGATCCTGGAGTCGGTGCAGGGGCCGGTCGCCAAGATCGTTGCGGTGATCATCATCATCACCACAGGCTTGACCCTTGCCTTCGGCGACACGGCGGGCGGTTTTCGCAGGTTGATCCAGATCGTCTTCGGGCTGTCGATCGCCTTCGCAGCATCGAGCTTCTTCCTTTCCTTCTTCTCCTTCGGTGGCGGAGCGCTTGTCTGATGGCCGCTGGAGAGCAGCATATCGAGGGCTTCGAGGTGCCGGTCCACCGGGCATTGACGGAGCCGATTCTCTTGGGCGGTGCGCCGAGAGCGGTTGCGATTCTCAATGGTACGGTCGCCGCGGCAATCGGCCTTGGCTTACAGCAGTGGATTGCCGGGCTCGCGCTCTGGCTTGCTGGTCACACGCTCGCGGTCTTGGCTGCCCGCCGCGATCCGGACTTCGCCGCCGTCCTTGTCCGCCATCTTCGGCTGAGGGGGTGGCTGGCATGCTGAACCTTTCAGAATATCGCGGCAAGGCCGACCGGCTTGCCGACCATCTGCCCTGGGCGGCACTCATCGCGCCCGGCATCGTGCTCAACAAGGACGGCAGCTTTCAGCGGACGCTGCGGTTCCGTGGCCCCGATCTCGAAAGCGCGACGGAAGCAGAGCTCGTCGGCCTTTGCGCCCGTGCGAACAATGCGCTCAGACGCCTTGGCTCCGGCTGGGCATTGTTCTTCGAGGCTGAACGGGTCGAAGCCCTGGGCTATCCAGCCTCGCGTTTTCCCGACGCGGCGTCGTGGCTCATCGATGAAGAACGGCGCGCGGCTTTCGAGGGCAAGGTCGCGCATTTCGAGAGCCGCTATTATCTGACCCTGCTGTTCATGCCGCCTCCGGACAGCCAGGCACGGGCGGAGAGCGCATTTGTCGACTCTCATCATCCAGAAGCCGAAAGAAACTGGCGCCAGGAGCTAGGGCGGTTCCGTGAAGAGACCGACCGCGTCGTGGATCTCCTGTCCGGCTTCATGCCGGAAGTGCGTGGGCTCGACGATGCCGAGACGCTGACCTACCTGCATGGCACGATCTCGGCTCGCCGGCATCCGGTCGCCGTGCCGGAAACGCCGATCTATCTCGACGGCATTCTGGTCGATGCGCCGCTCACGGGCGGGCTGGAGCCGATGCTGGGCGATCTGCATCTGCGGACCCTCACCATCCTCGGTTTTCCCAACCTCACTCGACCCGGAATCCTCGATGCGCTGAACCACCAAGATTTTGCCTATCGCTGGATGACGCGCTTCATTCCCCTCGACAAGCCGGAAGCCACCAAAACGCTGACGCGGTTGCGCCGGCAGTGGTTTTCCAAGCGCAAATCGATCGTCGCTATCCTGCGGGAGGTTGTAAGCAATGAACCCGTTCCGCTGGTCGACAGCGATGCGGACAACAAGGCCCTCGATGCCGACGAAGCCCTTCAGGCCTTGGGTGGCGATCACGTGGGCTTCGGTTATCTCACCACGACCGTGACGGTGTCGGACGAAGATCATCAAGCCGCCGCCGAAAAACTTCGCGCGGTCGAGCGCATCGTCAATGGGCTCGGCTTCACCACGATCCGCGAAAGCGTCAATGCGGTCGAGGCGTGGCTCGGCTCGTTGCCCGGTCATGTCTACGCAAATGTTCGCCAGCCGCTCGTTCATACGCTGAACCTGGCCCACCTGATGCCGCTGTCGTCGGTATGGGCCGGCCCGGCGGCGAACGAGCATCTCGCCAAGGTCACCCAGACCGAAGCGCCGCCGCTTCTCTTCGCCGAGACCGGTGGGTCGACGCCCTTCCGACTTTCTACTCATGTCGACGATGTCGGTCACATGCTGATCGTTGGTCCGACCGGGGCGGGCAAGTCGGTTCTGCTTGCGCTGATCGCGCTGCAGTTTCGGCGATATGCCGGCGCGCAGGTCTATGTCTTCGACAAAGGCAATTCCGCTCGTGCCGCAACGCTCGTCTTGGGTGGGGAACACCACGCCTTAGGGGCTGACGGCGCGCTTGCCTTCCAGCCGCTGCGCAACATCCACGATCCGGTCACGCGCAGCTGGGCGGCAGAATGGATAGCCAGCCTCATTGCCCATGAGAACGTCTCCGTCACGCCCGAGGTGAAGGAGTCAATCTGGTCCGCGCTTGGCAGCCTTGCCACCGCGCCGGCGCAGGAACGCACGCTGACCGGACTGTCGGTCCTGCTTCAGTCCAATGCGCTGAAGTCCGCCTTGATGCCCTACACGCTGGATGGCCCCTTCGGCCGGCTGCTCGACGCCGACGACGATCGGCTGGCCCTGTCGGATATCCAGTGTTTCGAGACCGAGGAGCTGATGCACAGCCAAGGCGCTGTGCTGCCGGTGCTTACCTATCTCTTTCATAGGCTTGAGGAGCGCTTCGACGGACGTCCGACGCTGCTCATGCTTGATGAAGCCTGGGTCTATCTCGATAATCCGCTCTTCGCCGCCCGCATCCGCGAATGGCTGAAGGTGCTGCGCAAGAAGAACGTGTCAGTCATCTTCGCCACGCAGTCTCTTGCCGACGTTGCGAACTCGGCAATCGCGCCGGCAATCATCGAGAGCTGTCCGCAACGGATTCTTCTCCCTAATGATCGTGCCGTGGAACCGCAGGCGCGAGCCGTCTATGAGCAGTTCGGTCTGAACGAACGCCAGATCGAACTGGTCGCCCGGGCTACGCCAAAGCGCCAGTACTACCTGCAATCGCGACGTGGGAATCGTCTCTTCGAGCTCGGTCTTGGCCCGATCGCGCTTGCGCTTTGCGGCGCCTCCGACCCAGCCACGCAGACGCTCATTGACAGCGCCCTATCCGACGACGGTCAGGAGAGCTTTGCCTCCCGATTTCTCAGTGCGCGCGGCCTCGATTGGGCCGCCGATCTCCTCCGGCAATTCCCTCAAGCAGACATGGAGCAATCGTCATGATGCGCCGCCGCTTTCTCTCCGGCCTGATCATCCTTTCGCTGATCGCCAAGCCGATGGCCGACTGTGTGCAGCCGGCTTATGCCCTGATTGTCTTCGATCCCTCGAACTATACGCAGAACGTGCTGTCCGCGGCGCGAGCGTTGGAGCAGATCAACAACCAGATCCAGTCGCTGCAGAACCAGGCGACCATGCTGCAGAACATGGCGCGCAACCTTCAGAGCCTGGATTTTTCCTCCGTCGGCCAGCTTACCGGTTCCCTGCAACGGATCGACGGTTTGATGGACCAGGCAAGCGGTCTGAGCTTTGATCTCGGCAAGCTTCAGGACCAGTGGCGCCAGCAATTTCCAGAAAGCTACGATGCCACGATCAAAGTGAGCGATGTGGCCACCGCCGCACGCGAGCGTTGGCAAAGCGCCATGCAGGCGTTCCGCCAGACCATGGGTGTCCAGTCGCAGATCGTGGAAAATGTCCGCGGCGACGGCGACCTGCTTGCCGATCTCGTCAACCGCAGCCAAGGCGCGGCCGGTGCGCTTGAGGCAAGCCAGGCCACCAACCAGCTGATCGCGCTTTCGACCAAGCAGCAGATGCAGATCCAGACGCTGCTCGCGACACAGTTTCGGGCCGAGGCTGAGGACGCGGCACGCAAGGCGCAGTCCGAGGAAGCCGCCCGCCAGACAACGAAACGTTTCCTAGGGACCGGCACAGCCTATCCCGGCAACTGATCACAAGCACTTCAACATGAGGAAGGCGGCGGCATGAACGACCTTGGCGTCATCGATCGCTTCATGGAGACTTTTATCCGCTATATCGACAGCGGATTCGGTCTGCTTTCGGGCGACGTCGCCTTCCTCACCACCACCCTGATTGGCATCGACATTACGCTTGCGGGCCTCGCCTGGGCGTTCGGCGGCGAGCCCAATGTTCTTGCCCGCCTCATCCGCAAGGTGCTCTATGTCGGCGTCTTCGCCTTCATCCTGAACAATTTCAAGAACCTCGCCGACGTCATCTACCGCTCCTTTGCCGGCCTTGGCATCAGCGCATCCTCCGGCAATCTCTCCGCCGACAACCTCCTGCACCCGGGCCGCATCGCCGCCACCGGTTTCGAGGGCGCCTGGCCTCTGCTTGATCAGGCTGGCCAGCTTTTGGGTTTTCCGGAAATCTTCGGTAACGCGCTGACTATCTTCGTGCTGCTGGTGGCCTGGTTCCTGGTCATCATCGCCTTCTTCATTCTCTCGATCCAGCTCTTCATCACCATCCTGGAATTCAAGCTCACCACGCTGGCCGGATTTGTTCTGGTGCCCTTCGCGCTGTGGAACCGGTCGGCGTTTCTGGCCGAGCGCGTGCTTGGCAATGTGATCTCGTCGGGCATCAAGGTGATGGTACTCGCCGTCGTCGTCGGTATCGGCTCCACGCTCTTTGGCGAGTTTGCTTCGGCGCTCCAGGGCAAGGAGCCCGACCTGGCGGCGGCCATGTCGCAGGTGCTTGGCGCGCTGGCGCTTCTCGGGCTCGGCATTTTTGGTCCTGGGATCGCCTCGGGTCTTGTCTCGGGCGCGCCGCAGCTTGGTGCGGGCGCAGCACTGGGCACCACGGCGGCCGCTGCCGGATCGTCCCTCGTTGTCGCGGGCGCCGCCTTTGCCGGCGCGCGCATGGCAACCGGCGCTGGGCTTGCCGCCGTCCGAGCCGGCACGACCATGGGTTCGGCAGCTTCCTCGGCGTGGCAGTTGGGACGTGCAACCTCGCCCGGGACCGGCCTGTCCAGTGTGGCTGCTGGAATGCAGGGTGTGGCAGGCGCCGCCGGCGGCGCTGTAATGCGTGCAGCAGGATCCGCCGCGGGAAGCTTCGGGCCTAGCGTCAATGCCGGGCGGGAAGCCGCATGGACCGCCACCGGCGGTGCGCCGACTGCGTCAATGATCGGGAGCCCATCCAGTGCGGCCGCCGGCACCGCGCCCAGTTGGGCAAAGCGCATGCGTTCTGAACAGACTGCTCGTGCTCATCGCCACGCCGCCGTGCAAGCCGTCCGCGACGGTGACAGGCCTGCCGGCAGCGCCAATCCCTCACTCAACGACAAGGACGACTAAATGTTCTTCAAACGACCCGTTCAACGTTACGGCAAGACGCCCGAGCCCGTCACGCCGTATCAGAAGGCCGGCCAGCTCTGGGATGAGCGTATCGGCGCATCGCGGGTACAGGCCCGGAATTGGCGGCTGATGGCGCTTGGCTGCCTCGCTTTGGCGACCGGGCTCTCCGGCGGCCTTGTTTGGCAGTCAATGCAGAGCCGTGTCGTGCCTTACGTCATCGAGGTCGACCGCTTCGGCGAGGCGCGTGCGGTTGCACCGGCAATCCAGGATTACCAACCTTCAGATGTCCAGATCGCCTGGCATCTCGGCCGCTTCATCCAAAATGTCCGTTCCGTTTCCACCGATCCGGTCCTGGTTCGGCAGAACTGGTTGGCAGCCTACGACTTTGCCACCGATCGTGCAGCACTCTTCCTCAACGAATACGCCAAGGCGAACAACCCATTCGGGCAGATCGGCACACGCAGCGTGTCGGTGCAGGTGACCAGCGTGGTCAGGGCTTCCGACAGCTCATTCCAGGTCAAATGGACCGAGCAGATTTTTGAGCGCGGCAGCCTGGCCAGCACGACGCGCTGGACCGCGATCCTCACCATCGTGATCCGCCCGCCAAGCAATACCGAGCAGCTGCGCAGCAACCCGCTCGGCGTCTTCATCAACGCCATCGACTGGTCGCGCGAGCTCGACAGCGCAGCACCTGCATCCGTCTCCCCGAAGGAGCCAGCCAATGACAAATAGTACATCATCGTTCCGTGGCGCGCTGATCCTGTCCGCGTCGGCAGCCGTCCTCTCGGCTTGCGCATCGAAGCCGGTGCCGCCACCTGAGATTTCTTATGACGCGGCCGACTTCAAAGCAGCGGCAATCGAGAAGCCGCCGGAGAAGCCGGTCAAGATCGTCGAGGTGCCAAAGCCGCTGCCTTTGCCCGGCCAGTTGCAGCCCGATCCAGGCAAGGTCGCCGAGGATAAACGTTCCCCCGAAGAACGTGTCGCCGACGCCAACAAGGCGGCGACACAGGAGCCCACCAGATACGGCTATGTCAATGCGGTCCAGGTCTATCCGTTTGCCGATGGCGCGCTTTACCAGCTTTACGCAGCACCCGAGCGCGTCACCGATATTGCTCTGCAACCGGGTGAGAAGCTGACGTCTGTGTCTGCGGGCGATACGGTACGCTGGGTCATTGGCGACACCGTGAGCGGCACCGGCGACAATCAGCGCACCCATGTGCTGGTAAAGCCTTTCGCGCCGGGGCTTAGCACCAACCTGGTCATCACCACGGAACGGCGGACCTATCACCTGCAGCTTCAAAGCACTGACAAGACCGCGATGGCGGCCATCTCCTGGACGTATAGCGAAGACCAGATCGTCGCGCTGCGCCAACGCAACGCCCAAGCAGATGCCGTCACGCCGGTGGCGTCGAATGTGGCACTCGAAAATATCCGCTTCCGCTATTCGATTAGCGGCGACACACCGCCCTGGAGACCGACGCGTGCCTTCGACGACGGCAGCAAGGTCTATATCGAATTCCCACGCCGCATTGACCAGGGCGAGGCGCCGCCGCTCTTCATCGTCGGAGCCGACGGCAGCAACCAGCTCGTCAACTACCGCATGCGCGGCAACTACTACATCGTCGATCGCTTGTTTGCCGCGGCAGAACTGCGGCTCGGTGCCAAGCAGCAGCAGGTTGTGCGCATCACCAGAACTGATGGCCGGCAACCGCCGCGGCGGATCTCGCTGTTTTCCCGTCTCGGCAGATGAGGGGAACGCCCATGACTGAGACGTCCCATTCCACCGCTCCGCCGAAGCTTGATCCGGCGCAGCTGCAGCTGCGCGCTTCGCCTCGTCGCGCTGTGCGTTTCAGGCGCGGCGTGATCGTCGCGATCGCGGCGCTCGGATCCGGCGCAATATTCGGTGTCACCATGATCGCGCTGAGGGGGCCAGCTCTGCGCATCCAAGGCTTGACGGAAGACCGCTATAACACCGAACGCAAGCCGACAGCTGAGGGTCTCGATAGCCTGCCCAAGGACTATTCCGCGATCAAGCCAAAGGCGCCTGTGCTTGGACCGCCGCTACCGGGCGATCTCGGCCGCCCCATTCTTGAGCGGCAACGCCAGCTCGGCATCGCGCCCGGGCAGGAGGTTTCCGCGGAAGAGCAACGGCTCGCCCAGCAGGCGATTTCGGCGCGCGAGTCGCAAGTCATGTTCCGGATCGATAATCGATCGAAGCAGGCCGATGCTCCGGACACCGGGCAAGCCCGCCAGCAGCAATTTGAAGCGCTTCCGCAAACCGGTGCCGCCGGCACGTCAGCTTCCGTTGCAACAACCGAGGGCGACCAGAACAATCAGCAGCGCAAAGTGGATTTCATCAGCCAGCCAGACACAAACGGGATCTACAATCCGCATGCGTTGCAAACGCCAGCTTCACCCTATCAGCTCATGGCCGGCAGCGTCATCGCGGCAAGCCTGATCACAGGGATCAATTCCGACTTGCCCGGGCTGGTCGTTGCGCAGGTCACCGAGAATGTGCACGACACCGTCACCGGCAGCACCTTGCTCATCCCGCAAGGCTCGCGTCTGATCGGCACCTATGACAGCGTCGTCGCCTTTGGGCAGAAGCGTGCTTTGCTGGTCTGGCAGCGAATAATCCTGCCCGACGGCTCCTCGATCGAAATCGACAATCTGCCGGCGACAGACACCGCCGGTTATGCGGGGCTTGAGGACAAGGTGGATTTCCACACCTGGCAGCTGATCAAGGGCGTTGCGGTGGCCACGTTGCTGGGCATCGGCACTGAGTTGAGTTTTGGGGACAATGAGAGCGACTTGGTCAAGGCAATCCGGCAATCCACGCAGCAGAATGTCAGCCAGGCAGGTCAGCGCATCACGGAAAAGAACCTGAATATTCAGCCGACGATCACGGTTCGCCCCGGTTGGCCGCTGCGCGTGATCGTACACAAGGACATCGTACTTCGGCCGTACGCCGGATGAAAAGGAGGGCTAATGGCAAGCCTGAAATTAGGAAAGCTTCCCGATCGGACACCTTCGAAGATCACTATCACCGTCAGCGCTGACCTCAACCAGGCCCTGAGCGACTATGCGGCTCTTTATCGTCAGACCTATGGTGAGTCTGAGACCGTGGCCGAGCTCATTCCATTCATGTTGGCCGGATTTTTGGAGAGCGACCGAGCGTTTGCCAAGGCCAGAAAGGAAGGTTTGCCGGCCGCCGGCGCTTCGGAAAAAACGCGACGGCAATCGGCAGACCATGCGTAGTGCGCGATGTGCCTGAGGTGGGCAGGCTTGAACCTGGTCACGCTGCCTTCAGCCTCTGCGATGTCCGTTGGATACAGGCTAGGCTTTCGTCTTACGCTTCGACCGGTGGCGTCTCTTCCCGACCTGATTGCTAGCGTGAATTTGTCGCTGGCGAACATCAGGCAGCCTGTCGCGCCCGAGCAGCCGGCCCAGGAGCCTGCGGTCAATCCGAAGCGATCGGTGTTTCCGGACTACATCATCTTCGAGGACGGGAAGAGGTTCAAATCGCTGAAGCGGCTCTCAATATGCATTG
This sequence comes from Mesorhizobium sp., assembly GCF_004963255.1. Classification (GTDB taxonomy): domain Bacteria; phylum Pseudomonadota; class Alphaproteobacteria; order Rhizobiales; family Rhizobiaceae; genus Mesorhizobium. The sequence goes on along the minus strand of NZ_SUGA01000024.1, from coordinate 47,216 downwards.
CGGGCTCAGCCCCGATGAGTACCGCGAGAAATGGGGCTTGAAGGCGGACTACCCATGGTGACGACGAGCTATGCGGCCACGCGCTCGGCGCTGGCGAAGTCCAGCGGGCTGGGCAGGAAGCCGCGATCAACGCCAGTCGCGCCAGCTAAGCGAAAGGCGTAGCCTCCTTTATTCGTCCCGCCACACGACCCGCTTCTCCATCGGACCGAGACGGAACGAGCGCCTGCCACGAACAGGGGACTAGTAATAGGCTGGGATGGTAGTGACGGTCTCCTCCAGGAGCTTCGCCTTGATCTCCTCAGCCGTTAGGTCGGGGCCGCCCGAAATCAGATCGTGCTTCTTGAGCCACCAGATCGGTATCTGCTCGGCGTCGCAATAGGCCAGGTTAGCCTTGATCTGCGTTCGCAACCGCTTCAGTTCCGGCAAGGTGATCACTGTGCTGGTGACCTGGTCGAACCTCAGCCGCACCACGCCGATGCTGGTGCGGACCTCGACTACTATCGGTTCGGCGAGTTGTAGCGAGCCTGGCCCGTCGAGCTCGAGCTTCGAGGGCAGCGCATTATCGCCGGGCACGAAGGTGAGCCCAGTGCTGCCGTCCGTGGCAGGCATGCGCACGGGAATGACCCTGTCGACCGATACGGGCGCCGTGCCGGTCGACGTGAGTTCAGCCTCGGCGTGCATGCTGATCGAGCCAGCCGGGTCGGCGTCGAATGCCTCCAGCGTAGAGTAGCCCAGCACCCCGCACGACACGAACGGAGCATTCCGGGCGAACCGAGACGTGGTCACCTTCAACTCGCCTGGGCTTAGGTTCGTCACGTTCCATGTGCCACCAACGGCTACCGCCTCGGCATCGGCCGAGAAGGTCGTTATCGCGCCGGGGAGCGCGCTCGGTGCCGTGAACGGAATGCGGGCACGATATTGAAAGCGCGCGATATCCTCGACCGTTGTACCTTTGGGAAGACCATCGATCCCGGAGGCGATCTCGGCGACTTTGTGGGACACCTCGTCGAGCAGCACGCCGAGCACCTCGTTGAGCACGATCGCCGCCAGCCAGCCGGCGAGCGGGACGAACGCTGCGACGAAGCCGGCGATCACGGCACGAATCCCGTCGGCAAGGTCGTCGGCCGCGGAGGCATCGATTTCGACTACTATCTTGCCGGCCTCGTATCCGACCGAGATCCCGAACGTGGCGGATACGACATTGCCAAGCACCTCGACGCCGTCCTCCCATACATTCAGATACGGTGTGATTGTGAAGGAGGCGCGATCGCCGTGGCCGGAATACTGCACATCGACAGTCCGCACCCGGTAATGGCCGAGCGCCTGTGTGAGCCGCCCCCATATCTCCGTCTGGATCGTGAGGCTCAAGTCCCCTGGGAGTGCGACAACGGCCCAGTCGGCGCCGCCGAGCCTCTCTGTGATGGCGCCATTGTAGAAGTCGGTCCAGCGATAGGGATTGCCATCGTTGGCCACCTCGGCACGGATGACCAGCGCGTTTCCCGTCGCGTCGAGGGCAATCCCCTGGTTCCAAAACTGCAGGCCCTTGGCGAGCGTGTCGGAGAGATCTATCTTCAGAGGCTTCGGGTTGAGAAGCGATTTCAGCTTGTCTATCGCCCATTGCTTCGGGTCGACGACGCCCGCGATCGACGGGAGCGAGATGCCGACCTCAAGGTCGCGGAACCTCGTCTCGAGCGCCAGTACGCCGATCGAGGACTGCTTGACCTCGAGGTCAAAGACGAGCGTGCCGTCAATGGTCACGTCGGGAGTCGCGAGGCGGTTCGGCTGTGCTGCGATGTTGGGCTCAGCCGTTATCTCGACGGTAACGTCGACAGCCAGCTGCGTCTGCCGAGCGTTGATGTCGTTGTAGCCGGGACCTTGGTCCTGGCCGGCGTTGACATGCAATAGGCGGTAGGACGCCATCACGTCGCGGCGGAGGCTCGCGGCGCTGTAGCGCACCCGCTGTAGCTGCATGCCAAGGTAGGGGTCCGGGAGCGGGCGCGGTGTCGCCAGCAGCGTCTGGAGCACCTGGTCGGTGAACTTCTTGGCGCTGACCTGGAGTTCAATCGTTGAAGTCATGACAACATTCCATCTGCCTAGAAGCGGTCAGCCGTGCTGGCTTTATGGCGATGGTGCATATAAACAGGGACTGCATCCGTCATCTGAGTACCCCCGGATAAAAGTTACTGGGCCTCTATATTGGAAATGTCAGGTCGGGATTATCGCGGGTACGTGATCACGCGAAATACACATTAGCAAGATCGTATATTTATTCTCGTCCGAGACCTTTGGAGGATTGGTGAACAACGCATTAAGATGATCCAGGGCATCCTACTCGTCTCGCCACACCACGCGTACGACGGCGAGCAATTCCTGTAGGAGCATGACCGGATGTCTCGTCATCAATTCGTGAATGAACTGGAAATCACGGCCGACTACATCGCTGACGCTTCACACGCGGATTAGCAGGTTCTGCTCAGCCGGGCCGTGCTGCTGCTCTGCACTCATGACCGGAGGCGGCTATGCCAAGCGACCATCCCGAACAGCCACGGGTACGCCCATCCGTAATCGACATAAGACTGCTCGCCGTGTCGAGGGACACGATTGAGCGGTGTCGGCAACTGCTGATCGAGACCCAGCCTCAGATCGATCCCCACCGGATGATTAATGCTGTACGCTCAGGGAAGCCGTTTCTGTGCCGTTTCTGCTGAAATCCGGCAGGGTTACTCGAACACGGGACCCCACCATTACGATGTGCATTTTCTGATTTGTTCCGCTGGCTGGCAGGAAAGGGCAGAACAGAGCAAAAACATTATCCGCCATCTCGAAGTCTAACCCTTCGAGTACCAGGCCACCGGTTTCATAGAAGGCCGGTGTCGGCGTCGACCACCGACCAAGTGCCATCGGGTCGCTTTCGATTCGAAGCGCTCTTCGGACATCGACGACCAGTTTACATGCAGACTGCCCCTGTAGAAAGTAAGCGCCTCTTACCGTCATAACGAGAGGCGCCAGTGCGGTCTGGCGCTATTGGCAGCGAGACATGATCGGCATGGCGGCCAGCCTCCTGATGGCCGCCCTATGTGCTTATGCATTGATGCTCTCTCCGGCCCGCTCAGAGCCGGCCCAGACCCCCATCGCTCGCTGCACGAGTTTCCTACGCGCGTTCGAGCTCCCGCTTCATGGTGGAGTGAAATACAGGCTCACCAAAGTCACCGAGCATGGCGATCCGCCGACTGTGACGATCGAGTTCGACACCCGCAACAAATTGCGTGCTCCAGGTCGATCGATCGGCTCCTGCGAGTTCGACCGAGATCGGCGTCATATCAGTTTCTATATGTTCGACGGACAGCGAAGCCAGATCATTTACGACTAGGAGAGGCACGTTTCCCTCTTGCCGCTGTCTTAACCATCCAAGGCCCGAACTGCCCGGCGTCGGCAAGTGCGAGAACATATTAGCCGATGCTTGAGAACCAATATCCCGCTCCGGCATTGTATCCCTATGGACAACCGGGACTTACTCACACCAGAACAAGCAAGAGCCGCCAGAGCTCTGTTGAATTGGTCGCGAGTGCGCCTCGCTGCCAAGGCCAACCTTAGCGAGATGGTGATCAGCGAATTTGAAAACGGGGTTAGAAAACCGAGGCTTGATAATGTCGCCGCTATCCGCCGGGCTTTGGAGGGCGCGGGAATTGTCTTTGCGGTTGACGGTAGCCCGTCATTGGTGCGCGCCGAAGAGCAGACCGGTGGTCGCGAGGCCGGCAATAGAAATTGGCGTCGCCGGGAGAAAAGACGCGCCCGGCGAGCCTTAGCGAAACCGGTGGAATGTAACCAACCGTGATCTTCATGCAGCCTCGCTAATGTAGCCTTCGCTTCGGCCGACTGTACCCCTACACCGAGTCGGCTAAGGCCCAGCGGTTCGACCAACGCACCCCAACGCGCGGAGCTGTCGGGCCGCTGTGTGTTGCGGTCGAACATGCCCCTGCGGATCGTGCGGCGGGCCTATCGAGGGGCGTCAGGCTCGCAAGCGCCTTTCGGCGTCGCGGAAGAGAAGGCCGATTTCGGCTTCGGTCAGTGTGATCTGATAGCGCTGTTTTGATTGCTTCGAGTAGATGTCGTCAGCAATAATCGAGACGGTCACATCGCCGTTCTCATCGATCTGAACATCGTCGATCTGGAGTGGCGCCGAGTATATGCATTTCGGCGTTCCTAGCTTACGCCCAGGCTGAGTAGACAATCGCATGCGAAGAGTATCCCCTTGCCACCAATTCGGCCGATGCAAAATTGATGCCAGCAATTCGGTCCCGAGATGAGACAGGCTGTGGGCTACTCACACGTTCGTCCTTATGGATACGTGCCTACTATTTCGGCAAAGGGATATATTTGCGCGAGCCGAAGTCCCCCGGTTAGGCCCGGCGCTCACTGGCCTACCCCGTCAGCGTGCCGGGCCGCTTCCGACCTCCGTCGCCGACTGCGGATGTACCAGCGGCGACGGAGGAAGCCCTTGGGCCTAAGGGTATGGCGTCCAGCCATTCCGCTGCTCCGGCGTCACAGCATGGTTTGTGAACTGCAGGTTCCGATCGTCGCGGCCGGCGGCGCGGCACTCGTGGCAGTAAATGATTTTCAGCAGATCCCAGTGGAGGCAGGGCTGGTCCGGCCCGAACCGGCGGACGAGCTCGGCTACGTCAAGAACCGCACGGCGCTGACAGCCGAAACAGTGGACTGACAGGCCTGTGCCGGCGGCCAGTTTGCCGCCTAGTGTGGCTTCCGAAAACGGATATTCCTTACCCATGGCGATCCTCGTGCTGAAAAGGGTCGCCGCACCAAGAGCCGATATAGGAAAGCTCCTGACAGCCGCCAAGAACGCAAGGGGATAGATGGACCGTCTCGTTCCTACTATTGCCCGCGCCTCTTTGCAGCCGTTTTGGTCGGCTTTGGGTCTCCCGGGCTAAACGCGCTTCCCTCAAGCGCGCTGTTTACTTTGCGCGTTCCTCCCGCTCCACCCGCAAGATTTCGTCAGCCGCTCGCCTTGCGCGTTCGTGCCGGTCCTTATCAACCTGACGGATCATCTCGGGATCTCCGGCTCTAAAAATCTGAGGAAAAACGCTCCGCGAAGCGGGACGTTCTTGTACCCACGAAGCAGGCCGCGCTGTTTTCAAAGCGACGTTGGGCTTTTGCAGGCCTTTGTTGCCCCAGCCGAACTTCGCTGCAGTTCGATTGGGATAGAGACGCAAGCTACCTTCACATGACAAAGAAAAGGCCGGTCGCCAATGACACACAAGCGACCGGGCCGTAGATGGGGTCTACCAAGGGCGATCGGCCCGGAGGGGAGATGAACCGCTCATCGTCGAAACTCGCCGAGTTCAAAACGGTTCCAGAACTTCTGCGGAACATTTTAGCTAAAGCGAATGTTTGTTCGTCATGGAGACCATCGACATAAGAGCGAGTGCCGGGCAGCGCTGCGCCTGATCCGCGCGACGATCGAGGAGCACTGCCCGCCAGGGGTGCTGATGAGCGAGGACCAGGTGAACGGCCTTTATGGGCCGACGCTGCTCGACGAAGCCGAGGCACCGTCGGTGGCGATTGTCGCCACCGTGGAGCGACTGAGTTTTGAGCCCCGAGATATCCCTCCAGCGCCGAGCATAAAGACGTAAGTTCCCCCTCATCAGGGCGCCGGAGCTGACTGCTGCTCTGGCCTGGGATGAACGGAACACCAGGTGCCGCCTAGCTCGCCCGGCGGTAAGCCTGCGTGGTCCGAACCGCGTCGAGCAGTTCCTTTTCCGTCCTCCGACCGCCCTCGAACATGTTGACCAGTGGCAAGGCGGTAGCTTCAGCGTCCGGGGAACCCGGCTGGCAACCGCGCTCGTGGCACAGGAGATCAAACACGCGCTTCAGCACGTCGAGGTCTTCTGGGTAAAAGGCTTTAAGCGGCAGGTACCGTTGCATCCCTCAGTTCCCGTTGGGGGCGAGAGTGCGTTGGTCGCTCTCAAGCAGCGGAGCCCATAACATAGCCGCCGACCAGCGCACCTTGGCGGCTCCTGACCAGACTGTCTATTGCATTGATGTAGCGGCTGAAATCTTCGGCAGGCATTACGCTAAAATGAAAGCTTGCTATCCGGCAGGATGTTGGATCAGCACGGCGTATGCGAGGCCAACTAGCAGGATGAGCACAAGCCCAGCAACGAGGATGCTGATGGCGATCCAGAGGCGTCTCGATTTCCTATCGGTGTTCACTCTGCCAGCTGCCCAGTTTAGTGGCGCAAGGCGACAAAAGGCCGCCGCCGAAGCCCGCGGGTGAAGCGGGTCTCGGCCCCGGCACTTGGGCCAAGAAAGTAACCATGCGCTCACAGACGGCCGGGCGCGCCTACAAATGTTAAGACCACGCAGGCTGTTAAGACCACGCAGGCTGCGGTCGCGCCGCTCTCTACATCCCCTATAGTTCGGCAGCCGCGGCCCCGGATATATCGTTCTACACAATCCTCAGTTGGTGGACTCGCGCGATATATCGGCAGCTAGTGTTTGCCCCCGTGAGGCCAGAAGGAGGGCAATGCCTGCGGAAATCCGGGAGGAAACGATGTCTGCGAAGAAAGAAGACTTTCGCACGAACAGAGCCGACTATCTCCTTGCCGCGAAGAAAGGTCGATGGACCGCCGAAGCTCGCAATGAGTTACTGGCAAGGGAGATGTGCCAAAGAGACTGGCGCTTAGCCGCACTCGCTGCAAATCCGTGTAACAGCTTGCCGGAACCGAGGAAGCCAAACCGCCCGGTCCGGTAGCCAAACATCACCGGCGAGTTTAGCAAAGGGGCTTGGCGCGCCATTCGCGCTGTCCGCATTCCTGCGCACGGGTTCTGCAACGTCAGGTCATTCGACCACCGCAACCGGCAGCCGGGATGTTCTTCATCCCCAGGCTCGAGCAGTCCTGATTAATGGTCGAGTTGCCCGACCGCTGGATGGTGTCGGCGATGACCTGCGTGCAGCCGTTCACGCCTGAGAAGTTGCCGAGATAATTGACCTGCTGCTTCGGAAAATAGATGGCGCCGGTCAACAGCGAGTCCGCGGTGCCGTTGAAGGTGCTCTGCGCAGCCGTTCCCGTCCTGTCGCCGTAGAACAGCACGCCGGAGTAGGTGTCCGAGGTCGGCGCGCTGAGGTTGACGGTGGCGTTGCCGTTGATGCTGACGGTGTTGCTGCCGGACGCCGTTAGTGCAAGGGGCGGCGCAGGTGATGACTGCACCCGCGTTGATCTTCAAATTTCCCTGGACGACATAGGTCCCGGAAGAGAGCGCGACATTGCTGTTGAGGTTCATGCCGCTGCAGTAGGTGCCGGCCTGGATTGTTTGCGTCGTCTTGTTGCCGTTGACATTCTTGCATCCGCCGGTGCCCGCGGGCGCCGGCAGGCTCGCGAACGGGTCAGAAGCCGGCAGAGCCTGGGTGATCGGCGACTTGCAGACCGTGGTCACCGGATTGTTCAGCGAAACGCCACCAGCAGTAATCAGGCAGTCGGTCTGCAATCTTGCCGATCCCTGCACCTTGATCGAGTCACTGGCGATCGAATCCGACATGACCGAACAGCCGTTAAGCTTGACGCTCGCGTCGGTGATCAGCGCGACCGCCACCGCCTGCTCGGGCAATTCGTCTGGGTGAATATGGAGGTGAACAACCGGTCGAGATTCTGGTTGAGGATCACCTCCACCGCCTTCTTGGCCATGTTCGGTCCCGAGGTAGGCGGCGCGTTGACGACGATGGTGCCGCCACCCAGTCCGTTCGAGGCGGCCGATATCGTGGCGGCGGCGGTGATGGTCGCCGTATCGGATCCCTGGATCTTTTCACGCGCGCCGGCATAGGCGGCCGCGTCCGCGATCGCCTGCAGCTTCAGGCTCGAATCCAATAAGACGTCTCGACACCCAACCCCGCGCCGCCGACGACGATCGGCAGGGTGAACGCGAATATGGTCGCGACATTGCCGCCCTTGCCTTCGCAAAAGCGTCGAATGAAGCGCGGCTATGACTGGACCTGCCGCTTCGCGGAACTCGCGGGCGAGGCCGGAGCGATCTATGCCGGGAGCTTCATCTCCTGGGGCGAGCGGAAGCCCGATGAGGGGCGTGAGGCAGAGGAGACTGAAAGTGACCAGCCCCGGCTTAGTCGAGAGCGGGTAAGGCGCTCTGAAACTCAGCGCCTGATGAATTTGGCCCGGCTGCTATGTGGCCGGGCTACTCCGCTTGGTTAACGAGCTAAGAGACTAAGGTCTCAAAACGCCACGCATAGGTCCAAGTTGGTTTGCTGGCAGAGTATGGTTGCCGTAACGTCAACACTGCGCATCCATTTCGGGTGGCAGGGTGAAGGGGCATGTTCATGAGGTTCGTAATTTCTGTTGGCGTTGCTATCGTACTGGCCATGGCTGGCGCTGCCGTTGCGAAAGAAAAGAAGGTGGCGGTAAAGCAGGGCGTGAGCGTGTGTTCCGCAGGCGCAGACGGTAAGACCCCGAAACTTGATTGCAAGTCGACAGGTACTGTTGTGCAAGGATCGGATGGGTCCCAAAATGCGCTGGAGCCGCGATTGGGTTATAGTTCCAGCCCGTGGTTCGTTTTGTCCGGCTTCTGAATAGACGACCGGTTAAGGGACGTTTGTCGGTACGGCTCCTAATGTGGCCGGCCATTTTTCTGCGTGGGACGGAACGTGAAGTCGGCATCCTGGTTCTCATCTCAGGGCCTAGGCATTCCCCAACAGACATGGCCCCTTCGTCTCAGGCAACCGACTGCTTTGATCCCCAACCCGCCCGCAAAGAGGTCGGTTGCCGCCTTCGATAGGACTAGCGTCGCTGGGGGTGTTGCCCAACTCCGGCTTCTGTGTCGTAGCCGTTTCGCACATCGGCGAGCGCCTTTGGATGCGGCGCCCCGCGCGCCGCAAACCCGGCCAGTTCTTCGAAACAATGCTCGTGGCGGAAAGACAGTCGTCATCGCCACGCCGCGCTTCCGAAGACTGGCACAAGACCGTCCCTGAGGAGGCGAAACCGCAGCAGCAGCGGCTTCCGTATTAGGCGAGCAGCCCTGCTTACCTACAGCAGTTCTACCGAGGATCGGCTATTGGCGCGGACAGAGCCGGTGCGTCCATTGGCGGAACATGCGTGTCGATGTTCATGCTCACTTCCGTCACCTGTTTGCGGCGAAGGGCCGTGACATAGTCGTGCGGTCCCTTCGGTGACATCACGAAGGCTTGTGAACCGCCGATGATGGATTGGACGGACATAAGCAAAACGAGCCACTTACGAGAGTGCAAAAATCGCACACGAAAGTTCTGCTTCTCTTCTTTTTTCGTTCTCATGGCAGAGCCGCCGACAGTCCTTTTCGGACGCACCTTTGCCGAATTGGCCGCTCGGTCGAGGACATTCGCTACGATGTCCGCCGGACCTTAGTGTCCGGTGCGGCGTGCGGTTTGCCAGGGTTTCTGGAAGCTTCTCGAGCTCCCGAATTGCGGCTGCTCATGGGAAGGGTCGGATATTGGGACCGGTTTTTTTGGTGTCGAAATGGTCGATGGCTTGAATTTTGCAGTGAAACACAATTTAGGGTTTTTGATCGAAACCTGTCCTAACCAGTCCGATCAAGCCAGTCGCGCAACATGCTCCAGGGCAGCAGCATATTGGGCGCGTAGCGTAGCAAGCCGTGAAAGCGGATCGGCGCCGGCGGGGCGAATGGCAGCGGCAGGTCGCGGGCTTCTGTTCCAGCGGCCCAGTCGGCGAGCACCTTGCCCATGGCCGTGGTCATGGCGATGCCGCGTCCATTGCAGGCCCGGGCCGCCAACAGATCTGGGCCAAGGTCGATCAGATGCGGCAGGAAGTCCGGCTCAATGGCGGCGATCCCCGACCAACTGTACTCGATCGGCGTCAGGTCGGAGAGTTCGAGACGCCTCACCAGCCGCCGCCAGATTGTGCGCGGCACGCGTCTGTCGGCGCCCGCGCTCACTACATGCATGCCGCCGCTGATCAACCGGTTCTGGGCGTCGAAGCGGAAGGTGATGAGGTTTCGCTTGGTATCGGAGAACCCGTGGCCTCCGGGCAGCAGGCGCTGACGCGCCTTCGATGGCAGCGGCGCCGTCGCGATTTGGAAGACCTTCAACGGAAAATAAGTGCGCTCCAGAGTCGGGTTGAGGGCTCCGCCATAGCCGTTGGTGGCAATCAGCACCTTGCCGGCACGCAGCGAACCTGAGGGAGTCGTCAACCTCCAACTGTCGGAGGAACGGTCGATCGATGTGACGCGCGTGTGCTCAAAAATTCGCGCACCGGCGGTTTCGGCCGCTTCGGCCAGTCCGCGCGCGAATTCGACCGGATTGAGCACGCCGCCCGAGCGATCCATCCAGCCGCCGACATAGCCTCGCGCGCCGGTCAGTGCCTCGGTCTGCTGGCGGTCCAGCATCATCGCAGGCCTGCCGCGCTCCGCCCATTGTTTGGCGCGGGATCCGATTCTTTCGAGAGCAGCCGATGAGTGCGCCGCTTGGATCCAGCCGTTCTGGACCGCATCGCAGGCGATGTTATGCCGCCCGATCAGGTTGAACACGAGGTCGGCGCTGCCCGCGGCGACCCCGATCAGCCGCTCGCCGCGCTCCGCGCCGAGATGCGCCACTATGGCGTCCGGATCCATTTTGGCGAAATTCGGTACGACAAAGCCTGCGTTGCGGCCGCTGGCGCCCCAGGCGATGATTTCTGCTTCGAGCACAGCTACCGAAAGACCTTTGCCGGCCGCGTGCAGTGCCGCCGACAGGCCTGCAAAGCCGCCGCCAGCAACGGCGAGGTCGACATCGAGGCTATCTTCCAACGCCGGCCGGAGGCGGTGGTCTCGGCTGACCGCATGCCAAAGGGAAAGCGCTTCTTGCCCCCCCATTGCGTTCAGGATCCGCTTTCGCTGGCGGTGGACTTCGTCAGCTTGCCGAAACGCGCTCGCCGTGGCCGCTCCCCGAACAATCCGTTCGGCCGAACCAATAGGATAACGCACAGCATCACGCCGATGGCGACGATCTGCAGAGATGCGGCTCGCGCCTGCTGTTCTGGCGCGAAAAGCACACTAGTGAGCGTGCCAGAGCCCGCCCATATCGCCCAGACCAATACACTGCCCGCAATGGCGCCGGCGTTGCTCCCGGAGCCGCCGACGATCAGCATCACCCATACCTGGAAGGTGAGGATCGACAGGTAATTGTCGGGTGCGATGAAGCCGATGAAATGCGCCTGCAGCGCGCCGGCAAGTGCCATGATCGCGCCGCCGACGGCAAAGGCCTGGACACGATAGAAGCGTGCGCTCTTGCCGAGCGAGATCGCGGCGCGCTCATCTTCGCGCAGCGCTTTCAGGACGCGGCCCCACGGACTGCGCGTCAGATGTTCGAGCGCCAGATATGCGGCGAGCGTCACCGCCGAGACAATGGCCAGATTTGACAGGTTGAAGAGCAGTGGCGTTTCGGCGAGGCCGCCGAAGGGTCGCGGGATGAAGCCGATGCCGAACGGGCCGCCAGTGAGCTTCTGCGCGTTGAGCGCGACCAGTTGCACGACGACCGCGACACCGAAAGTCGTGATTGCCAGATAATCCGATCTGAGCCGCAACGTCGCAATGCCGGTCAGCGCGGCGGCAACCCCGCCAACAAGCATCGCCCCCAGCCAGCCGACGAGGATCGGCAGGCCGAGGCCGCCCAGCCCGGCGGGGTCGTCGGGAGTGGTGAGCAGCGCGGAGGTGTAGGCTCCGATGGCGACGAAGCCGGCGAGACCGACATTGAACAGACCTGTCAGACCCCATTGCAGGTTGAGGCCGAGCGTGACCAGCGAGAAGATCAATGCCGTCGTCAGGAAGAAGGCGCCGTAGCCCACCAGATCGATCATCTTTCACGCACCCCGAAGAGCCCGATGGGGCGCACGATCAGCACTGCCATCAGAATGATGAAGGAGACCGCGGCGCGCCATTCAGCGCCGATCAGCTGCACCGCGCCGGCCTCGGCGAGGCCGATGATCAGACCGCCGAGCACCGCGCCCGGAATGCTGCCGATGCCACCCAGTATGGCGGCGGCGAACATCGGCAACAGCATATCGAAACCCATCAGCGGACGGATCTGGACCAACACGCCGATCATCACGCCGGCGACGCAGGCCAGCGCTGCGCCGATGACCCAGGTGACGCGCACGACGCTGGCGACGTCGATGCCGGCGATGCGGGCAAGCGCCGGGTTCTGACTCATCGCCTGCATGGAGCGGCCGGTCTGGGTGCGTGTCGTCAGAAGATGCACGGCCAGCACTAGCGCCGCGGTCAGAATGAGGAGCGCGATCTGATCTGGCGTGATGCGGATGCCGAACCCGACTGGCATCGCGATCTGGATGGCGCGACTGAAATAGGTCGGGCGCGAGGTAAAGATGAATTCGAGCAGGCTTCTGAGCGCCATTGAGGCGCCAAAACTTCCCATAACCGCAATGATCGCCTGCTCCTGCTTGCGCAGTCGCGAAAACAGCACCTTGTCGAGCAGTAGCGCGAGCAGGGCCGTGAACGCCGCGCCGACGACCAGCGCGACGATGAGCGGCCAGCCGAATGACAAAGGCGCGATCGGCGCTACCTTGCCGAACATGGCGGCAATGGCGCCGACGACAGTCAAGGTCGCATAGGTGCCCCAGGCCATGAAATCGCCATGGGCGAAGTTCGAGAAGCGCAGGATGGAGTAGGTCAGCGTTACGCCGATGGCGCCAAGTCCGATCATCGAGCCGGTGAGCAGCCCGTCGACGACGAACTGCAGGCTCATGCCGCGCCTCCCGTCTCGGTGTGCCGTGCGCTGTCCTTACGGAGCGGCCGCTGGCCAAGATAGAGCTCTGCGATGACCGGATCGTCCCATAGAGTCGAGGCGGCCGCCTCATGCCGTTCCTTGCCCTCGACCAGCACGTATGCGCGATCGCCGATGGCGAGCGCTGCCTTGGCGTTCTGCTCGACCAGCAGGATGGTGACGCCGGACTTGCGGATGTCCGAAAGCATCTCGAACACCATCGACACGAATTTCGGCGACAGTCCGGCCGAGGGCTCGTCGAGCACCAGCACCTTCGGATGGACGATCAGCGCCCGCGCCACCGCGAGCATCTGCCGCTGCCCGCCCGAGAGGTTGCCGGCACGGGTCCGCCGCTGGCGCAGAAGGTCGGGGAAAGCCGCGTACATTTCTTCGATGCGGGCAGGCGCTAGGCGCCGTTCGAGGATGCCGCAGGCGACCTTCAGATTGTCCTCCACCGACATCCGTGGAAACACGTTCTCAGTCTGCGGAACGAAGGCAAGGCCGAGGCGGATCATGATGTGGGCCGGCGCCGCGGTAATGTCCTGGCCATCGAGCAGCACCTTGCCCCGGCTGATGGGGACAAGGCCGGCGACGGCCTTGATCAGGCTCGATTTGCCGGCACCATTCGGCCCAAGCACGACGACGATCTCGCCTTTGTTGACGGTGATCGAGGCGCCGCGCACGATCGGCACGCCGGGCTCGTAGCCGGCTTCGAGATCGCTGACGACCAGCACGGTTTCGTTCATGCCGCGCCCCCGAGATAGGCGTCGATGACACGCGGGTCCCGCGCCACCTCGTCGGCGGTGCCCTCGCACAGCAGGTCGCCGCTCGCCATCACCAGCACGCGGTGGCAAAGCCGCGTCACCATGTCGATATTGTGCTCGATCAGCAGGAAGGTGATGCCGCTCTCGTTGATACTGCGGATGCGGTCGATGATGACTTCGAGCAGCGTGGCGTTGACGCCAGCCGCCGGCTCGTCGAGCAAGATGATCGCCGGATCGGCCATCATCACGCGGGCGAGCTCGAGCAGCTTGCGCTGGCCGCCGGAAAGCACCCGTGCCGGCTCGCGCGCCAGGCGGGTCAGCGAGACGAGCTCCAGCAGCTCGGCGGCTTTCTTCGCGGCGGCTTTCTCTTCGGCGGCGACCCGCCATGGGGTGAGGAAATTGGCAAGCAACCGCTCGCCGGTCTGCCCTTGCGCGGCAAGCATGACGTTCTCGATCAGCGTCAGGTTGGGGAGCGGCCGTGGAATCTGAAACGTTCGCCCGAGGCCACGTCCGATGCGGCGATGCGCGGCCTCGCCGGAAACGGGCATGCCGCCCAGATAGATCTCGCCGCTGGATGGCAGAATGCTGCCGGCAAGCAGGTCGAACATTGTCGTCTTCCCCGCGCCGTTCGGGCCGATCAGGCCCAGAATCTCGCCAGGGCGAACATCGAACGAGACATTGTTCACGGCAACGAGCCCGCCGAAACGCCTGACGACGTTCTTTGCCGCCAGCACCGGCTCCTGGGTCCCAGACCCGTGCCGTTTCACTGTCTCTCCCATCAGTCCCTCGGGTCTGAAGCGTTTATCGTTTCCTGATTTTGATATGTGATCACACTTGCTTTGATCACGCTAATCAGCTTTAATTTTCTCCGCAAGCCGAAAACAGGCAGGTCCGCCAAAAAGGATCGTCAGAAAAAGGCTGGAGTCGGGAGCGCATGCACAAGGCAGCCGTGGAGCGGAACAATGACGTTTTCGCCGCGCAACTTGTGCCGGTCGGCCGCGAGACGGTGCAGGACCGCGTCTATTCCGAGCTGCGCCGCGCTCTGATCGGCGGCCTGTTCGAGCCAAGCCAGGTGCTGACCATTCGCGGCCTTGCCGACGCGCTGGTCACCTCGACCATGCCGGTGCGCGAGGCGCTCGGACGGCTGATCACGGAGAAAGCGCTCGAGGCGCTGCCCAACCGCTCGGTGCGCGTGCCGCCGATCACGCTGGAGCGGATCGACGACCTGCTGCGCGCACGCATCCTGATCGAAGGGGAGGCGATCTCGCTCGCCGCAACGCGCATGGGCCCGCGTGGCATCGCGACCGTCGAGGCCCTGCTGCGCGAATGGGACGAGGTCCGGGCGCTGAAGCAAAAGAAGGATATCGATCGCGAGGTTACGCTCAACCAGAGCTTTCACTTCGAAATCTACCGCGCCTGCGGGTCCGCCGTGCTGATACCGATGATAGAGAGCCTTTGGCTGCAATCCGGTCCGTGCATCCGCGTCGCCATCTACGCCTTTTCCGAGGCCGGCGAGGTGGACACCGCGCATTACCATCGCAGCATCGTGGCAGCGCTTGCGGCGCAGAATGCACAAGCCGCGCGCGAGGCATTGGTGGCCGACATCAGCCGCCCCTTTGCCTTCCTTCGCGACAAGCTGCAATCCAGGGCTCGAACGGAGTGACATGACAAAGGCCGCCATAAAGATCACCGAGCCGCGTTCAGGCCTGTCGGCGACGGCGCTGCTGCTGCCCGAAAAGGCGCCGGGCAATGCTGCCTTTCTCTGGGGCTATCTGGAGGAGCCCCGCATGGTCGCCGGCATCCACGCGATGTGGACCGGTCCTGAAATCTCCTGTCCGGTGCCGTCGCCGCATCTGGAGGGCCAGGCCTATGCCCAGCCCTTGCCGGCCGAGAATGCGACGCTGACGCCCCAGCCCGGCGACATCGTGCTCTCCTATGTGCCGCCGCGCATGTGGGGCGGCAATCCGAACGCGATCTTCGACATCGGTCTGTTCTACGGGCAGGGCGCGCGGCTCTTGTTCCCGATCGGCTGGCTCGCTGGAAGCGTCGTCGCGCAGGTGCTGCCGGAGCAGCGGGAACAGTTCGCCGCCGCCTGCGGCGTCATTCGCCGCAATGGCGCTTGCGACGTCACCTTCACGCGAACGGAGATCTGAAATGGCCGGGCGCGACGACAGTTTCGAGCTCTTCGATCTTCGCGTCGAGGCGGTCATTCCCGAGGGCAAGCTGATCTATTGCGGCGCCAGGGCCGGCGACTATTTCGAACTGAAGGGCGAGATGCTGTCGCTGCCGGCGGGGCAGGGTTTTTCGATCTATTCCATTGCCGCCGTGCTGCCGCTGCTGGCGGCCAAGCAGCGGCCGACGCACGCCAATGACTGGATGACGTCTGACGCCGAGATTGCCTGTCCAGATCCCAACTGCGCCAGCCGGCTGAGGATCGTCAGGGTAGCCAAGCGGCGGTTCAGCCATGCCGAAACGACGGCGGTGCCGTTGCCGGCGGAAGGTGAAAAGGAATGACGACCGTCGAACTCAGCCCCCGCTATACGATCTCGCGCGTCATTCGCGGCGGCTGGCAGCTCGCCGGCGGGCACGGCGCGATCGATCGCGAACAAGCGGTGAGCGATTTGATCGCAACCTTCGACGCCGGCATCTTCACCTACGACTGCGCGGACATCTACACCGGCGTCGAGGAACTGATCGGCGCCGCGCGTTTGCGGCTTGGCAACAAACGTGGCCTCGATGCCGCCGCCGGGATGAAGGTGCACACCAAGCTGGTGCCCGATCTCGAGCGGCTGGCCGGCATCAGCCGCGACTATATCAGGGGCATCATCGACCAGTCGCTGCGCAGGCTGAAGACCGAGCGCATCGACCTCGTGCAATTCCACTGGTGGGACTATGCGCAGCCTCGTTATGTCGAGGCGATGGGTTGGCTCGACGAGCTCCGCCGCGAGGGCAAGGTCCGCAATCTCGGCACCACCAATTTCGACACGCAGCGGCTCGCCGAAATCCTGGCGGCGGGCATTCCGCTGGTCAGTCAGCAACTGCAATATTCCGTGCTCGACCAGCGTCCTGCCCAAGGCGTCGCCTCGCTGGCCAAACAACATGGCATGCATTTCCTATGCTACGGTTCGGTTGCCGGCGGTTTCCTCAGCGATCGATGGCTTGGCGCTGCCGAACCGGCGCCGCCGCTCGAGAACCGCTCGCTGGTCAAATACAAGCTCGTCATCGATGATTTCGGCGGCTGGGACCTGTTCCAGCAATTGCTGCAGGCATTGAAGACGGTCGGCGATCGCCACGGCGTCGACATCGCCACCATCGCCAGCGCCTGGGTGCTGGAACAGCCGCAGGTCGCGGCCGTCATCGTCGGTGCCCGCAACCAGGCGCACGCGCTTGCCAATGCGGCAATCATGGACGTCCAACTGAGCCCTGACGACAAGGCGGCGATCGGCGCGGTGATCGCGCAAAGCCCCGGCCTCGAAGGCGACGTCTACACGCTCGAGCGTGACCGCCATGGCCGTCACGGCTCAATCATGCACTACAATCTGAATGCGGGCCGGGTGTGAGCGCCATGAGCCAGGAGGCCTCGCTGTTTTCCCGCGCCAGCACCGAGATCGTCGATCTGCACCACTTCTTCGTCGACTGGTTCGTCGCAGCGCGCGCCGACGCGGTCGACTTCGGTCGCTTCGAAGCCGTGATGGGTGAAGGCTTGACCATGATCGCGCCGAGCGGCGTGGTCCTCCGTCGCGATGCGGTCGTCGACCATGTCAGGCAAAGCCGCGCCACCTGCGATGACGGCTTTGCCATCTCGATCGAGAACATCACGCCCGGCTGGCAAACCGACGACATGATCGTCGTCCTCTATGTCGAGGCGCAGTTGCGCGGCGGCAAGCTCAGCCGCCGTCAGTCGAGCGCCGTCTTCACCACTAGTTCATCGGCGCCCAACGGCGTCGAATGGCGGCATCTGCATGAGACCTGGCTGCAGGTGCCGGAACGCTGAACCAGGCTCAAGAGATCAAACCAAGTCGAGTAACTCAAAGGGGAACAACAATGAGAAACACGATACTGAAATTCACCACCGCGCTCGCTCTCGTAACGCTGGCTGGCGCATCGCATGCCGCCGACTGCAAGATCACCGTGGGCCTAGTCATCGAGTTGACCGGCCCGGCCGGCGAATACGGCCAAGCGGGTGCCAAGTCGGTCGAGATGGCTTTTCGCGATATCAATGCCGCGGGCGGCGTGCGCGGCTGCGATCTCGCCACCGACACGCGCGACAGCCAGAGCCAGGGCAATGTCGCGGTCGACGCCGCGACCCAGCTCGTCCAGGTCAAGAAAGTGCCGGTGATCATCGGTGGCATCATCTCTTCGGTGTCGATCCCGATCCTCACCTCGGTCACCGCACCGGCCAAGATCGTCCAGGTGTCGCCTGCGTCCTCTTCGCCGACGCTGACCGCGCTCGGCCGCGACGGCAAGACCAACGGTATTTTCTTCCGCACCATCACCTCGGATGCGCTGCAGGGCGTGGCCGCCGCCAAATACGCCATCGACAAGGGTTTCAAGAAGCTGTCCATCATCCACGTCAACAACGACTTCGGCGTCAACATGGTGGCGGAGTTCTCGCGCGCCTATAAGGCGCTCGGCGGCACCATCGTCTCCGACACGCCCTACAACGAGAAGCAGTCGAGCTATGCATCGGAAGTGACGGCGGCGATGGCCGGTGATCCGGACGGACTCTATCTCGTCAGCACGCCGGTCGACGGCGCCACCGTTGCCCGCACCTGGATCTCGCAAGGCGGCGTGCAGAAGTTCCTGCTCAATGACGGTATGAACAGTCCTGACTTCATTGAATCCGTCGGGGCCGATTATCTCAAGAATGCCTATGGTACGTCCTCCGGCACCAGCCCGACCGCGTCGACCGACTATTTCAACAAGAACTACAAGGAATTCTCAGGCATCGAGCCATCGAACCCGGCCGCCGATCGTTCCTATGACGCCGGAGCCATCGTCGGGCTCGCCATCGCCATCGCCGGCTCCGACGACCCGGCCAAGATCAAGGACGCCATGTACAAGGCGGTCGATCCGGCAGGCACCCCGATCTATGCCGGCAAGGAGGAGTTCGCCAGGGCGCTCGGCCTGATCAAAGACGGAAAGCCGATCCGCTACGAAGGCGTGATTGGCCCGGTATCTTTCGACAAATTTGGCGACATCACCGGTCCCTTCCGGCTCTGGAAAATCGTCGACGGCAAGGTGACGACCGACGGCGAGATGACGACAGATGATGTCAACGCATTGCAGGCGAAATTGAATAAGTAGGCATTCCGAGCGACTGGACCCCGGATCGCTCGACCCGGGGTCGTTCGAGCAGCCTGTGCTCAAGAATGCTCTGCGCGGACGTGAACTAACATCCATCGCGTTGCGCGGCTTCGTCTTCGGAGCAAGCTTCGAGAACCGTTTTGTCTAAGGGGCATCCAGTTTGGCTGGGGTTCCTGGAAGCTTTTCGAACTTTCTGGGTCTCGCCTCGGTCCCAATTGCGAGTGCTCATCGACAAAGTGGGGTACGAGATTCGGACCTAAAGTAGGTCGGGAGGCTGACCGTCTGGCGCGTCGGTCTTCTTGACAAGGTGAATCCGTATACCCCTCTATGTTCTGAACGGCAGCTATGCGCCTCAAGTCGGATGTTAGGCGCAGTTCCCCGCAGACTGAAAGCGGCCATTGTGAGCCACACGGCTAGCAGACTTGCCCAAAGTCCATCCTGACTACAGGGGACTTCCCATCTCGGGCGTTGGGCGGTGCCTGAATAGGACGACGATCGTCTCGAATCGGGCGGCTTCGGGCGCCACGGTCTGGTTCCCGGAATGCTGGTTCGGCATCAAACCAAAAAACCATCAGGCACTAGGTGCCTCGCGCAGGTTGATCAATTCGGCCACATCGAGGATCCTCAAACTGCTTGCTACGCCAAGCGCGTCGGTGGCGAATGCCGTGCCGCCGGCCGCAACGATCGGAACCTGCAATTCACCAACCATGCGGTGATGCCAGAGCTGCGGAAGGGGTGGACGCCATGTCCGTAGGCCGACAGTTCCGCGTTGGGGGCGTTGGTTTGAACCGCCGGCTAACCGACTCTCTCGTGCGTGGAGGGCAAAGAGCCAGCTGAGCAAGAGCCTAATTAACATCCCAGCATGGATGCCTCTTTTGATGTTATCTACCGATTGTCCGGACAACAGCTTTTGCAAGCCATCTCCCTCTCGTGACGGCAAATGCCGGAGTTAATGGAGGGCAATAACAAGGTCTAATTTCCTGAAGATATAATTGGATATCGCATTGTACGGCGATAGTCTGGAGTTTCGACCGCTCCGTTGCGTTCGCGCTACAGACGGGGAAATCTCGCTCGGCTATGGAGTAGGCATCCGAGGGAGTTTTTTGATGAAGCGCCATGCACTTGCCTTGCTAATGTCCGCGGCTACTTTTGGCACCGCATCGGCCGCTGACCTCGCCATCCGCTCCCCTGAGCCTATTCCCCTCGCCAGCGAGCCTTTCTCTTGGACCGGCTTTTATGTTGGCGCTCAAGGCGGCTATTCGTTCTTCGATAGTGAGATCACCTTCCCGCCCATCAGTTCGGGAGCTCTCCATTCCAGCCCGGGGCCAGATACGTTTACGCTTGGTGGGCAAGCGGGTTACCGCTACCAGTTCCCGAATTCGCTCGTGCTTGGCGTGGAGGGCGACATCTTCAGCTACTTCGGAAAGAACGACAAAGCAGCGATTATTGGAGGATCGCCTAGCGGTGACGAAATCACCCTGAACTACGGCGGATCGCTTCGCGGACAGGTGGGTTACGCCTGGGATCGTTTCCTTCCGTACGTGACGGGCGGCGTTGCGCTCCTCGACTACGAGGGTGGCGGAGAAGCTGTTCTCGGCGGTCCGGTGTTCCCCGGGGCTGAATTCAGCAAAACCAAGGTTGGCTGGACGGTGGGCGCTGGCCTTGCCTACGCGCTTACCGACAAACTGGTCGCAAATATTGACTATCGCCATTCCGATTTTGGCAGCACCCAATTCGCCACGCCAGCCGCTGCCGCAGGCACCACCAGGGTCAAGCTGAACGAGAGCGCGATCAAGGTGGGCATGAGCTACAAGTTCTGAGCAGGCGCCTATCCCAGCCGTCCGGCCTAATCTGATTGCGTTCCTGTCATCCTTTGCGCGTCGCCAACCGGCGTGCGCAAGCATTTGGCCGACGGGTATTCCCCCTGGATGTGTCATGATCCTGATCAAGTTTGCATGAAGATGACTTTTCTGAGAGATTTCGCGCCTGCTATAGCCCCGGCGTGCGCTTGCGCGCCACCTTGTCGCCTTCAATGAAGCGATCCATCCGCTCGTGCAGCGTGGAGACGCGGCCCTTCAGGACTGACAGTGTCTCCGCCATGGATGATGTGGTTTACCCCGCCCAGGCGTCGTTCCGCCTCAAGCCTCAGCAGGCCGTGGGTGTCAGAGTTGATGGGAGGGCGACCGAGCGTTCGCCAAGGCCAGAAAGGAAGGTTTGCCCGGCAGGAAGCGCTTGCCTGGCTCGGCGAACGCACCAATGAGCATCTTGCGCGTTTAAAGGAAGCTATGAACCACTGACCTCGCGCAATGGTTTCAGGGGTCGCTCAGCGTGCTCTCCCGTTTGCCCTCGAATTGGCAGCTTTGCGCCTTCTGCCCAGGCGTACGAGGTGAGGTCAACCGTTGCCGGAAGCAGAGATTCAAGCGACGCTTAGCTCGAGCCGCTGTATAACCTGGGCAGCGGCTATCGCACCTCCGCGAACTCCTTCGAGGAGACCATGTGCAAATCCGAAGTTATGCAAGCATCTGAAAAGAGCACGCCTGTGGTCGACAAGTCCGGCTAGCCAAAGGTTGGCCGGCGACACCCAAAAATGGCTGCCAGCCGGTTGTCAGGTTGGATTCGCTAGGCGATGCCTGAAGCATCTTCGTCATCGATCAAGGGCGCATACCTCCGGGAGATCGACGTCACGCGGGGCTCGGGACGTCTTGCCGTGGCCCAGGGCGTACGGCCGGGTGAAATCGTGGTCGTCTATCCGCCTGCTTCCCTTGTCGATGGCAGCAAGATCGGATCCCACTAGGGGCTGGGCTCATTGTATCCGCATCGAGCTGGTCTACCCAATCCAAAAGAGCGCCCGCGGCGGTGTGCAACAATAGAGTTGGCGACGGTGATCTTTGTTGGCAGCGCAGCTCTGCTTTACGGCCAACGTGCGATTGCTCGGGGGGCACTTTGGCGCGCTGTCACATCGGATCCTCGCGATAGCTCGTTCTGCCGGACGCTGCCCACACCTCCACCAGCAGCATCGTCACGGTAACAGCTAAGGGACCAAGTATGAACCCGGGAGCCCCGAAAAGCGCCAGCCCACCTATCATCGATATAAAGGCGGGAATTGTGTGGAGCCTCAGCTGGTTTCCCACCAGCATCGGCCGAAGGAGGTTGTCGATCCCGCCAACGGCAATGGCGCCCCAAACCGTGAGGATCAGGGCCTTGCCCCAATCACCGTCAAGCAGGAGCAGGATCGCCGCCGGTATCCACACGATGAAAGCACCCAGGACCGGCACGACGGAAAGCAGGCTCATGACCACGCCCCAGAGTAGGGGCGTCGGCAGTCCGAGGATCCAGAACATCAGGCCCCCCAAAGAACCCTGAACCGCCGCGACGGCTAGCGTCCCATATATTGTTGCGTGAACGGTATCGAAGACGCGCTGAAACAATCGCTCCGTCTCGGCGCTGTCCAGCGGCATCCAATCGCGAAGAAGGCGTGCAACGGCTTTCCGATCGCGAAGGAAATAGAACAGCATGTAGAACGTTATAAAGACCTCCGCGACCTGCAACACCGAGCTCTTGACGAAAGTCGCGCCGGCATTGCTTAACCATGTTGCGAGGCTTGCCATCATCGAGGGCAGATCAACCTGTTGATCTATCCACCTTCCAATAGGTGCTATGGTGGGATGCGCGTTTAGGAGCCGCTGCAGCTCTCCATCCGCTAACCGGGTTCGGACAGAGGCAGCCCCGGAAGCAGCTTCCTCGACCAGACGCTCCACCACGAAAGCTGCCGGGACAAAGACGAGCAGCACGATCGTCAATACCGAAACCATCGCCGCCACGTTCGGATGTTTCGCCTTCGTCTCGATCCAGCCTTGGAAAGGGCCAAAGAGGATTGCCAGAGCAGACGCCCAGGTGATCGCGCCTAAAAATGGCCGGGCCAAAAACACGCAGACGACAATCCCGATGATCGCGGCAGCGGCTAGAACAAACCTGCCTGCGCGGCGGCGGCGAACTCGACGAGCGCCGGCGTTCATCTCGCCAGCTCCGAAACGGTTCGTGCGGGAGTTTGCATGACATTCCAACTTTTGTTGATCATCAACTCACCCGTCATGGATCGGCACTTGCGGCTAGGCCTTGAGGCGCTCCCGCCAGAGTGGCTTCAGTAACTCGAGGCCTGCCAGCACGACAAATCCCGCGGCAAACGTCATAGCGAGATCGTCGAGATGCAGCGGTCCGAAGCGGAAGAGACTGGTGGCAAACGGCCAAAGAAGCGTGCCGGCCAACATTGATGCGACGGCGACGACGACAATCATGAGCGATCGGTTCGGCCTGTTAAGCGCGGTCAAAATGGACGCGCTGAAGGAGCGGTTGACAAAAATCAGCCCAGCGATTGTCAGCACCAGCGAGAAAAACATCAGCGCCCGGACTTCATTCTCGGCCATGCCTTGTCTCAGGGCGACAATGTAAATGCCCGCGAGAAGCGCGAAGGCGACAATCCCCTGGATCAGTCCCCACCCGATCAACGCCCCAGAGAACAGGGGCGAGTCCGGATTGCGGGGCGGACGGCGCATGACATCGTCTTCTTCGCTTTCTGCCTCGAAGACCAGTGAACACACGGGATCGATAACCATCTCCAGAAAGGCGATATGGATCGGTCCGAACAGGATCGGCAGGCCAAACAGCAACGGGAGCAGCGAGAGGCCGGCGATGGGCACGTGCACCGCGAAGATGAACCCTATGGCCTTACGCAGATTGTCGAAGATGCGGCGGCCAAGCCGAACGGCCTTGACGATCGAACCGAAATCATCGTCGAGCAGGACGATCGACGACGCCTCGCGCGCGACGTCGGTGCCACGGCCACCCATGGCAATCCCGATATTGGCTGCCTTCAGCGACGGCGCGTCATTGACGCCGTCGCCGGTCATGGCCACGATCTCACCACTCGATTTCAGCGCGCTCACGATGCGAAGTTTCTGTTCGGGCATGATGCGCGCGAACACGGTTGCGGTTTTCACCCGCAGCGCCAGCTCGTCGTCACCGAGCGCTTGCATCTCGCTGCCGGTCACGATGCTTTCGGCATCGAGGCCAGCCTGACGCGCGATCACCTTGGCAGTTGCCGGGTAGTCACCGGTGATCATCATCACCTTGATGCCGGCCGAACGGCAGTCGCTGACAGCTTCGGGAACGCGAGCGCGCAGCGGATCGGTCAGACCGACCAGCCCGAGGAATTCGAATTGGAAATCATGTTGATTATCCGGCAAGTCGGAGCCGCGATGAAAAGCGCGCGCCACGCCAAGCACCCGTAACCCCTCGGCCGCCATGGCCTCGACCAAGCCCTGCAAGACCATCATCTCCCTCGCACTCAGGTGGCACAGCGCCGCGATAGCTTCTGGCGCACCTTTTGCCGCAACCAGCAAATTGCCACCGCCGCCTGTCGACCGCCAGACATTCGACATTGCCAGCAGGCCGGGTCGAAGCGGATATGCGTGGACTAGCTCCCAATTCGGTCTGTCCAGACCACCCTTGTGCTTGGATAGCCGTTCCCTGCGGAGTTTGTGAAATGCGATCTCCATGGGGTCGAAAGGAACCTGCGCGCTGGCGAGCACGCCAGTCTCGACCAAATCGGCGAATGCCGCCGGCAGGTCCGTCTCCGGATTGGAGGCCGGCCGCAATCGCCTTCCATCCTCCAATCGCAGTTCGGCGACGGTCATCCGGTTCTCTGTAAGGGTTCCTGTCTTGTCGGTGCAAAGGATCGTCGCTGAGCCAAGCGTTTCGATCGCGGCGGCCCTGCGGGTCAGGACGCGCGCCTGCGATATGCGCCACGCCCCCATGGCCAGGAAGATCGTGAGCACGACGGGAAATTCCTCCGGCAGCATGGACATGCCGAGCGCGATGCCTGCAAGCACCGCGTCCAGCCAACCGCCCCGCAGCAGCCCGTACAGCAAGACCGAGGCGACGCTGACTGCACCGCCGACCATCGCGAAAATGCGTACGACGCGCCTCATCTGTGCCTGCAATCGCGGCGGCTCTGCCTCCATTGAACTGAGCGAGTGCCCGATCTTGCCGATTTCACTTCGTGGCCCGGTCGCAAGGACTTCGCCAATGCCTGAACCACGAACGATCAGCGAACCAGAGAATAAGAAAGGCAGGTCGTCACCGCCTGGCCGGTGTTCGGTCAGTGGCGGGGCCTCGCCGGCGGCAATCTTTCGAACCGGCACGGATTCGCCTGTCAGCAGGGATTCGTCACTCTGAAGGTCCCGGCTCTCAAGAAGCCTGGCATCGGCCGGGACCCGGTCACCCTCGCCGAGCACGACGAGATCTCCCCGGACAACTTCACGGCCCGCTATGCGTTTGCGTTCACCACCGCGTATGACCAGGGCGCGAGGGCTGGTGAGGTCACGCAGTGCTTCCAGAACGCGCTCGGTGCGCGTCTCCTGGATGATGGTTATGCCGATCGACATCGTGCCAAATGCCAGCAGGATCAGCGCCTCCTCCAAGTTGCCCAGAAGCAGATAGACGACACCTCCGCCAAGCAAGAGGGCCAGCATCGGTTCGCGAATGACCTCAAGGGCTATTCTAAATGGCGTGCGCCGACTGGACCTGGGCAGCTCGTTCGGCCCCTCGGCGAGAAGTCTGGCCTGAGCCTCGGTTTCGCTAAGGCCGCGCAGGCTTTCAGAACCGCCAGCCCCGCTTTGCGTGTTCTCGAGACTGGGCGCTTCCATCAGCTGCTGCATCTAATCGCCCTGGGCAGTGAGTGCTCGCTGCATTCGCCTGATGATCTTGGCTCGACCGCGTTCGTCCGCCGCCGAATTGACGGCCTCGCTCACGTCCAGCAAGAGCCTGGAGAGATCGTTGTGCCAATCGAGACGGCCGACGCTCTCAGGCTTCAGCCTGCGAGCATGGTTGATCTCGACTGGCAGGCAGCCCTCGGGGCTCAATCGAAAGGCGTCATCAAGCTGCGGCTTGATGATCCTGCCTTCCGGAAACGATCCCTTGAGGCGGTCTGCAAGGCCTGTAAGACCTTCCTCTTCGCCATGGGTCAGAAACAGCGATTGCTCGATTGGGCCGCGAGCCAATATCCAGGCCACGAGCTCGACGGCATCCGCATGACCGGAGTATAGATCGAAGAAGGTGACGTTCGCCCTCACTTGGATTTCCTCACCCTGGATACGCACCCGCCGGGCGCCGTCCAGCAATATTCTGCCCAGCGAACCCTGGACCTGATATCCAGCCATCATGACAGTGGCGTTCTTGCGCCAGAGGTTGGCCTTGAGATGATGGCGTATGCGCCCCGCGTCGCACATGCCGCTTGCCGCTATCACCACGAAGAAGCCTGTCAGGCGGTTGATCGCCTTGCTCTGCTCGACTGTATCGGTAAACCGCAACTCGGCTGAAATCAAAGCCTGACGCAGCACGTCGCCCTTTTCGATTTCATCGGCATGTCTCTGGAATATGGCGCTTGCGCGTGTGGCCAACGGCGAGTCGACGAATATGGGGACTCTCGGAACCTCGCCGGCCTGCATGAGCAGATGAAGATCAACCAGCAATTCCTGTGTGCGCTCGACGGCGAACGACGGAATGATCAGGGGACCGTTCGCCTGCGCGGCGCCCCGCACGATCTCACCGAGCATCGAGCGTCGCTCCTCAGGCGAAACATCCGCGCGATCCCGGTTGCCATAGGTTGCTTCGCAGACGAGATAGTCGACACCGGAAGGACCCTGCGGGTCGGCTTGGAGCAGCTTGTGCCCCGGACCTATGTCGCCCGAAAACACGATGCGCATCGGCGAGCGCCCACCTCCATCGAGCTCTAGTTCAACAGACGAGGAGCCGAGCAGATGGCCCGCATTCCAGAAGCGGACCCGTAGACCTTCGGCTACGGTCGACCAGTCACCATATTGCGCACCCCGAAACAGAGGCATGCATGCGACCGCGTCCTCCTTGCGGTAGATCGGTTCAACCAGCGGCCTGCCGCGCTGGGCGTTGCGGCGATTGAGCTGGTCCACTTCCGTTTCCTGGATATGCGCGGCGTCCGGCAACATGACAGAGCAAAGATCGATCGTGGCCTTCGTTGCGTAGATCGGTCCTCGGAAGCCTTGCCTCACCAGCTTGGGGAGCAGACCGCTGTGATCGATATGGGCGTGGGTCAGGATGACCGCGTCGATCGCATCCGGCGGAAATGGGAATGCGCCATAGTTCAGTTCCCGTTCGGATTTCGAACCCTGAAACAAACCGCAATCGATTAAGATCCGCCAATGTGGCGTTTCAATTTCGTAGCATGACCCTGTCACGCAATGCGCCGCGCCATGGAAACGCAAGACGGGGTGCTGATCGCTGTCCAAGGTCATGCCCCTAATGCGACATCAAGACCGGCAAGCGCAGATCCGCCAAGATGCCTTGCGTAGCTCCACCAAGCACAAAGTCTCGAAGTCGGGAATGACCCCATCCGCCCATGACGAGCAGACTGCCGTTGATCTTGATGGCATGCTCCTGAAGCGCAGCGCCGATTTCATTGTCGCCGGCGTGGATCGACTCGGCCTTGGCCAAGAGGCCTCGCGCCGCTAACCCATGTGCCAGACGTTCGCCAGTATCTTCGCGCGGCAGCACCTTCTCGTCAGTGACGGTGACGACCGATATTGCCGATGCCCGTTCCAGGAACGGCTTGGCATCAGCCACGGCTCTCGCGGCAACTCGGCTGCCGTCCCAGGCGATCACTACATGGTCGAGCGGGCCGACATCTTCGTCGCCCGGGAGAATCAAAGCCGGCCTGCCCGAGCTGAACACGACCTCTTCGGCAATCATCTGGGAGGCTTCGTTGTTCGGTGTCCAACCTACCATGCACAAGTCAAAGTAGCGGCCCTCGTTGGCCGCAGCCTCTCCCATCAGAGCCGGCTGGGCTTTCAATTCCTGGCTCGTCAAAGTGACGTTGCATCGCGACGCTTCGGCCGCCGCTGCATCCAGCAGCATCTTGCCTCTCTGCCGGCTGGCCGCCTCGACTTCGTGGATCTTGGCGGGGAGATCGAGCAGGAGACGGGACAACGCGTTCGAGACGTCCGGAATGTCAACATTGACGACCGCGATATCGAGGGTGGCACCCAGCAGCTTCGCCACTGCGACGGCATTCGATGCGACTTTCGATCCGGGCGGATCCGGGTAGGTCGGCAAAAAGACAGATGCCAAAAGTTGCATTGCGGTCTCCCTCCACGGCGAAGCGAACGGGCCAGAGGCTTTCTCGGCTTAGCTATCGCTGTTTCAGGCTTGCCCTGCCTTGATGCACATCAATTCCGCCACCCCACCGGATATCGAGGCTCCTAGCACCACAGCTGGAACTCACCGACCGCAGCCACGTTGTGGCGCTCATGGATGAGCTCGTTGAACGTTTTGGGCAGCAAACATGGCTGCCGTTCTCTGTGATTTCCGCCAGGCTTTTGCTGGCTGCCGTGCTAGGCTCCCTTGTGGGCCTAGAACGCGAGTGGCGCAACCGACCGGCTGGGCTAAGGACGCATATCCTGGTCTGTGTGGCAACCGCCTTAATCGCCATCCTGGCAATTGAAATCACTCATTTGCATGTTTTCGATGGCCAAGATGTCGCCATTGACCCGATCCGGTTGATCGAAGCAACGACAGCCGGAGTAGCATTTCTGGCCGCAGGCATAATCTTCTTCTCCAAAGGGGAGGTGCAAGGCCTGACCACCGGCGCAGGAATGTGGTTGGCGGGTGCTATCGGGCTGGCGGTTGGCCTTGGATTTTGGCAGATTGCAATGCTTGGCACCGTGTTGGCGCTTGTTGTGCTTGGGCTTTTGCAGCTGGTGCAAATGACCCCTAAGGATAAATAATTGTTCGAGGGTTGCAGCGCTCGGTCATTGGTGCATGGACTCGTTTCCGGATTAGAAAGCCGCGCGGTTGGTTGGATATAAACAGCTCGCCATCCTCAGCCGCGGTCAAAGGCAACCACGACAAATGCTGCATCCGACGGCTGCTTTGCGCCCAATTTCCGACGTTTAGGCCTTCCTGGTCGTTTCCCGAAAGCAGCCGGTCTATTCATGCCGGGATGAACTCCGTTTTGAGCTAATTCGCTACACGTGAGTACCACGAGGTCCCCTGAGTTCATTTTCACGAAACTGAGGAACACACGCACCTTCTGCGAGGGGCGAGGTCCAGCCGGGAGCACCGCGTGGGCGCCGAGGCAACACTGCCGTAGGCGCATTTTCTCCGCGAGCCCGCCTCGGCTACCCGATCGCGCATCCCGTGACGTGGAAGCAGGTTGAGGCAGGTGTCCGGCCGGACGCTTTCACACTCGGGAGGCCGTTTAGAGCCGGTTCTTGGATAGCAGCTTAGACTATGATGGGGTCGGTACACACGGCGCGTTTGGGGGAGTTCACTTTGTTGCCTCCGGTCAACGTTGAGAGACTCTTGCCCGTGTGAGGAGAGTGAGTTCTTCGTTGCATTCCCCAAAGCGGACACCTCGAACAATAAGATCTAGAGTTAGCTATCGCGTATTCCAGCGAGAGTTCGAGGAGATCCAAGTTGATCATCCCAAGACAGGAACGTCCCGCTTCGCGGAGCGTTGTTCCTCAGATCTTTAGAGCCGGAAGAGTGAGATGATCCGTCAGGTTGATAATGACCGGGATGAACGCGCAAGGCGGGCGGCTGACGAAATCATGCGGGTTGAGCGGCAGGAACGCGCAGAGAAAACAGCGCGATTGAGGGAAGCGCGTTTAGCCCGGGAAACTCAAAACCGGACCAAAACGGACGTAAAGAAGCGCGGGCACAAATAGGAAGAGAAGCGGTCGAAGACGGTCAATCGATCCGGTTTCCTTCTTGGCGACTGTCAGGAGCCGTCCTTATCAGAAGGTGGGTGGGGCGACCTTTGTGAAGATCGCCATGGGCAAAGAATTCACAGAAGCCACGCTCGGCGGCAAGTTGCGACGGCACAGGCCTATGCGTCTACTGCCTCACATGCAAGCGCAGGGCGGTACTCGACGTCGCCGCATTGGCCAGGCGGTGCGGGCCGAACCAGCCGTGCCTTCAGTGGGATTTGCTCAAGATCACCTTCTGCAGCGAGTGCCGTGGCGTCCTCAGGCTTCGAAAAAGCGCGGTTATTTGATCACCGGCAGGCGATCCCACTGATGGAACGGAGGTGGGGAGGGCAGCATCCATTCCAACGTTGTGGCTCCTGGACCCCAAGGATTGCTGCCAACTTGGCGTCTTCTGGAGAAAGCTTCTATCACACAGGCCAGGAAGAAGAGCACGCTCGCGCCAGAGATGTACGAGCCATAAGACGACACCATGTTCCAGCCGGCAAATGCGTCAGGATAGTCAATGTAGCGCCGTGGCATCCCTGCTAGGCCAAGGAAGTGATGCGGGAAGAACACCAGATTGACGCCAACGAACGTTGTCCAAAAATGTATCCCGGCAAGAATGGAGTTGTACATATATCCGGTCATTTTGGGGAACCAGTAGTACCACCCTGCGAAAATACCGAAGAGGGCACCCAGCGATAGGATGTAGTGAAAATGGGCGACAACGAAGTAGGTGTCGTGCAGCTCGCGATCGAGCCCCGCATTGGCCAGCTGGACGCCGGTTACACCACCAATCGTGAAAAGGAAGATGAAGCCGAGAGCCCAGAGCATCGGCGTTTGTAAGCGTATTGATCCACCCCACATGGTGGCAATCCAGGAGAAGACCTTGATGCCCGTCGGAACGGCGATGACCATCGTGGCAAAGGTGAAGTAACGCTGGGTATCGAGACCGATCCCGCTCGTGTACATATGGTGAGCCCACACCACAAAGCCGATCGCACCTATGGCGACGATTGCATAAACCATCCCCAAATACCCAAAGATCGGCTTGCGGGAAAATGTAGAGATGACCTGGCTGACGATTCCAAAGGCGGGAAGAATCATGATGTAGACCTCCGGGTGACCAAAGAACCAGAAGAGATGCTGGTAGAGGATCAGATCCCCTCCTTGGTCCGGCACGAAGAAGGCGGTCCCGAAATTGCGATCGGTCAGCAGCATTGTCAGCGCGCCGGCCAACACTGGTAGAGCGAGTAGCAGCAGGAAGCCGGTAATCAGAACCGACCAGGCAAACAGGGGCATCTTGTGCAGCGTCATGCCAGGAGCGCGCATATTGAAAATCGTGGTGATGAAGTTGATGGCGCCTAGAATCGAGGACGCGCCAGCGATGTGCAGGGCCAATATAACAAGGTCGACGGCAGGCCCCGGGTGCCCCGACGTTGACAGGGTCGGGTAGAGAAACCAGCCGGTTCCAGCGCCGAAGCCGCCAGGCACACTGGGCATGAAAATGGAGAGCAGGAGCAGGAGGAAGGCCGGTGGAAGAAGCCAGAACGAAACGTTGTTCATCCGCGGGAACGCCATATCGGGCGCGCCGATCATCAACGGGATCATCCAGTTTCCGAAGCCCCCGATCAGCCCTGGCATGACGGCGAAAAAGATCATGATCAGCGCATGGGCAGTGGTGAACACGTTGTAGAGTTGCTTGGCGCCATCGATCGCCGAATCGCCCTGATAACCGTAGATGAATGAAGCCAAGCCTGGGAAAATCTGAATTCCGGGCTCCTGTAGCTCCATTCGCATCGCCACCGATAGGAGCATTCCAACGATGCCCGCGATGATCGCAAACACAAGATACATCGTTCCGATGTCTTTGTGATTGGTCGAGAACAGCCAGCGCGCGGCTCCGGTAGGATGGCGGACTCCAGAATGAAGTTCTGCACTTGTCTCGGTGGGCGACATGGCAACTCTCGATCTTCAGCCGGATGACTGGCAGCGAGTTGTGCACGCGCCAGGCGCACCGAACCGGGCAATCAGAGCATTGTTCCCGGCTGACGGAGGGTAAATTTTTCGGCCGCTGGAACAACCGAACGAACGGTCTGTTCGGTTCCGACTGGAGCGACGCCTATGTTGGAGATGTTTGCAGCCCTACTGGTGCTTTTGGCGGTCGCCGGGGGATTGATTTTCGTGTTCTGGCTGGAGGCCCGTCATGGCCTTCATGGCCCTGCTGAGAAGGGACCATATGTGCCGATCCGCGGGACGGATGTGCGAGGACCTGATGTCAGTCCATGATGCCGCCAATCGCTCGCGTCATGATGTGAATCGCCAAGCGCTATGCGGTTGGCTGCTGGTCGGCTTCGCGCTGGCGGGTTTTTTCGATGGCATTGTGCTGCACCAGATCTTGCAGTGGCATCACTTGCTTTCAGCCTTCTCTCCCGGATCCGACCTGCGGTTCCAGGTAATGAGCGACGGCCTTTTTCATTTAGCGATGTACCTGTTGCTTGTATTGGCCACCATCTTGCTGGTGGCGGCTCGAGCAACGAATTCACGCGTCGTCACGACGAGTGAGATTCTGCGGTTTTCGCTGGTCGGGTTTGGCATGTGGCACGTTGCCGACGCGGTTGTATTCCACTGGCTGCTCGGGCTGCATCGGATCAAGATGAATAGTGATGCTCCGCTTGCCTGGGACATCGGGTGGCTCGTTGTCTTTGGCCTCTTGCCTTTGCTGCTCGCCTGGGCGTTCCCGAGCCGGAGCGGAGCAGCCAGTGGAGGCATGGGCGCCGCCTTGATGAGCATTGTCTTACTGTCAGGGCTGGCGGCAGCGGTGGGACCAAGCTTCACTCGGAACTCCGAAGTGATAGTAGTATTCCAGAAGGGGATGAACCCGGCTTCCATGATGCAGGCGATTCTCAGAGCGGGTACGAGCACAAGATGGAACAGCTCTGACGGATCTATATGGGTCGTTGGGCCGGTCTCATAGAGAGGGCTCTTCAGTCTGCATGCCAACGGTGCCCTTGTCGTCAGCACATCGCCGTTGGTCGGCGGCTGCTTGGCCTGGTCAAGTTTCAAGGTCTGAACGGGGTGGGGGCCCAAGGTCCGCTACTTCAATTCGCCAGGAGAGCGAATGATCAGCGTCTAGGGTTCTTTATCTCGCTTGCCTTGAGCCGATCCATGATTGTACGCAAGTGGTCGGGTAGCCATCTCTCCGAGCGAAAAACCGGGAGCGCGCGCAAGTGGCGCCGCATTATGTCGTTTGTGAATTGCTGTCTCACAACGCTTGCAACCTGTTCCGAGCGCTTGCTTCGCTGCATGGTGTTCCGGCAAACCTGATCCCTGAGATGCGCAGAACCCGGCGGTCTCTGAAAGGTTCCTCGGCTGTGTTCGGGATCGCTGCTGGTTTTGTCAGCCAGTCCTGTACGGCATCTGGTAGGCGCGGCCATTTCTAACCGTCGCTGGCTTGCGGACATATTTCGAACCTGCAGGCACCGCGAAATGGTCGAACTGCTCCGCGAGCCGATCGAGACCCTGGCGCATTCCCGCGCCAGTCGCCGCGGCCCCATGGCCACTGATAACCAGCTCCGGTTTCAAAGCGGCCAGTTCGCGGACAGAGCCCTCGGCGGCTTCCCAGTCGGGCGTGAAATAGCGTGGCGGGCCGTGCATTTCGAGCTGCTGCACGGCGACTTCGTAGGCCGATTCCTGGCCTGTTGTTATGAAGGCGTCGCCGGCAATCAGTGCACGGTCGGCTTCGCGCCACAGGGAGATGTGACCTGGGGCGTGCCCCGGCGTGTGCAGCCACTGCCAACCCGGCATGCCGGGCACCGACCTGTCGTCAGGCAGCGGCTTAAGCCTGGTGTCGAGATCGATGGGGCCGCACGGGAAAAGTGGCGAAAGCAACGCCATCAGGCCGCCACCCACCCAAGGATCGGGTGGAGGATAAGATGCGGTCCCATCGAGGTACGGATGCTCATCCGGGTGGGCATAGACCGGCACGTCCCACATCTTGGCCAGTTCCAGGACTGTGCCGACATGATCGAAATGACCATGCGTCAGAATGATCGCAGATGGCCGCGCGTCCGAGCCGAAACGGGACCGCGCAACGCCGACGATGCTGCTCCGCGACGTGGGTAAGCCCGTATCGATCAAAACCCACTCCGCGTGGTCGCCGGGCATTCCGAAGAAGACGACGTTCACGATGGAGAGGCGAAGATAAGCAAGGTCCGGCGCGATGGTCCAAGCTCCGTCGCCCAGGTCTTCGTGCCTGGCGCGATCGATCTCGGAGAGGGGAATCTGAACAGTCATGTTCTGCCAGCCTGTATCTGAGAAGTGACGAGCCCGAACTTGGATCGAGGGATGATGTTCCTGGGACGATTACGACAGCGCGCAGAACAGCCTTATGCGTGCGAGCGCGGGAACATCAGCGTCATCTCCGGGTTCGGCGCCCGCCACTTGGAGTGAAACTTTCATGGCCGAGGCCGCGGTAAGAAATTTCAACATCAATTTTGGTCCCCAGCATCCGGCGGCGCACGGTGTGCTTCGCCTTGTGCTCGAGCTCGACGGCGAGGTGGTCGAGCGCGTCGACCCCCACATTGGTCTGCTCCACCGCGGCACCGAAAAGCTCATCGAATACAAGACCTATCTCCAGGCGCTGCCTTACTTCGACCGCCTCGATTATGTGGCGCCGATGTGCCAGGAGCATGCTTGGTGCCTGGCGATCGAGAAGCTAGCGGGTCTCTCCGTGCCCAGGCGAGGGCAATTGATACGTGTTCTCTACAGCGAGATTATCGCGCATCCTGTCCCATCTGCTCAATGTCACCACCCAGGCGCTTGATATCGGTGCGCTGACCCCACCCCTGTGGGGCTTCATCGAGCGCGAGAAGCTCATGGTCTTCTACGAGCGGGCCTCAGGCTCACGCATGCACGCCGCCTATTTTCGACCCGGCGGAGTGCACCAGGACCTGCCGCCGGACCTCATCGACGATATCGGCAAGTGGATCGATCCCTTTTTGAAGTCCGTAGATGACCTGGATCGCCTGCTGACGGATAATCGGATCTTCAAGCTTCGAAACGTCGATATAGGCCAGATTTCGGAAAAGGATGCCTGGGGATGGGGCTTCTCAGGCGTGATGGTACGCGGCTCGGGCGCAGCGTGGGATTTGCGGAAAGCGCAGCCCTATGAATGCTACTGCGAAATGGACTTCGACATTCCGGTGGGCAAGAACGGCGACTGCTACGACCGGTATCTCGTGCGCATGGAAGAGATGCGCCAGTCGGCCAGAATAATGCGCCAGTGTATCGACCTACTGGTGAAGGAGGGGCCTGGCCCGATCTCCAATCCGGATGGAAAGATCGTGCCGCCCAAGCGTGCCGCGATGAAGCGTTCGATGGAAGCGCTGATCCATCATTTCAAACTTTACACGGAAGGTTTCCGCGTGCCTCCGGGAGAGGTCTATGCAGCGGTCGAAGCGCCAAAAGGCGAATTCGGCGTCTATCTGGTCTCGGATGGCACCAACAAGCCTTACCGGTGCAAGCTGCGGGCGCCGAGCTTTGCGCACCTGCAGGCGATGGATCTGCTGTGCCGCGGTCACTTGCTTGCCGACGTTACGGCTATCCTGGGATCTATCGATATCGTGCTGGGAGATGTCGATAGATAGTCTCCAGTCCGACAGGGCGAGGCCAATCGCGGCGTCTCCCTGAGCTGGTAAGATCACCAGCATGGCACCCTGTGAAATTGGCCGGCTTGAATTTGTTCGTTTGGTTGGCCACCTTGCCCAAACAGGCTGCTCTATACCGAGGGGGTTCGGAAGCGGATCTAGTCGTCCTAGCATTCCAAGCTGGGATTGCGGAGCAAGCAACCCGGCGCGCCAGAATTAGCATTTAGATGTCTGCACAGGATCATGTTGCGACATCCCAATTGAGTGAAGCGCTCACGAGTGTTCTGGCCTTCGCTCGGTAAGCCAAGCGATGCCAGTTGGCGCCATGGCTTGGCAAGTTTCGGCGTGTGCTTGCTTCCGAAGTGGACTGACCGGCTCTTAACAAGCTCGCGGGCCTGTTTCGGCAAGGCCGCGCAATCAGACAAGATCGTCGATTGGAACAATGTCTCTCGGCCGTTGTTCGGTCGCGTTGCAGTGGAGAGCTGCCAGCTATGAGCTTGCGGCAAACAAACAGAATTTCGCGGCCCATGCCCAGATGGCGAACCGGGATCATGTTTGTTGTGTATGCAGCCCGATCCTCTAGCAGCCTTGGACGCCAAGCCTATGCGAGGACGTCATGCGCCCCGTATGAATATATTTAATTTCGGAAGTGACAGCGCTGACAACGATGTCCGACATGCAAATCGCATTTCGACAAGCGATGTAGACCAACTCGCCTATTTCGCCGCAGTGAACGGCATCACAGAGCAACAGGCGCGGGATCTGATCCAAAGGCATGGAGACAACCTTGCCGTGCTCGTCAAGGAAGCTCGGAAGCTCCGAGAGCTAGGATGATAAAGCGCATCACCGCCGATCGCCAATTACAGCACCGGAACAAGCGATGAGCGGCGTCGGGGGAAGCTCTCGCGTGGCCGCTTGGCAGATAAACTTGTATCGACCGAGAAGAGGGATGATGGCAGGACGTGATTGCGGAGCGTGCGCAGGGTGTCGACGCCGCTGCTGCGGCGGCCACCGATTCGGTGATGGGCAGTGCTCGTCTCTCCTTGGTCTGCAATGACCAGCGATCCTCTTGTGCCGCTCGCAAAATCCGTTCGAGAACGGGACGCCGTCCTGTTCGTCGGGGCGGGCGTCTCCATGAGTGTCGGACTGCCTTCCTGGGAGGAACTGATCAAGCGAATGGCGGATGAGCTTGGCCTTGAGGTGGACCTTGGCAGGCAGCGTGATCGCTTTCAGACCCTTGCCGAGTATTACCGCATTAAGCATGGCAGCATCGGACCGCTTCGCAGTTGGATGGACCGGCATTGGACCGTTAGCCGCGACAAGATCGAAAAATCCGAATTGCACCGTCTCATCGTCGCGCTGAACTTCCCGGTGATCTATACAACGAACTACGATCGGAACCTCGAAGTTGCCTTTGAGACACATGGCGTCGAATACGTCAAAGTGGCCAATGCGCGAGACGTGTCGAAGGCGCGAAGGGATGTCCCCTACATTGTGAAATTCCACGGCGACTTCGATGACGATTCCTCCCTGGTTCTCACAGAGACTGACTACCTCGACCGGCTGTCATTCGACTCGCCGCTCGACGTGAGGTTCCGTTCGGACGCCTTGGGCAGCACGGTTTTGTTCATTGGCTACAGCCTTTCCGACCTGAACATCCGGTTGCTCCTGCACCGGCTCTGGCAAACTTGGAGCCGATCGGGCTACGAGGCGGATCGGCCTCCCTCCTTCATTTTCATGGCGCGCCGTGATCCGGTCGAGGAGGCGGTGCTGGCGCGTTGGGGCATCACAGTGGTCACGGGCGACGACGATGATCCTGAAAAAGGGCTACTCGGTTTCCTCTCTCGCCTTGCTGCCCTCGTCGAGGTGAACCCAAGCGACCCACCGACGCTGGAGTCAGGAGGCGAACTACCCTGACCGGTTCACAGTGGCCCACCCGCCGAGTGGAACAGCTTGTCGCGTTCGCAAGTTCGGGTGCGCTGGTTCAGCGTACGAAACCCTACGTTCTGATTGCTTTTGCGTACGGACAGGGCCCCAGGTTGGAAAGGCGAAGTTGAAGGATTGAGAAAGTGCGGTTCGCGAAGTGGCGATCGCCGCGCTGCCTGAGATCCGGGAGAATGCGACGTGGTCGAGACGGGAGAGAGCGCGATGGATCAAGCAAAGATATGATCGTTCTGATCACTGGCGCTTCAGGTCTGATTGGCTCGACATTGTGCGCGCGCCTTGCGGCGGAGGGGCACGAAGTCGTCCGGGCTGTCCGTGGCCGCACACCAAATGGCCTTTTTCAGGGGCGGAGCGTCGTCATCGATATGGCGAGGGCATTGGAGGCGGAAGACTGGCTCCCCCACCTTCGTGGGGTCGACGCTGTCGTGAACTGCGCGGGCGTGCTTCAGGACAGTGCTCGGGAGAATACGCGCAACGTTCATGCTACCGGCGCCTCGGCTCTCTTTGCTGCCTGCGAACGCGCAGGCGTGCGAAGGGTTATCCATTTCTCTGCAGTCGGTGTCGACCGGGAACAGCCTTCAGCTTTCTCGGCCAGCAAGCTGGCTGGGGACCATGCGTTGATGGAGCGTGATCTCAACTGGTTGATCCTGCGGCCCTCGGTGGTGCTCGGTCGGCCCGCCTTCGGCGCAAGCGCCCTTTTTCGAGGCCTCGCGGCCCTGCCGCTGGTTCCAGCAATGCCCGGCACGGGCCTTTTGCAGGTTGTCCAACTCGACGATGTGGTCTCCACTGTTTCGATCCTGCTCGGTAGGCAAGGCCCGTTCCGCCTGACGCTCGAACTGGCAGGACCCGAGGCACTGACGATGAGCGAAGTCGTCGCCCGGTACCGCCAATGGTTTGGGTGGGGCAGAGCGAAGGAGTTTGTCCTGCCCGGATGGATGGCCGCAACGCTTTACCGGCTCGGCGACGTGGCGGGCCTCCTCGGCTGGCGGCCTCCAATACGCACCAACGCCGCCAAGGAAATCGCGCGCGGTGCGACCGGCGCTTTGGAGCCGTGGAAGCTTGCAACCGGGCTCCAGCCGTCCAGTCTTGCGTCCGCCTTGGCCGCCAGCCCTCCCACCGTACAAGAGCGCTGGTTTGCCAGGCTCTACTTCGTGAAGCCGGCAATCTTCGTGGTTCTGCCTTTCTTCTGGATCGCGACCGGTATCATCTCCCTCACCACCGGTTGGCGCAGCGGAGTGGAGCTTCTGCTCAACACCGCCTTCGAGCCCTTGGCCAGCCCTGCTGTTGTCGCAGGCGCGTTGGCCGATATGGTCGTCGGCGCGATGATCGCATGGCGTCCGGCCAGCCAGGTAGGGCTCTGGGGGGCGATCTCGATTTCATCCTTCTATGCGATTGCTGGAACAATTCTTCGCCCGGACCTGTGGAACGAGCCCCTCGGCCCCCTGATGAAAATCCTGCCGATACTCGTCTTGCACTTCTGCGCGCTGGCGATCCTGGAGGAACGCTGATGCTCTACTTTGCGCTGAAATATTTGCACCTCATCGGCGCTGCCGTGCTGCTCGGCACCGGTGCCGGCATTGCGTTCTTTATGCTCCTCGCCCACCGGACCGGCAGCGCCGCCACGATCGCCGCCGTGGCCCGGATCGTCGTCATTGCCGATTTCCTGTTCACCGCCACCGCGGTCATCGCCCAACCGATAACCGGCGCCGCATTGGCCTGGCAGTCTGGCTACTCGCTCCGCGAGGGCTGGATCGTGCTGTCGATCCTGCTCTACGTCGTCACCGGGCTGTTCTGGTTACCGGTGGTGTGGATGCAGATGCGCATGCGGGATCTCGCTGCGCAAGCCGCATCCGCTGGCATCCCGCCGCCCGAGCGCTACAAACAACTCTTTCGGCTTTGGTTCGCTTTCGGGTTTCCAGCATTCGCCTGCGTGGCCGCGATCTATTGGCTCATGATCACACGGCCCGCAATCGAGCTGTTCTGACGAGCTTCCGAACTCTGCGCGATACGGACACGCAACGACAGTGTCTTGCGGCCAGCGCTGGCTGTCTCTCCGCCTTTGGCAGCTCGTCTACCCGTAAGGACGCACCGGGCCTCGTCAAATTGGCAGGGCCCAATCAACCCCAACCTTCATCTTTTCTTGCGAGCGGTGGCCTCTGCCCGCGCAGGCGCCTCTTTGATGCTAGCCGCGCCGCCCATGTCGCCATTCTTGGTTCGCCCGGCCCCCGGTCCGGCACCTAGATCCGCGCCCGTGATCGGAGCGGAGGAGGGGTCAGAAAGCGTGCGCTCGCCCATCTTGGCTACGATCTTCATGTCCTTGGCCGCCAGCTTGACTGTTGCCGTACCATCGCCATCGTCCGCCGGCATGACTTCCTCAAGGTCGTCCACGCGGTCCCATTCGTCGCCCGAGTTCCACGGCCCGTTCATGTCCCCTTCGCCCTGCGACGTGTTGACGTACATACTGGCAAATCTCTCGATCCCGGGGAGCTTGCCGGTGGGGAAGTTGTTCTCAATCGCGTACAGCGCTTTCTCGAACGATTTCTGATGCGCGATTTCGCGCGTCATGAGGAACCCTAGCGCGTCCTTGACGCCGGGATCATCGGTGATGTTGATCAGCCGCTCATAGACGATTTTGGCCCTTGCCTCCGCCGCAATGTTGGACCGAAGGTCGACGGTGGGCTCGCCGCGGGAATCGATATAGGCGGCAGTCCACGGCACCCCTGCGGAGTCGCACAGCGCAGGTGCGCCGCCGAACAGGATGGACTCCTTGGCCGTCGTGCCGCTGGCGCCAACCATCAAGTAGAGCTCTGCCTCCTTCATCTGCCCTTCGGCAAGCTGTGCTTTCAGGCCTTTGTTGAGCATGGTGACAATTGAGCCGACGACCTCCAGGTGGCTCAATTCCTCGGTCGCGATGTCGAGCAACATGTCCTTGCGGCCGACATCGTCTTCGCCCAGCCCTTGGGTGAAGTAGCGCATGGCGGCGGCAAGCTCGCCATCGGCGCCTCCGAACTGTTCCATGATCATACAGGCGAGAC
The DNA here is from genome assembly GCF_004963255.1 of Mesorhizobium sp. Taxonomy (GTDB): domain Bacteria; phylum Pseudomonadota; class Alphaproteobacteria; order Rhizobiales; family Rhizobiaceae; genus Mesorhizobium. Next base: position 6,968 of record NZ_SUGA01000024.1, on the reverse strand, counting down.
GCGGATTGGGTTCCGAAACACGGACGGTGTACTGCAGTCGCTTGTTGTGCATGAACATGGGGGGCCTCCAGGGTTGAGGCTCCCTAACATCGCGGCGCGGTGATTGTTCCTCGCGCAAATAGAATGGTGGATAGTCCCCTCTCTTGGCTGATCATCAAGAATTTTACCGCTCGGACTCGCAAGCAGAGTGAGACCACCCGCGTAGGCAGGCCGGGCACACCTTCCCGCCCCGCCGGTTTCATCCCAGCCAGGGACTGAAGTCAGGGCGAAAGAACCTTCTGGTGGAATTTTGCTTTGATGAGCCTTCAGGCCATTCCGATCACGTCGCGCCCGCGGCACGCTCGACTAGCGCGACAACACCGTGCCGGCGATCGGGAGCGCGTCTGACCGGTCAATCGACGCACCTCGGGACGACGGGTCAGTGATCCATCGGCGCGGGCTGAACAAGCACAAAGGTCCAGGCCAGAAGGGGGCAAGCGCGGCGGTTTCATCGGTCGACGTCGATCCAGGCGGGAGCGTGATCGCTGGGCTTTTCCCACCCAACGGGTCTCGACATCGACACCTGCCGCTTGGATCGTCTGCGCAAGCGATGGGCTTACAAGCAAGTGATCCATGCGCAGGCCGGAGCTGCGATCGTAGCCGCCGCCGTAGGAGAAGTTCCAATAGGTGTATATGCCCTTGCCTGGGTAGATCCGGCGAATCGCATCCACCCAGCCCAGGTCCAGCATGCGAGCGTAGGCGCTCCGGCTTCCGGGAAGAAGACGGCATCGCCCAACCAGCGCGCAGGCACTACAGCGTCCATCTCGGTGGGGACGACATTGTAGTCGCCACAGAGAACGGCGCGCTCGTCTAGTATGGATTAGCTGTAGGTCAGGAGACGTTCGAACCAGCGGAGCTTGTAATCGAACTTAGGGCCTGGCGCCGAATTGCCATTGGGGAGATAGATGCAGCCGACGACAAGGTCGTCGATCTCCGCCTCCAAATAGCGGCTATGCGTATCATCGGGATCGCCCGGCAAGCCGCGGCGGCGCTCGACCGGGTCGGTTCCACGCGCTAGGATTGCCACGCCATTGTAGGATTTCTGGCCGTGCCAGATCGCGCCGAAGCCGGCATCTCGAATTGCCTCGATCGGAAATTTGTCGTCCGACGTTTTCAGTTCCTGGAGGCAGACCACGTCATAGGCAGTCTCGCCAAGCCACTTCAGCAGCACCGGCAAGCGGCCATTGACGCCATTGACGTTGAACGTCGCGATCCGCGTCATCGCTATCTCCCAGGGGTATTTCGAACACCCTGGCCCCCATTCTCCACAGCCCATCCGCAGGAGCCTGGAGGAAAGCGGTAACGCCGTCGAAACGGCCACCCAGCTCTTCCTTTACCCTCTCGAATTCTTCCTGCCCGAAAGGCTGCCCTTGGTTGTCCATACATGGGAGCAGAATTTGAACAAGGTGCATGGCATCGATGGTGGCAGGTACGGTTCCGCGTTCAAGGCCACTGTGAAACGTCGGTGGCCGCGATGAAGGCGTGACCGATAGGCATCAAAGCCGGTAATTGACCTGTCGATCATTATCATCCGCCAGGTCTTGGATTTGGGGACTGATGATGCGCTTCTGGCTCTTTCTCGCATCGTGAGCCGGCTCGCTCCGCTAGCATGGCATTGTGGATATGAGTGGATGCCAAAGCCGCCTGACCAAATCCCACCGCTATCTGGTTCAGTGCTTTGGCCACGTCTCCGACGGCGTAGACCCCCTCGATCGAGGTTTGCGCGTGTGGTCCAACGAGAATGTAGCCGTCCTCATCACAGTGCGCGCCAACTTCCATGGCGAGTTCCGATCGAACGTCGCACCCCATGGCGGTATAAAGCACGTCGATCCGCTCCGTCGATCCATCCGCCATGACGAGATCGAGGCCGGAGTTCCGTAGAACAAGATCGTCCACGAAGTCCCGGACCGCAATGCCGGCGGCGTCAGCCTTCGCACGGGTAGACCCTGAAATGTCTTCGGGATAGTTGCATATGATGCAAATGTCCCGACTGTAGTGCCGCAGGTACAGAGCCTCTTTAAGAGCCGAGCGTTCGGGGCCAACAACCGCGATGCGCTGTCCCTGAACCTCATAAGCATCGCAAACAGGACACAGCCGAACAATCCCTGCCGCAATCGCCTTGCGCAGGCCATGCATGGCGGGAGCCCGATCGACAACGCCCGTCGCGAGCACAACGCGGGACGCATGAACGTGACCGGCACCCGTTGCAAGAACGAAAGCACCGGGTTGTGCCGTCAGAGACTTTACGCCTGCCGCGACGATTTCGGTTCCGTATGCCGTCGCTTGCGCTCTCAAGCGGGCCAGCAGATCCTTGCCTGAAACGCCATCGGGAAAGCCTGGGCAATTGTGGGTCTTGGGAATGAGTTCCGCCCGTCCGTCGCCGGCGTCGAAGAGCAGCACGGATCGCAAGAAGCGAGACAGATAGACGGCCGCGGCAAGACCGGCAGGACCGCCCCCCACAACAGCGACATCGCAAAAGCGATTGATGCCCGGATTGATCATCGCCGCCGAACAAGCACAGGCCCTTGTTGTTCCGTTAGCGTGCTTGTGCAGCATCCAGTCAAGTTGCTGCTGGCGGGAGGTTAAAAAATGGAGCAGTTCGGCGGCGCGCTTGGCGAGCTTGCTGCATGCGCTATTTCACCCAAGCCCCGGGCGAGGACGATCTCGGCCGCAAGAACATGTTGCTCGACGTAATGACCGAAGAGCTCAGCCATCCAGCGGCACGACGCCGGCGGTAACTCGAGGCGGTTAGTCTCACCATAACGTCTGGTCGGCGAAACTATTTGCCCTGTCTTACGCTTCTCGACCTGGTTCGGTGTGTGGCTTGTCGAATGATCTCAGCGGCTTCGTAGATGGTGATACCGCACCTGCGGGCGTAGTAGGCTGCTTCCGCGATGAGCGCGCTTTCTAAAGGCTTTTCAGCTCTATGTTTGGCCTTAAGCTTTGCCTTCTTTCCCATAGCAATCATGTCGCGTTTAGCCAGAGTGGCCCGCTGCTAGTCACGCCTCAGCCAAGAGAAGTAGCAGCGGGCCGGCTGGGCAGATTGGAGCCTGCTGCCCACTACCGAACTCCGTCCAACGGTCATCTGTTCCAGAAGCAAGCTCGGCGCCAATCGGGACCAGTGAACCGTTGAAAGGTGAAGGGACCTTCTGGTCATGCCTATGCCGGAAGGAAACCCCCTCATACTGGCGTGAAGTCCAGCTCAGGCGTCAATCGTCGACAATAGGCGCAAACCAGATCGGCGGTTGCTTGCACATCGTCGAGGCAAAGAACCTCCGACGGGGTGTGCATATAGCGCAATGGCACCGAAAGCGCACCGCTCGCGACGCCGCTGCGAGTCTCTTAGATTACACGGGCGTCCGTCGGACTGGAACTACCCAGCGCCTGAATTTGGAAAGGTATATCCTCTTCCTCCGCGACCGACCGAAGCAGCCTCGAAGACCACCGGATTAGTGTTCGCACCCTGTGTGATTGCCGGCCCTTTGCCAAGATCCAGCCTTCCCTGATCCTCCGGGCGGGCGCGGGGAAAGTCCATCGCCACTCCCATATCGATCGCCAACCCGGTTTTTGGATTGATGTTGAAGGCGGCGGTCTTCGCTCCGCGTGAGCCGATCTCTTCCTGAACCGTGCCAAGATCCAGCACGGAATATGGCTCCGCCCTGGATGATTTGGCGAGCACACCCCGGCAGACGGGGCGGAAGGCGCAACTTTCCGACCGGCGTGGTGCACAACGAGTAGATGGGGCGGAATCAGGCGACGGATCAGCGAGCGGCGGACTTCAATCGCCGCCTGGACGAACTGTCAGGACTTCGGCGCCGCATCGTGACGTCATCCAAGGACCTGAAGCGGGAGGTCGACGAGCTGCGCCGGAAGCAAGCGATTTGTAGGCGCTGCCCATCCGCTGTGGTCGCTCGGTCCTGGCGGGTCCTCGCCCAACCACCTCTCACCCGCTGGCTTCGGCCAGCGGGTTTTTTGCTTCGCCCTCTCGCGGAATGTAAAGGGCCTGTCCAGATGGCACCTTTGCAGCGAACTGCAGAGTGAACAGAAGCCGATTTTGGTCATCCGTTACGTTCATTATCCAAGGGGTCATATGCTCCCAGAAAGATTGCTTGCTGTCGTTGATCATCTCGCCGGCAGCGCGCACTGCTTCCTGGCGCGCGGCATCCAGATCGGGGAGATCGACGCCTTCATCATCGGGGTTGAATTCGCCGTTGTCGACGTGGAAATGAAAAATGGGCATGTCGCTAGCCTTGTTGAACTGCAGAACAACGCTCGCTCCACCGCTTTGTTTCGCAGCGATCGCCTGTGCTCGTTGCAAGGCGAAGCTCACAGCCATTGTTGCTGGACCATCGGGGCCGCCGGTCCTTGTCGACTGACAGCCCACACACCGAGATTGCACAGCCGATGGACGTACCGAGCGGCCAGTGGATGATCCAGTGCCAGGACCCGCAAGGCGCCCATTTCGCTTTGCTGGCGCCGGTGCGATAACAGCGCTTGCTTGGCCTCTACGATGAAGCTGCGCAGCCGAAGCTTGCCGCCCTCTCTGCGCTCGGCTAGCGCCGCTTCCTTGCCGATGAAATCGGCGTCCTTGCCATAAGCGACGAAGCGGTCGAGCCCGGCCTCGACCGGCCCGTAGATCGGCCGGTATTCGCGCGCCCATGACCCGTAGTTCTTCTCCAGCCTGAGCGCATTCAGCGCGCGCGAGCCGAACAGGCCGATGCCGAACTCCCCTCCCGCAGCCAGGAGCGCCTGGTAGGCGGCGCGCTGGTATTCCGGCGCCACCCAGATCTCGTAGCCGAGACCCGCTAGCTCCCAGCCAGCAGACTTTTTGTTGCTGGAACATTCCAGCCAGGCGGCGGTTCGGACAACGGCGCAGCATCTTTTTGGCTAGGCTGTGCTGGCGTCGCGGTCGGGCTTGCATCACCCGACAAAGAGCCCGCGTCGTTCCCCTCGATGCGGGCTCATCGCTTATAGCGCAACCCGATAGGCTTGTTTCGCTGATATCCCGATGAGTACGGGGGGGGCGCGTCTCATCACGCAAGCCAGATTATGAGAGCTGGTTGCGCCTTCAATTAAAATGCCTTGATATCGTGAAGGAGGGCTCACTATCCACCGCCATGCGCAGCAGCCGCGACAAATGCAGGCGGTGCAGAGCTTGCATGTCCTCTAATTGGTGGAGCAATTCGATGGCTAGACGTGTCGGCAGGTTGTCCCGCTCCAGTTGGGCAATGAGTTCGTGTTGACGAAGCAGATGCTGCTCACCCAGCCTCACATGGCCTTTCACCATTTCGATCTCGTCGTCGAGAACCATGAAGAGGAACGCACCTGTCCTTTGCTCGTTCCGCCGGTCCGGCGAGGGCAGCTATTTGAACGCGTATTTGTATACCGCGCGGCCGCTTTCTTCGGTAACGCGAACCCATAGCCGTTCTTCTCTGCGCGCCTGGACCTCTTTCTTGGTACTGAGGGTCGCAGCCTCCCACGGCGACTTGGCGGTGACTGTGTTACGGGAAACCGGCGTCTCACCGGCCATCTCCTCGACTTGGTAGGTTTTCATGCATAGCGCCCCGTTTCGGTCACCGCTCCAACGATGATCGCCAAGCCTTGTTCCGGCTCAGAGGTGCGAGCGCGCGCGAGCCGACTAGGCGAACGGCGCTCCACAGGCGACTAAGTTGCCTAGTTAGCGGAGGGTGCCTTCCTCTTAGGTGGAACGTGGCTCGTCACCAGCCGCACAGTGTTCGTCTTGACCGTTATCCCGAGATCCTTGCCGCCGACCGTCACCGTGTCGTCGTCGACGCGTGTGACCTCTCCCACAATCTCGATCTGCTGCCCGCTGCTGATGTGAGGCGTGGTGTCCACGATCGAATGTGGTTGATGGTACGACGGGATCAAAACGCTGACCCTGTCCTCTGTCACGCGCTTGCGCACGGTTGCCGTTATGGCGACCTCGTCGCCGACCTTTATGCTGCCCTTGGCCATGCCATTACAATGCCGGAGCGGCAGATAGGTTCGCAAGCGCCAGCTAATGGAACAATCCGCCAGCCGCCTTGTTGTGTTTCGCTGCGCAGCTCGTGCCGAGGTCCCAGCGCAGCCGGGGGCCCAGACCCCGGAGCCCGTTCGACCCTCCCCAGGCGAACGGGCTCTTGTGATGGAACGTGCGACTACTGCCATATCAGATGTGGTTGGTGGCGATCCGGCACGGGCGCATAAGTGACCTATCGCCGGTAACGACCTTGTGGACATCGGCGGCTGAGAGACACACCGACCGCGCTCTTGTCTGAACCCAGACCGGGAGCGATTCGTTGGTCTCCACTTGCCCAAACCAAACAGCGCTCGACGTCGAACTCATCGCAAGCTCGAAGGAAGCGATCGAGCGGTCGCGCGAATTACTGATTGAGACGAGACCGTTGCTCAATCCCTATAGCGCAGAGCATTGCACCGTGAATTCCGTCTCGATAACCGAGGTTTGTGGGGAATGGCACGTCCTCGTCCAGGAGGACGGGAAAGAAAGCGCCCGCACCTTTGTGAGCGAGCAATATGCTCTGAACTATGCTGAAGGCCAAAGGCTGCGACTGCATCTCGACAAGGTGACGCGGATCTAGTGGCCGGCCGGTTTCTCTTCCACTGACTTGCCGCCGAAGCTCACGGGTGGCAACACCGAAGCGTCGTTCACAGTGGCGTCACAACGTGCCGAGCGACCTTGCATCGGCGAAGAGGCTGCGCCACGAAGCGTGTTGATGCGTCTCGGGGAACATTGAGGGCGCGAAAAACAAAGCCAACGCCGTCGCCGACAAGGCACGCAAGGCGAGCGCAAAATCAGCATTGATTGGCGCATTGGCGCTGGTGATTGGAGCGTCGCCAAGGCCCACGCCAAAAAGTCGGCCGTGAACTATCCGCAAGCCATTGATCTGGCCTGTTGATTGAGGCGGATA
>NZ_SUGA01000023.1 GCF_004963255.1 Mesorhizobium sp. | reverse complement strand
GGTAACTCCAGTCTCCTCGGTCCGGTCCGAATGGACAACCTCTCGAAAGCTCACAACTAGGGAGCTGCCTGCATGGCCCATGTGGTCCTCAAAGATCTCGTCAAGACCTATGGCAGCTTCAAAGCCGTCAACGACGTTTCGCTGACAATCAATGACGGCGAGTTCGTTGCGCTGGTCGGGCCTTCCGGCTGCGGCAAGACGACCACGCTCAATCTCGTCGCTGGCCTGACCACGGTCACCTCGGGCGACATCGTCATCGGCGACCGGGTGGTCAACGACCTCGACCCCAAGGACCGGGACATCGCCATGGTGTTCCAGAACTACGCGCTCTATCCGCAGAAGTCGGTTTACATGAACCTCGCCTTCCCGCTGCAGATGCGCAAGCTGCCCAAGGACGAGATCGACCGGAAGGTCAGGGAAGCAGCGCGCGTGCTGGACATGACGCAGTTGCTCGAACGCAAGCCGCGCGAGCTTTCCGGCGGGCAACAGCAGCGCGTGGCGCTCGGCCGCGCGCTGGTGCGCGATCCGGCGGTGTTCCTGATGGACGAGCCGCTCTCCAACCTCGACGCAAAGCTGCGCGTCCAGATGCGATCCGAGATCAAGCGGTTCCACCAGGACCTCAAGGCGACGATCATCTATGTGACGCACGACCAGCTCGAGGCCGTGACCATGGCTGACAGGATGGCGGTGATGAATGGCGGCTACCTGCAGCAATATGATTCACCCGCGCAGGTTTTCGCCCATCCCGCCAACATGTTCGTCGCGAGCTTCGTCGGCAGCCCGGCGATGAGCCTCATCCCGCTGGAGGCATCGACGGCAGATGGCGGCGCCGTTCTGACGAGCGCGGAAGGCTGGAGCCTCGCGCTGTCGCCGCGCAACGCCCAGAAGGTCGCGCGAGCAACCACCAGGAAGGTCGTGCTCGGCGCGCGCCATTCGACGATCAAGCTGCACAAGAGCGCGGTCCCTGGCGCCATTCCGGCCAAGGCCTATACGGTGGAGCCGACCGGAGACGTCACCTTCGTGCAGGCGTTCCTCTCCGGCGCCATCGTCAACATCAGCGTCTCCCCCAATGTCGCCGTCGCACCCGACGAGCAGATCTGGCTCGAGTTCGACCAGGAGCGCATGCACCTGTTCGACAGCGAAACGGAAATGGCGCTCGAGGCCAGTTGAGACGGCGAACGCATGGGACATGAGGGGGAATGACGACGAAGATGAAGATCACCGCGATCAAGCCCTACCCGGTGTGGGTCGGGACCCGTAACCAGATGCTCGTCAAGGTCGAGACCGACCAGGGCATCTTCGGCTGGGGCGAGAGCGGCCTGAGCGGCCGCGAGAAGGCAGTGACCGGCGCGGTCGAGCACTATCGCGAATTTCTCATCGGCCGCGACGCCATGCAGATCGGCCGCATCTGGCAGGAACTCTATCGCAGCCAGTATTTCGAAGGCGGGAGGGTCCTGCAGGCGGCGATCTCCGCCATCGACATCGCCCTTCACGACATCAAGGGCAAGGCGCTGGGGGTTCCGGTCTACGAGCTGCTCGGCGGCAAGCAGCGCGATCGCATCCCGACCTTCGCCTCGACGGGAGACGAGGCCGAGGGCGACGCCGCCATCGAACGGGCGCGCGAACTCCATGCCGAAGGATGGCAGGCGATCCGCTTCTTTCCCACCGGGCAGAGCAGCAAGGACATTTTCGAGCCGCGCGAGTCGATTGGTCCTACCGCCACCATGCTAAACAAGGCGCGCGAGGCGCTGGGCGACGAGGTCGTGCTCGGCATCGACTATCACCACCGGCTGTCAGTGGCCGAGGCGGCGAGCTTCTGCAACAAGCTCGGCCGCGGCGTGCTCGATTTCCTCGAGGAGCCGATCCGCGACGAGGCGCCGGACGCCTACGAATCCCTGCGCAGGATGACCGACATCCCCTTCGCCATCGGCGAGGAGTTTGCCAGCAAGTGGCAGTTCCTGCCCTATATCGAGCGCGGCATCCACCAGTTCAACCGGCTCGATGTGTGCAATGTCGGCGGGCTCACCGAGGCGATGAAGGTCGCCGGCTGGAGCGAAGCGCATTATGTCGACCTGATGCCGCACAATCCGCTTGGCCCGGTGTGCACGGCCGCGACCATCCATCTCGGCGCCGCTGTACCGAACTTCGCCTGGCTCGAAACCAGGGTGCCCGAAAGGAAGCTGGGCTTCGACAATTCCGAGTTCTTTCCGGTGCAACCGCGGCTGGACGGCACCCATTACCCGGTCGGCGACCTGCCGGGACTCGGAGTCGAGGTCAACGAGGCCGCGATCCAGGCGCAGAGCTTTCGCTTCTGGGAAGCGCCGCATCTCGCGCGCCGCGACGGTTCCGTCACTAACTGGTAATTCCATCTCATCCGGAGTCCGACAATGACGCATACAACCGACATCAAGCGACCGTCCAAGGATCTGATCGAAGCGCTGAAGGAGATCGGCGCCGCGACGGTCGCCGGCACGCTAGGCCATATGGGCTTCCGCAGCCCGCATATGGTCGGCCCGGTGGCGCAGAACCACGGCAAGTCGATCGTCGGACCGGCGCTCACGCTGCAGTTCCTGCCGCAGCGGCCGGATCTCTTCAACGAAGGCGAATATGCCGATCCGGAAACGCAGCTGCACCGGCATGTGCTCTACCACGCGCAGGAGGGCGACGTGGTCGTGGTCGACGCGCGCGGCGACATGAGGTCGGGCGTCTTCGGCGATATGATGTCGACCTATTTCAAGGGCCGGGGCGGCGCCGGCATCGTCATCGACGGATGCATGCGCGACCGGCCCAATGTCGAGAAGCTCGACCTGCCGCTATGGCTGCGCGGCTGGACGCCCAACTATCATGTCCAGACCAGCATCTATCCCAATGCCGTCAACGTTCCGATCGCCTGCGGCGGTGTCACGGTGATCCCCGGCGATATCATCGTCGCCGACGATGACGGGGCCGTGGTGGTTCCCGTCTCGATGGCGCCCATGGTGATCGAGGAGGCCCAGAAGCATCATGACTGGGAAGAGTTCTCCCGAGAGAAGCTCATGCAGGGCGCGCCCTTGCAGCGCTATTATCCACTGCACGACGATGCCCGCGGCGAGTATGAGGCGTGGCGCAAAGCAAGGCGTTAGCGGAGCCAAGCCAACGAAGGAACACAACCATCGCGACTTGGAGCGGTTCAGCTTCAAGCCAGCTGGACGGAACAGGATAGCGCCGCTCGGCATAGCGCGGCGCACCGACTCAAGCTCGAAAACCATGAAGCCCCGACGACGATCCTGTGTGAGGCCAACCAGTTAACCTGACCTTGCGTGACTGGCCTTGCGCTACGAACACCAACTCATGGACTAATCTTGAAAATGCGATGTCTCAGGCTCGCTTGCTGACGTCAACGCTGGGGAAGCCCGCGGCCAGATGATCGATCAGCGCTCGCACGGCGGGAGGTAGGCCGCGTCTGGTGGTGAAGACCAGATGAACGACCCCCTTCACTCCGCGCCATGCCGGCAGCACGCGCACCAGCCGCCCAGTTTCCAGCGCCTCACGGCAGACATGATCGGGCAGGATTGCTATGCCGAGACCATTGATTGCAGCGTCGCGAACAGTCGTCATGTCCTCGCATCCCATCCTCGGCTGGATACGCACAACCTGCCCGCGGCCATCCTCCGCTTCCAGGTGCCATTCGAGATCATCCGAAGCATCGTCAGTTGCCAGCGTCGGGAAGTTGGTCAGTTGCTCGATACTGGTCACTTGACTGGCAAGTTGGGGACACGCAACGAGAATGCGGACCGACATCCCCAGCGACCGCATGGTTAAAGCGGCGTCCGATGTCAGGCTCGTACGCACCCTCAGCGCGAGATCAATGCGTTCTTCGATCAAGTCCACCGCACGATCGGTTGCCACCAATTGAAGCCGCACTTTCGGGAAGCTCATCAGAAAGGATGAAATCAGCCCCGAAATGGGCGCGACCATCCCCGTCGGGCAACTGAAACGAATGCGACCATGCGGTTCGGCTTGCGCCTGCGCGACCAACGCTTCTGCCTGCTCGGCCTCCGCCACAATTGCCCGGCATCGCTCATAAAATGCCCGCCCTGTGTCCGTCACCCGGAAGCGGCGGCTCGACCGCTCAATAAGGCGCAGGCCCAACCGCTCCTCAAGGCCCGCAATCCTCCGACTGAGCTTGGACTTCGGTTCACGCAGCGCCCGCCCAGCGGCGGCAAAGCCGCCATGTGCGACCACTTCGGCGAAGTAGACGTAGTCGTTGAGATCAACACGCATCATCGTTCCCTTGATGGAACGCTAGGTGATAATTTTGCTCACTACAAGCCTCACCGTTCCTCCAGCAAATATGAAGGCAACGGCGCTTCGCCGCACTCCAAGGAGAAAGACGATGACGAACAGGTTCAACAATAAGGTCGTGGTGGTCACGGGCGGCTCAAGCGGCATCGGGCTCGCTGCGGCGAAAGCATTTTCCGCTGAGGGTGCGTCAGTCTTCATAACGGGTCGCCGCCAGGACGCGCTGGATGCAGCCGTGAAGCAGATCGGCGGTCGGGTCACCGCAGTCCGCGGCGATACGGCGGTCCTCGCTGATATCGACAGGCTTTACGACGCGGTCCAACAGAAGCATGCCCAGATCGACGTGCTTTTCGCCAATGCCGGTGGCGGTGAAATGGTCCCGCTCGGCGCGATCACTGAAGATCACTATCAGCGCACCTTCGACACGAACGTGAAGGGCGTCCTATTCACGGTCCAGAAGGCGCTGCCGCTGCTGAAGGACGGCGCCTCCGTCATCCTGACCAGCTCCACGACCAGTATCTCCGGCACGCCGGCCTTCAGCGTCTATTCGGCAACCAAAGCAGCGGTGCGCAACTTCGCCCGCAACTGGATGCTCGACCTGAAGGAGCGCCACATCCGCGTCAACGCGATCAGCCCCGGTGTCACCGACACGGCAGGACTGAACGAGCTGTTCGGCGGCGGCGCGCAGGCACAGGGTACCAGGGATTATCTGGCAGGCCTGATCCCCGCAGGCCGCGTGGGCCAGCCCGAAGAGATTGCCAATGCCGTCCTGTTCCTGGCCTCCGATGAGGCGAGCTTCGTCAACGGCGTCGAACTCTTTGTCGATGGCGGCCAGGCCCAGATCTGAATCTCAACTTGCGCCCAGAGCCTTGGCGCAATCCCGCGACCGAGGTTCGGCGTCCTGTCAAGGACACATGTCATGACACACTCTAACGAATCCGCAGAACGTATCCGCGAGTTGCTCGACCGGAACCTCCAAGAGGTCTTCGGCGAAGGCGACGACGAGCGCCGGCGCGCCGCGATCGGTGAACTTTGGGCAGAGGACGGCATTCTTTACGTGCCGCCGGGTGCGATTGTCGGGCACGACGCGATCGACAAGTTCGCCGGTGATCTGCGGGCGACGCATCCGGATTATATCTACACGCCGCACGGCAAGCCGCAGGTTCTCCATAATGCGGGCCGCTTGGCCTGGGGTTCCGGGCCGCGCGGTGCGACGCCTGAATACACCGGCTGGGATGTCATCACCGTCCGCGATGGCAAGATCACGGCGCTTTACGTCTTCCTCGAAGAGACCTCGGAAGAGTTTCGCCGGGCAAGCGCCAAATCCGCGACCTGATTTGCTCACCTGATGCGGCACGCGCGCCGGGCAAACGCCGCTCGCGATCGAGGGAGCGAGGTGAGCCTGGCGGAGATCGCCGCATTTGGGCTGATCTTGTTCCGGCCGCCCTGCGCGACATTGCGTATCTACGAAGGGAACCCGCCGGCCACGGCGCGGCCGCCTACCCAGACGGTTGCGATGTTCGTCCTGGACGCAGTGTAGACGATCTTCTGCAGGATGCCTTCGCCACGGTCGAGGTCTTCCTGCAGCCTGATCGTGCCGCCCACGGCTTCGGTGTCGATGACGAAGGCATCGAAATGGTAGCCTGCCGCGAACTGCCCGACCGGCAGGTCGAGCGCGGTCCCGCCCGCGACGGTTGCGAGATGGAAGGCGTCGCGGAAATCGATCCGCGCGGCCCTCCGGCTGCTCCGCCTTTCCGGCGGCACGTCTGGGTCGGTGCCGGTCTCCAGCATGCGCGATGCAATGACCGCGCCGCGCATGCCGTCGAAGAGCGAGGCGCTCGGCCCGCCCGAAATGTCGGTTCCGAGCCCGACATTGAGCCCCTTCTCCAGCGCTGCCTTCAGCGGAAAGACCGCGTTGGCGAAGTAGGCGTTGGAGACCGGGCAGTGGGCGACCGTCGAACGGCGCACCCGGATCGTGTCCATGTCGTCCGGCGTGATGAAGTTGGCATGCGCGAGCACGCTCAATCGGCCAAGCAGCCCGAACCGGTCGAGGGCGGCGGTGTCGGTCACCCCGTACCGCTCCAGCACGTAGCCATGCTCCCAGTCGCTCTCCGAGCAATGCGTCTGCACATGGCAGCCGCAGCTCTTCGCGAGCGCGCCCAGCTCGACGAGCGAGGCATCCGTGCAGGAGGGGATGAAGCGCGGTGTCACCACCGGACTGACCAGGCCGTGCCCGTTGTCCGGATGCGCGCGGACATAGTCGATCAGCTCGGCCGCGCCGTCGACCGCCGCTTGCGCGGAGGCGTCGCGATAGTAGTCGGGGCACTGGTCGGCGTTGTCCATGACCACCTTGCCGACCAGGGCGCGCTGGCCGCGATCGAGGCAGGCATCGACGAGGACGCGGGTCGCGTCGCGGTGGATGGTGGCGAAATAGAGCGCGGTCGTCGTGCCGTTGGCGAGCAGGTCTTTGACAAGCAGGCCGTAATTGCGCCAGGCAAACGCGACGTCGGCGTAACGCGCCTCAAGCGGGAAGGTGTACTTGTGCAACCAGACCTCCAGCGGCACGTCTAGCGCCTGGCCGAGCTGCGGGTATTGCGGCGCGTGCACGTGCAGGTCGACAAGCCCGGGCAGCAGATAGTGGCCCCTCGGCAGCCGGACGAGCGTGCCGGCACGGGAGGCCGCGCTGACGGCGGCCTCATAGGCTTCGTCGCCCGGCCTCAGCACGGAGGCGATGACGCCGTCCTCGCGAACCGCGATCAGCGCGTCGCGAAGCTCGTCTATGCTGCCGCGCTCCGGCGCGTGGAAGCCGGAGGCGAGCAATGTCTTGCCCTTGAGGTCGGTCATGTTGCCTTCGCGCGGCCAGGCTGCCGCTCAGGCGGCCATGGCCGTGGTGCCGTAGACGATGCCCTTTTCCTTCAGCCAGCGGCGGTAGGCCACCGAGGAGGCGTCCGCGCGGGTGGGGATTTCGGCGCGGGGCTCGAGCGGCAGAAGCCGCGGCCGCTGGTTCTCCAAAATGATCCGGTCCTGCAGGAAGATGAGCTGCTGGAACTGGACGAGCGCTGCCGTCGTCGAGACGTCATCGATCAGGAACATCACCGGATGAGCCCGGCAGCGGTCCGGCTCGACCGGCTGGACGAACAGGCAGATGACGTCCCAGCGGTTCGCCGAGTTCGGGCATGTCTTGTAGAGCATGACCGCGAAGGGATTGGCGACGCGGTACATGTACTGCGTCATGATGCCTCCGGTCGCAGACAGCGCGGCCTGCGGCTGGAAGAACTCGCAATTGGTCGCCCAGACCTCGTCGACGTCGCGACGGATCTCTGTCGTGTAGTGCCGCACCTCCGTGTGCGGCTCGGCGCCGAGGATGTCGGTGTGGACGAAGGGGAAATGCGCCATGTCGAGGAAGTTCTCGACGATCCTGAGCCCCGAGGCCCTGACCGAGACCGCGCCGCAGATCACCCAGCGCCGGTCGTCCTCTTGCGTCTCCGGGATCGGCAGGACGTCGCGTTCGGGCGCGCCGAGCGTCACCCACAAATAACCGTAGCGTTCGCGTATCGGCAAAGCCTCGCTGTCGCCCGCGCGTGTGACGGTAACCTTGCCGCCGGCATCGCGGCTGACGCTGAGATCGACGCCCAGCAACCTGTTGCGCATCGCGCCGACCGGAATGTCGTCCAGCGCCTCTATGCAGTACCATTGGTCGAGAGCAGCCTTCTCGGCTTGCATGGCCATGCCCGTCTCCCTCTACTGGTTGTATATCCTGTTCATCACTGCGCGGTGGTCGGCAAGGGCCTCCTCGACGTCGAAGGACCGGAACGCGCCCTTGCCGATGATTTCCCTGCCGTTGATGTAGGAATAGTCGACGCGGAAGGGCCCGCAAAGCACGAGCGCCGCGAGCGGGTCGCGTTCGGTTCCCGACAGGCCGAGCTGGTCGCGCCTCACTGCGATGAAGTCGGCGCTCATACCCGGCGCCAGATGGCCGATATCTCCGCGGCCGAGCAGCGCCGCCCCGCCGCGCGTCGCCATCTCCAGCGCCTCGCGTGCCGAAAGCGCGGTCGGGGTGCCGCCGAAACCGCCGCGCCCGCCCGGCTTCTCGGAAAGGTAGTGGTGCGGCGCGACGCGCTGCAGCATCAGCGCGAGCCGCGCCTCCATGAACATGTTGGACGTGTCGTTGGAGGCCGAGCCGTCGACGCCGAGGCCGACCTTGACCCCCTTGTCCAGCATCTCGCGGATTTTCGCGATGCCCTGTCCGCAACGCATGTTGGCCGACGGGCAATGCGCGACGCCCGTGCCTGTCTCGGCGAAGCGGTCTATCTCTCCGCTCGTCATGAAGATCGAGTGGGCGAACCAGACGTGCTCGCCGAGCCAGCCCACGGATTCGGCGAACTCGACCGGCCGCATGCCATAGATCTCGCGGCAGTACTTCTCCTCGAACAGCTCTTCCGCCAGATGCGAGTGGAGGTTCACGCCGGGATGCTGCCGCGCCAGCGCGGCCGCGTCGCGCATCAGCTCCGGCGTCACCGAAAAGGGTGAGCAGGGCGCGAGCACGATGCGGCCCATCGAGTGGCGCGATGCGTCGTGATAGGTGTGGATCAGGCGCTCCGCATCCTTGAGAATGGCGTCTTCCTTCTCCACGCAGCGGTCCGGCGGCAGTCCGCCCTGGCTCTCGCCGCGCGACATGGCTCCGCGGGCAGCATGGAAGCGCAGGCCGATCTCGCGCGCCGCCTCGATTGTCGAATCCAGCGTGCAGTTGTTGGGCAGGATGTAGAGATGGTCGGAGCTGGTCGTGCAGCCGGAGTGGATGAGCTCGGCCATGGCGACCCGCGCGGAGACGCCAATAGCGTCATCGTCGAGCTCGGCCCAGATCGGATAGAGCGTCTTCAGCCAGACCAGCAGCTCGTCGTCCTGCACCATGACGCGCGTCAGATTCTGGTACATGTGGTGGTGGGTGTTCACCATGCCCGGCATGACGATGTGGCCGGAGAGGTCGAGCACCGCATCGGCCTCAAGTCCTGCGAGTTCGGCCGTCGTGCCGACCTTGTCGATCACATTGTCGCGGACGAACAGCGCGCCGCCCGAAATCTCGCGGCGCGCGTCGTCGAACGTCGCGAGATGGTCGATGTTCTTGACCAGAAGCGTCGTCATCGGCCGCCCATCAGCGTACATCGCGGTAGAACGGCTCGCCGAGAGCGGCCGGCGCGGCCATCAGGCGGCGCACTTTCTGCCAGGCGAGCACCGGCACGATCATCAGCGCGATGGTGCCGAGATAGGGCAGCATCGACAGGAACGGCGCGGCCACCGGCCAGTTGCGCGCCTGACCGACGAAGCCGATCGACGTGATGAGGCCGAACAGCAGCGCCGTGAGCACGGCGTTGACCGGCCGGTAACCGGCGAAGATGACGAGCGAGACCGCGATCCACCCGCGCCCTGCGACCATGCCGTCCGACCAGGCCGGCACGAAGGCGAGCGTCAGGTAGGCGCCGGCGCCGCCGCACAGCGCCGCGCCCGCGGTGACGTAGGCGAAGCGGATCAGGCCGACCGGGATGCCGGCGGCGTCGGCGGCGGCCGGGTTCTCGCCGACAGCGCGCATGTTGAGCCCGTGCCGTGTGTGGAACAGCAGGTAGTGCAGGCCGAGCGGCAGGACGATGTAGATGAGGTAGAGCAGCACGTTCTGCGAGAAGAGCGCCGGCCCGAGGATCGGGATGTCGCTCAGCAGCGGTACCTCGACACGCTCGAAGACCGCGGCCGATGGCGTGCCGGAGTAGCTGCGGCCGATGGTGTTGGCGAGCCCGGTGCCGATCAGCGTCAGCGCCAGGCCGCAGAGAACCTGGTTCGCCCGGATCGTCACCGTGGCGAAAGCGAAGACCATGCCGAACAGCGCCCCGACCACGAGCGCCGCGGCAAAGCCGAGCGCCGGCGAGGGAACGGCCGCGACGGTCGCTACGCCGGTGATCGCGCCCATCGCCATCAGCCCTTCGGCGCCGAGATTAACGACGCCGACGCGCTCGGCGAGCACCTCGCCCATGGCCGCGAGCGCCAGCACGCCGCCGGCGAGAAAGGTTGTGGCGAGAATTCCGGTCAAGAGGTCCAATGTCGGTCTCGCTCTATGCTCTCGTCGATCCGGCGCGGAGGATGCGGTAATGCGCGAGCTCGTCGCCGATCGCCGTCAGGAACAGGATCGCCCCGGTCATCGCCAGCACCGCGGAGGTGGTGATGCCCTGAGTCTGCAGGATGATGCCGGAGTTGAGGATGAAGGCCATGAGTATGCCGGTGAAGATGACGCCGACGCAGGAGTTGCGGGCGAGCACCGCGACCATGATGCCGAGATAGCCGAAGTTGTTGGAAATTCCGCCCTGCAGGCGGTGCACCGTGCCGGCGAGCTCGAAGGCGCCGGCGACGCCGGCGATCAGGCCCGACAGCAACATCACGGTGATGATGTGGCGCCGCACCGCGATGCCGGCATAGGCCGCGGCGGAAGGGTTCGAGCCGGACAGCCGTACCTCGTATCCCCAGCGGGAGAAGGCGAGGATCGCGGCGGCGGCCAGCGCCATCAGGATGGCGATCGGCAGGCCCCAGTGAATCAGCCCCCAGAATTCGGGCATCTCGACCGTGATCCGCGGCGTCGAGGAGTTGGACATGCCGACGCGGTCGCGCCACGGGCCGGTCGAGACGTAGTAGACGAGCAGCGCGGCCACGAAGTTGAGCAGCAGCGTCGTGATCAGCTCGTTCACGCCGACGAAGGCGCGCGCCAGTGTGGGGACCAGTATCCAGACGACGCCGCCGAGCGCGCCAGCGGCAATGATCAGCGGCAGGATTAGCCAGGCAGGGCCGGGCACGAACAGTCCGACCGCGGTGGCCGCGAAGGCGCCGACGAGGAACTGCCCTTCGGCGCCGATGTTCCAGATACCGATCTGCTGGCCGACCGCCACCGACAGGCCGGTGAGGATCAGCGGGATCACGAGCAGCCCGAAATCCTCCATCCCGAAGGTGGAGCTGAAGGTGGCGCTGACGAGCTGCGCGCCGAGCGCGATCGGGTCTTCGCCTGCCACCAGCAGCGCGATTGATGCGGCCAGCACCACGATGGCAATGGCCAGCGCGCGCATGGCGAGCGCGATGCCAGGCTGCACAGACGGCAGCCGCTGGAGGCGCAGGCCCTGCAACATCACGCCGCCTCCTTCCGCACGGTGCGTCCGCCCATCAGCAGCCCGATCTGCTCGACGTCGATCTTGTCGTTTTCGAGCGCGCCCATGAGCCGGCCCTCGTAGAGCACGGCGATGCGGTCGGAGAGGTTGAGGAGTTCCTCCAGGTCCTCCGAGATAAGCACGATGCCGGCGCCTGCGTCGCGCAGCTCGACAATGTAGCGCAGCATCGTGTTGATGGCGCCGACGTCGAGGCCGCGGCTGGGATAGGCGGCGACCAGCACCTTGTGGGCGATGCGCATCTCGCGGCGCGCCACCAGACGCTGCTGGTTGCCGCCCGACAGGTTGCGGACCGGCATGGCGAAGTCCGGCACGGCGACGTCCGCGGCCTTGGCGATCTCGCGCGCAAGCAGGGTCGCGGCGCCCGAGCGATAGAGCCCGCCGGAGCCGATGGGCGGCTTCTTGTATTCGCGCATCACGGCGTTGATGGCGACGCTCATCGCCGGGGCCAGCCCGCTGCGCAGCCGGTCCTCCGGGATGTGGCCGATGCCGAGCTCGCTGAACGCAGCAGCATCCCCCGCCCCGATCGGCGCGCCGTCTACGACGATGCGTCCCGAGGCGATGCGCCGCAGCCCGGTGAGCACATGGCTGAGCTCGCGTTGCCCGTTGCCGGCGACGCCGGCGATGCCGACGATCTCGCCCGCATGGATATCGAGGGTGATGTCGTGGAGGGCGGTTTTTCCGCCGTCGTCGAGCGCCGAGACGCTTTCCAGCCTCAGGATCGGCTCCGCCGACCGGGGCGCCGCGCCGGGCGGCCGCTGCCGCATGTCGGCGAGCACGATGTCGCGACCGACCATGAGCCGCGCCAGCATCCGGGGGTTGCACTCGGATGTGTCGTGCGTCGCGATCCTGCGGCCGCCGCGCAGGATGGTGATGCGGTCGGAGATTTCCAGCACCTCGTCCAGCTTGTGGCTGATGAAGATGACCGCGTTGCCGCGCGAGGTGAATTCGCGCAACGCCTTGAAGAGCTCGCGCGCCTCGGCCGGAGTCAGCACTGCCGTCGGTTCGTCGAGGATGAGGATGCGGGCCTCGCGGGCGAGCACGCGCAGGATCTCGACGCGCTGTTGCTCGCCGGTCGAAAGCTCGTTGATGCGCGCGTCCGCACGCACATGCAGGTTGAAGCGTTCGGCCAGCGCCTTCGTCCGCGCCTCCAGCTTACGAGCGGAGGCAAGCCGGGGCGTCTCGCTCCAGCCGAGGTGGATGTTCTCGGCCACGGTGAAGGCCTGCACCAGTTTGAAATGCTGGTGCACCATGCCGATGCCCGCCGCGATGGCGTCGAGCGGCGTGGCGAATTCCTTGGCGTAGCCGTCGATGGTGATCTCGCCTGCATCGGGCTGGTAGATGCCGGTGAGGATGTTCATCAGCGTCGACTTGCCGGCGCCATTCTCGCCAAGCAGCGCGTGGATCTCTCCCGGAAGCACGTCGAGATCGACGTCCTGGTTGGCGACGACGCCCGGGAAATATTTGGCGATACCCTTCAGCTGCACCAGCGGCGCCGTTCCCGGCGCCGCGATGTAGCGGTCCTGCGTAGCGTTCATGCCGGCCTGCCGCAATGCGCTGCGTTATGGCAGGTCATCAGGCGCTGAGGCCCGAGACGCCCTCGATCGACCAATCCCAGTAGTAGAGATCGAGGTCGGTCATGGTCTTGCCGGCCTCGACGCGGACCTTGCCAGTCGAGTCCTTGATCTCGCCGGTAAAGGGCGACCAGCCGTTGATGATCTTCTGCCGGACCTCGTCGGCCGCCTTGGCGACATCGGCGGGAACCTTCTCGCCCCATGCGTCGCGGTCGATGCCCTTGCCCATCGCAAACAGGTTCTCGCTCGAGGTCCACTCGCCGGCCAGGCGCTTCTTCACCTGGTCGACGTAGAAGTCCTTGAAGTCGATGATGATGGAGGAGACGTAGGCGTTCGGACCGTAACGGCGGATGTCGGTGTTCCACATCGCTGCCCAGACGCCACGCTTCTCGGCGACCTGCAGATAGGCGGCCTCGTCCATGATGCCGAACAGGAAGTCGCAGCCATTGTCGATGAGCGCGGTGCCGGCCTGCGCGGCGGCCTGCGGGTCGAACCAGGAGTTGATGACGACAGCCTGCAGCGTGGCATTCGGATTAACCGAACGCGCGCCCATCAGGAAGGCGTTGGTTCCGCTGAACACCGACGGAACCGGGAAGGAGGCGACATAGCCGAGCTTGCCGGACTTGCTGAGATGGCCGGCGGCAACACCCACCACATAGGTCGGGTACCAATGGTTGAGATAGTACCAGCCGAGATTGTCCATCGTGGTGCGGCCGTCGCACTCCATGAAGCCGACGTCGGGCGCCCGCTTCACTACCTCGTGCAGGAAGTCGCCAGTGCTGGATGTGTCGAAGATGAGGTTGGCGCCTTCGCTCACGAATTGGCGGTAGATACGGGTGGCATCCGCCGAGTACGGCACATTCTCCACCTCGAGCACCTTCTTCAGCTTGGGGAACGCCTTCTGCACGGCCAGCACGCCCTGGTGATGAGCCCAGGTCCAGCCTTCGTCGGTGACCGGGCCGACATGGCCGAAGCCGATTACGGCATCTTCCTCGGCCACGGCCGGCAGCGGCGCCGCGGCGCGCGCGGCGCCGATCAGGCCCGTCCTGGGTAGCAGGAGCGAGGCGCCGGCGGCGGCGCCCATGTTGAGGAATCCACGGCGGGAAAGCTTCTCGATACTGATCATGTTCTATCCTTTGCGCGATACACGGCGGTCAGTTTGGAAGGAGTTCGGTCTTCAGCAGGCCATCGATTTCCGCCGACCATTCGGACATCCATGCCTGCTTGGTTTCGTTGTCGAGCCATGCGGCCTCGAGGCCGGCGAGCGCAATCTTCTTCAGCGCCTCCGGCGAGAGCGCGAAATTGTCCATAACCAGCGCGTATTCGCGGTCGAGCGTGGTGGCGAACATCGGCGGATCGTCGGAATGGATGGTGACGTTGAGGCCAGCCTCGATCATGCGCCGAATCGCGTGGCCAGGAGCCGCAAGGTCGCGCCAGACCGTGGTTGCCAACGTCGTGCTGGGGCAGCAGGTGAAGACGATGCCGGCTTCCTTGCAGCGCTCGACCAGCACGGAATCGTCGACCACGTGGTAGCCGTGGTCGATGCGGCGCACGCCGAGCAGTTCGATGCTGTCGGCAACGTTCTCGGCCGGGCCGGATTCGCCCGCATGGGCGGTGACGTTCAGCCCCTCTGAGCGCGCGCGCTCGTACATCTTCGCGTAGGGAGCCGGCGGAAACGGCGCCTCGTTGTAGTCAAGGCCGATGCCGATCACATCGGGCACCCGCTCGGCGAGCACCATGTCCAGGAACTGCTCGCCGCGTTCCGGTCCGAGTTCGCGGCTGTGCGCTGGAATGAGCTTGCAGACGACGCCATATTTTTCCTTGGCGCGCCGCATCCCGTCGAGGACGCCGCCGAGCATGGTGGAGTAGGAAACGCCGTGGGCGAGATGCGCATGCGGGCTGAAGAAGAGCTCGACGTAGCGCGCGCCGGCGATCGCGCAGCGCTCCAGCGCCTCGAAGGTGATCCTCGAGAAGTCCGCGGCGCTTTTGATCGAGGCGCAGACCAGGTCGTAGATTTTCAGGAAGTCGGGCAGGTTGTCGTAGCTGTACAGCTCGGCTGTCGGCTTGGGCAGCGCGACCGAATTCAAAGCGGCGAGATCGGCGAAGGTAGAGGCGGAAACGGCGCCCTCGAGGTGCAGATGCAACTCGACCTTGGGCAGCTGCTGAACGAAGCTCGCCAAAGACATCAGCCTTCCCCATTGCGAGGCACAATGTCGCTGACGGCGCCATCTGCCTCATTTCCCTTCCGGCTCTTTCAGGCCGTTGCGGGACACCCACTCAACACGAAGTTGTTCGACTTTTTCGTCGTTTTCCGTGCCTTCAATTCTCCCTTACGCAACAGATGTCAGGGAAATTTGGCTTGCACAAGCCCCAAAATGATGCCTAATTAGACAGAAAGCAACATTGCCTAAAAATTGTGCAAATGGCTGGGATTGTAGGCAGCGTGCGTGGTGCCATGAAGCAGCGAGGACTGGAGTGAAGGCGGTCTCGACCGAAACCGCCCGGCTGTCCTTCATCGGACGGCTGGTGCCGCCCAGCTTCGCCGAGTTCTGCGACCGGCGGGCGGAGAAGCTCGACCTGAAGATGGCGATCAGGAGCGTCGCCGCGGATCGCTTCACCGTTGAAGTCTCGGGCCAGCCCGACCTCGTCGACGCGTTCGAGATGGCGTGCAGTCTCGGCCCGCTCGACTGCCTCGTGCTCGACTATGAGCGCACCAGAATCCACAGCATTTCCAATGGGGAACAAGAACGATGACCACCGCGGGTGTCTGGCATCCGGTCGCACTGTCGGCCTCGATCGAGCCGGGGAGCTCGGCCGGCACGCATATCGACGGCAAGGAGTTCGTCGTCTGGCGCGACAACAGCGGCGCACCGCATGTGTGGGAAGACCGCTGCCCGCATCGCGGCATGAAGCTCAGCTTCGGCTTCGTGCGCGGCGACCACATCGCTTGCCTCTATCACGGCTGGCAGTACGACACGGCCGGGCAGTGCCGCTACATCCCGGCTCATCCTGAGCTGGACGTGCCGGGGAGCATTAGGGTGCCGGTCTTCCAGACGGTCGAGGCGGCTGGCATGATCTGGGTGGCCACCGAGCCGACCGAGTCCGCGCCCCCTGCCCCGCAGGAGGCCGGCGAGACCGTATCGGTGCGCAGTGTCTTTTTCGGCGCAGCCATTGACGCGGTGCTGGCGGCGATCGAGACGACACCGTCGCGCCCTTTCAGCGACGAGGCTGCAGCCTCCGTCCTCCGCCAGATCGACGGCCGCCTCTACGCGCTGACGGTTGGCAACGATAGGCTTCTCCTCGGCCTGCATAGCCTTTCCGGAGAGCGCACGGCATTGCATGTCGTCATCGCCGGACCTGCCGCACGCTATGCCGGCAAGGGACAGGCGCATTTCCTGGCCTGGACGGCCGAACTGCGCCACCGCATCGAGACGCAGCCGGCAGCAGCGGTGGCCGCGTGATGGCCGGCATCGTCCTCTACAACTACGAGCTCGACGAGAACTGCTACAAGGTGCGGCTCGCGCTTTCGATGCTCGGCCTCAAATGGGAGCCGATCGCGGTCAACGCCTTCCCCGGCAACGAGCAGACGACGCCGCCCTTCCTGGCCATGAACCCGCTCGGCACACTGCCGATTCTGAAGGACGGCGACCTGACCCTGTTCGGCGCCGAAGCGATCCTTGCGCATCTCGCCCGCGCCAATGACGCCGCTGGCAAATGGCTGCCGGCGGAGGGCGCCGACTTCGCCGGCGTCATGCAGTGGCTCGTCTTCTCGGCCGGAGCGCTGGCGGTCGCGGGCGAGGCGCGCCGCAACTCCCTGTTCGACACGCCGGGCGACGGCGAAGCGCTGCAGGCATCGGCGGGCAAGCTGTTGCGCATCATGGACGACCACATGATCGCGCGCGGCTACGAGGGCCTCGACTGGTTCGCGGCCGGCCATCCCACGATCGCCGACATCGCGCTGTTTCCGGCCTTCGCGCTCAGCCGCGATTTCGGGATAGACCACGATGAATATGCCGGGCTGCGGCGCTGGGGACGGCGCGTCCGTTCGCTCCCCGGCTTCGTGACCATGCCGGGCATTCCGGACTATTATTGAGGCGCAGACGCCCCAGGCAGAAGGCAGAAAAGTCATGAGCAATCTCAGCCGCTTCTCGGTACAGCCGCTCTCGACCATGACGCGGAGGTTGGCCGACGTCGCCTTCGGCAGGCAGGAGCCCGACCTGGTCATTGCCGGGGCGCGCGTGCTGTCGACCTATTCCGAGCGCATCCTGGCGGACCGGGAAGTCTGGATCTCGGGCGGGCGCATCGCCGCGGTGAAGCCCGCCGGCACCTACAAGGGAACCGCCGCCAGGGTCTACCAGACCAAGGGCGGCATCATCGCGCCGGGGCTGGTCGATCCGCATATCCACATCGAATCGTCGATGGTGACGGCCTGCGCCTATGCCGAGGCCGCGCTGCTCAACGGGACCACGACCATCTTCTGCGACAGCCACGAGATCGGCAACGTGATGGACGTAGCCGGCGTCGAGGCGATGCTGGAGGATGCCCGCCAGGCGCCGCTGTCGATCTTCCTGACGGTGCCCAGCACGGTGCCGGCCACCTCGCCGCGGCTCGAAACGGCCGGCGGCGACCTGACGGCGGAAAAGATCGGCGCGCTGTTCGACAAATGGCCGGAAGCGGTGGCGCTCGGCGAAAAGATGGATTTCGTGCAGGTGGCGATGGGCGACGAGCGCAGCCATGCGATCCTCGCCGCGGCACTCCAGCGCGGCCGCCCCGTCTCCGGCCACGTTTACGGCCGCGAATTCGTGGCGGCCTATGCCGCCTCCGGCGTGACCGATACGCACGAGGCGATCGACCGCGAGATCGCCGACGACATGTTGGAAGCCGGCATCTGGCTCTTCCTGCGCGGCGGCCCCCCGACGACGCCGTGGCACTCGCTGCCGCAGGCAATCAAGACGATCACCGAGCTCGGCGCCTCGCACAAGCGCGTCGCCGTTTGCACCGACGACCGCGACGCCGACGATTTGCTGCTCTTCGGCCTCGACTGGGTCACGCGCGAGGCGATGAAAGCCGGCATGAAACCGGAACAGGCCTGGGCGATGGGCTCGCTGCACGGTGCCACGCGCTTCGGCATGGAAGGCGAGATCGGGGGCTTGGGCGGCGGTCGGCGCGCCGACCTCGTGCTGCTCGACGATTCCTACAAGCCGGTGAACACCTGGTACGGCGGCGAACTGGTCGTCGAGGACCGCAGGATCACGCCGGTCCTCGACCAAGCGCTGTCGCAGCGTTACCGCTATCCCGAGGCGGCCTACCACACGGTGAAGCTGCCGAAGGCGATCAAGCTCACCCCGGACCTTCCGACCGAAAAGGTCGTGGCGCACACCATACGGACCGAGCTGCCGGGCATCACGCTCGGCCACGAGCGGATCGCGCTCGAGCCGGCGAACGACTGGCAGACGCATTTCGACCGGCACGGGCTCTGCTTCGTGACCGTGGTGGAACGGCATGGCAAGTCCGCCGGCAATGTCGCGCACGGGCTGCTCAGCAACTTCGCGCTGAAGCGCGGCGCGGTCGCATCCTCGGTCGGGCATGACAGCCACAACATCATCGTCGCGGGCGTCAACGAGGCCGACATGCAAGTCGCGCTGCGCGCGGTCGAGGAGAAGCAGGGCGGCGTCTGCGTGGTCCATGACGGCAAGGTGACCGCGATGGTCGACCTGCCGATCGCCGGGCTTCTGTCGGACAAGCGCGTCACCGAGGTCGCGGAGGAGATGAAAGTGCTGAAGCGCGAATGGGAAGCCGCCGGCTGCTCCATCCCCTATATGGGCTTCAACCTCATCCCGCTCTCCGTGATCCCGGAGATACGCATCACCGACAAAGGCCTCGTGCTGGTGCCGGAGATGGAAATCGTGCCGGCCTTCGAGGCGGCCTGAGTGGATCCCTATCGACTCGGCCTCGTCTCACCGCGTATCCACTATTTCCAGCTGGTGGCGCGGCTGGGCTCGGTGCGGCAGACCGCGCAGGTGCTCAACGTCGCGCCGTCCTCCATAAGCCGCCTCATCAAGGCGCTGGAGGACGAGATTGGCACGCCGTTGTTCGAGCGGGTGCGGCAACGCCTGAAGCTGACCAGCGCGGGTGAGCTGCTGCTCTACCACGCCAAGGTGAGCACCTCCGAGCTTGGCCGAGCCTGGTCGGAGATCAACGACCTGCGCGGCCTCAACCGCGGCGGCGTCTCCGTGACCGTGGTCGAGAGCGTCGCGCGCGGCCTCATGCCGGCCGCGCTGAAGGCGTTCTGGGAGCGTCACCCGCTGATCACGGTGGACGTGCGGGTCGCAGGGTCGCAGCAGGCGTGCGATGCCGTGGCGGAGGGCGACTGCCAGCTTGCGCTCGCCTTCGACGTGCAGGTGCCGCGCAGCGTGCGCAAGATCGCGGCAGCCACGCTGCCGCTCGGCGTGGTCGCGCATCCGGACAGCCGCTTCGCCGGCCGCAAAGAGCTGAAGCTGTTCGACCTTTCCGGCGAGCGCGTGATCCTGTCGGACGGCAGCCTGGCGCTGGGGCTTTCGGTGGAGGAGGCTATCAGCCGCTCGATCATCGATCTGACACGGCGGTCTCGAACCAATTCGATCGGACTGATGATCGAGCTGGCCAAGCTCAATCTCGGCACAGTGCTGCAGACGCGCATCGGCGTCGAGGCGGAGGTTGCCGACGGGACGCTGATCTTCGTCCCGCTGCATGATGCCAAGATACCGCCGCGCCGGCTGATGCTGCTCACTCGGCCGGAGCGCGAGATGTCGGACGCGGCCTCCGCCTTCGCCACGCAACTGGCGCAGACGGTGGAGCGGCTCGGAAACGGTCGATGACCACCGCCGCCAGTTGTTGCGTTCTTCGCATCATGTCGCGGCTTCCTTTTGCACTATTCGGAACATCTCCTTTTCTGCGAACCTGCGCCGGCAGGAGAGAATTCGCATGAAGAAAAGCGCGGTGGACGCCGTCATTCGCGGTCTGAAAAGAGCAGGAGTGTCGATCGTCTGCTACCTGCCGGATTCGCTGTTCAAGGAACTCTATCCTGCGCTCGACGCCGATCCCGACATCAGGACGATTCGCGTCACCAACGAGGGCGAGGGCGCGGCCATCTGCGGCGGCGTGTTCCTGTCGGGCAAGCGGGCCGCGCTGGTGATGGAGAACTCGGGACTCAGGGCCTCGGTCGAGCCGCTGGCGCGCATGGGCCTGGGCGCCGGCATCCCGGTCGTCATGCTGATGAGCTACCGCGGCGAGCTCGGCGAGAACAACTGGTGGGCCATCCCCCACGGCATCACCATGGAGCCGGTGCTGGACGCGTTGCGCATCCCCTACCGCGTGGTGCGCGAGGAGGAAAAGATCGAACGGGCGATCGCAGACGCCTACTCCTGGTCCTACGCGTCCTACTACCATTCGGCGGTGGCGCTCGGCGGCGAGGTGGTGCGATGAAACGCTTCGACTGCATGAAGGCGCTCGCTGCCCGGCTGAAGGACGAGCTGGTGATCCTGTCGCTCGGCGGCAGCGTCGACGAATGGTACAACGCCGCGCCGCACATGCGCGAGGCGAGCCTCTTCCAGCAGCAGCTCGGCTGCGTGACGCCCCAGGCCTTCGGGCTGGCGGCCGGCCTGCCGCACCGGCGCATCGTCTCGCTCGACACCGACGGCGGCCTGCTCTTCAATCTCGGCATCCTCGCCACGCTCGGCAATGAGCAGCCGAAGAACCTGCTGGTCGTCGTCTGGGACAACGAGCAGTATTTGTCGATCGGCGGCCCGCCAACCCACACCGCCTTCGGCCGCGTGGACCTCGCCGCGATCGCTCGCGGCGCCGGGGTCGAGGACGCCTATCTGGTGCGCACGCTGGACGAGTTCGACGCCCACTGCAAGGCGGGGTTGGCCGCACAGAAGCCGTACATCGTCGTCGCCAAGGTGTCGGGCACGGTGCAGCCCGACATCAGGCGCAAGCACAGCGACGGCCGCGAGGACAAATACATCTTCGTGCGCCACGTCGAGGCGACGGAAGGCATAACCATCATGGGTCCGAGCGAGCACAACTGAAATCGGCCCATGATCGCTTCCGCCCCCGCCATTCCCGCCAAGCCGCTCAAACCTTCCTACGACGTGATCGTGGTCGGCGCGGGCTCCGGCGGCGCAGCGGTGACACGGCAGCTGGTGGACGCAGGCGCCGAGGTGCTGCTGATCGAGGCGGGCCCGGCCGGCATCGGCATCACCCAGATCGACGATCCGGCGCAATGGGTGCCGCTCGGGCGCGGCGCCTATGACTGGGGCTACGACTACGCACCCACGCCCCACGTCAACGGCCGCACCATCGGCATCCCGCGCGGCAAGGTGCTGGGCGGCTCCAGCGCCATCAACGCGATGATGTGGTATCGCGGCCATCCGCGCGACTATGATGCCTGGGAAGACGCCGGCGCGAAGGGCTGGAGCTTCGCCGACTGCCTGCCCTACTTCCGCCGCTGCGAGGACTGGCAGGACGGCGCCAGCGAATGGCGCGGCGCGGGCGGACCGCTGCGCATCGAGCGCGCGGCCGAAATGCATCCCGTGGCTCAGGCGCTCATCGACGGCGCGGCGGAGCTGGGCATCCCTGTCATCGACGATCCCAACGGTCCCGACAACGAGGGCGCCGCGCCCGCCAACTTCAACATCGCCGGCGGCCGGCGCTGGAGCGCCGTGCAGGGCTACCTGCTGCCGATCCTCGACCGTCCGCGCCTCACCGTCCTGGCCGAATCGCTGGCCGTCGGGCTGACGGTGGAGAACGGCCGGTGCGCCGGGGTGCGCCATCTCGTCGGCGGCGCGGAGCGGGAAACCCGTGCGCGGGAACATGTCGTGCTGGCGCTGGGTGCCATCGACACCCCGCGCCTGCTGATGCTCGCCGGCATCGGCGACCCGGCCGAACTCGGCAGGCTCGGCATCCCAACCGTTCACGCGCTTCCCGGCGTCGGCCGCAACCTCCAGGATCATCCGCTGGCGCAAGCCTGCGTCTTCCGGGCGAAACGGCCGCTCGGGCCGGTGACCGGCAATGGCGGCGGATCGATGGTGAACTGGAAATCGCTGCCGGACCTGCCGCAGGCCGACCTCCACGCCTTCCCGGTGCAGGGCAACAGCGCCGAGCCGGCGATCCGCGCTCGCTACGAGATTTCGGGCGACGTCTTCTCCTTCGGCGCGGGCGTGATGCGCTCGAAGAGCGTCGGCCATCTGCGGCTGCTGGAAGCCCGGCCGGGCGGCGCGCTGGAGATCCAGCCCAACTTCCTCGCCGAGCTTGAGGATCTGGAGGCGATGGTCACGGCGGTCGAGGCCGTCATCGAGATGGCGGCCGCGCGCGCCAACGCGCATGTCTTCGCCGGCTTCGCCGCGCCCGACCGGCGGCTGTCGCGAAAGGAGACGGTTGCCTTCGTCCGCGACGCCTGCTCGACCTTCTTCCACACTTGCGGCACCTGCCGCATGGGCGAGGACGAGGAGGCCGTGGTCGACAGCCGCCTCGCGGTGCGCGGCATCGGCGGACTCACCGTCGCCGATGCGTCGGTGATCCCGATCATACCGAGCTGCAACACCCATGCGCCGGCAACGATGATTGGGGAACGCGCGGCCGACTTCATCCTGCAGGCGGCTTGAAACTTGCCTGGCTGTGGGACGAGGGACGAACGTATGAGGGGAACGTAGTGAGTGAAAGCATGATCCTGGCAGGCGACCATCTGCTCACCATGGACGCAACCAACAGCGTCATCGCCGACGGCGCCGTGCTGATCGAGGACGGCCGCATCGCCGCGGTCGGCAAGCTGCGGGAGATCGCGGCCGACAACCCGTCGGCGCCGGTGAAAAAGATCGCCGACAGCGTGCTGATGCCTGGCATCGTCAACGCGCATGCGCATTCCGGCTTCCTGCGCGGCACCGCCGAGCACCTGCCGGTCTGGGACTGGCTGACGCTGCACATCAACCCGATGCACAGGGTGCTGCAGCCGCACGAGGCGGAAGCCGCCTCGTGGCTATGCTACGCCGAATCCGTGCTCGGCGGCACGACCACGGTCGTCGATATGTGGCGCTTCATGGAGGGCAGCGCCAAGGCGGCGGAAGCGATCGGCAACCGGCTCGTCGCCGTGCCCTATGTCGGCGAGCATCCGGACTACAACTATTTCGACACGCTCGACATGAACGAGGCGATGATCGAGACGTGGCATCGCAAGGCCGGCGGCCGCGTCAACGTATGGATCGGTCTCGAGCATCTCTTCTATGCCGACGAGGCTGGGCAACGCCGCGCCGTGGAGCTGGCGAAGAAGCACGGCACAGGCTTCCACACCCATTGCAGCGAAGCCCAGATCGAGCTCGCCGAATTCGAGAGACGCTACGGCAAGCGGCCGATGTACGTGCTCGACGATCTCGGCTTCTTCGAAACGCCGCTCGCCATGATCGCGCATGGCGTATGGCTCGATTCCGGCGAGATCGAATTCATCGCGAAGCGTCGCGTGTCGGTCGCGCACAACCCCGTCTCCAACATGAAGCTCGCCAGCGGCATCGCGCTGGTCGGCGAGATGCTGGCCGCCGGCGTTGCGGTCGGCATCGGCACGGACGGCGAGAAGGAGAACAACAATTTCGACATGTTCGAGGAGATGAAGGTCGCCTCGTTGCTCGGCAAGCTCAAGGACCTCGACGCCGCCGCCATGGACAGCTGGCAGGTGCTGCGCATGGCGACGATCACCGGGGCAAAGGCGATCGGGCTCGACCGCGAGATCGGCTCGATCGAGCCCGGCAAACGCGCCGACATCATCGCGGTCCGCACCGACACGCCGCGCATGACGCCCCTCTACGGCGAAGGCCCCTACTTCAACCTGCAGCACAATCTGGTCCATGCCGTGCGCGGCAGCGACGTGGCTATGACGATGATCGACGGCCAGATCATTGTCGAGGACGGCGAGCTCAAGACCGCCGATCTGGGTGAGATCATCGCGGAAGTCCGCAAGGTGGCGCCCGGCCTCTTTGCCCGGCGCGCGGCCTTCCTCGCCGAGAATGCCGGCGGCATCCGGCAATGGACCGACTGAACGGAGCGGAGCCATGAAGACGACCGACAGGGCGGCGCTCGACGAATGGTACGCGGTGGCGACCGCCGTGGAACTCGGACAAGCTCCGGTCGTGACGCGCCTGCTCGGCCAGGACATCGAGCTCTGCCGCGACGAGGCCGGAGCGCCGGTCATCCGTGAAATCTTGGACGACGGCGGAAGAAGCCGCGCCCTGCCCGCGCAGGAGCGCTATGGCTGCATTTGGACGACGCTCGGCCTGCCCAACAAGGACATCTTCGACATCGCCGAAAGCCATGAGGCGGACCGCCGCTTCGTGCCCTGCGGCTGGGTCAGGATGCGCGCCTCCGGCCTGCGCGTCGTGGAAAATTTCCTCGACATGGCGCATTTCCCCTTCGTGCACACAGACATCCTCGGCTCGGAGCCGCACACCGAGGTGCCGCGCTATCTGAGCGAGATCCGCCGCGACGTGGACGAGGTCTGGGCCACCAACTGCACCTTCTTCCAGCCGCGCATCGCGGCGACGGAAAGCTCAGGCGACTTCGTGCACCTCACCTACCGCGTGCCAAGCCCCTTCGTGGTGATGCTCTACCGCGTCTGCCCCAGCGCGCCGGACCGCCTCGATGCCATCGCCCTCTTCATCCAGCCGATCGAGGAGGATCTCTGCCGCGCGCAGCCTGTCATGTACCTCGTCGACGCGACCTCGACCGACACGGCGCTGCTCAATTTCGAGCAGGTGATCTTCCTGCAGGACCGGATCATCGTCGAGAACCAGCGCCCCCTCCTGCTGCCGCTCGAACCGCGCCTGGAGATCCCGACGCGGGCGGACGGCTCTTCCGTCGCCTATCGCCGCTGGCTCAAGGAGAAGGGCCTGCGGTTCGGAACGACGGGAGCGCACTGACCGTGCAGGTGCTTCGCCCGGCATCGATCGCCGACGTGCTGGCCATGCTTGCCGGCGGCGATGCGAGACTGGTCGCCGGCGGAACCGCGCTCCAGCTGGAGTGGGCGAAAGGCCTGCCGAAGCCGCGCAGGCTCGTCGACATCGGCCAGATCGGCGGATTGAGTGGGGTTGCCCTTGGCGACAATGGGCTCCGGATCGGCGCACTCACGACGCTGGGCGCTCTGGAGCGGGACAGGACCGTGCGCGAAGAGCTGCCATTGCTCGCCGCGGCACTCCGCGCGACCGCAGGCCCGGCGGTACGCAATCTGGCGACGGTCGGCGGCAACGTTGCCGGCCGAACCGGCTGCCTGTTCCCTGCCCTGTTCGCACTCGACGCCCGTGTCGAAAGCTCCTCCGTGGTAGGACGCCGGACCTTGCCGCTTTCCGAATGGCTGCGTCAGGAGCCCGGCGGCGAGATCATCGAAGCGATCACGGTCCCGGTGCCCGATGCACATGTCCGCTGGACGCATCGCAAAATCGGTCTTCGCGCCGCCTTCACGCCGAGCGTGATCGGCGCCGCCGGCATGATCGAGATCGTCGACGGCCGTGTCGCAGCCGCACGCCTGGCCGTCGGCGGAGGCATGGTGACGCCGGCCCGGCTCGGCGGAGCCGAGGCCCTGCTCGTCGGCCAGCCGTTTCCCGGCGTCGACTGGAACGCATTGCGGGCGGCGATCGAGGGCGAGATCGTCGCGCCGGACGATGCCTTCCGTTCCGCTCGCTATCGCCGCAAGGTTGCTGCCAACGCCCTTGTGCATGGGCTGGGTGGCGGCAAAACTGACGCGCAACCCTCCAGGCCCTCCACTCCGGCTGCCCGCCCCGCCACGCCGCCGGCCGGCGAAATCCGGCTGACGCGCTCCACCGCCGGAGAACGCTGGCACATACGCCCAGACGGGCCGGCCAAAATCGAGGGCAAGCTGAGATACCTGACCGACCATCGCCAGCCGGGCATGCTGGTGGGTCGGATCTTGCGCGCCGCCATTCCCCACGCGAGGATTCTCTTAATCGACACAAGCGCGGCTGATGCCTTGCCCGGCGTCGCGGCAGTCGTCACGTATCGTGACATCGCCGGAAGCAACGCCTTCGGCATTGTCGTGCAAGACCAGCCGGCGCTCTGCTTCGACAAGATCCGCTATGTCGGGGATGCCGTCGCAGCGGTGGCGGCAGTCGATGCCGAGACCGCCGAGCGCGCGCTCGGCCTCATCCAGGTGCGCTATGCGCCGCTGCCCGTCGTCTCCGATCCGGAGCAGGCGCTTTCACCCGACGCCGAGCCCGTGCACGCGGCGGGCAATTTGCAAACCTCCCTCGGCTTCGAACGCGGTGACATCGCCGAGGGTTTTGCCCGCGCCGCCCACATCGTCGAGGCCGTCTACGAAACGCCGCGCCAGATGCACGGTTTCATGGAGACCGAAGGCGGCCATGCCTTCGTAGATACGGATGGAACGCTGAATGTCTGTGCCGGCGGCCAGTACGGCCTGCGCGACCGGCTGCAGCTTTCGCGCGTCCTTGGCCTGCCGGAGGAGAAGATCCGCGTCGTGACCAGTCCGACGGGAGGCGCGTTCGGCGGCAAGGACGAGCTGACCGTGCAGCCGGCGCTCGCCTTGCTCGCCCTCAGGACCGGTCGGCCGGTGCGCCTGCAGCTCGACCGCGCCGAATCCGTTCTTGCCGGCGCCAAGCGCAACGCGATGAAGATCCGCATGCGCACGGCCTGCGATGCGGACGGCTTGCTGCTTGCCCAACAGGTGGATGTGATCTCCGACGCCGGCGCCTACGCCTCGCTTGGGCCCGCGGTCCTGGAAACTGCGCTCGAACACGCCTGCGGGCCCTATGTGGTTCGCAATGTTCGCACGTCAAGCAGGCTCGCCTACACCAACAACGGCGTCTGCGGCGCCTTCCGCGGCTTCGGCGCCAACCAAATGGCCTACGCCGTCGAATGCCAGATGGACCGGCTGGCAGCGGAATGCGGACTCGATGTCTTGGAAATCCGCCGCAGGAATATGCGCAAGCCTGGCACGCGCGGCTATCTCGGCCAGGTCGTCGCGCCGTCCGAGCGCCTCGAGGAAATGCTCAAGGCCGCCGCGGCCGACCCGATCTGGCAAAAGCCTCGCGGCCCATCCGATGACGGTTCCGAGATCGTCGGCACCGGCATGGCGATGAACTACCAGGGCAACGGGCTGGGCTCACTGCCGCCCGACCCCGCAGGCGGCGCGTTGCGGCTTGCTGCCGACGGCGCGATCGAGGCGCTCTACGGCTTGGACGAGATGGGCCAAGGCCTGCTGACCTCGATCAGGTCCGCCGTCGCCGCCGCGCTGGGTTGCGGCCGCGACGACATCAGGCCGGTGACCGGCGATACGGGCCGGACCCCGGAATCCGGCTCGACCACGGCGTCGCGCGGCACCTTCGTCGTGTGGAAGGTCGCGGCGAAGACGGCTCCGGCGCTGGCCGAGCGCATCCTCGCTCGCGCGGCCGAACGCCTCGGCCGGGAGCCCGCAACCCTGGCGATTGCACCGGGCGGCATCGTCGAGCGCCATTCGAACAGCGGCGAGCTGCTGCTGAGCTTCGCCGCGCTGGCGGAAGGGCTCGATCCCGAAGAACTGCCTTTCGCGGCAACGAGCTTCGAGTTTCCCAAGTCTGACTATTTCGAGGGCAATGCCCGCATGATCTTCGCCTTCGGCGTGGCGCTGGCGCGGGTGGCCGTCAGCCGCATCACCGGGCAGGTGCGTGTGCTCGATCTCAGCCAGCATACTGCCGCCGGGCCGATCCTCGATCTCGCCGCCTATCTCGGCCAGATCGAAGGCGGCGGGCTGCAGGGCGTCGGCTTCACGCTGACCGAGCACGCCGCCATGCAGAACGGCCGCTATGTCACCGCCAACCTGGACACCTACATGATGCCCAGCATCGCCGACGCGCCCGAATCCGTCGCAACCTACGCGCTCGAGGACCTCGACCCCGGCGACCCGTTCGGGCCGCGCGGCGCCGGCGAGCTCGGCATCGGCGCGGTCACGCCGGCGATCGCCAATGCGGTTGCCGACGCGACCGGCGTCTGGCCGCATGCCGCGCCCTTCGATGCCGAAAGCCTGCTCGACGCGCTGGGGGCGACGGCATGATCGGGATGATTGCGGTCGCCTTTCGCCTCAACGGAGCGGACACGGCGATGCAGGTTCCGCCGGACATGCGCCTCATCGACATGCTGCGCGAGCGGCTGGGCCTGATGGCGGCCAAGAAGGCGTGCGGCATCGGCCGCTGCGGCGCCTGCGCCGTGCTGATGGATGGCCGGCCGGTGAATTCCTGCCTGCTGATGGCATGGCAGATCGTCGGCGCGGACATCCTCACGCCCGAAGGTCTCGACGCCCTGCCCGAGGCGGCCATCATCCGCAGCGCGCTCGCCGAGGAGAACGCCTTCCAGTGCGGCTATTGCGCGCCAGGCTTCACGATCGCCCTGACAGCGCTGCTGCGTGAGCACCTCGACGCCGACGAGCCCGCCATCCGCGCGGCGCTCGAAGGCAACATCTGCCGCTGCACTGGCTATCACTCCATCATCCGTGGAGCGCTCGCCGCCGTCAGGGCAATGGCGGACCGCAGCGCTCCGCAACCGACACACGACTGAGAAACGGAACCCGGGTCATGACCATCGCCATCCGCAACAGCGATCCCACGCACGAGAGCGTGAAGGCCTTTCTCGCGCGACCACGCCTGCAGAACCTGATCGGCGGCCGATGGTACGACGCTTCCGATGGCGCGACCATGCCGGCCACCGATCCCGCCAGCGGACGCCTGCTCGCCAAACTTGCGCAGGGCACCGCGGAGGACGCCGACCGGGCCGTAGCGGCGGCTCGCTGCGCGTTCGAGAGCGATGCCTGGCGCGGCATGACGCCCTCCGCGCGCAGCAAGCTTTTGTGGCGGATCGGCGAGGCGATCGACCGCCAAGCGGACGAGCTTGCCGAGCTCGAGACCCTCGACCAGGGCAAATCGCTGAAGACCGCGCGCTTCGGCGAAATACCGGCAGCCGCCGAGCAGTTCCGCTACTTCGCCGGCTTCGCCACCAAGATCCTTGGCACGACCATTCCCACCTCCATCTCGCACCAGCCGGTGGGCAAGAAGATCTTCGCCTATACGACGCGCGAGCCGATCGGCGTGGTGGCGGCCATCACGCCGTGGAACTCGCCGCTGTTGATGACGGCGATGAAGCTCGCGCCCGCGCTCGCCGCCGGCTGCACCGTGGTGTTGAAGCCGGCGGAGGAGACCTCGCTCACGGCGCTGAGGCTCGGCGAGCTCTTGATCGAGGCCGGCCTGCCGGCCGGCGTCGTCAATATCGTCACCGGCCCTGGCGAGACGGTCGGCGCCGCGCTTGCCGCGCATCCGGGTGTCGACAAGGTCGCCTTCACCGGCTCAACCGAGGTCGGCAAGCTGATCGTCATTGCCGCAAGCGGCAATCTGAAGAAGCTCACGCTCGAGCTCGGCGGCAAGTCGCCGGCCATCGTCATGCCCGATGCCGATATGGAGCTCGCGATCCCCGGCATCGCGCGGGGCATCTTCGCCAATGCCGGCCAGGTCTGCGTCGCCGGCTCGCGCGTCTATGCCCATCGCTCGATCTGCGATCGCCTGATCGAGGGGCTGGCGGCGGAAGCGAAGAAGCTGAGGCTCGGTCACGGGCTCGACCCCGATACCGATCTCGGGCCGCTCGTCAACGCGGTCCAGGCCGAACGCGTCGCGGCTTATGTCGCGGAAGGCGAGCAAGCCGGCGCCGACATCGTTGTCGGCGGAAAGCGAAGAGGCACCTTCTTCGAGCCTACCGTGGTCACAAGCGTCAGGCCGCAGATGCGCATGATGCGCGAGGAGATTTTCGGACCCGTCGTCGCCGTGACGCCGTTCGACGAGCTGGATGAGGCGGTCGCCTTTGCCAATGACTCGCCCTATGGCCTCGCCGCCAGCCTATGGACGCGCGATCTCTCCACCGCGCATCGTCTGTCGGCGCGCATCCGTTCCGGCACCGTATGGATCAACTGCCATTCCTACTTCTCGCCGGAGCTGCCTAAGGGCGGGCACAAGCAGTCCGGTTGGGGCTACGAGAACGGCGCGCCCGGCCTGGAGAACTATCTCGAGACGAAGACGGTGTGCGCCCTGGTCTGACGCGGTGCGTTTGTGCTGGTGCACCGGTTCAGATTCCCAGCCGGGAAAGACGTGGTCCTCGGCACCGGGAACGTTGAGTCATTTCCGGGCCGCACATCATGCGGTCGCGTTCACGAGATGGTCCGATACCGTCGAGATGAACGCGCGAAGACGCTGAAGACGCCGTAGGTCTCGGTGGTATCCCATCCAAATGTCTCGCGCTGGCGGGGGCGTCGGCAGTTCCAGCCTGCGGATACCCGGGATCTGATTGCCGACCACGCGGGGCAGGACAGCGATGCCGACGCCTTGCCTGCACATACGCCCCTGGACGTTGCGGTTGTTCGACCGCAGGACCGGTCTCGCGTTGGGGAAACTCTCGATGAGCCACGCGATGTCAGGGAAATGGCCCGTGGATGTGTCATGGGTGATCAGCCGGAAACCGGTCCCATCGCCATATTTGGGATCAGGCGCCTCCTCGGCGATGTAGACGCCGTATTCGAGCCTGAAGAGCCGCCGCTGAACGACATCGGCAGCGTCGAACGGAACGATGCGAAAAGCGACGTCGGCCTCCCGCTGGGCGAGGTTGAACAGGCGTGTGCCGGTCAGGATCTCGACGTCCACGTTGGGATAGGCTTTCGAGAAATCCGCCAGGATGGGAGGGAGGACATAGGCGCCGAACCAGTCCGCTGACGAAATGCGCAGACTGCCTTTGAGATTCTGCTCCTGCCCCGCAAGCCGGCGCTCCATGGCCAGCGCGCCTTCTTCCATCTGCTCCGCCAGCGCGATGATCCCGTGGCCCTCGTCGGTCAGAACAAGACCGTCCGCAGTCCGCTGGAAAAGCGTGTGACCGATCGCCTGCTCAAGTGCACGAAGGCGCCTGCCGACGGTCGGATGGCTCGTCTGAAGAGAACGCGCGGCGCCGCCGAGCGTGCCGGATCGCGCAATAGCAAGAAAGATTCTGACGTCACTCCATTCCATGAGACCGCCCACACAAAACTGAACGCCGAGAATACATTTATGTCAGTTAAAGAACAAATCTAAGCACCTAGATTCCCGCCATCGGTCGATCGGACCGTCTCTCGTGTAACACCCCA
This sequence comes from Mesorhizobium sp., assembly GCF_004963255.1. Taxonomy (GTDB): domain Bacteria; phylum Pseudomonadota; class Alphaproteobacteria; order Rhizobiales; family Rhizobiaceae; genus Mesorhizobium. The sequence continues at coordinate 62,923 of NZ_SUGA01000023.1, read as the reverse complement.
TGTCATTTGGAAGGATCGGCAAATGTCCCTCAAATCTCTCTGTCTCGGTGCTGCGGCTCTTGCAGTGCTGTTCGGCGCGCCATCCGCTTTCGCGCAGCCGGCCCAAAATGTGATTTTGGTCCATGGCGCGTTGGTCGATGGCAGCGGCTGGAGGGGCGTTTATGAGCGCCTGGTCGCCAAGGGCTTGAAAGTCACGGTCGTTCAGGAACCGAACACTTCGCTGGCGAATGACGTTCAGGCGGTTCACCGCGCTATCGAGCAGCAAGATGGGCCGGTCGTCCTCGTCGGCCACAGCTATGGTGGTCAGATCATCACCGAAGCCGGCGTCGACCCGAAGGTTTCGGCACTTGTCTATGTCGCGGCCATCGTCCCGGATGTTGGCGAGGGCGTAGGCGATGTGTTTGAGAAGTGGCCGAGTCCGACCGCGGACGCGTTCAAGCCGACTTCTGACGGCTTCCTGCTGTTCGATCCCGCGAAGTTCCGGGCGGGGTTCGCCGCCGACCTGTCCAAGGCCGAGACGGATTTCATGACTGACTCGCAGGTGCCGGTTTCAGCGAAGATCCTCGGAACCAAGACGCAGCACGCAGCCTGGAAGACCAAGCCGAGCTACGGCATCGTGGCCGGGCTGGACATGGCTGTCGGCGCCGAGGCGGAGCGGTCTATGTACAGGCGAGCAAGTGCGAAGGTCACCGAGGTGCCCGGTGCCAGCCATGCGGTTTACATCTCGCATCCACGCGAAGTCGCCGATGTCATCGCCGAAGCGGCAAGCAAATGAAGCCGATGTCCTGATGTTCGGGCTCAGGGCTGCGGAAGTTTCGTGACCCATGCGCCGAAGCCACCCCCGTGGCTTCGGCATCGCGACCGGCCAACTCATCGGCGGCAACAGCTTGGCGTCGTCTGAAAACAACTCGGAGAAAAAGTAATGAAAACTTGGCTCATCACAGGCTGCTCAAGCGGCTTTGGCCGGCGGCTCGCGCTCGCCGCAGCACAGCGCGGCGACCGGGTCATTGCGACGGCCCGCAATGTCAAGACGATCGAGGAAATGGCCGGGCCTTTCGGCGGCCGCATGATCACCTTTCCGCTCGATGTGACGGATGCGGCGGCAGCCAAGGCAGCGGTCGCAAAGGCGGTCGAGACCTTTGGCGGGTTTGACGTGCTCGTGAACAATGCCGGCTACGCGCTGTTCGGCGCGATCGAGGAAGGCACGCCCGAGGAATATCGGCCGATGTTCGAGGTAAACGTCTTCGGTCTGATCGAAACCACCAGAGCCGCTTTGCCTGTCCTACGACGTTCGGGCGGAACGATCGTCAACATGTCGTCCGGCGCGGGCATCGAGGGCCGTGGCGGCGGAGGCTATTACCATGCCGCCAAGTTCGCCCTGGAAGGGATATCCGAAGCGCTCGCCGGCGAGCTGAAGCCGTTCGGCATCCGCGTGCTGATCGTCGAGCCTGGGCCGTTTCGCACCGATTTCCTTGGCCGTTCGATCACGATGGCGGCCAACGAGATGCCGGAATACGCCGCGAGCTCGCGCAGGCATTATCGCGAAACCAACAACGGCAATCAGGCCGGCGATCCCGACAAGGCGATTGCGGTCATCCTGCAGGCAGTCGATGCCGATGATGCCCCGCTTCATCTGCCGCTCGGCCCGATCGCGCATTCGATCGCCGAGCGAAAGCTGGCTTCCTTTCGCAGCGATATCGACGCCTGGCGCGACATCACGATCGCCACCGATTTCGACCAGCCCTAAGCGCTGGCCGCGAGCTCTGTTTGAACGTCAACATCGATTGGAAAGCGATCATGATCGCAACTCTGAAAGGGTTTACCCAGCAGTTGGTGCCGGTGAATGGCATCAAGATCAACGCCGTCACGGGGGGCTCAGGCCCGCCGATCCTTCTGCTTCACGGTTGGCCGGAAACATGGTGGGAATGGCACCATGTGATGCCGCTGCTCGCCGAGCATTTCAGCGTGGTGGCCATTGATCTGCGCGGCGCGGGCTTTTCCGACTGCCCGCTTGACGGCTATGAAAAGGCCACGATGGCGCGCGACGCGCACGAGGTCATGGTTGCCCTTGGGCATGAACGTTACGCCGTGTGCGGCCATGACATTGGCGCGATGGTGGCGTTGCCGCAGGCCGCCGTCTATCGGGAGGCTGTTACCCGCCTGGCCGTCCTTGATGTTCCGCTTCCCGGCTGGACCGGATGGGAGGCGACAACCGCCAGGCTCTGGCACTTCAGCTTCCATATGAACCGGGATCTGCCCGAGCGCCTGATCCATGGCCGTGAATATGACTACGTTTCGACCTTCATGGCGGAGCGGTTCTATGATCACAGCACCTTCAACCCGGCTGACATCGAGATCTACGCCAAGGCGATGGCGCTTCCTGGCCGCACGCGCGGCGGCATGGAATGGTATCGTACCCTCGCCGCCGATCATGCGGCCGCGCTCGAGTACAAGAAGCAGCCGCTCGAGATACCGGTGCTTGGCCTGGGTGGGGACCAGCGCTTCGGTGCGCAGATGGTCCCCATGCTCAAGGAGTTCGCCACCAATGTGACGGGCGGCTCGATCGCCCGGTGCAGCCACTATGTCGCGGACGAGCGGCCGGATGAAGTCGCCGCCGCTCTGATCGATTTCCTCAAGACCAATTGAAACTCGGCGCCCGCGCCGTCGTGGGCCGGGCGGATCGACTAAACAAGAATGGAGACTGTCATGACCGCACCCGTCATCCGCGGCGTCAATCACATCGGCATCACGGTGCCCGACATCGAAGCAGCAAAATCGTTCCTGGTGGAAGCTTTCGGCGGCCAAGTGATCTACCAGTCCTTCGGACCGCAAGACCCGCCGCGGCAGGGACCCGATTTCGAGCGGGCCGTCGGCGCGTTCCCCGGAACAATCGTGCGTGCGCAGGCGATGGTCAAGATCGGAACCGGACCCGACATCGAGCTCTTCGAAATGCACGGTCCCGAACAAGCGCAGCCGATCCGGGCGAGCGACTTCGGCATTACGCACTTCGGTGTCTACACCGACGACATCGACGCATCGGTAGAGCGCTTCGAGAAGGCGGGAGGAACAGCCCTCACCGCGCCACGCGCTATTCCCTATGCAACCGAGAAAGGTCCTGGAAACAAGGTCTGCTACTGCCGCATGCCGTGGGGCACGACGATGGAGTTCATCACCACGCCGGATCGCATGGCCTACCATGACCAGACGGATCTGCGCAGGTGGCAGGACGAGGACTGAGCAGGATGGTTCTCCAGCGACGCGGCGCCGGCCGATATGCCGGGATAGGCAAAAATCATTCCCACTCGATGGTGCCTGGCGGCTTCGACGTCACGTCATAGACGACGCGGTTGATGCCCTTGACCTCGTTGATGATGCGAGTGGCGGCGGCGCCTAGGAAGTTCATGTCGTAGTGATAGAAGTCGGCCGTCATGCCGTCGACGGAGGTCACGGCGCGCAGCGCGCAGACGAATTCATAGGTGCGGCCGTCACCCATGACGCCGACCGTCTGGACCGGCAGAAGTACCGCGAAAGCCTGCCAGATGGCGTCGTAGAGGCCAGCCTTGCGGATCTCGTCGAGATAGATGGCGTCGGCCTCGCGCAGGATCTCCAGCTTCTCGCGCGTGATGCCGCCAGGGCAGCGGATGGCGAGGCCGGGACCGGGGAACGGATGGCGGCCGATGAAGCTTTCGGGCAGGCCGAGCTCCTTGCCCAGCGCCCTCACCTCGTCCTTGAACAGTTCGCGCAGCGGCTCGACCAGCTTCATGTTCATGCGCTCGGGCAGGCCGCCGACATTGTGGTGCGACTTGATCGTCACCGACGGGCCGCCTGAGAAGGAGACGCTTTCGATGACATCGGGATAGAGCGTGCCCTGTGCCAGGAAATCGGCGCCGCCGAGCTTCTTTGCCTCTTCCTCGAACACCTCGATGAACAGGCGGCCGATGGTCTTGCGCTTCTTCTCGGGATCGGCCTCGCCTTCCAGCGCCGAGATGAAGCGGTCGGAGGCGTCGACCAGGATCAGCGGCAGGTTGTAGTGCTGGCGGAACATCTCCACCACGCTTTGCGCCTCATCCTTGCGCATCAGGCCGTGGTCGACGAGGATGCAGGTCAGCTGGTCGCCGACCGCCTCGTGGATCAGAAGTGCGGCGACCGAGGAGTCTACGCCGCCCGAAAGCGCGCAGATCACCTTGCCCTTGCCGACCTGCTTGCGGATCGTTTCGACCGCGTGCTCGCGATAGGCGCGCATCGTCCAGTCGCCCTCGATGCCGGCGATATTGTGGACGAAATTTCTCAAGAGCCTGGCGCCGTCCGGCGTGTGCACCACTTCCGGATGGAACATGATGCCGTACATCTTGCGCTCGATATCGCCGAAGATGGCGAAGGGCGAGCTTTCCGACTTGCCGAGCACCTTGAAGCCCGGCGGCAGTTCGATGACGCGGTCGCCATGACTCATCCACACCTGGTGGCGCTGGCCGGGCGCCCAGAGGCCCTCGAACAGCGGGCTCTCCTTCTCGATCTCGACGAAGGCGCGGCCGAATTCGCGGTGGTTGGAGCTTTCGGCGACGCCGCCCATCTGCACGCAGAGCGCCATCTGGCCGTAGCAGATGCCGAGCACCGGCACGCCGGCGTCGAAGACGATTTGGGGCGCGCGCGGGCTGCCGATGTCGGTGGTCGAGGCTGGGCCGCCGGACAGGATCACCGCTTTCGGGTTGATGCGCTTGAAGGCCGCTTCGGCCGATTGGAACGGCACGATCTCGGAAAAGACGCCGGCCTCGCGGATGCGGCGTGCGATGAGCTGCGTGAACTGGCTGCCGAAATCGACAATCAGTACGGTGTCGGGATGATTGGCTGTCGTCGTCATGGCGAGCCTTTAGAGAAAGAAACGAGTCGGCGCAATGGGCTCAGCGCTGCGGCTTTCCGTCCTTTTGCGCCTATGCCAGCCGGATCGCGCCGGATTCGATCGCCTGTTCGAGCAAGCCGATGGCCGCAGCCAGCTTCTCGTCGATGACGTGCAGATACTCCGTCCAGTCATTGACGTGCCTGAGATCGGCCGCACCGTCGGAAATGCCGCGCAGCCCAATCAGCGGCACGCCGAACAGCTGGCAGGCGCGCAGGCAGGCGAAGGTCTCCATGTCGACCATGTCGGCATCGATGGCGTCATAAGCGGCCCCGGAGACGATCGCGCCGCCGGTAGAGAGCGAGGCGGTCTTGATGCCCGGGATGACGAAAGGCAGCGGCACCGTCACCGGCAGGTCGAGGAAAGGCGTCGCCCCCTTCTCGAAGCCGAGCGGCGAAGCGTCCATGTCGCGATAGCTCACCGACACGGCCTGGTAGATTTCGGTCTGCTCCAGCTTGCGGCTGCCGGCAGAGCCTAGCGAGACGATCAGGTCCGGGAGCGCTCCTTCGGCCTTCAACGCCGCGAGTTCGGCGCTCAGCCGCACAGCAGCCTCGACCGGACCGACACCAGTCATCAGCGGCGTGAACAGGTTTTTCAGGTGCGGGCCGTATTCGGCCTCGGCCGCCATGACGAAGACAACGGATTTTTCCGACAGGCGCGACATTTCGACGGTCATGGCGGCTCCACCCCTGTTTGTTACCACTACCAAAAGGAAAGCGGCAATGTGCCCTCGCCGTCTGCCGGCCCTTTGCTATGGCTCCGGGCGTTCGTCGCTCGAATGCCCATTTGGGGGCTTTTCGTCCGCTGCGCGGACCGCTCCTCACCCCTCGATCCCATCGCGGCCGACCACGGTCATCATCGTGCCGGTCATGGTGGCGATCAGCTTGGCCTCGCCGTCGGCGGCGAAAGCGTAGGCCTGGCCGTCGGCGACGATGATGGTGCGGCCGGGCTTCGTCACGGAGCCGCGGAACAGAAAGCGCTCGCCCCTGCCCGGCGCCAGCAGGTTCACCTTGAACTCGATGGTCAGCACGCCCGAATTTTCCGGCATCAACGAAAAGGCCGCGTAACCGCAGGCGGAGTCCAAGGCGGTGGAGATGACGCCGGCATGCAGGAAACCGTGCTGCTGGGTAAGCGAAGCCGAGTAAGGCATCTCGATCTCGATGATGCCGGGCGTCACCAGGGTCAATTCGGCGCCGATGGTGGCCATGGCTTTCTGCCGGGCAAAGGATGTCCTCACGCGTTCCTCGAAGTCGGGAGCGGGTACGATCTTGGCTGCCATGGTCTCCGCCTCACGTTTTGCTGGCGAAGCTTATTGCAGAGGCGGGGGCCCCGCGCAACGTCAATTGCTGCACTGCAGCAATGCGATCAGTTCAGCCAGAGGAGCGACGAATTGAGCAAGGTCGCGAATGCCACCCATGCCGCATAGGGTACGAACAGCCAGGCGGAAAGCCTATCTCGGCCCGAAACGCGGGCGATGAAGAGCAAAATGGTGGCGAGCAGCAACAGAATCACGATCAGCGCAAGCCCCATCATCCTGGCGCCGAAGAACGTCGGCGACCAAAGGAAATTAAGCACCAACTGAGCCGCCCAGGCCCTCATGGCGCCACTGCCTGGTTGCAGCCGCCAGGTCCGCCAGCCGGCAATCGCGATGAAGACGTAAAGCAGCGACCAGACAGGGCCGAAAATCCAGTTCGGCGGGTTAAATGCCGGCTTGACCAGCGAGGCATACCAAGCGCCGGGAAGCGTGGCATAGCCGATCAGTAGGCCGCCGCCGAGGACGAGCAGGAGGAAGACGACAAGCGACCGGTATTTCTGCAAGCACACCCCCGGGTTGGCTGGATAAAACTGGGGCGAGGCAAACTTGCGTCAAGATCAAGCCGCCCTGCGCAAGGCGTGGAAATAGAACCCGTCGGTGCCACTCAGCGCCGGCGATAGCGAGATACCACCGTTGCCGGCAATGCGCGCGGCGCCTTCATGGCCGGGGAAGCGGCTGTCCCAGAGCTGGCGATGATCGACCGGCGCAAAGCCTTCATGGCGTTCGCGGAACGCCGCGACCTGCTCGCCGTTCTCGGCGTCGAACACCGAGCAGGTGATGTAGACCAGCAGGCCGCCCGGCTTGACGAAGGCCTGGGCCGTATCGAGGATCGCCTGCTGCTCGGCCTTGCGGGCATCGAGCTGCCGCTCGGTCAATCGCCACTTGGCGTCCGGCCGCCGCCGCCAGGTGCCGCTGCCGGTGCAGGGCGCGTCGATGAGGACGAGGTCCATATGACCTGAAAGGGGCGCAAGCTCCGCCGGCTTGCTGACGACCTGGATGTTGCGGTTGTGCGAGCGGCGGATGCGCTCGAAGATCGGCGCCAGCCGCATCTTCTCCGCGTCATGGGCAAAGAGCTGGCCTTTGTTGTCCATCTCTGCCGACAGCGCCAGCGTCTTGCCGCCGGCGCCGGCGCAATAGTCGAGCACCTGCATGCCGGGCTCGGCGGCCGCGAGCGCGGCGGCAAGCTGCGAGCCTTCGTCCTGCACTTCGAACCAACCTTTCTGGAAAGCGGGCTCGGCCTGCACGTTCGGATGCCTGCCGTCGCCATCGATGGGCGGGATGCGGATGCCATGCGGCGCGATCGCCGCGGGTGCCGCGCCGGTGCCCTGCAGCTCGGCCAGCACCTTGGCGCGGTCGGCCTGGAGCGTGTTGACCCTGAGATCCAGCGGAGGGCGCTGCGCCAGGGCGGCGCCCTCCTCGACCCATGCGTCGCCATAGGCTTGCTCGAGCAGCGGTGCGCACCAGTCCGGGATATCGGCGCGCACGACATCGGGCGCATCGGCAAGCCTGCGCTCGGCGGCTGCCTTCAACTCGCCGGCGCTGAGCAGCGGCGGTGCGAACTTGTCGCCATCGAGCGCATCATTGAGCGACTGCGCCGTCTGCCCCCACTCCAAGAGAAGCGCGCCGAAGCCGATGGCGCGCGGCGTGTCCTCGTCGAACAGCCAGCCGGCCGAGCGTTTGCGGCGCAGTGCGTCATAGACGATGTTGCCGATCGCGGCGCGATCGCCGCCGCCGGCGAAGCGATGCGAGAGGCCCCAGTCGCGCAAAGCGTCGGCCACCGGCCGGTGGCGCCGGCCGATGTCTTCAAGAACCTCTATGGCCGCCGCCAGCCTTCCGCCCAATCGCATCCCGTTTTCCGTAGCTCCTGCAAATCGGTTCCAGCCGCTCTTAAAGCCTTTCAGGCCAGGATTGAAACAATTCTATTCGGCTTGCCGGTGAAACAGGGTTTCAGCGCGGCGCAATTTCCCCAAACGGTTTTTCCATCGCAAGCGGCACTACGGAAAAAACAAGAACAATCAACCAGAATATGAAAGATCTCTAATGTACTTACCTGACATACACAAGCAAGCCTACCGGCTTAATCTCTCAGCTTTCCAAGTGTTTCCGGCGGGAATACTCTTCTGGCGGTGATTCGCGACGCGGGAAACGTGATTTCGGCGGATCGTATGAGGAGAGGGCAATGAAGACTTATCTGGCAGAAGTTCTCGGCACGTTTTTGTTGGTGTTCATCGGCACGGCCTCCGTGGTCACCGGCGGGTTCGGCGGCGCGCTGCCGCTCGGACAGGAAGGCATCGGCCTGGCGTTCGGCATCGGCCTGATCGCCGCGGCCTATGCGATCGGCCCGATCTCGGGCGCGCATCTCAATCCGGCGGTGACGCTCGGCGTGTTCCTGGCGGGGCGGATGCCAGCCAAGGACGTCGTCCCCTACTGGATCGCGCAGATCATCGGCGCCATCATCGCGTCGCTCGCGCTGTGGATCATCGTTTCCGGCCAGGCCGGCGGCCACACCGGCGGCTTTGGCGCCAATGGCTGGGACGAGGCGAAATGGGGCATGAGCTCGGCCTTCCTGTGGGAGCTGATCGGCACCTTCACCTTCGTCACGGTGATTCTCGGCGTCACCAACGCCAAGCACACCACCGCCTTTGCCGGCCTGGTGATCGGCCTGACGCTGGCCGGCCTGCACTTCGCCATCATCCCGGTGACCGGCACCTCGGTCAATCCGGCGCGCTCGATCGGCCCGGCGCTGTTTTCAGGTGGCGCTGCGCTCAGCCAGCTCTGGCTGTTCATCGTCGCGCCGCTGATCGGCGGGGCGATTGCCGGCGTCGTCTCCAAGGCCGGCATCTTCGAAAAAGACTGACAGCTGCGGAGAAACGCAAAAAAAGGCGCGGGCATGACCCGCGCCTTTTCCTTGGAAGGTACGACCTTATTTCGCGATGTCGAAGCGGTCGGCGTTCATCACCTTGGTCCAGGCCTTGACGAAGTCCTTGACGAATTTCGCCTTGGCGTCGCTTGAACCATAGACCTCGGAGAGCGCGCGCAGCTGCGCGTGCGAGCCGAAGATCAGGTCGGCGCGGGTGCCGGTCCATTTCACTTCCCTGGTCTTGCGGTCACGCGCTTCGTAGACTTCATCGGAACCCGGCTCGGAGCCGGCCGCTGGATCCCAGACGGTCGCCATCGAGAGCAGGTTGACGAAGAAGTCGTTGGTGAGTTGGCCTGGCCTGTCGGTGAAGACGCCGTGCTTCGAGCCGCCGGCATTGGCGCCGAGCACGCGCAGGCCGCCGACCAGCACGGTCATTTCCGGCGCCGTCAGCGTCAGCAGCTGGGCGCGGTCGACCAGCATCGCCTCGACCGACATCGGCAGCCTGCCGCGGGCATAGTTGCGGAAGCCGTCGACCTTCGGCTCGAGCGGCGCGAAGGAGTGGATGTCTGTCTGCTCCTGAGAAGCGTCCATGCGGCCCGGCGTGAACGGCACCTTCACTTCGGTGCCGCCGTCCTTCGCCGCCTTTTCAACCGCGGCGGCGCCGCCAAGCACGATCAGGTCGGCGAGCGAGACCTTCTTATCGCCGGTCTGGGCCGCGTTGAACTCCTTCTGGATGGCTTCCAGTTTGCCGAGCACCTTGGCGAGCTGAGCCGGCTCGTTGACTTCCCAGTCCTTCTGCGGCGCTAGACGGATGCGGCCGCCATTGGCGCCGCCGCGCTTGTCCGAGCCGCGGAAGGTCGAGGCCGAGGCCCAGGCGGTCGAGACCAGTTCGGAGACCGACAGGCCGGACGCCAGGATCTTGGCCTTGAGCGAAGCGATGTCGGCCTCGCTCACTAGCTCGTGGTCGATGGCCGGGATCGGATCCTGCCAGATCAGCTCTTCCTTCGGCACGAGCGGGCCGAGATAACGCACGACCGGACCCATGTCGCGGTGGGTGAGCTTGAACCAGGCGCGGGCGAAGGCATCAGCGAACTCAGCCGGATGCTCATGGAAGCGACGCGAGATCTTCTCATAGGCCGGATCGAAGCGCAGCGCGAGGTCGGTGGTAAGCATCGCCGGCGCGTGGCGCTTGGAGGGATTGTGCGCGTCCGGAACCGTGCCCGCGCCGGCGCCGCCCTTCGGCGTCCACTGATGGGCGCCGGCCGGGCTCTTCGTCAGCTCCCATTCATAGTTGAAGAGGTTGTCGAAGAAGTTGTTGCTCCACTTGGTCGGCGTCGTCGTCCAGGTGACCTCGAGACCCGAGGTGATGGCGTCGCCGGCGATGCCGGAGGCATATTTGCTCGACCAGCCGAGGCCCTGCGCCTCGATGCCGGCGCCTTCCGGCTCGGCGCCCACCAACGAGGCGTCACCGGCGCCATGCGTCTTGCCGAAGGTGTGGCCGCCGGCGATCAGCGCCACGGTTTCCTCGTCGTTCATCGCCATGCGGCCGAAGGTCTCGCGGATGTCGCGCGCCGCGGCAACCGGATCCGGCTTTCCGTTGGGGCCTTCCGGGTTGACGTAGATCAGACCCATCTGCACGGCGCCGAGATGGCCGCGAAGCTCACGATCGCCCGAATAGCGCTCGTCGCCGAGCCACTTCGCTTCGGAGCCCCAGTCCACATCCTGCTCCGGCTCCCAGACATCGGCGCGGCCGCCGGCGAAGCCGAAGGTCTTGAAGCCCATCGATTCCAGCGCGACGTTGCCGGTGAGGATCAGAAGGTCGGCCCAGGAGATCTTGCGGCCGTATTTCTGCTTGACCGGCCACAGCAGCCGGCGGGCCTTGTCGAGGTTGGCGTTGTCCGGCCAGCTGTTCAGCGGCGCGAAACGCTGCTGACCGGCACCGGCGCCGCCGCGGCCGTCACCGATGCGATAGGTGCCGGCGCTGTGCCAGGCCATGCGGATGAAGAGGGGCCCGTAATGGCCGAAGTCGGCCGGCCACCAGTCCTGCGAATCCGTCATGACCTTGTGCAGGTCTGCGATCACCGCGTCGAGGTCGAGGGTCGCGAACTCCTTGGCGTAGTCGAAGTCTTCGTCCATCGGGTCGGACAGGTTCGACTGCTGGTGGAGAACGGAAAGGTCGAGCTGGTTCGGCCACCAGTCGCGGTTGGTCCGTGCGGATCCATGCGCCACCGGGCATTTGCCAGCGCTGTTGTCGTCGGTTTTCGCGTCCATCTTGGGTCTCCCGATTCTGCCGAGGTTTTGCCGTGGTTGAATTTTGCCGAGGTTGATTTTCCCGAAATTTCCGGGGGCAGCCGCTGGCCGCGCCAACCTGGAACGATTCCAGACTAGGCCGGCCTGCCGATAAAGACAAATTGCCTTTCCTGTTTCATTTGATAGGATTTTCTTATGATTGGCCTCACTGTCCGGCAGATGCAATATTTCGACGCGCTGGCGCAGACGCTGCATTTCGGCCGCGCCGCGAAGCTTGCCGGCGTCAGCCAGCCGGCCCTTTCGGCGCAGATCGCCGAGATGGAAGAGCGGCTGAACTGCCTGTTGTTCGAGCGCGGCGGCAAGACGGTGCGCATGACCGACCAGGCGCTTGCCCTGCAGCCGCGTATCGAACGCATTCTGGCCGACATACGTGACGTCGAGACGACTGCCCGGCGCGGGCGCCCGGCCATGGAGGGCCGCTTCCGGCTGGGCATCATCCCGACGGTCGCGCCCTACCTCCTGCCGCATGTGCTGCCGGAGTTGAAGAAGCACTACCCTTCTCTCCAGCTGGAATTGCGCGAGGCGGTGACCGCGTCGCTGGTCGAAGACGCGACCTCCGGCCGGCTCGACGCCTTCATCGCGGCCCTGCCGCTCGATCAGCCGGCGATCGTCACCGAAGGGCTTTTCCCCGACCGCTTCTTCCTCGCCGTGCCCGCCGGCGACCCGGCCTTCGCTTCGCCGCCGGTGCCGCCCGAGAGCCCGGCGCTGGAGCGGCTGATGCTCTTGGAGGAAGGCCACTGCCTGCGCGAGCAGGCCTTGGCCGTCTGCGGCAATGTGCGGCCGGTGGCGATGGCAAGCTATGGCGCGACCAGTCTCACCACGCTCCTGCAGATGGTGGCGCATGGGCTGGGCGTCACCTTGGTGCCGGAAATGGCGGCAAGTGCGGCCGGCGTCATGCCGGACCTGAGGATCGTGCCATTCCAGGAGCCGATGCCGCAGCGCATGATCTGCATGGCCTGGCGGAAGAACAAGGTGAGGCAGGACGAGTGCGTGGAACTGGCGCGCATCATACGCGGGCTGGACCGGGCGGTGCTGGCGGCGTGAGCGCCTTTCGAGGGCGGCGCTAACCCTGCGCCCGATGCTCGGCTCGCGACACCCTTCACGGCACGAAGATCAGAAACACATAGGTGAAAAACACCACGACATGGACCATGCCGGTCAGGAAGGTCGTTCTTTCGGTGCTGAAGCTTACGCTGCATATGAAAAGCGCCAGCACCAGAAGCACGGCGTCGGAGGCCGGAAGCCCCAGGGTCAGTCCCCTGCCCGTCAGCAGGCTGGCGGCGGCGACGGCCGGTATCGTCAGACCGATCGTGGCGCAGGCCGAGCCCATCGCGACGTTCAGGCTGCGCTGCAGCTCGTTCTTGAACGAGGCGCGGATCGCCGAGATGGCCTCCGGCATCAAAACCAGCGCCGCGATCAACGCGCCCACGATGCTGTCGGCCTGGGTCACCTGGTAGGCGGCGAGCGCGTCCTCCACGCTTGCGGCAACCTGCTCGGCGAGCAGGACAATGCCGATGAGCCCGCTCGCCAGCAGCAGGGCGCTGACGGAAATGCTGTCGTGGGAGGCGGTTCGCATCGGTGGGTCGTGTGCCTGTCCCTGGACGAAGTCCTCCCGGTGACGGACGGTCTGGGCGAACACAAAGCTCGCATAGAGCAGCACCGAAAGGACGCTCACGAAACCAAGCTGAGCCGCCGAAAATGTGCCGGGATCCGTGGTTCGGGTGTAGGTCGGAAGAATAAGCGTCATCACGGTCAACGCAATCAGAACCGACAGGTAGGCGCTGGTCCCTTGCCTGACGATCGCCTGCTTGCGATAGCGCCAGCCGCCAAGCGTGAGGCAGATGCCGACAACGCCGGTGGAGGTGATCATTACCGTCGAAAAAACGGACTCGCGCGCCAGCGTCGGGTTGTTTTCTCCATGCAGCATCATGGAGACGATGATCGACACTTCGATCGCCGTCACCGCAAAAGTCAGCACCAGTGTTCCGTAAGGTTCGCCCACGCGCAGGGCGAGCGCCTCGGCATGGTCGAGCACGACGAAGATGGTGACGAACATGATGGCGCTCGACAGCGCTCCAACGAGGATCCTGACGTTCAGCGACCCTTCGTCAACCGAAAGGCCGCTGGCCCTGACCGCGAGAGCCATCGCCAGCGCGGCCAGCGGCATCGTGTAGGACGTTACCGACCGGGCGTAACTCGTCATCCACCCCCCTTGGTCTACGCCATGCGTTTTTGCGACCTTAGCGGAAAAGCGCGTGGGGAGCACGTCCCGGGCACTTTGCAGCATTCAAAATAGGATTGGGGACCAGGCACCATTTTGGGCGTCGCGTGTCTCGATGGCCCTGCGAACCGCCGCACAGAATTTTTCCAGAAGGTCCGGCTCGTTGCCCAGCCGGCGGCGCAGCGAGAAGGGGACTTCCAGCTGTGCGCCTTTTCCCGTCAATCCGCGATTGACGATGTTCGAATCCTGGATGCCCGGAAACGGATGGTTGTCCTTTTGCGTCCGGAAGCCGGCCTCCTGTAGGCGCCAGGCTATCTCTGAGACCAACGCGGCGTCCTTGCCGCCCAGGTAAACCGTCGCGAGATCGTCGCGATCCTGGCGGCCGTGGATGGCGACGACGGTGGACTTGGTCCGCAACAGGTCCAGCGCGGTTGCCTCGTCGAAGTTCCTGGACGTTATGTGCAGTTCCCGGTTGCTTTCCGGCATCAGCCCTTCAAAGCAATACATGTCGAGATCGCCGCCAGCTATCGTATCGGTGATCAGGGAGGTGCGGGGCTCGATCTTGCCGCCATGCGGGGCCATGACAATCGCACCGCCGGTCCGCGCGCCACGCCGGACGACGATGCGATAATCCACGTTTTCGATTTTGGCGGCCCTCAGCGCCGCGAAATTGGGAAACTCGTTGTCCATAGATGCCGTTTCAAGCCGTCTTCTGCGCCACCAGTCCCAGTTCTTCCACCATCGCCTCGCGCATCAGGAATTTCTGCGGCTTGCCGGTCACCGTCATTGGCAGTTCGGTGCGGAAACGGATATGGCGCGGCACCTTGTAATGCGCGATCTGACCGGCGCAGAAGGCCTTGATTTCCTCGGCGGTCGCGATCTGGCCGGGCTTCAGCACGATCCAGGCGCAGAGTTCCTCGCCATATTTGTCGTCCGGAATGCCGAAGACCTGCACTTCCTTCACCTTGGGATGGCGGTAGAGGAACTCCTCGACCTCGCGCGGATAGACATTCTCGCCGCCGCGGATGACCATGTCCTTCACGCGGCCGACGATGTTGCAATAGCCCTCGGCATCTATCGTTGCGAGGTCGCCGGTGTGCATCCAACCCTCGGCGTCGATCGCCTCGCGGGTCTTCTCAGCGTCGTCCCAATAGCCCTTCATCACCGAATAGCCGCGCGTGCAAAGCTCGCCGGGCTCCCCGACCGCCACGGTCGCGCCATCCGCGCCGATCGCCTTCACCTCGACATGCGGGTGGACGCGGCCGACCGTGGAGACGCGCTTTTCAAGCGGGTCGTCGACGCTGCTCTGGAAAGAGACCGGGCTGGTCTCCGTCATGCCATAGGCGATGGTCACCTGGTTCATATGCATGAGCGACACCACCTTCTTCATCACTTCGATCGGGCATGGCGAGCCGGCCATGATGCCGGTGCGCAGGCTGGAGAGATCGAAGCCGGCGAAATCCGTGTGGTCGAGCATGGCGACGAACATGGTCGGCACGCCATAGAGCCCGGTGCAGCGCTCCTGCGCGACCGCTTTCAGCGTCGCACCGGCGTCAAACCCTTCGCCCGGGAAAACCATGGTCGCGCCCTTCGACACGCAGCCCATCGTGCCCATCGACATGCCGAAGCAATGGTAGAGCGGCACCGGGATGCAGAGCCGGTCGTCAACGGTGAGTTTTATGGCCGCGGTGACGAAATTGCCGTTGTTGACGATGTTCGCGTGAGTGAGCGTCGCGCCCTTGGGCGCGCCGGTCGTGCCGGAGGTGAACTGGATGTTGATGGCATCACCGGGCCTCAGGCTCTCCGAGATGCGGTCGAGACTGTCGTGCTCGTCGCGGCCGGCCATGGCCAGCACATCGCCGAAATTGAACATGCCTGGCGAGTTGTCGTCGCCCATGCGGATGACGGTCTTCAGCGCCGGCAGCTTTTTCGCCTTGAGCTTGCCGGGCTCCGCCTTGGCGATCTCCGGCGCGAGCGTCTCGATCATGCCGAGGTAATCGGATGTCTTGAACTGGGCCGCCGTGACCAGCGCCTTGCAGCCGACCTTGTTGAGCGCATATTCCAGCTCGGTCAGCCGGTAGGCCGGGTTGATGTTGACCAGGATCAGGCCGATGCGGGCGGTGGCGAACTGCGTCACCAGCCATTCCCAGCGGTTCGGCGACCAGATGCCGACGCGGTCGCCCTTTTCCAGGCCGAGCGCCAGGAAACCGGCGGCCAGGGCGTCGACCGCATCCGAGAGCTCGCTCCAGGTGAAGCGCTTGTCCTGACCGACGAATACAGCGGCGTCGAGCGTGGCGTATTTGCTCACCGTGTCGGAGAACAATTCCGGGATGGTCTTGTCGAGCAAAGGCACTGACCGGTCGCCCGAGACATGCGCCTTGCCGCCCGCCGGGGCAATGAAAGTGCCGCTCGCGCGGTGCCCGCGCAGATTGGTGGCGTTCATAAGCTCGTCGAGTTTGATCGCCATCGCCGTTTCCTCCCGGAATGATCGAGCCTATCAGCCTGTCGGGATGGTGAAAACCCGCCGAAGGTATGGGTTCAGGCGACCAGTGCAGACATTTTGGCGGCAATGTCGCGCATCTGCGCCTCGTCCACCGCATCACGCTGCTTCCTTGAAGCGACCAGACAGGCCTGCGACTTGAGGATAACTCCGTCGCCCAGCACCTTGAGGTGGTTGGCGCGCAGTGTCGAGCCGGTGGTGGTGATGTCGACGATGACGTCGGCCAGGCCGGCGGCCGGCGCGCCTTCGGTGGCGCCGAGGCTTTCGACGATGCGGTAGACCTGGATGCCGTGCTTGAGCGAAAAGAACTGCTGCGTCAGCCGCCAGTATTTGGTGGCGATCCTGAGCCGCCTGCCGTGGCGCTGGCGGAAATCGGCGGCGACATCGTCGAGATCGGCCATAGTGTCGACATCGAGCCAGATGTCGGGCACCGCCACCACGACATCGGCATGGCCGAAGCCGAGGCGGGCGACGATCTCGGCGCGCGCTTCCCATTCCGCGAGGTTCTCGCGCAAAAGGTCCTCGCCGGTGATGCCGAGATCGACCGACCCTTGCCCGATTTCGCCGGCGATCTCAGACGCGGACAGGAAGGCCACCTCGATATTGTCGAGCCCGTCGATGCGGGCGCGGTATTTGCGGTCGTCCTCAGGCAAGGTGACCGCCAGGCCAGCCTTGGCCAGAACTTCGAGGGACTGCTCCTTGAGACGGCCTTTCGACGGGATCGCCAACGTGATCATTCGGCGTTCTCCCGCAAAGCTTCGATCCGGTCGAGCCAGACCGAGAAGCCAACGCCAGGGATCGGCTTTTTTGCTCCGAGCAGCGTCAGCAGCCGGTCGTAGCGGCCGCCGCCGACCAGCGGGCGATCGCCTCCCTGGACCGCGATCTCGAAGACGAGGCCGGTGTAATAGTCGAGCGGACGACCGAAGGCGGCATCGTAGCGGATCTGCGCCATCGGCAGGCCATGCGCCTCGATCGCCTCGGCGCGGGCGGCGAAATTCTCCAGCGCCGGCCCCAGCGACAGGCCGGCATCGGCGGCGAATTTCTCCAGCGCCGCGGTCGCGTCGCTGAGCGCGACATCGATCACGAGAAACCCTTTGAGCGCCGAGAAGGCGTCATCGGACAGGCGCACGCTGCGCAATTGCGCCTTCTCGATCAGCCGGCGCGCAATATCGGCCGGCGAGCGGCCGCCGGAAGCCGACAGCCCGGCCTGCTCCATGCCTTCGGCAATGTGCGCGGCGAGGCCTTCCGCATCACCGTCGAGCACCAGCAAGGCGACGGGCCCGGAGAGCTGGCTGTTGCGCGGCGGGTTGGCGAGATCGGCAAGCGCCGCTTCCAGCATCGGCGCCGAACCGAAGGCGCGGGCCAGCCGCATGCGCCAGCCGCGTGGCAGGCCGAGCGCGGCCAGCACCGCTTCGAACAATGTCTGGTCGCCGAGCGTGATGGCGAGGGGTCGGCCGGGCAGCACCAGCGACAGCAGCGCATGCGCGTCGGCCAGCGAACGGGCGTCGGCGGCGGCGATGTCATTGTCGCCGAGATCCTCGATGCCGGCCTGGAAGAACTCGTTGCCGCCCTCGCGACGCTGGCGGAACACTTCGCCCAGGTAAGAATAGCGGCGCGGCGTACCGGCCTGGCTGGCGATGTGGTCGAGGCAGACCGGAATGGTGAATTCGGGCCGCAGGCACAAAGTCTTGCCGGTCTCGCTCTCGGTCAGGAAGATGCGGCGGCGCAGGTCTTCGCCCGCCATGTCGAGGAACGGGTCGGCCGGCTGCAGCACGGCGACCTCGACGGGATGCGTGTCGCGGGCGGCGAAGAGTTTTGCGATGTCGGCGGCGATGGCGGGGCGGGAGGTCATGCGGCACGCCCTCCCCTTCTCCCCTTGTGGGAGAAGGTGTCGCCGAAGGCTACGGATGAGGGGTGTTCCAGCGAAGTGAGACGTGGGCGTTCCCTGGAACACCCCTCTTCCGTCTCGGCGCTACGCGCCGATCCACCTTCTCCCACAAGGGGAGAAGGGAAGGTCGGCGTTCTACTTCCCACGTGCCCGCTCCTCGGCCTGCGCCGCGAGTATCTTCTTCACCTCAGCCACCAGCTCGCTCTCCGCCACCGTCACCTGCGCCGGGCGCGCGGCGCGCCATTCGGCATTGTCGGTGATCTCGGCCGACAGGCGCGCGCCTTCGATGAGGTCCTTGATCTGCACCTCGCCCTTGGCGCGCTCGTCGCCGCCCTGGATGATGGCGACGGGGCTGCCGCGGCGGTCGGCATATTTCAGCTGCGCCTTCATGCCGGCGCCGCCGAGATACATTTCGGAGCGGATGCCGGCGGCGCGCAGGTCGGCGACCATCTTCTGGTAGCGGCCGAGGCTTGTCGTGTCCTTGTCCATGACCAGCACGACGACCGGGGCGATGACGTCGGAGGTGTCCAGCTTGCCGAGGTTCTTCAGCGCCGTCATCAGGCGCGAGACGCCGATAGAGAAGCCGGTCGCCGGCACCGGCTCGCCACGGAAGCGCGAAACCAGACCGTCATAGCGCCCGCCGCCGCCAACCGAACCGAAACGCACGATCTGGCCTTCGTCATTGGGGATCTCGGCCAGGAGCTCGGCCTCGAAAACGGGACCGGTGTAGTATTCGAGGCCGCGGACGACGGAGGGGTCGATCAATATCTTAGTTTCGTCGTAGCCAGCGGCTGCACAGAGCATTTGTATCTGATCAAGCTCGTCACAACCTTGCATCACCAGAGGGGTCTGCTCGAAGCCGCGACGCAAATTGTCGACAGTAAGGCCGTTAGCCACCCCGCTGCTGCCCGATCCCTGGGCCTTCCAACCAGTTATGTTTAACAACTGCGATATCTGACTGTCGGAAAGACCTGCGCCTTTGGTGAAATCTCCCTCGCCTTCCTTGCCGCCGTCCCAGCGGCCCTTTCCAAGCAAAAGTTGAATGTCTTCGAGTGCGAACTTGTCTAGCTTGTCGATAGCGCGCAGCACCGTCAGCCGGCGCCCCGCGTTCTCCTCGCCGCCAAGCCCGATCGCCTCCAGCACGCCGTCCAGAACCTTGCGGTTGTTGACGCGGATGACATAGTCGCCGCGCTTGACGCCGAGCGCTTCAATGACATCGGCCATCATCATCGCCATCTCGGCGTCGGCGGCGACGCCCGGCGTGCCGATCGTGTCGGCGTCGAATTGCATGAACTGGCGGAAGCGGCCGGGGCCGGGCTTTTCGTTGCGGAACACCCAGCCGGAGCGGTAGCTGCGATAAGGCTTTGGCAGCTTGTCGAAGTTTTCCGCGACAAAGCGCGCCGTCGGTGCGGTCAGGTCGTAGCGCAGCGACAGCCACTGCTCGTCGTCGTCCTGGAAGGAGAACACGCCTTCGTTCGGCCGGTCCTGGTCGGGCAGGAATTTGCCCAAAGCATCGGTGTATTCGATCATCGGCTGGTCGATCGGCTCAAAGCCGTAAAGCTCATAGACCGAGCGGATGGTCGCCATCATCTTTTCGACGGCGCGGATGTCTTCGGCACTGCGGTCGGCAAAACCGCGCGGCAAACGCGCTTTCGTCTTTTCGGATTTGTCGGCCATGGGATCGGTCTTTTCGTTAAGTAAACACTGGCTTATCGGGAGCGGGCGTGTCCTAACCCATGCCAAGTGGTGCGGCAAGCGTTTGCAAACCTGCAGGAAACAGTTCGATGGTTTGCAATCGCCGCGCCGCCCCTCATCCGCCTGCCGGCACCTTCTCCCCGTATAGTGACGGGGAGAAGGTGGAAGCTTCAGCGCCGGCGCGACAGCTCCAGCGTTGACGACTGGCGAAACCCGCGGCGGCAGCGCCCTTCTCCCCGTCACTATACGGGGAGAAGTGCCCGGCAGGGCGATGAGGGGCGGCGCGGAGCGAGCGAACATTAGCGTCGGTCTTGGCTTCGGATGTTTTGCGGTTCCAGCCCATATCTCGAAACAAACCACACCAAAACGAAACAATTCCGCCACCAGCGCGGCATGCTGCCGACACAATCGACGACGATAAAGTGCGTCGAAACAAGGGGTTCGGGGCCATGACGACGGCTGAAGATATCATCGAGGGCGAGACTGCAAGGCTGAGGCCTGCCGGGGTTCCGACACTGAAGCCGGCGCAGCATCCGGCAGGGCCTTTCGAGGCTGCGGCGGCCAAGCCGAGCGCTCGCGACGCGCTGGTGACCGGGCTTTTGGTGATATACCCGGCTTTCGCGGCGGTCGCGGCAATCCTGGCCGGGCTGTTTTTGGCGGGCGCCGGCAGCGTTTGAATTAGAGTCTTTCCGCGAAATCTCGAAGGCCGGCGCTGCCCCTCATCCGCCCTTCGGGCACCTTCTCCCCGTGAACGAGGAGAAGGGAAAACCCTTCATCTCGGCCGCTTAAGTTTCTTGCGCTCTTGCTCCACCTCCGCCCTGCAGTAGCAGCCCTCGAGATGGTCGTTGACGAGGCCCATAGCCTGCATGAAGGCGTAGACCGTGGTAGGGCCGACGAAGCTCCAGCCTCGCTTCTTCAACTCTTTCGAGATCCTGACCGACACGGCCGTCGTCGGATTGGCGCGCAGATGCGCCAGGTCGACGATTTCCGGACGCTCGTCCGGGCCCGGTTCGAACTTCCAAAACCAGGCGGCTAAAGAGCCGAACTCGTCGACCATCTCGCGGGCGCGTTTGGCGTTGTTGATGGTCGAGACGATCTTGCCGCGATGGCGGATGATGCCGGCATTGCCGAGCAGGCGCTCAACATCCTTGTCAGTGAAACCCGCCACCTTGTCGAAGTCGAAGCCGGCGAAGGCCTCACGGAAATTCTCGCGCTTGCGCAGGATGGTGAGCCACGACAGGCCCGACTGGAAGCCTTCGAGGCAGATCTTTTCGAACAGCCGGCGATCGTCCGTTACCGGGCGGCCCCATTCATGGTCGTGATAGTGGACATAGTCCGGCAAATTGCCGTGCCAGAAGCAGCGCGCCTTGCCGTCGGGACCGTCGAGAATGCCGGTATTTTCCGTAGCCATCGTCAGCAGATCCATTCGTTAATGCGCCTCGGCGCTGCTTTTACCGTGGCTTTACCAGATTCCTGAACCGGCCGGTAACCACACCAAAAGGTTTACTGACAGTTCCGCATTTTACGCATTCCGATTCATGTTTTGCTTGCCGCTTAGCGCCAAGGATCGCGCAACCGAAGGGCCCTCCGCTCTCGGCACGAGTCCGACGATCAAGGTGCGTTCCAATGAAGACAGCGTTTTGTTCCCTGCTCGGCGCGGCGGCAATCCTTGCCGCCGGCGCCACCACCTCTCTCGCCAATGACCGCTACGCCGACATGCCGCCGGTGACGGTGAGCCCTGACCTTTCGGCGCCCTGGGTGCTGCAGCTTGGCCATGCGCCGGGCATCGTGCGGCCGGCCCGGCAGGCGACGCAGCAGCCGCTGCAGCGTCTTTTCCAGGCGCAGCCCGACCGGCAGCGCACGGCGGCCGTGCAGCAGCCGGCCAGGCGCATGGTGATGCGGCCGCAGATCAACCCGATCTATCTGCCGCAGGAAGTTGCCTATGACGGGCCGGCGAAGCCGGGCACCATCGTCATCGATACGCACCAGAATTTCCTCTATCTGGTCGAGAAGAACGGCAAGGCGCGACGCTACGGCGTCGGCACCGGCAAGCCCGGCTTCGAATGGTCGGGCACGCACAAGATCACCGACAAGAAGGTTTGGCCTGACTGGCGGCCGCCGGCGGAGATGATCAAGCGCGAGGCCGCCAAGGGCCGTTACCTGCCGACGTATCTCGCCGGCGGCATCGAGAACCCGCTCGGCGCGCGCGCGCTCTATCTCGGCACCACCGAATACCGCATCCACGGCACCAACCAGCCCTGGACGATCGGCGGCGCGGTGTCTTCCGGCTGCATCCGCATGCGCAATGAGGATGTCGTCGACCTTTACGAGCGCGTGAATGTCGGAACCACCGTCGAGGTGATATAGCCGCAGCGAATCGGCCGGTTAGACGGCGCAGCACTTTTTAGTTCGATGCTGTTGCCGACAAGTCATAGTGCGATCCTTCGGGATGTGCTTAAACCGGCGGCAGAGTTTACGGGGGACGGGCCGTGTGGGGATACGGCCGGTCACGAAAGGGCAGCGCGGGCAACCGCGCTGCCCTTTTCGTTTTTGAGTTTCTCTTGATGCATGTCGGTGGCAGGTCGCCCCGAAAGCAGGCGGTTTCGCTTTCGGGGCTGATTTCCCGGTGCTCCTCTGCTATTGCAGTGCACAAATCCTGATCGTACGCAATTCTGGACGCATCGCTGCTTAGCGATCTCCTCAAATTGCCCAGAAGGCAGAGGTGCCAGCCATGACCCGGACCGACGACAGCCGCTATCTGAGAGGTGGCCCGGTCGCCCAGCGCATCATCGCGTCGGTGCGCGAAGATGCCTTGATCGCGACGGCCGAAGGCTTTCCGCCGAAACTGGTCTCGATCACCGTCGGCGATACCGACGC
Organism: Mesorhizobium sp.; assembly: GCF_004963255.1. GTDB lineage: Bacteria > Pseudomonadota > Alphaproteobacteria > Rhizobiales > Rhizobiaceae > Mesorhizobium. The sequence goes on along the minus strand of NZ_SUGA01000023.1, from coordinate 40,363 downwards.
GGTCGACGTCTATGTGCGCAACCAGCGCGCTAAAGCCGCTCTTGCCGGCATCGGCTTCGAGGAGCGTCGCTTCGCCGCCGACATCACCGCCGGCGAGTTGGAAGCGGCGATCCACGGCCTCAACGCTGACCCGCGCGTCACCGGCATCATCATCCAGCGTCCGGTTCCGGCGCACATCCCCATCAAGACGCTGCAGGCGGCGGTGCATCCGCTGAAGGATGTCGAGGGCATGCACCCGGCCTCGATCGGCAACATTGTCTACAACCAGCTCGATCTGGCGCCCTGCACGGCGGCCGCCTCGGTCGAGCTGCTGAAGGAAACCGGCCTCGAGTTGAAGGGACTCGAAGTGGTCGTCGTCGGCCATTCCGAGATCGTCGGCAAGCCGATCGCCTTCCTGCTGATGAGCGAAGGCGCGACAGTGACGGTCTGCCACCACATGACGCGCTCGGTGGCCGCGCATGCGCGGCGCGCCGACGCGCTGTTCGTCGCGGTCGGCAAGCCCAGGCTGATCAAGGCCGACATGGTGAAGCCGGGCGCGGCTGTCATCGACATCGGCATCAACTCGGAGGTCGGGCCTGACGGCGAAACCCGCATTGTCGGCGACGTCGACACCGACAGCGTCAAGGAAGTGGCGTCTTGGATCACACCGGTGCCGGGCGGCGTCGGGCCGCTCACCGTGGCGATCCTCTTGCGCAACACCATGGTGGCGCTGAACCGCCAGCGCGCGCTTTACCGCGCCACCTATGGCGTGGCGGACCAGCTCGCAGCGGAGTAAGCCACGACGCCTAGATCCCTTCCCGTCAGCCAAAATAAACTTACTGCTGCGCCATCTTCCAGCGAACGAGCAAAGCCCTGATACCTTGGGAAGCCTGTCGCCAGTTTCTAAAAACCTCCCGGCGTATTGCAAACTGAGCTGCCAAATTCATGTCTTTTAGATCGAGATACGCTTGGCAAGACACAGTCGTACACGATAGCATTAAGCTATCCATCTCATCCTTGAAATAATATTGATCGTTAGTGTTAGTTGTGTATTTGTTCTGCATCTTTATCAGGCGATCTTGATCGATCAGGACTAGGTCATCGTCACGATACAGCCTGAGAAGCCTGTCAATTCTCTGATCTGCGCTACTTTCCTTCAATGGATAACCGTAGCCGTAATACTGCATTCCGGTAACCCTGATAATTGAGTCGTCCGGCCCCGGATTCGGTCTGTCCGTTTCGCTTGGATGGAACTCCGGTACTCCCCAAAGGTCGCGCTCGGGCGCCTTCAGGTCCGGTATCCAGAATATGATCCCGACCGTCTTGCGGTTCGGATTGCAGTTGAGATGAGTGGAGAATGGGCGGGGATAGATATAGGCCCACGGTATCTTGAATTTCAGCGGTCCAAGATTAATCGCTACAGGGTGGGTAGGGTCGATCAGACTCTGTCGCACGGCCTCCTTGCCTACATGCCCTGGCTCAGCACTAAGGTCAGGCTGCGTGCAGGGAAGGTTGTAGACGTCCTCCGCGGTTTCAGCGGCAAGAGCGCTCGGCACCGACGAAGAAAAAAGCAGCAAGGCAACCGCGACTACTTTATGGGCTGTACGAAACCTCATTCCACCCATCCACAATTTTTTGAGGCTCATTTTCTACTCTGCGGCAATCAGGCCGGACTCGGAAACACCTTCCGGCTTCGGACCGCCATAGGCCCAGTCGAGCAGTTTTATCGTATGCACCACCGGCAGCTTCGCGGCGGATGCGATCTGGGTGATGCAGCCGATATTGCCGGTGGCGACGATCTCGGCGCCGGTCGCCTCGATATTTTTCACCTTGCGGTCGCGCAATTTGGCGGAAATGTCGGGCTGCAGGATGTTGTAGGTGCCGGCCGAGCCGCAGCACAAATGCCCTTCGCGCGGCTCGCGCACGATAAAGCCTGCCTTGGCCAGAAGCTCCTTCGGCTGGCGCGTGATCTTCTGGCCGTGCTGCATCGAGCAGGCGGAATGGTAGGCAACGACGGTGCCCGGTTTGCGCACTGGCTCGGGCAGGTCGAGCGCGGCGAGATATTCGGTGATGTCCTTTGCCAGCGACGATACCCGAGCGGCCTTTTCGGCATAGGCCGGATCGAGGCGCAGCATGAAGCCGTAATCCTTGATCGTGGTGCCGCAGCCCGACGCGGTGATGATGATGGCATCGAGCCCGCCTTGCTCGATGGCGCGCGTCCAGGCGTCTACATTCCGCCTGGCCGAGGCCAGGGCCTGATCCTCGCGTCCCATGTGGTGGACGAGCGCGCCGCAGCAGCCCTCACCTTCCGGCACCACGACCTCGACGCCGAGCCTGGTCAGCAGCGAGATGGTGGTGTCGTTGATGGCCGGGTCGAGAACGGACTGCGCGCAGCCGGTGAGGATAGCGACGCGGCCGCGCTTCTTGGTCCCCTGCCCGACATGCGTGCCGGGCGAGGCTTTCGGCGACGCCGGCGAGATCGAGGACGGAGCGAGCTTCAACATGGCGGCGACCGGCTTCAAGGCCGGCAGTTTTTCGAACAGGCCGATGAAAGGCCGGCCGAGCCCGGCCAGCTTCAGCGCGGCGCGGAAGCGGTTCGGGTAAGGCAGCACGAACGCCAGTATGGCGCGTGTTAGCCGGTCGAGCAGCGGCCGCTTATAGGTTTCCTGGATGTGGGCACGAGCGTGGTCGACCAGATGCATGTAGTTCACGCCCGATGGACATGTCGTCATGCAGGCAAGGCAGGACAGGCAACGGTCGATATGGGTGACGATCTCCTTGTCGGCCGGTCGGCCGTTCTCCAGCATGTCCTTGATGAGGTAGATGCGGCCGCGCGGCGAATCCAGCTCGTTGCCAAGCGTCACATAGGTCGGGCAGGTGGCGGTGCAGAAGCCGCAATGCACGCATTTGCGCAGGATCTTTTCCGATTCCGCGACATGCGGGTCGGCAAGCTGAGCAAGGGAGAAATTGGTCTGCACGCGAGAATCCTTACTGTCCCAGAAGCCAGCTCTGCGGGTTCCTGACGGGCTCGCCGTGCTGCAGCGCCTGGATGCCCAGAATGCAGCGGGCGATAAACCAGACGGCGACGGCGAACATCAGCACGAAGCCGATCACAAGCATCATCAGGACCAGCGAGATCAGCGCGTAGAGAAGGCCGATCCAGAACGTCCTGATCAGGAACGTGTAGTGGCTTTCGACGAAGCCGCCGGCCTTGCCGCGGTTGATGTAGGCAAGCACGATGCCGACAATGCCGGTGACGCCGATGACGAGGCTGGCGAGGTAGAGAATGTAGATGACCAGCGCGTTGGTCTGGCCCGGCTCTAGCCAGCGATCGGTCTGGCGCGGTGCGCTGCTCGGTCCTGGATCGGTATTGCTCATGATGCTGCTCCCTCCGTTGATCGGGCAAGAGTAGCAGAGCCGGCGCCCGCCGCCATGCGGCCGGGGTTGAGTATATTCTTCGGGTCGAATTCGGCCTTGAGCCGCGCCGAGAGCGCCGCCAGATGCGGCGGCTGCGGTTCGAACACCGGCAGCGCCGCGCGATGCGGAGCGGACGCCCGCACCAGCGTCGCATGGCCGCCGCCATGCTTACGGATCAAGCCGCGCAAAAGATCGGCCTCCGGATCGCCCTCGCGCATCGACAGCCACACCAGACCGCCCTGCCAGTCGTAGAACGCATCGACCGCCGCCTGCATGCGCAGCGCCATCACCATGTGATGCGCCTGCGATGGCGCCATCGAGACGCGCCAGACCGGCCGCGTGCCGCCATCGGCGAAAGGCCGGCAATCGCGAATGTCGCGCCAGATGGCGTTCGACGCCTCGCCGGCGATCTCTTCCAGCGGCCCGGCCTTGCCGAGCAGCTGCTTAAGCGCCTCGATGCGATAGACGACCGAGGGGCCAAAACCTTCGACGCGCAGCAGCGTCGCCGCGTCGCTGCCGTGCTTGCCGCCGGCGACCCGCGCCGCGATGCGCTCCGGCAGATGCGCCGCGCTCGACACTTCGGCGCTGGAGCCCAGCGCCAGCGCCATGGCGGCGACGGCAGCTTCATCGAGCAGACCGCGGATGGCCAAAGTCACTTCCGTTTCGGCGGCCGGCAGAACCTTGAACGTGACATCGGTGAGCACGGCCAGCGTGCCCCAGCTGTTCGCCATCAGCTTGGAGAGATCGTAGCCGGTGACGTTCTTGACGACGCGCCCACCTGACTTGAAGGCCTCGCCACGGCCGGAAACGGCCGCGACGCCAAGGATATGGTCGCGCGCGGCGCCTGCCTTGAGACGGCGCGGGCCGGACAGGTTCGAGGCCAGCACACCGCCGATGGTTCCGTTCTTGCCCCCTTGGCCTGGCTCGCCGCCGAGCAGCGGGCCGTAGTCCATCGGCTCGAAGGCAAATTGCTGGCCGTTTTCCGCAAGCAGTTGTTCGATCTCGGCGAGCGGCGTGCCTGCCTTGGCCGACAGCACCAGCTCGGCGGGCTCGTAGAGGGTGACGCCCGTGAGCTTGGACAGGTCGAGCGTGTGCTCGGTCTGCAGCGGACGGCCGATGCCGCGCTTGGAGCCGTGGCCGAGGAGCTCGAGCGGGGATTCTTCGGCGGCCGCCCATTGGATGGTGGAGAGGACTTCGGTGGAGGTGGAGGGGCTGAAGGTGGTCATGGCAACGCGACCATCCCTAATGAGGATATGTCGAGTTCCCTCGCGCCCCCCTCTGTCCTGCCGGACATCTCCCCCACTTGGGGGGAGATTGGCAGCTTCCGCGGCCGCGCCTCACTTGCAACGTCTGAGATTGGCGAAGGCCGCGATGACAGCTGATCTCCCCCCAAGTGGGGGAGATGTCCGGCAGGACAGAGGGGGGCGCGACAGAACGCCGACATGCGAAGTTGAGCCCTCATCAAAACCTCGGAATATCCGGGAACGCCACCTGCCCGCGATGCACATGCATCCGCCCCAGTTCCGCGCAGCGGCGCAGCTGCGGAAACACCTTGCCGGGGTTGAGCAAATGGTTGGGATCGAAGGCGCATTTGACGCGCATCTGCTGGTCGAGGTCGATCTGGTTGAACATTTCGGGCATCAGGTCACGCTTCTCGACGCCGACGCCGTGCTCCCCGGTCAAGACGCCGCCAACCTCGACGCAAAGCCGCAATATGTCGGCGCCGAAGCTTTCGGCCTTGTCGAGTTCGCCCGGCACGTTGGCGTCGTAAAGGATCAGCGGATGCAGATTGCCGTCGCCGGCGTGGAAGACATTGGCGACGCCGAGGCCGTATTTCGCGGAGAGATCACGCATGCCGGCCAGCACGCGCGGCAGTTCCTTGCGCGGGATGGTGCCGTCCATGCAGTAATAGTCGGGCGAGATGCGGCCGACCGCCGGGAAAGCCGCCTTGCGGCCGGCCCAGAAACTCAGCCGCTCCTGCTCGGACTGCGAGATGCGGCAGGTGGTCGAGCCGTTCCTGTAGGCAATCGCCTCGACCAGGCCGATCAGATGGTCGACCTCGACGCTCGGCCCGTCGAGCTCGACGATGAGCAGCGCCTCGACGTCGAGCGGATAGCCGGCATGAACGAAATCTTCCGCCGCATGGATCGCCGGGCGGTCCATCATCTCCATGCCGCCCGGGATGATGCCGGCGCCAATGATGTCGGCGACGCATTGGCCGCCCTGTTCGCTGGTCGGAAAGCCGATCAGCAGCGCGCGCGCCGTTTCCGGCTTCTTCAGGATCCGCACCGTGACCTCGGTGACGACGCCAAGCAGGCCTTCCGAGCCGGTCATGACGCCGAGCAGGTCGTAGCCCTCCTGGTCGAGATGGCTGCCGCCGAGCCGCACCACCTCGCCATTCATCAGCACCATCTCGATGCTCAGCACATTGTTGGCGGTAAGCCCGTATTTCAGGCAGTGTACGCCGCCGGAATTTTCCGCGACATTGCCGCCGATCGAGCAGGCGATCTGGGAGGATGGATCGGGGGCATAGTAGAAGCCCTCCTGCTCGACGGCGGTGGTGATGCCGAGATTGGTGACGCCCGGCTGAGCGACCACGATGCGGTTGGGGTAGTCGATTTGAAGGATGCGGTTGAAGCGGCTCATCACCAGCAGCACCGCATCTTCCAGCGGCAGCGCGCCGCCGGACAGCGAGGTGCCCGAACCGCGCGGCACGACGCGGATGTTGCGCTCGTTGCAGTATTTCAGCACCCGCGAGACCTGAGCCACCGTTTCCGGCAGCACGACGACCAGCGGCAACTGCCGGTAGGCGGTCAGGCCGTCGCTTTCGAAGGCGCGCATTTCATTGGCCGTATCGACGACGCCCTCGCCCGGCACGATGATGCGCATGTCGGCGACGATCTCGGCGCGCCGACGCAGCGTTTCGGCATCTGGCTTGGGCATGGCTAGGCCGGACATCGGTCATCCCGCTTGACTGGTCAAAATCTTTTACCAGCTTGACGGTTTTGTTGCAAACGCTGCTTTGGTCAAATGTGGCGGCGACCGTAATGCCCAGCTTCCGCAGCGGCAATCTGCCGCTGCTTCCTCGCATCGAGGGGAAGATTACTCGCCCGGATGCTTCGCCGGCTCTGAATGCATCTTGCGCACCCGGCGCACGCCCCACCAGACCAGCAGGATGGCGACGGGGACGGAGGCTGCGGTGACGACTTCTGGCGCGAAGACGTGGCCGAAGATCGAGGCGCCCTTGGCGACATAGCCGATGAGGCCGACGACATAATAGGACACGGCGGCCACGGACAGGCCTTCGACCGTCTGCTGCAGGCGCAGCTGCAGCCGGGCCCGGTTGTTCATCGATGCCAGCAGGTCGCGGTTCTGCTTCTCGACCTCGACATCGACCCAGGTGCGTAAGAGCGTGGTGGCGCGGGTGAGTTTTCGCGACAAATTGGCCTGGCGCTCCTCTACCGAGCGGCAGGTGCGCATGGCCGGCGCCATGCGTCGCAGCAGGAAGCCGGCCCAGGTGTCAAAACCCTGCACCGGCTCTTCATCCAGCGCCTCCAGCCTTTCGGTGACGATGCCGTCATAGGCGCGGCTGGCTCCGAAGCGGTAGAGGCTGGATGCGGCGTCGGCCTCGAGCTCGGCGGCGAGCTCGGTGAGGTCGGCCAGCAGCGTCTGGCTGTCACGGGTTTCGACGGCCTTCATTTCCAGCGTGGTCTGCGCCAGGCGGTCCTCGATGCGGCGGGCACGGCCGGACAGCGTCAACGCCAGCGGCAGGCCGAGCATGGCCAGCGTCCGATAGGTCTCGATGTCGATCAGCCGCTGCGACAAGGCGCCGGTGCTGGCCGGCGTCAGCCCGCGGTCGAGCACCAGCATGCGGGTCAGGCCGTCGCCGTCCTGGCGGAAATCGGTGATGATGGCGGCGGCGCCCCGCTCGACCAGCGAATAGCACAGGCTGGTCGGATCAAAGCCGGCGATCAGTTTTTCGCTGGCCTGCGTCCATTTGCGGATTTCGAGGCGGATGCCGGAAATCACCGTGCCTGGGGGCGAGAAGCCGTTGCCGAAGGGCGAATCTTCCTGCCCCCGGCCGTTCTCTGCCAGCGGCCCCTCCCACAGATAGGTCGAGAATTCCGTATGCCGCTCCCAACGCAGCGAGCCCTTGCCCCATTTCATGGCATGGTGGCGCGCGTTGCGCTCAGGCGCGGCGATTCCCAGCCGCCGCGAAAGCTCCGAGAGCACGGCATGGTCGACCGCGGCGCCGGCCTCGGTCATGAAGGAAAGCTGGATCAGCACGCGTGGCTTTTCGATCAGCGGGTGTGGACGGGCATGGACCTCGCCGATCGCGCCGGGCCGCCCCTCATGCGCCGGAAAGCCCATGACGCTGCCTTGGGCGCGCGGCTGGAATTCGAGACTCGACATCTCGTCGGACACGGCTGGTCCCCCTGTTTTCGACCCTTCGTGCAACCCGGTCGTCTTGCGGCAATCGGCGAGACGCGTAAACAGCTAATATTAGCATCCGGAGATGGCGGCGCGCGGCAGGCGGCCCGACCGCATTGGGCGAATTGGATAAATAATTTGACCAGTTGACGACAGACGCTTTAATCTGGGCGACATCCGTTCCATCTCCAGGCGTCTCCGTTGAGCGACATTTTCTCCAGGATCGAGCATTCGCGCACCGCCGACGAGGTGGTGCAGCAGATCGAGAGCCTGATCCTCGAAGGCGTGCTGCGCACCGGCGACCGGCTGCCCGGCGAACGCGAGCTGGCGCGCCAGTTCGACGTGTCGCGGCCGATCCTGCGCGATGCGCTGAAGGCGCTGGAGGGACGCGGACTGCTGACGACGCGCCCCGGCGGCGGCACGCATGTCGCCGACGTCATCGGCCAGCTCTTCACCAAGCCGGTGACGGACCTCATCTCCACGCACCGCAAGGCGGTGACCGACTATCTGGAGTACCGGCGCGAGATCGAGGCGGTGGCGGCCGAATATGCGGCGCGGCGGGCGACGCCGGAGGACCTTGCGCTGCTCGACCGTATCATGGCGCGCATGGAGGAGGCGCACCGGACAGGCGACTTCGACGACGAGGCGGAAATCGACGTCGAGTTCCATCATGCGGTGTGCGAATGCGCGCACAACATCATCCTGCTGCACACACTGCGCTCCTGCTATCGACTGCTGTCCGAGGGCGTGTTCCAGAACCGGCTTCTGGTGTTCGGCGTGCCCGGCGCGCGCGAGGCACTGCTCGAGCAGCATCGGGCGATTCATAACGCCATCAAGGCCGGCGATCCGATCGCGGCGCGCAAGGCGGCGATGGACCACATCACCTATGTCGAGCGCTCGATGGCGGAAGCCGAGCGCAGCGGCGACTGGCAGCGCGTCTCCCGGCTGAGGCTGAGACAGCGCTCCGACGCCGGCGATATCGAACCCACACGCAAACGCTCCTAAGCACAGATTTTAGCGGGGACCCATCATGAGCGAAATCCTCACCATCGCCGATCTCAAGGACCTGGCGCGCCGTAGGGTGCCGAAGATGTTCTTCGACTATGCCGATTCCGGTGCCTGGACGGAGAGCACCTACCGGGCCAACGAGGAGGACTTCGGCAAGATAAAATTCCGCCAGCGCGTGCTGGTCGACATGAGCAACCGCTCACTGGAATCGACCATGATCGGCCAGAAGGTGGCGATGCCGGTGGCGCTCGCGCCGACCGGATTGACCGGCATGCAGCATGCCGACGGCGAGATGCTGGCGGCGCAGGCGGCGGAAGCGTTCGGCGTGCCGTTCACGCTGTCCACCATGAGCATCTGCTCGATCGAGGATGTCGCCTCGGTGACCAAGAAGCCGTTCTGGTTTCAGCTCTATGTGCTGCGCGACAAGGATTTCGTACTCAACCTGATCGATCGCGCCAAGGCGGCAAAATGTTCGGCGCTGGTGCTGACGCTCGATCTGCAGATCCTGGGACAGCGCCACAAGGACGTGCGCAACGGGCTTTCGGCGCCGCCCAAGATGACGCTTGCCAACATCCTCGACCTTGCGCTGAAGCCGCGCTGGTGCCTGGGCATCGCAGGCACCCCGCGCCGCACCTTCCGCAACATCGTCGGCCACGCCAAGGGCGTCGGCGACGTCTCCTCACTATCGTCCTGGACGAATGAGCAGTTCGATCCGCACCTGTCGTGGAAGGACGTCGCCTGGATCAAGGAACGCTGGGGCGGCAAGCTGATCCTGAAGGGCATCCTCGACAAGGAAGACGCGCTGATGGCGGCCGAGACCGGGGCGGACGCGATCGTGGTCTCAAACCATGGCGGGCGGCAGCTCGACGGCGCCCCCTCCTCGATCTCGGTGCTGGAAGAGATCGCCGACGCGGTCGGCGACAGGATCGAAGTCCATATGGACGGCGGCATCCGCTCCGGCCAGGATGTGCTCAAGGCGCTCTGCCTGGGCGCCAAGGGCACCTATATCGGCAGGCCCTTCCTCTATGGCCTCGGCGCGATGGGCAAGGACGGCGTCACCAAGGCGCTCGAAATCATCCGCAAGGAAATGGATGTCACCATGGCGCTGTGCGGCAAGCGCCTCGTCGGCGACATGGGCAAGGAGCAGCTCCGGCGCTAGGGCGTTGTTCATCGATTGGTCCTAGCTTGCGCACGGCGACCAATGCGAAAGACAGGTTCCTTGACCGAAACCGGCATCCACTATCTCGACGCGCGCGGGCCGGACGGCATGCGGCTTTACGCCATCGGCGACGTACATGGACGCCATGACCTGCTCGCCGCCATGCACCGGCGCATCGAAAGCCAACTGGAACATGCGCCCGCCTCCGACTGGCGCATCATCCATCTCGGCGACTATGTCGACCGCGGTCCGGATTCAAAGAGCGTCATCGACTTCCTGATCGGGGCGCGCAAGCGCGATCCGCGCAACATCACGCTCGCCGGCAACCACGATATCGGCATGCTCGAATTCCTTGCTGATGCCGAGCCGGACGGCCTGTTCATGAACTATGGCGGCGTGCAGACCGCGCAGTCCTATGGCGTTGATCTTCTGCGCGACGCCCATTGGTACGGCAAGGCGGAAGCCATCGCTCGTGGACACGCCGCGCTGGTGAAAGCGGTGCCGCGCAGTCATGTCGATTTCCTGCAGTCGCTGACGTTTTCGGTCAGTTTCGGCGACTTCTTCTTCTGCCATGCCGGGATAAGGCCGGGCGTGCCGCTCGACCGCCAGAACCAGCAGGACCTGATCTGGATCCGCGATGCCTTTCACGATAACCCGGGACTTTTTTCCAAGGTGATCGTGCACGGGCACACGCCCGTCCCGGAAGCCGAGGTCAGGGCCAACCGCGTCAATGTCGACACGCTCGCCTGGAAATCGGGGACGCTGAGCGCGCTCGCCGTCAATGGCGGCGACAAGGGCATCGTGACCGTCCAAGGGAAAGCGCTCTAAGCGCAATCCCGGCGCGGGCGTCTTTCCGATTTTTGATTGGGCTCAGTCGAGCGAGGCGGTGACGCCGTAGCCGTCGACGGCCCGGTGGTTGGTCGCTGCGTCGGCGGCATAGATGCCCAGGCCGCAGAGCACGATGGCAGACAGCATGACAAAAGACAGGAGAGCTGCTTTCACGGACGTCATCTCTGGTTAAGCTTTCTGCATCTGGGCACGAGGCGGTTACCAATGCGTTGAAACGATAAAATGCGTTTCAATGTTTCGAAGATTTCGCGCTTCTAAGCAGATTCTGTTTCGCCGGTGTGTCGGCTGGATCACACAAAAGGTTCATGGCGGTTGCACCGGCGATACAAAGCGCGCCCTCTTAATGGAGCGGCCGGACACAAACCAAGAAAGAAGAGCGTTATCCCCAGGCGCAGACGCTGAGGCGTGCCAATTATGCCACGCTGCGTCCGCGTGGATGTTTGAGATGCAGGTCAGGCCGGCCTTACCTGAATATCAACGCAGCTTAGATGGTAGCCACCCAAGCGCGGGCGATCGCCAGGCCGGCGGCATCGGCTTCGGGGCCGTTGCCGGCCAACTCGTCGTCGAGCCGGTCGTTCCAGTCGGGATGGCGCTCGGCGATGGTTGCCGCGAAGGAGGTGCTCCAGTCGCGCACCATCGGCGTGTCCGCCTCGAAATGGAACTGGAACCCGTAGACGGCGCGACCGAGGCGGAAGGCCTGGTTTTCAGCGACCGCGCTGCCCGCAAGCCGCACGGCATTCTCAGGCAGCACAAAGGTGTCGTCGTGCCATTCGAAGATCGGGAATTGTTCAGGCAGCGCCGCCAGCACCGGATCCGACTTCGCCGCCGGCGTCAGCGAGACCTTGTGCCAGCCGAACTCGGTGGCGCTGCCGATGTGGTTGTCGCCACCGAACGCGCGGGCAAGGAGCTGGCTGCCGAGGCAGATGCCGAGCACGGAGCGGTCCTTCTCGGCGAAATCGCGGGTCAATTCGAGGAGCGCCGGAAAATAGGGATAGTCCTCGTCGGCCAGCGCATTCTGCCCGCCGCCCAGCACGACCATCGCATCATGCCCGCCTGCGTCCTGCGGCAACGGATCGCCCTGGTATGGGCGCCGCAGGTCGAGATCGGCGCCCGCTTCTGCCAGAGCGGCACCGACCTGACCGAGGCCGGTATTGTCGTAGTTCTGGACCACCAGCACGCGCATCCTAGAATCCTGCTGACGTGAAAAGGCTGGGGCGAGCGATATCATGCGGCCCGTGTTTCAGCCAAGATGCGCGGCGGGAGAGAAAGATATGCCACTGCAGAACCGGGTCGATCCCTTCGGCGCCATCCATGCCGTGCCGGAGCGCGGCCTGTTCACCGGCAATCGCGGCATCATCCATGATCCGGAGACCAGGACGCTGCTGAGGAAGCGTTGGGCCTTGCCGGCCTGGATCATCTGTGTGTGCGAGTTCCGCAACGTGCGGCGCGAGCCGATGGGCCGCAACAGGCCGGGCGGCAAGGCCGGCTGGACGGAACTGTTCTTCCTCGACGAGGTCACGGCATTGGCCGCCGGCCATCGGCCCTGTTTCTTCTGCCGGCGCGAGCGGGCGACCGATTTCGTCGCCCGCTTCGGCAGGGCCTTCGGGGTTGACGAGGCCCGCGCGCCGATGGTCGACAAAAGGTTGCACAGGGAACGCCTGGCTTCGGGTGGACGGCCGCCTCCCGTAACCGTGCCGGAGCTTGGCGGCTTGCCCGATGGAGCGATGATCGCGCAGGGCGACACCGCCTACGCGCTGCGTTCCGGAAAGGCACTTGAATGGTCCTTCGCGGGTTACGCCGGTCCAATCGCCTTCAATGGCTTCACCGGCCGGTCGCTGCGTCTGCTGACGCCGGCAACCACCATTGCTGTTTTGCGGCAGGGCTTCGTGCCGGTCTGGCATCCGACTGCCGACACTTGACGATATCCATCGCCTCGCCCATTGGTCGGCAGATATTCGCGGGATGGCCCGCAAATATCTGCTTAGATTCGCTTGTTTTTCGCAGGTTATGATCGCAAAACCGCGGGGACACTTTTGCGGAACCTGCTCGGCCATGCGCGCCAATTACAAAATGCAGCGGCTGTTCGTGCCGGACGATCTTGGACCGGGCCTCGAATTCGATGCCGCACAGCAGCAGAGCCATTATCTCGCCCATGTGCTGCGGCTCGGCGAAGGCACCGAGGTTCTCTTGTTCAACGGCCGCGACGGCGAGTGGTCGGCTGCGATCGCCGCCCGATCCAAGAAGGCGGTCCGGCTGAAAGTGCTGGAACTGCAGCGGCCGCAGCCGCCGCTGCCCGACCTTGTCTATTGCTTCGCTCCGCTGAAGCAGGGGCGGCTCGACTATCTGGTGCAGAAGGCGGTCGAGATGGGCGCCGGCGTGCTGCAGCCGGTCATCACCCAGCACACGCAAGTGGCGAAGCCCGGCATCGAGCGGCTGCGCGCCAACGTCGTCGAAGCGTCCGAGCAATGCGGCATCCTGGCGGTGCCGGAGGTGCGTGAAGCGGAGAAGCTGGAGCGGTTGCTCGCCAATTGGGACAAGGAGCGGCGGCTGATCTTCTGCGACGAGGATGCCTCGACCAACAATCCGCTGCCGGCCCTGCAAGCGGTAGGTGAAAAGAAACTTGCGCTTCTGGTCGGTCCGGAAGGCGGATTTTCCGAGGACGAGCGCAAGATGCTGAGGGCCTTGCCTTTCGTCACCGCCATCCCGCTCGGGCCTCGCATCCTGCGCGCCGATACGGCGGCGGTGGCGGCACTTGCCGCGATCCAGGCGACGATCGGCGACTGGTAGCATCTACGCTTCCCCCCGTGAGGCCCACGAGGAGAAAGGGAAAAGCCGAGCCATACAGATCAAATCCAGTTGAGCCGTGGCTCAGGATTTTTCGCTTGATCGGCTACTGACATTTCGTCCATCTAGCGCCCGGCGGCCAACTGACGGCTGCGGAGGGCTTTCTTATGGCGCGCGACACCACCGATACCCAGCCTATCGAAGGGATCGACGAACTGGTCGGCTATCTGGCCGCGGGCAACAAGCCGCGCGACAAATGGCGCATCGGCACCGAGCACGAGAAATTCCCCTTCTATGTCGACGGCCACGCGCCGGTGCCCTATGGCGGTGAGCGCGGCATCCGCGCCATCCTGGAAGGCATGCAGGAAAAGCTCGGCTGGGACCCGATCATGGACGCGGGCCGCATCATCGGCCTTGTCGAGCCGACGGGACAGGGCGCGATCTCGCTGGAGCCAGGCGGCCAGTTCGAGCTTTCCGGCGCGCCGCTGGAATCGATCCACCAGACCTGTCGCGAGGGCAACGCGCATCTGGCGCAGGTGCGCGAGATCGCCGAGCCGCTCGGCATCCGCTTCCTCGGCCTCGGCGGCAGTCCGAAATGGTCGCTGGCCGACACGCCGAAAATGCCTAAGTCGCGCTACGAGATCATGACGCGCTACATGCCGAAGGTCGGCACCAAGGGCCTCGACATGATGTACCGCACCTGCACGATCCAGGTGAATCTCGACTTCGAGAGCGAGACCGACATGCGCCGCAAGATGCAGGTGTCGCTGAAGCTGCAGCCGCTGTCGACGGCGCTGTTCGCCAACTCGCCCTTCACCGAGAGCCGGCCGAACGGGCTGCAGAGCTGGCGCGGCGACATCTGGCGCGACACCGACAACCAGCGCTCCGGCATGCTCGAATTCTGCTTCTCGCCCGATTTCGGCTTCGCCGACTACGTCGAATGGGCGCTCGACGTGCCGATGTATTTCGTCATCCGCGACGGCCAGTATCACGACATGACGCGCTACACCTTCCGCCAGTTCATGGCGGGTGCGGCGCGCAATGAGATCCCCGATGGCCTGCCGACGATGGGCGACTGGGCAAATCACCTCTCGACCCTGTTTCCCGACGTGCGCCTGAAGCGCTTCCTCGAGATGCGCGGCGCCGATGGCGGCCCGTGGCGGCGCATCTGCGCCCTGCCCGCCTTCTGGGTCGGGCTGCTTTACGACGAGCAGGCGCTGGACGCCGCCGAGGCGCTGACGGCGAGCTGGACCTATGAAGAAGCGCTGGCGATGCGCAACGCCGTGCCGGAGCTGGGCATAGCGGCGCCGTTCCGCGACGCCACCTTGCGCGACGTCGCCCGCGACGTACTCGCCATCTCGCGCGCGGGCCTGAAGAACCGCGGCAAGAAGAACCGCGACGGTTACGACGAGACGTCGTTCCTCAACACGCTGGACGAGGTCGTGTCGCGCGGCACGACCAGCGCCGAGGAGATGCTGTCGGCCTACCACACGCGCTGGGGCGGCTCGATCGAGCCGGTGTTCATGGAGTATGCCTATTAACCGTCCGCTGCTCGCTACGCGGTTGGTTGGCAAAAGCCGCTTCAATCGGTGATCGAAACGAACTAGTCTTTTCCGGCGAGAACACTGCTGGAGGAGACCCCATGCCTTCCCTGTTCGACATTTTTGCCCAAGCCCAGAATGGCGCCGGCATGCAGGCGCTTGCCCAGCAATATGGGCTTTCGATGCAGCAGACGCAGGCCGCGGTCCAGGCGCTGCTGCCCGCCTTCTCACAGGGGCTCCAGCGCAACACGGCCGACCCTTATGGTCTCGGCGCCTTCATGACGGCGATGGCGAGTGGGCAGCACGCCAAATATTTCGAGGACGCGACAAGAGCCTTTTCGCCGCAAGGCATCGATGAGGGCAATGGCATTCTCGGCCATCTGTTCGGCTCGAAGGACCTGTCGCGCGCCGTGGCGAACCAGGCCGCGCAGGCGACGGGGCTCAGCCAGCAGGTGTTGCAGCAGATGCTGCCGGCCATGGCCTCGATGATGATGGGCGGGCTGTTCAAGCAGACCAACAATCAGTTGACCGGGGGCCAGATGCAGGCCTTCGGCGGCAGCGGCAATCCACTCGGCGAGATCGTCGAGCAGATGATGCGGCAGGGCGGCCTCGCGTCGGCGCCGCAAACGCGGCAGGCGCCGGCGCCCAATCCTTACGGCGAGAATCCGCTCGGCAAGGTGCTGCAGGACATGTTCGGCGGCGGCGCGGCGCAGCCGCAAAGCCAGACACAGCAAGCGGCCAATCCCTACGGCGAGAACCCGCTCGGCAAGGTGCTGCAGGACATGTTCGGCGGCGGCGCGCAGCCGCAAGGCCAGCCGCAGCAGACACAAAGTCCCTATGGCGACAATCCGCTCGGCAAGATCTTCGAGGAGATGCTGCGCCAGGGCGGTGGCGGCTTCGGCGTGCCCGGCGGGCAGCCGGCGCAGCAGCCGCAACAGCTCCAACCGCAGCAGAGCGCGCCGCAACAGCCGCAGACCAACCCGAGCGGCCGTCCGCGAAACCCGTTCGACGATATATTCGGCAAGATGTTCGAGACCGGCGCGCAGCAGCGCGACGAATATCAGAAGGGCGTGGAGACGATCTTCGACCAGTTCAAGCGCGACATGGACCGGCGATGAACCCTGAACGCCGCCGGAGCGACGTTCCGCGAGCAAGAGACCCAAGCAGATGCGCCGCAATCCTCGCCGCGACTGCTTGCAGGGGCTTTCGACCACAACTCACTACCGAGTATTCTGGATCACAAGGAAAAGCGGATGCGCCCTTCGTCCTCTATGTTGCTATTGATGCTTGCCGCATCGCTGATGGGCTGCACGACAAGCAACGGAAACGCTGGCCAAAGCTCGAAGAACGAGGCGCAATGCGTTGGCTTCGGTTTTGAACGAGGTACGGATGCTTTCGCCAATTGCATGATGCAGCTTTCACTGCGGCAGGGAGGCTCGCAGCAGCCCGACCACGAAACCCTTGTCAATCAATACAGAAGCCGCAGCAAGGCCCGACAGGGTGACGATCGTTATCCCGTGTGCAGCGCCGCAAACATGGACGCCGAGTTGGATATTACAACGGGTAAGTGGGTCGGCCCCGATTGCCAAATGGCGCCAGATTAGAGCCTGCGTCCCTAAACGGCTCTGCTGGTTCAACAATGCGTCTGGCGGCAATCAACGCTTCCGTCATGAGTCGAAGCCCATAAAAAATGCCCGGTCCTGGAGGAGAACCGGGCAATGTGCAGGCTGGCCGGCGGGGAACCGGCAGGGAGTGTGGGAGCCTGCGTGAAGCTTGGTCGCGCCGAGCCGTGAAAAGGTTCAGCGCGACGGGAAATCCAAGGAAACGCCGCCCTTCAACCTACCCGACGAGCAAGGTCCTCGATCGTGTCGGCGCGCTCGCTGGCGATCGCGCGCAGCTTCGCCGTCGGATCGCGGCCGAAGGGCACGTCGATCGCGACATGGAGGTCGCCGCGCGTCAGGCCGATATCGGCAAGCTCGGCGTCCGACATCTCGCCGAGGCGATAGAAGGCGCGGCGGTTTTTCCAGGCGCGGTAGCTGTTGGCGATGGCATTGACCACAAGCGTCGCAACGGCCGGACGCGTGGTGATGCGCGGAGTCTCGGAGGCGAATTCAATCGTGGTCATTTCAGTCTCTCCTTCCAGGAGTCGAGCGGACGAAACCAGCCAATCGGCGCCTTGGGAGAAGCCCCGGTCCGGTTTCCATTCATTGATGTGATGCATGTCGTTGTCCCCAGAACCGGGAACCCCTTCTGGGCGACATGCACTGTTCTCATGTGGACAATGACAATTTGCCATCGCGCGATTGATTAATCCAACGAATGTTTTTAATCTCTAGCATCAACATCAATGATAGGTTGGACCGATGAAAGCACCGCTTGACCTCGATCAGTTGCAAACCTTCATCTCGATCGCCGACACCGGCAGCTTCACCCGCGCGGCCGAGGAGGTGCACCGGACGCAGTCGGCGGTGTCGATGCAGATGCGCCGGCTGGAGGAGCGGATCGGCAAGCCGCTGTTCGAAAAGGACGGCCGCACCAACAAGCTGACCGAGGAGGGCGACCGGCTGCTTTCCTATGCGCGGCGGCTGATCTACCTCAACCGCGAGACGCTCGCGGCCTTCGACGACCAGCGGCTCGAAGGCACGATCCGCATCGGCACGCCGGACGACTATGCCGACCGCTTCCTGCCCGAGATCATGGCGCGCTTCTCGCGCTCCAATCCGCGTGTCGAGCTGACGGTCGTTTGCGAGCCGACGCCGGGGCTTGTCGAACACATCAAGCGCGGCAATCTCGACCTCGCGCTGGTGACGCATAACGACACACGCGGCCAGTCGGAAGTGGTGCGGCGCGAGCCGCTTTTATGGGTCACCTCGGCCAACCACGCCACGCATGAACAGGAAACCCTGCCGATGGCGTTCGGCCGGCCGAACTGCATCTGGCGGCGTGCGGCTGTCGACGTGCTCGACCGGCAGAACCGCGACTACCGCGTGCTGTTCTCCAGCTTCTCGGCCACGGTGATCACCGCGGCCGTGCTTTCCGGCCTGGCGGTCTCGGTGCTGCCGGAATGCGCGCTCAGGCCCGGCATGCGCGTGCTCGGCGAGGCCGACGGCTTCGGTCAGTTGCCGGACTGCCGCATCGGCATCATGCGCGGCCAGACCTCGCAGCCGGAGATCGTCGACGCCTTGGCCCGTCACATCGCCGAAAGCCTCGACAACATTTCCGTGCCGGTGAGCGAAGAGGCGGGAAGCTTCGACTTCGCCGCGCTCGCCTTTGCCAAGATGAAGCGGGTCAAGGCCAACCAGATCATGCCTGGCTGGTAACGTCAGGCCCGAGCGACGGAACGCTCCTGGCCGGCTGACGAAACACCCGGCAGCGCAAGCAGCTGGCCGGGCTCCAGCGGCGGCGACAGCAGATAGCCTTGCATCTGGTGACAACCCATGCCGACCAGCAAGGCCCTCTGCGCCTCGGTCTCGACCCCTTCGGCGGTCACCTCGACCCTCAGAGTCCGCGCCAGCTCGATCAGCGTCTTGGCGATTGCGCGGGCGCTTTCGTCCTCGTCGAGCAGGCGCACGAAGGAGCGGTCGATCTTAAACTTGTCGATCGCCTGGCGACGCAGATAGCTGAGGGAAGAGTAGCCGGTGCCGAAATCGTCGAGCACGATGCGCACCCCGGACTGGCGCAGCGCGGCAATCACGGCGCCGATCGTGTCATTGTGCTCAAGCAGAACACTCTCGGTCGTCTCGAGCTGCAGGCGGGATGGGTCGAGCCCGGTTTCCTTCAGGATGCCTGCGACCTGTTCGGCAAAGCCGATATCGCGCAACTGCATCGGCGAGATGTTGACGGCGATCCAGGACAATTCGGTCCTGGCGGTGAAACGGCAGGCCTCGCTCAGCGCCCATTTGCCGAGTTCGCCGATGAGGCCGCGCTCCTCGGCGATGGCGATGAATTGCGCCGCGGGCAAGGCGCCATGCACCTCATGCCCCCAGCGGATCAGCGCTTCGGCCCCCAAAATCCGGCGGCCGTCGGCCGCGAAAACCGGCTGATAGGCGAGCTTTATGCCGCCGTCGCCATCCAGCGCCTTGCGGAGTTCGGACTCGACCTTGCGCTTGCGCAACAAGAGATCGTCCATGTCGCCTGCGAACACCTCGTAGCGGCCGCGACCGTTCTTCTTGGCCTCGTAAAGCGCGATGTCGGCCTTGCGCAGCAGGTCGTCGGCATCCGTATCCGATCCGGACGAGAGCGCGATGCCGATGCTCGCGCCGACGAAGACCTGGTCGCCAATGAGCCTGAACGGCTCACGCAGCTTCACGAGCAGCCTTTCGGCGATATCTTCGGCGCTTCCGGCGTCGGGAATGTCGAGCAGGATCACAGCGAACTCGTCGCCACCGAGCCGCGCGACAGTATCAACTTCGCGGATCGTGTGCTTGAGCCGCGCCGCCGTCTGGCGCACGAGCTCATCGCCGGCTGGATGGCCGAGCGTGTCGTTGATGTGCTTGAAGCGATCGAGGTCGAGGTAAAGCAGCGCCACGCGGGTTCCGTCCTTGCTGGCGAACAGCAGCGTGCGCCGCAGCCGATCCTCGAACAGCGCCCGGTTGGGCAAGCCGGTGAGCGTGTCGTGGAAGGCTAGATATTGCGCCTGGTCCTGGCTGGTCTGCAGCGCAGCCGAGGCGCGACGCAATCGCCGCAGCAGGAACACCAGAACGCCGCCGGCCACGAGCAGCGCAAGGCCCAAGGCCGGAGCGATCTTGCGCACCAAGGTGAGGCCAGGCCGCAACTGGTCCCAGCCGATATAGCCGAGGATGACGCCACGCGAATCGACCAGCGGCACAGCGGCCGGGCCAACCGGCTCGGACAAGGGCACCAGCCGCGCGCCATCGAGCAGGTATTTGGCCGCGATCTTGCCAATGACGGCATCGTTGATGAACTCAGCCGAGATATGCAGATATTCCGTGCCAGGCGCCTGGGTGACGCGATCCGTGCTCGGCACCAGCGGCATGACGCTCAGGATCGCGGGCTTGCCCTGGAGCGGGACAAGATCCTGCGCGACCATCTTCGCCGGCTGGCCGGAGGCGTCGGGCTTCGGCGGCTCAGCCAACATATGGCGCAGCTTCTCGATGGTCGGCCGCAGTTCCGGCTCGTCCTCGCCGAAAGCCGTCGCCGCGACGACCTTGCCTTCCCGCATGGCGTGGATCGCATGATTGGCGGCGTCGAGGATGTAGACCCGGTTGTGGCCGTAGTAGGTGTACATCCAGGTGCTGAGGTTTTCCTCGATCCAGGCCTGATTGCCCGCCCTCACATTGGTTACCGAATCATCCCAGACCGTCACACTTTCCTGCTCGCGCTGGACCGTGGCAATCTGGTCCTTCAGGCCATCGGCGATGAAAATCTTCTGCCGTTCGAGCGAGGCCTCGTCGGCCTCATTGGCGGCGTAGAAGCCGAAGCCGACGACAATCGCCAAAGTGAAAGCGGCAAGCGTCAGCACGGTCAGCGTGACCTGGTGTGTCAACGGGCTGCTGTCGTGGCGTGCGCTCATGCGTTCCTGGCCGGCTCTCCTGCCGCCTGTCAAATCAAATCGGGCTTAAAATCACGTTATAATATTAGCGGGTTTTTCTCCGTGCTTGACGCGGGCCGATAAGCGTTCCCCAATCGCCAAATGAGTGAAACAGCAACCGAATCACGCAGCAACGCCACCGAATACACGGTGAGCGAGATTTCCGGCGCGCTGAAGCGCACTGTCGAGGACGCCTTCGGCAATGTGCGGGTGCGCGGCGAGATTTCCGGCTATCGCGGCCCGCATTCGTCCGGACATGCCTACTTCGCGTTGAAGGACGACCGCGCGCGGATCGATGCCGTCGTCTGGAAGACCACCATGGCGCGGTTGAAATTCCGCCCCGAGGAAGGCATGGAGGTGATCGCCAGCGGCAGGCTGACCACCTATCCCGGCAAATCCAACTACCAGATCGTCATCGACAATCTGGAGCCGGCCGGCGCTGGAGCGCTGATGGCGCTGCTCGAAGAGCGCAAGCGCCGGCTGCAGGCCGAAGGCCTGTTCGATGCAAGCCGCAAGCGGCGTTTGCCGTTCATGCCCAAGGTCATCGGCGTCGTCACCTCGCCGACCGGCTCGGTGATCCGCGACATCATCCATCGCATCAAGGACCGGTTTCCGCTCCATGTGCTGGTCTGGCCGGTAAGGGTGCAAGGCGAGACGACGGCCAGGGAAGTGACTGCGGCCGTCAACGGCTTCAACGCGCTGACTTGGGACGGACCCATCCGCCAGCCCGACGTTTTGATCGTGGCGCGCGGCGGCGGCAGCCTCGAAGACCTCTGGGGCTTCAACGACGAAGGGCTGGCACGCGCCGTTGCGGCGTCCGTCATCCCCGTGATCTCGGCCGTCGGGCACGAGACCGATACGACTCTGATCGACTTTGTTGCCGATAGGCGCGCGCCAACGCCGACGGGCGCGGCCGAGATCGCCGTGCCGGTCAGGGCGGATCTGGAGGCTACCTTGGCCAGCCTCGGCGCGCGGCTCAATGCCTGCGCTTCGCGGCATCTGGAGCGCAAACGCCAGGCGGTCCGCGCGGCGGCGCGCGCGCTTCCCTCGCCCGACCAGTTGCTGGCGCTGCCGCGCCGCCGTTTCGACGACGCGACCAGCCGCCTCGGCCGCGGGCTGACAGTGAATATCGAGCGTAAGCGGGCGACGCTGGAGCGGCAAAGGCTGACGCCGGCGACGCTGTCGCGGCGCCTCAACGAGGCGCGCACGCTGACCGGCCGCGACATCGCGCGAGCGCGGGCGGCGTTCTTCGCCATCGTGCGCGAGCGGCGCGGGCGTTTCCAGCGCAATTCGACGCGCCTGTCGCTGGCGCCGATCGTGCGGCGACAGAAGCTGCAGGCCGACGCCTTGGCCGGACTGTCGCGCAGGCAGGACCAGGCGATTGCACGGCGGCTCGACCGGCTGCGCGCGGCGCTGACACAGGCCGACCGGCTGCTTGCGACGCTGTCGCACAAGGCCGTGCTGGCGCGTGGCTTCGCGGTGGTCAAGGATGCCGACGGCGCCGTCATCAAGCGGGTCGAAGACGTGGCGCCGGG
Organism: Mesorhizobium sp.; assembly: GCF_004963255.1. Lineage (GTDB taxonomy): Bacteria > Pseudomonadota > Alphaproteobacteria > Rhizobiales > Rhizobiaceae > Mesorhizobium. The sequence goes on along the minus strand of NZ_SUGA01000023.1, from coordinate 18,109 downwards.
CGCGGCGCTGCAGCTTGAATTCGCCGACGGCACTGCCGAGGCCATCGCCACCAGCGGCGGCGCGCGGCCGAAGCTGGCCGCGAAGCCGCCCGCCAAGGCCAAGGAGCCGGGCAATCAGGGCTCGTTGTTCTGAGGTTTGCATGAGCAGCCACGACCCGCATCTTCGTACGCCTTCCGGCAAACCGCGCCTGCGCTCCTTCGGCATCGCGCTGGACGGCACGCCAGGCCGTTTCAACGCCATCACCGATGTGCCCGGCGTGTCGGTGGGCTATACGACGCTGATTTCCGGCGACGGTCCGTTGAAAGTCGGCATCGGCCCGGTCCGCACCGGCGTCACCGCGATCCTGCCGAGGCCGGTTCAGGAACTCGCAACGCCGGTTTTCGCCGGCGTGTTCAGCCAGAATGGCAATGGCGAGCTGACCGGCACGCATATCATCGAGGAGACCGGCGCCTTCAACTTCCCGGTCACCATCACCAACACGCATTCCTGCGGCGTTACCCGCGATGCCACGCTGCGCTGGATGCACAAGGTGCTGCCGGCCGCGCTCGACACAGGCTGGGGCCTGCCGGTGGCGGCCGAGACTTATGACGGCTTCCTCAACGACATCAACGGCCATCATGTGAGCGTGGAGCACGTCGCTGCCGCGCTCGACAATGCTGCCGGCGGCGCCATCGAGGAAGGCAGCGTCGGCGGCGGCACCGGCATGATCACGTTCGGCTTCAAGGCCGGATCCGGCACCGCCTCGCGCATCGTTGAATGGCAGGACAAGCGCTACACGTTGGGCGTCTTCGTGCAGTCGAATTTCGGCAAAAGGCACAATTTCACCATTCGCGGCCGGCGCACCGGGCAGGAGCTTGTCGACCCGGCAATCCGCGAAGCGACGGCGCGCGCCGAAAAGGGTTCGCTCATCGCCGTCGTCGCCACCGACGCGCCGTTTCTGCCGCATCAGATGAAGCGGCTCGCCCGGCGCGTGCCGCTCGGCATCGCCATGACCGGCGGCTATGGCTACCACAGCTCGGGCGATATCTTTCTGGCGTTCTCGACCGCCAATCCGGAGGCGGCGCTTGGCGCTTCAGGGCGCGTCGGACGCGCGGAGTTCATCCCCGACGTCGACATCGATCCGTTCTTCGACGCGGTCGTGCAAGGCGTCGAGGAGGCGATCCTCAACGCGCTCACCGCCAATGAGGACATGACGGGACGCGACGGCAATTTCGTGCCGGCGCTGCCGAAGGACTGGCTGAAGGAGAAATTCGGCTAGGAAATACCGTCCGCCCGCGCCGGCACGGGCATTCTCACTCCGCCGGCTTGTCGGGCCTTGCTTCGCTGCTGCCTTCTTCGGCGGCTTCCTCGAGGCGGGACGCGATCAATTCCTGGATGTCGCCGACCTCTTCCTGAATGTCCTCGAGCAGAATGCCTGCCTCGGCGGCTTTGGCGCAGCACTCCTTTGCGAGAGTCTCGGCCTGCTCGATCTTGATCGGCGAATGCTGGCATTGGACTTTCTCGCCAATCCATCCGCGCAAGAACTCGATCGCATGTTCACTCATACTGCTTCTTCCCTGGCGGCAAAGCCGGTTGGTAGCCATGAACGTCCGCACCCCGCAAAGGATGCATGCCCCATTCGAACCGAGTCGTCCCCGACCGGCAAGACATCTTGTCCATGGGACAAGACATCTTGCCCATGAGACGCAGAGCCGCAGGATTGGAAGGGTTCGAGGTGCACGTTCAGATCATTGAGAATGATGGAATGGTGGGCCGGGATCGACAGAAGGCCGTCGTCGTTGTTTTCGCTTGCCTTTTTCTAACTTCGACCGCGCATTTTGCATCACAAGCCGTATCGCAGCTTCCCGGTCAACGCTGCCCCGGCCCGAGCCGGAGCAGGCGCTATATAGTGACATCCTCTTGCAATGTCGACTCGGGGCTCCGTCATCCGCGCGGCTACCTCCCAGAAGGTTGCGCTCGATGGCCCTCAGATGCGTCAGCATGGCAGCGCTGGCGCCTTCGGCGTCGAGCGCCAGCAATGCATCTGGGACGAGTTGGTGCTCGCTGGAGACCGAGAGCGAAATCGGAGGATTATTTTGACGTGAACGGCCCGGAAAGGTGATGGTTGCGCAGCAAGGTGGAGAGCCGGTTCGCCGCCTCGGCGAAGACTTCGCCTTCCGAAAAGAGCAGCGCCTCCCGTTCTTGCGCGGAGGCAGCCAGGAGACGCTGCCAGAATCCGGCCACGACAGCGCTCGCACCGGCCAGGTCGGCGGCAACCGCCTGGTCCGCGGCGAGCACTGCCAGGTGCCTAGGCGTAATGCCGCCGATACCGGGAGGGACTTTCGCTCCCATGTCGACGAAACCCGGAGGCAACGAGCCTTTCAGATTGGTGACCTGACGCTCGGTGATGACCGCATGTATCTGGTCGACCGCCTGCTTGGCGCCGGCGACGCGAGAGGGATGATCGGTGTCGGCCGCGGCATGCGGGAGGAGCTCCAGCCGCGGGCCATAGGCTTCGACCAATTTGAGATAGGGCAGCATCGGCCCGGAGAGCGTGCCGCCGTCCCTGAACAGGTCCGCATCGATCGCCGCATGGGAAATGCGCCCTGACGCAAGCGCGCGCTCCAGCGCTGCAACATCGACCAACTCGCCGCGATCATAATTGATAAGCACGGCGCCCCGGTTGAGGAGGGAGAGGGCTTCATCTCCGATCAGTCCGGCGTTGGCGTATCGTTGCGCGCCGGGGTCGAAAGCGCCGAGGCCAAGGTGGACTGAAAGCGCGTCGGCGCCGCGCGCCGCGTCTTCCATGGTTGCGGCGTAGTCGAAGCCTTCCAGCTCGATCCATTTTTGGTGACGGGGCCGCGCATGAATGGCGACCCGCATGCCGAAGGCCTGGCCGAGCCTGGCGAATTCCCGGCCGATATTGCCATAGCCGATCACCGCCAGTCTTTTGCCCTCGAGCTTCTCGGTCGGGTAATGGCGCAGATCCTTTCCCGTATCGAACTGCCCCCCGGCGACCAGACTGTTCAATCTGTCCACTGGCAGGTCCGGCCTGACTTTCAGCAGCGCCTTCATGGCCATCTGCGCGGTGGCGCGGCTGTTGATGCCGGGCGTGTTCATCAAAGGCGCTTCGCCGCCTTCTCCGCTGCCGCCGCCCCAGGATGCCGAGCCCATATTGCCGGTGCCCGCGCCGATGCGCACGCCGCCAAGGCGGAACCTGGTCTCTGCCGGAATGAAGGTCGCGGCGGCGATGACGGCGTCGTAGCGGCCGTCGCCGGCCTCGGCCAGCAATTCGTCGCGCGTGCTCAATTGCGGCTGGTAGAAGAAATGCAGCTTGCCGGGGTCAAGCGCGCCGGCCTTGGCGATGCCTGTCTGGTGGAACACGCCACCCTTGGCTTCGATGTAGGCCTTGACCTCGCTATGGTCGGGATTGCCATCGGCCCCAAACCGGAGGCCGACAAAATCGCAGATCAGAATATTGGCCGATGTCATGAGGCGTCGTTTCCCTGCAGCTGTCTCCAGCTACTCTAATCGTTGTGCGATGGAGCAGCGTGAAACGGCATATCCGGGTCGCAAGCGAGAGATTTGCCGCAGGAGTCTAGAATCTGTCGGCTCTAAACGGCGACAGGCCGATCATCGGCTTGGTCGGCCGGAAAGGCAGCCGGATTCCAGGTTCGATAATCTGGGGTTCGGCTGCGTCGAAGAACAGCCCCTCTTCGACTAGTGAAAGATTGCAATCGTTTCTACTTGGAGCGGTGCGCCTTCCATCCAGAACCGGCCACCCGCTCCAAGTCTTTCTGCGTTCCAGGTCCTAGCCGTGCCGGATTTCCGTGCCAAGCACTTTCAGGCATTCCCGGATGAAGGCGGCGAGAGCCGTCCAGCCCTTGGCGGAAACCATCGTGCCGTCAACATAGGCCTCCGTCGGAGACAGATCGATATAGGTGCCGCCGGCGAGCGTCACCTCCGGCTCGCAGGCAGCCAAAGCGCCGACCTTCTTGCCGCGTACGACGCCATCGACCGCGATCAGGATCTGCACGCCGTGGCAGATGGTGAAGATCGGTTTCTTCGTTTCGTGGAAATGACGCACCATCGCCTGGATGCGCTTGTCGGTGCGGATGTATTCCGGTCCGCGGCCGCCGGCGCAATAGACGGCGTCGTACTGGTCGAGCTGCTTCTCCGCGTCGGCGAACGTCTTGTTGATGAGGGCATAGTGGCCGAGCTTCTCGGTATAGGTCTGGTCGCCCTCGAAATCGTGCAGCGAGGTCTTGATCACGTCGCCGGCATTCTTGTCGGGGCAAACGACGTGCACGGTGTGACCGACGGCTTCCATCGCCTGCTGATAGACAAAGATTTCGTATTCCTCGGTGAACTCACCGGTCAGCATCAGTATCTTCTTGGCTGGCATGACTTGTCCTTTCGATTTATGGGAATGCCAAGGCGCTGCCGCGCCCTGGCTGTCGCAAAGTTGGGTTTGCCGATTGTCAGAAGGGAGAATCCGGGAAGTAGTATTCCTTGGCATTGGCCTGCGTGATCAGCGGCGCATCGAGCTTGACGTGGCCGCGGACCGGCGCTTGGCCGATCAGGTTCGCCACAGTCATGTAGACGGCCGTCTTGATCATCGAAGGCGGATAAGGCGTCTCGACGGGCGTCACGGCGTCACCGTCGATCACCTTCTTGACGATGTCCTTCATGCCGTTGCCGCCAAGCGCCAGCTTGATGTCGGTGCGGCCCGACTGCTTGACCGCCTCGAGCACGCCGAGAAGCATGTCGTCGTCATTGGCCCAGACGGCATCGATATGCGGATATTTGGCGAGGTAGTCCTGCATCAGCTTGAACGCCTCGTCGCTGTTCCAATGGGCGTATTGGATGTCGAGCACCTGGATGCCGGTGCCCTTGATCGTGTCCTGGAAACCCTTGATGCGCTCGTCGTCGATCACGGTTGGGATGCCGCGCAGCACGACGATGTCGCCCTTGCCGCCGAGCTTGTCGATCATGAACTTCGCCGTGTTGGCGCCGACCGCGATGTTGTCGCCGGCCAGGTAGAGGTCCTGGATCGAGGCATCGGTCAGGCCGCGGTCGACGACGGTGATGAAGGTGCCCATGTCCTTGATAGCCTTGACCGGCTGGGTCAGCTCCTCCGACGTGTAGGGCAGGATGACCAGCGCATCGAGCTTGCGGCTGGCGGAAAGGTCCTCCAGCGCGCTGACCTGATCGGCCGCGGACGGCGAGGTCTTCACCACCACCTCGACATCGGGAAAGGCCGCGTTGATTTCCTTGGCGGCGGCCTGGGCGTGATAGACCACGCCAGCCGTCCAGCCATGGTCCGCCGCCGGGATTGACACGGCGACCACCTTCTTGTCGGCCGCCAGCGCCTGGCCGGCGACCATAAGCGCGCCGACGGCCACGGCCGCAAACCATTTTCTACTGAACATTACAAACCTCCCAGAGATGAGGACCAATCAAACACAGGCATCCGCCCGGTCCCGAGACGGATTATTTGGAGAAGCGCTGCACGAGCATGGCGATGATGATGATGACGCCCTGAACAGCGGCGACGAGGTATTCGGAAACGAAGTCGGAGAGCACCATCAGGTTGGCGATCAGCTCCAGGATCACCGCGCCGGCGATCGTGCCCCAGATGCGTCCCTTGCCGCCGCGCAGCGCCGTTCCGCCGATGACGACGGCGGTGATGACCTGCAACTCCCAAAGCTGTCCTGTGGTGGGCGTGGCGGCGCCGAGCCTGGGCACGTAGCAGATGGCCGCGATGGCGACGCACGCTCCCTGGATGACATAGGCAATGGTGCGCGTCTTGATGACCGAGATGCCGGAGTAGCGAGCCACATCCTCGTTGGCCCCGACGGCGGCGCATCTGCGGCCGTATTTGGTCTTGTAGAGGACAAAGGCGCCAAGCACCGCGACGATCGCGGAGATCAGGATGGGAATTGGGATCCCGCCCAGGGTTCCGAAATAGACCGGCCGGTATGCCTCGCGCAGCGACTTGTCGATCGGGATCGTCCCGCCGTTGGTCATGTAGGTGATAAGCGCCCGGAAGATGCCCATGGTGCCGAGCGTGGCGATGAACGGCTCGATCTTCCCGACAGTGACGATGACGCCATTCGCCAGGCCGCACAGCAGCCCTGTCACGACCGCGATCGCCATCCCTGCCGGAATGGCCCAGAGGCCGAGGCTCGGCGCCATCATGTTCATGAACATGATGGTGATGCCGGCAATGAAAGCCACCATCGAGCCCACGGACAGGTCCAGGCCGCCCGACGAGATGACGAATGTCGCGCCAACGGCGATGATGGCGACATAGGCGCTGCGCGTGATCACGTTGCTGAGGTTTGTCACGGACAGGAAGTCGGGGTTGACCAGGAATCCCAGCGCAAGCAGCGCCACAAGAGCAAGGAACGGGCCGGCGTCGGCCCATGAGAATTGGTATTGCCGCTCGGTTCGCGCCGGCGCGGACTGAGTAAGCACTGTCACTTTGTTCCTCCCTGGGCGACGTGCGCACGCGAGCTGGTCGCCAGCAGCGCGATGTTGCTCTCGGTCATCGTTTCGCCCGAGACTTCGCCGCTGATCCTGCCCTCGCGCATGACGATGACGCGGTCACAGATGCCCACCAGTTCCTGCATCTCCGAGGAAATGACGATGCAGGCTTTGCCCTGCCTCACGAGATCCTGGATGAAGCCGTAGATCTGCGCCTTGTTGGCGATGTCGATGCCGCGGGTCGGCTCGTCAATGATGACGACGGACGGATCGCTCAGGAGCACTTTGGCGAGCAGAAGCTTCTGCTGGTTGCCGCCGGAGAGCTGCCCTGCCCGCACGCCGAGGCTCTTCAGGCGGATGTCGTAGCTGGAGATTGCCTGCGCCAAGGCCCTCGCTTCGCGGTCGCGTCTTACGATGAGGCCAGGATGGAAGTTGGCGAGGGCGGACAGAGTGAGGTTCGGCCCGAGACGCTCCTGCAGGAGCAGGCCCTTGCCCTTGCGGTCCTCGGTTAGGTAACCGATGCCGGCTTCCATGGCTTCGCGCTGGGAGCGTATGCGTACCGGAGCGCCGTTGAGTTCGACCGTAGCGGTTCCCGGCCGCAGCCCGAGCATCCCTTCGAACAGCTCCGTTCGCCCGGCGCCGATCATTCCGGCGAAGCCCAGAATCTCGCCCTTATGCACGGTGAACGACACGTCCTCGACGAAGCCTGGAACCACGGCGTTGCGGACGCTCAGCATCGGCTGATCTGTCCGCGTCGCCTGCTTTTGCGGATAAAGAGCGTTGAGCTCGCGGCCCACCATCAGCCGCGCCATGTCGATCTGCGTCAGTGTATGGCCAGGATAGGTGCCAACCAATTTGCCGTCGCGCAGGACACTGACCTTGTCCGCCAGCCGCTGCACCTCGTCGAGCCGGTGGCTGATATAGAGGACCGCGATGCCGCGTGCCTTGAGTTCGAAGATGATGGTGAGGAGACGCTCGACTTCTCCTCCCGTCAGCACGGCTGTCGGCTCATCGAAGATCACCACCCGATGCTCGTCGAGCAAGGCGCGGGCTATCTGCACCAGTTGGCGATCCGCCAGCGAGATGTCGCGCACGAGAGACGTGGCCGAGACCTCGCAGCCCAGTTCCGCGAGCTTTGCCGCAGCAAGGCGGCGCATGCGGGCATCATCGACAAGACCACCCTTGGTGAGCTCGCGACCGAGGAAAAGATTGTCGGTGACGCTCAGCGCATCGGCGAGCAGGATCTCCTGATGCACCAGGGCGATGCCGGCGGCCTGAGCCTGGTCCGGCCTGCTGAAGCGCACCCGGTGCCCCGCCATGGACAACGTGCCTTCGGTCGGCTCGATGTAACCGGACAGCAGCCGCATGAATGTCGACTTACCGGCGCCGTTCTCGCCGATGATCGCATGAATCTCGCCGGGCTGGATATCGAGCGTGACATCCGACAGCACGGTGACGGCGCCGTACTGCTTGGACAGCCCCTCGGCGCGCAGCACCGCAGGGCCAACCGATATGCCGGCTGCGGGCGCAACAGCGCTATCTCCGTCGATGCGAGCAGCAATGGACATGGGAGCGGTTACTCGAAGGCGGGCAGGAGGCGGTCCCGCGAATTCTCAATATGCACATGCATCGCCTTTTCGGCGGCGTGCGCGTCGCCGGCCGCGAAAGCAGCGAGGATCGCCTCATGCTCATCCAGCGCTTCTTCGGTGACGCGCGAGTGGTACATCAGGCGGAAGATGTGGAAGTGCGTGTGCTGGTGGTTCAGCGTCTCCCGGATGAGCTCGTTCTGCGCGAACTCCATGATCTTGTCGTGGAAGATCGCGTCCTGCCGCGCGAAGTTGGAATAGCGCAGGCGCTCGTCCTTCCCTACCCGCCGGGCCATCACGCCTGCCGCTTCCTGCAACACCGCGAGGCGCTCTTCATCCAGCGTTGCGGTAGCCTTGGCGGCGGCAGCGGGCTCCAACAGAAGGCGCAGTTCGTAAAGCTCATCGAACCGGCGCCGGGTGATTTGCGGGGCCGCGCGATAGCCGATCAGGTGGGTCTTGACCACTAGGCCCTCGCCCTCCAACCGCCCGAGCGCTTCGCGGATAGGCGTGTGTGAGACGTCGAATTCCCTGACAAGGTTGTCGACGGTAATGCGTGATCCCGGCGGAATCTTCAGCGACATCAACTGCGCGAAGATTGCTTCGTAAACGTCGCCCGCCAAGCTGTTGGCGCGCTGGATGCGACCGCTTGAGCGAGCTTCGGTTTCAACCGTCAGGTCGGGATTTTCCATCGGTTACCTCTTGACAGGAGCAAGCCCTAACATGATGCTCCGGCCAATTCAATAGGATATCCTATACGATTTTATAGAGGATACGAACGGATGCCTATCGCCCGCATTCAACGACGCAGGGCACGAAAGCCGACAAAAGCGCCGGCCTGCGAAATTGAAGGCCGATCTACCGACGAACACGAACTTTTCCATCAGTCTCTTTCGAAAGATCTCGATCCATGACCCTCTTTGCAGCCGCGCGCCTGCCGCGCGAAATCCTCTTCGGCAAGGGCCAGCGCCATGCGCTGCCGGCGATTGCCGGGCGATATGGCCGGCGCGCATTCATCTGCACCGACGAAAGGCTCGCCGGAACGTCCGAGTTCATCGAGATGCTCGGTGGGTTGAAGGCTGCCGGGATTGATACGCTCGTCTACGACCGCACCTTGCCGGACGTGCCGCGCGACAGCGTCGGCGCCTGTATCGCGGAGGCGAAGGGATTCAGGCCGGACATGGTGATCGGCGTCGGCGGCGGCAGTTGCCTCGACATGGCCAAATGCGCCGGGCTGCTCATCAGCCATGGCGGCAAGCTCCAGGATTACTATGGCGAGTTCAAGGTGCCGGGCCCCACCCTTCCCCTTATCGCTGTGCCGACCACGGCCGGCACTGGTTCCGAAGTCACTCCCGTCGCGGTGATCTCCGACCCGGAGCGGACGCTGAAGGTCGGCATCTCCAGCCCGCATCTCATCGCCGCGGTCGCTCTGTGCGATCCGGACCTGACGGCGAGCTGCCCGCCATCACTGACCGCCATCGCCGGCGCGGACGCGCTGACGCATGCGATCGAGGCCTTCACCGCGGCAAGACGCGGCGCCGATGCCGATCTGCCGCAACGCCATGTCTTCGTCGGTAAGAGCGCGCTGACCGATCATTTCGCCCTTCTGGCGATCAGGCTCCTCGGCCGCAGCCTCGAAGCAGCCTATCGCGACGGGTCGAACGAGAATGCACGGGCCGATGTCATGATGGGAGCGCTGGCCGCCGGCTGCGCCTTCGGCACCGCGGGAACCGCCGCCGCCCATGCGGTGCAGTATCCGGTCGGCGCGCTCACCCACACGCCGCATGGCCTGGGCGTCGCGACGATGCTCCCCTATGTGATGCGCTACAACCTGCCGGCGGCAACCTCGGATATCGCGGAAATCGGCCTTGCGCTTGGGCTGCCGCGCCAAGACCGTAACGCCGATCTGCTGGCCGACGCCACGATCACGGAAGTGGCGCGACTGTTCAACGCCATCGGCATCACCCGGACGCTGGCAGATCTCGGCCTTGCCGAGGACAAGATCGACTGGACGGCGGAACAGGCGCTCGGCATCGACCGGCTGATCAAGAACAATCCCCGCCCCTTCGACCTGCCCGCGATGCAGCGCCTGGTCAGGGCTGCTTACAGCGGCGACATGTCGGCCGCGGCAATGTGAGGGAAGGAGCCCGATTGCAATGAACATTTCCCACCCAACAGTCGATCAGGATTCCGACATGTCCGAATACATCCCGTTCTCGCAAGGCCTTTACATCGGCGGGAAATGGCGACCCTCCTCCGACGGCCGCGTCATCGAAGTGGTCGACCCATCGACCGAGGCTGTGATCGCCGCGGTTCCGGACGCGACGCTCGCCGACGCGGCGGCGGCCGTCGAGGCGGCGGCACAGGCGGCGGCCGGCTGGCGCGAGACCCCGCCGCGCAAGCGGTCGGAGATCCTGAGGCGCTGCTTCGAGCTGATGACCGAACGTGCCGAGACCTTGGCCGCGTTGATTTCGCTGGAGAACGGCAAGGCCCTGCGCGACGCGCGCGGCGAAGTCGCCTACGCGGCCGAGTTCTTCCGCTGGAACGCGGAGGAAGCGGTTCGCATCAGCGGCGAGTTCGGCCTTGCGCCGTCGGGCGCTAACCGGATCGTGGTCGACTACCAGCCCATCGGCATTTGCATTCTGATAACGCCATGGAATTTCCCGGCGGCGATGGCCACGCGCAAGATCGCGCCGGCGCTTGCCGCCGGCTGCACCGTCATCCTGAAGCCGGCCAGCGAGACGCCGCTGACGGCCTACGCGCTTGCCGCCCTCTACGAGGAAGCCGGCGTGCCGCCGGGCGTCGTCAACGTCATCACCACTTCGAATCCGGGGCCGGTGACCGCGGCCATGCTGGCCGACGCGCGGGTGCGGAAGCTCTCCTTCACCGGCTCGACCGGCATCGGCCGCGTGCTTCTTGCCGAGGCGGCGAAGCATGTCATTTCCTGCTCGATGGAACTTGGCGGCAACGCCCCCTTCATCGTGCTCGACGACGCCGACCTGGAAGCGGCGCTCGACGGCGCGATGATCGCCAAGATGCGCAACGCCGGAGAGGCCTGCACGGCGGCCAACAGGCTCTACGTCCAGGCGGGCATCCATGACGCATTCGCCGAAGGCCTGCGCAAACGCATGGCGGCGCTGACAATCGGCCCCGGCACGAATTCGGACACCGAATGCGGGCCGATGATCACCAGGAAAGCCGTGGACAAGATCGATCGGCTCGTCCAGGACGCGGTCGCGCGCGGCGCCAAGGTTCTGTGCGGCGGCGCGATCGCCGAAGGCCGAGGATTTTTCTACCCGCCCACGGTGCTGAGTGACGTGCCGGCCGACGCCGCCATGGCTCACGAGGAGATATTCGGTCCGGTGGCACCGATCAGCCGCTTCGAGGACGAGGCGGAGGTCATCGCAAGGGCGAACGACACCGAGTACGGCCTTGCCGCCTACATCTACACGCGCGATCTTGCCAAAGGCATGCGCATGGCGTCGAAGATCGAGTCCGGCATGATCGCGCTCAATCGCGGTCTGATGTCGGACCCTGCCGCGCCCTTCGGCGGCGTCAAGCAGAGCGGGCTTGGGCGCGAGGGCGGCCAGAAGCACGGCATCGCCGAGTTCATGGAGGCGAAATACATCGCCGTGACGATCTGATGAGACAGATGGCGAAAGATCCATTCCGCATTCGCGACCATGTCCCCGAGTTCGACGACATCGTCGCCGAGATCGTCCGGCGCAGCGCCGAGACCAGGGCCAAGGTACCGATGGCCGCCGACGTGCCTTACGGACCGGACGGCACGGAAACCGTCGACCTGTTCTTCCCGCAAGGCGAACGCGATCGCCTGCCGGTTCACATGTTCATTCATGGCGGCTACTGGCGCATGTTCTCCAAGCGCGACTATTCCTACGTGGCAGACACCGTCACTAACGCCGGGGCGATTGCCGTCATCGTGGATTACGCATTAATGCCGAGCGTGAGAATGGCGACGATCGTCGATCAAATACGCCGCGCGAGGCAATGGATACATGACCACATCGCGAGCTATGGCGGCGATCCCGGCCGACTGACGGTAAGCGGCCATTCCGCCGGCGCGCATCTCGCGACGATGCTCTTTGACGACAACACCCAGCCTTCAGGCGTCAAAAGCGCGCTCCTGCTCGGCGGCATCTACGATCTAAGACCGTTGCAGGAGTCGTTTCTCGCGGCCGAGATCGCGATCACCGACGACGAGGTTGAGCGGTTCTCGCCGATAAGTCATCGCTTCGATCCGGGCGTGGCGGTCGAGATATCCGTCGGCTCCGAGGAAACGCCGCCCTTCCACAGCCAGGGCGCCGCTTTCGCAGAGAATCTCCAACGGCAAGGGCTGCTCGTTTCGCGTACAAGCCTTGCAGGGACCAATCACATGAGCAGCGTCCGCGACCTTGGCATCGCCAGCACCGGGGCCGCATCATCCCTGGCTCGCCTGCTGGGCGTATGAAGGCCATATCGCCGCCAGCGATAAGAGAGCTTCACGAACGTGATCCATCAACGTTATGACGCGTCCTGCTCAAGGACTTCCATGGACGGCGACGGGCAAATCCGGATCGAAAGGTGCGCGATCGCAGTAGGCCGTTATGATGGAGGAGGAAGCAGCGACCAGAGCGCGCTCTTCGCGCGTTCGTCCCTACCATCCGTTGCACCAAAATAGGGCGCAGAATTTGTTGAGCAAATCGCAAGCAGATCCGAAGCTTACGATCGAACCTTGTAATTTAAATCTAAAATCAGCTACTTACGCGGGAAGGCGATGGTACCGTTGGCTGGGCTCGAACCAGCGACCCCCAGATCCACAATCTGGTGCTCTAACCAACTGAGCTACAACGGCACATTCCAGGCGAGCGCTATCCAGGAATCCTGAGGATGCGCTCCATCGTTGGCGATGCGTCCAATACGGGCTATCGGATTCTAATTCAAGGCCCTTGATAAGGCAAAGAACGGGTTGTCCTCCGTCGCAGCTTATCATTGGACAAAAAGAAAAGGCCGGCGGGAGGAGGTGCCGGCCTTTTCCTGTTACGAGCCAGCGGGAGGAGGTGCTGGCTGGTCACCCCGGAAACAGAGGGAGGAGGTTCCGCTTCCGGGTATCTGGTTAATCAACTCTATCGCATAACTATTTGTCTGACGAAATGCGACGTTTTGATGCAGCGCACAGTTGTGCACGAAAATTAGGCAGCCTTGACGTCCTTCATCGCCTTCTCGAAGGCGCTCTTGACCGGCTTGGAGACGTCCTCGACCGCCTTGGTGGCAACGGCCTGGAACTCCTTGGCCTGTTCCACGGCCATTTCGGCGCGCTTGCGCAGGAAAGCGGTCTGCAGCTCGACGACTTCCGAAAGGGTCTTGGCGCCGACCAGGGCTTCAAGGTGCGAGAAGCCGGCCTCGGCATTGGCGCGCAGCGCGGCGATCGTCTTGAGCGAAACGTCGCTGGAGACGGCCTTGGCGGTCTCGTAAGTCGACTCCAGAACCTTCTGGGTCTCTTCGGCGCCGGTCTTCAGCTTGGCATAGGCCTCTTTCGACTGCTCGACGCCCTTCTCGGCGAAGGCGCGGATCTGGTCGGTGGCCTTGGAAGCGTCGAAGCTCGGGAATTCAACGTTTTCGATGGTCTCGGCAGCGGTCTTAGCGGTGGTCTTGGACATTTTCCAACCTTTTCGGATAGCGGCTTTGACAGAAAGCCGTCTCGTTCATGTATGGTGGCAATATAAAGGTTTTTTTGTGCGTTGCAACATCTTTGTTGCACTGCACCATAAGAATCTTCCTTCACGGCAACCGTAGCGTCAGCCGCTGGGCCGTTAACCAAGAGCCCAGAGATTCCGACCTATGCAAGCCAGGGCTTGTGGACCTTCGGACCGCGGGCTTTTATTAACAAAGCGTTAACTGAAATGCCCGCTTCGGAGGGTTGCCCAGCGCATGCCGCCTGAAAACTACTCCTTCCTCGACGTCGCCGTGCTCGACGCGGTGCGCCAGCGCTTTGCCGCCGGCGACGCCCTGGCCATTTTGTCGGCCGATCTCGAGCAGGTGATCTGGGCGAACGGACCGGGGGCCTCGGTGTTCGGCTATCCGGATATCGAGGCCATCATCGGCGCATCGGCGCGGCTGCCGCTGATTGCCAGGCGGCAGATCATGGCGACGAGCGGTTTCCCCGAGATTGGCCACGACCGCGCCATCACGGTGAGGCTGGCCACGGGCATGGTGAGCCGTGCCCTAGGTTTCCTGGCCAGCGCCGTGACGATGCCGGACGGCGAGAAGGCAATCATGCTGGCGGTGCCGGCGGCGCAGACCAGCTCCCGCAGCGCCGGCGAGATCGCCAGCCGCGCCATCGGCGGCTTCACCGAGGCAGGGCATTTCATCGCTTTCGTCGACGCGCAAGGCGGCATCGAAGCAGCCTCGGACGGTTTCGCGGCGCTCGGCATCGAGCCGCGGACCCTGGCTGCGCTGGTTGCGGATGTGGCAAGCAGCGGCGACCGCGTCGTCAAGCGCCTTGTGCCTGGCAGTGGCACTTCCTACCCGGCCGGTTTCGCGCGGCTCACCGACACACGGCATCTGCTGGTGGTGATCGATGAGGACCAGCTCGACGGCGGCCAAGGCGAACAGCCGGCCGCTGGCCAGGGCGATCGGCCCGATGGTGAGCAAGTCGCGGCGCCAGGCACCGTGGCGGCCACGCTGTCGGGTGAAAGCCTGGCCGCCGAGCCCGAACCCCGGCCGGTCCAGGACAACAACCCCGCGCCGGTCGTGACGGCTGGCGAACGGGCCGAGCCGGTCCCGGAGCGCCCTGAGGGCGATGCGCAGACTGACGGCGGAAGCCGGGTCAAGGCCGGCCAGCAGCCTGCCCGGACCGATCATCAGGCGGATGCCGCCGAGCCCAGCCAACAGGCTTCGGACGCCGGCGCCGGCCAGCATGACCATTGGTATTTCAACGCCGGCGACGATAACGCCGGGCAAGCTCTACCGGCAGCGCCGGCAAAGGATGAGCCGAAGGAGGCCGTCGCGGTCGAAGGCCTGCGGCCGGGTATTGGCGAGACGGACGCGCGCGAAACCCTCATGTCGTCACGGCCAGCCCTGCCCCGCGGCATAGACCGTTCGGCGCCGCCCTTGCGCTTCGTCTGGCGCACCGACGCCGACGGCAAATTCAGCGCGTTGTCGCCCGAATTCGCAGACATCGTCGGCCAGCCCGCCGCCGATGTGATCGGCCGCCGCTTCAAGGACGTCGCCACCATCTTCGGCCTCGACACCTCCGGCGAGATCGCCGGTCTGCTCGAACGGCGCGACACCTGGTCAGGCCGATCGGTGCTGTGGCCGGTGGCCGGAACCGATCTGAAGATCCCGGTCGATCTGGCGGCGCTGCCCGTCTATGGCCGCAGCCGCGCCTTCGAGGGTTTTCGCGGCTTCGGCGTCGCGCGCCCGGCCGATGCCGTGGTCGATCCCGAAGCGCTCGGAATGGCGCTGGTGCCCAATGCCGCGCCTGCCGGGAGCGAGCCGTCGGTCGAGCAGCCAGCCGCGGAGCAGGCGCAGCCGGAACAGCCAAAGCCCGCAGATCCGTTCCAGGGCGAAGTGCCGGCGCTGAGCATCGTGCCGAAGCCGGAGAGGCGCTTCGCCGACAAGGTGATAAGGCTGGCCGAGCACCGCCAGCCGGCCAACGACAAGCAGCCGGGGAGCGACACGCTCGCAAGTCAGAAGAGCCTGTCGATCCTCGAGCGCAGCGCGTTCCGCGAGATCGGCGAGCGGCTGCGCAAGGACAATTCCCTGCCTGCCGAGCCGGGCGCCGCCGAAGCCGGCAAGCAGGCCGATGCGGTTGTTGCCGGCAAGGGCGAAGCAACAGCGAAAGAGCCCGCCGTCGCAACGAAGGCCGAGGCAAACCAGCCAACGACGCTTGAGGGGGCGGCGCACGAGAACCCCGCGCAGGAAGCGATGCCGGCACCCGCGCCGGAAGCCTCGGAAACCGCCAAGGCGAAGGCTGATGCGGAGACTGCTGAAGCACAGACCGAGGCGGAAGACCAGGAAGACCTGGCGAGGCTCGACGGTATCGATGACGCCGCCGCGACGGACGACGCCGGCAAGACCGTGACGCCGGCCGCTTCCGGCTCGCTGCTCAGCTACGCCGATGGTGAGAAATCCGGGGAAGAAGCCGGCGTCGAACCTGCTTCCGAGGACAGCCAGGCAGCGGCCACCCAGCAGGCGACCGAGCGTACCGGGGCGCGGCAGCCGGTCGAACGGCCAGCGACCGAGCCGGTCGCCGAAAGGCCGGCTCGCGATGCGGCGGCGGACGATGACAGCATGACCGCCGACGATTTCCGCGATGCACAAGACAGCGAGGATTGGGCCGGCTCCGACGCCGACGCTGCGACGGCCGCGGAAGAACCGGAGACCGTAACGCCGGCGCGGCCACGCCTGGACGTGCCGCCACTCAAGCTCGCAGGCTTTGTGCCCTCCGCTTTTTCGACCGGAGAGGATGCCAAGGCGCCCGATACGTCCATCCTCGCCAGGCTGCCGGTGCCGTTGCTGATCCATTCGGGTGACGAGCTCCATTACGCCAACGACGCCTTCCTCGAGCTCACCGGCTACGATGCGCTGGACGACCTCGCGGATGCGGGTGGCCTGGGCGCGCTGTTTGCCGATCCCTATGCCGAGGATGCGGCCGCGGACGAAAGTGACCACTCGCTGAAGCTCAAGAGCCGCCAGGGCCAGGAATTTCCGATCGAAGCCCTGCTTCGCTCGGTGCCATGGCGGGGCGGCAAGGCGCTGATGCTGGTGGTGCGGCGCTCCGGCGAGGACGATGCGGCGCATTTCACCGCCGCCAATGACGAACCGGCGCTGCAGCCGGACGTGCCGGAATTGAAATCGCGCATCGCCGAGATGCGCACCATCATCGACACCGCCACGGATGGCGTCGTGCTGATCGGCCGCGACGGCAACATCCGCTCGATCAGCCGGCCGGCGGAAGCCCTGTTCGGCTTCGACAGCGACGAGGTCGCGGGCAAGCCCTTTGCCTCGCTGTTCGCCATCGAAAGCCAGCGCGCGGCGCGCGACTATCTCGCGGGCCTTTCGGAGCCGGGCGTGGCGAGCGTCTTGAATGACGGCCGCGAGGTCATCGGCCGCGAGGCGCAGGGACGTTTCATCCCGCTGTTCATGACCATCGGCAGGCTGCCGAACGACAGCGGCTTCTGCGCCGTGGTGCGCGACATCACGCAATGGAAGCGGGCCGAGGAAGACCTGACCCAGGCACGCGCGGTTGCCGAGCGCGCGTCCTCGCAGAAGACGGATTTCCTGGCGCGCATCAGCCATGAGATCCGCACGCCGCTCAACGCCATCATCGGCTTTTCCGAGCTGATGGTGGACGAGAAATTCGGTCCGATCGCCAATGACCGCTATCGCGACTACCTGCGCGACATCAACCGGTCAGGCAATCACGTGCTTGACCTCGTCAACGACCTGCTCGACATCTCGAAGATCGAGGCCGGGCAGCAGGAGATGGATTACGAGGCGGTGTCGCTCAACGACACGCTGGCAGAGACGGTGGCGATGATGCAGCCGCAGGCCAATCGTGAACGCGTCATCATCCGCTCCAGCTTCGCCTCGCGGCTGCCGGAAGTGGTGGCGGATTTGCGAAGCGTGCGCCAGATCGCCCTCAACATCCTGTCCAACGCCATCCGCTACACCCAGGCCGGCGGCCAGGTGATCGTCTCGACCGCTTACGAAGCCTCAGGCGATGTCGTCATGCGCGTGCGCGATACCGGCATCGGCATGACCCCGGCCGAGATCGAGCAGGCGCTGAAGCCGTTCAAGCAGATCAATGCGCTGAAGCGCGGACGCGGCGACGGCACTGGCCTCGGCCTGCCCCTCACCAAGGCCATGGTGGAGGCGAACCGCGCCCGCTTCGCCATCACCTCGACGCCAGGCGAAGGAACCCTGGTCGAGGTCGCCTTCCCCTCGACCCGCGTGCTTGCCGAATAAGATCGCCCTGGATCAGTTTCGGCCAAAGAAAAAGGTAGTGTGCTGAGAGTTCTGCAAATTCGCTGAGAGAGGGCGGTCATGGCAGGCT
>NZ_SUGA01000022.1 GCF_004963255.1 Mesorhizobium sp. | reverse complement strand
GCCTGCCATGACCGCCCTCTCTCAGCGAATTTGCAGAACTCTCAGCACACTACCAGCCCGTTTGCCGGGAGAAGATGCCGGCAGGCAGGCGAGGGCAGCGCTGCGATCAACAAATGACGCGGCAGTTCACGCCGCCAGCAGCGACTTCAGCTTGACCGCCTGCGAGCCGAGCGCTTCCGGCGCCGGCTTCGCCCGTTTGGCGATCAGCATCTCCGCCAGGCGGATGTCGCGCGCCACCGCATTGCCGGGGCCGATGCCGCTTGCGGCGACCAGCCGGCCGTCCTGCGCCAAATGGAACAGGATGAAGGCGCCGTCGTCGAGGTCGCGCCGCACGATGCTCTTGCCCTCGTCCGAAAGCCCGGCGATCTGCAAAGTGAGCCCGTACTGATCCGACCAGAACCACGGCACGGCGGCATGCGCCTCATCGGCGCCCAACATGTTCCTGGCGGCCAAAGCGCCCTGTTCCTGCGCGTTGCGCCAGGCTTCCAGCCGTACCCGCCTTCCGCCATAGATCGCGAGCGGAAACGAGCAGCAATCACCGGCGGCGAAGATATCCGGGTCGGCGGTGCGCAAATGCTCGTCGACGGCGATGCCATTGTCGATCGCTAGCCCCGCCTCGGCGGCGAGCGCGGTCACCGGCACGGCGCCGATGCCGATCACCACGAGGTCGGCGACGATCCTCTGTCCGCCGGCCAGCGTGATGGCGACGTCCTTGCCGTCATCGGCAATTGCCGCGATCCCCTGGCCGGTGTGGATCGCGACGCCCTCGGCCTCATGCGCCTTGTGGATGATTTCGGCGATCTCGGCCGGCACGCCGCGCATCAGGATGCGCGGCTGCGCCTCGATGACGGTGACCGTGGCGCCGAGCTTGCGCGCCGAGGCGGCAAGCTCCAGCCCGATGAACCCACCGCCGATGACGGCGACGCGCTTTTCCGCGCTGAGATGGGCACGGATAGTAAGCGCGTCGTTGAAGGTCCTGAGATAGACGCAGCGCGGCCCCAGCCCCGGCATCGGCAGCTGGCGCGGCACGGAGCCGGTGGCCAGCAGCAGCTTGTCGTAGGCAAGCGAAGAGCCGTCCGACAGCTGCACGACATGCGCGGCGCGGTCGATCGCGACGGCCCGGACGGAATGGATGTGCCGGATCGCGCGTTCGGCGAAGAGTTCCTCTGTGGCGATCGCCTTGATGGCGGGAGCCTCGCCGGTCATCGCTTCCTTCGACAGCGGCGGTCGCTCATAGGGCAGATGCGGCTCGTCGCCGACCAGTGTCACCGGCCCATCATAACCGAGATCGCGGAGCGCAAGCGCGGCGCGCCCGCCGCACTCGCCCGCACCGATGATCACCATCCCGGCCATCGCCGTCATCCGACCTGGATCAGGACCTTTCCGGCATCGACCTTGACCGGATAAGTCCTGAGGTTGACGCAAACCGGCGCGCCGCGCGCGTCACCGGTCTTGTAGTTGAAGCGGCCATTGTGCTTGGGGCACTCGATGATGTCGTCCATCACCAGCCCGTCGGCCAGATGCACCTTTTCATGCGTGCACAGGCCGTCGGTGGCGAAATATTCGTCGTCCGGGCTGCGGTAGATGGCGAAGGTGCGTCCGGCATGGTCGAACCGCATCACGTCCTCTTCATCGATATCTCCGGCCGCGCAGGCCTCGACCCAGTCGCTCATCTCGTCCTCGTGAAATTCCTGGTCAGCCTTCGGCAGCTCACTCGGCCGCTGCCGCCACCGGGTTGTCGTTGTGCAGTTCTTCCCGGTAGGGCTTTGCCGTCGGCGGCAGCGCGCGCTTGAGGAAATAGTCCTCGTTGCGCAGCTGGCGCAGGAAGGCAGGGATCATCTCGCGGTAGCCGGCCAGGATCGACGGCGTCGGTGCCGGCAGGTCGTGCTTGATCATTTCGTGCAGCTTCGGCAGCGTGTGATAGGGCACCATCGGGAACATGTGGTGTTCCACATGGTAGTTCATGTTCCAGTAGATGAACCGGCTGATCGGGTTCATCAGCACCGTGCGGCTATTGAGGCGGTGATCGATGACATTGTCGGCGAGTCCGCCATGCTGCAGCAGGCCGGTCATCACGTGATGCCAGGCGCCGTAGAGGCGGGGCAGGCCAACGAGCATCAGCGGCAGCCATGAATGCAGATAAAATGCCAGCGCGATGGTCGCGATGTAGATGGCGAGCCAGATGCGGGCCACGCGGATCGCCTTCGGCTGCTCCTGCTCGGGGATGAAGGTCTTTTCAGCGGGGCTGATGATGCCGGCGGCATTGCGCACCATGTCGGTCATCGCATGCCAGGCGTCGAGAATGCCGAAGAAGTTCAGCACCACGCGCAGCAGGTCCGGTGGGCGCATGACGGCGATCTCCGGGTCGCGGCCGACGATGATGGTGTCGGTGTGGTGGCGCGTATGGCTCCAGCGCCAGGTCACCGGGTTGCGCATGATCATGAAGCAGGCGAGCTGGTAGACGACGTCGTTCATCCACTGCGTGCGGAAGGCCGTGCCGTGGCCGCATTCGTGCCAGCGGGAATCGGTCGAGGAACCGTAGAGCGTGCCGTAGACGAAGAAGAACGGCACGCACCACCAGCTGCCCCAGAACCAGATGCCGCCCGCGGCGCTGACGACGAAAGCGGCCAGCCAGATGATGGTGTCGCGGATCGCCGGCTGGTCGGAGCGCTGCATCAGCTCCTTCATCTGCTTGCGCGGAATCTCGGTGTGGTACCACTCGGCTGCCGCGAGACCGTTCTCGACCGCGAGCCTGGCGTCCCGGCCGGTCAGGCTGTAGTCGCGCGGCGACGCCGCCGAAGACGTGATTGCCGTCATTGGGGTTCCTCCGCCAGCCCTTGGCGAACCGCTGCGATCATGGGGGGCCTACGCCATCGCTGACTTTCGGCTTCAGCATAGCCGCAGGGTCTGATAGTCTCAACATCATGAAGATAGTTTCTATCATTTCCTATCAGAATGAGATATGCTGAGCCGGATATCCGGAGTGGGAACAAGCGAGAAAGCATTCATGGCAAAGCGGCCGACCATCACCGATCTCGCGCGCGTCTCCGGCGTCAGCGTCGCCACCGTCGACCGGGTGCTGAACAGCCGCTTGCCGGTGCGCGAGGAGACGGCGCGCCGGGTCTATGATGCCGCCACCGAGATCGGCTATCACGCCGCCGGGCTGATCAAGCAGCGCATGCGCCAGGAATTGCCGGAATACCGGCTCGGCTTCCTGCTGCTCAGGGGCAATGACGTCTTCTATGGCGATTTCGCC
This sequence comes from Mesorhizobium sp., assembly GCF_004963255.1. Taxonomy (GTDB): domain Bacteria; phylum Pseudomonadota; class Alphaproteobacteria; order Rhizobiales; family Rhizobiaceae; genus Mesorhizobium. Next base: position 92,032 of record NZ_SUGA01000022.1, on the reverse strand, counting down.
AAGGAGATCGAGTTGGCGGTCGCGCAGTCGCAGCGTTTTCGCGGCGTTGCAACCATCGATTTCGCCGCTTCGCTAACGCCCGATGAGATCGCCGCCCAGATGCGTGGGCTGGCGGCGAAATCCAGGGCCATCGCCGTCGTCGGCCCGGACCATCCGACGCTGACGGCGGTCGTGGAGACAATGAAGGCGAGGGGACAGCCGGTCTTCTCGCTGCTGTCGGATTTTGCCGCCGGCATCCGCGAGGGCTATGTCGGGCTCGACAACCGCAAGGTCGGGCGCAGCGCGGCCTGGATGATCGCCAAGGCCGCCAGGAAGCCGGGCAAGGTCGCGCTCTTTGTCGGCAGCCATCGCTTCCACGGCCATGAATTGCGCGAGATCGGCTTCCGCTCTTTCTTCCGCGAGCACGCGCCCGACTTCACCGTGATGGAGACGCTGGTCAACCTCGAGGCCAATGACGTGACGCATGACGCCATGCTCGACCTCCTGGCCCGCCATCCCGATCTCGCCGGCTGCTATGTCGCCGGCGGCGGCATGGAGGGCGCGGTCTCGGCGCTGAGGACGGCAAAGCCGGCCGAGATGCCGGTCGTCATCTGCAACGAGATCAATGCCGTCTCACGCGCGGCACTTGCCGACAACATCCTCACCATGGTGATCTCGACGCCGCTCGCGGCGCTCTGCCGGGAACTCGTCGGACTGATGGCCCATGCCATTGAAAGCGGCGCGGCCAATGCGCCGGGGCAGACCTTCCTGCCCTTCGACATCTATCTGCCCGAAAACATCTAGGCGCCGAGCTCGATATAGCCGATGTGAAAGAATCCATCAGCTTGATGGATTCTTTCATCGCGGTTCACCCGGGCTCGGGCGCAAATTTAGGTGAATTTGGTCCTCGCACAGCCCATGGTGATCGAAAAACCGGCCGCCCCGGTCGGAATCGCCCTTGACGTTTTCAAAACGAAATGGAATAAATATTTCACCAAATAGGCCTTTTGGTCCTTTCGTTCCGGGACAGATGTTCGAACGAAGGAAGAGGCGTTCCAGTCGAATTGGCGACGCCGCATGGCCGCAGGGAGAGATTCCCCGGGCAAACCGGGGATTCCGGTTCAACAGGTGCAGCCGGACACCAAGTGGAGGAGAAAATGAAGAAACTTCTTTTGGGCGTCGCGCTTTCGGCGCTGATGTGTTCATCTGCCTTCGCCGCCAAGATCGGCGTTTCGATGGCTCTTTTCGACGACAACTTCCTCACCGTGCTGCGCAACGGCATGATCGCGCAGGCCAAGGGCATGGATGGCGTCGAGCTGCAGGTCGAGGACGCGCAGAACGACGTCGCCAAGCAGCTCGACCAGATCAAGAACTTCGCCGCCTCGGGGGTCGACGCCATCATCGTCAACCCGGTCGACACGTCGGCCACGCAGGCGATGTCGGATGCAGCCGCCGCCGCCAAGATCCCGCTGGTCTATGTCAACCGCGAGCCGGTCAACGTCGACAAGCTTCCCGACAACCAGGCCTTCGTCGCCTCGAACGAAGCCGATTCCGGCACGCTCGAGACCGAGGAGGTCTGCCGCCTGTTCAAGGAAGCCGGCAAGAAGGAAGCCAATGTCTATGTGATCATGGGCGAGCTTTCCAACCAGGCCGCGGTGCAGCGCACCAAGGACATCGACGAGGTCATCGCCACGCCGGACTGCAACTTCATCAAGATCATCGACAAGCAGACCTCGAACTGGAAGCGTGACGAGGCGCAGAACCTGATGACCAACTGGCTGTCGTCCGGCAAGGCCTTCGACGGCGTCATCGCCAACAACGACGAAAGCGCCATCGGCGCCATCCAGGCGATGAAGGCCGCCAACATCGACATGAAGTCGGTCGTCGTCGGCGGTGTCGACGCCACCCAGGACGCGCTGGTTGCCATGCAGGCCGGCGATCTCGACGCGACGGTCTTCCAGGACGCCGCCGGCCAGGGCGCCGGGGCGCTCGACGCCGCGCTGAAGCTCGCCAAGGGCGAGAAGGTGGACAAGAAGGTCTACATCCCGTTCCAGCTCGTGACGCCGGCCAACATCGACAAGTTCTTGAAGAAGAACTGAGGCGCCTCGATACGGGGCGGCGCGTCCAATCGAAACAAGCGCGCCGCTCCGCCCTTCCTCCCGCCCGCGCGGGAGGCCGGACAGCTGCGCCCGACGGAGGAAGAAGACGTGTCACAGACATCGCATGGCATTGGCGGGCTGAGCTACGACGCCAAGAAGCGCCCGTGGCCTGCCGAGTTCAACGTGTTCCTGGCGCTGGTCATCCTCGTCGCCGCCTTCGAGCTGGTCGGCCGCGTCTTCCTTGGCGACAGCTTCCTGTTCAACACCCGCGAGAACGTCTCCGGGCTCTTCAACGAGCAGCGCCTGCAGATCATCATCCTGCAGGTCTCGATCGTCGGCATCATCGCCATCGGCGTCACCCAGGTCATCATCTGCGGCGGCATCGACCTGTCCTCGGGCTCGATCGTCGGCGCCACCGCCATGATCGCCATGAGCTTCGCGCAGGTCGCGACCGTCAACGGCAATCCCAATCCCAAGGCGATGTTCATCGATTATGGCTGGACCGACCTGCCGGTCATCGTGCCGCTGCTGGTCGCGATCGGCTGCGGCCTGATCGCCGGCCTGATCAACGGCCTCTTGATCGCCTACACCCGCATCCCGCCCTTCATCGCCACGCTCGGCATGATGGTCACCGCCCGCGGCATCGCCAAATGGTGGTCCAAGGGCCAGCCGATTTCGTTTCCGACCGACAGTTTCGCGGCCATCGGCAAGGGGCTGATGCCGGTCGTCATCTTCATCTCGCTGGCAATCCTGTTCCAGCTCATCCTGACCTACACGAAATACGGCAAGCACTGCTACGCCATCGGCTCCAATGAGGACGCCGCGCGCATGTCGGGCATCAAGATCGCCAACCACAAGGTGCTGGTCTATGCGATCGCCGGCATTCTCGCCTCGATTGCCGCGGTGGTGCTGTCTTCCAAGAACCTCACCGCCCAGGCCGGCATGGGTGTGATGTACGAGCTCGACGCCATCGCCATGGCAGTCATCGGCGGCGTTTCGCTGTCGGGCGGCCGCGGCTCGATCATCGGCACCGTGATCGGCTCGCTGATCTTCGGCGTCATCATTTCCGGCTTCACCTTCCTGCGCCTCGACGCCTATTATCAGGAGATGGTCAAGGGCGTGATCATCGTCGGCGCGGTCGTTCTCGATCAATGGCGCCAGCGCCGCCGCGCGATAGGAGCTTGACCATGTCCGACATCGTTCTGAAGACCGAAAACCTCACCAAGCACTACGGCGGCGTGCACGCGCTGCAGGAGGCGAATTTCGAGCTGCGCAAGGGCGAGCATGTCGCCATCATGGGCGACAACGGCGCCGGCAAGTCGACCTTCGTGCGCCAGATCACCGGCGTCGAGCAGCGCACCGACGGCAAGATCTGGTTCGACGGCAAGGAGGTGAATTTCGCCGGCCCGATCGAGGCGCGCGAGGCGGGCATCGAGACCGTGTTCCAGAACCTCGCTTTGGCCGACGATCTCGACGTGCCGTCGAACCTGTTCCTCGGCCGCGAGAAGGTGCTGTTCAATCTCGGGCCGTTCTCGATCCTCGACCGCAAGGCGATGCGCAAGGCGACCGAGGCTGCGCTTGTCCGCACGGCGGTGAAGATCCCCAACCTCTCCAGCACCATCCGCCACATGTCGGGCGGCCAGCGCCAATGCGTGGCGATCGCCAGGACCGCGACCTTCGCCTCCAAGCTGATCATCATGGACGAGCCGACCGCGGCGCTCGGCGTGCAGGAGACCGCGCAGGTCGAAAACATCATCCGCACGCTGAAGGAGAACGGCGAGCCGTTGATCCTGGTCAGCCACAACATGCGCCAGGTGTTCGACCTGGTCGACCGCATCGTCGTCTTCCGCCGCGGGCGCATCGTCGCCAACCTGCGCAAGCAGGACACCGACGGCAACGACATCGTCGCCTACATCACCGGCGCCAAGACCGGACAGGCGGAGCTGCAGGCGGCCTGACGGCGCGCCACCGCAGGATTAAACAATCATCCGGGCCGCAAGGCGCGGACGTGCATACAACCCACCCTCGAAGGACATTCCATGACACTCCGTTTCGCTCTTCTCGGCGCCGGCCGCATCGGCAAGGTGCATGCCCGCGCCGTCGCCTCCAACCCTCAGGCCAAACTTGTGGCCGTGGCCGATGCCTTCGAGAAAGCGGCGACGGAGCTGGCCTCCGCCTATGGCGCTGAGGTCCGCACAATCGATGCCATCGAGAAAGCCAAGGATATCGACGCCGTCATCATCTGCACGCCGACCGATACCCATGCCGACCTGATCGAGCGCTTCGCCAAGGCCGGCAAGGCAATCTTCTGCGAGAAGCCGATCGATCTCTCGGTCGAGCGTGTCGAAAAATGCCTGGCCGTGGTCGAGAAGACCGGCGCCACGCTGATGGTCGGCTTCAACCGTCGCTTCGATCCACATTTCGCCGCCGTGCGCAAGGCGATCGACGACGGCGCCATCGGCGATGTCGAGATGGTGACCATCACATCGCGCGATCCGGGCGCGCCGCCGCTCGACTACATCGCCCGCTCCGGCGGCATTTTTCGCGATATGACCATCCATGATTTCGACATGGCGCGCTTCCTGCTCGGCGAGGAGCCCGTAGCCGTCAGCGCCCACGCTTCGGTGCTGGTCGACAAGAAGATCGGCGAAGCCGGCGATTTCGATTCGGTCAGCGTCATCCTCGAGACCGCGTCCGGCAAGCAGGCCGTCATCTCAAACTCGCGCCGCGCTACCTATGGCTACGATCAGCGCATCGAGGTGCATGGCTCCAAGGGCATGGTCGCGGCCGAGAACCAGCGGCCGGTATCGATCGAGCTTGCCAACGACAAGGGCTACACCCGCCCGCCGCTGCACGACTTCTTCATGACCCGCTACATCGATGCTTACGCCAATGAGATCGCGGCCTTCATCGCCGCGGCGACTGCCGGCAAGAAGGCGGCGCCGAGCGGCAAGGACGGGCTGATCGCGCTCAAGCTGGCCGACGCGGCTTTGGAGTCGGCGAAGACGGGCAAGACCGTCCGCATCGACTAGTCCGGCCGGGCGAACGCTTGAAGGATGGTCGGTTTGTTGGTCTGCAAGGGTTGGCGATTAGCCGGAACATCCATCGCGTCGTCATCCACGGGCGGAGCAAGGAGCGAAGCGACGCGCGCAGACCCGAGGATCCATGCCGTTACGTTGAAACGATGCTGACGGCGCAGAATTCTGCTCCGCCCCGTTCTGCGGCCGGGGTCACGGAATGGATCCTAGGGTCTCCGCGCGTCGCTTCGCTCCTGCTTCGCCCTAGGATGACGAAGTCGAGGGCTCTTCGACCAAGCTATCAACGTTGCGACAGGACACCGGGAAGCCGATTGGAACGTCAATGAATCTCGAAATCCATTTGGTAATTCAAAACACAGGAGCACAGCGATGAGCGGTTTGGCCGGTCGCAATTCAGAAACACGCGCCATTGTCACCGGCGGCGCGCAGGGTATCGGCTTCGCCGTCGCCGAAGCGCTTGCAGACGAGGGCTGCCGCGCGCTCGCGCTGATCGGCCGCTCGCAGGAAAAGGGCGACAAGGCGGTGGCAGTGCTGAAGAAAAACGGCGTCGACGCCATCTTCATCAGCGCCGATGTCGCCAAGGTCGCCGACTGCAAGCGCGCCGTCGCGACGGCGCTTGAGCATTTCGAAACCTTGAACGCGCTGGTCAACGCCGCCGCCACCTCGGCACGCGGCTCGCTGGTCGAGACCTCGGAAGAGCTTTTCGACCAGATCTTCGACACCAATGTGCGCGGTCCATTCTTCCTGATGCAGGGCCTCGTCGCGCATCTGCTCGAACGCAAGGCGCCGGGCTCGATCGTAAACGTGCTGTCGATGTCGGCGCATGCCGGCCAGTCCTTCCTGACGCCCTATTCGACCAGCAAGGGCGCGCTGATGACGCTGACCAAGAATGTCGCCAGCGCCTACCGGAGGAACCGCATCCGCTGCAACGCCGTGCTGCCGGGATGGATGGACACCGAGGGCGAGGCGATCGTGCAGAAGAAATGGCACGGAGCGTCGGATGACTGGCTGGAGAAGGCCGAGGCCGCGCAGCCGATGGGCCAGCTGGTGAAGCCGGCGCAGCTTGCCCGGCTGATCACCTATATGCTGAGCCCCCAGGCCGGTGTGATGACGGGATCGCTGGTCGATTATGACCAGAACATTGCCGGCGTGATCGGGGAGTAATTCGGTACAGCTGAGGTCCTGTTGCAGCAGCATCGCGATTCCCATATAGTCATGATGGTCATATTAGTCATGAGGATGCGATGCTAACGTCACCCAAAGATGCCAACTGGACGGTCGCCGGGGCAAAAGCTCGCCTATCCGAGGTCATCGAGCGCGCACAATCTTCACCGCAGACGATCACCAAAAACGGCAAGCCAAGCGTGGTCGTCGTCTCGGCGGAGGAATGGCAGCGAAAGACAGTACGTAAAGGCACGCTTGCGGAGTTCCTGCTGGACTCGCCGCTGCGTGGCGCCGATATCGACTTGGAGCGGCAACGCGACCAACCGCGTGATCTGCCGCTGTGAGGCTGCTGCTCGATACGAATGTCCTGTCCGAAGTGACAAGGCCGGCGCCGAATGCACGCGTTCTGGAGTGGCTGAACGGGCTCGACGAGGACCGCTCCTTCATCAGTGTCGTGTCGATCGCCGAGATCCGACGCGGCGTTGCCCTAATGGATGAGGGGCGCAAACGCGAGGCGCTGGCCGAGTGGCTCGCCCGGGATCTGCCGCAGCGCTTCGAGCAGCGGGTTTTGCCGGTGGATGAGTCGGTTGCCTTGGCCTGGGGCGACCTAATGGGTCTTGCCAAGCGCAGCGGTCGCGGTCTGTCGTCGATGGATGGCCTGATCGCAGCCACTGCCATCGCTGGTGAGCTCGTCTTGGCAACGCGCAACACGAAGGATTTCGACGGCTTTGGAATCGAACTTTTCGATCCCTGGACGGGATGATCAGGGGCGCCGCCATTGTCGCAGGAAAACCTCTCGATGTATCCATATTGGATCACGATAAGCGCGTCACCTTGGCGTTGGCGTCACGGCGCGGTCGGAAGCCGACGCCCTACAGCTCTTCGCGCTTACCTTCCCGTCCAAAAGTGCCAGCAGCATCAAGATCATCGAGGACATCAATGATCTCGATCAGAACCACGTGCTACCCAATTTGGGTGGGGCGAACTGGCTTCGGCGTGGCATCTGGTTTCCCCAGGGCCACGAGCACATTGCAAGCTGAGACAATGCGCACCCTTAAGACACACGTGACAACCGCCCTCGCATCGACTATATGACCCGCATGATCCACCTGACCGCCTCGTTTTGGTACTTTAGCTACGGTAGCTCGCTGGCGGCGGGAGGATTGCGCTCGATCTGAAAACTCCAGATCAAAATCCGACAAGCCGCCAGACCTGGCGGCTTTTTTGTTTCAGCCGGCAGGTCTCCTAAACCAGGAGCAGAAAGCCGTGTTGACCACCACAGACGACCTTCGGGTCACCGAAATCAGAGCCCTGAGCACGCCCGACGAGGTGATGCGCGAGATACCGCGCTCGCTCACCGCGACGCGCACCGTTGCCGCTTCGCGCAACGCCATCCATTCGATCCTTACCGGGGCCGACGATCGACTGCTTGTCATCGTCGGCCCTTGTTCCATCCACGATCCGGTCGCGGCCGTTGACTATGCCAGCCGTCTGGCGGCGCTGCGCGAGGCCCTGTCCGACCGGCTCGAGATCGTCATGCGCGTCTATTTCGAGAAGCCGCGCACCACGGTCGGCTGGAAGGGGCTGATCAACGATCCCGATCTCGACGGCAGCTTCAACATCGAGAAGGGCCTGCGCATGGCGCGCAATGTGCTGTCGGCCGTCAACAATCTCGGCCTGCCGGCGGCGACCGAGTTCCTCGACATGACGATCCCGCAATACATCGCCGACCTCGTCGCCTGGGGCGCCATCGGCGCGCGCACCACCGAAAGCCAGATCCATCGCGAGCTGGCCTCGGGCCTGTCCTGCCCGGTCGGTTTCAAGAACGGCACCGACGGCAACCTCAGGATCGCCGGCGAGGCGGTGAAATCGGCGGCGCAACCGCATCATTTCATGGCGGTGACCAAGGGCGGCCGCAGCGCGATTGCGGCGACCACCGGCAATGAGGATTGCCATGTGATCCTGCGCGGCGGCATTCAGCCGAACTACGATGCCGCAAGCGTCGATGCCGCCGCCGCCGAGCTCGGCCGCATCGGCGTCGCGCCGCGGCTGATGATCGATGTCAGCCACGCCAACAGCGCCAAGAAGCCGGAGAACCAGCCCAAGGTAGCGCATGATGTGGCGGGTCAGGTCGCAGCGGGCGACGAGCGCATCATCGGCGTCATGATCGAGAGCAATCTCGTCGCCGGCCGCCAGGACGTCGTGCCCGGCAAGCCGCTCGTCTACGGCCAGAGCATCACCGACGGCTGCATCGACTGGGCGACCACGGAGACCGTGCTGCATGGCCTCGCCGGCGCTGTCGAATGGCGCCGGTCGGTGAAGCGCGAAATGCTCGCCAGCCGTCAGGGCGCGGCATAAGCCCAATGGAGAGGGCGGCGGTCACGCCGCCCTCAATCCTTCCCAGGCCGTAAATATTGAAACGGCAAACAGCAGCAGCCCTGCGGCACGGCCTGCAAGTATGGTCGCCTGCGGATTGTCGACCAGCAGCCCCCGGCTGCGGCCGGCGGTGACGGCAAGCCCGCCATAGATCGCCGCCTGTGTGGCGACCGTCAGCAATCCCATGATCGTCGCCTGCATCCAGATCGGACCGTAAGCCGGCTTCAGGAATTGCGGATAGACGGCAAGGATGAAGAGATAGGCCTTCGGATTGATCAGGCAGGTGACCAGACCCTGGCGAAACGCTTTCCAGGCCGAGCGGCTCCCCGTGGGCCCATCATCGCCGACGGTGATCGAGCTGCGCATCAGCGAAATGCCGATATAGGCCATATAGGCGGCGCCGGCGACCAGCAGCGGCGTGAACAGGACCGGCACGAAATGCATGAGCAGGCCGACCCCAATCGCCCCGTTCAGCGTGTGCACCGCGCCGCCCAGCATGATGCCAGCGGTCGCCGCCAGACCTCGATTGCTGCCGCCGGTCAGCGCATTGGCGAGCACGAACAGCATGTCCATGCCTGGAACGGCGATGATGCCGAACAGAAGCACGAAGAACAGCCAGAGGTTTTCAGCGTAGCTCATGTCAGTTGCCTGTCGCTTCGCCCGCCGGGCAAAAAGGAATCTGTTGATTTTTGAAGCGTATAGGCGGCCCTATAGGTCACGCCAACTGACGAGGATGTGTCAGTTGCGTTTCGGTTGAGTGGAAAAATGCGCAAGGCTTCGCGCCTGTTCGAGATCATCCAGATCCTGCGTCTGGCCAGAAAACCGGTGACCGCCGCTGCGATGGCCGGACAACTGGAAGTCACGGTGCGCTCTATCTATCGTGACATTGCCGCGCTGCAGGCGATGCGCGTGCCGATCGAGGGCGGGCGCGGCATTGGCTACATCCTGCGTCCCGGCTTCGACCTGCCGCCGCTGATGTTTTCCATCGAGGAGATGGAAGCGATCGTGCTGTCGCTGGCGCTGCTCGAGCGCACCGGCGACGCCGAGTTGAAGCAGGCGGCGAAACGCGTCGGTGCCAAGATCGCCGGCGCCGTGCCGCCGCCCTTGCGGCAGACCCTCGACGCCAACGCCCTTCACGCCTGGGGTTTTGCGGCGCCTTCCGCTTCCGCCGTCGACCTTGCGCAGGTCCGCCGCGCCATCCGCGACGAGGAGAAGCTCGCTCTCTCCTACCGCGACGAGGCGGGACGGGCGAGCGAGCGCATCATCCGTCCGGTCGCGCTGATCTATTATGCCGAGACCGCCAACATCGTCGCCTGGTGCGAATTGCGCCAGGCCATCCGCAATTTCCGCAGCGACCGCATCGAGGATTGCCGGCCAACGAACCTGTGGTTCAAGGGCGAGGGCGACCGGCTGCGGCAGGTCTGGGTCGACGGCTGGGAAATCAATGCCGCGGCCGGCGGCAACTGAGGCGCTGCCCCGGCTTCAGGGCACGATGCCGCGGCAGGCCCAGGCGACATTGGCGAAGGATCGCGGGCCGTCGGGCCGGCCGGCCTGATAGGCATCGCGCATGGCGGCCTCGACACGCTGCCGCTCGGTCGTATCCAGTGTGGTGATGTATTTGCCGAGCGGGCCTTCTCCGGCGCCGATCGGCGCCCAGAGGTCGTCGAAATCCGCGTAGTCCATGCGGATCATCAGCTCGGCCTCGGTGACCTCGAGGAGACCCTGTTCGACAAAGGTCCGCTTCATCTCGCCCGGCTGCATCATCGGCTGGAAGCAGTAGCGGCTGCGCATCTGTCGTCCGCTTTCGCTGAGCGCGGCAATCGTGTCGATCATCATGCGCATGCCGGTCATGCCGCCGTAATGGTCCCAGACCACCGCGGCGACCACGCCGCCCGGTCGCACCACCCGGCGCATCTCGGCCACCGCCTTGCCGGCCTCGGGCACGAAATGCAGCACCAGCAGCGCCAGCGCGCGGTCGAATGCATTGTCCGCGAAAGGCAGCGCCGTGGCATCGGCCTGGCTGATGGTGATGCGCGGATCGGTGTTTTTCTCCTTTGCCGCCGCGACGAAGACCGGGGAAAAATCGATGGCCTGGATCTCGGCAAGATCGGCCGATTTCGCCAGCTCGAAGGTCAGGCTCCCGGTGCCGCAGCCGACGTCGAGGATTGTCTCGCCGGCGGCCAGACCGGCGAAGTCGATGAATTTGGGCGCGAGCCTTTGGCTCCAGCGCCCCATGAGCTGCTCATAACCGGATGCGGCATGGACGGTGAAGGTGGACGTCATCGGAGCCTCCCATTTATGAGCTTAAGCTAAACGACGGCGCAACTGCTGCATAGGCGCTAGTCAATTTGCAAGATGGCAAAGGCAGCCGGAACGGGTCGGCGCTTATGTAGGCGATTTCACGGTCGAGACCGACTCCCGCTCCACCAGCGGGCACTCCAGCTTGGTGATGGGATAGCGGCCGCGGCCGGGCGTCGGCGGGGTTTCGAGCTGCTCGATCGCCCATTGGCCCATCGCCAGATGCGGCAGGATCGAAGTGGTTAGCGGCGGGAACAGATGGCGCGCGATCTCCTCGTCGTCATAGCCGACCACCGAAATGTCCTGCGGGATATGCAGGCCGGCTTCCTTCAGCGCCTCGTAGCAGCCGATCGCCGTGCGGTCGTTCTGGCAGAAGATCGCGGTCGGACGCTCCTTTAGCCCGAGCAGCTTCACCGTCGCGGCATAGCCGGCGCTGGCCGACCAGTCGCCCTCGACCACCAGCTCCGGGTCGAACGGGATGTCGGCGGTGGCCAGAGCGCGGCGGTAGCCCTTGAGCCGATCCTGCGCGGCCTGCATCCACGGCTCGCCGGTGATGGTGGCGATGCGGCGATGGCCGTGCGCGATCAGGTGCCTGGTCGCGCTCTGGCCGCCGGCGATCTCGGAGGGAACCACGGCCGGGAAGGCATAGTCGGCGGTGTAGCAATTGAGCAGGATGACGGGGATCTCGAGGCTGTAGAGGAAATCGGGCGCCGTGATCTCGCGCGTGAAGATGGTCATGTAGATCAGCGCCGAGATGCCGCGCCTGGTCAGCGCCTGGATGGCGCGCGGCTCCATCACCGAATCGCCCATGGTCTGCGCCACCAGGAGCACGTTGCCGGCGTTCCACGAGGCCTGCCGCGCGCCCTCGATGGCGACCACCGCCTCGGGGCTGGTGGCGAGCTGGTCAACCGCGAACCCGATGACGCCATCCAGGCCTTCGAACGGCGTCACCGGCGGCCTGAGCGCCGAGAAGACCGGTGGCGAGTAGCCGAGCGCCTTGGCCGCCTCGATCACCCGGTCGCGCGTCTGCTGCGACAACCTGATCCCCGGCGAATTGTTGAGCACGAACGACACCGTCGCCTGCGAGCAGCCGGCTGCGCGCGCAATGTCGGTCATGGTGACACGGCCCTTGGGCTTGGCGGCCGGCTTGCGGCGCCTGGAGGCTCCGGGAGGATCGCGCAGTTCCGTCGGTTCACTCATGGTCGTTTCCCAAACCCAGCCGGCTCTAGAGCAAAGGCGGCGGTAACGGCAAGATGGTCGAGGCCGTCGCGTTTATCGAGACTGCGCCAACTAATATATATTAGCAGGCATGACATCCAAATCGCCGGCTACGCCGCTTCGCGACGAAACCAGTCAAACAAGGTCAGCAATGCTGACAAATCGGCCATTTTCCGCACGGCAGCAAGCCTTGCCGCGCTCGCTCTCCTCACTCTCCGGCGCGTCCTTCGACCAGCGTCTCCTCCGCTTCGAAAGCGCGCCTCGCGGCTTCATAACTAATAGTCTTTACTAATAGCGGCAAGCGTTCTACTGTCAACTCGCCGTGGCTGTCCGGGCATCCGTTCGGCGTGGCAGGTGCGAGGGACGCTTGCTCAAAATCCGGCTTTTATCGCCGGTTTGGGCCAGCATCCATTCTCACGAAAATGTCAGACAAATCGGACTATTTACGAACGCCGCATGAGTGTCTAGTGTCTCGACCGCGGCCCGATCGGCACCGTTCTTAAGTTGGCGGACCTTTGCGCCAGACCCTTGAGGAGGAGGGTTGTCCGGACCGCGGCCGAGACATCGGCGACGAGTTCTACAGTCAGGTTCTACAAGGGAGGTTGAACTATGAAATCCATGATCCGTAACGCATCTGTCGCCGCGGCGGCCCTGCTCATCGGGCTTGCGGCCACGGCGGTTGCCCGCGCGGACGACAAGCCGACGCTGGCCTTCGTCGTCAACGGTGCGTCAGACTTCTGGAAGGCGGCGGAAGCCGGTGTGAAGAAGGCACAGGGCGAACTGCCCGACTACAATCTCGAGCTCAAATATCCGGAACAGTCCTCTGTCGCCATCCAGCAGCGCCTGATGGACGACCTGGTGACGGCGGGCGTCAAGGGCATCATGGTCTCGGCCGTCGATCCCAAGACCTCGACCGACGGGCTGAACAAGATCGCCTCGGAAACCGCGCTGTTCACCACCGACTCCGATGCGCCGCAGACCAAGCGTGTCGCCTATATCGGCTCGTCCAACGTCGATGCCGGCAAGCAGGCGGCCGAGATCGCCAAGAAGGCGATGCCGGACGGCGGCAAGTGCCTCGGCTTCGTCGGCCTGCTCGGCGCCGACAACGCCAAGGAGCGCATCCAGGGCATGAAGGATGGGCTCGCCGGCAGCAAGATCGAGCTGGTCGACGTGCGCGGCGACGATATCGACCAGGCGCGCGCCAAGAAGAATGTCGAGGACGCGCTGGTCGCCAGCCCCGACATCACCTGCATGGTCGGCTTCTACTCCTACAACACGCCGCGCATCTATGAAGCGCTGCGCGACGCCGGCAAGCTCGGCCAGATCACCGTCGTCGGCTTCGACGACGATCCGATCACGCTGGGCGGCGTCAAGGAAGGCACCGTCGCCGCCACCGTGGTGCAGCAGCCCTTCGAGTGGGCCTATCAGGGCATGAAGCTGATGGCCGCCTATCTCAAGGGCGACAAGTCAGGCATCCCGGCCAATGGCCTGATCATCATCCCGACCAAGATCATCGGCAAGGATGATGTCGACGCCTACGCCGCCAACCTCAAGGCGATGCAGGGCAAGTAAGCCCGGCACAGTTGCGCCGGCTCAAGGGGTTCCTTGAGCCGGCGTTCATATTGACGGACCCGCCAAGGCCGGTCAGTCTGTGGCCCACCGGCTGCTGTCAGGCGCGATGACCTCTACCGACACCACTCACCCAGACACCGCTCCGTTCCTGAGCCTCGAGGCCGTGCGCAAGACCTATCCGGGCGTTGTCGCGCTGGACAGGTTCTCTATGGAGGTCCGGCCCGGCGAGGTCATCGGCCTTGTCGGCGAGAACGGCGCCGGCAAGTCGACGCTGATGAAGATCCTAGGCGGCGTGACGCGGCCGGACAGCGGCACCATCACCGTCGACGGCGTCGCGCATGACGGGCTGACCGTCGAGCAGAGCATCGGCTCCGGCATCGCTTTCGTGCACCAGGAATTGAACCTTTTTGAAAACCTCGACGTCGCCGCCAACATCTTTTTCGGCCGCGAGCCGCTGAAGGCCGGGCCGTTGAGGCTGGTCGACCGCGCCAAGCTGCGCGACATGGTGGCGCCGCTCCTGAAGCGCGTCGGCGCCAATTTCTCGGCCGACGCGCCGGTCGCGTCGCTGTCGCTTGCCCAGCAGCAGATGGTCGAGATCGCCAAGGCGCTGTCGATCAGGGCCCGCCTTGTGATCCTCGACGAGCCGACCTCCAGCTTGCCGATGGCGGAAACCGAGAAGCTGCTCGACGTCATCAAGGGGCTGAAGGCGCAAGGCATCAGCGTCATCTTCATTTCGCACCGGCTGCATGAGATCGAGCGCGTCGCCGACCGCGTCGTGGTGCTGCGCGACGGCACGCTGGCCGGCACGCTGGCGAAGGACCGGATCAATCACGACGAGATGGTCAGGCTGATGATCGGCCGCATGCTGAAGGAGCGCGAGAAAGCGGGCGAAGCCACGCGCGCGCCGGGCAGCGTCGCGCTGTCTGCCGAGGCGATCCGCACCAGCACCTATCCGGACAGGCCGGTCAGCATCGAGCTGAGGCGCGCGGAGATCCTCGGCCTCGCGGGCTTGGTCGGCTCCGGCCGCACCGAACTCGCGCGTGTGCTGTTCGGCATCGACGAGCGTTTGGCCGGCAGCGTCACGCTCGACGGCAAGCCGCTCAATGTCGGATCGGCCGCTGACGCGGTGGCGAACGGCATCTTCCTGGTGCCGGAGGACCGCAAGCTCACCGGCATATTGCTCGATCTCTCGATCGCACAAAACATTACGCTGCCCAACCTGCCGGCCCATGCCAGGCGCTCGCTGGTCTCGCCCGGCGCCGAGCTTGCGACGGCGGAAAAGCAGAAGAAGAACCTCGGCATCAAGGCGCCGTCGGTCCTGACCCGAACCGGCACGCTCTCGGGCGGCAACCAGCAGAAGGTGGTTCTCGCCAAATGGCTGGCGATGAATCCCAAGGTGATGATCCTCGACGAGCCGACGCGCGGCATCGACATCGGCGCCAAGGCCGAAATCTACGGGCTGATGCGGGCGCTGGCCGATGCCGGCGTCGCCGTGCTGATGATCTCCAGCGACATGGAAGAGGTGATCGGCGTCTCGGACCGCATCGCGGTCATGCATGAGGGGCAGATCTCCGGCATCCTCGACAAGGACGATTTCAGCCAGGAGAACGTGCTCTTGCTGGCGGTCGGCAAGAAGCCGAAACTGCTGCAAGCCGCGGGAGGAGTTCAATGAGCAAGAAAGATCTCGGCCTGCTGATCCTGATCCTGGTGGTCGGCGCGGTGGTGACTGCCATCAATCCGCGCTTCCTGTCGGCGATCAACCTCGCCAACACCTCCAACCTCGTCGCTCTGTTCGGCATCCTGTCGATCGGCCAGGCCTTCGTCATCATCACCGGCGGCATCGAATTGTCGGTCGGCTCGCTGATCGCGCTGCTCGGCACGCTGTTCATCGACTTCATCGCGGTGCGCGAATTGGACTGGCCGCTGGCCTTCGTGGTGATCATCGTGCTCGGCGCCGTCATCGGCTTCGTGCATGGCTGGCTGATAACAAGGCTGAAATTGCAGCCCTTCGTGGTGACGCTGTGCGGCCTCCTGATTTATCGCGGCGTGGCGCGTTTCTACACCGCCGACGGCACGGCGGGCTTCGCCTTCGGGCAGAATTTCCCGACGCTCGAGTTCCTGACCGCGGGCCGCTCCTACGGCCTGCCGAACTCCTTCATCGCGCTGATCGTCATCGCCATCGTCATGTGGGTAGTGCTGCACCGCTCGGTGTTCGGCCGCTATCTCTACGCCATCGGCAAGAACGAGGAAGCGGCGAAATATTCAGGCATCCGCACCGGCCGGATCATCATCGCGGCCTATGTCATCTGCGGCGTGCTGACGGCGCTGTCGGCGATCTATTTCGCCATGTACACGCGCTCGATCTCACCGGCGAGCCACGGCCAGTTCTACGAGCTTTATGCCATCGCCGCGGCGGTGCTCGGCGGCTTCTCGCTGCGCGGCGGCGAGGGTTCGCTGGTCGGCGTGATCCTCGGCACCGTGCTGCTGCAGGAGTTGCAGAACCTCGTCAACCTGCTCGGCATCCCCTCGTCGCTCAACTTCGCGGTGATGGGTGGCGTCATCCTGATCGGCGTGCTGGTCGACCAGCAATGGGGCGTCTTCCGCGCCCGGCGCCGCATGATCGAGGCGACGCGCCAGAACGTTGCGGGTGCGCCGGCGGAGTAACCTCGCTCTTCGGACCACGGCCTGATTGGATCGATGCTCGCGGATGAGCCACCGGGGCGCGTGCGGATTCGTCGACGAATTGCAACAACCCGTGAACCGGAAAACAGCCCTTGTCGGCGAATCGGGGCTGGGTTAAGCAATTGGTATCTGAGGGTTCCAAGAACAAAAATGGGAGAAACTACCGTGACATCATCACGTTGGATCACGCTCGCGGCGCTGGCGTTGACCTGTTCGACGCCTGCAATGGCCAAGGACTGGAAGACCGTCTCCGTCGCCATGGAGGGCTCCTACGCCCCGTGGAACCAGACCGACGCCAGCGGCAAGATCGTCGGCTTCGAGGTGGACATCCTCAACGACGTCTGCGCCCGCGCCAAGCTCGAATGCA
The DNA here is from genome assembly GCF_004963255.1 of Mesorhizobium sp. GTDB lineage: Bacteria > Pseudomonadota > Alphaproteobacteria > Rhizobiales > Rhizobiaceae > Mesorhizobium. The sequence goes on along the minus strand of NZ_SUGA01000022.1, from coordinate 75,239 downwards.
ACATCGTCGCGCAGGACTGGGACGGCGTCATTCCCGGCCTCACCGCAGGCAAGTTCGACATCGTCATGGACGGCATGTCGATCACCGAAGAGCGCATGAAGACGATCGACTTCTCGATCCCCTACGCGTCGTCGCCGGTGGCCTTCCTGGCTGACAAGAACGGCCCGCTGGCCAGCCTGTCCAACAAAGGCAAGATGATCGATCTGTCGAAGGACGACGCCGAATCCAAGGCGGCGCTCGACACGCTGCGCAAGGAGCTCACCGGCAAGAATGTCGGCCTGCAGGTCTCGACCACCGAAGCGACCTTCGCCGACAAATATCTCAAGGACGTCGCTAACGTCCATGAATACAAGACCACCGACGAGCACGACCTCGACCTGATGGCGGGCCGCATCGACGTGGCCTTCGCCGACACCACCTATTTCCTCGGCACGCTGGCCAAGCCCGACGCCAAGGACCTGGAATTCGTCGGGCCGCAATTCAAGGGTGGTCCGATCCTCGGGCCGGGCATCGGCGCCGCCTTCCGCAAGACCGACAAGGACCTGCAGGACATTTACAACAAGGCACTCAAGGCCGCGCTCGATGACGGCTCGGTGTCGAAATACAGCCTGCAATGGTTCAAGATCGACATTACCAAGTAATGTCGCAACGGGAGCAGCCAAGGCTGCTCCCGTTTTTGCATTGAGACAAGCAACCGTCGCCGGGAAGGAAGGCGTAGGTGGAGTTTCTCAACGATCTCAAGGACCAGGTGTCGACGGCCTATGAGCTTTTGGCCGCCGGCTGGGGCGTGCAGCTTCTCTGGGGCATCGCCTGGACGCTCGCCGTCACCGTCGTCTCGATGCTGATCGGGGCCGTGCTGGGCTCGCTGGTGGCGGCGGCCAAGCTCTCGCATCGCGGCGGATTGAGGTTCATCGGCGAGAGCTACACCACCGTCTTCCGCGGCGAACCGGAGCTTCTGATCATCTATCTGTTCTACTATGGCGGCACGCAGGTCCTGACCGGCGTGGCGCGGTCCACCGGGTCGATCGGATCGACCGACATCTTGAACATGCCGAGCTTCCTCGGCGGCGTTCTCGCGGTCGGCATCATTTCGGGCGCCTACCAGGCCGAGGTTTTTCGCGGGTCGTTCTTGGCGATCCATCGCGGCGAATTGGAAGCGGCCCGCGCCTACGGCATGTCGGCCTGGCTGCGGTTTCGCCTCGTGATCGTGCCCCAGGTGCTGCGCCTCGCCGTGCCGGGGCTGGGCAATGTCTGGCAATTGACCATCAAGGATTCGGCGCTGATCTCGGTCACCGGCGTCGCGGAGCTGATGCTCACCGCAAACAAGGCCGCGCGATCGACGCATCATTCGCTGCTTTTCTACACGGTCGCAGGCATCCTTTACCTGGTGATGACCTCGATCTCGACACCGATCTTCGAAAAGGCCGAGCGTTACACCTCGCGCAGTTTCACCCGGCCAAAGTGAGGTGGCGGTGGATCTCGACTTCTACCTTTCGACTATGTGGAGCGTGCTGAAGGCGCTGCCGCTGACGCTCGAGATCTGGTTCTTCGGCATCGCCTTCGGGCTGATTATCGCCACCGGCCTGACCTGGCTGCGGGCTTCCGGCTACAGATTGGGTGAATATTTCACCCGCGCCTATGTCTTCATCTTCCGCGGCTCGCCGCTCCTGGTGCAGCTCTATCTGATCTATTTCGGCCTCTCCCAGTTCGACTTCGTCCGCCACAGCCCGATCCTGTGGCCGATCCTGCGCGATCCGATGTATTGCACGATCGTCGCCATGGCCTTGAACACGGCCGCCTATGAGAGCGAGATTTTCCGCGGCGCGCTGCGGGCGGTGCCGGTCGGACAGATCGAGGCGGCCAAGGCGTTCGGCATGTCGGCCCTCACCCGTTTCCGCCTCGTCACGCTGCCGATCGCGCTGCGGCTCGCTCTGCCGGCCTATTCGACCGAAATCATCCTGATGACCAAGGCGACCGCGCTCGCCTCGGTGGTCACGATCATGGAGATGATGGGAACGGCGCAGAAGATCCAGCACGACACGTTCCGACCGATCGAGGTGCTAACCTGCGCCGGCGTGATCTACCTACTGCTCAACCTGTCGATCGCCCGGCTGTTCGCCTGGGTCGAATACCGGCTGTCGCCGCATCTGCGGCCGCCTCCCGAGCAGAGCCAGCAAATCAGACCCGTACCGGAGGTGTTGTGATGTCGGCAAATGTCGCCGCTGCCGCGAAAGCAGCACCGTCCTCCGGAGAGACGCCCGCCATCAGCGTCAAGGACCTGCGCAAATGCTTTGGCGATCACGAGGTGCTCAAGGGCATTTCGCTGGAAGCCCACAAGGGCGACGTGATTTCCATCCTCGGCTCCTCGGGCTCCGGCAAGAGCACGATGCTGCGCTGTATCAACCTCTTGGAGATCCCTGACTCCGGCGAGGTGCGGGTCGACGGCGAGTTGATCAAGATGAAGCAGGGGCGGGACGGCCGTCAGATGCCGGCCGACATCCGCCAGGTGGAGCGGATCCGCGCCAACCTCGCCATGGTCTTCCAGAGCTTCAATCTCTGGTCGCACATGACGGTGCTCGAAAACCTAGTTGCCGCGCCGACGCATGTTTTGAAGCGGCCGCGCGCGGAGTGCCTGGAGCAGGCCGAGGCCTTGCTGAAGCGCGTCGGCATATGGGAGCGGCGCGACTACTATCCGCCGCATATGTCGGGCGGCCAGCAGCAGCGCGCCGCGATCGCCCGCGCCCTGGCGATGAACCCTAAGGTGATGCTGTTCGACGAGCCGACATCGGCGCTCGATCCGGAACTGGTCGGCGAGGTGCTGCGCGTCATGCGCTCGCTTGCCGAGGAAGGGCGCACCATGCTGGTCGTCACCCACGAAATGAGCTTCGCCCGCGACGTGTCCAGTAAGGTCATGTTCCTGCACAAGGGCGAGGTGGATTCGGTCGGCGAACCGAAGGAAATGTTCGCCAGGCCGCCGACGCCGCAATTCAAGCAGTTCATCGCCAATTTCAACAAGTGAAGCGCTGTCCCCTTCTCCCCCTGTGGGAGAAGGTGGCCGCGAAGCGGCCGGATGAGGGGTGCTGGAAGAAACGAGGCGCTGAAGAATAGGATGCTTCAAGCGCCCATTTCTTCATCGTACCGATCCTTCCAACACCCCTCATCCGTCTCGGCGCTGCGCGCCGAGCCACCTTCTCCCACAAGGGGGAGAAGGGGAGGTTGCGCTAAATCATGTCCGACAGATCGGAAAACGCCATCGCCTTGCGCAGCACCTCGGCGAAGCGTTCGCCGGCGAGCTCCTTGTCGCCGCTGTTGTCGATCGAGGTGACGTCCGGCCCGGTCAGCTTGACGCTGGCGCTGCGCGCCAGACGGGCAAGCACCTCGCCGCGCGATTCGCGGCCGCGCGCCGCCAGCCGCTCGGCGAGGATCTCCGGCGTGGCGGTGATCTCGACCACCGCCAGGTTGGCGTAGCGTTCGCGCAGCGCCGGGATGACCGCGCGGGAGACATTCGCCACGGCGACATGGCCGTTCGCCACCGCCCAGTCGACATCGGCCGGCAGGCCGTAGCGCAGGCCGTGCGCGTCCCAGCACAGCGAGAAAGCGCCGTCCGCCTCCGCTTCGGCAAAGGCAGCGTCCGCCAGCGTGTCGTGGTCCTCGCTTGCCGTGTCGCTCGGCCTGGTGATGACGCGGCGCACGAATTCCAGCCGCGTCTCACCGGCAAAACGCTGCCTGGCGTAGCCGATCACCGTATCCTTGCCGGCGCCGCTCGGGCCCACCACCGCGACGAAGACGCCGTTGCGGATCGGCAGGCTATCGGCCAGCTCGCGCTCGATGAGGGCCGAGACCATCATGCGACCCGGCGGCCCTGGCGCCACACGGTGCGCACGACCGGCACATGGTCGTCGACGCGCACGCGCACAAGGTCGGCGCGGCGGCCGGGCTCGATGACGCCGCGGTCGGTGAGGCCGACCGCTTCGGCCGGGTTCTTCGAGACCATCGCTACAGCCTGGGGCAGCGAAATCCCTTCGACGACATCGCCGAGGAAGAAGGCGGACTGGATCAGGCTGAAGGGGATGTAGTCGGACGAAAGGATGTCGAGCAGGCCGTCGGCGGCAAGCGTGCGCGCCGAGACATTGCCGGAATGCGAGGCGCCGCGCATGACGTTCGGCGCACCCATCAGCACGCCGAGACCCGCCGCCTTGGAGGCTTTGGCCGCTTCTTCCGTCGTCGGGAACTCGGCGACGCGCACGCCCTGCTCGATCGCTTCGTCGACATGGCCGGCGGTCGCATCATCATGGCTGGCCAGCACGATGCCCCGCTCCCGGCACGCGGCCGAGATGAAAACCCGGTTCGGGCCGGAATTGCGGGCCGATTCCGCCATCCGCTTCTCGCAGAATTTCTGGAAGTCGCGGTCGGTCAGCTTCAGCTTGCGCTGGTAGTAATAGGCATAGGTTTCAAGATTGACGAACTGGCGCTGTCCGGGCGCGTGATCCATTAGCGAGGCGAGCTTCACCCTGTCGTCAGTCTCGAAATTGGCGAAAGCCTCGAGGCAGTCCGGCGCCGAGACCTCGCAGCGCAAATGGATGAAATGGTCGGCCCTGACCCGATCCTGGCGCACGCTGTCCTCGATCGCGTCGGCCAGCTTGCGCACGTCGTCGGATTTCAGGTCGGCATCCTCGTCCATGCCGACGCGCAGGGCGTCGAGCACGGTGGTGATGCCGGCGGTCGCCACTTGCGCGTCATGGGCAAGCACCGCGGCGATCGGGTTCCAGCGCACTTTCGGGCGCGGCGCGTAATGACCTTCAAGGTGATCGGTGTGCAGCTCGACAAGGCCCGGGATGATGTAGTCGCCGCCCATATCCTCGCCGGTGCGGGCAGTGCCCGGCTCGACGGCGGCGATCAGGCCGTCGCGCAACAGAAGCGAGCCCTCGACGATTTCGTCGGGCAGCACGATGCGGGCATTGGTGAGAACGGTTTCGGCGGTCATCTCAGGCGGTCCTATCTCGAACGGTCGGCGATCAAATCAGAGCAATTCCAGGAAAAGTGCTTTGCGGTTTTCCGTCCGGAATTGCGTAAAAACTAAAGATAGGGCGGTTCAGCGTTCCGCTGATCCGCCCTAGGCTGTCTTGCGGGCCGGGCCACGGCCAAGCGCATGGTGGGAAAGCACCATGAACGGGGCGCCGGGCTCGCTTTCGACGAACAAGGTCAGCGCATCGACCGGCACCGGCTGGCGCAGTACGTCGGCGAACAGGCCGTCGATCGCCGCGCGAAGACGTGGGCTTTCCTCGGGCCCGACACGCCCCGACAGCGTCATATGGAAGCGGAACGTGTCGAAGACGTAAGGATAGCCCCATTGGCAAAGGTTGCGGAACTCGTCCGGCTTCAGCGCATCGGGGCTGCGGCGCTCGATCTCGGCCTCGGTGAGCGGCGCGCGGAAACTGTCGAAGGCGCGCACCACCTCGCCGGCGAATTCGTTGAGCGGCGCGAACCGCGTTTCCGGCACCAGCGCGAAGAAGCCGTCGATCTGCCCGACGACAAGGCGCGGGATGACGACGGGCGGCGTCGCCTCGGCGAAAGCGTCGAGCGCGGCGCGCAGCGAGGCCTCGGTCTCGTTCGGCGCCAGCCGGAATGGGGCCTTCAGCGTCGCGTGGAACCCGTAGCGTCGGGCCGAGGCAGTGTGGAAGGCGACTTCCGCCGCCGACAGATCGCCCACCGCCTCCACCGGCCGCGTCGCCGCCCCGAACGGGTCGCGGCCCAGCCAGTTGGCGGCAATGCGCGCCAGCTTCTCGTCCTGCCCTGGTGTGTAGTAGATGGCGTAGCGCATCGGCGTTCCTCGTCAAGCGCGCCGCGCCCGAAGGATCATGCGACGCGCTTCAAGTCATTGTCTTGGCAAGTCGTGGGTCCCAAAACGCCAAGGCGTTTGCGGCGACATGCACCGGAACCGCTGCCATAGGTGATTTCCATGACGGATTGACGAAGCTTTCATGGGTTTTCGAAGGCAAGTCCAGCCGCAAGCTCGTTAGCCGACGATTTTCTCCCGGCTGGACCAATGCGCGGTCAGGCCTTCATCAGCCATTCGTGCTCGGCCGCGTTGTGGAATTTCCACGTCCGCTTCGGTCCGGCCATGACGTTGAGATAATAGAGGTCGTAGCCGTGGCATGCCGCGCAGGGGTGATAGCCCTTCGGCACCAGCACGACATCGCCGTCCTCGATCGCCATCGCCTCGTCCAGCTCGCGCACGCCGTTGCGGTCGGCGTCGGTGTAGACGCGCTGGAAGGCAAAACCCTGCGGCGGGTTGAGCCGGTGGTAATAAGTCTCCTCGAGATAGGATTCGGCGGGGAGATTGTCCTGGTCGTGCTTGTGCGGCGGGTAGCTGGACGTGTGGCCGCCGGGCGTGATGACCTCGACCACCAGAAGCGAATCCGCCGGCTTGCCCTCGGGCAGGATGTTGGTGACATAGCGCGTGTTGGTGCCCTTGCCGCGCACCTCCTGGCCGATATCCTCAGGTCTGATGACGCGCACGGGTAGGCCGCCCTTTAGACCCGGCGCCGAGCAGACGGCGAGTTCCAGCTCGGTGTCGGCGGTCACCGACCAGTCGCTGCCTTGCGGCACATAGACCGACCAAGGCTTGCCCTCGAAGGGCGACATGCGCTCGCCGAGCAGCCCGAGATCCTTACCGCCGGCCGAGGCCTTGCCCTTGCCGGTGACGAAGACCAGGCAGACCTCACGGTCGCCCGTCTTGCCGGTCGCCGCCTCGCCCGCCTTCAGCCGATGCAGGTCGAAACCGACATAGGTCCAGCCGGCGCTTTGCGGCGTGACATGCGCGACATGGCCGTGGCCCTTGTCGGCCTTGACGAGCAGTTTCGACATTTTTGTCTCTCCTATCCCTATTCGCTCTGGCGGGTTGGCGACCCAGAGATTTCATCAACTGAAGAGTCCGGCGCAAACCTTCGCGATTGGCCGTGGCCTCCAAACTTCGTCATCCTAGGGCGAAGCAGGAGCGAAGCTCCGTCGCGAAGAACCCTAGGATCCATGCCGTTCCCTCAGTCGAAGGGCGCAGCGGAGCAGAATTCTGCACCGTTTCAACACTTCAAAGTCATGGCATGGATTCCTAGGGTCTGCGCTGCGTCGCTGCGCTCCTTGCTCCGCCCTAGGATGACGAAGCGAGGGGCGTTTCGACGAATCGCCAACGCATGCGGTCCGCCAGGCACGCAGTATCCGATCCGTAGAAGCTTCTGAGCCATGGGTCAGTCATTCTTTCGGTTCAGTGTCGGCCTTGTTCTCCTCGACCGGCTTGTAGAGATAGAAAAACTGCCACACCGCATAGCCGGCGAAGCCGAGCGCGATGACGCCCCAGAACGGCGTGCCGGAGGCGAACTCGATCACCGACCAGATCAGGCAGACGGCGACCACCGCGATGCGTCGCCACAGCGGCCGGAAGAAGGGATGTTCATGGTCTTTCATCGCGCCAATCCAGGATTTGCCCAAAGCGCAACGGATAAACCGGGCGCCCCGACTAATCCACCGTTTAGGCCGGAAACCCTTGCGTCTCCACCGTATAGCCGGCGGCCGTCATCACTCGCATCAGCTCCTTGTGGCCGACTTGCGCCATCTTCAGCGGCGGGTTCTTCTTCGGATCCTGCTCGGCTTCCACCACGAACCAGCCTTCATAGCCGTGATCGGCGAAACGCTGGACGATGGCGCCGAAATCGAGCGAGCCGTCGCCCGGCACGGTGAAGGCGCCGAGCGCCACGGCATCGAGGAAGGATTGTTTCGAGCGATCCAGCCCGTCGATCACGCCCATGCGCACATCCTTCACATGGACATGGTTGATGCGCTTGTGGTGGTTGTCGATGGCGCGCAGCACGTCGCCGCCGGCAAAGGCGAGATGGCCGGCATCGAGCAGCAGCGGAATGCCTTCGCCGGAGTTGCGCATGAAGGAATCGAGCTCTGGCTCGGTCTCGACGACCGCCGCCATATGGTGGTGGTAGGACAGCGGCATGCCCTGCTCGGCGCACCATTCGCCGAATTCGGTGACGCGGCGGCCATAGGCCTTCATCTCGTCGCCGGTAAGCTTCGGCTTGGTGGCCAGAGGCTTGGAGCGGTCGCCCTGGATGGAACGGCCGACCTCGCCATAGACGATGCAGGGCGCGTCGACCGCCTTGAACAGGTCGATCATCGGCTGGATGCGGTCTTTGTTCTTCGCCAACTCCTCGTTGACCAGCGTGCCGGAGAACCAGCCGCCGCAAAGCGTGACATCCGCATCCTTCAGGATCGGCAACATCACCTTGGGGTCGTCGGGAAAGCGGCGGCCCTTTTCCATGCCGGTGAAGCCGGCCGAGCGCGACTGGCGCAGACACTCCTCCAGCGACACGTCATCGCTCAATTCCACGAGATCGTCGTTCCACCATGCGATGGGGGACATGCCCAGTTTGGCTTTCAAGTCGTCACTCCAAATGTCGGTTCGTTGCGAGGCCGCTTCAGCCCTGACGGCTGCCCACGGCTTCCTGATATTTCTTACGCGCGGCGTTCACCTGCGGCCGCGACGAGACTTCCGGCACGGCGACATCCCACCAATGGCCGCCGGCTTCGGTCGAAACCAGCGGGTCGGTGTCGATCACCAGCACGGTGGTCCTGTCGTTCTTCTTCGCCTTGGCCAGCGCCGCCTCCAGCTCGGCGATCGAGGCGACCTTCTCGGCCACTGCACCCATGCTTGCCGCATGCGCGGCGAAATCGACGTCGGGCAGCACCTCGTGGCGCGCGTCCTTCAAGAGATTGTTGAAGTTGGCGCCGCCGGTCGCCATCTGCAGCCGGTTGATGCAGCCATAGCCGCGATTGTCGAGCAGCACGATGGTGAGCTTCAGCCCAAGCATCACCGAGGTGGCGATCTCGGAGTTCATCATCAGATAGGAGCCGTCGCCGACCATGACGACGACCTCCTGGTCGGGCTTGGCCATCTTGGCGCCGAGCCCGCCGGCGATCTCATAGCCCATGGTCGAGAAGCCGTATTCCCCATGATATGAGCCGGGCGCGCCCGCCTGCCAGAGTTTGTGGAGTTCTCCGGGCAGGCCGCCAGACGCATTCAGCAACGTGACGCCCGAGCCCATGGCGCGCTGAACGGCGCCGATCACCTGCGCATCGGAAGGATAGGCAGCGTTGGTCGAGGCCGTCACCTTCGCGGCGGCGGCTTGCCATTCAGTCTTGCCCTTCAGCGCATTGTCGGTCCAGGCGCTCGGCGCCTTCCAGCCCCTCAGCGCTGCGCTGAGTTCTGCCAGGCCCTCGGCGGCGTCGGCGACCAGCGGCAGCGCCCAATGCTTGCCGGCGTCGAACACCTGGGTATTCAAGCCGATGATTGTGCGGCCGGCATTCTTGAACAGCGCCCAGGAGCCGGTGGTGAAATCCTGCAGCCTGGTGCCGACGGCGAGCACGACATCGGCCTCTTCCGCCAGCCGGTTGGCGGCGGAAGTTCCGGTGACGCCGACGGCAGCCATGTTGAGCGGATGATCGTCAGGCAGCGAGGATTTGCCGCCCTGCGTCTCGCAGACCGGAATGCCGGCGCCCTGCACCAGCTTCGCCAGTTCTCCGGAGGCCTGTGAATAGAGGACGCCGCCGCCGGCGATCACCAGTGGCTTCTTCGCGCCCTTCAGCGCTGCGACGGCGGCCGCCAACTCGTTGCGGTCGGGGCGAACCCTGCGCGGCGTCCAGACGCGCTCGGCAAACAGGCTTTCGGGATAATCATAGGCCTCGGCCTGCACGTCCTGGCAGAGCGACAGCGTCACCGGGCCGCATTCGGCCGGATCGGTCAGCACCTGCATGGCGCGGTTCAGCGCCGGGATGATCTGCTCCGGCCGCGTGATGCGGTCGAAATAGCGCGAGACGGGCCGGAAGCAGTCGTTGACGCTCGCCGTGCCGTCGGAGAAATCCTCCGCCTGCTGCAGCACCGGGTCGGGCAGGCGGTTGGCGAAGACGTCGCCGGGCAGGAACAAGACGGGCAACCGGTTCACATGCGCCAGCGCCGCCGCCGTCACCATGTTCAGGGCGCCAGGGCCGATCGAAGAGGTCGCGGCCATGAAGCGGCGGCGGAAATTCGCCTTGCCATAGGCAATCGCGGCATGCGCCATCGCCTGTTCGTTATGCGCGCGGAAGGTCGGCAGTTCGTCGCGGACCTGGTAGAGCGCCTCGCCGATGCCGGCGACATTGCCATGGCCGAAGATCGCCCAGACGCCGCCGAAGATAGGCACCTTTTTGCCGTCTATCTCCGTCATCTGGCGGGACAGAAAGCGGGTCACAGCCTGCGCCATCGTCAGGCGAACAGTCTTCGTCATTTGTCGTTTCCTCCGGCTTTCGTTGACGCCGTTTTCTTATGCTGCCCGTGTTCTATGCTGCTTTTCGGCCGCGCGCGGCAAGCCACGCTTCGGTCAACTGTTCGAAGCGGGACGCCATGTCGGCGATGGCCTCGTCGTCCGATATCCTGCCGGACAGCCATTGTTCGGCGGCATTGATGAAGATGGTGCGGCCGACGGCGAAACCCTTGACGATCGGCGCATTGGCGGTGGCGGCGAAGGCCGCGACCAGCTCGTCCTGCGGCGCTTCGAGACCGAGCAGCACGACGCCGCGGCACCATGGATCGTTCTTGACGATCACCTGTTCGATCTTCGCCCAGGCGCCTGCGGAAGCCTGGGGCTCCAGCTTCCACCAGTCGGGCTTGATGCCCAGCACATAGAGTTCCTCCAGCGCGCGCGGAATGGTGGTGTCGTCGAGCTTGCCATGCTTGCCGGCGATGATCTCGACTAGCAGCTCCCGGCCGACTTTCCGCGCCGCCTCGAACAGCGCGCGCAGCTTCTGCTGCTGCTCGGCCTTCAGCGCTTCCGGATCGTCCGGGTGATAGAAGCACAGGCATTTGATGCAATGGTCGACCGGCCATTCGGTGAGCTGCGAGCCGATATCCTGCGAGAATTCGAAGCGCAGCGGCCGCGATCCCGGCAACTCGACCGGACGTCCGAGCCAGGCGAAAGGATGGCGGGCGAATTCGAACATCGCATCGCGGCCATATTTCTCGTCGATCAGCATGCCGTAGCCGTCGCGGCCGGCGGCGACCTTTGCCGCCGCTTTGACCGTCAGCACCTTGAAATCGGGAATGCGCGAAACGTCGGCGCCGACCCTTGCCGCGACATCCTCCAGCTGCACGCGATGGTCGCAGGCAAGAGCCATCAGCGATGGGATGTCGCGCCGGCGCGTCGTCGCCCAATGGATGTGGTTGATCGCCTCGTCCTTGCGCAGCGCCAGATGCTTGCTGCCGTTCTTCAGGAAGAACTGCAGCTCCTCGAAGGTCGGATATTCCGGCGCGCAAAGCAGGCGCGACACCGCGAAGGCGCCGCAGGCATTGGCCCAGGTCGCGGCGGTGGCAAAGCTTTCCCCGCCGAGCCAGCCGCGCAGGAAGCCGGACATGAAGGCGTCGCCGGCGCCGAGCACGTTGTAGATCTCGATCGCAAAACCCTTGCCGACGATGCCATCCTCGAGATCGTCGCTGATCGGCCCGTCATAGACGATGCAGCCCTTGGCGCCGCGCTTCAGCACGATGGTGGCCGAGGACAGAGCACGGATCGTCTTCAGCGCGCTCAGGCAATCGTCGGCTCCGGAAGCGATCATGATCTCTTCCTCGGTGCCGACGATTAGGTCGCAATCGGGCAGCACCGTCTTCAGCTGCGCCGAGACACGGTCTGATTTGACGTAGCGCTCGAAGCCCTCGGCATGGCCGGCAAGCCCCCAGAGGTTCGGGCGATAGTCGATGTCGAAGACAACCTTGCCGCCCCGGGCTTTCATCAGCCGGATCGCCTTGCGCTGCGCGGCATCCGAGTTGGGCCGAGAGAAATGCGTGCCGGTGACGACTACCGAGCGCGCCGAGGCGATGAAGGCCTCGTCGATATCCTCTTCGGCCAGCGCCATGTCGGCGCAGTCGGAGCGGTAGAAGATCATCGGCGAGACGCCTTCGCTCTCGACCGAAAGCAGCACCAGCGCCGTCAGCCGCTCCTTGTCGGTCTTCAGGCCGTCAACGGAGACGCCCTCGCGCCGGAGCTGCTCGCGGATGAAGCGGCCCATCTGCTCGTCGCCGACGCGCGTCAGCAGCGCCGAGCGCAGGCCGAGCCTTGCCGTGCCGACGGAAATATTGGCCGGGCAGCCGCCGACCGACTTGGCGAAAGAGGTGATGTCCTCCAGCCGCGAGCCGATCTGCTGGCCATAGAGATCGACCGAGGCGCGACCGATGGTGATGACGTCGAGCGGCGGGTATTTCCCTTCCACGGCTTCGCCCATTCGAACCTCCCATCGGCCTTGTTGTGCAGAGCAGCGTCGTTTTGGACAGCACGCGCAAGCGATGGCGTGGTGCCGTCAATATGAAATATTAATTCCAATCTACAGTCAATATGGAATGAGCATTCCCGAGCCGAAAAGCGCTCCTCGGCGAGGCTCAACCCTTGCGCCGGCGCCCGGCCTCGCGGCGCTTCTCGCCGACGGCAACGGTCAGTGCCATCGCCAGCGCCATGGTCGCCGAGATCGAGCGGAAGCCGCCGAAATCGGCCTCGGCGACCTCGAACCAGACCTTGGCGAACTGCGCCAGCGGCGAGAAGGACGAGTCGGTGATGGCCACGATCGGCACGCCCTGTTCGGCGATCGCGCGCGTCTCCTCGATGGTCGCCGGCGCGTAAGGCGAGAAGCTGATGGCGATGACGGCGTCGCGCGGCGTGGCGAAGCCGATCATTTCGGCGTTGAGCCCGGCCGCGGATTCCACCAACTGGTTGCGGATCTTGAGCTTGCCCAGCGCATAGGCGATGTAGGAGGCGACCGGATAGGAGCGGCGCTTGGCCAGCACATAGATGGTCTCGGCCTTCGTCAGGAGCGCGATCGCCTCTTCGAAATGCGCATCGTTTAACGCGCGCGAAATGTCGCTGAGCGAGGTGCTGGCGGCGGCGACGAAACCATCGAAGATTGCCCGGTGGCCGGCGCCTTCCTCGGCCTTGGCGCGCAGTGCGGCCAGTCGTTCGTCATAGGAGGAGTTGCGCTCTCGGAGACGCTCGCGGAAAACCTGCTGCAGGCTGGTGAAGCCGTCGAAGCCGAGCTGCTGGGCAAAACGTATCAGCGTCGAGGGCTGCACGCCGGCGGAAGCGGCTATGCTCGCCGCCGTGCCGAAGGCGATGTCGTCGGGGTTGTCGAGCGCATAGGCGGCGATCTGCGCGATGCGCTTGGGCAGGCTCGCGCGCCTGTCCAGGATCGTCGCGCGCAGCGTTTCGAAATCGCGAGGCACCCGTTCGTCCATCGTCGCTCCGTCCGCGCCCATAATGGTTGTCTCTCTCCTGCCTCATCATAGCGAGTTCGCGCAAGAACACCATAAAAAATGATTTGTATGTTCCATTCGAATCCAAAATGGACTAATCAATCCACACCAGTATTTCCCTCATCTCGGAGACAATCGACATGTTCGGAGTGGGCCTCATCGGCACGGGCTTCATGGGCAAGTGCCACGCCATCGCCTGGAACGCGGTGGGCACCGTCTTTCCCGATGTCGACAAGCCGAGGCTGGTGCATCTGGGCGAGGTGAATGACGAGTTGGCCAGGCGCAAGGCCGGCGAGTTCGGCTTCGCCAAGGGTTCCGGCGACTGGCGCGCCGTGGTCAACGATCCGGAGGTCGATGTCGTCTCGCTGACCACGCCCAACCAGTTCCATCCCGAGATGGCAATTGCCATCCTCGAAGCCGGCAAGCATCTGTGGTGCGAGAAGCCGATGGCGCCGAGTTTCGCCGAGGCCGAGACCATGGCGGCCGCGGCCAGGAAATCCGGCAAGGTCGCCGGGCTCGGCTACAACTACATCCAGAACCCCGCCATTCGCCATATCGGCGCGTTGCTGGAAGAAAAGATCATCGGCGACGTCAACCTTGTGCGCATCGAGATGGACGAGGACTTCATGGCCGACCCGGAAGCGCTGTTCTTCTGGAAGCACGAGGCTTCGTCCGGCTATGGCGCGCTCGACGATTTCGCCGTCCATCCGCTGTCGCTGATCAAGATACTGTTCGGCCGCGTGTCGCGCGTCATGTGCGACATGGCCAAACCATATGCCGACCGCAAGACCGCTTCGGGCGCCCGCCGCGCCGTCGAGACCTACGACATCGCCAGCGTCTTGCTGCATCTCGAGAACGGCGTCGCCGGCACGCTGCTGGTCAACCGCTCGGCCTGGGGCCGCAAGGGCCGCATCGCCATCCAGATTTTCGGCTCGAAGGGCTCGATCCTCTATGACCAGGAGCGGATGAACGAATTCCAGCTCTATCTCACCGCCGACCGGCCGACCGAGCAGGGCTACCGCACCATCCTGGTGGCGCCGCATCACAAGCCCTACGATTCCTTCCTGCCGGCGCCCGGCCATGGCCTCGGCTTCAACGACCTCAAGATGATCGAATGCCGCGAGCTTTTGATGCGCATCGCCGCCAAGCCGGCCCGCATCATCGACTTCGACGAGGGGCTGGAGATCGAGCGCACCGTGCATGCCATGGCGCGCTCGTTCCAGGAACAGCGCTGGGTCGATGTGAGGTGATCGAGCCGAAAACCGGCGCGACGGCCGGCACCGGTCTGGGCGACGACGCCTCGGATCGGGCCGTCTCAAGCGAGGTTGATGGCGACATTGCGCAGCAACGCCACGGATTTGCGCATGCCTTCCATCGGCGAGAGCATCATGTCCTCGTGCTCGATCGACAGCACGTCGTCGTAGCCGGCCTGCTTCAGCGCCGTGCAGAACTGCCGCCACCAGGTCTCGCCATGGCCATAGCCGAGCGTGATGTAGTTCCAGGCCCTTTCGGCAAACAGCGTTGGCGGCCGCGCATCGAGCACGCCGTCGATGCCGGCCGGCACCGGCTCGACGCGTGTGTCCTTGGCGTGGACATAGTAGATCGCGGAGCCAAGCTTGCGCACGGCGGCGATCGGATCGGCGCCCATCCACATCGGATGGCTCGGATCGTAGTTCGCGCCGACCGTTTCCCCGACGGCATCGCGCAGCCGGAACAGCGTCTGCACGTTGTACACCGCCTGATGCCCGTGCAGTTCCAGGCAAAGCTTCCTGATGCCCAGGTTGTTCGCAAACGCGACAAGGTCGCGCCAGTAAGGGATGATGCATTCGTCCCACTGGTAGCGCTGGATGTCGGCGCATTCGGGCGGCCAGTCGGTGATGATCCAGTTGGGGTTGGCGTCGCCCGGCCCTCCGGGCAGGCCCGACATCATCACCACGCGGTCGATGCCCATCAGGCTCGCCAGCCGGATCGTGTCCTCGGTCACTTGCCGGTGCTGCTTGCCCTGCGGTCCTGGATGCAGCGGGTTGCCCGAGCAGTTGAGCGCCGCGATCGTCAGCCCGTGGTCGCGGACCTTGGCGACGAATTCGGCGCGGGTCGCGGCACTGTCCAGCATCGCCGCCAGATCGATATGCGGCGCCGACGACCAGTTGCCGCAGGCGAATTCCAGCGTCTCCAGCCCAAGTTCGGCCGAGGCGCGCAGCATCTCATCGAAGGACAGGTTGCCCAGGCTGTCGGTGATCATGCCAATCTTCATGTCGGTGACTCCCGCTTGCCTTCAGACCATCCGCTCAGAGTTTTACCGGCTCGAATCGGCCGGACCGGGCCGACGCAAGCGCCGCCTCGCAAAGGATCATGGCCTTGCGTCCGTCGCTGGCCGTGACCGCCGGGCTGCTGCCGGTTTCGACGCAGCTGATGAAGTGGTCGATCTCGGCGGCGTAGGATTCGGCATAGCGTTCGACGAAGAAGTAGTAGGGCTTGTCGCGCGATATGCCCTTGCCGCCATACATTTCCACCGAGGTCGGCAGCCGGTTGCCGGCCTGCAGCATGCCGTCGGCGCCATGCACCTCGATGCGCTGGTCGTAGCCATAGGCGGCCCTGACGCTGTTGTTGATGTGGCATTGCCGCCCCGATGCCGTGCGCAGGATGAACATCGCGGTATCGTAGTCGCCGAGCTTCCTGTATTGCGGCGCCACCAGCGAGGAGCCGGTCGCGAACAGTTCGACCGGCTCCTCGCCGAGCATATTCCGCGCCATGTCGAAGTCGTGGATGGTCATCTCGCGAAAGACGCCGCCGCCGCCGGCCAGCGCTTCCTCGGTTTCGGGTTCGGGATCGCGGCTGGTGATGATGACCTGCTCGACAGCGCCGATCTCGCCGCCGTCGAGGCGCTCCTTCAACGCGCGGAAGCTCGGATCGAAGCGGCGGTTGAAACCGATCTGGAACGGCACGCCGGCCTTCGCGACCGCGGCCAGGCACTCGTCGGTGCGCTTGAGGTCGAGATCGATCGGCTTCTCGCAGAAGATCGCCTTGCCTTTCGCCGCCGCGGCCATGGCGAGATCGGCATGGGTGCGCGTCGCCGAGGCGATGAACACCATCTTCACCGACGGATCGTTCATCACGGTCTCGGTGTCGGCGATCCCGGCGCCGGTCGCGGCCGCGACCTTGGCGGCGGCTTCCCGGTTGGGATCGACGATATAGCGCAGCCGCACCTTCGGGTGGCGCGCCAGATTGCCGGCATGCACCCTTCCGATCAGTCCCACCCCGAACAGACAAACATCCATCATGCGTTCAACTTTCCTGTGCGGCCGTCCGCGACGGCCAGTTCAACATGCCCGGCCGGCGGTCACTTCACGGCCCCCATGGTCAGGCCGCGAACCAGGTGCCGCTGCACCAGCAGCGCGAAGAAGACGATCGGCAGCGCGCCGATGACGCCGGCGGCGGCCATCGAGGCCCAGTCTGTATCGATGCGCCCGATGAGCGTGGCGGTGCCGCGCGGCATGGTCATTGCCCGCGGTGTCGCGGTCAGCGCCAGCGCGAAAAGGAATTCGTTGAAGGTCACAAGCACGGCGAAGATGGCGGTGGCCGCCAAGCCGGGTGCTGCCAGCGGCAGCGTGATGCGGCGGAAGGCGCCGAAGCGCGAATCGCCGTCCACCATGGCCGCCTCCTCGAGGTCGACGGGGATCTCGCGGAAGAAGCTCTCCATCATCCAGACGCAGAAGGTGACGTTGAAGGCGGTATAAGTAGCGATCAGGCCGAGCCAGCTGTCGAGCAGGCCGAGGCTGAGCATCAGGAGATAGACCGGGATCAGGATCACCACCGGCGGGATGATGCGCAGCGTGAGCAGGAACAGGCCGACCTTGCGCTCCGCGGCGAAAGGCAGGCGGAACCGCGCGATCGCATAGGCGCCCATCGCGCCGAAGACCAGCGCTATCGCAACCGAGAAGAAGGTGACCACCACCGAGTTCGTCAGGTAGGAGCCGAACTGCTTTTCGGTGAACAGCCTGACGTAATTGTCGAGCGTCGGCACATGCGGGTAGAGCGTGCCTTCCTGGGTGATCTCGCGATTGGACTTGAGCGAGGTGGAGACCAGCCAGTAGATCGGCAGCAGCACGACTGCGAGCACGAAGATGGTGGTGAGGATGCGTGCCAGCCGGGTGCTCATGACGCGTCGACCCTGCGCAGGAGCCTGATGGCGCTGAAGGCGAGCGCGAGCACGACGAGGCCGATCGTCACGAACAGCGCCGCCGCGTATCCTGTCTGCTGGAACTTGAACGCGGTGTCATAACCATAGATCGAGATCAGCCTCGTCGCTTCGCCCGGTCCGCCTCGGGTCAGCACGAAAACCTGGTCGAAGGTGCCGAAGGCGTCGATGGTCCTGAGCACGATGGCGACCGCCAGCACCGGCCGCATCATCGGGAAGGTGAGATCGGCAAAGACGCGCCACGGCCCGGCGCCGTCGACGCGCGCCGCCTCGAACGGCTCGTGCGGCAGCGACTGCAGGCCGGCAAGCAGGATCAGGAACATCAGCGGCGTCCACTCCCAGACATCGAGCACGACAAGGCCGATAAAGGCATTGAGCGGGTTTCCGAGGATCTGGACTCCGCCGCCGCCCATGGCCTCCGAGAGCGCCGTCAGCATGCCGGCGTCGCTGGCGTAGATCAGCCTGAACAGAATGGCGACGACGACCGGTGTGATCACCATGGGAATGATCAGCACCGTCCTCAGCAGCCTTATGCCGCGGAATTCGTGCAGGCAGAACAAGGCCAGCGCGAAGCCCAGCACCGCCTCAATCGACACCGAAAGCGCCACGAACTTGACCGTGACCCACAGCGAATTCAGGAACTGCGCGTCGCTCCAAAGCTGCACATAGTTCTGGAAGCCGACATTGGAGATGGGCGACCCGTAGCGGTAAGCCCGGGTACTGGCGCGCAGCCCGTCCCAAAGCGGATAGACCAGCACGCCGAGCACGACCATCAGGCCCGGCGCCAGCATGAGGTATGGGAGGGCGAGGTCGAGCCCCGCCCCCTGCAGGCGATATTTACGTGCCTGCATGCCGGTTTGCATCAGTAGTACCCGGCCGTGGTCAGGTAGTCCTTGACCTGCTTGGCGGCCGTGTCCAAAGCAGCGCCGCCGCCGGAGCCTGCCTGCAGGGCCTTGTTGAGCTCGATGCCGAGCAGTTCTTCTACCTTCGCCCAGTCGGGCGTGCGCGGCCTGGGCAGTGCGCCGGCGTCGAGCTGCTGAAGCGCGACCGGGATCAGCCGGTTGCCGGGCTTGGCGACGCCGAAGGCGCTGCGCTTGACCGGAATAGAGCCCGCTTCCGAGAGCTTGGCCTGGGTTTCCGCGCTCACATACCACTTCAGGAACTCGATGGAGTTCGCCTTGTTGGGCGCCGATTTCGGCACGCCGGCGATGAAGATGCCCATCTGGGCGATCGCCTTTTCCTGTTTCGGCACGACGCCGAAATCGAGCTTGCCCGCCACCTTCGTCTGGGCGGGATCATCGGCCTTCAGCGCATTGCCCGAGTATTGGATGATGGCGCCCGCGTCCCCGCCGAGGATCGCCGCGCCCTCCTGGTCGGAATCGAACTCCACCACGCCGCTCGCCGTGTTCT
Source organism: Mesorhizobium sp. (assembly GCF_004963255.1). GTDB lineage: Bacteria > Pseudomonadota > Alphaproteobacteria > Rhizobiales > Rhizobiaceae > Mesorhizobium. The sequence continues at coordinate 56,304 of NZ_SUGA01000022.1, read as the reverse complement.
GCTTCATCGTGCCGACGAAGAAATCGGCCGAAGCCTTGCCTTCGGCCGAATTGAAGATCGGGTTCCACTTGTCGTCGAAGAAGGAACCGCCGAACGACAGGAAAACCGGATACCAGCTGGTGACGATCGGGTTGCCGGAAACGCCGCGGAAGACGACCGGATACTTGATCTTGCCGGCGGCAACCCCTTCCTTGCCCTTGGCGATCACCTCGTCCCAGGTCTTCGGCGCGCCGCCGGTGAAGACGTCGTTGCGATAGGTCAGCGTCTGCAGGTCGCCGACGAAGGGCACGCAGATCAGCGTCGGCTTGGCGTTCTCGAAGCCCTTGACGCGAGGCCCCTTCTGCGGCGGCCAATAGCCCATGTCGATCATCGAGCCGATCCAGTCCTTGTCGGCCCCGTCGATGCCGCCGGCACCGAGGTCTTCGAGCACGTTGGCGGCGCCGAACTGCGGCACCCACGGGTCGTCGAGCAGATAGAGGTCGTACTGGCCGGCGCCGCTCTGGGCGTCGGCGAACCACTTTTCGAGCGTCACCCCGTATTCGTCCTCGAGGAACTGGATGTCGAAGCCCTGTTCCTTGGCCAGCGGGATGATCTTTTCCTTGAACGGCGTCAGGCCGCCATCGGCGAAGGCGCCGATGATCACTTTCTTGCCGGCCGCCTTGGCGGGCATCGGCAGGCCGAGCGTGGTCAGCGCGGTGGTCGCCAGGGCCAGGCCGAGCCCGCCCTTGATGACGGATCGGCGAGTAAGTCTGCTTGAATGCATCATGTCACTCTCCCATTGTTGTTGACCCTGTGGACGGCTGTCAGGCCGGCCGAATTGAAGAAACAGGCGTTCGCCGGGTCGAAGGCGACGCCGATGCTTTCACCCACCACACCCCGGAATTCGCGGCCGGCCCGCACCGAGACGTTGCCGCCTTCCAGGCGGACATTGACCAGCGTCTCGTTGCCCATCGGTTCGACGACGTAGATTTCGCCGGGGAGCGCGTCGGGCGTGTCCGCCGCGGCAGCGCTGCAATCTTCTGGCCGCAGGCCAATTTCGGCGATCGAGGCGGCGCGGCAGGCGGCAAGCCGCGCGGCGTCCAGCGGAACGACCTTGCCGGCCACGATCACGCCTTGCTCGGAAAGCGCCGCCGGCAGGATGTTCATCGGCGGGTTGCCGACGAAGGTGGCGACGAAGCGGTTTGCCGGGCGGTCATATATCTCGATGGGCGGCGCCATCTGCTGCAGCTCGCCGCCATGCATGACGGCGACGAAGTCGGCCATCGTCAGGGCCTCGACCTGATCGTGGGTGACGTAGATGGTGGTGGCGCTGAGGCGCTGGCAGAGCCGCTTGATCTCGCCGCGCATGGTGAGCCTGAGCCTCGCGTCGAGATTGGAGAGCGGCTCGTCCATCAGGAAGGCCGCCGGGTCGCGCACGATGGCGCGGGCCAGCGCGACGCGCTGGCGCTGTCCACCCGAAAGCTGGCGCGGCCTGCGGTCGAGCAGGTGGCCGATTTCGAGAATGGCGGCCACCTCGCCGATCTTGGCCTTTCGCCCGGCATCCGGCGTGCCGCGGATCCACAGCGGATAGCCGATGTTCTCGGCGACCGTCATCTGCGGATAAAGCGCGTAGCTCTGGAAGACCATGGCGATGTCGCGATCGCGCGGCTGCAGCCGCGTGACGTCGCGCTCGCCGATAAAGACCTTGCCCGCGCTCGGCATGTCGAGCCCGGCCAGGATGCGCAGCGCCGTCGTCTTGCCGCAGCCCGACGGGCCGAGCAAAGCGAGGAATTTGTGATCGGGCACGGCAAGGTCGAGCGACCGCAGCACGTTAAGCGCGCCGAAGCTCTTGACCACCTTCTGGTACAGAACCGAACTCATCTCCCTCCCCGGCGCCCCATGCTTTCTTCAGCCCTTGCGCTCGTGGACGTAGAAGCCCGCGCCCTCGGCCAGCTTCTTGAGATTGCGATACCCCATCGTGGCATAGGTCAAGGGGTGCGCCTTGGCCGGGTCCTGCTCGGCCTCCACCACCAGCCAGCCGGAATAGCCGTGGTCGGCGAGGATCTTGAGCAGCGTCGGATAGTCGATCGCGCCGTCGCCAGGCACCGTGAAGATGCCTTCCATCACCGCGCCCATGAAGCTCATGTCGGCCTCGCGCGCCTTCTTCAGCATCGCCGGGCGCACATCCTTGCAATGCACATGCACGACGCGCTCCACATGCCGGCGCAGCAATTGCTCCGGGTCGCCGCCGGAAAAGGCGCAGTGCCCGGTGTCGTAAAGCAGCCCGACCGCCTCGCCGGTCGTATTCATCAGCCTGTCGATCTCGTGGTCGGTCTCGACGATCGTGCCCATGTGATGGTGGAAGGCCATGCCGACGCCGAAATCGGAAAAGCGCTCGGCAAGCCTGGTGATCTTTTCGCCATAGGCCTTCCATTCGCCGTCCATCAGCTTCGGCCGCTGCGAGATCGGGTCATGGATCGCGCCATGCCGGCCGCGCGAGGTGTCGGCATAGACGACACGTCTGGCGCCGAGATCGCGCAATAAAGTCAGATGCGGCCGGATCGCCTCGAACTCCTCGTCCACCTCCTTCTCGCAGATGCGCCCGTCATACCAGCCGGAGACCAGCGCCAGCCCGTAATGGTCGAGGATGGGCCGAAGCGTGCGGCTGTCGCGCGGGAACTTGCCGCCGAGCTCGGTGCCGGCATAGCCCGCTTCCGCGGTTTCGCCGAGGCAGGTCTCGAGCGGCGTGTCGCCGCCCAGTTCCGGCACGTCGTCATTGGTCCAGGTGATCGGGTTTATGCCAAGTCGAACTGTCGTCATTGCTCACTTTCCGCCCCGCAGCCGGGATGGCTGCGGAGTGTTCATTTCGGGAGGGAAATGGCTTCATGCCTGCGGCGGGCGATGCATCGCGCCCGCCTTGCCTGTCCGGCCGGCAGCCTCCCAGTTGCCTTGCCCTGACCTGTGTTCCCCGGTCTTGCGCCGACGTCTTTTCCCCAACGTCTGTGAGCGAAGTCTACGCCGCTCTGTCTCCATCGCGAGGGCCAGTTTTCCGGAAAATGAAGGAACCAGTTTGCGCGGGGAGGTGGGTATGGCAGGATGGGGGATGGGATGGAAGTCAGCAAAAATGTCGATCGTCGGCGGGACAGCGCCCCCCTCTGCCCTGCCGGGCATCTCCTCCACGAGGGGGGAGATCGATGTCGCGCCAGCTTTCGCCAATCAGCCTACGCTGCAGGACGAGCGGGGCGTCGGAACTGCTGATCTCCCCCCAAGTGGGGGAGATGTCCGGCAGGACAGAGGGGGGCGCGAAGGAACTCGACCTGGAAGGCTCGCACGCGGTAGTCGCGTCACCCACGGCGCGAGATAAACCCATGCGCCCGCACCCCAAGCCCCAGGCCTTCCCGCTCGACACGCTCGCCGTGAACCGCGCGAGCCCCGAGCATCTGTCGCGCCAGCTCTATCACGGCCTCGTCGCCATCATCCGCAGCCGCGCGCTTCCCCCCGGCTCGGAGCTGCCTTCGACCCGTGCTTTGGCCGCCGAGCTCGGCCTTGGGCGCAACACCATCGTCGCCGCTTACGACCAGCTCGTCACCGAAGGCTATCTCGCCAACCGCCAGGGCGCGCGGCCCGTGATCGTCGACCTGCCCGAAGGCCCGCGCGAGTCGCCGCGCGAGGAACCGCCCCTGCCGCTGCGCCAACCCTCGCTGCGCGGCCAGCAACTGCTCAGCCAGCCCTATCATCACGGCAGGCCGGGCCATGTCGCCTTCCACCCCGGCATGCCGGATGCGGGGAGCTTTCCCTTCGGCGTCTGGGGCCGTCTGGTGGCGCGCCGCGCCAGCCATGGCGGCGAGACGCTGTTCGGCACCTATGACGTCACCGGCCACCCGGCGCTGAAGGAGGCGATCGCCGGCTACCTCTTCTCCGCGCGCGGCGTGCGCTGCCGTCCCGAGCAGATCGTCGTCACCACCGGCGCGCAGGCCGCCTTCGACCTCCTGGCGCGCCTGCTGCTCGACCCCGACGACACGGTGTGGATGGAGGAGCCCGGCTATTACGGCGCCAAGGCCGCCTTCACCGTGGCCGGCGCAAGGGTCCTGCCCATCCCGGTCGACCAGGAGCGCGGCTGGTCTCTGGATCCGCCGGACCCGTTGCCCCGCCTCATCTATGTGACGCCCGCCTGCCAGCATCCGCTCGGCATCACCATGCGCATGGAGGAGCGGCTGCGCCTGCTCGACATTGCCGAGACCGCCAATTCATGGGTGATCGAGGACGATTTCGACGGCGAATACCGTTTTCAGGGCCGCCCCGTGCCGGCGATCCAGAGCATGGACCGCTCTGGCCGGGTCATCTATGTCGGCACCTTCGCCAAGCTCCTGTTCCCGGCGCTGCGCCTCGGCTTCATGGTGCTGCCGCCGGAGCTCGCCGGCCGCATCGTCAACGCGCTCTCCACCACCGGCCAGTTCGCGCCGCTGCTGCTGCAGGCCGCCTTGGCCGACTTCATCACCGAGGGCCATATGAGCCGGCACCTCAAGCGCATGCGCCGCATCTACGCCCAGCGCCGCCAGCTCTTCCGCGACATCGTCACCGAGCGCCTGCGCGACGAGATCACGCTCTCCCCCGCCGAAGCCGGCATCCAGGTGGTGGGCTATCTGAGGGACGGCATCGACGACATCAAGGTCAGCCAAGCGGCGGCCAAAAGGGCCATCAACGTCTCGCCGCTGTCGAAATATTTCCAGAACACGGCGCCGACCCAAGGTTTGGTGCTGGGCTATGCGGCGTGCGACGCGGCGCAGACGCGGGACGGGGTGGAGAGGTTGGCGCAGGCGATCGGGGAGGTGCTGGGGTGAGAGCGAACCACCACCACCATCTCTCTCGCCTCATGACTCGACCCGGTCAGTCGGGGCGATCTTCAAACGCTTGCGGAGGATAGCATCTGGCAAGGTATTTGCGGCCGAATTCGTCGGGGAGATACTTTAGTATCCGGAATTCTATGATCAATGTGGCGAGGTCCTTCGACACTGGATTGAGCCCATTGAACCCTGCAAGGGCAACCTCATGAGATGACAATTGACTACGAAAGAGATTAGCATATCGCCGTTTTTCGGTTGGTGTGAGAAAGTTATCGTCTCTTATGCGAAATAAAATTGTATAGAAAAGACGAAAATACGGCCCAGTCGAACTCTCGTACCTGTCAATGACTGCCGCCTCATAAACGTCACCTACGAATTGTGGTTTAATTTCATCGATAGGCATGTTTCCAAGGCGCCATAATATCTCAAAATTAGCGCGCCGTACCGCGTCAAGGCCGGACGTCAGCGAATTGAAAAGCGGCTTGATCTTTCCTGCATCAACATAGGCCTCACCGTATTTGTATTGGAAAGCTTCTCTGGCTTCGCGAAAAAGATGAAGAACTTCAAAATAAGTGCTTTCAAACCGTTGTATATGCTGATCGCGCTGGGCGTCGTTGATCTGACGTTGCTGAAGGCGCAGTGTGAAGAATACAGCGGCGAATGCGAGAGTCGACATTAAGGCATTGAGAGCGCCGAAGCTATCGCCCCATTGACCAACTGTCGGCGCATCCCATGGGATTAACATTCGCTTTGCAAGAAACGGATGAAGCGCCCAAACTAGCCACAGTATGAATGCGCCGATAGCGACCCGACGGACTATTCGATCTTCCAAAGTAGCCCCCGTTAGCCAATCATCGGCGTCTTATACAATTTGTCTGGTGGCATTGCGACAGGTTGCAGACCACTTTTTGGTACGAGAATGTAATGATGCTTTCAGGGAGAGGGGCCGCATGATGCCGGGGAATGACCATGAATTCGGTGGGCAGCATACCGAGATAAAGCTTGCAATTGTTGAAGCTTACCTGAAGCGGTACTCAGCTGCCCTACACACTTGGTGTGACCACGTCTGGTATATTGACGCTTTTGCGGGCACGGGTAAGCGGACTGTTCGGGTCAAAGCTCGGGCGGGAGACCTTTTGGAAGAGCCGGCACCGGAGCAAGTCGAACTGCGCAGAGGCTCTGCGCAAATAGCGGTTGATATCAAGCCGCCATTCGACCGCCTAATTTTCATGGACACCCGTCGAAAACATGTTGCGGCCCTTGAAGGTCTGAAGGCCGCAAACCCTCAACTCGACATCTCAGTTCTAAAGGGAAACGCAAACGAGTTGATACAACGCGAAATCGAATGGGACGGTTGGAAACGAACTAGGGCGGTAATGTTTCTCGATCCTTATGGGATGGAGGTTGAGTGGGAGACACTCGAAAAAATCGCCGCCACCAAGGCGATCGATGTTTGGTATCTATTTCCGTTGGCTGGCCTCTACCGACAGGCCGCCCGCGACATGTCCAAGATTGACGCGATCAAGGAAGGGGCCATAACTCGCATGCTTGGATCCGACGAATGGAAAGGCGAACTCTATTCGAAGGTCAAAACATCGCTGACTGCGGACCTGCTCGGCTATCTCGATGACACCGAAACGCTTCAACGCAATGCCGATGTTGGAGGTCTGGAGCGGTATGTTAAGAAACGGCTGAAAACTATTTTTGCAGAAGTCTTAGACCCATATCCGCTTCCGGTCGTTGAACGACCACAACGGTTTTCACTGTTCTGCGCGATATCGAATCCTTCGCCAAGAGCAATTGGTCTGGCCAAATCATTCGGCAACGACATCCTCAAATCGACAAGGCCGGCATCTCGTCGTACGTGCGGCCATTAAGGATTCTGCCAGTCGCCTTCTTGTTGCGTCCACCCCACTGCTTGAAGAAGAACGCAGTGCCACTGCGTCGGCACATGTTTTCGATCTCTTCGACCCACCGTGGATCCATAGCGCGCGCGCCTGGTCCGCTCTCACCTCCAACGATCGCCCAGTGAATATCTGCTAGATTGGCGCCCCACACCGAGCCGATCAGGGGCTCCAACGAGACAAAACGAACAGCCGCCGGCACCCTTCGAAGCTCATCCAGTCGGGCGAGCACTCGCCTGTCCTCGACGCTGGTTCCAAGCCAAACGTTTGGCAGGATGGGGAAATCACCACGCGAAAGGACTTCAGCCATTATCTCCGGCCGCTTAGTCAGGATCTGGTATGTGTGCCGTGGCGTCTGTTCCATCACAGCCCATACTTTGCGGATGAAATCAGTTGGCACATCCTCATGGAAAAGGTCAGACATTGAATTGACAAATACTCGGCGCGGCTTCGACCATGTTGCCGGGGTTTTGAGGGACTTTGCATCCGCGACGACTTTTCCGGTCCATTTTGCGCGACCGCCGCTCTTTCGGGTCAAACCTTGGTATTTCTCCGATCCCATGGCTTCGAGGCGCGCAGCCATCCGCATCGCATAGCAATTCGTGCACCCTGCTGTAACGATTGTACACCCCGCTATCGGGTTCCAAGTCGCATCTGTCCATTCAATCGAGGTCTCAGCCATAGGACAATTCTCCTAGTGTCTGATCATGGTTAATCGAAGGCTATGAAATTTCCGTTTCAACAAGAGGCGGCCACTCGATTCTTGGGAGCGAAAATCGTGGCGATCGATCGAACGTGGCGCACCCGACAAGATTCGAACTTGTGACCTCTGCCTTCGGAGGGCAGCGCTCTATCCAGCTGAGCTACGGGTGCTTCCCGGGGAACCGGAAAACGAACCGGCCGGTGAGCCGGCCAGCCACGGCTTCTTAGCGGAAGCCGCAGCATGCTTCAACGGGCAATTGAGCTGGCGGGGGCTGTAGCGGTTGATTGTCCGACTGAGGATCGTCGGATAGGGCGCTCCCCTCTCCGTCTCGGCTTCGCCGAGACACCTCTCCCCACATTCGTGGGGCGAGGAACCCAAGTCCTCACCCCTCCGCCCCCACCTTCGCCGTCTTCCGCCGTACCGCGCGTGTCGCGCGCTTCACCTTCTTCGCCGCAGTCAGCTCGTGCATGGCATCGAGCTGCATCTGCTGCATTTCGGCCAGGCGCTGCCATTGGCGCGAGATGAGGTAGTCGAGCTTTTCGTGCAGGTGGCGCACCTCCAGCTCGGCCTTGAGGTTCACCCGGTAGTCGTTGAAGGAGCGCAGCCGGTCCTTCGCTTCCTGGCGCTTCTGGCTCATCATGATCACCGGCGCCTGGATGGCGGCGATGCAGGACAGCACCAGGTTGAGCAGGATGAATGGGTAGGGGTCGAAGGCGTTGGTCGTGCCGGCGACCAGGTTGATGCCGATCCACAGCAAAAGCACCGCCGCGAAGGAGATCAGGAACCACCAGCTGCCGCCGAACTCGGCCATGGTGTCGGAGACGCGGTCGGGGAAGGAGCGGTGCTCCTCATATTCCTCTTCCGAGTTCTCCGAGATCGTGTCCTGCTTGGCGATCGATTCCACCACCTGGCGGTCGAGCTCGGAGAATTCGCCGTGCTCCTGCTGCAGCAACTCCTCCATGTAGCGCATGCGGTAGCGGCCGAGCTCCTCGCGGCTGATGCGGGCGCCGCGCGGCAGGTCGGGATGGTCGGAGCGGATGCGGTCGGCGAGGCTGGGCCTCAGATCGTCGATGCGCACCAGGTCGCGTTTGCGGAATTTGCGCCCCGAGATCGCCGAGGGTTTTTTCTTGGGCTTGATCCGGGCCGTGCCCGGAACATGCGGTTCGGCGTGCGGCTCGGAATCCGGCACCTCCGGCGCTTCGAGGATTTCGTCGGCGGCTGCCTGGGCATCCTCCGGCACGGTTTCCGCCTCGAGATATTCGCCGGCGACATCGTCCTCGTTGTCGGCTTGGATCTGCGCGGATGCCTTCGGGTCGCCTGCCATGGTCGGTGCTCCTGTTCGAGGCTTTGCGGATACGATACGCCAAGCCGGCGCGGCATATCCATGGTGAGTGTGAAGCTGGTGTGACCGAACAAGTTCTTGTGATGGGGTGGACGGGCTGTTGAGGCGCATAGGTCGGCGCCGCCGGCGATTTCGCGCCCACCTCCTGGCGCAATCGTCTCCGTCGCCTGGCCTTGATCCACATCAAACTGGCCCCTGTGGCGGGCCTGATAGGCTGACTATATCGACATCAGGCCGGAGCGTTCAGGCTCTCGCCATTGGGGCATCGCCCCGCAAAAGAGGGATCGCCACCATGTACAAGAAAATCCTCATCGCCACCGATGGCTCCGAGCTCGCCCAGAAGGGCGTCGCCCACGGGTTGGAGCTGGCCAAGGGGCTTGGCGCCACCGTCACCTTCGTCACTGTCTCCGAGCCGTTCCCGACGCTCGCCTGGGGCGGCGCCATGGCCGGTTATGTCGCCGCCGACGAGCTGGTCAATTACGAGGAGAGCGCGCGCAAATACGCGGGCGAGCTGCTTGGAAAATGCAAGGCCGAGGCGGATGCGAAGGGCGTCGGCGCGAAGACCCTGCCTATCGAGAACCGCACCCCCGCCGAGGCGATCCTGGAGGTCGCCGCCAGCGAGGGCAGCGACATCATCGTCATGGCCTCGCATGGCCGCCGCGGGCTGGGCCGCCTGGTGCTCGGCAGCCAGACGGCCGAGGTGGTGTCGCTGACAACGATCCCGGTGCTGGTGGTGAGATAGGGTCCAGCGATATTCAGGTGAAGCCGGCCTGACCTGAATCTGGGCAGACCCTTGCGGCAGCGAAAGGCGAGATAGGCAGCGATGCTTCGCGCCCCCTCTGTCCTGCCGGACTGCGCGGCCCTTCGCTGTCGCTCAGGGCTTTCGTCGCTCGGAAAGCCAAGCAATTGGCTTCCCGTCCGCTGCGCGGGCCGCTCCTCAACCCCCACAAGGGGGGAGATAGGCGGTTTCGGCGCCGCGCTCATTCCTGCAGCGTTCGCGATTGGCGAAAGCAGGCGCGACATCTGATCTCCCCCCAAGTGGGGGAGATGGCCGGCAGGCCAGAGGGGGGCGCTGTCCCGCCGGCGTCTCAGACTTTCCCGTCGGCCCCGCCCGCCCTACTGCGTCGGCAGCAGTGGCGCGCCGGGCGAGGCCAGATCCGGCGACGGGAAATCGGACGCCGGCGAACCCGGCACCGTCGATGCAGGCGTCGGCTGCGGCGGCAACCCTGGCAAAGCCGAGTCCGCCTGTGGCAGGCCGGGCGGCGGCGAGGCCGGCTGCTGCCCGGAATACATCAGCCTCGGCTGCCCCGCATCCGCGACCGTCGGTCCCAGGCTCCGCTGGATCAGCGCCTCGACATGGTCGTTGCGCTGGCGCGCGCTGTCGGCGCCCATCACCACCACGATCAGGTGCCGCCCGTCGGCATTGTAGGAGGTGACGATGTTGTAGCCGGAAGCCCTTATGTAGCCGGTCTTGATGCCGTCGACGCCGCGCACGCGGCCCAGCATGTCGTTGTGGCCGCGCACCAGCCTGCCGCGGAACATGAAGTCGCTTTCGGAGAAATAGTGGAAATGCTGCGGGAAGCGCTTTTCCAGCGCCATGCCCAGCACCGCCATGTCGCGCGCCGTGGTCACCTGGCCGTCGTCGGGCAGGCCGCAGGCGTTGCGGAAATTGGTGCCGCTCATGCCGAGCGAGCGCGCCTTGGCGGTCATCATCGCCGCGAACTGATCCTCCGAGCCGCCGCCCAGATACTCGCCCACCGCCACCGCAACGTCGTTTGCCGACTTCACCACCATGGCGCGGATGGCGGAATCGACATCGATCGTCTCGCCGCGCCTAAAGCGCAGCTTGGTCGGCGGCTGCGAGGCGGCGTGGTCGGAAACCGGGATCCGCGTTTCCTTGGTCACCCGGCCGCTCTCCAGCGCCTCGAACAGCATGTAGAGCGTCATCATCTTGGTCAGCGAGGCGGGATAGCGCTGCGACCTAGAATTGACTTCGAACAAGGTCTTGCCGGTCGAGGCATCGACCACAATCGCCGCATATTTCTGCGGCTGCGCCGGCACGGCAAGCACGCTCTCAGGCGGTGCCGCCGTCGTGCAGCCGGCGACCAGCGCGAGCAAGGCCAATAGGGCGATGAGTTTCTGGAGGAAAGGGAGGGGACGGGGCAAGACTGTTCTAAACTGTTGCTGAGATGCGGCGAAGCTAACGTAACGCATGTGCCGCGTCCAACTGGTTAACGCGCATCGCAAGGCATTTGCCCAGGTTTTGGGGGTGGAGAAGGTGGCTCTTTGTCCTTCGACGTTGGCGCCGCCCCTCATCCGGCCACTTCGCGGCCACCTTCCCCCGCCGGCGGTCCGAAGGACGGGCGAGAACCGTGGCTCGCCCCGGAATGGTCAGCCGAGCGAAGCGGAGGCTGGGTGAGAGGCCGTCCACCCCGGCTCGTCCCCTTTTGCCATTCCCGCCTCCTTTCCGCTAATATGTCGCGGCTTGGTTTTGGGGGGATCGGCATGTCGGAAATCGCCACGGGTACGACCTCGCTGCTCAGGGCCTCGCTCAGCCGCACCGGCAAATGGGCGGCGAGCTTTGCCTTCATCAGCGGCGCGGTCGGTGACGTGCTCAACCCGCTCGGACCCTTTGCCGCCTACATTGCCCTGGTCGCGGCCGTCGCGGCCATCATCATCGCCATCGCCATGGTGCTGCGGCTGGTGCTGGCCGCCAAGGCGATGCCGGCGCTGATCTTCGCCACCAGTGCCGCGGCCATCGCCGGCGGCGTCTACGGCATCCAGCAGGAAACGAGTTCGCAGAACGGCGTGATCGCCAACCTCGTGCCGGCGGTCGCCGAGCTGCAGCAGTCGCTGGGCATCGTCTCGCAGAAGGTGGCGAAGATCGAGCAGACGGTCACCGAAACGCAGAAAACGGTCGAGGAGGTCAAGAAGTCGACCGACACGGTCGCCAAGACCGCGCAGGAGATCGCTTCCACCCAGCAACAGCAGACCGCGCAGGGTGCCGAGACGCAGAAGACCGTCGAGGCGGTGAAGCAGACCACGGATACGGTGGCGCAGAAGACCGAGCAGATCGCTTCCGCCCAACAGCAGCAGACCGCGCAGGGCGCCGAGACGCAGAAGACCGTCGAGGCGGTCAAGCAGACGACCGACACCTTGGCCGCCGGCCAGCAAGAGCAGCAGGCGCAGGCTGAAAAGCTGCAGGCGACGACCGAGCAGATCGCCGCTTCGATCGACACGATCGCCAAGGGTTTTGCCCAGCTCTCGGCGCAGGGCGGCGCGATCGCCGATCCGAAGCGCCCGGACGAGTTCTACCACAACGCCCGCGTCTATGAGCTCGCCGGCGACATGCTCAACGCCCGCCGCTCCTATCTCGCCTTTGCCGGCTTCGACGTCGACGCCATCGATCCCTACACGCGCTTTGCCACGCTGCTCAGGGTCCAGGATGGCAAGGCCGGCGCCCGCGAAGTGTTCGGAACGCTGGCGGAAAAGGCCAAGGCGCCGTCGATCAAGCTCGTGCATCTGTTGCAGTTCGATGACGCGCAGCGGCTCGACAAGCTCAACGCCTTCATCGCGGCCAACCCCGATTACGCGCCGGCTTACTTTCTCCTGGCGCAGGAGTTTTCCGAGGACCGCCTCGGCAGCCAGACGCTCGCCGACAAGCGCAGCGAGGCCCAGGCGCTGAGCAAATTCGTCTCCTACGAGAGGGACGGCGGCCTGCTGAAATATTTCGTCGACCAGACGCAATTGGCCGACTGGCTCGACCGCAGCCGCAGCCGGCTGACGGCGTTGGGCGATGTGCTCGACCCGTCGCGCTTCGTGCCGACGCTGACGCCGATGCGCTCCAACGCCGGCTGGTCGATGACGATCTCGCTGCCCGAGCCGGCGACGGCGATCTCCTGGCGTCTGGGCGATTCCGGCCCGTTCACCGACACCGGGGTTATGGCGATGAACGACCAGCGCACCGGCAAGCCGATGCCCAATCCGAGCTTCGAATTGCCGGACAGCACCGCCGCCACCACCATCGCCATCAAATATCTCGACATCCGCGGCCGCGAGACCGGCCCGTTCGACATCCGCTTCGACCCCGACGGCGCGCTGCAGCAGGAGAACAAGCAGATCCTCGACCAGTTCTGGACGTCGTGGATCGCGTTCGATTCCGGCGGCAATCGCGGCCTGGTCTATTTCACCCAGATGCTCTCCTACCGCTGCGCCATCAGGGAGGTCCGTTACAGCCTCAACGGCTCGGCGCTCGACAAGGAGATCAAGATGCCGCCCTGCGACGCCAAGGACCCCTACGCCATTCCCTCCGACTACCAGCCCTATTTCAAGGTCAAGGACGACGTGAAATCGATGGCGGTGCAGGTGACTTATACGGATGGCACGAAGTCGCCGGTGCGGGAGTATAAAAGGCAGTAGGGCTCCACCCTCCCCCTTGTGGGGAGAGTCGATCCGCGCAGCGGATCGGGGTGGAGGTCGAAAGGACTCTTTTTGTCAGACCCCTCCCCGTCGACCGATCTCCGCTTTGCTCCGACCGCTCGCCGACCCTCCTCCCAAGGGTGAGGAACTGATGCAAAATGCCGATCGCGCTGCTTGCACAGGAGGCATTCGACGGGCTTTGCTCCCCGCGAGAAAAAGATTCGCGGGAGGCATTCATGGACACGGTCACGATTGGCGCAAAGGGCATCTCCGTCTCGCTCGATCTTGCCGTCGGCCATATCGCCGCCATGGAGGTCGAGGCCGACGGCCGCGTCCTGAAGCCGCTGCATCGCGCGCCCTGGGTCGGCGCGCCGCGCGAGACATTACCCGCGAACCTTCCCGAAGGCACAGTCCGGCTTTCCGGCGATTTCCTCTGCGCACCGTTCTCCACCAGCGATGTCGAACCCGCGCCCCTGCATGGCTGGCCTGCCAACAGCGAGTGGGATGTCGTCGAGAACGCCGCGATTGCCGGCGGCTGGCGCGCCGTCTTCCGGCTGCGCCGCAAGGTGATGGGCGCCGCTGTCGACAAGGTTTTTACCCTGCGCGACGGCCATCCTTTCCTTTACCAGGAGCACGTCTTCTCTGGCGGCTCCGGCGCCATCTCCGCCGCCCATCATCCGATGACGGTCATGCAAGGCGGCGGCCGGCTCGCCTTCTCGCCCAAGCGCGTCGCTGTCACGCTCCCAACGCCGCTGGAGCCCGATCCGGCGCGCGGCCGCTTCATGCTGGCCTATCCGGCCCGCGCCGCCGACCTCACACAGTTTCCGCGGGCAGTCGGCGGCACGACCGATCTCACCGACTATCGCGTCGAAGACAGGCGCGAGGATTTCATCACCCTGGTCGAGGCGGATCACGGCGGCCCGGGCTGGACGGCGATCGCGCGGCGCGCCGAGCAGGACCTGGTTCTGGTGCTGAAGAACCCGGCCGAACTGCCGGTCACCATGCTCTGGTTCTCCAATGGCGGCCGCGATTACTCGCCCTGGAGCGGCCGCCATCTCGGCGTGCTCGGCATCGAGGACGGCCGCAGCGCCATCGGCCACGCCGCCTCGCTCGGCGACAATTGGCTGAAGCATGAAGGCGTGGCCACGGCCTTCGCGCTGGCCGAAGGGCGGTCGGTGTCGTTTCGCCATGTCATCGGCGCGGTCCCGTTCGCCGAGGTGGATGCGCCTGCCGAGATCGAGGCGGTGACCGATCGTTTGCGCGTCCTTGCGCCGAACGGCGCGGTGAAGGAGGCGGCGTTCGACGGCGACTTCCTGCGCATCGGGCGTTCGGCTCCGGCGTAGGGGTTCAGGCGCGGCGCCTGGGAGTTCGTCATTCCAGAGCGGAGCCCGTGATGACGAAGGGGACAGGCGTTCCGGCCAATTTCGAAAGCGCGAGGCTGCCGGACAAGCGGTCGAGCCACAGTCACCAAGAGCAGGTTTGAAATTTCCACCGACACCCGCCAAAATGCCGGCCGCAACCTTACCGAAGAGGCGCCGATGTCCGAGATCGCCCATATCACAGCCGCCATCTTCAAGCGCGCTGGCAAGGCCAAGCGCTTCGTCGTCGCCATTGCCGGTCCGCCGGGCTCCGGCAAGTCGACGCTGTCGGCGAACCTGCATGAGCTTCTGCCCGAAGGGACATCAGAGGTCGTGCCGATGGACGGCTTCCATTATGATGACATCATCCTCAACCGCCGCGGCCTGCGTCCGCGCAAGGGCGCGCCGGAAACCTTCGACTTCGCCGGCTTCGAGACGCTGTTGAAGCGCATCCGCTCGGGCGAGCCCGATATCGCCATCCCGGTCTTCGACCGTGGCATCGAACTGTCGCGCGCGGCGGCCGAGATCGTGTCCGCCGACACCAAGTTCATCCTGGTCGAGGGCAACTACCTGCTGCTCGACGAGGAGCCATGGTCGCGGCTGGCGCCATTGTTCGATTTCACCATTTTCGTCGACGTGCCGCGCAACGAGCTCGAGCGCCGGCTGATGGAGCGCTGGCGCGAGCATGGCAAGTCGGATGAGGACGCCCGCGCCTGGATCGCCTCCAACGACATGCCCAACATCGAGCGCGTGCTGGCGCGGCGCCGGCCGGCCGACATGGTCATCGGTCAATGACGGGCCATTGATCAATGACGCTGGTGATTGGTTAACCTGCTCAATTTTCGATATTTTCGGACGGGAACTTTAAGGTTTTCACGCCGTTATCAGCCTATCCCGAATTGTAGGGCGCCGGAGCAATCCCAGGGAAGCGCACACCGCTTTCCGTCCGGATTGCGAAAGAAGCGAGCAGGATCTGTCAGATGGCAACCAACAGCAGAAAGCCCGTGGCCAAAAAAACCAGGGCCACCCAATCCAGGACGACGCAGGCCAAGGCGGGCGCCGGCCCGGCGATCGCCGAGCGGTCGAAAGACGCCAAGCCGGCTTTCGGCAAGGCGGCCCCGAAGAAAGTGACGCCAGGCGTGGCCCACAAGGCCGCGCCCAAGGCGCATAGGCCGCACAAGTCGGCAACGAAGACGTCGAGCCCGATCCGCACCGTTGCAAGCGTTGCGACCGGCGCGGTGGTAGCGACGGCAAGGCTGGCTGCGTCCGTGCTTGGCAGGAAGACCAGCGCCAAGTCGAAGTAACGGCCAGAGCGCGTTTCCGTTTTCGCAAACGGTGAAGCGCCTAAAGCATGTCTCCCGAAAGTGGGAACCGGTTTCGCGATAAAGACATGCGTAAAATCAAAAAACCTAAAGCGCGGGGAGCGAATCTGAAAGATCGCGACGCGCTTTAGCCCTTTGCCGGAATGGTAAGGCCCCGTTTCACCGCCGGCCGCGCCAGGCCGCGCTCCAGCCATTCGGCGACGGTCGGGAAATCATCGAAGCCGACCAGGTCGCGCGCTTCGTAGAAGCCGATCAGATTGCGCACCCAGCCCAGCATCGACACATCGGCGATCGTGTAGTCGTCATCCATGATCCACTTGCGGCCCTTCAGCCGCGTTTCGAGCACGCCTATCAGCCGCCGCGATTCGTCGCGGTAGCGTTCGAGCGGCCGCTTGTCGGCGATCTCGCGACCGGCGAATTTGTGGAAGAAGCCAACCTGCCCGAAGATCGGGCCGATCGCCGCCATCTGGAAGAACACCCACTGGATCGTCTCGTAGCGGCGCGCCGGATCCGCGGGAATGAGCTTGCCAGTCTTGTCCGCCAGATAGAGCAGGATGGCGCCCGATTCGAACAGGCCGATCGGCTTGCCGCCCGGACCGTCCGGATCGATGATGGCCGGTATCTTGCCGTTCGGATTGAGCGACAGGAACTCCGGCGTCCAGCTCTCATTCTTGCCGATATCGACATAATGCGGCTCGTAGGGCAGGCCGATCTCCTCCAGCGCGATCGAGACCTTCACGCCATTGGGCGTCGTGGCCGAATAGAGCTGCAGGCGCTCCGGATGCTTGGCCGGCCAGCGCTTGGCGATCGGAAAGGCGGACAGGTCGGTCATCGGAAACTCCGGATAGGGATTGGCGCCGGGCGGCGCTCACAACGGGTGGCAAAGAATACGGCGGGGTGAGGAAGAACTAGGTCCCCGGCCGGCCGGGATCAATACACCAGCCACCGACGGCCGATGCACATACAGTCAACCGGGATTGTGATCAGACCGCCTTGAAGGCCAGCACCGCGTTGGTTCCGCCAAAGGCGAAGCTGTTGCTGAGCGCCGCGCGCACCGTGCGCTCGCGCGCCGTGTTCGGCGTCACGTCGAGGTCGCATTCCGGGTCGGGCTCGCGATAGTTGGCGGTCGGCGGCACGATGCCGTCGCGGATCGCCATCACGCATGCGATCATCTCCAGCCCGCCCGAAGCGCCGAGGCAATGCGCATGCATCGACTTGGTCGAGGACACTGAGAGCGAAGGGGCGTGGTTGCCGAAGACGCGCTTGATCGCGGCGGTTTCGATCTGGTCATTGGCCTTGGTGCCGGTGCCATGCGCGTTGAGGTAGTCGACGTCTTCCGGATTGAGCCCGGCATCCGCCAGGCAGAAACGCATCGCCGCTTCCGGTCCCTCGACGGTCGGCGCGACGATGTCGGAGGCATCGGCGGAAAGCCCGACGCCGGCGATCTCCGCCAGAATGGTGGCGCCGCGCGCCATCGCGTGATCGTAGCTTTCCAGCACCGCCATGCCGGCGCCTTCGCCAAGCACAAGCCCCGCGCGGTCGGCCGAGAACGGCCGGCACGTGTCGGGCGAAAGCACCCTGAGCGCCTCCCAGCCCTTGAGCACGCCCCACACCAGCGGCGCTTCGGTGCCGCCGGCAACCATCACGTCGGCGCGGCCGAGCCTGATCTGGTCGACCGCCGTGGAAATTGCATGGTTGGCCGAGGAGCAGGCCGAGGTAGCCCCGAAGACAGGGCCGCGCAGTCCGAGCGCCATGCTCACCTGGCCGGCGGCCGCGCCCGGCATCACTTTCGGCACGGTGAAGATGGCGGCGCGATTGCGCCCTTCGAGCAGGATCGCGCGGTAATTCTCTTCGATGGTCTCGAAGCCCGCGACGCCGATGCCGACGATTGCGCCCATCCGGTAGGTGTTGTCGGCATGTGCCGTCAATCCGGACTGCCGCATGGCCTCGCGCGCGGCGATCACCGCCAGCAGACTGAAACGGTCCATCGACACGACCTGCTTGCGGTCGATGCCATGTTCGGGCAGTTCCTTGATTTCGCAGCCAGTCTTGACCTTGAGGTCATGCAGCGACGGATTGTCGATCGGGCCGATCGCCGAGCGGCCGGCGCGCATGGCGTCCCACATCGCCGGCGCATCGTTGCCGAGCCCGCAAATCCCGCCGATACCGGTGATGACGACGCGTTTTTGCATGCAGTCAGGCTTTTTTCGCGATCAGTTCGCGAACCGCCTCGACCATGTCGCCGACGTTCTTCAGGTTGCTCCAGGCATCGACCGTGTTCATCTCGATCTCGATGCCGTACTTCTCCTCGAGATCGAAGATGATCTCGGTCAATTCCAGCGAATGGATGCCGAGCGTTCCGAGATCGGTGCTGGCAGTGATTTCCTCACCACCGGTGTCGGCATGCGCTTTGATCTTTTCGATGATCTCGGTCGTCAGCTGGTCAGCCATTCGGTTCCTTCCCTGTCGTTTCCCGACGCCAACTGATCAGCGCCCCTTTTGGTCCCCGGATCCAACAACGCCGTTGCCCTTACCTCGCCAGGCACCGCGCGACCGCTCCAGGGTGGCTTCCCTCTATAGAAACCAAAACGATGTCAAGCAACAAGCGATATATCGACAAAGCCGCCGGAGTGCTTAACCTGGGAACGTGGACACGATCGACAACGCCCTGACACCCGCCCTGCCTTTGGCCGGCGCTGCTTCGCCTGCCGCGCAACGTGTTGCCGGGCGAGCCAGGCTTTTCTGCGGCAAGAGCGATGGCCGGACGCGCCTGCAGCGGCTCTACCAGGACGGATCGGCCAAGATCCGCCTGCCGGCGGTGCAGGGCGATCCGCTCGAGGCGGTGCTCATCAACACGGCCGGCGGAATGACCGGCGGCGACCGCCTCGGCTGGACGATCGAGGTCGGCGCCGAGGCCTCCGCCTCCATCACCAGCCAGGCCTGCGAGAAGGTCTATCGCGCCGCCGCCGACAGGGCCGAGACAAATGTCGGCCTGCGGGTCGGTCCGGGCGGGCGCCTCGCCTGGCTGCCGCAGGAAACCATCGTTTTCGATCGTGCCGCCTTCGCCCGCACGCTGGATGTCGATCTCGCGGAGGATGCCGAAGCGCTGGTGCTCGAAGCCACGCTGTTCGGCCGGCTGGCGATGGGCGAGCGGACGGTTCGAGGCAGCTTCCACGACCGCTGGCGGGTCCGCCAGGGCGGCACGCTGGTCCATGCGGAGGATTTCCGGATCGGTCCGGATATCGCGGCAACGTTGCGGCGGCCGGCGGCGACCGGCGGCGCGCTTGCCGTCGCGACGCTGCTGCTCGTTTCGCCGCAAGCGGAAAGCCTGCTCGAGGCGGCCCGCGCGATCATCGGCGACTCTGCCGCCGGCGGCGGCGCCAGCTTCTGGAGCGTCGGCCGATCTGGCAAGCTTCTTGCGAGGCTCACCGCCGGCGACGGCTACCAGCTCCGCAAGCGGTTGGTTCCGCTCGTCGAACTGCTCAACGGACGGGCGGGCCTGCCTAAATTGTGGTCACTCTGATCTGAAATACCGGGACATCGCATGAATCTTACGCCGCGTGAAAAAGACAAGCTGCTGATCGCCATGGCGGCGATGGTGGCGCGCAAGCGCCTGGAGCGCGGCGTCAAGCTCAACCACCCCGAAGCCATCGCCCTGATCACCGACTTCGTCGTCGAAGGCGCCCGCGACGGCCGTCCCGTCGCGGAACTCATGGAGGCCGGCGCCCATGTCGTCACCCGCGCCCAGGTCATGGACGGCATCGCCGAGATGATCCACGACGTCCAGGTCGAGGCGACGTTTCCCGACGGCACCAAGCTGGTGACCGTGCATGAGCCGATCAGGTAAGGATCGATCCGGTGAGGAGGAAGACCGATGCTGGAGCTTAGGCCAAATTGCGAATGCTGCGACAAGGATCTGCCGCCGGAGGCGACCGATGCGCTGATCTGCACCTTCGAATGCACCTTCTGCGCCGACTGCGTCGATACTGTGCTGGGCGGCGTCTGCCCGAATTGCGGCGGCAATTTCGCGCCGCGGCCGATCCGGCCGGCAGGCAAGCTGACGAAATATCCGCCATCGACCAGGCGCGTGCTCAAGGCCGAAGGCTGCGGCCCGCGCAAGGCCGCTTAACCGGTCAATTGGAAAGGGCAGAAAGATGATCCCCGCCTCGACGAAACGAACCGCACTTGCCGCGATCCTTTTCCTGGTGGCCGCCATCCCGGCTGAAGCCCATGTCGGCGCAGGCTCCACCTCTTCCTTCGCCGCCGGTTTCGCGCATCCGCTGTCCGGCCTCGACCACATCACGGCCATGGTCGCCGTCGGTCTGTGGGCGGCGATGAAGGGCGGCAAGGCGCTCTGGGCCTGGCCACTTGCCTTCCTCGGCGTGATGCTGGCCGGCGGCGCGCTCGGCATGCTGCATGTGCCGGTGCCTTTCGTCGAGCCGGGCATCCTCGCTTCCGTCGTGGCGCTCGGCCTGCTGGTGGCGCTGGCGATCGACCTGCCGGTCTCGGCCGGGGTCGCCATCATCGGCCTGCTCGCTCTCTTCCACGGTCACGCCCATGGCGCCGAGGTGCCGGAAAACGCTGCCGGCCTCGAATATATGGCTGGCTTTGCCGCCGTCACCGCGCTGCTCCACGGTGTCGGCATGGCGGCCGGCCTTCGGCTTGGGTGGCGCTTCCGCGGCCTGGCGCGCGCCGCCGGCGCCGCTTGCGCGGCGATCGGCGTCGGCCTTTCCTTCGGCATGGTGTGAGGGCGCGATGATCCCCGGTGAAGTTATTGCGGCCAAAGGCGAGATCGACCTCAACAAGGGCCGGCCGACCGTCACCCTCAAGGTCGCCAACAGCGGCGACCGGCCGATCCAGGTCGGCAGCCATTATCATTTCTTCGAGACCAATGAGGGCCTGAAATTCGACCGCGAGCCCGCGCGCGGCATGCGGCTGGACATCGCCGCCGGCACCGCCATGCGCTTTGAGCCGGGCCAGGAACGCGACGTCACGCTGGTGCCGCTGGGGGGAAAACGCGAGGTCTATGGCTTCCAGCAGAAGGTGATGGGCAAGCTGTGAGGTCCGCCGCCGCGCTCAAATCACTTCGGAGGCCATCACTTCGGGGGCTTGGCGGCCGCGTAGACGACGACCTTCCCCGGATTGTCGAACTCAACGGCGAGCACGTCCTCGGCCTGCACGCGCCGGGAATCGATCGCGTTGAAGAGCAGGGCGTTCGCCTCGATCTCCTGGCGCAGCTCGGCGACATCGTCCTGATGCTGCTTCATTTTGTTCTCGATGGCCGGCGGCGGCCCGCCTTCGCTGCGCGCCGCATCGGTCAGGAACACGATGTCGACCCTGTCGAGCTTGGTGATCTTGCGCACCGTGCCGATATTGTCGCGGGTCCGGTCAATGGCGGTGATGACTTTTCCGGCCTCCGTCCTGGAGAGCGCCTCTTCCTGGCGGACATCGGAATCGACAATCGCGGCGGCAGGCTTGTCGCTGCCCAACGGCTGGGCAGCGGACGCGGCATGGGGCGCGGCGACCGCGAAAAGCGATGCGGCAACCACGGAATTCCATCTTGCAAAACGCCGGCCATTCGCCATTGCTCGCTCCTGACTGACCTCGTGGCGGGGCGAAAACAGCGAAACGGTCCGGCCTGGCCGCAGGTTCCCTTCGAAGGCCTGACGGCGGCCCGCGAGGCGGCCCGCATTCTTTTCAAAATATGGGCGGCGGACCGCAAGACGGTCCGCCCGGGCGCGCGATCAGCTCGCCTTCTTGGTGATCAGCGTCAGCGCGCCATTGGGCTGCATGCTGGCGGCAATCACCTGCGCCGAGCTCATGCCCTTGGCTTCGAGCGCGGATTTCACCTTGGGCGTCGCGTCGATCGACTTGCGCAAGGTCTGCAGGCCGGCATCGCCGCGCTGCGCGACAATTTGGTTCACCTGCGTCTGCGCATCCTTGGGCAGTTCGGTGATGTCGACGACGTTGACGCTCTGGATCGCCGGCGCCGCGGACTGGGCTTTCGGCGCGGCGGGGGCGGTCGGTGCCGGGCTGGGTTGTTGCGTCGGCTGCTGTTGGGCGCCGGCACTACCCGCCATCATCAAGGTAGCGGCTGCGGCGACAAGGATCGCGTTGCGCATGGATGTTCCTTCCATCGGATTGGGAGTGATTCCGCCCGCCTCAACGGCCTGATGGGAACGCTGAAATGGGCGCTCAAAGTGTCGGCGAGCGGGTCATTGCGTGACCATTGGGTGGCGACAATGTGTGCCACGCGCACAAACAATTGGAATTCGGGAGCAATTGCTGATGGCCAGGATAAGCCGCGCCGCCTATGCGCAGATGTATGGACCGACGGTCGGCGACAAGGTGCGGCTTGCCGACACCGAGCTGTTCATCGAGGTCGAGAAGGACCTCACCGTCTACGGCGAGGAAGTGAAATTCGGTGGCGGCAAGGTCATCCGCGACGGCATGGGCCAGAGCCAGGTGACGCGGGCAGAGGGCGCCGTCGACACCGTCATCACCAATGCGCTGGTCGTCGACGCGCTTGCCGGCATCGTCAAGGCCGATATCGGCCTGAAGGATGGCCGCATCGCCGCGATCGGCAAGGCCGGTAATCCGGATACGCAGGATGGCGTCACCATCACTATCGGCCCCGGCACCGAGATCATCGCCGGCGAGGGCAAGATCCTCACCGCCGGCGGCTTCGATGCGCATATCCATTTCATCTGCCCGCAGCAGATCGAGGAGGCGCTGATGAGCGGTATCACGACCATGCTCGGCGGCGGCACCGGTCCGGCGCATGGCACCTTGGCGACCACCTGCACGCCCGGCCCCTGGCACATGGCGCGCATGATCCAGTCCTTCGACGCCTTCCCGATGAATATCGGCCTGTCGGGCAAGGGCAACGCGTCAAAGCCGGCGGCGCTGGAAGAGATGGTGCTGGCCGGCGCCTGCTCGCTGAAGCTGCATGAGGATTGGGGCACGACGCCGGCCGCCATCGATTGCTGCCTGTCGGTCGCCGACGCCTACGACGTGCAGGTGATGATCCACACCGACACGCTGAACGAATCGGGCTTCGTCGAGAACACGGTGGCGGCCATCAAGGGCCGCACCATCCACGCCTTCCATACCGAAGGGGCCGGCGGCGGCCATGCGCCCGACATCATCAAGGTCTGCGGCCTGCCCAACGTCATCCCGTCCTCTACCAACCCGACCCGGCCTTATACGGTCAACACGCTGGCCGAACATCTCGACATGCTGATGGTCTGCCACCATCTGTCGCCGTCGATCCCCGAGGACATCGCCTTCGCCGAAAGCCGCATCCGCAAGGAGACGATCGCGGCGGAGGACATCCTGCACGACATCGGCGCCTTCTCGATCATCTCCTCCGACAGTCAGGCCATGGGCCGCGTCGGCGAGGTGGCGATCCGCTGCTGGCAGACCGCCGACAAGATGAAACGCCAGCGCGGCGCGCTGCCCGACGAAACCGGCGACAACGACAATTTCCGCGTCCGCCGCTACATCGCCAAATACACGATCAATCCGGCCATCGCGCACGGCCTGTCGAAGGAGATCGGCTCGATCACCGTCGGCAAGCGCGCCGATCTCGTGCTGTGGAATCCGGCCTTTTTCGGCGTCAAGCCGGAGATGGTGCTGGTCGGCGGCTCGATCGCCGCTGCCCCCATGGGCGATCCGAACGCCTCGATCCCGACGCCGCAGCCGATGCACTATCGGCCGATGTTCGGCGCCTATGGCAAGGCGCTGACCAACTCCTCGGTGACCTTCGTCTCGAAGGCGGCGCTCGACGCCGGCCTGCAGGGCAGGCTTGGCGTCGACAAAGCGATGGTTGCGGTCGAGAACACGCGCGGCGGCATCGGCAAGCATTCCATGGTGCTCAACGCCGCCACGCCGCATGTCGAGGTCGATCCCGAGACTTATGAGGTGCGTGCCGACGGCGAGCTCTTGACCTGCGAGCCCGCGACCGTGCTGCCAATGGCGCAGCGGTATTTCCTGTTTTGACAGGCGGCTGGTCCGATTAGCTGGCAAATGTCGTTGCGGCTCGGGCGCGCAGATCGCAATATGCTGCCAAGCAGCAGCATTGTGATCAGGCATGCCCACCGAAATCGCCTCCCAGCACGACATATTCCCGCATATCCGCATCGTCATGGGCATGGTGATCGGCCTCGGCGTCACCCGGCTGCTTTCGGGAACCGCCCGCATCGTCCAGCATCCCGGCCAGTACCGGCTCTATGCGGTGCATCTCGCCTGGGTCGCCTCGGTGCTGTTGATGCTGGTGCATTTCTGGTGGTGGGAGTTCGGCCTCTACGCCATCGAGAACTGGACCTTCGGCAAATATCTTTTCATCATCTTCTACGCCATCACGCTGTTCCTGCTCTGCGCATTGCTGTTTCCGGATTCGATGCTCGATTACACCAGCTACGAGGACTATTTCTATTCGCGCCGCGCCTGGTTCTTCGGCCTGCTCGGCTTCACCTATCTGCTCGATGTGATCGACACGCTGCTCAAGGGGCCGGAGCATTTCGCCCGCTTCGGCAACGAATATCTGTTCCGCACGCCGGTCTTCGTGGCGCTTTGCATCGTCGCGATCCTGGTGCGCGACAAACGCTTCCACATCGCCTTCGTCGCGGCTGCGCTGATCTATCAGATATCATTCATCCTGCGGCTGTTCGACACCATCGTCTGAGCGTTCGCGATGCGCTAGGGTTCTCGGAAAGGCAAGGGTTCAACCATGTACAAGGCTGTCGGATCGCGCGGCTCCCGCGTCAGCCGGGTGCTCTGGATGCTCGAGGAACTCGGACAGCCCTATGAGTTCGTCGAGGTAAAATTGCGCTCGCCGGAAGCCTACGCGCTCAACCCTTCAGGCAAGGTGCCGATCCTGATCGACGACGACCTGAAAATCACGGATTCGGCGGCGATCTGCGTCTATCTGGCCGACAAGCATGCCGATAGAGGCATGGGCGCCAATCCGGGCGTTGCCGGGCGCGCCGAGATGGATTCATGGATGCATTTCGCCCAGAGTGAGTTGGAAGCCCCGCTATGGAACAAGCTGCGTCACCGCTTCCTGCTGCCGAAGGATGTTCGCGTCGATGTCGGCCCGGCCGCGGCCTATGATTTCGCATCCGAAATAAAAGCGCTGGATCGCCGGCTTGGCGACAATCCCTATGCCTTGGGCGACCGCTTCTCGGCCGTTGACGTCTTGCTTGGCGATATGGGCGGCTGGGCGCGTGCCGGCCGCTTCCCGATCGAATCCGACCGGGTGAATGCCTATTTCGACCGTGTCCTCGAACGGCCCGCCCGTGCAAGGGCGCAAGCCAATGGCGGAGCCATGAAATGAAGCTCAACATCACCACCGATTTCACCAAGTTTCCACGCGCTGTCTCGGTGCTTGTCGCCGGTGATCCCGGACTGGCGACGCCCTATGACAAGGCCGTGCTGCCGCATGACGAGCGCCATCTGCGCCGCCGCGCCATCGAGACGGCGGCCGGCGACAGGGTGCTGGTCGACCTGCCCGAGCCGGTGGCGCTGAACAATGGCGACCGGCTGGTGCTGGAAGACGGCCGCCAGCTCGAAATCGTCGCGGCGCCCGAGGAGGTCTACGACATCCGCGCCCGCGATGCCGTTCATCTCACCGAGCTTGCCTGGCACATCGGCAACCGCCACCTCGCGGCGGCGATCGAGACTGACCGCATCCTCATCCTGCGCGACCATGTCATCAAGGCGATGCTCGAAGGTCTCGGCGCCACGGTGAAAGAGGTTTCGCAGCCGTTCAGCCCGGTGCGCGGCGCCTATTCCGGCCACGATCACGGCCATTCGCATGACCACCATGATCATGATCATCATGGCCATGACCACGACCACCATGGCCACGATCATGACCATCACCACCATGATCACGGCCACCATCACCACCATGACTGACCAGCCGTCGACGATAGCGCTGCTGCGGCTGATGGCCTGGCTGTCGCCGGCCTTTCCGGTCGGCGGCTTCTCCTACAGCCACGGGCTCGAGCGCGCCGCGCATGACGGGCTGATCGCAAATCGCGACGATCTCGCCGGCTGGCTCGAGACGCTGGTCGAGATCGGCTCGGGCTGGAACGACGCCGTGCTGTTCGCCGAAGCCTGGCGCCGCGCGCGCGATGACGGCGATCTCAACGAAGTCGCAGCACTTGCCGAGGCGCTTGCCGGATCGCGGGAGCGTCATATGGAGACAACGCTCCAAGGCGCGGCCTTCCTCAAAGCGGCATCTGCCTGGCCGTCTCCGGTGCTTGAACGACTGCCGGCTGATTGCCCCTATTGCGTTGCGGTCGGCGCCGTTGCCGGCAGCAGCGGCATCGGCCTTTCGGATGCGCTTTCCGCCTTCCTGCAGGCTTTCTTCTCCAATCTTGCGCAAGCGGCGATCAGGCTCGGCGTCGTCGGCCAGGTCGATGCCGTCGAATTGTTAGCCGGCTTCGAACCGCTGGCGCTGACGACCGCATCGCGCGCCGCCGCTTCCAGCCTGGACGATCTGGGGGGCACGGCCTTCATATCCGACATAGCGGCGATGAACCACGAAACGCAATATTCGCGGCTGTTCCGCTCATGATCGTGCTTGCCGTCATCCTTTCCTTCGTTCTGCTGGTTATCACCACGCTGCATGTCTATTGGGGCATAGGCGGCATCTGGCCGGGCACGGATCAGGCCTCCTGCGCACGCGCCGTCGTCGGCTTCCACGGCATCGATGAGATGCCGTCCTCATTCGCGAGTTTTGCTGTCGCCGCGTGCCTCGCGCTCGCGACGCTCTGGCCGCTGGCGCTGGCCGGCGTCTTTGCGACGCCCTTTCCACGGGAGGGCCTTGCGGCCACCGCGTTGATGATCGGCCTCGTCTTCCTCGGCCGCGGCATAGCCGGCTTCACGTCCTGGTGGCGCAGGCTTACGCCGGAGCAACCTTTCGCGCGGCTCGACCAAAGTCTCTATTCGCCGCTCTGCCTGTTGATCGGGCTGGGCTTTGTCATTCTCTCTATCTGGGAGTTCCCGGCATGACGTCGAAAAACGGTCCTCTTCGCATTGGCATTGGTGGCCCCGTCGGCTCGGGCAAGACGACGCTCACCGAAAAGCTCTGCAAGGCATTGCGCGACGATTTTTCGATCGCCGTCGTCACCAACGACATCTACACCAAGGAAGACGCGATGATGCTCGCGCGGCTACAAGCATTGCCGGAGGAGCGCATCGTCGGCGTCGAGACCGGCGGCTGTCCGCATACGGCCATCCGCGAAGACGCCTCGATCAACCTGCGGGCGATCGCCGAGCTGAACAAGAAATTCCCCGACCTCGACATCATCTTCATCGAATCCGGCGGCGACAACCTCGCCGCCACCTTCTCGCCGGACCTTGCCGACCTGACGCTTTATGTCATCTCGGTCTGCCAGGGCGAGGAGATTCCGAGGAAAGGCGGCCCGGCCATCACCCGCTCGGATTTCCTCATCATCAACAAGAGCGATCTGGCGCCCTATGTGAACGTCAACCTCGACGTGATGGAAAGCGACGCCGGCCGCATGCGTGGCAAGCGGCCCTTCGGCTTCACCGATCTGTCGCGAGGCAAAGGGTTGCAGGACGTAATCGACTTCATCGTCGAGCAGGGCGGGCTGCAGTCGGCGCGCCCGGCGGCTTGATCCGCTGAGCCATCGATTATCGGTTGCTGGCAGCGGCGTCGCACGGCATTCTCGTCCAAACAGGAGGATTTCCGATGAGCCTTGCACGCCTGCACAAGGAACCGCTGAGCAACCTGCCCTATTACGAGGAGCGGGTCGATCTCGCCGCCGCCTTCCGCTGGACCGCCCGGCTCAACATGCATGAGGCGGTGGCCAACCACTTCTCGCTGTCGGTCAACGAGGACGGCACGAAATTCCTGATGAACCCGAACCAGGTGCATTTCTCGCGCATCAAGGCGAGCGACCTGCTCCTGATCGACGCCAACGATCCCGAAACGCTCTCCGGTCCCAATGCGCCCGACCCGACCGCCTGGGGCCTGCACGGCGCCATCCATCGCAACGTCCCGCATGCGCGCTGCGCCATGCATGTCCATTCGATCCACGCCACCGTGCTTGCCTCGCTGGCGGACTCGACGTTGCCGCCGGTCGACCAGAACTCGGCCATGTTCTTCAACCGCCATGTCGTCGACGCCAATTACGGCGGGCTGGCCTTCGAGGAGGAGGGCGAGCGCTGCTCGCAGCTTCTCACCGACCCCAAGGTCAAAGTGATGGTCATGGGCAATCATGGCGTCATGGTCATCGGCGACACCGTCGCCGACACCTTCAACCGCATGTTCTACTTCGAGCGCGCCGCCGAGACCTACATCAAGGCGCTGTGGACCGGCCGCCCGCTGCGCACGCTCTCCGACGAGATCGCCGAGAAGACCGCGCGCGAGATGGACGACTACCCCGGCCAGGCAGAGCGCCATCTGGCCGAGCTGAAAGCGATCCTCGACGAGGAAGAGCCGGTTTATCGGAATTGATGCCGGACTCCTTCTCCCGGTTACGCCACGCCTGTGACTGGCGTGACTGATCAGGCCTCGGCTTGATTGCCACGTGGTTCCCCCAAACCGTCGCTGCCTCGCAGCGCCACCTTTCCCCCTCCGGAGGGAAAGGAATGGAGCGTTGCTGGACGAGCGTTGGCGGGCAAGAAGCTTGGCCCCTTTCCTCTGCCCCGTCGATCGGGGGAGAGGTGGCTCGGCGAAGCCGAGACGGAGTGGGGGGTCGACCAGCGCCTCGGTTGGCTATTTTCTCAGAGCCCCAACTGCGCCCGCAATTCCTCGGCGCTGTTGATCACAATCGCCCCGGCCGGGCCCTCCATCGGCGCTTCCGGCCAGAAGAGCGTCTTCATGCCGGCAGCCAGTCCGGCCATGGCGCCCGTCAGGCTGTCGTCGACGGCGAAAGCATCCGCCGGGTCGACGCCGGCGAGGTAAGCGGCGCGCAGGAAGGGTTCGGGCAGCGGCTTGCCGTCGATCACGTCGTTGCGGCTGACCGTCATCATGCCCGGATAGGTGAGGCCGACGGCGCGCAGATTGGCGTCGACGATCAGCCGGTCGGAATTGGACACCACCGCCTGCTCGACACCGAGCGCGCGCAATTCGGTGAACACCTCGATCGCGCCGGGGCGCGGCTTCAGCGTTTCGGCCAGCGGCAGGTAGTGATCGTATTTGCGCACGATCCAGTCGTCGAAGGGCAGGTCGAGGCCGAATTCGTCGCGCAGCATCTCGTAGACCGGCCATGCCGCGATGCCCAGCACCCGCTCGTGCAGATCGTGCGGCGGGGCGATGCCGACGCTGCGCAGCGCCGCCACAAGCGCTGCCTCATGCAACGGCTCGCTGTCGACCAGCGTCCCGTCCATATCCCAGAAAACGGCTTTCGGCGTCATGCGCGGCTCCCTTCGGCGATCCCCTTAATCGGTTTCCAGCCCGAGATAAACCGTCCCGTCGGCAAATGGTTCGGCGCGAGACGGCAGACCTGTTGGAGGCCTGTAGGGCGCCCAAGCAATTGCTCTTTCGATAGACAATTGCGCGCCGGCATATTCGCTGTAAGCTATGGCGCCCGTTTCAGCATTCTTGCGGGCGGGGAGGCAGGACGTGAGTTTGCGACAGGAAACCGGCAGCACCAGGTTGGATGACGCTGCGCGCGCCGGCTGGCTTTATTATGTTGCCGGCAACACGCAGGACCAGATCGCCGCCAAGCTCGGCATCTCCAGGCAGACGGCGCAGCGGCTGGTGTCGCTGGCGATGTCCGAAGGGCTGATCAAGGTGCGGGTCGACCACCCGATCGCCAACTGCCTCGACCTCGCCGCGCGGCTGAAATCACGTTTCGCGCTCGACCTTGTCGAGGTGGTGCCGAGCGACCCGACCTCGAATTCGACGACCATCGGCATCGCCGAGGCGGCCGCCGCCGAGATCGAGCGCCGGCTGCGCTCCGAAGCCCCCATCGTCATGGCGATCGGCACCGGGCGCACGCTGAAGGCGGCGATCGAGCAGCTGCCGCCGATGGACTGCCCGCAGCACAAGGTCGTGTCCCTGACCGGCAACATCTCGCCCGACGGCTCGGCCGCCTTCTACAACGTCATCTTCACCATGGCCGACCGCGTCAAGGCGCGGTCCTTCCCGATGCCGCTGCCGGTCATCGCCTCCTCGCCGGAAGAGCGCGAGATGCTGCTCAACCAGCCGATGATCCAGCCGACGCTGGCGCTGGCCGCGGAAGCCGATGTCACCTTTGTCGGCATCGGCGATCTCGGACCCAAGGCGCCGCTCTATGAGGACGGCTTCATTTCCGAAAGCGAGCTGAAGGCGCTGCAGAAGGCCGGCGGCATCGCCGAGATCGTCGGCTGGGTGTTTGACCGCGAAGGCCGCATGATCGAGGGCATCACCAACGACCGCGTGTCGTCCGCCGCGCTGCCATCGCGGGAAAAATCGCTGGTCATCGCCTTGGCCATGGGCGACCGCAAGCTGCCGGGCATTTTGGCCGCCGTCAACCGCCGGCTGGTCAATGGCCTCGTCACAGACGAGCGGACGGCCGAAGCCCTGCTTGCCGGCTGATGGCCCATAAAAGAAGCCGGCTATTGCGAGGGGCCGCGCGGGTCGTTGCCGTCGAGAAAACCCATGTCGCGCTGCAGATGCTCGGATAGTTCGCGAACGTCGATGTAGCCGCGCCTGCGGCCCGAAACCCTTGCAAATTCCCGTACCAGCGTGAAAAACCAGCCGCGTGCGGGAGTGGAAACGAGTTTTTCCTGTACCGTGACCATGATCGTCAGCCTTGAACTGGATTGATCGTTGATCCCAAATATCGGTCTGGCGGGTTCGTGCTTCCAATTAAACCTCGATCATGACCCATAAGGAGGCCTTATGCCCGATCTGACCCCTCCGCAGCTTGCGCCGCTGCCGCCGCTGCAGGCGATCCGGGTGTTCGAAGCGGTGGCTAGGCACCTGTCCTTCACCAAGGCGGCGCAGGAATTGGGCATGACCCAGGCGGCCGCGAGCTACCAGATCAAGCTGCTGGAGGAGCGCATCGGCGCGCCGCTGTTCCTGCGTCGGCCGAAGCAGATCGAGTTGACCGGACCCGGCCAGCGCCTGGCGCCCGCCGTCAGCGAAGCCTTTTCCATCCTGGGTCAGGCCTATGCCGCGGCGCGCGGCGGCGCCGACGGACTGCTCTGCGTCACCACCGTGCTGACCTTCGCCTCGAACTGGCTGGCCCAGCATCTGGGCTCATTCCAGATTGCCCATCCGGCCCTTGCCGTGCGGCTCGACACGTCGAGCCGCCTGACCGATTTCGCGCGCGAGGATGTCGACCTCGCCATCCGTTCCGGCGGCGGCAAATGGCCGGGCCTGGAGGCGCACAAACTGCTCGACGCCGACTTCACGCCGATGCTGAGCCCCAAGCTCGCGGCGAGCATAGGCGGCGTCAAAGAACCGGCGGATCTGTTGCGCCTGCCGATCCTCGACCCCGGCGACGTCTGGTGGTCGCAATGGTTCGAGGCCGCCGGCGTGACCGGCCATGATCTCGCCAAGCGGCCGGGCTCCAGCATGGGCGCGCAGGCCTATGAGGCGAACGCGGCAATGGCCGGCCATGGCGTGGCGATCCTGACCAGGGCGCTGTTCAAGAGCGAGATCGCCGACGGCCGCCTGATCCAGCCTTTCGATCTCGTGGGTGATGACGGACACGCCTACTGGCTGGTCTATCCGACGGCGCGCCGCAACGTGCCGAAGATCCGCGCCTTCCGCGACTGGATCCTCGCCGAGATCGCCTGCGCGTAAGCGAGTCCACCTCTAGCTTCCCTTCCAGCATGCCCGGTCATGTCGCCGGCTGGCGTCACGTGCCGTCATTTCTGCTGCGCTGCAGCATCGAATCCGCCTTGACATAAATCACTCCAAGTGAGTAATTGCTCAAAGCCAAGGCAAATGCTCATCTTGGTTTATGGGAGGAATTTGATGAAACTTCGCACGCTCACCCTGGGCTTGTTGTCGGCCAGCGCCCTCGCTTTCGCCGCGCATGCCGAATCCATCACCATCGCCACCGTCAACAATGGCGATATGGTCCGCATGCAGAAGCTGACGGACGACTTCACCAAGGCCAACCCCGACATCCAGCTCAACTGGGTCACGCTTGAAGAGAATGTGCTGCGCGAGCGGGTGACCACCGACATCGCCACCAAGGGCGGCCAGTACGACGTCATGACCATCGGCACCTACGAGGTTCCGATCTGGGCCAAGCAGAGCTGGCTGCTGCCGCTCGACAAGCTCGGCGACGACTATGACGTCAAGGACATCATCCCGGCCATCGCCGGCGGCCTGTCGGTCGACGGCAAGCTCTATGCCGCGCCCTTCTATGGCGAAAGCTCCTTCGTCATGTACCGCAAGGACCTGATGGAGAAGGCGGGCCTGAAGATGCCCGACGCGCCGACCTGGGAATTCATCAAGCAGGCCGCCGACAAGATGACCGACCGCGCCAATGGCGTGAACGGCGTCTGCCTGCGCGGCAAGGCCGGCTGGGGCGAGAACATGGCCTTCCTCACCGCCATGTCGAACTCCTTCGGCGCCCGCTGGTTCGACGAGAACTGGAAGCCGCAGTTCGATCAGCCCGAGTGGAAGAACACGTTGCAGTTCTATGTCGACCTGATGAAGGCCGACGGCCCGGAAGGCGCTTCGTCAAATGGCTTCAACGAGAACCTGGCGCTGTTCCAGCAGGGCAAGTGCGGCATGTGGATCGACGCCACCGTCGCGGCGTCCTTCGTCTCCGATCCGAAGGCCTCGCAGGTCGCCGACAAGGTCGGCTATGCGCTGGCGCCCGACAACGGCCTAGGCAAGCGCGGCAACTGGCTGTGGGCCTGGTCGCTGGCGATCCCCGCCGGCACCCAGAAGGCCGATGCCGCCGAGAAGTTCGTCTCCTGGGCAACCAGCAAGCACTATGCCGAGCTGGTCGCCTCGAAGGAAGGCTGGGCCAATGTTCCGCCTGGAACGCGCTCCTCGCTCTACGCCAATCCGGAGTACCAGAAGGCGGCGCCCTTTGCGAAGATGACGCTGGACTCCATCAACGCCGCCGACCCGACGCATCCGACCGTCAAGCCGGTGCCCTATGTCGGCGTGCAGTTCGTTGCCATTCCTGAATTCCAGGGTCTCGGCACCACCGTCGGCCAGCTCTTCTCGGCCGCCCTTGCCGGCCAGTCGAGCGTCGACGACGCCCTCAAGCAGGCCCAGGACGCAGCCACCGCGGCGATGACCGAAGGCGGCTACATCAAGTAAGGCTCCTCCCGGTGCCGAACGCCGGTCGCCCATCATGGCCGGCAAGGGGCCGCCCGAAACCCAGTTCGGGCGGCCACTCTTCAAAACCGGGAAGGTTCTGGGCGCAACTCTGAAAATCCGGCTGACTTTGGGAGGGTGACCGTCATGGCTACTCAACAAACCCGTTCGCTTGCCCGCTTCATGATGGCGCCATCGGTGATCCTGCTGTTCGTCTGGATGATCGTGCCGCTGCTGTTCACGCTCTGGTTCTCGTTTCAGCAATACAATCCGCTGAACCCGATGCGTGACGGCTTCGTCGGCTTCTCCAATTACGCGCTGTTCTATTCCAATCCGGCCTTCCTCTATTCGATCCTCAACACGCTCACCATCGTCGTCAGCGTGCTGGTCATCACCGTGGTCGGCGGCATCCTTCTGGCGATGCTGCTCGATCAGCCGATCTGGGGCCAGGGCATCGTGCGCATCCTGGTCATCTCGCCGTTCTTCGTCATGCCGCCGGTCGCGGCGCTTGTCTGGAAGAACATGATCATGCACCCGCAATACGGCGTCTTCGCCGACATTGCGCGCTTCTTCGGCGCCCAGCCGATCGACTGGTTCGGCCAGCATCCGCTGACCGCCGTCATCCTGATCGTCGCCTGGCAGTGGCTGCCCTTCGCCACGCTGATCCTGCTCACCTCCTTGCAGTCGCTCGACGGCGAGCAGAAGGAGGCGGCCGAGATGGACGGCGCCGGCTTCCTCAGCCGGTTCTGGTATCTGACGCTGCCGCACATGTCGCGCGCCATCACCGTGGTCATCCTGATCCAGACGATCTTCCTGCTCTCGATCTATGCCGAGATCCTGGTCACCACCAATGGCGGCCCGGGCTACGCCTCCACCAACCTGCCTTTCCTCGTCTACCAGAAGGCGCTGCTGGAGTTCAAAATCGGCCAGGCCTCCGCCGGTGGCGTGATCGCCGTCATTCTCGCCAACATCGTTGCCTTCTTCGCTATGCGCGCCGTCGGCAAGAACCTCGACAAATAAGGGAGGATAAGATGGCCCGCGCAGTCACCACCCAGCACAAGACAATCGCCACGGCCGCGGCCTGGATCGTCGCCCTGCTGATCTTCTTTCCGATCCTCTATACGATCATAACTTCCTTCAAGTCGGAGCAGGAGGCGATCCAGGGCTTCAACCTGATCCCGTCCGGAACCTTCGAGAGCTATTCGGAGGTCCAGCAGCAGAGCGGCTACTTCAAGTTCTTCTTCAATTCGGTGCTGCTGTCGGTCGGCTCGACCATTCTCGCGCTCATCGTCGCCGTCCCGGCGGCCTGGTCGATGGCGTTTTCGCCGAGCAAGCGCACCAAGGACATCCTGATGTGGAT
Source organism: Mesorhizobium sp. (assembly GCF_004963255.1). Lineage (GTDB taxonomy): Bacteria > Pseudomonadota > Alphaproteobacteria > Rhizobiales > Rhizobiaceae > Mesorhizobium. Next base: position 21,816 of record NZ_SUGA01000022.1, on the reverse strand, counting down.
GCTCTCCACCAAGATGATGCCGGCCGTCGCGGTGCTGTTCCCGATCTACCTGATCTTCCGAGACTCAGGGCTTCTCGACAGCCGCATCGGCCTCACCGTCATGCTGATGCTGATCAACCTGCCGATCGTGGTCTGGATGCTCTACACCTATTTCCGCGAGATCCCAGGCGAGATCCTGGAGGCGGCGCGCATGGACGGCGCCTCGCTGTGGAACGAGATCATCTATGTGCTGACGCCGATGGCTGTTCCCGGCATTGCCTCGACCATGCTCTTGAACATCATCCTCGCCTGGAACGAGGCGTTCTGGACCATCCGGCTCACCACCACCAACGCCGCGCCGCTGACGGCCTTCATCAGCTCCTTCTCCAGTCCTCAAGGGTTGTTTTGGGCGAAGCTCTCGGCGGCCTCGACGCTGGCGATCGCACCGATCCTGATCATGGGCTGGTTCAGCCAGAAGCAGCTGGTGCGCGGCCTGACCTTTGGTGCCGTGAAGTAGAACGCCCACGCGGCGGACGACCAAGACCATCCCCGGGAGGAAACCATGGGAAACATCACGCTCAAGAACGTCTCCAAGTCCTTCGGGTCGACGACGATCATTCCGAACATCGACCTCAACATCGAGGACGGCGAGTTCGTGGTGTTCGTCGGCCCCTCGGGTTGCGGCAAGTCCACGCTGCTCAGGCTGATCGCCGGGCTGGAGGACACCAGCGGCGGCACCATCTCGATCGATGGCCGCGACGTCACCCGCGAGGCTCCGGCCAAGCGCAAGCTCGCCATGGTCTTCCAGTCCTATGCGCTCTACCCGCATATGACGGTCGCCAAGAACATCGCCTTCCCGCTGAAGATGGCCGGCGAGGACCAGGCGACGATCGACAAGAAGGTGAAGGACGCCGCGCGCGTGCTCAACCTCACCAACTATCTCGAGCGCCGCCCGGGCCAGCTCTCCGGCGGCCAGCGCCAGCGCGTCGCCATCGGCCGCGCCATCGTGCGCCAGCCCTCGGCCTTCCTGTTCGACGAGCCGCTGTCCAACCTCGACGCCGCGCTTCGCGGCACCATGCGGCTGGAGATCAGCGAGCTGCATCAGCAACTGAAGACGACGATGATCTACGTCACCCACGACCAAGTCGAGGCCATGACCATGGCCGACAAGATCGTCGTGCTCAACGCCGGTAACATCGAGCAGGTCGGCTCGCCGATGGAGCTCTACAAGACGCCGAAGAACCTCTTCGTCGCCGGCTTCATCGGCTCGCCCAAGATGAACATGATCGAAGGCGCGCCGGCGGAGAAATACGGCGCCAAGACCATCGGCATCCGGCCCGAGCATCTCAACATCTCGACCTCGTCAGGCGACTGGAAGGCGACGGTTGGCGTTGCCGAGCATCTCGGCTCCGACACCTTCCTGCATGTCCAGGCGGACGACATCGGCACCATCAACGTCCGCGCCGACGGCGAGGTCGCGGTCAAGCATGGCGACACCGTCTACCTGACCCCCGACAAGACCAAGCTTCACCGCTTCGGCGCCGATGGCAATTCGCTGGCCGCGTGAGGACGGGACAGTGAGGCTGAAAGGCAAATCGGCGCTGATCACCGGATCGGCGCGCGGCATCGGCAAGGCCTTCGCCGAAGCCTATGCGCGCGAAGGCGCGACGGTGGCGATTGCCGATATCGACCTCGACGCGGCGCAAGCGACGGCGAAAGCGATCGGCTCCGCCGCTTACGCGCTGCGGCTCGACGTGACCGACCAGACCTCGATCGAGGCGGCGGTGAAGGCGGTCGAGGCGAAGACCGGCGGGCTGGACGTGCTGATCAACAATGCCGCGATCTTCGACCTGGCGCCGATCGTCGAGATCACCAGGGCGAGCTACGAAAAATTGTTCGCGGTCAATGTCGCCGGCACGCTGTTCATGCTGCAGGCCGCCGCCCGCTCGATGATCGCGCGTGGCAAGGGCGGCAGGATCATCAACATGGCAAGCCAGGCAGGCCGGCGCGGCGAGCCGCTGGTCGCGGTCTATTGCGCCACCAAGGCCGCCGTCATCTCGCTGACGCAATCGGCGGGGCTCGACCTCATCAAGCACCGCATCAACGTCAACGGCATCGCGCCGGGCGTCGTCGACAGCGACATGTGGGACCAGGTCGACGCGCTGTTCGCCAAATATGAGAACCGGCCGAAAGGCGAGAAGAAGCGGCTGGTCGGCGAAGGCGTTCCCTATGGCCGCATGGGCAAGCCGGGGGACCTCGCCGGCATGGCGGTTTTCCTCGCCAGCGACGAGGCCGAATACATCGTCGCCCAGACCTACAATGTCGACGGCGGTCAATGGATGAGCTGACGGGATGAGTTGAGGGGGAGGCGCTTCACTCTTTTCCTCCGGAGCAAGCGTCGCGGGGCAGGTGAGGGGCAGCATGCTGGAACACCAGATGTTGCCCCTCATCCTCGCCCTCCTCAGGAGGCGTAAACAGTCGGGCTGCAGATCGGCCAAAGGGTAAAATGAGATGACCGTGAAACTCTCTTCCTCCAACCTCGCCAGCCTGCCGGCCAAGGTCGCCGGTCCGAAATATGACCGCTCGGCCCTGAAGGCCGGCATCGTCCATTTCGGCGTCGGCAACTTCCACCGCTCGCACCAGGCGGTTTATCTTGACGATCTGTTCGCCACCGGTGAAGGCCATGACTGGGCGCTGATCGGCGCCGGCGTGTTCGAGGGCGAGAAGATCGGCCGTTCCAAGCTACAGGAACAGGACTGGCTGACCACCGTCGTCGAGCAGGACCAGGGCCATATGAGCGCCCGCGTTACCGGCGCCATGATCGATTTCCTGACGCCTGGCGATGCGGCGGCGATCATTGAGCGGCTTGCCGATCCGGCGATCAAGATCGTCTCGCTGACCATCACCGAAGGCGGCTATTTCATCGACCCGGCCTCCGGCAAGTTCAACCCGGCCCATCCCGACATCGTCGCCGACGCGCAACCGGGCGCCGTACCGAAAACCGTGTTCGGCATCATCCTTGCCGGCCTGCTGCGCCGGCGCGCCGACGGCATCGTGCCCTTCACCGTCATGTCCTGCGACAACATCCCCCATAACGGCCATGTCACCTCGGACGGCGTCATCGGCCTTGCCCGGCTGATCGACGAGGACCTGGCGACATGGGTGGAGGACAAGGTCGCCTTTCCGAACGGCATGGTCGATCGCATCACGCCGGCCACGACCGACCGCGAGCGCCGGATCCTCGCCGACGATTTCGGCCTGGAGGACAATTGGCCGGTGTTCTGCGAGCCGTTCAAGCAATGGGTGCTGGAGGACCATTTCACCGCCGGCCGTCCGGCGCTGGAAAAAGTCGGCGTGCAGTTCGTCAAGGATGTCTCGCCCTACGAGCTGATGAAGATCCGCATCCTCAATGGCGGCCACGCGACAATAGCCTATCCGGCCGGCCTGATGGACATCCATTTCGTCCATGAAGGCATGCAGGAGCCGCTGGTGCGCGCCTTCCTGTCGAAGCTCGAGCATGACGAGATCATTCCGACCGTGCCGCCGGTGCCCGACACCGATCTGGAGGACTATTACCAGCTCATCGAGCGCCGCTTCTCCAATCCCAAGATCGGCGACACCATCCGCCGGCTTTGCCTCGATGGCTCGAACCGCCAGCCGAAATTCATCATCCCGACCATTGCCGACCGGCTGAAGGCGGGCGAGGGCGTCGCCGGCCTTGCACTGGAATCGGCCTTGTGGTGCCGTTACTGCTTCGGCACCACCGACAGCGGCGCCGTCATCGAGCCGAACGATCCCAATTGGGATCGCATGCAGGCCACCGCCAAAGCGGCGAAGGACGATCCGAAGGCCTGGCTGGCAATGGAGGACATCTATGGCGATGTCGGCCGCTCGCCCGTCTTCGCCGAGGCCTTCGCCCACGCTTTGAAGGTGCTGTGGGCGAACGGCGCGCGCGAGACCCTGGCGCGCTATCTCGCCGACAAGCTCTGAGGCTAGCGGAAGCCTGCCCGATGACGCCTGAGCTGGTCATCTTCGACTGTGACGGCGTGCTGGTCGACAGCGAGGCGCTTTCGGTCTCGGCGCTGCTCGGCATGATCGAGCTCGCCGGCGGCACGGTCAGCGAGGACGCCGCCTACGAGCATTTCCTCGGCAAGAGCATGAAAAGCGTGCGCGAGATCCTCGGCCAACAGTTCGGGCTGGAGATCAGCGACCAGCACCTGACCGCCATGCGCGTCGACCTGATGCGCAAGTTCCGTGAGGAATTGAAGCCGATCCCTGGCATCAAAGAGGTGCTGCCGAAGCTCGGTCTGCCTTGCTGCGTCGCCTCTTCCGGCACGCTGGAGCGTATCCGCTACGCTCTCGATGTCACCGGCCTGCTGCCGCTGCTGGAGCCGCACCTGTTCAGCGCCACCATGGTCAAGCGCGGCAAGCCGGCGCCCGACCTTTTCCTTCATGCCGCCGCCTCCATGCGGGCGCATCCGCGCAATTGCCTGGTCGTCGAGGACAGTCCGGCCGGTGTTGCCGGGGCGCGCGCGGCGGGCATGCACGTCTTTGCTTTCACCGGCGGCTCGCATGCCGGAAATCCCGGCTTGAAAGCCCGGCTTGCGTCGACCGAACCGGACTCTATATTCGCTGACATGCTGCAATTGCCCGATCTGATTGCAGGCCTGGGAGCGAGAGTAAAAGCATCTTGACGAAGAGTTTCGTTTGCGCGGTCGATGTCGGCACCGGGAGCGCTCGCGCGGGCATTCTCGACGCGCGCGGCAACCTGCTCGCCCGCGCCGATCATCCGATCGCCATGCACCAGCCCAAGCCCGATCATGCCGAGCATGATTCGGAAGACATCTGGTCGGCGGTCTGCAAATCCGTGCGGTCCGCCCTTGAGAATTCCGGCGTTGCAGCCGCGGATATCGCCGGCATCTCTTTCGACGCGACCTGCTCGCTGGTGGCGCGCGACAGGCAGGGCGGCCAGATCAGCGTCTCGGTCACCGGCGAGAAGCGCTGGGACACGATGGTCTGGCTCGATCATCGCGCCATCGCCGAGGCCGATGAATGCACGGCGAGCGGCCACGCCGTGCTCGATTACATAGGCGGTGTGATGTCGCCGGAAATGGAAACGCCGAAGCTGATGTGGCTGAGGCGTCATCTGCCGAAGACATGGAATGAAGCCGGCTATCTGTTCGACCTTGCCGATTTCCTGACCTGGAAGGCGTCAGGCTCGCTCGCCCGCTCGCAATGCACGCTGACGGCCAAATGGACCTATCTCGCGCATGAGGAAGAAAGCTGGCGGCGCGACTTCTTCGAGCTCGTCGGCCTCGGCGACCTGTTCGAGCACGGCAATCTGCCGGAAAAGGCGAGCCCAGTCGGCACGGATATCGGTCCGCTGACGGCGAAGGCCGCCGCCGAGCTCGGCCTGACTGAAAAATGCCGGGTTGGCGCCGGCGTCATCGACGCCTATGCCGGCGCGCTGGGTGTCCTGGGCGGCTTTGCCGGCGACGAGGAGAACATCAGCCGGCACCTGGCGCTGATTGCCGGCACATCGTCCTGCGTCATGGCGATGTCGCATGACCCGCAGCCTTTCGCCGGCGTCTGGGGTCCCTATTTCGGCGCGGCCCTGCCGACGCTGTGGCTGTCGGAAGGCGGCCAGTCGGCCACCGGCGCGCTGCTCGACCACATCATCCGCTGGCATGGCGCCGGCGGCGAGCCGGACGCGGCCATGCACATGAAGATCGCCCGGCGCGTCGCCGAGCTGCGCGCCGAGGACGGCTACGCGCTGGCCGCAAGGCTGCATGTGCTGCCGGATTTCCACGGCAACCGTTCGCCGCTCGCCGACCCGCACGCGGTCGGCGTCATCAGCGGCCTGACGCTCGATTCCTCCTTCGACAGCCTGTGCAAGCTCTACTGGCGCACTGCCGTCGGCATCGCGCTCGGCGTGCGCCATGTGCTCGAGGCGCTGAACGAGAACGGCTATCTGATCGACACGCTGCATGTCACCGGCGGCCACACCAAGAACCCGCTTTTGATGGAGCTCTATGCCGACGCCACCGGCTGCACTGTGGTCGAGCCGCTGGCCGACGAGGCCGTGCTGCTCGGCACCGGCATGGTGGCGGCAACCGCCGCCGGGCTCTACCCCGACCTCAACGCGGCCTGCGTCGCCATGCAGCAGGGCGGCAGGACGCGCCCGCCCAACAAGGAAGCCGGCGCCCGCTTCGACCGCGACTACCGCATCTTCCTCGAAATGCACCGCCAGCGGCAGATGCTCGACGAAATCAGCTAACCTGTTGCCTACGCAGCGACTTACCGGTCTCTGCGTCGAACAGATGGATGCTCTCTTCATCGAAGCTGTAGCGCACGGGCGCGCGCAACTCCGGGCATTCGCGAGCCGGCACCAGCGCGCTGATCTCCTTGCCGCCCGAGCCGAACGTCACCAGCGCGTCATTGCCATGGAATTCGATGAGGTCGGCGGTGCCTTGCAGGATGTTGCCTGCGCCTCCGTTCGCCGTCTTGAGATCCGGGGGCCGGATGCCGAGTACTACCCGATCGCCATGCTGCAGATGGAAGCCGCCGCCTTCAAGCGATAGCACCGTCCCCGCGCCGGTCAGCGTCCAGCCATCGCCGTTGCGGCCGACCATCGCCTCGATGAAATTCATGTTCGGCGTGCCGATGAAGCCGGCTACGAACTGGTTGCCGGGACGGCGATAGATCTCCGCCGGCGAGCCGATCTGCTCGATCACGCCGTCCTTCAGAAGCACGATGCGGTCGGCCAGCGTCATCGCCTCGAGCTGGTCATGCGTGACATAGACTGTGGTGGTCTTCAGCGACTGGTGCAGCCTGGCGATCTCGACGCGCATATGGTTGCGCAGCTTGGCGTCGAGATTGGAGAGCGGCTCGTCGAACAGGAACACTTTCGGCGTCTTGATCATGGCGCGCGCGATCGCCACGCGCTGCTGCTGGCCGCCGGAAAGCTCGGTCGGCTTTCGGCCGAGATAGGGCTCCAGCCCGAGCGTCTTCGAGACCGCCTCGACCCGCTTCTTGATCTCGGCCGCTGGCACCTTCTGCCGCTTGAGCCCGAAGGCGATGTTGTCGAAGATCGTCATATGCGGATAGAGCGCATAATTCTGGAAGACCATGGCGATGCCGCGGTCGCCCGGCTCGAGATCGTTGACCACCTTGCCGCCGATCGACACCTCGCCGCCGCTGATGTCTTCCAGCCCGGCCAGCATCCTGAGAAGCGTGGACTTGCCGCAGCCGGAAGGCCCCAGGAACACGACGAATTCATGCTCCTCGATCGCGAGGTTGAGATCGCGGATGACGGTCGTGGCGCCATAGGCCTTGTCGACATGGGAGCAAACGATGGCGGACATGCCTTATCCCTTCTCGCCGGTCAGCAGGATCTGCAGCTTGACGTCCTGAGGCCTGCCTTGCGCCGCGCGCTCGAACGCCTTGATGCTCTCGGAGAAATCATAGGTGCCGGTGATCAGCGGCTTGAGGTCGACCTTGCCGGAGGCGATCAGCTGCAAGGCGCGGTCGAAAATGTTGGCATAGCGGAACACGGTCTCGATGCGCACTTCCTTGGAGATCGCCGCCGGCACATTGAGCTCGACCGTCTCCACCGGCAGCCCGACCAGCACCACCGCGCCGCCCGGCCGCACGATGTCGAACAAATTGGCGAAGGCCTTCGGGCTGCCGCTCGCCTCGAATACGATATCGGCGCCCCAATTGTCCGTCGCGCTCCGCACCGCGTCGACCAGCGACTGCTCGCCGACATTGACCGGCACGATGCCCGGATACTGGCCGGCGATCTCCAGCTTCGGCGCGGAGAAGTCCGAGATCAGCACCTTGGAACAGCCGCCCGCCAGCGCGGCGAGCGCGATCATGATGCCGATCGGGCCGCAGCCGACGACCACGGCTACGTCGCCCGGCACGATGCGGGCGCGGGCCGCCGCCTGCATGCCGATGGCGAAGGGCTCGACCATCGCGCCCTCGGCGAAGGAGACATTGTCCGGCAGCTTGTAGGTGAAGGCCGCCGGATGGACGGCGTAAGGCGCAAGCACGCCATGCACCGGCGGCGTTGCCCAGAAGCGCACGTCCGGGTCGACATTGTAGATGCCGAGCTTCGTCGCGCGCGACGCAAGGTTCGGCACGCCCGGCTCCATGCAGACGCGGTCGCCGACCTTCAGGTTCGTGACATTGGCGCCGACCTCGACGATCGTTCCCGAGGCTTCATGGCCGAGCACCATGGGCTGGCGCACGATGTAGCTGCCGATGGCGCCATGCGTGTAGTAATGCACGTCGCTGCCGCAGACGCCGACCGTGTGGATGGCGATCCTTACATCGTCCGGTCCGACGTCTTGCGGCAACGCGATCTCGCGCAGCGACAGTTCGCCTTTTTTCTCAAGCACCAGTGCCCGCATCGGGTGTCCTCACTTCAACTTTTCTTTTGCCGGAAAACGGAATTCAGGAAGCCGCTCAAAACACCGAGGAAGAGCAGCGGCGGCAGCGACAGAAGCACCACCGAGGCATTGAGGATGCCCCAAGGCACGTTCATGCCTTGCTGCGACAGTTCGGACGCCACGATCGGCAGCGTCTTGGCGTTGGAACTCGACAGCATCAGCGCGATCAGGAACTCGTTCCAAACCAGCACGAAGCTGAAGGCGATGGCGCCGATCAGCGAGCGCGCCGCGACAGGAAGCGCGATCCGCCAGAACACCGAATAGGCGCCGTAGCCATCGACGAAGGCCGCCTCCTCGATCTCCTTCGGCACGCCCTGGAAGGCCGGGATGGCGAGCCACATGATGACGGAGATGGTCAGCAGCGAGTAGGTGACGATCAGCGCCGGCAAAGTGTCGTAGAGGCCGATCTGCAGCCAGATCACCATCAGCGGGATGGCGACCGCTACCGGCGGCAGGAAGCGCAACGAAAGCACGAAGAACTGGATGTCGCCGGCGAAGCGGTTGGGATAGCGCGCCACCGAATAGGCTGCCGGCAGGCCGAGCACGATGCCAATCAGCACCGCCGCGCCGCAGGCGACTGCGGAATTGTAGAGCCCGGTCAGCACGCTGTCACGGCCGAGGATGTAGCTGATATTGGCAAGCGTCGGCGTGAAGACCACCTTCGGCACGCGCGTGATGATGTCGACATTGTTCTTCAGCGCGTTGAGAGCCGTCCAGAGAAGCGGGAACACGGCCAGGAACCCGGCCAGCGCCAGGACGGTTTTCGCGATCAGGCGGCCTGGTCTCATCCGATATTGCTTCATGCCTGCACCCGCTTCCACAGCATGGTGAAGGTGATGACGGTCGCGATCATCATCAGCACCGCCATGGCCGAAGCGTAGGAGACCTTGCCGGACTCTATGAAGCCTTGCGAGAAGGCGTACATGTCGAGCGTCTCGGTCGCGACGCCGGGCCCGCCGCGCGTCATCACATAGATCAGGTCGAAGGAGCGCAGCGACTCGATCATCTTGACGAACATCAGGCTGATCAGCGGCGCCTTCAGCATCGGTAGCGTCACATAGGCATGGATCTGCCAGCGCTTGGCGTGGTCGAGCCTGGCCGCCTCGATCGGCTGCGGCGGCAAGGTTTCGAGCAGCTTCAGCACGATGACGGCGAAGAACAGCCCCCATTGCCAGACATCCACCGAAGCGACGGCGAACAATGCGGTGCCCGGCTTGGACAGCGGATCGAAGATCAGCCCGCCGGTGATCAGCCGGTAGGGATAGGTGGCGATGCCGTAGAGCGGGTGATAGGCGAACTTCCAGACGAAGGCGGCCGAGACGCGCGGCAAAAGCACCGGGATGATGAACAACAGGCAGTAGAAATTGCGCAGGCGCGGGCCGGCGACCTCGAACATCAGCACGCCGAGCCCGATCGCCACCACCATCGTCGCCACCACGGTGACGATCTCCCATTTCACCGACACCCAGACCGCGTTGAGGAAGCGGCGGTCGCTGAAGAGATCGGCGAAGTTCGAGAACCAGACCCAGGAATAGCCCGGCGCGCTCAGCTCGCGGTTCTGCAGCGCGATCACGATGGCGTAGAGCGTCGGCACCATCGACAGCACCAGCAGGATGGCGAGGGTGGGAACCAGAAATGTGACCGGCAGGGAAGAGCGTCGCCGCATTGCCTCTCCTCGGGTTTGTCGCGGTGCCTTGGATCGAGGGTGAACCCGCGGCGCGGATCCCGGCATTCCTTCGAATGCCGTGGACCGCGCGCCGCGGGCGGGAGGATTACTTCTTCTTCACCAGATCGTTGGCATAGGCCTCGAGCTCGTTGAGCCCACCCTTAATGTCGGTGCGCGTGCCGGTGACCAGTTCTTCCAGGATGATGCCCCAGCGGTCACCGAGGTCGGGCCAGCGCGGGTCCTGCCAGAAGTTCACCGCCGTCACCTTACCCGTTTCGGCCAGCGCCTGGCCGAGATCGGCGCCGTAGATGTCGGCGAATTCCTTGCTGGAGAGCACGCTGGTGCGGTTGAGCTCGCCGAACTGATGCGCGTCGAGACGGCGCTTCTCGTTCTCCTTCGACGTCGCCCAGGCGATGAACAGCCCGGCGCATTTCTTCGCCGCGTCATCCGCATTGGCCTTGGTGCCGATGGCAAGTCCGTGGCCATAACCGCCGCCGGGCAGCGGCGACGGCGGCGGCAGGAAGCCGACCTTGCCAACCACCTGCGAGGTCTTCGGGTCGACCGCCATGCCCGACAGCGGCGTCGATTCGACGAGGATGGCGACCTGGCCGGAGAGGAAGGCGCCGGTCGATTCATCCCAGCTGCCGGTCTGCGTGCCGGGCGCCGAGTCCTTGAACAGCTTCAGATAGGTTTCCGTCGCCTTCACGGCGGCGTCCGAATTGAAAGCCGGCTTGTCGCCGTCGAACCACTTGCCGCCGTAGGCCTTGAAGAACGGCATCCAGCGCCAGACATTGGCGCCCGAGCCGCGCGCGCCGCGCAGCGCGATGCCGTATATGCCCTTGTCGGCATTGGTCAGCTTCGGCACGTCGGCGATCAGCTCGTCCAGCGTCTTCGGCGGCTGGATGCCGGCGGCCTCCAGCACGTCCTTGCGATAGACCATCAGGTCGCCGCCGCCGGTCAGCGGTGCGAACCAGACCTTGCCGTCATAGGTGGCGACCTTCTGGCGGCCCGGATCGAAATCGGCATAGTCGTAGTCAGCCGGGTAATAATCGGTCAGCGGCACGATCCAGCCCGAGGACGCGAACAGCGCCACATTGGCCTCGTCGACATAGTAGACGTTGTAATTGCCGACGGTGGAAGCATCGGCGCGTGACTTGGCGCGGCGGTCGTTCTCGTTGAGGTAGTCGATCTGGAACGAGGCGCCGGAGAGCTTCTTGAACTCGTCCTTCGAGTCTTCCAGAAGCGTCAGCCCGTCGCGCGGCTGCGCCAGCACCTTGACCGGCGCCGAGCACACCGGTGCCTGGGCAAGTGCTGCGGTTGATACGGAAGCGGTAAGCACGAACGCTGCGCCGAGGCTGGCAGCGAGCCGATATGATTTCATTGATTTTCTCCTCCAGGAACAACTCGCGGAAGCGGCAGATCCTTGGTCAAGCGACCCTCACCGTCGCCCGTCTGACCTGTCACCCGTCGCCAAAATGAGCAGTTGAAGAAGGCGAGACTAGAAGCCTCGTTGCAGCAGACCTGTACTTTTATGCATTGTGCGACGCAAAAAATGTCACCGGCAGAGTCTGCCCGTCACACGAGTATCAGTGCAATCGGAAGTGGGCAGATATCGGCTGTATCACGCCCTTAGTGTCAGCCGTTGACGCGACAGTTTGCGGTAGGAAGACGGCGTCATCTTGTGCTTGCGCAGGAAGGCGCGGTTGAAGTTCGAGATGTTCATGTAGCCGACCTGGAAGCAGATATCGGTGATCGGGATCTCGGTATCGGCGAGCAGCTTGCAGGCCTGCCAGAGCCTCAGTTTGGCGACATGGTCGCTGAAGGAGTTGCCGGTGTTCTTCTGGAAGAAGCGCGAGAACGTGCTTTCGCTCATGCCTGCCAAGGCTGCCACGTCCGGCAGCTTCAGATCCTCGGCGAAATGCTGGAACAGATAGGTCAGCGAGCGCTGGATAATATCCAGCGACTCCGCATCGAGCAGCGGCGAAAAGTCCGGCGACGACAACAGCGCGTATTCATCGGTGGTAGCCAGCAGGTCCAACAGTTCGAGGAACATGCGGAACCGCGCCAGGCCATGCACTTCGCCCATTCTCTCCATCAGATCGGCGCCGTCGAGCGCCGTCTGGCCATGGAAGACCATGCCGCGCAGCGAGCGCTCCAGGAACGGCTCCAGCTCGCGCAGCTCCGGCAGCAGCCCCGAAGAGCCGCGCAGCCGCTCGGCGTCGAACTGCAGCACGATATCGCGGCCCTCGATCAGCTCGCCCGGCTGCACCGCCGTCACCCAGTCATGCGGCAGCCCGCCGCCGACGATGGTCAGATAGCCCGGCCCGAACTCGCCGATATGGTCGCCGACCAGCACCACGCCGGACGATTTGCGCAGAAGATGGATTTCGTATTCCGGATGGAAATTCCAGACGTTGCGCTCCCACGGATAATCGTCCAGCCGCCACAGGAAACTCTCGCTCGCCTCCGTCACGATATGCTCGAAGGCGGGGGCCGTGCGCGGAATCGCGGCCGTGTTCTTTCTGCGCCTGAACGGCATCCATTCCTCCCAGCATGGCGCGCCGGCTGCGCATGCCTGGGGCATCCGTAGCAGCCTACGGCCGGCAAATGAAGGAGGCGCGGGGAATCGCAGCTCCGCCTGGATCAATCGCTAACGCGGCCTCCTCCCTTGCCAACATGTCGCGTTTCGTTCACAAGGCGACGCAAATGGCGCCATTTTGCGCCATTGTGTACGGCTTCCGGCCCTTTTTGCCGACGCGCCGTGTTCTGAAAGAGCGGAACAATGTCTGCGATCGAAACCGGCGCCCTCGCGCCGGAAAACCTTTGGCGTCAGGAAATCAGGGCGACGATCGCGCTCGCCTGGCCGATGGTGCTGACCAATCTCGGCCAGACCGCCATGACCGCGACTGATGTTATGATGATGGGCCGCCTGGGACCCGATACGCTGGCCGCCGGCGCGCTCGGCTCCAACCTCTATTTCATGCCGCTGATCTTCGGCCTCGGCCTGATGCTGGCGACCTCGCCGATGATGGCGACCGAGCTCGGCCGCCGTCGCCATTCGGTGCGCGATCTGCGCCGCACCGTGCGCCAGGGCCTGTGGCTGGCCATCCTGATCTCGATCCCGATCTGGTTATTCCTCTCGCATGGCGAAGAGGTGCTGCTCGCCATGGGCCAGAAGCCGGAGCTCGCGCATGAGGCCGGCATCTATCTGCACTGGCTGCAATGGGCGGTGCTGCCCTTCTATGGCTATATCGTGCTGCGCTCCTTCATCTCGGCGCTGGAGCGGCCGGGCTGGGCGCTGATCATCGTTTTCGTCGCGGTCGCCTGCAACGCCTTCTTCAACTGGGTGTTCATGTTCGGCAATCTCGGCGTCAAACCGATGGGCATCGCCGGCTCCGGCCTCGCCACCACCCTGTCCAGCACGCTGATGTTCATCGGCCTGGCGGCGGTGGTGATGCTCGAGAAGAAATACCGCCGTTATCGTCTGTTCGGCCGCTTCTGGCGCTCCGACTGGCCGCGTTTCCGCGGGTTGCTGCGGCTCGGCCTGCCGATCGCCGGCATCCTCGCCTTCGAGGTGACGATCTTCAACGCGGCGGCGCTGCTCATGGGCCTGATCGATGCGGACTCGCTCGCAGCCCACGCCATCGCTATACAGATAGCGTCGATCTCCTTCATGGTGCCGCTCGGTCTCAACCAGGCGGTCACGGTCCGCGTAGGCCTGGCGCATGGCGCCGGCAATTCCGAAGGGGTTTCGCGCGCCGGCTGGACAGCCTTTGTCATCGGCGTGTCCTTCATGGCGCTGATGGGCCTCGTGATGATCCTCTGGCCGCATGCGCTGATCAGCGCCTTCATCGATCTTGCCGATCCGGCCAATGCCAGGGTGATCACGCTTGCCGTATCGTTCCTGGTGTTCGCGGCGCTGTTCCAGATCTTCGACGGCGCCCAGGCGGTTGCCGCCGGCATGCTGCGCGGCCTGCACGACACCAAGGTGCCGATGATCTATGCCGCGATCGGCTATTGGGGCGTCGGCCTGCCGCTCGGCGTGCTGCTTGCCTTCCATTTCGGCCTGAACGGCGTCGGCATCTGGATCGGCCTGGCCTCCGGGCTGGCCGTGGTGGCGGCGCTGCTGCTCGCGCGCTGGCTCAGGCGCGACCGCATCGCGCCGGCGCTGTCCTTCGGGCACTGAGGCGGACGCCGATCGCCAGCAGCCATTATGTCCAGACATTGTGGCTGACGGTGGCGCCTTCAGATCGAAAAAACGCCCGCCAAGCGCACATAGTGGCCATTGCCGCAGATACTTTATTGTCGCCGTTGGGCCGGAAGCGGAACGTCCCCTTCCGGACGGTTAAGATAGCTGGAAAGCCGAGGGCACCCGAGCACAAGGCCGTCGTTCAAGATTATGCGTGAACTTGGTTTCCACACTGGGGCTTCGTGAGGTAAGCCCGCGTGCTCAGGTCAGCCCCGTCGTGACGATCTGCGTTGTCGTCCACATATGCGATGCTATCGTCGCGCATGCGCTGACACGTCGCGGGCAATCGGTGCATCTGCCCGACTGTAGGTGCAATACCTCAGAAAAGGCCCGCCAAGCCTTCGCAAGCGGGCCAATGCGCCAATCTAACGGGACGCACTCAGTTATCCGTCACCTGTGGCACGGCAGATGAGTCATCGGATCCGTCGGTCTCGGTATCGGAACCTGCGCCAGTGCCTGTCGTGCCGGAGCCATCCGTGTTGTCCTCGCCCTGGTCGTCAGCAGATTCCGGACCACCATCATGGCTGCTAGAGTTCCCGCTGCTGCTGTGGCTATCGCCGCTATCGTGCTCGCCGCCGTCGTGACCGCCGTCGCTACCGCCACCGCCGTTGCCGCCACCGCCGCCGTCGTGACCGCCGTCGCCACCGCCACCCCCCTCGGACTCTGCGTGGGCAGCGGCCGGCACAAGCTTGGCAGCACCGTGAAGCGCCAAGTGGTAGGGCGCAATGGTGAGCATCAGCGCCGTCGACGCGCGCAGCGTGAGCCAGACAAGTCGTTTGAAGGGAATTTTGGTCATCTTATCCTCCTCGTGAAGTGCTGTTAGTAATCCAGTTCGGCCGAAGATGTCGCAGCCGTGCCGCAGTCGCCAGCAGCCGGAACGCCCCTGGACTACAACGGTTTGCGACCGTCACTAGTACTGGATAGCGAATCCAACCTGACAACCGGCTGACAGCCATTTTGGGTGTCGCCGGCCAACCTTTGGCTAGCCGGACTTGTCGACCACAGGCGTGCTCTTTTCAGATGCTTGCATAACTTCTGATTTGCACACGGTCTCCTCGAAGGAGTTCGCCGAGGTGCGATAGCCGCTGCCCAGGTTATACAGGACTGCTCGAGCGTCGCTTGAATGTCCGCTTGCGGCAACGGTTGACCTCGCCTCGTACGCCTGACAAGGGGCGCAAAGCGGGCATGTACGCTTTCACCTCCGCCTTGGTCAAAAGCGACGCACCCACCGTCATCAAATGATCCAAAGGAGGCGTTCGAGCGCTCTCTAGTTTTGGGTCGCGTCGAACTTCGTCAACACAGCATGCTCTCCATTCAATGGGCGGCGCGCCGCTCCAGCCGGCGCGCATATTGCGTCAGCGGGAAGCACATGACGAAGAAGATCAGCGCCACCAGCCCGTAGACCTTGAACGGCTCGAAGGTGGCATTGTTGATGGCGTTGGAGGTCCTGACCAGTTCCTCGAAGCCGATGATCGAGGTCAGCGCCGTCGATTTGATGAGCTGCACTAGGAAGCCGACGGTCGGCGCGCGGGTGATGGCGAAGGCCTGCGGCAGGATGATCAGCCTGAGTTCCTGCAGATAGTGCAAGCCGAGGCTGGCGCCGGCGTCCCATTGGCCACGCGGCAGCGCGTCGACGCCGCTGCGCCAGATTTCGGCGAGATAGGCGCTGGCGAAGAAGGTGAGCCCGAGCACCGCCGCCGTCCACGGCTCGATGCGCAGTCCAAGCATCGGCAGGCCGAAGAACATCAGGAAGAGCTGCATCAGGAGCGGCGTGCCCTGGAACAGCGCGATATAGCCCGAGGCTATCCGCTTCACCCATTTGTTTTTGGCGATGCGGAAGAACAAAACGATCAGTCCAACCAGCGCGCCGCCGATGAAGGCGGCGAGCGACAACAGCACCGTCCAGCGCGCGGCGAGCAAGAGGTTGCGGACGATGTCCCAGAAAGTGAACTCGATCATGACACGCCGGCTCCGAGAACGCGGCGGCCGCCACTGACCAGAAGCCGGCGCAGCCCCATCGACAACCCGAGATAGACCATCGTCACCACGAAATAGGTCTCGAAGGCGCGGAAAGTGCGGGCCTGCAGCATGTCGGCCTCATAGGTCAGTTCGCGTACCGCGATCTGCGAGACAACGGCTGATTCCAGCATCATGATGACGATCTGGCTGGTCAGCGCCGGGTAGATCACTTTCAGCGCCTGCGGCAGCACGATCTTGACGAACACCTGGCGCGGCCTCAGCCCTAGCGCGAGTGCTGCCTCCGTCTGTCCGCGCGGTACAGCGTCGAGGCCGGCGCCGACGATCTCGATCGTATAGGCTGCCATGTTGAGCGTCATCGCCAGCATCGCGGCCAGGATCGGGTCGAGCCTGACACCCAGGCTGGGCAGGCCGAAGAAGATGAAGAACAGCTGCACCAGGAACGGCGTGTTGCGCATCACCTCGACATAAACGCCGATCGCCACCTGCAGGGGCTTGGGGCCGTTTCTTTTGCCGGCGGCGCCCAGGATGCTGAGGAAGGTGCCGGCGAGCGTGGTGACGGCGATCAGAAGCAGCGTCATCGCCGCGCCGCGCGCGATCACGCCCGCCGCACCCGCAAGCCAGCCGAAGTCGAGGCTGTAGCCCATGGCGATCGACCTTGTTGGAGCAGGCGGAACGGCTCAGCCCTTCATTGCAGGCTGAGCCGCGCCGGAGATCAATCCTTGAGATTGGCGGGATTGAGCGGCGTCTTCAGCCAGGCCTTAGAGCTTTCGTCCAGCTTGCCGTCGGCGAGCATCTTGGCCACCGCGTCGTTGACAGCCTTCTTCAGCCGGTCCTCGTTCTTGTTGAGGCCGATATGCGAGGGCGAGGTCAAGAGCTGGAATTTCTGCTCCGGCTGCAGCGCGTCCTGCTTGGCCAGCACCTGCGCGCCGACATCGTTGCCGACCACCATCAGCTGCGTCTGGCCGGAGATGAAGGCCTGGATGACGGAGTTGTAGTTGTCGAAGCGGCGGATGTCGGCGGACGACGGCGCCGCCTCGGTCAGCGACGTGTCCTCAAGCGTGCCGCGGTTGACGGCGATCGACTTGTCGGCAAGGTCTTCCTTGCCTTTCACCGCCGTTGCTTTCGGCCCGATGACGGCGATGTAGTAGGGCGCGTAGGCGGCGGCGAAGTCGATCACCTGCTCGCGCTCCTTGGAGTAGCCGACGCTCATCAATATATCGACGCGCTTGTCGGTGAGATAAGGGATGCGGTTCTGGCCGGTGACGCTGACCAGGTTGAGCTTCACCTTGAGCGAATCGGCGATCGCCTGCGCCACGTCGATGTCATAGCCCTTGATGCTCATGTCGGCGCTGGCCGAGGAGAAGGGCGGGAAGTCCGAGAAGATGCCGACATTGATGGCGCCGGCCTTGGTGATGTCGTCGACGGCGTCAGCCTTGGCCTGCGTGGCCAGGCCTGCGGCGCCGAGCATCATGGTCGCCGCGATGGCGGATTTCAGTGCGTTGCGAAGAGTCATGGTTATTCCCCTGCTGGAAGCTTGTTGTTGAAACCGGCCGCCGGCTCCAGCGCGGCGGCCGTATTGGCTAAGCAATTCCAGGAAAAGTGTGACGCGGTTTTCCGTCCGGAATTGCGTGAAATTAAGATGTCTCAGCCTTTCCTGATCGCCGGGCTGAACACCATCAGGCTGAGAATCTCGAAAAGCACCTGCGCGCCGACATGGGCGGTGTTGGTGGTCGAGTCGTATTGCGGCGCCACCTCGACGACGTCGCCGCCGACGATGTTGAGGCCCTTCAGGCCGCGCAGCAGCTCCAGCACCTCGCGCGTCGTCAGCCCGCCGACTTCCGGCGTGCCGGTGCCCGGCGCGAAGGCCGGATCGATGCTGTCGACGTCGAAGGAGATGTAGGTCGGACCGTCGCCGACGATTTTGCGCGCCTTCTCGATGATGGCAGGGATGCCCAGGCCGGTCACCTCCTCGGCATGCACGACGGTCATGCCGGATTCATAGGTGAACTCCCACAGATATTCGGCCGAGCCGCGAATGCCGATCTGGATGGTGCGCGACGGATCGAGCACGCCATCCAGCACCGCGTTGCGGAACGGCCCGCCATGGTGGAACTTGGTCATGTCGAACAGCCCGCTGGTGTCGCAATGGGCGTCGATATGGATCATGCCGACCGGCGCCTGTCTGCCGACCGCCTTCAGGATCGGATGGCTGATCGAATGGTCGCCGCCGACCGAGAGCGGCAGCACGCCGGCATCGACGATCTGGTTGGTGCGCTTTTCGATGTCCTCGTGGCTGATCTCCAGCCGGTAGCGGCTGCGGAACGGCGTGTCGCCGATGTCGGCGACGCGAAGCTCATGCGTCGGTGCGCATTCCAGCACGTGGTTGTAGGGCCCGATGCGTTCGATGGCCCGCAGCGCGCGCGGCCCGAAGCGGGAGCCGGGCCGATTGGTGACGCCGAGATCCATCGGCACGCCGATCATCGCCACCTGCAGGTCGCCGAAATCCGGATTCTCGGCGGCGATCTCGCGGTAGGGAGCGGCGAGGAAGGTCGGGATGCCGGAATAGGGGGCAAGGCGTGTGCCCGACTTGTTGAAGATCTTGTCGGCGACCTTGCGGAATTTCGGGTCGAACATCTCGCCGCCATGGCTCTCGCCATATTTGCGGCGCAACGCTTCGAGCTTGCCGCGATCGTAACCCATATCCGGTCCTCCTGTGCTTGCCGCCCGCACGGACGATTTGCCAAGCCAGCCACAGATCCAGCCCCTTCTCCGGCTGGATCGTTGCTCGCTGTCCTTGCGGATTTCACGTCTCTTGAAGCTGTTCCGGGCAAAAGTGTCGGGCAGGGACATTGAAAAATCAATTGATATTGTTAGGGTCTTCATTGTGAGAAAATCTCACAAAGTAGGAGCCCTTCATGGCCAAGCGCCTGCCGCCGCTGAACCCGCTGCGCGCCTTCGAGGCCACGGCGCGGCACGGCTCGCTGACCAAGGCGGCGGGTGAGCTGAATGTCACGCATGGCGCCGTCAGCCACCAGATCAAGGCGCTCGAGCAGTCGCTCGGCGTGAAACTCTTCGAACGCACCGGCCAGCGGGTGAAGCTGACGCCGCACGGCGCGGAGTTCCTGCCGGCGGTTTCGACTGCCTTTGAAGGCATCGCCGCCGCCACGCAACGCATGACGCGGCCGGCGAGCGCCGGCACGCTGTCGGTGTCCTGCGTGCCGGCGCTGCTCTTGCTCTGGATGACGCCGCGGCTCGGCTCCTTCACGGCGCAATATCCCGACATCCAGCTGACTCTGATCCCGTCCAACGATCCCAGGGACATCCGCGCCGCGGACATCGACGTCTGCGTGCATTATGGCGACGGCGGCTGGAGCGACTGCTGGATACGCAAATGGTCCGGGCTGGAGCTGTTTCCCGTGGTCAGCCCGACGCTGATCAACAACCGGCCGATCCGCAGTGTCCGCGACCTCGCCGATCATGTGTTCCTGCATGGCGACGATGGCCGTGAATGGCACACCTGGCTGGCCGCCACGGACGCGCTCGATCTCGAGCGCGGCCGACGCCATCGTCTGGGCGATGCGCGCATGGCGACGGAGGCCGCCGTGCACGGCCATGGCGTGGCGCTCGGCGACTCGGTAACGGCACGCGCCTTGCTGGCCAGGGGCATGCTCGTCGCGCCGTTCACCCTGTCGGTGCCGGCGGTCGACGATTTCTACGTCGTTTGCCGCAACGAGATGCGCTCGGCGCCGATCGTTCAGCTCTTCATCGACTGGCTGTTCGCGGAGAAAGAGCAGGACGAGGGGCGCGCCGATGCGCCGGTGGCAGGCCGCGTGCCGAGCCGCAGGAAACGCCCGGCCCTCAAAGTGATAGGCGCCAGGACAGCGCCCTGACGGCTGGACTTGCATAGCTGCTTTTTGTCGGGCCAGCTTGCAAAGCGGGGAGCGCGTTCGAAAATACAATGCTAAGAGGCAAGTTGGCTGAGGCAATTCCAGGAGAACCGCGTGACAGTCTCCCATCGGATTTGCTCGAACAAGGACTTGAAGCGTGGCGCCCGCGTTTGAGTGGGTCGTGTTTCATGGGTGAGGAAGCATGGCAAAGACCGATATAGCGCGGCGCGTCTACAACCACACCTGGAAGCTGGACCCGATCGTCCGCAGCCTGCTGGACACCGATTTCTACAAGCTCCTGATGCTGCAGATGATCTGGGGCATGTATCCCAAGGTCCATGCCACCTTCACCTTGATCAACCGCACAACCTCGGTTCGCCTCGCCGATGAGATCGACGAAGGGGAATTGCGCGAGCAGCTCGACCACGCCCGCACCTTGCGTTTCTCCAAGAAGGAGATGATCTGGCTGGGCGGCAACACCTTCTACGGCCGCAAGCAGATCTTCGAGCCGGAATTCCTGGCATGGCTGGAGGATTTCCGCTTGCCGGCATACGAGCTTTCCAGGCGCGACGGCCAGTACGTGCTCTCCTTCCCTGGCCCCTGGATGTACACGACGCTCTGGGAAATCCCGGCTTTGGCCATCATTAACGAGCTTCGTTCCCGCGCGGCGATGCGCTCCTATGGGCCTTTCGCGCTCGATGTCCTCTATGCTCGCGCCAAGGCCAAGATGTGGGCCAAGACCGAGCGACTGAAGGCGCTGCCCGGCATCCGCATTTCCGACTTCGGCACAAGGCGCCGCCACTCGTTCCTCTGGCAGCGCTGGTGCGTCGAGGCGCTGAAGGAAGGCATCGGCGACGCCTTCACCGGCACCTCCAACGTGCTTCTGGCCATGGACAACGACCTCGAGGCTTTGGGCACCAATGCGCATGAACTGCCGATGGTGTTCGGGGCTCTTGCCAATTCCGAGGAGGAGTTGCGGCAGTCGCCCTACAAGGTGCTGCAGGACTGGCAGCGCTATTATGGCGGCAACCTTCTGATCGTGCTGCCCGACGCCTTCGGCACGGATTCCTTCCTGCGTGATGCGCCGGACTGGGTCGCCGACTGGACAGGCTTCCGCCCCGACAGCGCGCCGCCGATCGAGGGCGGCGAGAGGATCATCGACTGGTGGCGCAAGAAGGGCAAGGACCCCAAGCAGAAGCTGCTCATCTTCTCCGACGGGCTGGAGGTCGAGACCATCGAGGAGACCTACAGACACTTCCGCGGCAAGGTGCGCATGTCCTTCGGCTGGGGCACCAATCTCACCAATGATTTCGAAGGTTGCGCGCCGACGGAGACCGACAGCCTCGACGCCATCTCGCTGGTCTGCAAGGTGACGGAAGCCAATGGGCGGCCGGCGGTGAAGCTGTCGGACAACCCCGCCAAGGCGACAGGGGATGAGAAGGAGATCAAGCGGTATCTCAGGATCTTCGGCGAGAAGGGAAGGGTGGAGCATCTGGTGAAGGTGTGAGGCTTAAGGCCCAGACGAATGGAATTCCTGCATAAGCCGAGTTCCTTCGCGCCCCCCTCTGTCCTGCCGGACATCTCCCCCACAAGGGGGGAGAT